>LXYH01000031.1 GCA_001650895.1 Rhodobacteraceae bacterium EhC02
TCGAGGAATAGGGCAGGTTCGTCTGCTCGTGGATCGGCAGCGCATCCATGTCGGCCCGAAGGCCCACCCGCTTGCCGCCCCCATCCTTGCCGCCACGCCCGTAGATGATGCCCACGACGCCGGTGATGCCGATGCCGGCATGCACCTCATCGACGCCATAGCTGCGCAGCTTCTCGGCCACGATGGCGCTGGTGCGCTGCTCTTCCAGCCCGATTTCGGGATGGGCGTGCAGGTCCTTGAAAATCTCGGTCAGCTCGGCGGTGCTTGCCTCGATCACGGGCAGGATGTTCATGTCTTTCTCCTCGGTCTTTCTTTATGGGTGGTGGGGATCAGGCGGCGCCCAGTTCCCGGAAATTCGCGAAATCCCAGGCGCGGCCGGGGGCGGCCTCGATCAGGGATTTCGTGTATTCATGCTGCGGATTGGCCAGAACGGCGGCGGCGGGGCCCTGTTCGACCACGACGCCGCGCTGCATCACCAGCACATCGTCACAGATCTGCGCGGCGACGCGCAAGTCATGGGTGATGAAGACGATGGTGATGCCAAGGCTTTCCTGCAGATCGTTGAGCAGGTCGAGAACCTGCGCCTGCACCGACACGTCGAGGGCCGACACGGCCTCGTCCGCGACAAGAACATCGGGCTGCATCATCACCGCGCGCGCAATCGCGATACGCTGGCGCTGACCGCCGGAAAACTGGTGCGGATAACGGTCAAGACTGTCGCGGGGCAGGCCCACGATCTCCATCAGCTCGGCGGCGCGGGCCATGGCCTGCGCGGGTGCGGTGCCATAGTTCACCGGGCCCTCAATCAGGCTGCGCCCCACTGTCCAGCGCGGGTTGAGGGACCGGAACGGATCCTGGAACACCACTTGCAGATGCTGGCGATGCGGTTTCAGCTGCGCGCGGCTCAGATGTGCGATGTCGGTGTCGCGCAGACGTATCGCGCCTGCCGTGGGCGCGATCAGCCGCATGATGCAGCGCGCCACGGTGGATTTTCCGCTGCCCGATTCCCCAACGATCCCGAGGGTGCGCCCACGCGCGACCGTGAAGGTCACATCCTTGGCCGCATGGGTGCCGGGGCGTTTCACGAAGAATCCGCCGCCCCCGTATATCATGTCGAGACTTTCGACCTTGAGGACCGGGTCACCCCCCGGTGCCGCGCGCGGGGCGCGCGGGATCAGGCTGGGCACGGCGCGCAAGAGGTTCTGGGTATAGTCCTGTTTCGGCGCGCGCAGCAGCGTCTCGATCGGGGCATGTTCCACCAGGTCGCCCGATTTCATGACGTAGACGGTATCGGCGATTTCGGCCACGACGCCCATGTCATGGGTGATGAACAGCACGGCGGTTCCATGCTTTTCCTGCAGCTCCGCGATCAGCGACAGGATCTGCTGTTGCGTGGTCACGTCAAGCGCGGTGGTGGGTTCGTCCGCGATCAACAGTTCGGGTTCCAGCACGAGCGCCATGGCGATCATGATCCGCTGGCGCTGACCACCGGACAGCTGGTGCGGATAGCTGCGGTGGATGCGTTCCACATCGGGCAGATGCACCTGTTCCATGATGTCGATGACGCGCGCGCGGCGTTCCTCGGCCGAAAGGCTGGTGTGGCTTTCCAGCACCTCTTCGATCTGGTCGCCCACGCGCATCACCGGGTTCAGCGCGGTCATGGGCTCCTGAAAGATCATCGCCACGCGGCGGGCGCGTATGTCCTGCATGGCCGAAGGCGACTGTTCCAGCAGGTCGGTGTCCGACAGGGTGATCCTGCCACCCGTCACGAACAGCGCATCCTTGGGCAGAAGGCCCATGATCGCCAGCGAGGTGACGGATTTGCCCGAGCCCGATTCCCCCACGAGGCAGACGGTTTCGCCCTGCCGGATCGTCAGGCTGATCCGGTTCAGCACCGGCGGCGCCTTGGCGGCGGGGGGCAGGCTGACGGTCAGATCATTGACCGTCAGGACAGTTTTCGCATCGTCGAAATTGCGCGATTTGAACAGCATCGGCTTATTCCCCCCGTTTCTTCAGGCGCGGGTCCAGCATGTCGCGCGCGGTATCGCCCAGCAGGTTGATCGACAGGATGCACAGCGACAGCATCAGGCCGGGCCACAGGATCAGTTCGGGCTTCACGCGGAAATACTGCCGCCCTTCCGCCATGATGTTCCCCCAGGTCGGGATCTCGGTCGAGACACCCGCGCCAAGGAAGGACAGGATCGCCTCGGTCAGGATGGCGGAGGCCAGGATATAGGTCCCCTGCACGATCAGCGGCGCCATGGTATTGGGCATCAGGTGCTGAAACAGGATCTTGGGCATCGACGATCCCAGCGCGATCGCCGCCTCGACATAGGGTTCCTCGCGCGCGGTCAGCACCACCGAACGGACAAGCCGCACGACGCGCGGGATTTCCGGGATGGTGATCGCCATGATCACCGAGGTGATCGACGGACCGTTCAGCGCAACCAGCGCAATCGCCAGCAGGATCGAGGGGATCGCCATCAGGCTGTCCATGATCCGCATGATGATCGTGTCGGCCAGCCGGAAGAAACCGGCCACAAGCCCGATGACCAGCCCGAGGAATACCGACACGATCGCCGCGCCGATCCCGATCAGCAGCGACACCCGCCCGCCGATCAGGACGCGCGAATAGATGTCACGGCCGAAAGGGTCGGTGCCCAGCAGGTTGGCATCGCTTGGCCCCTGCAGACGGTTCATCGGGTTCATTTCCAGCGGATCGAACGGGGCCAGCCAGGGCGACAGCAGCGTGACGATCACGATCATCGCCAGGACGGCTGCGGCGATCATCGGGCCGACGCCCAGCTTGGCCAGCGACGGGATCGAGAACAGCCGCAGCACCGATTGCAGGGCCGAGGACGGGGGCGCGTAATGGGACATCAGTAACGGATCCTCGGGTCAAAGACGGTGTAGGAGATGTCGATGATCAGGTTGACCACCACATAGGTGGCGCTGGTGATGAGGATCATCGCCTGGATCACCGGGTAGTCGCGCGCAAGGATCGCATCGACGGTCAGGCGGCCGATACCGGGTATGTTGAACACGCTTTCCGTGACCACAACGCCCGAGATCAGCAGCGCGAAACCGGTCCCGATCACGGTCAGGATCGGCACGGCGGCATTGCGCAGCGCATGGCGGAACAGCACGCGGCTTTCCTTGACGCCCTTGGCGCGGGCGGTGCGGATGTAATCCTCGCCCAGCACTTCCAGCATCGAGGCGCGCGTCATCCGCGCAATCAGGGCAACGTAGATCGTGGCCAGCGTGAGCGACGGCAGGATCGCGCGATAAAGAAATTCCGCGATGCCCTTTTCCGAGGGCGAGGCATAGCCCTGCACCGGCAGCCAGCCCAGCGAGATCGAGAAGACCAGGATGAAAAGGTAGCCGATCACGAAGACGGGCACGGAAAAGCCCAGCACCGAAAAGCTCATGACCGCGTAATCGACCCAGGACCGGTGACGCCATGCCGCCAGCACGCCCATCGGCACGGCGATGGCGACGGCGATCACGATGGTCAGAAGCGCCATGTTGATCGTCGGAAAGATACGCTGCCCGATCATCGTGGTGACTGGCGTGCCCGAGATCAGCGAAGTGCCAAGGTCGCCCTGCAATAGGCTTCCCATCCAGGTGAAGAACTGCGTCAGCAAGGGTTTGTTCAGGCCCATCGCCTCGCGGATGCGTTCCAGCTGCTCGGGCGTGGCCATGTCGCCGGCGATGATCGCAGCGGGATCGCCCGGGGTCAGGCGCAGCAAAAGGAAAACGAAGATCGCGACGATCAGCATCACGGGAATGATCGCCAGGATGCGTCGGAGGATATAGCCCAGCATTGGCAGGGAACCCTTTCGGCGGATAGGTGACAGGTCAGTCGCGCGGGATCAGGGCAAGCGGCCCTGTCGCGCAGGAAATCCCGGCGCGCGCAGGACGCGTGCCGGGACGGATCACACCGTGATCACTCGGCTTTCTTCACGTTCCAGAACACCGGCACCGGCGAGGCCAGCATATCGGTGATGGTCGCGCGGCGCGCTTGCGGCAGGGCATACTGACCGACCGGCACATAGAGAACCTGCTCCATGTTGTGCGCCTGGATCTTCTTGGCCACGGCCTGCTGCTCTTCCAGCGTCTTGGCCGCGATGAAATCGGCCTTCAGACCTTCGACCACCGCATCATCCGGCCAGCCGAACCATGCCGAGTCGCCACGGCCGTTCAGCATCGGCGAGACCAGCGGGCTGGAGATTTCCGGCACCAGCCAGTTGGTGAAGAACATGTTCCAGCCACCGTCGGCTGGCGCGTTCTGGCTGGCACGGCGCGTCACCAGCGTCTGCCAGTCCATCGGCTGCATGTCGACGTTGAAGCCTGCATTGCGCAGCGCCTGCGATGCCACGACCGGCTGAGCCGCCAGCGCCACCACGTCGGTCGGCGCCATCAGCACGATCGGGGTGCCATCGTAACCGGCCTCGGCCAGCAGGGCCTTGGCCGCTTCCAGATCACCACCCGAGGTCAGGCTTTCCGAACCGGTCGCATCGGCCAGCGGGGTGCCGCAACCGAAGATCGCGCCGCAGATCGAATAGTAGTCGGGGTTACCCACTAGCGCGGCAAGGATCGCCTGCTGATCAAGGGCCTTCATGGCTGCCTGACGAACCTTGACGTTGTCGAAGGGCGGATGCTTGAAGTTCATCCGGCCAATGGTCTGATAGCCCAGCGGTTCGCGCTTTTCATAGACGACGTCGGGATCGCCTTCCAGCAGCGGCAGCAGGTCGACCTGAACGGATTCGATATAGTCGATCTCGTTGCCGAGCAGCGCGTTGATCGCCGTCGAGGCGTCGGGCATGGTCGACCAGACGACCTTGTCCACGTTCACGACCTTGCCGCCGGCCATGTTGTCGGCAGGCTCGGACCGGGGAACGTAATCCTCGTTCTTGATGTAGGTGACGCTGACGCCGGGCTGGAATTCGGCCTCGACGAAGCGGAAGGGGCCAGAGCCCACATGCTCGGTGATCGCGGTGTCAGCCGGGGTGGCTGCGATGCGCGCGGGCATGATGAAGGGCGGCAGCGCCGATTGCTTGCCCAGCGTATCGAGCAGCGGGGCGAAGGGTTCGTTCAGGGTCCAGACCAGCGTCTTGTCATCGGTCGCGGTCAGGCTGGCGGTCTTGTCCATGATGATCTGGCCGCCGGAGTCCTTGGTCGCCCAACGCTTGAGCGAGGCTTCGGCATCGGCCATGGTGACGGGGCTGCCGTCATGGAACTTCAGACCGTCGCGCAGGGTGAAGGTATAGACCAGCCCGTCATCGGACACGGTCCAGTCGGCCATCTGCGGCTGCGGCGTAAAGGTCCCGTCAACGGCCACCAGCACGTCATAGATCATGTAGGCGTGGTTGCGGGTGATATGGGCGGTGGTGATCACCGGATCCAGCACGCGCAGGCCGGAATGCATCACGGCAGTGATCGTGGTTTCGGCCCATGCGGCGCTTGCGCCAACCAGCGCGGTCGAGGCCATCATCGCCCCTGCCATCAGGCTGCGAGCGCGCGAGGCGCCCTTTGATCGGAAACTATGAACTGTCATTCTTTTCTCTCTCTGTTGCACTTCGGGTGGTCGTGATGTGCCCCGGTTTCTGTGACGGGTGCACGGGGGTGAAATCGTCGCTCAGCTCTCCTCAAGACTGGGTTCGGAAATTGGTGCGGGGCGCCAGCAGGCGCCCATCGGTTCCAGCTTCATGCCCGGCGCCAGCCGTGTCCATGGCAGGCTGGCGGGGCTGATCGGCATCGGGCCTGGTGCGGTGCAAACGAGTATCGTTTCGGCAATCGGCTGAAAATCCGCACGAAAATGAACCGAGCTCTTGTTGACAAGGACCGCCTGTTCCGTCGGCTCTATGCCCACGAAGCGGTACATCTGCTGATCGGCCATCTGCGCCTTGTGGGTGGACACGACCACGCGCACGTCACCGATTCGCAGGCAGGCCGAAGGGCCCAGATCCAGCGGCGCGCCGCCGTAGAAGGGCCCCGAGGCGATGAATTTGCCGTCAGAGAGGGTTTCGACCGTGAACCGCGCCTGAAACGGGCTATCGCCGGGAATGTTGGAAAACCCGCCCAGGGCGATGTCGATCTCGGCGCCCTGTCCGGCTGCATGGGCGGCGGCGGCGGCGGCGGGATCGACGATGATGCCGGTCGCGGCGCGCGGCGCGTTCGCACGCACCAGCGCACGCAGCATGCCGGTGGTGTTGCTGTCGCCGCCCGCGCCGGGATTGTCCTGCGTATCGGCGATCACGACAGGTTTCGTGGCGGTGGCCGCGATGCGGATCGCCTCGGCCACACCGGCGTCGGGATCGAAGGACGCGCCCGCAAAGGCGGATTCGGCCCGGTTCACATCGGCCGCAACGGCATCGGCGGCCGCATCAGCCGCAGCCTGTGTCGCGCCATAGGCGACGACAGTCGGTCCGCATTCGGGGAAATCAGCAGCCGGAAAACCGGGAAAGAACGACACCGTCGCCACATCGCCGCCCTCAAGCGCGGCCATGCGGGCATAGATGCCGGCAGCCGGTTCCATCAGCGTGCTCTGCCATGCGATCGGGATCAAGAAATCCATCCGCCGGAACGCCTTGGCAAAGGGTTTGCCCCGCGCCATCAAAGCATCCAGCTGCACCGCCGCGCGCGCCCCCGTTTGGGCCATGTCCACATGCGGATACGTGCGGAAGCCCACCAGCGCATCAGCGGCGTCAACCATTGTCGCGGTGATGTTTCCATGCAGATCGAGTGCTGCGACGATGGGCACATCGGGCCCCACAACGGCCCGGACGCGCGCGATCAGCGCGCCTTCACCGTCATCCTCGTGTTCGGCCACCATCGCGCCGTGCAGATCAAGGAAGACGCCATCAAGCGGACCCGCCGCGCGGATGCCTTCGACGATCTCGGCCGTGATGCTGTCAAAGGCGTCGCGCGTTACATGCGCCGACGGAATGGCGCCACACCACAGAATCGGCACCATGTCCCATCCCCCCGCCTCGCCATGCGCGACCGCGCCACCGATCCCGAGGTTGATGTCGCGCCCCGCTGTCATCAATGCGGCACCGCGCGCCATGGGCATGTATCCACCGCCCTGCACGAAGCTGGCCATGTCCGCAGGACTCGGCGCGAATGTGTTGGTTTCGTGCAGGAAACCCGCCAGCGCCACACGTCTTGTCATCTAATCAGGGACCCCCGTCGTTCCATTACGATCCGAAGCATGTCGCTGGCCTTTGTCTTGTCGGGCACGAAAACGCGGAACAGTAAGTGTATTGCCAGGCGATATACTTGCATCGTAGTCTGAGCGTAGAACCGTGCTTGCCCCCAAGTCAACCGGAGTCGCAGACAAGATGACACGAAATACGCTCCGCGCCGAATCCGGTGTTCGATATTTAAGCGATGAACAGCGCGCAGACCCTTTGTTCACCAATTCGATCGCCCGCGCGATGCAGGTTCTGGCCGCGTTCCACCACGCCGACCGCCCCCTGTCGCTGGCCGAGATCGCAAGCCGCGCCGGCGTGGACCGCAGCGCCGCGCAACGAATCGTCCACACCCTGCGCAGCCTTGGCTACATCAGCCGCGACGACGAGGATCGCGGCTTTCTGCCCGGCATCCGCCTGCTGGATCACACGCTGGACTTCTTGCGGCTGAACCCGCTGATCCAGCGCGCGACGCCCGTGCTGCTGGAGTTGCGGCGCAACGTGCGCGAACGTGTGGACCTGTCACTGTTCGACGGTCAGCGCGTCGTCTATGCCGCCCGGATGCAAAGCAAGCGCGAGACATTCTATGCCACGCTGGTGGGGCATAGCGTGCCGACCTTCTGTTCCTCGGGGGGCTGGGCCATCATGGCCCGTCTGCCCGAAGCCGAGGCGCGCGAGATCATCGAGGCGTCGGACCGTTCGCCCTTCACGCCGCGCACCCTGACCGACCCCGACGCCATCATCGCCGAGATCGGGCAGACCCGCGCGCGCGGCTACAGCATCGCGGTGGAACAGATCCTGCTGGGAGAGGTGGCCATCGGCGTGGCCGTCACCGGCCCGCAAGGCCGCCCCGTGGCCGCGATCCACGTGGCCGGGTCGCTGGCCGAATGGACACCCGAGGATTTCAGCACTTGCGTCGCCCCCCTTGCCTTGGAAGCGGCGCGCGCCATCAGCCAGATCTGACCAGACGACCGGAGACTGCCATGACCACATATCACCTGCCCGGCCTTGCCGCCCCTGCCACCCTGCAGATCGACCGCTGGGGTCTGGCCCATATCCGGGCCGAGGGGCTGCATGACCTGTTCTTTTCCCAGGGGTTCAACGCCGCGCGCGACCGGTTGTGGCAGATCGACCTGTGGCGCAAGCGGGGCCTCGGCCTTCTGGCGGCGGATTTCGGCCCCGGCTACCTAATGCAGGATCGCGCGGCGCGTCTGTTCCTCTATCGGGGCGACATGGCCCCGGAATGGGCCGCCTATGGCGAGGATGCGCAGGCGATCTGCACCGCCTTTGCCGCCGGGATCAATGCTTGCGTCGACCTGGTGCTGGACGGGCGGATGGCCCTGCCTGCGGAATTCGCGGCGCTTGGCACGCAGCCTGCCCATTGGGCGGCAGAGGATGTGGTGCGCATCCGCACCCATTGCCTCACGCGCAACGCGGCTTCCGAGCTGGCGCGCGCGCAGGTACTTGCGCTGGCCGATCCCGACACGGACCTTTTGCGCGTCCCGCTGAACCCGCCTGTGGATGCGTCGGAATGGGCGGTAAACGCAGGGCATGACCTGCCGGCCCATGCGCTGGCGGTGTTCGAACTGGCGACAGCGCCCGTCACGTTCGCGCCCGACCGGCTGGCCGCCGGGCTGGATCAGGCCGCGCGCTGGTCCCGCGTCGATCCGCGCAAGACCGTGGTGCAGGCACCAAGCATGGAAGGGTCGAACAACTGGGTCGTCTCAGGCGCGCGCACTGCCTCGGGCCGCCCGATCATGGCCAGCGATCCGCACCGGGCGCATGCCGCGCCAAGCCTGCGCTACATGGTGCATCTGACGGCCCCCGGCATCGACATCATCGGCGCGGGCGAGCCGTCTTCGCCGGGCATCATGGCAGGGCATAACGGGCACGCAGCCTTCAGCCTGACGATCTTCTGCGCCGATCAGGAGGATGTCATGGTCTATGACACCGACCCCGACGCGCCCGCCCGCTATCGTTACGCCGATGGCTGGGAAGAGATGCAGACCGTGACCGAGGTTTTCGCGGTCAGGGGCCATCCCGATCAGCGGCTCGACCTGCGTTTCACCCGGCATGGGCCGGTTGTCTGGGAAGAGCCGGGCCGCGCGCTGGCGCTGCGGACGGTGTTCACCGAACCGGGCACCGCGCCCTATATGGCCAGCCTCAAATCCATGCGGGCAACGACGTGGGAGGGGTTCAAGGATGCGGTAGACACATGGGGCGCACCTTCCGTGAACCTGGTCTATGCCGATGTGGCAGGCGATTTCGGCTGGCAGGCCGCGGGCTACGTGCCGCGCCGGAACGGCTGGCGCGGGCTGGTGCCCGTCGCCGGTGACGGACGCTTTGAATGGCAGGGCTTCATGACCGCCAGCACCCTGCCCCGGCTGGACAATCCCGCGCAGGGCTTTGTCCATTCCGCCAACGAGATGAACCTGCCTGCCGCAGCGCAGGCGGGCCCCGCCATCGGGCATGAATGGTTCCAGGACCAGCGCGCCGCGCGCATTGCCGCCGCACTGGGGGCGCGGGACGACCATGACCTTGCCACATCGACCGCGTTGCAGACCGATACCGGATCGCCCTTCGCCGCGCGGCTGATCGCACTTCTGCCGCAGGATGCGCCGGGGCGCGACCTGCTGGCGCTGTGGGATGGGCGATCCGACGCGGGATCGGCCCCTGCCCTGCTATACGAGGTCTGGCTGTCCTCGCATCTGCGCCCGGCGCTTCTGTCGCGGGTCGCACCCGACCCCGGCCTGCGCCGGTTCCTGGTGCCGGGCAACGTGCCGGTGGTGACCGAATTGCTGGAGGGCAGGCACCCAAGGCTGGCGGCCCGTGCCGGGCTGGATGCGCCGGATGCGCGCGAGACGCTGCTGCGCGAGACGCTGGCGGCGGCGCTGGCGGATGTGACGGCGCGGTTCGGCGCGGATCCGCTGCAATGGCGCTGGGGCGATCTGCATCATGGCTGGTTCGACCATGCGCTGACGCCTTTGGGCACGAGTTTCGACCTTGGGCCATGGCCCAAGGGGGGCGGCAATACCTCGATCATGCTGGCGCATCACGAGGCGTCGGATTACCGGGTCCGCATCGGGGCAAGCGTGCGGATGGTGATCGACCTAGGCGATTGGGATGCAAGCGTCTGGATCAATGCGCCGGGGCAATCGGGGATGCAGGACAGCCCGCACCTGGCCGATCTGGCGCCGCTTTGGGCGGCGGGCGAATACGTGCCGCTGGCCTATTCCGCCGCCGCGGTGGAGGCGGTCACGGTCGAGACGATCACCCTTTTGACCGGCTGACCGGACGCCTTGCGGGCTTAGCGGCGCAGGCGCGCCACGATCTGCCCGGCCAGCTGGTCGATGGCCTGACCCTGTGCCGCGGCGATCGCGGCGGGGCCTGAGGCGGTCAGCGGCACGCGGATGTCGAAACGTTCCAGCACCTCGCGGGCGCGGCCATCAAAGCTGGCCACGGCATATTGCCCGGCGATCTGGAAGGTTGCATCGGCGCGCGCGACCATCGCGTCGATGCGCACGTCAAGACGGCCTGCCGCCGGTTCCGAGAGCGGCCATGGTTCGGCCGCGACCGAGGCCGTGGTTTGCAGATCAAGGCTGCGCGCCAGTGCAGCCGTGACCGCGCGGGCCGAACTATCGGCCCATTCCGACCCTTCGACCGGGCGCAGGGCACCATCGGCATCCTGCTGCAGGATCTGGCTGCCTTCGGCATAGGCGGGCAGGACCACGTCGCGCAATTCGATGCTGGCAAGGCGCAGGGCGACAGGGGCCGCAACGGGCGCCGGTTCCACCAGATAGCGCGCGGCGGTATCGCCGCAGGCGGCCAGCGCGAGGGTCAGGGAAATCGCGAGGGGCAAGGTGCTTTTCATGGTCAACGTCCGATCAGAAGGGAATTCGGGTTGCGTTCGATGGCGCGGGCCAGCTGCGTGACCGCGCGGGCGGTGTCGCGGAATTCGCGCATCACCTGCAGCGCCTCGGTGTTGAAGTCGGACCTTTCGCCATAGGCCGCGATCAGCCCGTCCGCTTGCACCACCAGCCGTTCCAGCCGCTGTGACAGGTCGGGCAGGCTTTCCATCGCCTGCGCCACGGATTCGGCGGCGGCGCGGGTCGAGGCCAGCGTGCGGTTCACGTTGTCGATCGCTTCGCCCTCGCGCAGGGCCGCAAGGACCTGGCTGACCTCGGCCAGCGCACCGGCAAGGGCGGGCGGCAGATCGCGCATCTGGTCCGATCCGATCAGCGCCTCCGTGCTGTTCAGAAGCCGGGTGGCGGCGGCGGCCAGTTCCTCGATCTCGACACCGCTGGCGCGGGCGGTCAGGGTGCGCAGTTCCGCGACCAGTTCGGGCAGATCGGCCGAGGCTGAGGCGGCATTCGCGGCAATCGTGTCAGCGCTGTCCAGTACCGTTACCAGCCGGTCAATGGCGCCACGCAGGCGCAATTCCTCGACGATCCCGCGCACCTCGGCAAGGCCGCCGCGCAGCTCGCCCGGCAGGGCCTGGGTGTCTTCGCCCCCCACAAGCGCGCGAATATCCTCGATCAGGGCCAGCGCCGCATCCGGGGCCTGCCGCGTTCCTTCCGACGAGACGACCGCCTCGATCGAAGCCATGAGCGTGATTGCCTGGTTCATCAGGTCTTCGACCGGCAGCGCATTGATCCGCTCCAGCACGCCTTCGGCGGTGGCGGTGAAATCCGGCAGATCGGATGTGACCGACGGCAGCACGATCATGCCGTCCTCGCGCTGCTCGATCGTGGCGGGGGTGGCGTCGGGCAATTCGACCAGTTCGATCACCAGCGCGGCCGTGAACAGGCTCGATGTGGCCAGTTGCGCGCGCAAGCCATCTGCCACGGCGTTGCGCAGGAATTCGATGGTGCGCTCGGCCCCGGCCTCGGCCGGCAGGCCCAGCGCCTGCGGGTCCAGCGCAACGGTCGTGCGCAGCCGGACGGCTTGGCCGCGGCCTTCATCGACCAGCACCGCGCCGATGGCCCGCACCTCGCCTACGCGCAGCCCACGGAACCGCACGGGCGATCCGACCGCAAGACCGTTGACCGACCCGTCGAATTCGATTGCCATATCGACCGCATTGGCGGCGACCCCGGTGAAAAGGCTCTGGCGGGCGGCGCTTTCGTCCGGGAAGAGGTCGAAGACATATCCGGGGTTGAGAGGTGCGCCGCCTGAAAAGATCGTGTCGAAGGCAATGCCGCCCGTCACCAGCGCCGCAAGGTTGCCCACATCCAGCGAAAGCCCCCCCGTTCCCAGCGATACCGTGAACCCCGATGTGTCCCAGAACCGCGTGGCCGTGGTCAGGCGGCGGTCATGCGGCGCCATGATGAAGGCATCGAACACCACGCTGTCCCCCGACAGGATCAGGCGCGGCGCTTCGATATGGCCGACTTCGATCCCGTGAAACAGGATCGGCGCCCCTTCCGAGATCCTGTTGGCATCGCGGGTGCGCAGGGTGATCCGCGTGCCCTGCTGGCCTTCGCGGATCAGCGGCGCACTGTCCATGCCGACAAAGGCGCGGGCCTCGCCGTCCGGACCGGGCGTGAAGGAGGTTTCGATATAGACGCCCGACAGCACGGTCGACAGGCCTGAAATGCCACGCGCGCTGACCTCGGGCTGGACCACCCAGAACTGCGCATCCGCCGGCAGCGTATTGGCAAGATCACGGTCGATCGAGGCCGTGACCAGCACCCGCGCCAGATCGGGGGTGAAGCGCACATCCTCGACCGCGCCGATCACCACGTCGCGGTAGCGGATCGTTGTCTCGCCGGGGCGGACGCCCGACGCGTTCAGGAATGAAATCTCGATCGTCACGCCCCGTGCGGCATAGGTCTGCCATGCGATGCCCAGCGACACGATCAGCGCCAGGATCGGCACCAGCCAGACCAGCGACAGGTTGCGCCAGAACGACCGTTTCGGCGGGTCGATCCGCATCGGTGAAAGCGTCGGGTTGGCGTTATCGTCACTCATCACGTCAAGTCCTGTTCTGCGTCCCATATCAGCCGGGGGTCGAAACTCAGGGCCGCCAACATGGTGAAGGCCACCGAGAGAGAAAAACTGACAGCCGCGATTCCGGGATTGATCGTGGCCGCGAAGTCCAGTTGCACCAGCGCGGACAGAATGGCCACCACGAAGACGTCGATCATCGACCAGCGCCCGATGAATTCGACCACCTCGAACAGGCGCTGCCGCCGGTGCAGGTCCTGCCCCCGCCTCAGGCGGCCACCCAGGCGGCTGCCGTGATCAACCACAAGCGCAAGATAGCCGATGGCCAGGAACTTGCCCACGGGGATCAATACACTGGCCACGAAGACGATCAGCGCCACGCCGTAGGATCCATGATGCATCAGTTCCACGGCACCACCCATGATCGTGTTTTCGGTGGTCGCGCCGAAACTGGTGGTCAGCAGCATCGGGTAGATGTTGGCCGGCACGTAGACGACGATTCCCGCGAACAGCCAGGCCCAGACCTTCTGCAGGCTGCCCGGCATGCGGCTGTGCAGGGCCGCGCCGCAGCGGCTGCAACGGGGCGTGCCCATGGGATGCACCCGCCCGCAGCTGTGGCATCCCACAAGCCCGGCCTGCCGCGCGGTCAGTGTCTGCGCGCCGTCATTGCTGTGCAGGGATGTCATGGGCGCCGCCGCTCCTCGAGGGTTTTCCAGACGGTCAGGCGGCACATGTAGGTGTCGTTCAGCACCGTCACCAGGACCAGCGCCGCAAAGGTCCAGAAGGCGGGGCCGATGCCAAGGCGTGCCAGCCCTGCCACCTTGACCAGCGCCACCGCCACGCCGACGATGAAGATCTCGGCCATGGCCCAGGGGCGCAGCGCCTCGGCCAGGCGGAAGGCGGCCACGCCATGACGGGCGCTGTGCCAGCCCAGCGCCATCGGCGCCAGCGCATAGAGGATGCTGGCCAGGCGCAGCACCGGCAGCACGATGATCAGGGCGGCCACCGCGAAGGTCAGCGGCAGCAACAACCCCGAGGAAAAGGCCAGCACCGCGTCCAGCAGCGAGGACTGGCGCACCATCCCCCCGGCGCTGAGTTCGAGAAAGGGAAAGAACACCGCCGCCACCATCAGCACCAGCGCCGTGGCGGCCAGCATCACGATGCGCGTCATCGCCCCCTCGCGCGGCGCCATCAGGATCGTGCCGCACCGATGGCATCGCGCCCGCGCGCCCGCAGGCACGGGGCGATCAAGCTGCAAGGCATCGCATGTCGGGCAGGCGATCAGCAGCGACGGATCCAGCCCATCAAGGCCGCCCCGGTCACCGGACGCATGCGCGGAGGTTATCGTTTGGTTCATGCCCATATCTTCTAGGTCGCGCGCGACAGATGCAAGGCGGCACTGACACGGTTGTGACCCGCCCCCCCGTCCTGCCATCCATCGCGGCGGGATCATGCCACCCGCAAGTTCCTTGCGATCGGGGGTTTTCACCCCGTGCCATCGGGGGCAGACTGCGGGCATCCACCAGACAGGTCCGCCATGCCCCTTATCGATCCCGCCCGATCCGCGTTGCTGGTCATCGACGTCCAGGCCCGCCTGATGCCGGCCATCGACGCGGCCAACGCCAGGATCGCCAGTACGGTGCGACTGGTCCGCGCGGCGCGGCTGCTTGGCGTGCCGCTCCATGTGACGGAACAGAACCCCGCAGGGCTGGGCGCGACGGTTCCCGAACTGGAGGTCACGGCCGCTGAGGCCCTGCCCAAGATGAGCTTTGACGGCCTGCGGGATCCGGCCATTGCTGCCCGGCTTGCGGGGGATGAGGCCCTGGTGGTCTGCGGCTGCGAGGCCCATGTCTGCGTGATGCAAACAGTCCTGTCGCTGCGCGCAACCGGACGCCGCGTGCACGTGGTGGCCGACGCGACCGGATCGCGCAGCGACGCAAACCGCCTGGCCGGGCTGGACCGGATGCGTGCGCATGGGGCCGATATCGTCACGACCGAGATGGTGATCTTCGAATGGCTTGGCAGCGCCGAACATCCCGCCTTCAAGACCGTGATGCCGCTGATCAAGTAGGTCCCGCATCCGCCCGCAGCGCGTGACAGGAGCCGCGACGCAATGGGGCAAGGACCGGCGGAAAACAGCCCATTTCACCGCGTTTTGGCAAAAAACAGCCGGATATGCCACCGAACGGCGGCATACACAGTGTTGTGACGCGACCCGCCTTCCGTTTGCCCTGCGTTATGATCACATCGGAACCGGTCGGCCGCGCGCAGGCGTTGGCCGATGCCCCGATCGGGCCATCACAAAGGCAAGCACATGACCAGCAGAGCATTGAAGTCCACCACGGCCAGCATCCTCGCGATATCGCTGCTCCAGCCATACCCGGCAATGGCGCAGATCCGTGCGCTTGACACGCATTTCGCACAACATAAATCCGCACCTGGCGGTGATTCACGCATTTATCTTGCACAAATGACCGCTGAGACCTGCTTTGTCGCCGGTCAGGTCGATCTGGAGCGCTGCGATATCGGCATGTTGCGCGCAGAGCTTGACGGGCTGATGCAAAACGGGCTGGCCGAGGCTGCGGACCGGCCCGCCGAAGACCCCGCAACGGCCGCCCTGACGCTGGAAGACCGGATCGGGCTGCTGAGTGCCGCCATTGAGGCCGCCGAACGAGAAGCCGCCGCCGCAGAGGCGGACCGGTTGGCCCAGGCCGAAGCCGAAGCAGCCGCGCAAGCGGAGGCCGACAAGGCCGCGCAGGCCGAAGCCGAAGCAGCCGCGCAAGCGGAGGCAGACAGGGCCGCGCAGGCCGAAGCCGAAGCAGCCGCGCAAGCGGAGGCAGACAGGGCTGCACAGTCCGAAGCCGAAGCAGCCGCGCAAGCGGAGGCCGACAAGGCTGCACAGGCCGAAGCCGAAGCAGCCGCGCAAGCGGAAGCAGACAGGGCAGCGCAGGCCGAAGCCGAAGCAGCCGCGCAAGCGGAAGCAGACAGGGCAGCGCAAGCCGAAGCTCTGGCGACAGCGGCGCAGGAGGCCGAGGCCTCGGCCCTCAAGGATGCGCAGATCATCGCCGAACAGACTGAGGCGCAGGACCTTGCGGCCGTGGCCTCCACCACCGACGGCGAAACCCCGGCCCCAGCGGCCGAGGTCAGCACCGAAGTGGTCACCGCCGAGGACACCCGCAGCAGCGATCAGGAATTCACCGCCCCCGTCAACCGCAGCGCCGAAAGCAACGGGCTGTCGAATCTGGAAAAGGCAGGGCTTCTGGCACTTGGCGCGCTGGCCGTCGGCGCGATCATGCAGAACGGGCAGCGTGTTGCGGCCACCTCGGGTGACCGCGTGATCGTCGAGGACAATTCAGGCCGGTTTCAGGTTCTCAAGGACGACGATGCCCTGATCCGCCAGCCGGGATCGACCGTCGAGACCCGCCGCTTCGACGACGGATCGACCACCACAAGCGTTACCCGCGACGATGGCTCGCGCGTGGTCACGATCCGCGACGCGTCGGGCCGGGTGCTGCGCCGGTCCGTTGTCGATACGCTGGGGCGTGAGACACTGCTGATCGACGACATCGCCCAGGTGGCGCCGGTCAATACATCGACCTTGCCGCCGGCACCGCAGCGGCAGTTCACGGCAGGCGACCGGACAGATCGCGACGCCCTGCGCGCAGCCTTGCGTGCCGCGGAACTGCGCGATCTGGGCCGCAGTTTCAGCCTGCGCCAGGTGCGCGAGATCGTCGAAGTCCGCGAACTGGCCCCCGAGATCAGCCTCGAGGATATCACCTTCCGTTCGGGCTCGGCCGCGATCCAGCCCAGCGAGGCCGAGCAACTGCGCGAGATCGGCCTGCTGATGCGCCAGATGATCCGCGACGACCCGCGCGAGATCTTCCTGGTCGAAGGCTATACGGATGCGGTGGGACGTGCGGAGATGAACCTTTTGCTGTCGGACCGGCGCGCCGAAAGCGTGGCGCTGGCGCTGACCGAATATTTCGACGTGCCCCCCGAAAACATGGTGGTGCAGGGCTATGGTGAGCGGTTCCTCAAGATCCCGACGCTGGAGGCGGAACGGCTGAACCGTCGTGTCGCGGTGCGCCGCATCACCAGCCTGATCGCCCCGCGCTGACGCGCGCGGGCTTTGCCTTACGCCCCGAACGGCCCACCTTCAGGGGTGGGCCTGTCAGGCGGCCAATCCGCTCAGACGACGCCGAAGGAGCCCAGGAACCGGTCCACCGCATGGGCAATTGCATCTGACGGATCGTCAGGCGTGGGTACCTGGTAGATGTGGCGGCGGATGCCGATATAGACGATCCCTCCATGCAGGTTCCAGATATCCTCCATCTGCGGATCGACGGGCGCGGGCGCTGCGGCGCGGATCTCCTCCAGCAGGGGGTGCAGGATGACGGTGCCCATGTGATGCAGGTAACGGCGGTTCAGCTCCGCCCCGGCCAGCCCGGAAAACATGAATATCCGCATCCATTCATATTCGAAGATCAGCTGGCTGTATTCGGTATAGAAGGTCAGCAGCCGGTCGCGCAGCGGCACGGACCGATCCGTCAGGCGGCGGGGCCAGTCCTCCGACAGGCGGTCAAGGTAGACATGCGCGTAAACCGCCTCGATGATTTCGGCCTTGTTGACGAAATAGTTGAACAGCAGCGATTGCGTGATCCCCAGACGCTTGGCCAGGTCACGGGTTTTCCCCTCAAGCCCCACATCGGCAAAAAAGGTCACCGCCCCCTCGACGATCTGGCGGCGCCGCTCTTCCGGCGGCAGACGGCGGCGTTCTGCCGGCTCTGCGGCGGCGATATCGGACGAGGTTTGATCCATGAAACAGCCTTACTCTCAAAGGTGGCGAAGATTCCACTTGCAAAGTTATGCGATTTATAGATCATTCGATCAATAGGGTTGATCAACTGATCAACAAGCCCGGGGGAGCGGGCACCTGCAGGGAGGATTTCGCATGAAGGCTTTGGCGGGCGGCTATGCCCGGGCAAGGGATGTTGCGCACGCGGTGGACCTGTTGGCCAAGGCTGACGGCATGGGGCGCGTGCTGGCAGGCGGTCAAAGCCTGATCGCGGCCATGAACATGCGCCTGAGCACCGGTGACATGCTGGTGGATATCTCGCGGATCGATGCCTTGCGCGGCGTGACGGTCGACGGTGAAAGCCTGCGAATCGGGGCGCTGACGCGTCATGCGGATATCGGCGCCGATCCCTTGGTGGCACGGCACGCGCCCTTGCTGGCGCAAGCGGTGCAGCACATTGCCCATGCTGCCATCCGCAATCGCGGCACGATCGGCGGATCGCTGGCCCATGCCGACCCGGCCGCCGAATTCCCCGCCTGCGTGCTGGCGCTGGGGGGCACGATCCATCTGCAAGGCCCGGAAGGGGCGCGCACGGTTGCGGCAGAGGATTTCTTCATCGATATCTTCGAGACCGCGATTGCCGAGGGCGAGATCCTGACGGCGATCACCCTGCCCCTTGCCGAGGCGGGCGAGCAGCATCTGCTGATCGAGACCGCGCGCCGGTCGGGCGATTACGCACTTGCAGGGCTTTGCCTTGTCAAACGCGCCGCAGGCTATCGGCTGTCGGCCTTCAGTGTCGGGCCTCGGCCTGTTCTGGCCGTCGCGGCGATGGAACGGCTGGATGCGGGCGATGTCGCGGGTGCTGTCGCCGCATTGCGCGCCGAGATCGACCCGCCCGGCGACACCCAGGCCAGCGCCGCCTATCGACGCCACCTGGCGGGCGTGCTGCTGACCCGCGCCCTGCACGACCTGACAGGAGAGACCGCATGACCGAGGCGTTTCGCGACCGTATCGACATCGCCCTGACCGTGAATGGCGAACAGGTCGAGGCCCGCGTGCCCGCAGGCCGCCATCTTGTCGATTTCCTGCGTCTTGACCTGGGCCTGACCGGCGCCCATGCCGGATGCGAGCATGGCGTCTGCGGCGCCTGCACGATCCAGGTTGACGGGCAGGCCGTGCGCGGCTGCCTGATGCTGGCCGCCCAAGCCGACGGCGCCGAGGTCTGGACGCTGGAGGGGCTGACCGAACAGGGCGTGATCCGCGACCTGCAGGATGCCTTCGTGGCGCGCAATGCCCTGCAATGCGGGTATTGCACGCCCGGCATGCTGGCTTCGATCAAGGAACTGCTGGATATGGGCGGCGTGCCGGACCGCGCCACGATCCGCGAACATCTGTCAGGCAATTACTGCCGCTGCACGGGCTACGAGGCGATCATCGACGCGGTGGAAACCGTGGCGCAGGCACGCGCCGGAAAGGGGGCAGCATGACCATCTCCTTCGGCAACCCCGACCGCCCCAACAGCTATATCGGCAAGACCGTCCCCCGCCCCAATGCCCCGCGCCTGGTGCAGGGACGCGGCAAATACGTGGATGACATCGTGCTGCCGCGCATGGCGCATGTGGTCTTTGTCCGCAGCCCCCATGCCCATGCGCAGATCGGTGCCATCGACACGGCCGAGGCGTCAGGCGTCAAGGGTGTCTTGCGCATCTTCACAGGCGCCGAGATCGCTGCGGTCTGTACGCCCTGGGTGGCCGTTCTGGCGCATCTGAAGGGGCTGAAATCACCGCCGCAACATGCGGTTGCGGTGGATCGCACCTGCTGGGTGGGCGAACCCGTGGCGGCGGTGGTGGCGACCTCGCGCGCCGCAGCCGAGGAAGCGGCGGCCCTGGTCGAGGTCGATTATACCCCCCTGCCCGCGGTCACCGACATGATGACCGCGCTGGACGCGGATACCCCCGTGCTGCACCCCGAGATGGGCGACAACCTGGCCTTCCGCCGCCTGCACGAGGAAGGCGACGTT
The DNA here is from genome assembly GCA_001650895.1 of Rhodobacteraceae bacterium EhC02. GTDB lineage: Bacteria > Pseudomonadota > Alphaproteobacteria > Rhodobacterales > Rhodobacteraceae > Seohaeicola. The sequence continues at coordinate 19,955 of LXYH01000031.1, forward strand.
GAGGCGGCTTTCGCCCGCGCCCACAAGGTCGTCGAGGCGCATTTCAAGACCGCGCGCCATACCGGCGTGACGCTGGAGCCGCGCTCGATCCTGGTGGACTGGAACCCCGCCGAGGGGCAGATGACCGCCTGGCACGCCACGCAGGCCCCGCACATGATGCAGACGGTCTTTGCCAAGCATCTGGACCTGCCCGAAGGCCGGGTGCGGGTGATCTGCGACGACGTGGGCGGGTCCTACGGGATCAAGGTGCATGTCTACCCCGACGAGGTGGCGACAGCGGCGATTGCCAAGATCATGGCGCGGCCCGTCAAGTTCGTGGCCGACCGGCTGGAAAGCTTCACCACCGACATTCACGCCCGCGACCACGAGATCGGCGCGCGTCTCGCGGTGGATGCGGATGGCAAGATACTGGCCTTCGATATCGACGACTGGACCGCGATCGGGGCCTATTCGGTCTATCCGCGCACATCCGCGATCGAGGGCAATCAGGTCGTGAACCTCTGCGGCGGGCCTTACGATTTTGCCAATTATCGCGCGCAGACATCGGTGGTGTTCCAGAACAAGACGCCGACCTGCCAGTATCGCGCGGTGGGCCATCCCATCGCCGTGGCGGTGACCGAAGGGCTGGTGGACATGGCCGCAGCCGCCATCGGGATGGATCCGGTCGAGATCCGGCGCCGCAATCTTTATGCCGATGACGCCTATCCGGTAACATCGCCTGCCAAGATGCGGTTCGAGGGGCTGTCGCATCATGCCAGCCTGAACAAGCTGCTGGAACTGATGAATTACGACGCCCTGCGCGCCGAACAGGCGGCGTTGCGCGAAAAGGGCATCCATCGCGGCATCGGGATCGCCAGTTTCATCGAACTGACCAACCCCTCGCCCTTCATGTATGGCATCGGCGGCGCGCGGATTTCGGCGCAGGATGGCTGCACCGTGCGGATGGACCCGGACGGGTCCATCGTGGCGCTGTCGGGTGTGACCGAACAGGGCCAGGGCACCGAGGCGATGCTGGCGCAGATCGTGGCCGAAGGCGTGGGTGTGCCCCCTGCCCGCGTGCGCGTCATTACCGGCGATACGCAGGTCACCCCCTATGGCGGCGGCACATGGGCGTCGCGCGGGGCGGGCATCGGCGGCGAGGCGGCCTTGCAATCGGCGCTGGCGCTGAAAGCCTCGATCCTCGAGGTGGCGGGCGCAATGCTGCAATCACCTGCTGACGCGCTGGATATCCGCGACGGTCAGGTGGTGGACAGCGCCACCGGCGAGGCGCGCATGCCGCTGGAAGAGCTGGGCCGCATCGTCTATTTCCGGGGCGACACCCTGCCCAAGGGGCTGCCGCGCGAACTGGTGCAGACGCGCCATTTCATCACCTCGGACTACCCCTTTGCCTTCACCAACGGCGTGCAGGCCAGCTACCTTGAGGTCGACACCGGCACCGGCGAGGTCAAGCTGCTGAAACACTGGTGCGTCGAGGATTGCGGACGCATCATCAACCCGCAGCTGGTGGACGAACAGATCCGCGGCGGCATCGTGCAGGGCCTGGGCGGCGCTTTGTACGAGGAAATCCACTATGACGCGGATGGCCAGCTGCTGAACGGGTCGATGGCCGACTATCTTGTGCCGATGGCGGCCGAGATGCCGGACATGATCGTGGGCCACGTCGAAACACCGACGATGGAAAGCGCGCTTGGCGCCAAGGGCGCGGGCGAGGCCGGCACGGCTGGCGCCCCCGCCGCCGTGATGAACGCGATCAACGACGCGCTGCGCCCGATGGGCGCGCAGGTCACCGCCATGCCATTTACCCCGGAACGCATCCTGCGCGCGATGGGGCAGATCGAAGACTGACGCAACCGCGCACCGCAGAGGAGGCGGGGCGCAAACGGGAGGGAAAGACATGAAATTCTCGACACTTACGGCAGCAACGGCGCTGGCCGTCTTTGCAGGTGGCTGGGCTTCGGCGCAGCAGACCATCACGGTCAACATCGGATCCAGCCACCCCGAGGCGAATATCTGGGTCTATGCGATGAAGAACACCTTCCAGCCCGAGGTGGATCGCATTCTGGCGGAAGGTGGCGCCTACAAAATCAACTGGTCCGAAGCCTATGGCGGCACGCTGTACAAGTTCACCGATACCCGCGAGGCGGTGATGGACGGGATCGTGGATGTGGGCATGGTCGGCACCGTCTGGGAAGGCGCGAACATGCCCTTGCAGAACGTGACCTATTTCACCCCCTTCGCCACGCCCGATCACAAGATGATCATCGAGATCTTCGACGAGCTGAGCGAGACCCTGCCCGAACTGCGCGACAGCTGGTCGGACAACAACATGGTGCACCTGTCCTCGCTGATCACCGACAGCTATGACATCTATGCCAACTTCCCGGTCAACAGCATGGCGGATCTGCAGAACCGCAAGCTGAACGCGCCGGGCACCTCGGCCAACTGGTTGCAGGGCACGGGGGCAACGCCCGTCGATGGCGCGCTGACCACCTATTACACAAATATCCAGACCGGCGTGACCGAAGGCGCGCTGTCATTCGCCTCGGGCATCCTGCCAACGCGCGTCTACGAGGTGGCCCCCGAGCTGACCCGCGTGGGCATCGGATCGATGTATTTCGGCGGGATCGCGGCCAACAAGGACTTCTTCGCAGGTCTGCCCGAACCCGTGCAGGCGGCGTTCCGTGATGCAGCCAAGGCCACTTCGGTGGCGCATGGCGATTACGTGCAGCAACTGGCCGACCGCGCCATGACCGAGATGCAGGCCGCCGGTCTGACAGTGCATGAACTGCCGGCCGACCAGAAGGCCGCATGGGTGGAAAACCTGCCCAATATCGTGGCACCATGGCTGGAACAGACAGGCGAGGCCGGCAAGACGGTGCTCAAGGCCTATTTCAGCGCCCTGCGCGAGCGCGGCGCGACGCCCTTGCGCAACTGGGACGAAGGTCTCTGACAGGCGCAGGCCAGAAATGAAAGCCACCCGTCCGGACAGGATCCGGGCGGGTGATCCATCGCCGGACCGAGGCACAGAAAGGCAAGACATGGCAACGCCCGAGCGGACAGACGAGGCAGCGGGCCCGCGCTTTTCGCAGGCCCCTGTCGGCGCGACACTGGGGCTTGCGGCAGCGCTTTTGTCCAGTATCGGCACGGTCGGGATCGGCGGGCTGATGCTGCTGGTCGTGGCCGATGTGATCGGCCGGAATTTCCTGAATGCCCCCATCACCGGCGTGTCCGAGATCTCTGCCCGTTCGGTGGTGGCCATCGTCTTCCTGCAAGTATCCCACGCCATTCTCCAAGGTCGCCTGACGCGGGCCGATTTCCTGATCCGGCGCATCGGCGCGGGCCTTCCGGGCGCGCGCCGCAGCCTCGAGGTGATCTTTGCCCTTGTCGGCGCCATCGTCTTTGCGCTGATCGTCTGGGCGTCATGGGGCAAGACCGCCAACAGCTGGACCACCGCCGAATTCTTCGGGGTGCAGGGCGTCTTCACGATCCCCACCTTTCCGTTCCGCGCCATCACGATCATCGGATCCGCGCTGGCCTGCCTGTGCTGCATCTACCGCGCCCTGAACCTGAACGATCAGCCTGAGAGCACCGAGACATGACCACGCTTGCCATCGGTTTCCTGCTCATCGCGCTGCTGGTGGGGCTTGTCCTGCTGGGCATGCAGATCGCCTATGCGCTGTTCGGCGTCGCCTTTCTGGGCATCTGGATCATCCGCGAGAATATCACCCTGGCCTTCCGCATGCTGGAACTGACCGCCTATAGCGGGATCGCGGATTACCTGTTCGCGACCATCCCGCTGTTCGTGCTGATGGGCTTGTTGGTCAGCGTGTCGAACGTGGGGCGCGATACCTTCGAGGTGGCCGAGGAATTGCTGCGGCGGATGCTTTGCGGTCTGGGCGTGGCGACCGTGGCCGCGAATACGGTCTTTGCCGCCGTGACCGGCGTGTCCATCGCATCGGCCGCGGTCTTCACGCAAGTGGCCGTCCCCGAGATGACGCGCCATGGCTACCGCCCGGCCTTTGCCGCAGGCACAGTGGCGGGCAGTTCGGTCCTGGGCATGATGATCCCGCCCAGCCTGCTGCTGATCATCTACGGTGTGCTGGCCGAAGTCTCCATCGGGGGCATGTTCATCGCGGGCATCGTGCCCGGCATGCTGATGGCCTTCGGCTTCGTGATCATGCTGATGCTGATGGCGCTGCTGGTGCCGCGCTTCGTCTTTACCGACCCCGAGGCCGCCCGCAGCCGTCGCCTTGACGAGGGCGGGCCGAAAATGCCGCTGCGCGTGATGCTGTCCAAGATGATACCCATCGTGGCCCTGGTGCTGCTGGTGCTGGGCGGGCTTTACAGCGGCTTTTTCACCCCGACCGAGGCGGGCGGCGTGGGCGCTTTCGGCGCGCTGATCATCGCACTGGCCCGGCGCAGCCTGACGCGGGCCAAGCTGTGGCAGGTGATGAAGCAGACGGGCACGATTTCCGTGTCGATCCTGCTGCTGCTGATCGCGGCCAGCTTCTATTCGCGGATGCTGTCGATCGCGGGCCTGCCTGCGGCGATTGCTGACCTCGTACAGTCGGGCGGCTTCACCCCCATGGGGTTCCTGCTGCTTTACGCGGTGATCATCCTGCTGATGGGCATGATCCTGGACAGCACATCAATCCTTCTGATCATGGTGCCGATCGCGGCCCCCATCGCGCAGAGCCTGGGGATCGACCTGATGCAGTTCGGGATCATCACCGTGATCGCGGTCGAGATCGGGTTGCTGACACCACCCTTCGGCATATCGGTCTTCACGGTGCACAACACGCTGGACCGCAGCGATGTGAAGGTCGAGCAGATCTTTGCCGCCACCCTGCCCTTCATCCTGGTGATGCTGGCCGTGCTGGTTCTTGTGGCCTTCGTGCCGGCAACGGCCACGGTCTTTCTCTAGGGCGCTGGTCCGAAAACCGCGTCATTCTGCGCCCTTGCCGTCCCGGACAGGGCCGCGATAGGCTGATCGCGCGGTCGCACCTTTTTTGTACTGACCCCGTTTTCCCATGTCCCGCGCACATGCTTTCCAACCGGCGGCCGCCTGGAAACCGTGAAAAGGGAAATACCATGAAACGCAACGTTCTGGGTCTGCTGTCCATGGCCTGCCTGACAATGGCGGGATGCGAGTCGATGACACGCGAGGAACAGATGGTCGTGGGTGGGCTGGCTGGCGCGGCTGCCGGGCTGGTGACGGCCAATGCCTTTGACGCCAATACCAACTGGAAGATCATCGCCGTAATGGCAGGCGCTGCGGCGGGCACCCTGGTGGCCCGCAACAACGCAACGGATCAATGCGCCTATGCCGTGGGCGATGGCACCTACCGGATCCTGCCCTGCCCGTAAGCCGCGGACGCGCCCGGCCCGCACGGGGTAAGCGCAAGCCGCATCGGGCATCACGGCAGGTTGAATCGATTCGGCAAAAGACCTGTCCTGGTCCGCGCGTCGGACCGTCCGGGGTCATGGAATGGACCCCGGATCAACACGCATGGCGCGCCATCATCCCCGCCATGAAGAAATAGTCCGGCATAACCACTTGAAACACGAACTTCGATGTCCACAGCCGCTTGCCATTGAAATTTGGTAAGCTAATATTACCAATGCGCTTTCTAGCGGCCACTCAGGTCATGCCATGACAGGGAGATGAGGGGCCCAAAGACAATCCCTGGCGCAAATGGGAGGATTATCATGACTCAAAAGACAAACATGAACCGCCGTTCATTCCTCAAGCGCACCGCGCTTGGTGGCGGCGCAGTGGCAGGCACGCTTGCCGCCCCGGCCGTCCTGGCCCAGGCGCCAATCGTGCTGAAGATGCAGACGTCCTGGGGCGCCGGCAACATCTGGCAGGAAATGGCGCAGGACTATGCCGACCGTGTCGAGCAGATGTCGGGTGGCCGCCTGAAGATCGACCTGCTGCCTGCGGGCGCGGTCGTCGGTGCGTTCCAGGTGCTGGACGCCGTGAACGATGGTGTTCTGGACGCGGCCCATTCGGTGCCGGTCTACTGGTACGGCAAGAACAAGGCCGCATCGCTGTTCGGCACCGGCCCGGTGTTCGGCGGCTCGGCCACCACGATGCTGTCGTGGTTCTATGAAGGCGGCGGCAAGGAGCTTTATGACGAGCTGACCCGCGACATCATGGGCCTCGAAGTCGATGGCTACATGGGTTTCCCGATGTTCGCGCAGCCTTTCGGCTGGTTCAAGGGCGAGGTCAACACCGTCGCCGACCTGCAGGGCTTCAAGTACCGCACCGTGGGCCTGGCCGCAGACCTTCTGCAGTCGATGGGCATGGCCGTGGCACAGCTTCCGGGTGGCGAGATCGTCCCCGCGATGGAGCGTGGCGTGATCGACGCGTTCGAATTCAACAACCCCTCGTCGGACAAGGATTTCGGCGCCCATGACGTGGCGAAGAACTACTACCTGTCGTCCTACCACCAAGCGTCGGAAAGCTTTGAATTCCTGTTCAACAAGCTGACCATGGAAGACCTGCCGGACGATCTGCGCGCAATCGTGAAATACGGTGTCGAGGCCGTGTCGACCGCGAACACCGCCAAGGCGATGCGCCGCTACTCGGCCGACCTGAAGTGGCTGCAGGAAGAGGCCGGCGTCTCCGTGCGCCGCACCTCGAAAGAGATCCTGGCCGCCCAGATCGAAGCCTGGGACAAGCTGATCCCGGTTCTGGAAGAAGATCCCTTCATGAAGAAGTGCCTCGACAGCCAGCGCGCCTGGGTGGAGCAGGTCACCTACTACGAGATCATGAACGCGCCGGATTACGCGCTGGCCTACGATCACTATTTCCCGGGCAAGCTCGCACTCTGAGACCTGACCGTTCGGAAATAAAAGGACCCCGGCGGCACGGTCGCCGGGGTCAATCATAACACATGCAAGAGGTGAGAGCGTGATCAGCTTCATCCGTTTTGCCGACAATCTGTCGGCCTGGTTCGGCAAGGCATTTGCCTGGCTGATCATCCTGATGGCAGCCGGCACCGGCTATGAGGTGTTCGTGCGCTACGTGCTGAACGACCCGACAGCCTGGGCGTTGGACGTGTCCTTCATCATGTACGGCACGCTCTTCATGATGGGCGGGGCCTATACATTGTCGCGCGGCGGCCATGTGCGGGGTGACTTCCTTTATCGTCTCTGGCAGCCCAAGACGCAGGCCAAGGTGGACCTTGTCCTCTACATCATATTCTTTTTTCCCGGCATTCTGGCCCTCGTCTTCGCAGGCTGGAAATATGCATCCCGCTCCTGGCAATATGCCGAAGTGTCGGTGAACAGCCCCGCCGGTGTTCCGATCTACCAGTTCAAGACCGTCCTCGTTGCCGCTGGTCTGCTGCTTCTGGTGCAGGGCGTGGCCCAGGTGATGCGCTGCATCCTGGCCATCCGCACCAATGAATGGCTCGCCGCCGACGAGGATGTGTTCGAGACAGAAGACCTCCTGATGCAAAAGGCCGCTGAGGCCGAGAAGGACGCGCATCCATGACCGATCCCCAAATCGCCCTGATGATGTTGGGGCTGTTCATCGTCTTTGTTTTCCTTGGCTTCCCGATCGCCTTCACGCTGATGGCCATGGGCATCGCATTCGGCTACTACGCCTATTTCGACGCTGACCGGATGTGGCGCTCGTTCAACCGGTTGACCGAGGATGCCGGCTGGTGGGACCAGACATCGCTCTGGATCGAAGGCTTCTTCAACAACCGGATTTTCGATCTCTTCGTGAACCAGACCTACACGGTGATGTCGAACGAGGTGCTGACGGCTGTGCCGCTGTTCCTGTTCATGGGCTATATCGTGGAACGCGCCAATATCGTGGACCGGCTGTTTTCCACGCTGAACATCGCCTCGCGCAACGTGCCCGGCTCGATGGGTGTGGCAGCCCTTGTGACCTGCGCACTTTTCGCGACGGCCACGGGGATCGTGGGCGCGGTGGTGACGCTGATGGGGCTTCTGGCCCTGCCCGCGATGCTCAAGGCGCGCTACAATCCCTCCTTCGCCTCAGGCATCATCTGCGCGGGCGGCACGCTGGGCATCCTGATCCCGCCCTCGATCATGCTGATCGTCTATGCGGCGGCATCGAACGTGTCGATCGTGCGGCTTTATGCGGCCGCACTTCTGCCGGGCCTGACGCTGGTGGGTCTCTACCTTGTCTATATCGTCGGCCGGTCGATCCTGCAGCCCTCTGTCGCGCCGAAACCCACCAAGGAAGACATCCCCGACGTGCCCTTCGGCAAGCTGATGGGGATGGTCCTGACGTCGTTCCTGCCGCTGGCCTTCCTGATCCTGGCCGTGCTGGGGTCGATCCTGATGGGTCTGGCCACCCCGACCGAGGCCGCCTCCATCGGCGCGCTGGGCGGCATCATGCTGGCCTTCATCTATCGTGCCATGACCTGGCAGCGGCTGCGCGAGTCCGTCTACCTGACGGTGCGCACCACGGCGATGGTCTGCTGGCTCTTCGTGGGGTCCTACACCTTCTCGGCCGTGTTCTCGTACCTCGGTGGCGAGCATATCATCTCGGAATTCGTCCAGAGCCTCAGCCTTGAGCCATGGCAGTTCCTGATCCTGGCGCAGCTGATCATCTTCCTGCTGGGCTGGCCGCTGGAATGGTCCGAGATCATCATCATCTTCGTGCCGATCTTCCTGCCCCTGCTGGCCTTCTTCAACATCGACCCGCTGTTCTTCGGCATTCTGGTCGCGTTGAACCTGCAGACCAGCTTCCTGACGCCACCCATGGCAATGTCGGCCTATTATCTCAAGGGGATCGCCCCGCCCGAGATCAAGCTGACGCAGATCTTCTCGGGGGTGATGCCCTTCCTGGTCTGCGTGATAATCTCGATGGGCATGATGTATGCCTTCCCGCAGATCGTCTTCTACCTCCCCGAGGCGATGTATGGGAAATAAGACCGCTCTGCTCTCGCTCGACCTGCTGGAACTGCGGGACAGGCTGGCATCTGGCGCGATATCTGCGCTCGATGTGACCGAGGCCTGTCTTGACCGGATCGCCGAGCGGGACGAGGCGGTTCAAGCCTGGGCCTGGATCGATCCCGATTTCGCCCGGGATCAGGCCCGGCGGCTTGACACACACCGCAAGGCGGGGCGCCCCCTGGGCGCCCTGCACGGGCTGCCCGTCGGGGTGAAGGACGTGATCGACACGGCCAAGGTGCCCACCGAAAACGGTTGCCCCCTGGATGCGGGCCGCGTGCCCTTGCAGGATGCTTTCGTGGTCGAACGGCTGAAACAGGCTGGCGCCGTGATCCTGGGCAAGACCGTCACGACGGAACTGGCCTTCATGCATGCGGGCAAGACACGCAACCCGCATCACCCCGACCATACGCCGGGCGGCTCATCCTCGGGCTCGGCCGCCGCCGTGGCCGACCTGCAGGTGCCGCTTGCCATTGGCACACAGACGGGTGGATCGGTGATCCGCCCCGCCTCCTACTGCGGGGTGACCGGGTTCAAACCCAGCTTCGGCGCGATCCCGCGGCGCGGCGTACTGATGCAATCCCCTTCCCTGGATACGGTGGGCGTCTTTGCCCGCACTCCCCTTGATGCGGCCCTGTTGGCAGAGGTCCTGTTCGGCCATGATCCGCAGGACAGCGCCACCAGCCCCGCCCCCGTACCACGTCTTCTGGATGTGGCGCGCACCGATCCGCCGGTGAAACCGCTGTTTGCCCTGATCAAGCCGCCCGGCTGGGCCGAGGCCGATCCGCAATTGCACGAAGCCTTCGCGGAACTGACAGAGGCGCTTGGCGACCAGGTGTTCGAGGCCGAACTGCCGGCTGCCTTCAGCCAGGCCGCAGCACTGCGCGAACAGATCAATTTCGCCGAAATAGCGCGCTGCTACTATCGCTATGGGCGCGACGGGATGGACCTGCTGGGGCCACGCACCCGCGATGCAATGGACAAGGGCGCGCAGATCCTGGCCCGCGATTATCTGGCAGCCCTCGACTGGCGCGCGGTGTTCACCGCCGCGGTGGATGAGGTGTTCGAGCGTTGCGACGCCATCCTCTGCCCCGCCGCCACCGGCCCCGCACCCAAGGGGCTGGAGTTCACGGGCAACGCCATCTTCAACGGGCTGTGGACCATGCTGGGCACACCGGCCATCACGATCCCCGCCTTCACGGCTGAAAACGGCCTGCCGATGGGTCTGCAGCTGGTCGGCCCATGCGGGCAGGATGCCCGGCTTCTGCGCAATGCACATTGGTTCACACGCTGGCTTGATGCCGCCAGCGCCTGACGAAAGGACACTTCGATGAACAAGCTTCTCGCCCTCTTCGCCTTTGCCGTATTCGCCGCGTTTCTGTTCATCCTGGCCTATCGGCTGGGCGAACTGGATCTCTGGGCCATCACGGTTCTGACGATGGCGCTGGCCGGCTATGACTTCCTGACCTCGGCCCGCAAGAAGGACTGAGGCATGGCCCGCCCCGTTCTGTGGATCCCCCGCCGCCTGTCCGACGCGACGCTGGCGCGCGCAAGGCGCGACTATGACGTGATCGTCAAGGCCGAGGATACGCCCGGCACGGCGGACGAGATCGTGGCGATGAGCGCGCAGGTCGATGCCATGATCCCCTGCCATTCCGAACATTTCAGCGCCGATGTGGTGGCCCGCCTTGATCCGCGCCTCAAGATCGTTGCCAATCATTCGGTCGGCGTCGATCACTGCGATCTGGCGGCACTGTCCGGGCGTGGCATCGTGGTGACAAATACGCCGGATGTGCTGTCGGATGCCACGGCCGAGATCGCGATGCTGCTGATGCTGGGCGCGGCACGCCATGCGGTGACGGGGGACCGGATCGTGCGCAGTGGTGCCTGGGACAGTTGGTCGCCGTCCTTCATGGTCGGCACGCAGGTCACTGGCGCCACACTGGGGATCGTGGGCATGGGCCGCGTGGGGCGGGCCTTTGCCCGCAAGGCGCGCGGTTTCGACATGCAGATCCACTATCACAACCGCACCCGCCTTGATCCTTCAGAGGAACAGGGCGCGATCTGGCATGAAACGCTTGATACCCTTCTGCCCCAGGCGCAGTTCCTGTCACTGCATTGCCCCGCAACGCCTGCAACCCGCGATCTGCTGAACGCAAGGACGCTGGCGATGCTGCCCGCCGGGGCCATCGTGGTGAACACCGCGCGTGGCGCCCTTGTCGACGAGGCAGCCCTGATCGCAGCCCTGGACAGCGGGCATGTCGCGGCGGCTGGTCTTGATTGCTTCAAGGTGGAACCGGGCGGCAATCCGGCGCTGGCCCGGCATGAGAACGTCTTCATGCTGCCGCACATAGGGTCGGCCACGCGGGCCACGCGCGATGCCATGGGATACCGGGCGCTGGACAATCTTGATGCCTATTTCGCGGGTCGCGCCCCCGCCGATCGCGTGGCCTGAGCCGCCCGTCGACACGATCCTTCATCAGCGCACCAGGAATTCGGCATGCAAGGCGCCCGCGGCCTTGATGCTTTTGAGGATGTCGATCATGTCGCGCGGCGAGACGCCCAGCGCATTCAGCCCTGCCACAACCTCTGACAGCGAGGTGCCCGAAGGGATTTCGGCAAGGCCGATCCCCGGCTCTTCCTCGATCGCGACATCGGTCCGCGGCACCACGACCGTCTCGCCGGGCGAGAAGGGATTGGGCTGCACGACAAGCGGCGCCTCCTGGATCCGCAGGGTCAGATTACCCTGGGATACGGCGACCCGTGCGATCCTGACATCCTCGCCCATGACGATGGTTCCGGATCGCTGATCCACGACGACACGCGCCTTTCCCGCAGGCGCGACCACGATATTCTCGATCCGCCCCAGCGCATGGGCCGTCGAGGCCATGCGCGTCGCCCGGATATCAAGCTGCACGGTGCCCGAGTCCAGCATCACCGCGACACCCCGACCGAAATCGTCGTTGATCGCCTCTTCGATGCGGCCCGCCGTGGTGAAATCCGGCTCTCTCAAGGCCAGCCTGAGGGTGTCAAGACTTGACAGCTGGAAATCGATCTCACGCTCGACATTCGCGCCGGACGGGATCGAACCGGCTGTCGGCACCCCCTGTACGACGGCGGCCGCATCACCTTCGGCGGCGGCGCCGCCCGCGATGATCGTCCCCTGTGCCACGGCATAGATCTGTCCGTCGGCCGCCGTAAGGGGGGTCATGATCAGCGTGCCGCCAAGCAGGCTGGTCGCATCCCCGATCGCCGAGACCGTCACGTCGATCCGCCCCCCCGCGCGGGCGAAGGGTGGCAGGCTGGCCGTGACGAAGACCGCGGCGACATTGCGCGGGCGAAACTGCTCCCCGGCCATGTTGACCCCAAGCCGTTCCAGGATGTTCGCCATGATTTCTTCGGTGAAGGGCGCATTGCGGATGCCATCGCCGCTGCCGTTCAGGCCGACGACAAGCCCGTATCCCACCAGGTCATTGTTGCGCACACCGTCGAATTCCACGAGGTCCTTGATCCGGACCGAATTGGCCGACGCCGCGCCGACCGAAGACAGCAGCAGGACGATGGCAGCGATGGCGTGGATCAGCGGCGAAATCATCGCAGGAAATCCGAGAGCGTCAGACGCGACAGGCGTGCAGTGACGGCATAGAGGCTTTCAAGCTTCTGCTGGGCATCCGTCAGCCGGGTGGCCACATCGAAAGGATCCACACCCAGCAATGCGTTGCGCGCAATTTCCAGCGAAGAGACTTCGGCCTCCTGGCGGACCTTGCTGTCTTCGATCCGCGCCTCTGCAAACCCCAGATCGGCCCGCAGCCCGGTCAGATCGTCCTGCACCGCGATCATCCCTTCGGCCGACCTGCGCATCAGGTCGGCACGCACATCCGGACTCAGTGGCAGGCTTTGATCCGCCGCGATGGTGGCAAGCCCAACCTGCTTGAGAATTGTCCTGATCACCGGGGAACCTGCGGTCAGGTCAAGTTCGACGGTTTCGTGCGGCCCTAGATGAAAGGGCCCGAGGCCGCTGTGCGCCCCCATATAGGCAAGGCTTTGAAAGCCGCCAGACGCAGTGTCGAACCAGGCGTCCAGCGCGGCCTGCACACCTTCGGCCGTTGTCTGCCCCGCCGCGGCGGCAACCATCTCTGCGCGCAAGACCCCGGCCGAGACCAGTGGCGCGGTTGCGGTTGCATTGCCCGCGAAAAGGCTGCGCCCACCAATCTGCGTGTTCAATGCCGACACGATACTGTCCAGGCTGTCGACAGCTTCGCGCGCAACAGCGGCCGTCACGGGCGCGATCCCGCTGCCGTCACTTTCAATCAATCGTGTCGACAGACCCGATCCGATGTCCTGCACGCGCCCGAGTGCAGCCTGCATGCCTGCAGCAAGGGTCCCCGCCTCAGATGCGGAGGTCCTGTAGCCCTGCAGCCTGCCCAGATTGCGTTCGATATCCGCAAGATAGGAAAACGAGCCGGACAAGCGGGCCGCGACATCGGCCGTGCGCCCTGTCGCCACTTCCTCCGCGAGGCGCGAAATCTCTTGGCGGGTCGTGGCATTGTGGTGGCGCAGCATGAAGGATTGCGCCAAATCTCCCAATGATATCATGCTCATGATCAAACCCTCAGCAAACTGTCCAGCATGTCGTCAACCGCCTGGATGACACGAGCGTTGGCCGCATAGGCCTGTTCGATCAGCAAAAGGCGTTGCAATTGATCGTCGCTATCGACCCCGGCTTCGCGTTCGGCCGCCTGCAGCGCCATGGCCCGGACACTTGCGAAGCTTTGGCGTTGATCGATCATCTGCCGCGACGATCCGACATCCGAGATCACGCGCGCCGCCATGTCGGAAAGGGACTGCGGAACAGGATCAAGGACCGGCGAGCCGGGATTCCGCAACTCCTGCAGAGCGGTCAGCGCACGGTTCAGCAGACCCGCCTCGCCCGGCGGGCCGGGAAGTGCGGCCCCCAACCCGTCGCGCAGACGCCAGGAGTTGTCGCCCTGACGGGGGTCGATCACCGCATTGAGCCTGATCCGGCCAGCAAGGCCAGCTTCCAGCGCGGGATCCACGGCAGCACCCGCATCGGTGAAAAGTCCGGGGTCCATCGGCTGGAGGGTGGTATCGATGGCAGGATCGACAAAGCGGGTGGCCAGATCACGCGCCATGGCATCGAGCTGGGCCTGCGCCCTGACGGCCAGATCGTCGCGGATGCGAAAGGCCGCGTCCAACCCGCCACCCGCCAAGGGCCCGAATTGCGGATCTGTCGACACCCGGACGCCATTGACGGTCAACCCGGACAGAAGCCCACCTGCCTGTGTCATCTGCGGCGCGACAAGATTGGCCGGTTCGAATCCGAGCCTGGCGGCCGGACCGTCAAGCAGCACCGCGCCGCCTGGCGTGAACAGGGCGATCGCCCCGCGATCGCGGGCAACCTCGATCACCGGCACGACAAGGGAAATCCGGTCGATGACGACCTGGCGCTCGTCCAGAAGAGGGGCCACGCCGACATCCTTCGATGCCAATGCCGTGATACGCTTGTTGAGTTCCGCAACCCGTTCCAGATCGGTATTCAGCGTCGTGACCTGGCGTGCGATATCCCCGTCGGCCGCGGTTCTGATCTGCTGCAGACCGGCCGAGATCTCCCGGAACTTGCCCGCAAGGCCATCGGCCATGTTGACCGCCCGGTCCAGCCTTTCCGCCAGATCCGGACGGCTTGACGCCTCGATCAATGCGGTCTCGAAGGCGGTGACACGGGCGGTCAGGGAACCCGGGTCAAGCGGAGTGCCGAAAAGGGCTTCGACCCGATGCATGGCAGTTGCCATGCCCCCCTCGCGCGTCTGTTCCGCCGTGGCAAGGCGCCGGTCGGCCAAAAGGGCCGGATCGGACGCACGGGCGATCCCGTCGATCCTGACACCGCCGGTCGTTCCCTGTCGCGAGGAGGTGACAAGCGATCTTGTCGCGTATCCTTCGGTGGCCGCGTTGGCGATATTGGAGGCCACCACCTCGGCCGAGCGGGAAGCTGCGGTCAGACCGCTGAGGGCGTTCGACAGGGCGCCGGCAATGCTCATGTTCGTTCTCTCCACCAGATATGTGATCGGCTGCGCATCACCTCAGGCTCAGCGCTTGATGTTGGTGGTTTCCTGCAGCATTTCGTCCACCGTCTGGATGACCTTGGCGTTCGAGGAATAGGCACGCTGCGTCTGGATCATGTCGGTCAGTTCACCCGCGACATCGGTGGCGGATTCCTCTCGGGCGAAAGCGACCACATCACCCGTCGGGCCGTCACCCGCATCCCACAGAAAGAAGGTCCCGCTCTCGGTGGAAGGCAGATAGGTCTGTTCGTCCAGGGCCACCATCCCGTTGGGATTGGGCATGTCGACCAGCGGGATCTGGAAGATGCGGCGCGTGATGCCGGTATCGAAGAAGGCATGGACGAAACCATTGGCATCCACCTCGACCGAGGTCATGTTACCCACCGGCGAGCCATCCTTGGAAATCGAGACCGGCGCAAAACTGTCCGAAAGCTGCGTGATCCCGTCCGAGGCGCCGATCCGGCCGATATTCACCTCGATCGGGCCGCCGGCCACGTTCACGATCAGGGATCCGGTCCCCGGATCATAGGAACCGCCCGAAAGGGTGGTGACGCCGCTGAGAGTGCCGCCGGCGATCCGCCCATCATCGAAATCTAGCGTATATTGGCCAACCACAGTACCGGGAGAGGCCGTATCCCTGATGGTCATGGTCCATTGGTTCGACGAACCGGCCGCCGGAATCGTCGGCTCATATTCGATCAGCAGGCTTTCCGAAGTCCCCAAGTTGCCAAAATACTCGACCGACAATTCGCGGCTGGCCCCGGATTCGGATGAGGCAGTTTCGGTCGCCGGCAGGTTCACACCGAGGTTCATCCGCGTCGTCGGATCGCCCGAAAACTGGTTCACGTTGATCTGGACCGGGCGAAGACCTGCGCTGGTGTCACGCGGAAAGGGGGGAATGCTGCCATCCGCAAGGGCCGGCCATCCCAGCAACACAAGGTTCGATTCTGTCCTGAGCAAGCCCTGCTCATCGGTGCGGAAGGACCCCGTGGTCGTCAGCAGCATCTGCTGGCCGTTGCCGATCGCCACCTCGGATGCTGCGGCCACGGGCAGAAAACCGCGCCCGCGCACGGCAAGATCGGTCGCATTGGCGGTCGAGACCAGCGATCCGCGCTGATCGATGAGGCGTTGTGACGTGACCCGCACGCCGCCAGCGGAATAGGTGCCCGTGCCGGAGGAAATCACCATGGAATGAAAATCGGCTTCGACCCGTTTGTAGCCATAGGTAGCCGAGTTCGCGATATTGTCGGAAATGGCCGCCAGACGGCTAGCGTTGACAGACAAGCCGGCCACACCGGCATTCAGGGAAGATGAGATTGTCATGGATACGCCTTTCTGCTGTACCGACCACGTTGCCCACAGCAATACAGGCATCGGTTTAACAGCAGGCTAACGCCTAAAATCCTCGACAATTGCCTCCCCCTGAGACGAATCTGCGGCGGGCAAGAAGGTCAGGCAGGCTTACGGGGACTGCATGAGCAGGATTACCTCGAGCCTGTTGTTGCGCGTATCCATGGGGTCCGCCACGACCTGCCGACGGTCTGCATGACCGGTAACACGCTGCAGTCGCGCAGGCACCATGCCTTGCTGCTGCAGCATTACGCGCATCCGGTCAGCCCGGCTGACCGACAGCTCCCAGTTGGTGTTCTTCGCAACGACGATTGGCTTGGCCGCAACATGCCCCTCGACCGCGACGGGGTTCAGCACCAGGGCAAAGGCCTGTTGGATCATGCGGGCAAGTTCGGTCAGCAGCGGGGTGGGCTGATCGGTTTGCGCATCGAACAGAAAGGCATCTGGCAGATCGAACAGTTCGACCACCAGCCCCTCATCGGTGACCCGCGTCACGACATGGCGCAGCGCGGCCTCTTCGATCGCGCTTTGCCCCCCCATGGCCAGCAGGTTTTCGGCAACCTGCTCCAGCATGGCACGCTCTGCATCCACCGAGGCCGCGCCCCGCGATCTGTCGCTTTCGGTGGGGCGCAGACTGGTCGCACCTGTTCCGACCCGCGGCAGCACCTCTTCTGAAAAGATGCTTTCCCCGCCGAAGGTGCCATCGCCGCCGCCGGATACACGGCTGACCGCCACGGTTGGCGCAAAGTAATCCGCCAAGCCCTTGCGCTGTTTCTCTGTTGTCGCGTTCAACAGCCACATCAACATGAAGAAGGCCATCATCGCCGTGACGAAATCGGCATAGGCAACCTTCCACGCCCCACCGTGGTGTCCGCCTGCGATGATCTTCTTCCGTTTGATGATGACTGGCGCCGCATTCGCTTGCGTGCCCATCTCCACCACCTGTTTACTCACCCAAGGATGGGTTTAGCCGAAGACCGATTGACAGGCTGTTAACAGGGACAATTGACAGGATTACGCATCAACCGGAGGGCGCACCAACCGGCAATGCCCGCATCAGCCGGGCGTTCCGCCTTCGCCCAGATCCCAGAAGAGCCCCGCCATAAGCCGCAGCGCATCCCGGCAGACCGGTTTGAGCACATGTTCATCCGGCGCATGCTGCGAACATCCGCGATAGGAATGCGGCACCCAGACGGTGGGCAGGCCAAGGATGTCGCTGAAACAGTCATTTGGCAGTGACCCGGCGAGGTTCGGCAGGACATGGGGCGCCTGCCCCGCGCTGCGTGTCAGGCTATCGGCCACGAAGGTGACCCAAGGATGATCCGGCGCAAGCCGCGTCGCGGCGAAGAAGCCACGGTCATGCGGCACAATCCGAACCTTGTCGAACCCTTGCGCATCCAGATGCCGGCGCAATGCCGGCAGGATATCCTCGGGATCGGTTCCCACCACGTAGCGCAGCTGGCAGGTCGCGCGGGCATGGGCTGAAATCGCGTTGACCGGCGCCTCGGGCACACCGCTTTTCATGGCAAGAACCGCAAAGCTGTTCCAGCCATAGGCGCGTTCCACCGGGGTCAGGCTGTCCTCGCCCCAATCGGTGTCGATGGCCGGTCCATCGGTCCCGTCGATGGGCAGGCCATCCAGCGCCGCCCG
Organism: Rhodobacteraceae bacterium EhC02; assembly: GCA_001650895.1. Lineage (GTDB taxonomy): Bacteria > Pseudomonadota > Alphaproteobacteria > Rhodobacterales > Rhodobacteraceae > Seohaeicola. Next base: position 37,972 of record LXYH01000031.1, read on the forward strand.
CACGGCGGGGGTCAGGCTGTCGGGACGCCATGCGGGGATGCGGATCTGGCCGCGCGCGTCGGTGATCGTGGACAGGGCCTGCGCGAGGATCATCGCGGGATCGGCCAGAAGGCCGCCCCAGTTGCCCGAATGATGCGCCCCGTCCCGCAGATCGACGACCAGATCGAAGGTCACGCCGCCACGCGAGCCCATGAACATCGTGGGCACATCAGGCTGAAGACGCGGCCCGTCCGAGGCGATCAGGACATCGGCCTTGAGCATGTCGCGATGCGCGGCGAAAAACGCCGCAAGCCCCGGCGAGCCTGTCTCCTCGCTCATTTCGATCACGACCTTGACGTTGAAGCCCAAGCTGCCGCGCACAGCCAGAACGGCCTCGAGCGCAGCGAAATTGATCAGGTGCTGGCTTTTGTTGTCGGCCGTGCCGCGGCCATAGAGGCGATCCCCCTCTTCGACCAGCCGGAAGGGATGCAGCCCCGCGCGCCACTGGTCGGTCTGGGCGCGGATCACATCGCCATGGCCATAGGTCAGGATCGTGGGAAGCCCTGCCCCCTCGTGCCGCTCTGCCGTCAGAAGCGGACCACCCTGCGGTTCGGGGTTGTCATGGATCCGGCAGACAAACCCCATCGCCGTCAGCCGTGGCACCATCGCCTCGGACAGGTAGCGGGTCAGCGCGGCGGCCTGATCCGGGTTCTGGCTTTCGGTCTCATGGGCGACTAGCCCCGCCAGGTCGGACTGGAAACGACCGCTCTGGAAATATTCGGTGACATTGGCAATGGCGGCATCACGGCTCATGAATGGTCGTTTCCTCTGTTGTGTCAGGCGTCTGCGCCCCGATCGCCACGGCGTTGCGTTCCCGCGCAACGCGGGGATGGCGCAAGTAGCGTCACCCGGCCAAGGCATGTCCGGCAAAGTAAACCATGGCCTGCCGCCCTTCGCCATGGCGATTTGCACCAGGACACCTTTCGGGGTGCCGGACGCATGGCCCGGACCACGGGGGCCACGGGGGTCGCGCAAAAGGTCATGAATGGCTATGCTTGTGGCGGGCGGCCCGGCCCTGTCCCCGCCTGCATGCAGCCGGGCTTGCACCTTGCCCAAGCCGCACATGACCAGACCAGAGGAGACCTTGCATGGCGATCCTGCCCCTCACACCCCCGCGCATGGCCGGTCTTCTCTACCTGCTGATCATCATCTGCGGACTCTGGGCCGAAGGTTACGTGCGCGGCACCCTGGTCCTGCCCGCCGATGCCGAAGCGACGGCCCGCAACCTTGTCCAATCCGAAGCATTGTTCCGGATGGGGCTGCTGGCCGATACGATCATGGCCCTTGCCGATGTCGCGGTGGGCGTGCTGCTGTTCGGCTTGCTCGCCCCCCTGGGCCAGGGGCTGGCACTGGCGGCGCTGGCGATGCGGCTGGTGCAGGCGGCGATCATCGCCAGCGCGCTGCCCGGCCTGCACAGCGCCCTGGGCTTGGCCCGGTCGGACCCGGCCCGCGCCCTTGCGGCCATTCAGAACCATGGTTTCAGCTATGACATGGGGCTGGTCTTTTTCGGGGTCTGCTGCCTGTTGACGGGCGCACTTCTGATGCGTGCCGGGGCCCGGATCCTGGCGGTTGCGATCATCCTGGCGGGCCTTGTCTACCTGACGGGCAGCGGGCTGCGCATCGCGGCACCGGCGGCGGTTGCAGCGTTCCAGCCGGCCTATCTGATCTGCATCCTTGCCGAACTCGGCTTCGCGCTCTGGCTGCTGCTGGGCCGCAAACCGCAGGAGCTGGCGGCGCGGGTCACGCCTTAGGCTGGTGCCCGTGGACGAACCACCCACACGCATGGGACAAGCGCCATCATGGCGGCCATCCCGGAAAGCGGATCGCCGTGACCTCGGCCAGGAAGAAGGGGAAATAGTCATCGGTGTCGAACATGTTGCCCGCCTCGACCCGGAAAGGCAGCCGGTAGCCCTGCACCTCGCGAAAATCGGAGAGATACCCGCCAAAGGGTTGCAGGCGATACCGCCTGTCGGGATTGGCGTCGCTCCAGCGCTGGAAACGGACCTCGACGGGGCGGCCATCGGGACCCAGAATGACATCGACCGCCTGCTCCAGCCCGTCATGCCGGACCGTCACGCGCGCGGTCCGGTCATCGATGGCGGTCCAGTTCACGCCGGGGCCCGGCAGCAGCGCGGCGGGTGTCCAGAACACGGCTTCGGCCACGTAGCGTCCAAAGGCCGCACGGCGGTGATCCGGGTCCCCGCCAAGCCGTGCCACGGGGATCACACCGAAGATGCGGAACCTTGTCCATGATCCGGTGTCAGAGCCGGACAGGGGAAGCCCGGACAGGGTGCGCATCGACCAGACGAACCCTTGGGGCGCTGCCAGGATCTGTTGCGCCAGCATGGTTTGAAAGGCCGGTGCATCCCTGTCGCCAAGACTGAACTTGCCGCCCATGTCGATCGCGGCCACGGGCAGCAGCGGTGTTCCGGGCCGGATGACATAGGCGAAAAAGCGGCGCGCCGGATCGGGCAGTTGCGCCACCATCCCCGGGCTGAAAAGTGCGGGCCAGGTCGGTTGCAGGCCCGCAAGCCGGTTCCATTCCGCGCGGTCGTCCCGGTGATCCAGCAGGCGCAGCGCGCCAAGGCCGGTGCCCGCAAGGATCAGCAGAAGCAGGGCTATGCCGAGAATGGGTTTCATGCGCCATCGGGTTGCAGTGGACCCGCCCCAGAGATCACGGCAGGGCGCGCCCGGCCATGACGTGGATCAAGGCGCGGCATTACCCCTGCCGCGCCTCTACACGGCCCAGCCTATTCGGCAGCAATCGGCGGGCGGGTTTCCGCAGGGATCGGGCAGGCATAGGGGAAGGCCGCAAGGTGATCCTGATGCGCCTTCTTCGCCGCAGCCCGCAGACGGTCATCCAGAAGTGCCGCCCGTGCCGTGGCCGCCATCACCTTGGCCGCATGGACCATGCCCTTGTGGGCAAAGGGCGCCTTGCCCTGCGCGGTCTGCTGCCATGTGTGCAGCGGCGTGCCCATCGCGGCGGTCGCCACCCGCGCCTGCACCGTGGGCACGGCCCAGCTGACATCGCCCACATCGGTCGAACCCATCCCCCCCGCAAAGGGGCGGTCCAGCGGGGCGATGAAATCGCACAGCGCCAGATCGTAATCGGGCTTCATGCTCAGGCGTTGGAACACATCCGCGATATCCTCGGGCGTGAGTGTCGCGCGGATCTCGCGGGCAAAGGCCAGATCGCTTTCATCGAAGGGCACCGGGCCAAGACTGTCGAAGGCGGCCTGCATCGCCTCTTCCAGGGGGCGGTTGCCCACAAGGTTCGACACGGCCGAAAACACTTGCGAGGCGACCTTGGTCCCCGACATCAGCGCGGCGCCATCGGCGATCGCGCGCACGCGGGCCACCAGATCGGCCAGCCCCTTGAGGTCGCGCGCGCGGATCAGTTGGCGCACCGTCGCCTTGGCCTGCACCACGTTGGGCGCAGAGCCACCCGCATCCAGATAGGCATAATGCACACGCGCATCATCCGGCATGTGCTCGCGCATGTAATTGACGCCGATGTTCATCAATTCGACCGCATCCAGCGCCGAACGCCCCAGTTCCGGCGCCGCGGCGGCATGGGTCGCCTTGCCGGTGAAGGTGAAATCGATCCGCGTGTTGGCCAGCGACCGCGCATCGTCGACACCGTTGAAACTGGCCGGATGCCAGGTGATCGCCAGATCGACATCGTCAAACAACCCGTCGCGCACCATGTAGGTCTTGGCCGCCCCCCCCTCTTCGGCGGGACAGCCATAGTAGCGCACGCGCCCCGCGATGCCTTCGGCGGCCAACCAGTCCTTGATCGCCGTGGCCGCCAGCATCGCGGCGGACCCCAGCAGGTTGTGCCCGCAGCCATGCCCGAAACCCGAAGGATCGATCATCCTGGGTTCGGCCAGGCCGGGCTGCTGGCTGAGACCGGGAAGCGCGTCATATTCCCCGAGGATCGCGATCACCGGCCCGCCCTGCCCCGCCTCGCCGAGAACAGCAGTGGGAATTCCCGCCACGCCTTGCGTGACCCGGAAACCTTCGGCCTGCAGCATGGCCGTGTGTTCGGCGCAGGACCGGACCTCTGTATAGGCGATTTCCGGCATGTCGAACACGCGATCGGCCAATCCGATGAAGGCGTCACGCTTGGCATCCACATGGGACCAGATCGGGTTCTCGTTCGTCTTGGCCATTCTCAGATCCTTCAAATCAGGGCGCTGTCCGACATGCCGGAACGCTAGTTGGCGCGCCTGTGCATCTCAAGCCTCGATCCAACGGACGGCGCAGGTTTATTCATTTACAAAAAAGAACGTTAGATAAAAAACTATATATTTTATATTCTTCACAAACTGCTGCAAAAGCCGGGCACACCCTTTCAGGAGACCGCCCACATGGACCCGATCATCGCTATCGCCACAACCATCCTGACCCAGATCCAGCAACCCACCCTCGCCTTCCTGATCGGGGGCATGGTGCTGGCCGCACTTGGCAGCCGCCTTGAAGTGCCCGAGCCTGTCTACAAGCTGATCGTTCTGCTGCTGCTGATGAAGGTCGGGCTGGGCGCGGGTATCGCGGTACGCGAAGCCGATCTGGTGTCGCTGGCGGTTCCGGCCATCGGAGCGGCGCTGGCGGGGATCGTGATCGTGCTGCTGGGGCGGATGGTCCTGCTGCGGCAATCGCAGGTATCCGAGATGGATGGCATGGCGACCGCTGGTCTGTTCGGGGCTGTCTCGGCCTCGACCCTTGCGGCGGGGATGGCGATGCTGGACGGGGCCGGCATGGCCTATGAGGGTTTCATCGGCGCGCTTTACCCGTTCATGGATATCGCCGCCCTGCTGACTGCGATCCTGCTGGCCCGGATGAGCGCGGAACGCAAGTCCGCCCGTTCGGTCATGCCGCAAGGCGGTGCGGCGACAGTGACCATGGGGCAGACCGGCGGCGCGGGGCATGGCGAGATCGTGCGCGAGATCCTCGTCGATATGCTGAAAAGCCCCGCGATCTCGGCGCTGCTGCTGGGGTTGGGGCTGGGGCTTCTGGCGCGGCCAGATGCGGTCTATGCCAGCTTTTACGAGCCGCTGTTCCGGGGGCTGTTGTCGCTGCTGATGCTGGTGATGGGCATGGAGGCCTGGTCACGGCTGGCGGATCTGCGCAAGGTCGCCCATGTCTATGTGCTCTACGGTCTGGCGGCCCCCCTTGTGCATGGCCTGATCGGCTTCGGCATCGGTTTGGTCGCGCATCACCTGACCGGCTTTTCTGCCGGGGGCGTGGTGCTGCTGGCGGTCATGGCCTCGTCGAGTTCCGACATCTCGGGGCCGCCGACCCTGCGCGCCGCCCTGCCCGAGGCCAATCCATCGGCCTATGTCGGCACATCCACCGGGCTGGGCACGCCGGTTGCGATCCTGTCGATCCCGCTGTGGATCGCGCTGGCGGAGGCCTTGATCGGCGCATGACAACCGGCAAGACCACCGATCCGCAAAGCCGCGCCGGCAGACTGCCGGCGCGTGTCGCCTTGGGCACGATGCACGGCAAAGAGCGCGCGCTTGCGCCGGCCTTTGACCGATTGTCGGTCAGGCTGATCGTGCCCGCCGGGCTGAACACGGACAGCTTCGGCACCTTCAGCGCCGAGACACCCCGCGCCGGCAGCATGGAAGACGCGGCAAGGGCCAAGATCGCGGCCGCGCTGGCCGTGACGGGATTGCCCGTGGGACTGGCCAGCGAAGGCGCCTACGGCCCCCATCCCGCGGTGCCTTTCATGGCGGCGGGCCTTGAGATCCTGATGTGGCGCGACGCGGACCAAGGCCATGAGATCATCGAACGTCTGGGCGATGACCGGCCCGCTTATGACCGGGCAGAGGTTGCCGACATGGATCAGGCGGCCCCCCTGCTGACGCGCATGGGCTTTCCAGAAACCGCATTGATCGTATCCCCTGCGGGGGATGCGCGCGGGCCCGTCGCCAAGGGTTTGACCGGGTTGTCCGAACTTGCCGCCGCCATCGTCGCGGCCTGCAAAGCCAGCCCTGTCGGCAAGGCCGTGCTGCAGACCGACATGCGCGCCCATATGAACCCGCGCCGCATGTCGATGATCGCAAGGCTGGGCCTGCGGCTGGCAGAGAGGCTGGCCTGCCGCTGCGACGGCTGTGGTGCGCCGGGCTGGGGGCGGCTGGGCACGGTGCCGGGCCTGCCCTGCAGCTGGTGCGGCGGCCCGAGCCTGCTGATCGCGCATGAGGTGCATGGCTGCACGGCCTGCGGCACAACCCGCCCCGTGCCCCGACCCGACGGCAAGACCATGGCAGATCCGGGCGAATGCCCTGCGTGCAACCCGTGACGGAAGGACCAGCCCGGTCAGGCGCTGCGCCCCACTTAGGCGGGTTGCAGGAAATCCGTGACGATCGTCTGGAACAGGGCGGATTTTTCCAGATGCGCGGCATGGGCCGTGCCCGGGATGACCGCAAGCTGGCTGTCGGGCAGGCCACGCCACAGCGCCTCGACCTGGGGCCAGCGATAGGATTGATCGCCATCGCCCCACAGCACCAGCGCGGGCATCGACAATCCCGCAAGCGCTGCGCGCCCGTCCCAGCGGCTCATGGCCTCAAGCCCGGCTTGCGCGGCACTTTCGCTGGCCTGCGCGCCAAGGCTGGCCACCAGCTCGAACCCCGGTGCGGCACATCCGTCGCGGAACCATGTCGACCCGATGCGGCGGATCGTGCGGGCGACGCCATCCTCGGCCAGCCTTTTGCGCGACACGTCCAGCGGCTCGAACCGGTCGGGCATCAGCCCCAGCGGCCCGGTGCCGTAAAGGATCAGCCTGTCGATCCGGGCAGCATGGCGCGCGGCGAATTCCTGCACGATCATACCGCCCATGGAATGACCCAGAAGGTGGAAGCGGGTCAGCCCCAGTTCGTCCACCAGACCCGCCAGATGGGCGGCGAAGCCGTCGATCCGGTCGATGCAGCCCGCCCTGGCCGCATCGCCATAGCCCGGCAGATCAAGGGCGATCACGTCGAACCGGTCCGACAGGCGCGCGAATTCATGCTGCCATTGCGCCGCCCCCCCAAGGTAGCCATGCACCAGGACCAGCGCGGGTCCCGCACCGGCACGGCGATAGGTCGTACCGTCCGCGCGCGTCACTTCATCTGTTCGGGCAGCCACAGGGCGGTCTCCGGGAAAAGGATCAGAACGAAGATCAGGACGACAAGGGCCGCGATGAAGGGGAGACAGCCGGTGATGACCTGCCCGATCGACACCTGCCCCCGGCTGATGCCCTGAATCACGTAGAGGTTCAGCCCCACGGGCGGCGTCAGCACCGCGATCTCCATCGTGATGGTGTAGACGACACCGAACCAGATCAGGTCAAACCCGGCCGCCGCCATCAGCGGAAAGATCGTGGGCAGCGTGATGAAGGTCATCGACACAGGTTCAAGGAACATCCCCAGCACGATGTAGAAGATCAGCACGATGGTCAGAACGACATAGGGCGACAGATCGAAGCCAAGGAAGAACTGCGTGAATTCGTAAGGGACCCTGTAGTAGGTCAGCACGAAGCCGAACAGCGTCCCCGCCGACAGCAGCAGGCCCAGATAGCCCATGGTCCGCATCGTCGCGAGCAGCGCATCGTAAAAACCCGCCCAGCGCAGACCACCCACGCCGAACGCCAGGATCACCGTCAGCAGGGCCGCGACGGCGGCGGCCTCGGTCGGCGTGGCGATGCCCGCGTAGATCGCGACCGTGATCACCAGGCCGATCAGGGCGATGGGGCCCACGGTGGCGGCGATCTGGAACAGGCCCATGCGCACCGCCTGTTCCTGTGCGGGGATGTCATCGGGGCGCATCACGCCCCAGATCATCACCACCACGCAGAACAGCGTCACGAGGATCAGGCCGGGAATGACGCCCGCGATGAACAGATCACCGATACTCTGGTCCGTGACGATCCCGTAGAACAGCAGGATCAGGCTGGGCGGCAGCAGCACCGACAGGGTGCCACCCGCGGCCAGCACGCCCGAGGACAGTTCCTTGCCATAGCCCAGTCGCAGCATTTCCGGCAGAGCGACGCCGCCGATCGTCAGCGATCCCACCATAGAGGACCCGCAGACCGCGCCGAAACCGGCGCAGGCCCCGATCGAGCCATAGGCCGCAGAGCCGCGCAGCCGAAAGCCCTGATGCAGGAACTGGTAGAGATTGGGGCCGATATTGGACTTGCCGATCAATTCGCCCAGGAAGACGAACAGCGGCACCGCCAACAGGATATAATCGATCCAGACGCCCCAGAGCTTTAGCTGCGAAGATACGAGCGATGTCTCGAAGCTCTGGATCTGCCAGAGGAACGGCAACGAGGCTGCCGCCAGCGCGAATGGAATGGGCAGGCCGATGCCGATCAGCAGCATCAGCAGCCCCAGAAGGCCAAGACCGACTTCATACCATTCCATGTCTCAGACCTCCTGCGCGGGGGTGCGGATCAGGCGCGCCAGAAGCAGCGCCGCATAAAGCGAAAAAACGATGAGCGACGTGGCCCCGGGTGCCCAGAACATCCAGCGCGGCCACAGAAGGATCTCGGAAGAGGCGCCCGAGTTGAACGCGCTTTGCGTGGCCCGAATGCCTGCCAGCGAAAAGAACAGCCCCACCCCCGTCATCAGCGACAGGTTCAGGATGCCGACAAGCTTGCGCCCCATGGGCGGCAAACGGTCCGTCAGCATGGTGACCTTGGGATAGGCATCTTCGCGCATGGCATAGGCAAGGCCCGCAAAGGCCACGGGAAACAGCAGAAGTGCTGTCGCCTCGGTCACCATCCGGTCCGGCGCGTTCAGCGCATAGCGCGTGAAGACACCGTAGCTGATCCAGACCATCTGGATCAGGACGATCAGCGCGCCGCCGACCGCCAGCCAGACGACAAGCCGTTCCACCACCGCGATCGCGCGGTCCAGTCCCGTTTGCATGTCACGTTTCCTTGCCAGTCATGCCCCCGCCCGGCACGGGGCCGGGCGGAAGACATCGCGATAATGATCAGGGCGCGTTGTCGGCGAAAAGCGACAGAACCGAGCCTGCCAGTTCCGCACCGCAAGCAGCCTGCACCGTCTCGTTCCACTTGCCCTGCACGCTGTTGATCAGCTCCATCCGCTTGTCCTCGCTGATGGCGACAGCGGCACCGCCGCCCTTCATCACGGCATTGCCGACGCGCTGATCGACCCAATCCTCGTAGCGGGGCTTCAGCCATTCCTCGGTCTCGCGCGCGGCGGCGGTGACGGCGGCCTGCTGATCGGGGGTCAGGCTGTCGAACTTGGACTTGTTCATCATGTACTGGATGTTGCCATAGAAGAGGCTGGCGTTGACCATATAGGGCATCACGCTCCAGAGCTGCCAGCTGGAATAGGTGGCAACACCCATGTTGATCCCGTCGACCACGCCACGCTCGGCGGACTGGAACACTTCCTTGGGGGCCACGAAGACCGGCGCGCCGCCCCAGGTCTCGATCATCATGCTGACCAGCGGCCCGATGGACCGCACCTGCTTGCCCTGAAGATCGCCCAGATCGGCGATGGGCTCTTCGAACCACCATTCCTGATCGTAGGAATAGTTCGAGTTGAACAGCGGCACGAGGCCCACATTCGCCGCCTCGTCGCGGATCAGCTCGGCATAAGCAGCATCCATGGCGACCTGGTTTTCAAGGTCGATGGCCGCAGGATAAAGCGAGGTGACACGGTAGCAGGGCAGGCGTTCATCGGCAGGGATCCAGCTGATGTCGGAAACGCCGCCCTGCAGCGCGTCGACGCCTTCGGACCAGCCGTGCAGGGTGGCAGAGGGGAAGATCTGCACCTCGACGCTGCCGCCGGTCTTTTCGGCGACCAGATTGGCGAAATGCACGAAGCCTTCATAGCGGATATCGGATTCGTTCACATAGGTGGACAGGCGGATGGTTGTGTCGGCAGCCTGCGCCGCGACAGAGGCCGCCGCGACCAAGCCAGCGGCCGGAAGAACGGTTTTCCAGGAAAAAGTCATTTCATACTCCTTGTCGTTGGGATCGCGAGGCCGCTTGTCCGGCCTTCTTGGACGTTTGTGTCAGGGTCCCGGATGATTCGGCGCAAGGCCACGGCTGGGGACACCCGAATGCTAAGCCCGCGGGCTTGGATCAGGCCAATTCAAATGAAACATCAAACTATTCCGATCTTGCATGACAAATCACGCCTGCCTAGCATGGCCGCGCAAGGGGGGCGTCATGGACATCAACTGGCTTGCCGATTTCGTCTGCCTGGGGCGAACGCTGAATTTCACCCGCGCCGCGGAAGAACGAAACATCACCCAATCCGCCTTCAGCCGGCGCATCCGGTCGCTGGAGAACTGGATCGGGGTGCCACTGATCGACCGGGCCACATACCCGGTGCAACTGTCCGAGCCGGGGCGCCAGTTCCTGCCCATCGCCCAGCAGACCATGGCACAGCTGACCGATACGCGTCAGGCGATCCGCGAGGCCGAGCGCGGCAATGCCTCGTTCCAGCGGTTTGCCGCGCTGCACGCCATCTCGGTCAACTATCTGCAACCCCGGCTGGCGGAATTCGAAACCCGCTATCCGGAATTGCGCACCCGCGTGCTGTCGGACACGCTGACCGCCTGTTGCCAGTTGCTGACCGAAGGGGCCTGCGAATTCCTGCTGTACTACCGGCATCAGGACGTGGCCCCGATCCTTGACGAGACCCGGTTCGTGCGAAAGGACATCTGCACCGAGCGGCTGATCCCCGTGGCGCTGCACGATGCCGCGGCACGGCACGGCTGGCGGCTGCTGGGCGATGGGGACATTGCGGTGCCCTACCTCAGCTATGATCCCAATACATTCCTTGGCACCGTGGTCGACCGCACCATCGGCAATCGCGGCACGGCCCTGTCGATCCGCTACATGGATGCGCTGGCCGAAGCCCTCAAGCGGCGCACGCTGGCGGGGGCCGGTGTGGCATGGCTGCCGGAATTCTCGATCCGCGACGAGCTGGCCAATGGCACGCTTGTGCGCATGGGTGGCGACCGATGGACGGCGAACCTGACGATCTCGCTGTTCTGTTCGACAGAAAGGCTGGACGACATGGGCCGCATGATCTGGGATGCGTTCTAACCCCCTGCCCCGCGCCGTTCCGCCGCCATCACCAGCGTCTCCCAGGCTTGCAGCGTGCCGGCGTCGCCCCCGTCGGCCAGGCGGATCAGCCGGACATCCAGCGCGTGATCGGGACCTGCATCCAGAGGCCGGACCAGCCGGCCCGCATCCAGATCCGCCTTGACCAGCGACAAGGGCAGCCAGGCGATCCCGATCCCGTTCAGCGCATAGTGATAGGCGGCCAGCGTCAAGGCCGTCTCGGCGCGGCGGGTGATGCTGCGCCCCGGCGGAAGGTCTGTCCACAGATGCCGTTCGACCAGTTCGCCCAGGAACACCTCGGGCGGATAGCTGATCACGGGCAGGTCATCGCCCAGCGCGGCCGCGACCTCGGGCAGGCAGACCGGGGTCAGCGTCTCGCGGCCGATGCGCCGCGCGATCAGGCCAGGCGGTTCCAGCGTATCGGCAGGATCGGGATAGTCATAGGTCACCACCAGATCGGCCGCGCCCGAGATCAGTTGCAGCAGGCATTCGTCACGGTTGCCCGACCGCACCCGGACCGAGGACCATCCCAATTCGGTCAAACGCTGCACCAGCCCGGGCGAGATCGTGGCCGTGATCGCATGCTGGCAGGCCAGCGTCACGATGCGCCCCTCGCCACGGGCCGCAGCGCGCAGGGCGCGCCGCAAGTCGCGCGTGTCCTGGCCCAGGCGGCGCAGCGCGCCTTCCTGGCTCCGCAGGGCGGGCAGAAGCACGACAGGCTTGCGCCGCCGGTCGAACAGTGGCGTGCCCAATCCATCCTCGATCGCGCGGATACGGCGGGTGAAAGCCGATTGCGTGATGTTGCGCTGCTCGGCCGCGCGGGCGAATGACCCGGCATCGAGCACGGCAAGGATGTCTTCGAGCCAATCGTGATGCATGACAAACTGATAGCGCCAGAGCGCATAACTTGCAAATCACGCATCTTGTCTTGAGATATTCGCATTCGATTTGCCGGAAATCACCACCTATAAGTCTGTTGACGCAACATGAAAGGCTTGCCCCATGCATCTCGCCCGTTATCCCCGCCGCTTTCTTGCTCATCTGCCCACGCCGCTGGAGCGCCTTGACCGGCTGAGCGCCGAACTGGGCGGCCCAGAGATCTGGATCAAGCGGGACGACTGCACCGGCCTGTCAACGGGCGGCAACAAGACCCGCAAGCTGGAATTCCTGATGGCCGAGGCCGAACTTCAGGGCGCGGACATGGTGATGACGCAAGGCGCGACACAGTCGAACCACGCCCGCCAGACCGCCGCCTTCGCGGCCAAGATGGGGATGGCCTGCCATATCCTTCTGGAGGACCGCACCGGGTCGAACGACAGCAACTACAACAACAACGGCAACGTGCTGCTGGATCACATGCACGGCGCGACGACCGAAAAGCGCCCCGCCGGCGGCGACATGAACGCCGAGATGGAAGCCGTGGCCGACCGTTTCCGCGCCGAAGGCCGCAAGGTCTATACCATCCCCGGCGGCGGATCGAACCCCACCGGCGCGCTGGGCTATGTCAACTGCGCCTTCGAGATGCTGTCGCAGTTCAACGACCGTGGCCTGCAGGTGGATCACATCGTGCATGCGACCGGCAGCGCCGGCACGCAGGCAGGCCTGATCACCGGGCTGAAGGCGATGAATGCGGGCATTCCGCTGCTGGGCATCGGCGTGCGCGCGCCCAAGGCCAAGCAGGAGGAAAACGTCTATAACCTGGCGGTCAAGACAGCCGAGAAACTGGGCTGCCCCGGCGTGGTCGCGCGTGAGGATGTGGTCGCCAACACCGATTACGTGGGCCAGGGCTATGGCATTCCCACCGAGGACGGGCTGGCCGCGATCCGCATGTTCGCCGAACTGGAAGGCATCCTGCTGGACCCGGTCTATTCCGCCAAGGGGGCCGCTGGCTTCATCGATCTGGTCCGCAAGGGTCATTTCAAGAAGGGCGAACGCGTGGTCTTTTTGCACACCGGGGGCGCCGTGGCGCTGTTCGGCTATGACAAGGCCTTCGACTTTGCCGATCGCTGGGTCGCGCCCTGATCCGAAACCATGACGGGAATGACGGGAACGATGGGACAGGCGGGAACGCTGTGGCGCAGCCATGCGCGCGGGGTGATGGTGGCCGCGCTGATCGCGGCCGCCTCGGCCTTTCTGTCCGAACACTATGGCGCGCCGGTGATGCTGTTCGCGCTGCTGATCGGCATGGCCTTTCATTTCCTGTCCTCGGACCCGACCTGTGCGCCGGGTCTGGATTTCGCGGCCAAGACGCTGCTGCGCCTGGGCGTGGGCCTTCTGGGCCTGCGCCTGACCGTTGGTGACATCGAAACCGTGGGCGCGGTCCCTGCCCTTGCCGTGATCGGCTTCGTGATCGCGACACTGGGCTGTGGCGCGGTCATGGCGCGGCTGCTGGGGCGGCGCATGGCCTTCGGGATGCTGGCCGGCGGATCGGTCGCCATCTGCGGCGCATCGGCGGCGCTGGCCATCGCGTCGGTCCTGCCGCACCGGCCCGAGCGTGAGACAGACACGCTGTTCGTGGTCATCGCCGTCACCATCCTGTCGACGGTGGCGATGATCGCCTATCCGATCCTGTTCACCGCCCTCGGCCTGTCGCATGTCGAAAGCGGCTTTCTGATCGGGGCCACGATCCATGATGTCGCGCAGGTCGTGGGCGCGGGCTATTCCATCAGCGAAGAGGCGGGCGTGATCGCCACTTTCGTCAAGATGCTGCGGGTGGCGCTTCTGCCGGTGGTCATGCTGGTGGTGATGCTCAGCTTCCGCCATGCGCAAAGCGCGCGACTGCAATTGCCCTGGTTCCTGGTGATGTTCGTGGGGCTGGCGGTGATGGGCAATACCGGGCTGGTGCCGCAGGCTGTCATGTCGGTCGCGGCCGATGCCTCGCGCTGGTGCCTTGTCGTGGCGATCTCGGCGCTTGGGGTGCGCACCAGCCTGGCCGAAATCGCAAGGGTCCGCCCCTCCTATGGCGCGATCATCCTTGTGGAAACCCTGTTCCTGCTGGGGCTTGGCCTGCTGTTCATCGGAACGGTCGGCCTCTAGGCGACAAAGCTGGACAGACCCGGCCGCGCAGCCTAGCGTTTCGCGCATGACACCGCCCGAACCCAGACCGAATAGCCACCCAGACGATGCCCTTGCAGGGATCGAGGTGACCGGGGATTTCGAATCGTTCCGCCAGCGCAACGACATCTTCACCCGCGCCTTCTGGGACAGCCGCATCCGCAGCGAAAAGACGGATCGCTTCTTTGCCTCCTACCGGATCGAGGCCGCCCCGCGCCGTGGCGACGGCTTTCAGCAGCGGGATTTCGCGCTGCGCAATGCGGCATGGCTGGTGTCGGATGTGTTGTCCGCGCGCAGCGCCGACAAGGGTATCCGCGAGGGTTTTCAAGCGCCGATCCAGCCCGACACCCCCGTGGCACCCGAGGCTGTGGCCATCGACGACCCCCGCGAGATGAGTCGTGAAATAAAGCGCGTCGCTCGGTTCTTCGGCGCCGACCTCTGCGGGATCACGCGGCTTGACCCCCGCTGGCAATATGCAACCCGCGTCGACACCCGCGACATGAGCGAGGCCCCCAACGACCTGCCAGAGGGCATCTGCAACGTGATCGTGCTGGGTCACCAGATGGACGCGGACCTTGTCGCCACCTACCCGTCGGCCCTGGCGGGCGCAGCCACCGGGCGCGCCTATAGCGAGGAGGCCGCGATCGTGACACAAATCGCCGCCTATATCCGCAACCTTGGCTACGAGGCTGTCGCTTCGATGAACGACACCGGGCTGGTCATCCCCTATGCGTTGCAGGCGGGATTGGGTGAATATGCCCGCAATCAGATGGTGATCACCCCCGCCTATGGCCCACGGCTGCGGTTCTCGAAGATCTACACCAACCTTCCGCTGAATCATGACCGCCCGCGCAAGCTGGGCGTGGCCGAATTCTGCGCGATCTGCACCAAATGCGCCGATGCCTGTCCGGTCAAGGCCCTGCCCTACGGGCCGCCGACGGATGAGCAGCGCGGCCTCTCGGCCATCCGGGGGGTACGCAAATGGACATCGGACGCAGAGCGCTGCTTTGGGTTCTGGGCCAGCCAGGCGTCGGATTGTGCGATCTGCCTGCGGGTCTGCCCCTTCAACCGCGATTTCGGCAAGCTGCGGCACAGGCTGTGGCGGCGGCTTGCGCTGTCGCCCCTGCGCAAGCTGGCGCTCTGGCTGGATCGCGGGCGCGGCAAACGGGTCAAGCCCGCGGAATGGTGGCGCCGCAAGGCATAGGCCAGTCAAACCCGGCGCGAGTCGCGCCCGGATGGGCGCGAAATCACCACCGTCACAAATGCGCCAAAATGGCAGGCATATCCAAAAATAAGCGGCTAATTATTAGTCACTTTAAAAACTGACCACCATTAAGGCAGTTATTTCGGCATTTGCCTCTATTCAAAGCACCTTTCAGCCGCTCTGACCCGCGCAACACAAGTCACGGCAAGGGAGAAAACGATGAACGGTGCCGATACCGCATGGGTCATGGTCGCAACTGCACTGGTTTTGTTCATGACACTACCGGGGCTTGCCCTTTTTTATGGCGGCCTTGTCCGCGCACGCAACGTGCTGAGCGTGTTCATGCACTGCTTTGCGATTGCCGCCCTGATGAGCATCCTGTGGCTGATCGCGGGCTATTCCATCGCCTTCGGCACCGACAACCCCTATTGGGGCGGGCTGGGACGCGCCATGCTGATCGGTCTGACCGGCGAGGATGCTTTCGGCACGATCCCCGAGGTGGCCTTTGTCACCTTCCAGATGACCTTTGCGGTCATCACGCCGGCCCTGATCGTTGGTGCCTATGTGGAACGGATCGGCTTTGGCTTCGTGCTGCTGTTCTCGGCGCTGTGGATGCTGCTGGTCTATGCGCCGGTCACCCACTGGATCTGGGGCGGCGGCTTCCTGTCGGCGGGCGGGATCTTTGGCGAAAACGGCGTGAAGGATTTTGCGGGCGGCATCGTGGTGCATGAAACCGCAGGCCTGGCCGCGCTCGTGCTTGCGCTGCTGCTGGGACCGCGCCTGAACAAGACCACGCCGCCGCACAATCCGGGCTATGTGGCGATCGGCGCCGCGATGCTGTGGGTGGGCTGGTTCGGCTTCAACGGCGGATCTGCGCTGGCGGCGAACGGATCGGCGGCCATGGCCATTCTGGTCACGCATATCTCGGCCGCGGCAGCCTCGCTCAGCTGGGCGCTGTGGGAACGCATCAAGTTCGGCCGCTCCTCTCTGGTCAGCATGGTCACGGGCACGATTGCGGGCCTGGCCTCGATCACGCCGGCGGCGGGGGATGTCGGCCCGCTCGAGGCGCTGGTGATCGGGACCATCGCAGGCATCATCTGCCAGGAGGCAGTTCTGTTCATCAAGAACCGCACCCGGATCGACGACACGCTTGATGTCTTTGCCGTGCACGGGCTGGGCGGGATCTTCGGCACGCTGATGATCGCCGTCTTCGGTCACGGCGCATGGCTGCCGCAGGTCGGCGGGCTGGTGATCGTGGGCATCTACACGGTGGTGGTGACCTATGTGCTGATCCGCATCGTGGCACTGGTCACGCCGCTGCGCGTGAACCGCGAGACCGAGACCAACGGGCTGGACCTGTCGGTGCATGGCGAACGCGCCTATGAGCTGACGTCCTGACAAGGCTGCGGCAGGCCGGGGCAGCGATGCGCCACGGCCTGCCTGTTCTGCCCCGCTCAGACGCGGGGTTTGCCCAGGTGCATGCCCGCATCCACCAGAAGCAGCTCGCCCGTCACATGGCGCGATGCGTCCGACAGGAAAAAGAGCGCGGTGTCGGCGATATCCTCGGGCTCCGAGGCCACGGCCAGCGGCGCAAGGTTCTCGACGCTGCGCAGTTTGGCGGCAAACCCGTCCTCGTCCAGCGCATCCTTGAACCAGCGGGTGCCGATGAACCCCGGACAGATCGCATTGACCCGGATCGCAGGCGCCAGCGCGCGGGCCAGTGACAGGGTCATCGTGTTCAACGCCCCCTTCGATGCAGCATAGGCCACCGAGGATCCGATCCCCTTGACCCCCGCGATGGACGAGGTGTTCAGCACCGTGCTGGCCCGCCCGCTGGCCTGATAGGCCGCAACCAGCAGCGGCTTCGTGGCCTGCAGCGCCAGATAGGCTCCCACCACGTTGACCGCGTAGACATCAAGGAAATCGTCCTTTGACAGCGCGTCCAGATCGGAATGGTCGCGCGCGTGCCGGGTGATGCCCGCGTTGTTGACCAGGATATCCAGATGCCCCCAGCGCCCGGCGGCTTCGGCCAGCGCGCGGCACCCCTCCGGATCGGCGACAGAGGCCTGGACGAGCTGCACATCGGCCCCCGCCGCGCGGCAGAGGTCGGCGGCCTCTTCTGCCTCGGCGGCCGAACGCGTGTAGTTCACGATCACATCTGCGCCGCGTTGCGCCAGTTTCACGGCAATCGCACGGCCCAGCCCTGTGGCTGATCCCGTGACCAGCGCGCGGCGTCCCTCCAGATCCTTGATCTCTTGCACCTTGTTCCTCCTTGTCATCTTCTGTGAACACGGATCACGATCCGCATGCTCCGCAACAAAACGCACTTCATCCCGCGAGGTCCACAGGTGATGACGGATTACCAGATTTTCGAGATCGAGAACCTCATCCTGCAACGGGGTGTGACCCTGCCACGGGCCAGGATCGCCTACAAGACCTATGGAAAGCTGGCTGCGGACAGGTCGAACGCGATCCTCTATCCCACGTCCTATGGCGCGCAGCACCATGACACCGAATGGCTGATCGGGCCGGGCCGGGTTCTGGATCCGAACGATTGGTTCATCATCATCCCCAACATGTTCGGCAACGGGCTGTCGACATCGCCCTCGAATATCGGGGCCCCGTTCGGCCCGGATCGTTTTCCGCAGATCACCCATTGGGACAACATCCATGCCCAGCGCCGCCTGCTGGCCGAGGTTTTCGGGATCGAGCGGCTGGCGATGATCTATGGCTGGTCGATGGGCGCACAGCAGGCGCTGCACTGGGGCGCGATCTTTCCCGATCAGGTCGCCCGCATTTGCGCCCTCTGCGGATCGGCGCGTACATCCATTCACAACAAGGTCTTCCTGGAAGGCGTGCGCGCCACGCTGACGGGCGATCCGCATTGGACGGGCGATCACTTCAGAGCCCATCCCGCGCGCGGCCTGCGGGCCATGGGGCGCGTCTATGCCGGCTGGGCCATGTCGCAGGCCTTCTATCGCGAGAAGCTTTACGAGAAGGTCGGCTATGCCTCGCTCGAGGATTTTCTGGTGCGGTCATGGGAGGCGAATTTCCTGCGCCGCGATGCCCACGACCTGCTGGCAAGCCTGGACACATGGATGCAATCCGACATTTCGGACAATCCCGTCCACAAGGGCGACCTGCAACAGGCGTTGGGGGCGATCACCGCAAGGTCGATCATCATGCCCTCGCGCACGGATCTCTATTTCACGCCCGAGGACAGCGCGATCGAGACGGCGATGATGCCCAATGCCGAATTCCGCCCGATCGAGTCGATCTGGGGCCACCGCGCGGGCAATCCCGCGATGAACCCCGCAGACGAGGCCGTGCTGCGACAGGCCGTATCAGACCTGCTGGAGACCTGACGCGCGGGGGCCGCGCGCGGGTCAGTCCAGTTCGGTCCAGGGCCAGGGCTTGACGTTGCTGGCCGCCGTCTGAAAGCGTGCGGCCTTGGCAATCCAGATGCCCAGATCCGTGCCGAAATCCGCCAACCGCTTGTTCGGCTCATTGTTGTTGACCAGCATGACCACGAACTGCACCACCGTGGCCACCCCCAGCACCGTTTGCGCCAGCGAGATCATGATCGCGATCAGGATCATGTAGAGCAGACGCATCAGCATGTTGTCCGGCTTGTCAGGCTCGATCTGTTCGCCGTTCAGACGCCCTGCGACCTTGTGTTCGTCCTCGCCCATCATCGATGATCCCCTCTGTCCGATCCGTCCGTCAAATCCGTTTCGCCGGGACCATGCCGCGGCGCTATCTTTCGATTTTACATCATGATGGCGTGAAAAGGCGACAGTAAGTTCTGTCATCCGTGGCACGGACGGCTAAACTGTCGGGCATCAAGACAAGCGACGCACAAGGGAGAAGCAGACGTGAAACAGCGCCAGTTGGGCCAGGATGGCAGGATGGTGTCCGAGATCGGACTGGGATGCTGGAGCTTCGGCGGCGCCTATGGCCCGACCACCGAGGCGGAAGCCCATGACACGCTGGCGGCAGCACTGGACCTGGGTGTGGATTTCCTCGATACGGCGAATGTCTATGGCATGGGCCAGTCCGAAACGATCATCGGCAGCTATCTGAAGGGGCGGCAGGATCTGTTCACCATCGCCACCAAGGGCGGCATCCGGCGCGATCCGTCCACGGGCAAGCGAACCTTCGACAACAAGCCCGATTATCTGCGCGCCGAACTCGAGGCGTCGCTGACCCGGCTGGGGATCGACTGCGTCGATCTGTACTACATTCACCGGCGCGACCCCGATGTGCCTATCGAAGAGGTGATGCAGATGCTTCTGGCCTTCAAGGCCGAGGGCAAGATCGGCGGCATCGGTTTTTCGGAAATCGCGCCGGCCTCGCTGCGCCGTGCGGCGGCGGTGGGTCCTGTGGATGCGGTGCAAAGCGAATACTCTCTCTGGACCCGCCAGCCCGAGCTGGGCATGATCCAGGCCTGCCGGGACCTTGGCGTGGCCTTCGTGCCGTTCTCGCCCGTCGGGCGGGGCATGTTCACCGACCGGGTGCCCGACCCGGCCAGCTTTGCCAAGGGCGACTTCAGGATACCGAACCCCCGCTTCCTCGAGCCGAACTTCAGCCATAACCTTGGTCAGATTGCAGCCTTCCGGGACCTCGCGCAGGAGGTTGGCTGCACCCCCGCAGCCCTGGCCATAGCCTGGTGCCTGGCGCGGGGCCCGCATCTGATCCCCATTCCCGGCACACGCAAGGCCGCACATCTGCAAGACTGCGCCGCGGGCAGCGCCTTTGCCATGACCAATGAGATCATGACCCGGATCGAACGGATCCTGCCCATCGGCTGGGCCCATGGGGACAGGTATTCCGCCGATCAGAAGCTGGGTGTCGAAGGCTACTGTTAGGCCGCCCGACGGTTCAGGCCGCCGAGAACCGGTCGATCTGATCCTGCGGCACCCCTGCTGTGCGGGCCGTGTCCAGCAACTGGCCCCATGTGCCCGGATCAACGGGAATGCCGCCTGCCTGACGGTCTTGCGCGCAGGCGCGTTCGGGATCGCCGGGAAATTGCACGGCCTCGACCCCCGGCGCGGGCGGCGAGCCCTTCACCCAGGCGGTATATGCATCCATGTCACGGTTGAAATCCGCGCCCGCACCAAGGGCATCGGGGGCGATGAGGATCGCCATCATGTTGTTGATGATGCGCGACGGCACCTGCCGGTCGGGCGCAAAGGCCCCGCCCCCGCTGAAGGATCCGCCCAGGATGTCACCCAGCAGCGCCAGGCCAAAGCCCTTGTGCGCCCCGAAAGTCGTCAGCGCGCCAAGGGGGCTGTCGAACATCACCGCAGGGTCGTTGGTCGGCCGCCCTGCGGCATCTATCAAGGCGCCGTCGGCCACGGTCTTGCCGCTCAGATGCGCCACGCGCACCTTGCCCTTGGCGATCGTGCTGGTCGCCATGTCCAGCAGGAACATCGGGTTCTTGTCCGTGGCCGGGATCGCCGTGCAATAGGGGTTGGTCACGAAGCGCCCGTCGCTTCCACCGAACGGCGCCACAAGCGGCTGGGCCGTCTGCACATTCGCATAGATGATGCAGATGAAACCGGCCTCGGCGGCCATTGCGCCCCAATCGGCCAAGCGCCCCAGGTGAAAGCTGTTGCGCAGCGACAGGACAGCGATCTGGTTCTCCCTCGCCCGCTGGATCGCCATATCCATCGCCTGCTCGGCGATGATATGGCCAAAGCCCCGTTGTCCGTCCACCAGAAGGAAGGGACCGTTTTCACGCACCAGCTGCGCCTGCGCCGCCGGGTCCAGCTGACCGGCCATGACCCCCTCGACATAGGCCGGGATCATGCCGACACCGTGGCTGTCATGCCCTGTCAGATTGGCACCCACAAGGCGCGTCGCCACCCGGCGCGCCGCATCGGCATCTGCCCCGGCATGGGACAGGATCGCGGTGGCAAGGGATGTCAGATTGTCGGCGGAAATCTTCATGGGCGCAGGGCTTTCCTTGAGATGGCGATGTTGCGGCGCGCGGCGCAAGACCCCGGCAGGGCCCTGAAACGGATGCTGCCCATTTATGTTGCGAGGGTCGACAAGGCGTCAAGCGCGGATGCACCCCGCTTTCGTTCCGGGGACCGATCACAGATGCGCAATCAGGTCCAACAAGCAAAGATTGCGATCTTCTGAAACTTTCGACGCAAAAGATCCTGGTGGCCGTTTGATGCTGTTCACGGCCCCTCGCCGATCACGGCGGCCTGGACACCAGATGACGTGGCTAACGGCGCGACTATACCAAATGGTAGTCCAAAAACGCGATTTTCGGCAGCACAACAGCCGCCTTCCAGCCGTGCCCCAGAAAACACAATTCACTAAAAATCTATCTTTAGCATAGTGTTATGAGGCGGAATTGACATAAAATCTCCTCAAAGTTGATTTTAATGGGTGTGAAGCAGAGACATTGAACGACACGCTGCAGATGGTCGCAAGGGATGTGCCGGCACCGGAACGCGGCACGAAAAAAGATGCGCACCGCCTGATGACACGCGAGCATGAAGGAAGGATCACAATGATCACGATACGGGACATAGAGGCACAAGGCAGACCGTTGCGCCGGGCCGCGGCCGGGCTGCTGCTGGCATCCAGCCTGTCCGCGCTGGGACAGGCCGCCGTAGCGCAGGACCTTGTCTATACGCCGATCAACCCCTCTTTCGGGGGCAGCCCGCTGAACTCGTCGCATCTGTTGTCCATCGCCAATGCGCAGCGCTCGGCGACCGCGCGCGATGCGGAAACGAATGATGGCCTCAGCGGAACCGGCATCGATACGCCCAGCACATCAAACGCCGACCTCTTCGTGCGCCAGCTGGAAGGCCGCCTGCTGTCGGCGCTGGCCAGCCAGGTCACGGACGCGATCTTTGGCGAGAACCCGCAGGATGGCGGCCTGGTGACCTTCGGCACGACCACCGTCGAATTCCAGCGCACGCTCGACTCCATTCGCCTGGTCATCATCGACTCTCTGGATGGGACTGTAACCGAAATCGTGGTCCCGCAACTTGTAACCGCAGGCTGATCCTTCTTTCAAAAATATGACGCCCGAAAACGGGCGCAATGCATTGAGGCAAGCATATGACAGATACCAAGACCCCCTGGCGCCGGAAGGCGCAGGCGATCGCCATGACTCTGACCAGCGCGGCCTTGGTCGCGGGCTGCACCAGTACACTGCCCGAAGCCTACGAGAGCGAATACATGGCCTCGGTCGGCAATCTGACCACCCAGAATCGTGCCCTGCGCGAGGTGCCGCCACCAAAGCAGCGCATCATGGTTTCGGTCTATGACTTCCCGGACCTGACCGGCCAGTACCGCGAACGCGAGAATATCCAATCGGTGTCGCGCGCCGTGACGCAGGGCGGCGCCCCGATCCTGATCGGCGCATTGCAGGATGCCGGAAACCGGCGCTGGTTCACCGTCCTGGACCGGTCGAACCTGGAATCCCTGGTACGCGAACGCACCATCGTGACCGAGATGCGCCGCCAGTATCGCGGCGAAACCACGATAGATCCTTCGGCCCTGGCACCGCTGGCCCATGCGGGCATCATCCTGCAAGGCGGCATCATCGGCTATGACACCAACACCATGACAGGTGGCGCCGGTGCGCGTTACCTGGGGATCGGCGGCGATCGCCAGTGGAAGCTTGACGTGGTCACCGTCAGCCTGCGCGCGGTGTCGACCGCAACCGGCGAGGTTCTGGCCAATGTCGTCGTGCGCAAGCCGCTGGCCTCCTATTCGGATCGCGGCAGCATCTTCAGCTATGTCGCCCTGGACGAACTGCTTGAGGCCGAAGTCGGTCGCGCCAGCAACGAGCCGCGCCAGATTGCCGTGCAGCAAGCCATTGAAAAGGCTGTGATGGCCCTGATTGCGGAAGGGGCAGAGGCCGGGATCTGGTCTTTCGCAAACGATGCAGAGGGCCAGCAATATCTGACCGGGTATCGTGCGCAGCTTTACGACAACGAGATCCCTGCCTCGGCGCAGGTCCGTGGCCGCCCGATGACCGCGAACCCTGCGGCCACGGTCCAGACCCGTCCCCGCGCGCTTCCGCGCGTCAGCGAGCGGCTTTTGTCGCCCGCCTCGGGCGGCGCCGCACCAAGCGTCAGCAGCCAGGTCGCACCGCCCCCGCCCGCCGCACCCCTGCCGGATGAGGTCGTGGGATAACAGATACGAACATGGCGAGCATTGTTCGCAAAAGCGAAACAATGCTCGCCATTTGCAAACTTTGTCTGCGTTTTCAGCAGGGGATTCCATACGCAGCAGACGCAGGTCGGGGATACACCCGATCTTGCGGGCCAAAGCGAACACAATCGCGCCAACAACACAATCATAAGTAATTAATTAGTTTTCAATACAGCAGACCGCATGCTACTCTTTGGAGAGTGTCAGAGGATTTTTTATGACTGTTATCAAAGCATTTATTCGCCCCGTCCCATGCGCTGCGCTGCTGTCCCTTCTCGGCTCGGTCTCTTTTGCCGGAGATGGCAACCAGATCTATATCCTGCAAAACAGCCCGCTCGGCATCGCCGGAAACAACGCGCTGCAAGTTGACCAGACACAGGCGACCAATGCGACCGTCGCCGGTGCCTTTGATGCGGCTGCCAGCAGCACACCGGCACTTCAGGACGGCACCGACAACTTCGGGCAGATCCTGATGATGGGCAACGGTGGGCAAGTGGCCTTCCTGCAATCGGGCGACGGCAACAATGCAACCGTCAGCATGGCCGCGGCCCTTGGGCTGGCCTACATGAAACAGGACGGAAACGACAACAGCGCCACCCTGACCCTGGCCCCTCTGGCGTCCAGCGGTGCCATTCGCCAGATCGGCAATGGCAACCTGGCAGACCTGAGCGTGACCGGCGCAGGTGCCTCGGGCAGCCTGACCCAGATCGGCGACAACAACCAGTTCGGCCTGACCGTCAGCGGTGCCGGGGCAAACGTGTCCTACACGGCGATCGGAAACAACCTGGCACCGGCCGGCACCAGTCCGGTCGTGATCTCGAACGGCGGGTCGGTCACGATTACCCAAACCCAGTTCTGAGGCTGCGGATGTCTGTTCTGCGCTCATCCGTTCTTGCCATCGCCACCTTCGCCGCGGGCCTCTTGGCGCTACCGCAGGCAGGTGAGGCGGACAGGCTGCGCGATGTCCCCGCCAGTGCCCGCATCGAGATCGATCAGACACCCGAGGGGTTTCGCATCGCGGGACTGGTGACAGGGATCGAACAGGTGCCCGTGCAGGCAGAACTGACGATCGAGAAAAGCGACCAGGCGGGGCGCGTCAACAGCCAGCAGGGACAGGAACTGACCCTGCCCCCAGGCGAGACACGGACCATCGCACAGAACACACTGTCCCTCGGCCCCGAAGGACAGATCGCGGCCACGCTTGTGCTGCGCCGTGACGGGGTCGTGTTCGCGCGCGTCGAAAGAACCATTCGCGCTGGCAAGATCGAGACACGATGACAGGATCAAGGACCCGGACGGAATGACTGGTGCGTTCATGAAAAAGGCAACCGCGCTTCTGGCTGCGGCTTCGGCCGCTGCGTTGACGGCAACGGGCGCTACGGCGCAAACGCAGGACGAACTGGTCAAGGCCTTTTCCGGTGAATGGTTTGTCTTTGCCCCCGCTTTCCGTAGCGGATCATCCGAATGCCGGATCGTTCTGGACAGTCAGATGAACGCCCAGGCGACCGGTTGCGGCACCCCGCTTGTGGGGCTGGGCCGCTGGCGCATCGAAAACAGCCAGATCCGTTTTCTTGATGCCGCCGAGTCGGAACTGGCCGTGATGGGGGGGAACCAGCAAAGGATCACCGGAACACTGTCAGACAGCGGTCAGGGCCTGATCGTGGAACGGGCCCAAGGCGACGGCGCCAGCATCGCGATTTCGAACGCCTTGGCGCGGCACAAGTGCTATTTCCTTGGCTTCACGCAGGATTGCGCCTCCCCTGAGGCATTGAGCCCACCGATGCCATCGGCCGAGGATCCCGCAAAGGGACGTGTCGAGATCCTTGTGAACTTGAACGTGCGCAACCAGCCGCGCCGCGATGCCCCGGTGGTCGGCATATTGGACAAGGGGCTTGTCATCACGCTTGATTACTGCACCAGCGCGTCGGACGGGGTATGGTGCCGGGCGATTTTCGGCACCGAGACAGGCTGGCTTGCCAAGACGGCCCTGCGGCAGAACGAATGGCCCATCGTGACCTATCGCAACACGACCAAGACCCCCTGACCCACAGGGGATGAGGCCAAGAAAAAGACCCGGATCGCGATGGCGCATCCGGGTCTTTCGTTTTCCATGAACCTGCCCGGCGTGATGCCGGGCAGGCGATCGGTTTCACTGCGAGATGGCGGCGTTGTTGCCGTTGCCCGACTGGCTGAACGAGGCCATGTTGGCGCCGCCGGCCTGCAGCACGGCAACCTGGTTCATGTCGCCGGTCTGGCTGCCGGTGATCGCATTGTCGGCCCCGTCCTGCTTGGTGGCGAAGGCGTTCATGTTGCCCATCGCATTGAAGGTCAGTGCGTTATCCGTGCCGACTTGGGCGAAGATGCCCGAGTCCAGGCCCAGAGTGGCGGCAAAGCCTGTGAAGCTGTTGGCCTGTCCGTTGTCATCGCCGTTGACCGTCACCATCGCATCGTTCGACACGCCGTCTTGCGAGACAAGGAAAGCATTGCGATTGCCGGTGGTGATCACGCTGGCCATGTTGAAGTTACCCAGCTGCGAGACACCGATATTGTTGGCATCGCCGGTTATGGCCGCGACGGTCATGACGTTGTTGTCACCGGCCTGACGCGCACCCAACTGGTTGTTCGTGCCGCTGACATCCAACGTGCCGACGGTGTTGGTCTTGCCAGACTGCTGCGTCCCGACAAGGTTACCCGAACCGGAGATGATCACGGTCGCGGTCGTACGTGTGGACAGCGACTGCACGAAGTTCGCGGCGGTCGCGCCGCTCAGCGCGGCGGCGCCGCCCACGCTGAAATCACCGATACCGTTGCCCGTACCCGACATGTTGATCGTCAGGCGGTTGTCGCCAGACCCGTCGTTGGAGACGCGCTGCTTGATCAGGTCGATGTTGTCGCCAGTCCCGGACATGGTCACGGTCGCGGTGTTGCGGTCGTTGCGCTTACCCTCCTGTTCGATCTTCTCGATGGTGTTCGATCCACCGCTTTGCGTCACGGTCAGGATGTTGGCATTGCCGCCGCTGCCCGGGCCGCCATTTGCGAACTGCGACACGCCGCCGATGACGTTGCTACCGGCACCGGACTGGGTCAGCGTTGCGATGTTCTGCGAGATCACACCCGACTTGGCAAGCTGGTCGACGCCACCACTGCTGAGACCGATCGTGTTGTTGTCACTGGACTGAACGATGGTCAACGTGTTGTAGCCCGACGTCGCCACATCGCCGCGCTGCACCATCGCATCCACGCTGGAACCGGCTTGGTTGTAGCTACCGGATTGCGTGATCAGCGCGCTGTTGCCGGCGTCCTGCTGATCAAGATAGGCCTTGTTTTCATCGGCCATGGCCATGGTCATCGACAGGGTCAGGGCCGTGCCCCCCGCAAGTGCGATCTTCGTGAATGTCATGTCACAACGTCCTTCATGGTAGAGAAAAATGGCTGCGCCCCGAGGATCAGGGCGCAGTGTCAAGCTTGCTTACTGCGAGATGGCGGCGTTGTTGCCGTTGCCCGACTGGCTGAACGAGGCCATGTTGCTGCTTCCGACCTGCAGCACGGCAACCTGGTTCATATTGCCGTTCTGGCTGCCGTTGATCGCGTTGTCGGCCCCGTCCTGCTTGGTCGCGAAGGCGTTCATGTTGCCGGTCGCGGTGAAGGTCAGACCGTTGTCGTCACCCATCTGGTCGAACAGACCCGTGCTGAGGCCCAGCGATGCGGCGAAACCGCCAAACGCATTGCCTTCACCGTTGTTGTCGCCGGTGACAGTAACCGACGCAGTGTTGGACACGCCGTTCTGCGACACGAGGAACGCGTTCGCATTGCCGGTGACAGTGACACCCGCAGTGTTCGAGGTGCCCACCTGCTTCACGCCGATGTTGTTGTCGTCACCGGTGATGGCGGCCACGGTCATGA
Source organism: Rhodobacteraceae bacterium EhC02 (assembly GCA_001650895.1). Classification (GTDB taxonomy): domain Bacteria; phylum Pseudomonadota; class Alphaproteobacteria; order Rhodobacterales; family Rhodobacteraceae; genus Seohaeicola. The sequence continues at coordinate 65,448 of LXYH01000031.1, forward strand.
CGTTCAGGCTGCCGTCCTGCTGGGCGCCCAGCTGGTTGTTGGCGCCGCTGATATCCAGCGTGCCGACGGTGTTGCTGAAACCTTGCTGCGTGACGCCGAACTGGTTGCCCGCACCCGAGATGACGAGGGTCAGCGAGTTGTCGCCTTTCTCGGCGTTGCCGTTGTTCACATCGGCAAAGCCCTGCTTGAGCGTGCTTGTCGTCGCACCGGAGGCTGCGGCGGACCCGCTCAGCGCACCACGGCCGTTGTTGTTGCCCGAGATGGTGACAGTCATGGTGTTGCCGGCCTTTTTCGTCACAGCCTGCATCACGGACGCGATGGTGTTGCTGGTGCCGGTCATTGTGATGTCGGCGACGTTCCCGGACCCGCCCTTGTGCTTGTCCTGAAGGACTTCGTTGATGACGTTGTCACCGCCGCCTGCCTGCAGGATCGTCAGGGTGTTGCCGGTTGCACCGACCGCGCCGCCGAAACGGTTTTTCTGATCAACCTTGCCCACAACGTTGTTGTTGGACGACTGCGTGATCGTCGCGCTGTTGCCGAAGGGCGAGGACGCGTATTCCGCCAGTTGCGAGAACCCGTTCAGGCCGATGTCGTTGTTGTCGCCACTCTGCAGGATATCGAGGGTGTTGTCGGAATTGGACTTTGCCGTCTGGGTCACGTTCTTGCTGGCAGAACCTGCATCATTGCCAGAGCCGCTCTGCGTGATCAGGGCCGCGTTCGTGCCAGAGCCTGACCCGGTTTGAACCTGCTTGAGGTAGGCGTTGTTGTCATCCGCCATGGCCATGGTCATCGTGAGGGTCAGGGCGGTGCCGCCCGCGAGTGCGATCTTTACAATATTCATCAAAATTTTCCTGTCTGTTGGTTGGTGCGAGGTTTTGGCCGCACCCTGAAAATCAGGGCGCGGCCTAGGGTCTTACTGGGAAATGCCCAGCGAATTGCCGTTACCTACCTGGCTGAAGTTGGCGGTATTGCTGTTGCCGTTCTGTGCCACGGCAGCCTGGTTGTAGTTGCCGTTCTGAAGGCCGGTGATGGCGTTGTTGTCACCGTTCTGCAGCAGGCCGAAGGCGTTGCTGTTGCCCGAGACAGTCAAGGACGCGACGTTATAGTCGCCCATCTGCTTGACCATGCCGCGATCCAGCAGCGGATTGCCGCTGGCCACGGTCAGGGCCGCGCCGGACCAGTTGGCCACGCCCCAGATGGTCGGGGCCAGACCGTTGTTCAGGCCCGATACGGTGACATTTGCGTCGTTACCGTTGCCAATCTGTGCGACGCCAAGCTTGTTGAAGGATCCTGTGACGGACACCGACGCCATGTTGATGTCGCCGATCTGCTTCACGCCGATGACATTCAGCAGGCCGCTGACAGAGGCCATGGACACGGTGTTGTCGTCACCCGTCTGAAGAATGCCCAGATCGTTCGTCGCGCCGCCAAGGTTCAGCGTACCGACAGTGTTGTCATTGCCGTTCTGCGTCACCCCGAAATCGTTCCCTGCGCCGGTCACGTTCAATGTGATGGAGTTGCCCTGGCTGGCGGGATTGATGTTGCCCTGCCGCAGGGTCGAGGATTCGGCACCTGTTTCGGAGGCAAAGTAGCCAAGGCCGCCCGTTCCGTTGGCCACACCGTTCATCCGCACCGTGATACGGTTGGGGGTGCCGGTTGCGACGTTGGACGTCTGGGTCACGGTTTCAAGGCGGTCTTTCCAGCCGCTCTGCTCCACGTCCAGCTGGTTATTGCCGGTGCCGGCCTGGATCTGCTTGACATAACCGACGCGGTTGCGGCCCCATCCCGATTGGGTGATGTCGACGCTGTTTCCGCTGCCGGCCTCATTCTGATCGGCAGTCGATTGCATGACCTGCCCGACGACGTTGCGGTCCGAGGACTGCGTGATGCCGATCCGCATCAGCGAACCGTTGTCATAAGGGTTGTCCTGGTAGATGCCGCCACCCTCAAGACCGATCTGGTTGCGATCGCCCGACTGCAGGATGACCAGCTGGTTGTTCTCACCGTCCTGCGTCATCGTGGGTGTTGCCGCGCCGGCATCGTTCTTGTCACCCGACTGGGTGATCAGCGCGCTGTGGTTGTTGCCCGTCTGCAGAAGAAAGGCCTCGTTCTGGTCGGCAGCCGCAGTTGTCATGACCAACGCCGTGGTTCCGGCGAGTGCAAATCCTAGGATCTTCATTGGAAATATTCCTGTCGTTCATTGAACAGTTTGTTCGGGACGACACGTCGCCCCGAAATTGACACCTTTAAGCAGAGGTTTTTCTGCTTCGGTGTCGTGGTCTTTCAAATTTCTTCAAGTTCATGTCCGTCACCCCCCAGTGTCCGACAATTACAATCAGCGCGAAAACAACCATTCCGCTCTATCAGCCAGTGCTGCCCGAACCACATTATGGCTTTTTTGAGGCAAACCCCACCGACTATGAGATACACCTCCATACCTAAGGATACACGCTAAAGAAGATCAATAACTTTTGATAATTTGGACAATTTCTTGCCCTATTTTTATCTTCTTGTTCATTATCGGAAACATTGAGCGCGTTACTGCACTATTGTTCTTGAATCGTGCATGACGAAAACATGACGAAAACATGAAGGACAGGGCCGGGCTGGACCTGTTTGCGCAGCGTGGCGCGCATCGCACGAAACAGGCCCAATGCCTGGCCTGCCATGACGACTTGCACGGCAACAGGGGCGGGGCCCGGTCCGTTGCAGGATCACGTTCCTGTCGAGGTATCTTGGAAAAGGCGTGTTCCGGCAGTCACCCGGCGACGGCTGCGCGTCCCGCACCAGACGACGCCCCATGGCTTTCAGCCTTGGGGGGAGACGCGTCGGACGGCATCCCGCAAGATGCGGTCAGCAGGTTCTGAGACAGGCAAGCATCGTGTCGGCGCCCGACACTTTGACAGGCACCCCTGAAGGGTTGTCCTGGAATCCCGGTTCGGCAAACAGCTTTTCGATTTTGCCATCGTTGACCAGCATGGAATAACGCCAGCTGCGCATCCCCATGCCCTGCCCGCTGCGATCGACCAGCATGCCCATCTTGCGGGTGAATTCACCATTGCCGTCCGGCAACATGAACACCTTGCGGATGGCGTGCGTCTGGGCCCACTGATACATCACGAAGGCATCGTTCACCGACAGGCAGATCACCTGGTCGATGCCCAGCTCGCGGAACGCGTCATGGCTGTTCTCGTATCCCGGCAGGTGGCTGTCGGAACAGGCGGGCGTGTAGGCCCCCGGCAAGGCGAAAAGCACCACGCGTTTCCCGCCGAACACATCCCGGGAGGTCAGGGGCTTCCATTCAAAGGGATTCGGACCGCCCAGCGCATCGTTGCGCACGCGGGTATGAAAGGTGGCGTCGGGTACGGTTTGCGGGATCATGGTCATGCATCCATTATTGGTCGTGTCATTCCAGCGCGCGGAATCATCCAGAATGCGCGCGATACTGGCCCGCGGGATGCCCGATGGCGGCCTTGCACCAGGCAAGCGCCGCGTCAGGCGACGGATCGATCCATTCGGCCATGCCCTCGGCGAACGCGTCAAAGCCTTCGCGACTGCCGCGCCCGACCGCGACAAGCACGGGGATATTCTCGACCAGGGCCTGTCCGATCAGGGGGCGAAAGCCACGCCCTTCGATCTCGGCCTTGCCGAACTTGTTCACGATCAGCAGATCGACCGGGCCATGCAGGGCCGTTTCGACCCGCGCCACGACCTCTTCCAGTGCTGCGGGGTCAAGGCAGCAGCCACGCGATTGCGCGCCCAGATCCTGGCTGATCTGCCGCAAGGCACCTTCGGCCAGCAGATGCAGCACCATGTCGGCACGGCGGCGGCCCTCACGCTCGATATTTTCCTGCACGGCGCCGGCAAGGCGAAACCCGTCGGCCTGCAGAAGGGCCGCGATCTCGAACAACAGCCGGTCGGATGCGCCGCGTCCCTCGACGGTTATGGCCCCCAGCATGTTCCCGCCCTCTCCGCATCTTGCGCCCTTGCGAGCCGTGCTACTATATAAGCCTCTCAATGAAAAGCAGCGCAATGTCCCCAGAGCTTCCCATCCTTCCGGATCCGCAAGACCCAAGGCTGACCCGCACGGTCAGCGGCACCGATCACATGGGCGCGGATGTCCAGATCGCGGTGGTCGAAGAACGTCCGCTGACCATCTATCTGAATGCACAAGAGATCGTGACGGCGATGACGATCGGGGACCATCCCGATTACCTGGCCATCGGGTTTCTGCGCAACCAGGGCATGCTGCATGCCGATGACAAGGTCACCGCCATCGACTTTGACGAAGAGCTGGAGACCATCGTGGTGCGCACGGCGCGCCAGACCTCCTACGAGGAGAAGGTCAAGAAGAAGACACGCACCAGCGGCTGCGCGGTCGGCACGGTCTTTGGCGACATGATGGAAGGGCTGGAGGGGCTGACCCTTCCAAAGACGGAACTGCGGACAAGCTGGCTTTACGCCCTGGCCAAACAGATCAACACCACCCCGTCCCTGTACCTGAGCGCGGGCGCGATCCATGGCACCGTGCTGTGCCAGGGCGATCAGCCCCTGGTCTATTTCGAGGATGTGGGCCGTCACAATGCCGTGGACAAGATCGCGGGCTGGATGTTCCTGAACGGAATTTCGCCCACCGACAAGCTGCTCTATACGACGGGCCGCCTGACATCGGAAATGGTGATCAAGACCGCGAACATGGGCATCCCGATCCTGGCCTCGCGGTCGGGTTTCACCGGTTGGGGGGTCGAGATCGCCCGCGCCGTGGGCCTGACCCTGATCGGGCGGCTGCGCGGTCAGCGCTTTGTCTGCCTGAGCGGCGAAGACCGGCTGATCCGCGACGCCGACCCATCGGCCGTGCCAGACGAAAGCAAGTCCAGCCGCCGCAAGGGGGCCGACAATGACTGAGGGCGGCGCAGGCATCCCGGCCGTCATCCTGGCGGGCGGGCGCGCCACGCGCATGGGCGGCGGCGACAAGGGCTGGCGCACCATAGGCGGCAAGCGCCTTGTCGATCACGTGATCGCGCGCCTGAGCCCGCAGGTGGGGGCCATCGCGCTGAACGCGAATGGTGATCCGGACCGCTTTGATCTTGGTCTGCCGGTACTGCCCGACAGTATTGAGGGCTATGCGGGCCCGCTGGCCGGTGTGCTTGCAGGCATGGATTGGGCTGCGTCCCTCGGGGCGGATGCCGTGGTCAGCGTGGCGGCGGACACGCCCTTCTTTCCGACCGACCTTGTGACGCGGCTGCAGCAAGCCGCGGGCCCATCGGGCCTTGCGCTGGCGGCTTCACCCGACGAGACCGGCAAGGTCTGGCAGCATCCCACCTTCGGCCTCTGGCCCGTGGCGCTGCGCCACGACCTGCGCGAAGCGCTTGAGGGCGGTCTGCGCAAGATCGTGCTGTGGACGGACCGGCACGGTGCGGGTCAGGCCACATTTTCGTCGGATCCTTACGATCCGTTCTTCAACGTCAATACCCCCGAAGACCTTGCGCGGTCAGAGGTTCTGCTTGGGGACGCGGGATGAGGATCTACGGCGTCACAGGCTGGAAGAACGCTGGCAAGACCGGGCTGATGGAACGCCTTGTCGCCGAAATCAGCAGGCGCGGTTTGAGCGTGTCCACCCTGAAGCACGCCCATCACGAGACGGACGTCGATCAGCCCGGGCGCGACAGCTATCGCCACCGGGCTGCGGGTGCGCATCAGGTCATGCTGTCCTCGCCCAACCGCTGGGCGCTGATGACCGAATTGCGCGACAAGCCCGAACCCGCGCTGGCCGACCTTCTGCCATTGATGACGCCCGTCGATCTGATCCTGATCGAAGGCTACAAGCGCGAACCACATCCCAAGATCGAGGCGCATCGCTGGGAAACCGGCCGTCCGCTTCTGGTAGAGACCAATCCCACGATCCGCGCCGTCGCCTCGAACACCGTGCCGCAGAACCTGCGGGTGCCGCTGTTCGACCTTGATGACGTGCCCGCCATCGCCGATTTCATCCTGGCAGAGGTCGGGCTTTGACCTATTCCCGCGTCGCCATACTGGATTGGTCGGCGGCGGGAAAACCCGCGCGCGGCAAGGACAGCATCTGGCTGGCGCTGGACGGGGCGGCACCCGAGAACCTGCCCACCCGTGCGCAGGCCGAGGCCCGGTTGATCGCACTGATTGAAGAGGCCCTGACTGCAGGTGAAAGGCTCTTGCTGGGGGCGGATTTCGCCTTTGGCTATCCCCATGGCTTCGCGGCGACCGTGGCGGGCGGGCCACTGGATCTGTGGGACTGGCTGGCCGACCATCATGCCGATACCGACCGCAACGAAAGCAATTACCGTGATGTTGCCGCAAGGCTGAACGCGCTGTTCCCCGGTGACGGACCGTTCTGGGGCAATGGCCGCAAGATGCAGATCGACGGGTTGCCGCGCCTCAAGCCGGATCTGCCCGCCAATCTGCAGCCAAGCAGAACGACCGAAACCGCCGCCACCAGTCCCGGCGCCGCGCCAAAATCCGTCTGGCAACTGGCCGGGGCCGGGGCTGTCGGCGCGCAGACACTGACCGGGCTGCCGATGCTGGCACGTCTGCGCCGCCGGTTTGCAGGCCAGCTGTCGGTCTGGCCGTTCGAACCGCCTTCACAGATCACATTGGCCGAAGTCTACCCTTCGATGCTGGCCGATGCTGTCCGCCTTGCCACCGCCGCCGATCCCGGATTGCCCCCCGACGCCCATCAGGTGCGGCTGCTGGCCCGCGCCCTCGCCGGGCTGGACCCGCAGATGCGCGCCCATCTGCTGGACCGGCAGGCTCTGCCCGCAGCGGCGCAGACCGAAGGCTGGATCCTGGGGGCAGGCAAGCAGGCACAACTGCGCGCGGCCCTTTCGGCGCATCTGACCCCGCCACGCCTGCGCAACGATTGCTTTGCCATGCCGCAGGGCGTGGCCTGGGTGCCGGTGGACACCGCCCTGGCAAAGCTGCGCGATGCCCTGCATCCGGTCACGGGACAGGATGTTGTCAGGTCGCATAAGGCGGCAGGCAGGGTGCTGGCAAGCCCGGCCATGGCCCGGCGCGCGAACCCGCCCCGCCCGAATGCGGCCGTGGACGGATATGGCTTTGCCCATGCAGCCACAGGCAGCGGTCCGCAGCGCATGCCATTGGTCAACGGGCGCGCCGCCGCAGGCCAGCCCTTTGCCGGAACCGTGCCGCAGGGACACGCGATCCGCATCCTGACAGGCGCGATCCTGCCCGCCGGCGTGGATACCGTCGTGCTGGAGGAGGATTGCGCGACAGATGGCCTGCATCTTGTCTTCGACGGGCCGGTCAAGCCAAGGGCGAATACCCGCCGCGCCGGCGAAGACATGGAGCAAGGCCAGACGGCCCTGCCCGCCGGTCACATCCTGCGCGCCCCCGATCTGGCGCTGCTGACGGCGCTTGGCATCGGCACCGTCGATGTGCGCAAGCCGTTGCGCGTCGGCGTGCTTTCCACCGGGGACGAGTTGCTGACAGATCCCGCGGTACAGGCGGCACCGCACCAGATCTATGACGCGAACCGTCCGATGCTGCTGTCGCTGGTCGCGCGTTGGGGCCATTGCCCTGTAGACCTTGGGCATGCGCCCGACGACCCCGGCGCGATCCGCCAGGCCTTGATGCAGGGGGCCACACAGGCGGATGTCGTGCTGACCTCGGGCGGTGCCTCTGCCGGGGATGAGGATCACGTCTCGCGGTTGCTGCGCACCGAAGGCAACCTGAGCAGTTGGCGGATCGCTGTCAAACCCGGCCGCCCGCTGGCGCTGGCGATGTGGCATGGGGTGCCGGTCTTCGGATTGCCCGGCAACCCCGTGGCGGCCCTTGTCTGCGCGCTGGTCTTTGCCCGTCCGGCCCTGTCACTCATGGCGGGATCTGGCTGGATCGCACCGGATGCCTTCACGGTCCCGGCGGCCTTTTCGAAGGACAAGAAGGCAGGACGCCGCGAATACCTGCGCGCACGGCTGAACGAACACGGCCATGCAGAGGTTTTCGCCTCGGAGGGATCGGGACGGATCAGCGGCCTGTCATGGGCAAACGGCCTGGTCGAACTGCCGGATGAGGCGGTGCAGATCAGACCGGGGTCACCCCTGCGCTACATCCCCTACGCCAGCTTCGGAATGTAAGGCACTGGTCCGCGACGCGGTCGTGCTACCAGTGATCAGCCCTTGGCCACAAGCCAGGTGATGGCATCCTCGGCCTCGGAGGACGAGACTAGGCGATGCCCGCCTTCCACGCAGAAATGCGGAATGTCGACGACCGCAGCGGGGTCGGTCGTGGTGATGCGCACGACCTCGCCGCCCGCGCGGGCGGCAAGCCGTTTGCGCAGTTTCAGCACCGGAAGCGGGCACAACAGGCCACGCGCGTCGATATCATCATGCCATTCCATGAGCGCGATATAGAGCGGGCAAATCGCCCTGTCCATACCGCGACCATTCGCATGACAAATCCGACCTTTGATAGCTTTTGCCTATCACCCCAAGGAACTGCCATATTGATCGGCCCTTTCGCGCAACGCAGTGTCGCCGCCAAAGCAACCGGCAGGGCAGCGCGATGGCACTTGATGACAACCATGGGATCTGGAAATCCGGCAAAGGCAAGGGACGCCGCACCCCCAAGGGTCGGCAACTGGACGATCAAGCCCTGGCCGACGTGCGGGCCCTTCTGGGCAACCGCCCCCGGCGGCGCGATCTGCTGATCGAATTCCTGCACCTGCTTCAGGACAACTACGGCCATCTGAGCGCGCCGCATCTGCGGGCCCTGTCCGAAGAGTTGCGTATCGGCATGGCCGAAGTCTGGGAGGTTGCGACCTTCTATGCCCATTTCGACCCGATCCGCGAGGATGAGACACCCCCGCCCGACCTGACGATCCGGGTCTGCGACTCCCTGTCCTGCGAACTGGCCGGGTCCGAGAGCCTCATCGCCGCGCTCGAGGCCGGTCACGACCCCGCCCGCATCCGCGTGCTGCGCGCCCCCTGCATGGGGCGCTGCGACACCGCGCCGGTGCTGGAAATCGGCCACCGGCATGTGGATCACGCCACGGTCGAGGCGGCACAGGCGGTGATCGACGCAGGCGACTTTCATCCGGTGATCCCGGCTTATGAAACGCTGGCGGCCTACCAGGGCGCCGGCGGCTATCAGACCCTGCAGGCCCTGCGCGATGGCGGGGATGCCGAACAGGTGCAGGACCGCCTGCTGGAGGCGGGTCTGCGCGGCCTTGGCGGTGCTGGCTTTCCCTCGGGGCGCAAGTGGTCTTTCGTGCGCGCCAATCCCGGACCGCGCTATCTGGCCGTCAATGGCGACGAGGGCGAACCGGGCACCTTCAAGGACCGCCACTATCTGGAACGCACACCGCATCTGTTCCTTGAAGGGATGCTGATCGCCGCCTGGGGCGTCGAGGCCGAAACCTGCTTCATCTACATGCGCGACGAATATCCCGCCGTCCGCCAGATCCTGTCACAGGAGATTGCCGCGCTCGAACAGGCGGGAATCGTGCCCAAAGGCTATATCGAACTGCGTCGCGGGGCCGGTGCCTACATCTGCGGCGAGGAAAGCGCGATGATCGAGTCGATCGAGGGCAAGCGCGGCATCCCGCGCCATCGCCCGCCTTTCGTGGCGCAGGTCGGCATCTTCAACCGACCCACGCTGGTGCATAATGTCGAAACCCTGCACTGGGTCGCGCGCATCTGCCGCGAGGGACCGCAGATCCTGAACTCTGTCGAAAAGAACGGCCGCAAGGGGCTGCGCAGCTATTCCGTCTCGGGCCGGGTGGCGCGGCCGGGCGTCCATCTGCTGCCTGCGGGATCGACCATCACCGATGTGATCGCCGCCGCCGGCGGCATGGCAGAGGGGCATGTGTTCAAGGCCTATCAGCCGGGCGGTCCCTCGTCCGGCCTGCTGCCTGCCAGCATGCACGACATCCCGCTGGATTTCGACACGCTGCAACCGCACGGCACCTTCATCGGTTCGGCCGCTGTCGTCGTGCTGTCGGATCATGACAGCGCGCGCGATGCCGCGCTGAACATGCTGCGGTTCTTCGAGGCCGAAAGCTGCGGCCAATGCACGCCCTGCCGCGTGGGCTGCGAAAAGGCGGTCAAGCTGATGCAGGCCGACCGCTGGGACCAGCCGCTGCTGGAAGAGCTGTGCACGACCATGACCGACGCCAGCATCTGCGGGCTGGGGCAGGCTGCCCCCAACCCGATCCGCCTGACCATCAAGCATTTCCCCCACGAGGTCTGACATGTCCGACAAGATCACCTTCATCCTGGATGGCAAGGAAGTTCAGGCCGACAAGGACCAGACCATCTGGGAAGTCGCCAACGGGCGTGGCCTGATCATTCCGCATCTGTGCCACAAGCCCGCGCCGGGCTATCGCCCCGACGGCAACTGCCGCGCCTGCATGGTCGAAATCGACGGCGAACGCACGCTGGCGGCGTCGTGCATCCGCACACCCACCGAAGGCATGGTCGTCAGGACCGATAGCGCCCGCGCCACATCGGCCCGCAAGATGGTGGTCGAGATGCTGCTGGCCGATCAGCCCGAGCGCGCGGTCGCGCATGACCGGTCCTCGCATCTTTGGGACATGGCCGATGCGAATGGTGTGACCGAAAGCCGCCTGCCGACAAAGGATTCGGACCATATCCCGTTGCTGGACGACAGCCATGTGGCCATGCGCGTCAACCTGGACGCCTGCATCTCTTGCGGGCTGTGCGTGCGTGCCTGCCGCGAGGTGCAGGTCAATGACGTGATCGGCATGGCCGGACGCGGCCAGAACGCATATCCCGTGTTCGACATGAGCGACCCGATGGGCCAATCCTCCTGCGTGGGCTGCGGCGAATGCGTGCAGGCCTGTCCGACGGGCGCGCTGATGCCGGCCACCATGGTGGACGCGGCACAGCAGGGCGACAGCAAGGATTTCGATGAAGCCGTCAAATCCGTCTGCCCCTTCTGCGGCGTCGGCTGCCAGGTCAGCCTCAAGATCAAGGACGGCAAGGTCCGCGCCGTCGAAGGCATCAACGGCCCCGCCAACGAGGGACGGCTTTGCGTGAAGGGGCGTTTTGGCTTCGACTACATCCACCATCCCCACCGCCTGACGACGCCCCTGATCCGGCGCGAGGGCGCCCCCAAGGGCATGAATGTCGATCCCGGCAATCCCATGACCCATTTCCGCGAGGCGACATGGGACGAAGCCCTGGACATGGTCGCCAACAGCTTCAAGGCGCTCAGCGCCAATGGACGCGGCCGCGCGATCGCAGGCTTCGGTTCGGCCAAATGTTCGAACGAAGAGGCCTATCTTTTCCAGAAGCTGATCCGGCAAGGCTTCGGCCATAACAACGTCGATCACTGCACGCGTCTGTGCCATGCCTCCTCGGTGGCGGCGCTGATGGAAAACGTGGGCTCGGGCGCGGTAACGGCGACCTTCAACCAGATCGAACATGCCGATGTGGCCATCGTCATCGGGTCGAACCCGGTGGAAAACCACCCCGTTGCCGCCACCTATTTCAAGCAGTTCGCAAAGCGTGGCGGCAAGCTGATCGTGATGGACCCGCGCGGGGTCGGGTTGCGGCGCCATGCCACCCACATGCTGCAGTTCAAGCCGGGCGCGGATGTGTCGATGCTGAACGCGATCATGAACGTGATCATCGAGGAAGGCCTTTACGACCGGGCCTATATCGAGAAGTTCACCGAGAACTGGGAGGCCGAAAAGGCCCATCTTGCCAAGTTCACCCCCGAGGCCATGGCCCCGATCTGCGGCATTCCCGCAGAGGCGTTGCGCGCGGCGGCCCGGACCTTTGCCAAGGGCAAGGCGGGGATGATCTTCTGGGGGATGGGTGTGTCGCAGCATATCCACGGCACCGACAATTCCCGCTGCCTGATCTCTCTGGCGCTGATGACCGGCAATATCGGCAAGCCCGGCGCGGGCCTGCACCCGCTGCGCGGACAGAACAACGTTCAGGGCGCCTCTGACGCGGGTCTGATCCCGATGTTCCTGCCCGATTACCAGCCGGTGACGGATGACGCCCTGCGCAGCAACTTCTCGCGGCTGTGGAATTCCGGCGATTTCTCGGGCGAAAAGGGTCTGACCGTGACCGAGATCCTGGATGCCGTCCATGCCGGATCGATCAAGGGGATGTATATCCTTGGCGAGAACCCGGCCATGTCCGACCCGGACGTGACCCATGCAAGGCATGCCCTGTCAAAGCTGGAATGCCTGGTGGTGCAGGACATCTTTCTGACCGAGACCGCGAATTTCGCGGATGTGATCCTGCCGGCCGCCGCCTTCTATGAAAAGAACGGCACCGTCACGAACACGAACCGCCAGGTTCAGATGGGCCGCGCCGCAGTCGCAGCGCCGGGCGAGGCCCGCGAGGATTGGCTGATCATCACCCAACTGGCCCAGCGGCTTGGGCTGGACTGGGATTACACCCATCCCGGCCAGATCTATACCGAAATGGCGAAGGGCATGAAATCGCTGGCAAACATCACCTGGGAGCGGCTGGAAAACGAAGGCGCCGTGACCTATCCCAGCCTGTCCGCGACCGACCCCGGTCAGCCCATCGTCTTCGCCGAGGGCTTCCCGCGCGAAGGGGGCCGGGCGAAATTCACGCCGGCATCCGTCATCGCGCCCGATGAACTGCCCGATGCCGACTATCCTTTCGTGATGACCACGGGGCGGCAGTTGGAGCACTGGCACACTGGGTCGATGACCCGCCGATCCCATGTGCTTGATGCGGTCGAACCCGAGGCCAACTGCTCGATCCACCCGGCCACACTGCACCGTCTGGGTGTCGTGCCGGGCGGCAACGTGCGCCTGGTCTCGCGGCGCGGAGCGATCACGATCATGGCCCGTGCGGACCGGGCGGTAGCGGAAAACATGGTTTTCGTCCCCTTCGCCTATGTCGAGGCGGCAGCGAACATCCTGACCAACCCGGCTGTCGACCCCTATGGCAAGATCCCTGAGTTCAAATTCGCGGCCGTCCGCATCGAACGCGCGCAAGAACAGATCCCGGCCGAATAGCCGGGATCATCCTGCGAAACGGTATGGGGCGCTGTCGTCAACGCGTCCTGTACGACTGGACGCTGCGATGCGCAGGCGGGCCTATTCGGAACGGTCGCTGATCGTGCCATCGATCCGGTGCTCAAGATCAAGCCCCTCGATCTTCAGCACCATCGTCGCCTTGAAGCTTTTGCCCGCGACCTTGTCGGAACCCGCCGCGCGCAGGGCCTCTTCGATGGCCTGCTGCGAGGTCACGCCGACCTGCTTGAGGAACTTGCGCATGGACATGTTGAAATCTTCACTCATGGGTCTTTCTCCGGGTCGAGGCTCAGCCGCCTAGCGTGTTGCGATTTCAAGGAACTGGATCAGGGCGCGGCGATCTTCTTCGCTTGGCACGCGCTGATCCGGCATGCGACTGCCCGGAGTATAGGCATGCGGCCCAAATTCGAAAAGCTCGGATATGGTCTGCGCCGTCCAGACGATATCCATGTCCTTGAGGGCCTCTGAATAGCTGTACCCCGGACGCGAGGCGATGCGACGCCCGAAGACACCATGCAGGGTCGGGCCTGCGCGGGCGCCATCGTCAGGGGTCAGCGTGTGACATACGGCGCAGGCGCGGAACACCTGCGCGCCGCGCGGATTGATCAATGTGGGATCGGACACATCAGCCCCTTCGCCAAGGGCAGTCCCGTCCATGGACCAGCGCCGGATCAGGCCGTCATTCCCGCCGGTCAGCAGCACCCCGTCGGCGATGGCCAGCGCCCAGACCGGACCTTGCCCTGTCGCGATCACCGGGTCGATTGCAAGGGTCTGCGGATCGACCAGCCAGGCATCCCCGGTGGTGCCGCCGACGGCCACACGGCCTTCACCGACAGCCACGGACAGCAAGGGACGCCCGGACACGGACACTTCACGCAATCCGCCGCTGTCGTCCACGATCCGCAACGTGCCATCCGGCGATGCCAGGAACAGTGCCGCACCATCCGTCGCCAGCGCCGACGGTGGCCCCGGCAAGGCGATCTGGGCAATCATCTGGCCCGTCGCGTCCCACATCCTGAGCAGCAAGTCAGCCCCGACACTGGCAAATCCGTCTCGATAGGTGACAAGGCCGGTGATCTGCCCCTGATGCGCATCGATCATGCGCGGCATGCCCGTACCGGACCACAGGGCAATGCGCCCGTCCCACCCGGCCGAGACGATGCCATCGCCCAGCACGGCCAGCGCGCCGACAGGCAGCGGATGCCAGGTTTCGGAATAGACCGGTTCCGGCCCCTCGGCCCAGATCATCACGCGGCCATCCTGTCCGCCGGTCGCGAAACGTCCATCCGGCAAACGCAGCACGGCTGTTACCGCGCCTTCGTGAAAGCCGCTGACCTGGGTGGCCACCGTCCCGTTCCAGACAATGGCACGCCGGTCGAAAGAGCCGGAAATCACCTGCCCCCGGCTATCGGCAACCAGGGCGCGCACCGGGCCGCCATGGCCACGCAGATCTTGGGCGGACAAAGGCAGGGCGCCTGCAATGAATGCCAGGCAGACTGCTGCAAGACGCATTCCGGCCCCCTGCCCCAAGTCCGATCAGTTGCTGATCAGGTTCTGCTCACCCGGCGAAACACGGGCGCCTTCGGTGGTGAAGGCCGAGGTGCTGTCGACCTGGAAGGTGCCATTCAGCACACTGGCCGCACCAATGGCGATACAGACGATGGCAACGCAGGCGATAAGAAAGGATTTCATCGGTCAGGCTCCTTGCAGTTTTCAGTTATTCAGAACGTCCGGCACGGGCGCGGTCAGACTGGACCATACCGCCTCTGCCATTTCGGTATAAAGCCGCCCCAGCACCCCGTCCGGGTCTCGGGCGACAATGGGTTGGCCGCTGTCGGATGCGGCCCGCAGATCCATGGTCAGCGGCACCGCCCCAAGGAAGGGCACTCCCAGGCGGCGTGCCTCGGCCTGCGCGCCACCCGTGCCGAACAGGGCGTGCTGCTTGCCGCAATCGGTACAGGTGAAATATGCCATGTTCTCGATCAGGCCAATGATCGGCACATCCACCTTGCGGAACATCGCGATGCCGCGCCGCGCGTCGACCAGTGCCAGATCCTGCGGTGTCGACACGATCACGGCCCCGGCCAGCGTGGTGCCCTGCGCGATGGCAAGCTGCGCATCCCCTGTACCGGGCGGCATGTCGACGATCAGCACGTCCAGTTCGCCCCAATCCACATCGGCCAGCATCTGCGTGATGGCGGACATCACCATGGGACCGCGCCAGACCATCGCCGTTTCGGCATCCACCATCATGCCCATCGACATCGCCAGAAGCCCGTTGGATTGCATGGGCAGCAGGCGACGATCCTTGCCCATCCGGGGCCGCCCATGCAGCGCCAGCAGTGTCGGGATCGAGGGGCCGTGGATGTCGGCATCCAGGATGCCCACCCGCAGGCCCTTGGCCCGCAAACCCAGCGCAAGGTTCACCGCAGTCGTGGACTTGCCGACGCCACCCTTGCCCGAGGCAACCGCAACAACGTGGCGCACACCGGCAAGCACCTTGGGCGCTGCGCCAGGTGCCACGGCGGGCTTGGGCGTGGTCAGGCGGGGCGGGGCGCTTTGTTCATTGGTCAGCACGACAAAGGCGCTGTCGACACCGGGAATGTCGCGCAACGCGGCCTCTGCCGCGGCCCTGACCCCGGCAAGAGAGGCCGCAGCCTGCGCATTGGTCATGATCGAGACGTTGACACGGCCGTTCGCGACGACGGGCCCCGACACCTGCGGCGCCCCCAGAAAGGGCGTTCCATCGGGCATGTTCAGCCCTGACAGCGCCTCACGGGCCGCCAACAGGATCGGATCATCGGCCATTGACATGGGGTCTTTCTGACGTGAACGCCTGTGACATCAAGCAAGCGAAAAAACGCGCCCGGTCCTTCAGCAAAGACCGGGCGCGTCATGGTTCTTCATTCGGCGGGATGCGCGCCTTTGGTCGAGATCGACTTGTCGCCGGACTTTGCCTGAACTTCCTCGACCCAGAGCGAATGGTGCTCCTTGGCCCAGTTCAGATCCACCTCGCCCGAGCCCATGGCATCGAACGCGCCTTCCATGCCGATCGACCCGATGTAGATGTGGGCGATGATCACGAAGGACAGGATGGCGGCCACGATCCCATGAATCAGCTGGAACAACTGCCAGTCGGCTTGCGTTCCGGCCAGTGTCGGGAACAGCAGCATCACACCGGTAAAGGACAGCGCCGCACCGCCGGTCGTCACGGACCAGAAGATGACCTTCTGCCCGGCATTGAACTTCTTCGCCGGGGGATGGACACCCTTCTTCAGCAGACCGCCACCTTGCGCGATCCATTCGGCATCGACCTTGTTCGGCAGGTTGTGCGCCACCCAGACCAGGAAGGACAGCAGCAGACCCAGCATGAAGGCCGGCCCGACATAGTTATGCGCCAGCTTGCCCCAGACGGTCAGGGTCGAGAATGTCCCCTCGCCCAGAAGCGGCAGCAGCAGGGTGCGACCCAGAACAAGGTTCAGACCGGTCAGCGCCAGAACGATGAACGAGCCTGCCATCAGCCAATGGGCAAAGCGCTCGATCGCGGTAAAGCGCAGGATGCGGATGCCCGACATCTTGCCATCGACCATGATCCGGCCACGGACCATGTAGAACAGCGCCAGAACGACGACGGCGCTGACAACGGCCGCAATCGACAGGAACCGCACGGTGCCGGTATGGGTGCCGGCCCAGGACTTGTTGCCCGGTTTGATCAGGCCGCTGGCCTTGTCATCGGGGATCGACACGCGCCCGGCGACCATCTGGTCGCCTTGCAGCGCCTGGAAAAGCTTGTCTTCCGTGACCGATTGCGCGGTCGGGTTGACCTGCTGCGCCTGCGCGACGGTCGGTGCGGTGACAGCGCCAAGCGCCAGCACGGTCACGACAGCCATGAGGGCGGCAAGACGCTTTGCGAGATGTTTCATGTTCATAGTCCCTACTCCCGCTCAGACGTTGATTGCATCGCCATAAGCGGTGCGCCAGCCCCATGCGCCAGAGCCGTAGCCCCGCGTCACGACGCGTTCCTTGTAGATTTCAGCGATGATATCGCCATCGCCAGCCAGAAGCGCCTTGGTCGAGCACATCTCGGCGCAGAGCGGCAGCTTGCCTTCCGCCAGACGGTTCGAGCCGTATTTGACATACTCGGCTTCGGTCATGTCGGCCTCGGGGCCACCGGCGCAATAGGTGCATTTGTCCATCTTGCCACGGGTGCCGAAGTTGCCGACCTTGGGATATTGCGGCGCGCCGAAGGGGCAGGCGTAGAAGCAATAGCCGCAGCCGATGCAGGTGTCCTTGGAGTGCAGGACGACGGCGTCATCGGTGGTATAGAAGCAATCCACCGGGCAGACGGCCGCGCAGGGCGCGTCGGTGCAGTGCATGCAGGCCATCGAGACCGAACGCTCGCCCGGCAGACCATCATTGATGGTCACCACGCGGCGGCGGTTGATGCCCCACGGAACCTCATGCTCGTTCTTGCAAGCGGTCACGCAAGCGTTGCACTCGATGCAGCGGTCTGCGTCGCAAAGGAATTTCATACGTGCCATGGTTATTGTCCTCCCTTATGCCGCAGAAATCTGGCAAAGGGTCACTTTGCCTTCATGCATACCTGTCACCGGGTCATATCCGTAGGATGTGACTGCGTTGACGCTTTCACCCAGAACGATCGGGTCCGTGCCCTCGGGATAGTTGCCCCGTTGGTCGACACCCTGGAACCAACCGGCAAAGTGGAACGGCATGAATGCCACGCCCGGTGCCACACGCTCGGTCACAAGGGCCTTCACGCGTGCCTTGCTGCCGTTCTCGGGACCGTTGACCCAGACCCAGCCACCATCGGTGATGCCACGGGCCGACGCGTCCGCCGGGTTGATTTCGACGAACATGTCCTGCTGCAGTTCCGCCAGCCACGGGTTCGAGCGGGTCTCTTCGCCGCCACCCTCGTATTCGACCAGACGGCCGGAGGTCAGCACGATCGGGAAGCTTTCGGACAGCTTGCGCTCGACCGCCGAAGCCTGAACCGAGAAGCCGATGTTCGGCACACGGAACTGACGTCCATCTTCGCGGGTCGGGTAATCGGCCACCAGGTCCGGACGCGGCGAATAGATCGGCTCGCGGTGAACCGGGATCGGGTCGGGCAGGTTCCACGCCACCGCGCGGGCCTTGCCGTTGCCGAAGGGCACGCAGCCATGTTCGATCGCGACACGCTGGATGCCACCGGACAGGTCGGTCGACCAGCTGACAGCTGCCATCTTTTCGGGATCGTTGCCGCCGATGCGCTGGATCGTGGCCAACTCGTCCAGGGTCAGGTCCACGTCCCAGCCCAGCGTCTGCAGCACACCATAGGTGAACTGCGGATAGCCGTCCTGGATCTCGGATCCGACGGGGTAGCTGCCTTCGGCCAGAAGCGTCTCGCCTTCACGATCCACACCAAAGCGCGGGCGGAACGCACCGCCACCGTCCTTTACGGCGATGTTCGGGTTGTAAAGGATGTGCGTCCCGGGATGCTTGAACTCGGGCGTGCCCCAGCAGGGCCACGGCAGACCGTAGTAATCGCCGGCGACCTCGCCCGCATCGGCAGGCGCGCGCAGGGTCACCAGGTCGAACTTGTCCTGGTTTGCCATATGCGCCTTCAGGCGTTCCGGGCTTTGTCCGGTATAGCCGGTCGACCAGCCACCGCTGTTGATTTCACGCAGGATCGATTCCGGGGTCGGTTCCATCGAGAACTTGCCCTGAACCATCTCGTAGTTCTTGAACATCTGGTCGGCAAAGCCAAGCTTGGTCGCCAGGCGGTAGATCACCGCATAGTCGTTGTCGCTTTCGAAGATCGGATCGACAACCTTTTCGCCCCACTGAACCGAGCGGTTCGACGCGGTGCGGCTGCCGCTGCACTCGAACTGGGTCGAGATCGGCAGCAGATAGGTGTTGTCGGTGCGATCATGCAGTGCCGCAAAAGTGGTGGGATGCGGATCGGCCACGACCAGCAGGTCAAGCGCGTTCATCCCCTTCAGGCTGTCGCCCATCCGCGGCACGGTGTTGCCACCATGGCCGAAGACGATCATCGCCTTGATGTTGTCGCGCTGATCGACGTCTTCCGCATCAAGGGTGGTCGCGTCGAACCAGCGGGTCGACGGGATACCCGCCATTTCCATGTTGGCCTTGCGATCACGCGCATCGCGCCCGCCCTTGGCCGGCACCTCGTCGAAGCGCGACTGGAAATAGTCGTAGGGCACATCCCAGACGCGGGACCAATGCTTCCAGCCACCTTCGGACAGACCGTAGTAGCAAGGCAGCGAACCGATATCGAGACCGAAGTCCGTGGCGCCCTGCACGTTGCAGTGGCCGCGGAAAATGTTGGCCCCGGTGCCGTCGGAACCGACGTTGCCGGTCGCCAGCAGCAGGTTGCAATAAGTGCGGACGTTGGCCGTACCCACGGTGTGCTGCGTGCCGCCCATGCACCAGATGAAGGTCGAGGGGCGCTGCGTGGCGAAGGTCTGCGCGACGCGCTTCAATTCGGCCTCGGGAATGCCGGTGATCCGCTCGACGACATCGGGCGAATATTTCTTCACTTCCTCGCGGACCTGATCCATCCCCCAGACGCGCTGGTCGATGTAGTCCTGGTCCTGCCAGCCATTCTCGAAGATATGCCACATGATACCCCAGATGATGGCGATATCCGTGCCCGGACGCATGCGGATGTAATCCGTGGCATGCGCGGCGGTGCGCGTGAAGCGCGGGTCGATCACGATGACATTGGCGCGGTTCGTTTCCTTGCCCGTCAGGATGTGCTGCAGCGACACGGGGTGCGCTTCGGCCGCGTTCGACCCCATGAAGATGATGGTCTTGGCATTGCGGATGTCATTGTAGCTGTTGGTCATCGCGCCGTAGCCCCAGGTGTTCGCAACACCCGCCACGGTCGTCGAATGGCAGATACGCGCCTGGTGGTCGACGTTGTTGGTGCCCCAGAAGGCCGCGAACTTGCGGAACAGGTAGGCGCCTTCGTTCGAGAACTTGGCAGACCCCAGCAGATAGGCGCTGTCCGCGCCGTTCTTCTCGCGGATGTCCAGCATCTTGTCGCCGATTTCGTCGATCGCCTGCTCCCAGGAGATGCGCACCCACTGGCCGTTCTCTTTCTTCATGGGGTATTTCAGGCGACGGTCACCGTGGACCAGCTCGCGCACCGATGCGCCCTTGGCGCAATGGGTGCCGCGGTTGATCGGGCTGTTCCATGCCGGCTCCTGACCGACCCAGACACCGTTCTGGACTTCGGCCTTGACCGTGCAACCGACCGAGCAATGCGTACAGATGTTGGTTTTCACCTCGACCGGCTGGCTGAAATCGGTCTTGCCCGCTTCGGCGCGACGCACCGTGGAGGCACCGATTGCGCCAAAGGCGGCAAGACCACCGACGGCAAGCCCCGAGGCCCTCAGAAAGCTGCGGCGATCAACCGGCTTTGCCGACACGCTCTGTGCAAAGGCGGCCAGGCCGCTGCGGTTTGCATCCGTGGATCTGCGTTTGACCAGCATGACTTATGCTCCCTTGTAATAACGGTTGGTGCGGTAGAAGGCCTGGACATGCTCGGTCTCCTTGTACCGCGCCTTGGTCCGTTCATCGCCCGTTTCCTCAGCGAAGACAGGCTGCGCGCCGCCTGCAACAACACTGGTCGTCGCAGCAGCAGCAACTGCGCCAAAGAACCCGCGCCGCCCTATACCTTTTTCTTTTTTGATGCTTTCAGCCATGTCATCCTCCCTGGGTTCGTCCTGTGCCGGCAGATGCTGGTGCCCTGCCCGATATGTCTTCTGTCGTCTTGAAATCTCAAACCGTTCGTCCGCCCGAACCGCGATGCGCCGCCGCCTCAAGCTCGAACGCCCGCGTTTCGATATCCGTGAAAATCCGCCCGACCTCGGCCACGGCGCGATAGAATCGCGCACTGGGGGCCACGGCGAGATCATCGAAGAACTGCCCCACCCAGGGGGCAAGATGGCGCGCGAAGAAACCTGCCTCTCCGGCGGCGCCGCAACCCAGAACACTGGCATCGAACTCGCCCATGGCAAGCCCGGCCATGATTTCGGACAGGCTGGCGATGTGATCCTCGGGCTCGAATCGGCCTTCGGCGCGCTCGACGCCCATCAGCTGCAGGTCGTGGCGCAGATCCGCCAGAGGACGCTCGTTCAGGAAACCCGTGATGTAGAAAGAGGCGAAGGGCAGCAGCTCGCCGCGCCCGACCCCGACGAACAGCTCGAAAAACTCGCGCGCGACGTCTTCGGCATCGGCCTCTGCCGCTGTCCGGGCAAGCACCGCATAGGCCTGACCGAGGGCCGTCTCGTCACCTGTCAAACCAGCCAACAGGTCCAGCGCATCCCGGTCGGGCGCCGCAACAAGCAAAGATGCCAGAAGTGCCCATTGCTGGGACCTCAGCACCTCGTGGTCTGGTCTGGCTGGCGCAGCCGGGGCTGTGCTGGCTATCATCAAGGTATCAACCTTCTGGCTATCGATGTCTGTGTAGGGTTCGCGCACTACGGTATACGGATATTGTATACACGGTTTTCAAAACCCTTGGCAATAATTTGTGACATCGATTTTACATGTTTGGATGCCGATTTTTTTTAGCTTTGCCAATGACGTGTCATTCCGGCACCGCACCTCCGTGCCGCCGCTGCGGCACCATGGCCACCTGCGCCTGCCGGGGTGATTCATCCTCTCTCACGGGATCTTCGGCACCCGCAGGATCTGGCGCATCACCGGCCTCTTCAGGCTGCGGTTCTGCCGGATCGGGCAGATCACTGGCATCCTCGACCGACCTGACCTGCGCGACCTTGCGCGGTCGCACTGTCTCCTCCGCGACAGTTTTGTCGGCCTCATCATACTCTGGCGCGGTCCGTTCTCCAATCAGATCCTTCACCATCTTTTCAACGCTTTGGCCCGACAGGACACCGCCGCCGCCGGGCACGCCGCCCGGTGCATTCCAGTCCCAGGCATAGTCCACCGCCGGATCCGCGTAATCGCGCACCGCGGGGTTCACCAGCCACATCTTGCGCAGCGCCGCGTTCTTGAGATGGGCGGGCACGCCCTTGGCCAGGAACGGCTTGATGTCGAAACCCGCCGTGATCTCGTCAAGCGAGGGCAGCGAATCGATGATGGCTTGCGTGTCGACGGGATCTTCCGGCTGGATCGGATCAGGCAGTTCGGCGGGCTTTGGAGGCTCCTCGGACGCAACCGGGGTTTCCCGTTTCGCCGCAAGCTTCCTGCGTGACCAGTTGCGCAGGAAACCGCCTTCACGCTCTTCGGGATCAGTCATTGCCCCCCCTTGGGCGGCAACCCCGCCTTCCCGCGTGATTGCACCCACTTTTCGTCATCCGACAGGATCCGCTTGGCGCGCGGATCATGTTCCATGTTCACAGGCACACGCTTGCGCTTGTGAAAGACCTCTTCCACGTGATGCGCGGCGATGAACGCCTCGATGCGCGCGGCCACGGCCGGCGGCATGGCCAGCGCCTCGACGATCCGTTCGGGATCACTGGCCATCGCCTCGCCCTCGTAGGGATCAGCCGTGACAAGCCGCACCGCGTCGCCGTCGCAAGACACCCAGAGCGAGGGGCGCGCGGCGCGCAGGTTGTCGATGTAATGCGAGGTTTCGCCCGAATGCAGCACCACGGCATGATCGCCCATGTAATAGGTGCGCACCTCGCCCTGTTCGGACATCAGCGCACCACGCTCCAGCGGCGGGATCTCGGCCATCAGGGCCGCCGGCCGCACGACGCGCCTGGCCCAGACATTCGCGGGCGGGTACGACACACCCAGAACCGCGAGGCGCAGAACCTCCCGTGGCATCAGGCGCGCCCCATGGCGGCGGGTATCTCTCCGGCGATCCCGTCACCCAGTAGCGGCAGACCGGTCACAAGGTTCTGCGGCTTGAAGCGGATCACATTGCTGCCGTCCAATCCGACGAACAGGTATACCGGCTGCGATCCGATCTGCGGCAGAACACCATCCGATGACAAGAAGGTCAGCGCGAAAAGCCCAACCAGTGCCGCGGCGGGCGTCTGGCCGTTCCACAGGGCATTGCCCACCTCGGTGCCCGCCTGATCAAGGCCGACATACCATTGCAGATCGACATCATTCGCGCTCAGCATCGGGGAGACGCTGACCGGCTGGCCCAGAAGGTGATGCACGAAACGTTCGACCGCGCGCGCAAAACCGGCCCGCGCCTTGGGATCCGCGCCGAAGGGCAGAACCATCGTATGCGCATCCGACCTGCTCCAATAGGTCCAGGCGTTCTCGTCATTCAGCACATCCAGCGAATCGACACCGCCATTCATCATGGCAAACAACGGGTTGCTGTGAATCTCGCCTTCAAGTTCGGCCACCAGCTCGTCATCGGCCAGCATCAGCGCACCCTCATTCAGAAAGGCGCGTTGCGGGCGAAAGAACATCTCGGCGGCGCGCAGGACATGCACGTCGTCGCACCCTTCAAGCGCGTTGCGCAGGATCAGCTGAACAAGCTGATCGTAGAAGAGATGCGGCAGGCGCACGCGGTCACGCACCAGCCCCAGGTACCCCGCCTCGATCGACCCTGCAGCCAGAAGACGATCCCGCAGGGTCAAAAGGAATTCCCAATTCTCGCGCGCATCCGGGTCCTTGATATTGGCGCGCTCCATCACCGACACCTGCGCGCGCGGCGTGGCCATCAGACGGGCATGCAAGGCGCGTTCGGCCGCACAGGCCTCGGCAGGCGGTACGATCTCGGGCCGGGCAAGCCAGGCCAGGATCAGTTCATCCGTGACCTGCATCCGGCCAGTGGCGTCCAGCCGTGTCAAGTGATGGCCGGAGGCGACCCAGAATTCCCTCATGACGTGCTCTTCTCTTCCATGAACGAGGCCAGGTCGAAATGCTCGGCCTCCGCGTCATCCTCGTCGGTTTCCACAACATGAAACGCCTTGTCATGCCCGCTCAGGTACCCGGCGGAAAACGCCGTGGTGTCGCGCGGCTTGAGGGTGCGAAACTGCTCCCTGATCCCACCCTCGGCCTGGGTGCGGTGCAAGGCGATCAATGTGCCTTCGGCGTGGCCGCGGCACAGATCCTCGGCCAGGGTCAACTCTTCTTCGGCGGCGGGACGGGCTGCGTCCATGTCGGGCGCACCCAGCTTGTCGATCAGTTGGCGGGCCAGCATCTCGACTGCCTCGTCGCGGTCGGACGGGCGCACGAAAGTCACTGTCACCAGGGTCGACCAGCCAAAACTTTCCACCCCCAGCAGACCCGAGCGAAAGGCGATCTGTTCCTTGCGGCCCAGCCTGTCCGGATCGCGCCCCGCGAACAGGAATGTTCCGGGAACCGCCCATTCGCCGGGTGTTGCCGCCTGCGCGAACACCACCTCGTCCGAGCGGTCAAGCCGGATCGTGCGCGGCAGACGGATCACAGCCTTGGCCCGTGGTCATCGCGCCAGGCCGCTTGCGGCAAAGCATCTCCCAGACGCGCCAGCCCGTCGGCATCCTGCACATCCACCGCCTCGGCCATGGTTCCGCCGGACGCAATCTTTTCGGCAAAGCGTTCCGCCAGCGCGGGATATCCGCCATGGGCCATGCGGTCGAAGTTCAGCATCAGATAGGCGGCAAAGCTTTCAAGGATCGCGGGCGGATCGGTGAAATCCTCTTCCTTCAGGGACACGGAGGCGGGCTTGCTGCCGGGATCCGTCAGATGATCGCGATCCGCGATCAGCTCGACCCCCAGGACCATCCAGTCAGGCACCTCATCCTCGGCCACGCCATCGGGCAGGTGCAACCGCATGCCGCCAAGCCGGCCTGCATCCAGCCGCAATTCCGAGGGCCAGCCGAAGGTGACCGCGCGCTCGGGCGGGCAATGCGCGGCCAGCGCGTCGCCCAGCGCCAGCATCCCCAGCACGAAAGCCTTGCGCGCCTCGGCCAGCGGCACGTCCGGCTCAAGAACCACCGCGAAATCGAACCGCCCGGCCATGGTGCCGCGCCGTCCCGTTTCGGGCATGCTGCAATGCCATACAAGCGTGCCGGCCCCGTGATCGGGCGCCAGCAGGCATGCTTGCGTCTGTGTGTCCCCCTGTGCCAGCCAATGCGCCGTGTAAGGCGGTGGCAGCACAAGAGCACGGGGCGCTGAATGATTGTCGAGCACCACGGCCTATCCTTGTCAAAATCGTATACAATCCATTTCTAACGCACTTGCCACCAACTGCAAGAGCAGTCAGAACCACGCAACAGAGTTATAGATCAGGCCGGGCACTCATGACCATGACGAGCAATGCGAATTCAAACCGGACAGTCCTGACCTGCACCTGCGAAGGCACCATGGCGCCGGATGAAGGCGCGCTGGCCCGGGCCGGGTGTGGGGGGGCGGCATCCGCCACCCAGCTGTGCCGGGCCAATCTGGATCATTTCCGCGCGGCCCTGGCCAAGGGCCTGCCGGTGACCGTGGCCTGCACGCAGGAGGCCCCGCTTTTTTCGGAAATCGCCGCCGATGAAGCACCCGATGTGGCGCTGAGCTTCGCCAATATCCGCGAAACCGCGGGCTGGACCGCCGAAGCCCGGACCAGCGGGCCAAAGATGGCCGCGATGATCGCAGCCGCAGCCGTCACGCCTGCGCCTTTCGGCGTCACCACCCTTGAAAGTAACGGCGTGGCGCTGATCCTCGGGCGCGACGAGGCGGCCATCGAGGCGGCTGCAAGCCTGGCGGATCAGCTGGACATCACCGTGCTGCTGCAGCCGGGCACCAAGGTGTCCCCGCCGCGCCAGACCCGCTTTCCGGTTCTGCAGGGCCGCATCCGCACGGCGACCGGCCACCTGGGGGAATTCACGCTGGCGGTTGACGATTACGCCGTGCCTTCCCCGTCGTCCCGCGAAACGCTGAAATTCGGTCCGGCGCGCGATGGCGCGACCTCGCGCGCGGATCTGATCGTGGATCTGACCGGCGGACAGCCGCTGTTCGCTGCCCATGACCTGCGCCCCGGCTATCTGCGGGCCGATCCCAGGGATGCCCGCGCCGTGGCCGATGTGATCGCGAAGGCAGGCCAGATGGTCGGGCAATTCGACAAGCCCGTGTTCATCGACTTCCTGGCCGATCTGTGCGCCCATTCGCGCAATGGCATCACGGGATGCACCCGCTGCCTGTCGCTGTGTCCGACCGGGGCGATCACGCCCGATGGCGACTCTGTGCAGATCGACCCCGCGATCTGCGCCGGCTGCGGGCAATGCGCCGCCGCCTGCCCGACGGGTGCCGCCTCCTATGCGCTACCCGATGTCACGACCGTGACGGCGCGCCTGCGCGCCGCGCTCAAGGCGTGGTACGCGGCCGGAGCAAAGACCGCCCCGGCGATCCTTCTGCATGACGGCGATCATGGCGAGCCGTTGATCAACGCCGCGGGCCGCCATGGCCGTGGTCTCCCCGCCCATGTGATCCCGCTCGGCCTGAACGAGATCACGCAAGCCGGACCCGAAGTGATGGCCGCCGCCTTTGCCTATGGGGCGGGTGCTGTCGCAATCCTGGGACGCGCCAGGCCCAAGCATGACCTTGACGGGTTGCAGGCCAGCATCGCGCTTGTCGCCTCTGTCGCCGAAGCGATGGGCCATGGCCCGGTCACCCTGATCGAAACGGATGACCCCGACGCGCTGGAGGCGGCGCTTGCCGATCTGGCCGTCGCACCTGCCCCCGCGACTCCCTCGGGATTTCTGCCGCCCGCTGACAAGCGCGGACTGCTGGTCATGGCCTTTGCCGAGATGAACCGCGCGGCCCCCGCACCCGCTGCGGTGCTGCCCTTGGCGCAGGGCGCGCCCTTCGGCAGCATCACGGTCGATACGGACGCCTGCACCCTTTGCCAGGCCTGCACCGGGGTCTGCCCGGCGGGCGCGCTGCTGGACAATCCCGAAACACCCATGTTGCGCTTTACCGAAAGCGCCTGCGTGCAATGCGGGTTGTGCGCGGCCACCTGCCCGGAAAACGCGATCACCCTGACACCGCAGCTGGATTTCGCCGCCTGGGACACGCCACGCCGCATCCTGCACGAAGAGCCGCCATTCTGCTGCACCATCTGCGGCACGGCCTTCGCCACGCGATCCGGCATCGAGCGGATCCAGTCCCGGCTGGCCGATCACTGGATGTTCCGGGGCGAGGACGGGGCGCAGCGCCTGAACGTGCTGACCATGTGCGAGAATTGCCGGGTCGAGGAAATCGTCAAGCAGGGCTTCGACCCGCATGACGACAAGACCCGCAAGGTCAGAACGCGCGCCGATTACCTGACCGACGACAAGGGTGAACGGGGGAACTGATCCCCCCTGCCCTCAGGGCTTGGCGCCGCCCAACTCGGCGATGCCGATGAAGCTGCGGTTCCAGGTCGGGCTGATCAGAATCTCGTTCAGACAGACATGAGCGGGCGCCTCGGCGATATAGCGGACGATCGCGCCAAGGTCTTCGGCCTTCAGCATGCGCGCGATATCCTCGGGCGATGGGGGTTTGGGGCGCAGCTTCAGGATGGGCGTCGCCACCTCGCCCGGCATCAGTGCCGTGCACCGGATCCCGTTGCGCCCCTCATCCTGGTTGATCGAATGGCTCAGCGCCACCACCGCATGTTTCGAGGCGCTGTAGGCCGGCCCGGTCAGACGCGACGGATACCGCCCCGCCCAGGACGAGGTCAGGATCAGCGTGCCGCCCCCCTTGGCCCGCATCGGGGGCAGCACCGCCAAGACGCCGTTCATCACGCCGGTCAGGTTGATATCGACGACCCGTGCGAAATCCGCCGCCGTGATCGCGTCCATGGCGCGATTGGGCACGTTGATCCCGGCATTGGCCATGAAGATGTCGACCGCGCCGAAGCGGCTGGCCAGATCATCGGCGATTGCCTGCGTGGCTGCGGCATCCGTCACGTCCAGCGGCAAAGCCTCGGCCTTGCCACCATCCGTCGCGATCTCGGCGGCGACACGCTCCAGTTCCGGCAGGCGTCGCCCGGACAGCACGACCCTCGCGCCACTGGCGGCAAGCGCCTTGGCCGATGCCTCGCCGATGCCGCCCCCGGCCCCCGTGACCCAGGCCAGCTTTCCTTCCAGGGTTCCCATGTCATCCTCCCGTGATCGCGATGTGTCGGCACCCAGAAGGTCACACAACACCGCCCATGTCCACCGCAGGCGCCCCTGCCATCCTTTGATCCATGACACGCGAAAGAAGAACCAGCCGGCAGCAGCGCGCAGTTTTTGGCTGACGCGGCACCGCGTTGGTGTGAGTATCGGGAAAATCGGGTCAGCCAGCTGCCCCGGGACCCAGGAAATGCGCAGGAAAGGCCGGATATGGAACTGACACAGGTATGCGCGGGGCTGCAATTCCCCGAAGGGCCGATCGCGATGGCCGATGGATCGGTGATCCTGGTTGAGATCCAGCGGCAAACCCTGTCGCGCGTGCAACCCGATGGGCGTATCGAGACGATTGCCCATCTGGGTGGCGGTCCCAACGGGGCGGCGGTGGGCCCGGACGGGATGATCTATGTCTGCAACAACGGCGGTTTTCTCTGGACGCAGACGGATGGGATCACCCGGCCGGTGGGCACGCCTGCGGAATACGTCACCGGATCGATCCAGTGGGTCGATCCCGACACCGGCGCGTTCGAGACGCTCTATGACAGTTGCGATGGTCTGCCCCTCAGGGGGCCGAACGATATCGTCTTCGATGCGCAGGGCGGCTTCTACTTCACCGACCTTGGCAAATCGACGACCGACTATGTGCATCATGGCGCCTTCTACTATGCCAGGGCAGATGGCAGCCAGATCCGCCGCGTGAACGCGCCGATGATCACCCCGAACGGCATCGGCCTGTCACCCGATGGCAAGACAGTGCACGTGGCCGAGACGCGCACCGGCCGCGTCTGGAGCTTTGATCTGGTCGCACCCGGCCAGATTGCCCCCCAGCCCTTCACCATGCCCGGACGGCTTGTGGCCACCCTGCCAGATTATCAGCTGCTGGACAGCCTGGCGGTTCAGGCCGATGGCAAGATATGCGTCGCCACGCTGATGCGTGGCGGGATCAGCGTCGTGCCGCCCGACGGCGGGCCTGTCACGTTCGTCGCGGGGCCCGGCGATCCCTATATCACCAATATCTGCTTTGGCGGCGCGGATATGCGCGATGCCTGGATCACCGCCTCGGGGACCGGTTGCCTCTACCATGCGCGCTGGCCAAGCCCCGGCCTGCGGCTGCATTTCAACCGCTAGACCGGACAAGGCGCGGCACGCCCATGACCGCGCTTTTCTGACAGAGATCAAGGCGGCCCCATCCCGAGCAACTAGGGTGTGGCCTTGGCGGTCCTCCACCAGGCGGGCCGCCGCATCTTTTCCGCAAGGCGCCCGGCGCTACGCGGAAAGGGACAGGAACAAGCCAGAGGTTGCATTCATGACGCCCGAATCCCCTTCCGATCTGCCCCTTGACCTGGGCCTGTCGGCGCATACCGCAACGCCCCGGCGCAGGCGGGTTTTCAGCAAGCGATGGCTTCTGGTGCTGCTGATCCCGGTCTTCATGTTCACCGGCGCGGTGATCGGCCTTTATTTCCAGCCACCCGCCCTGCAGAAATTCTATGCGCTGACCGGCCTGCAACCCGGTGGCGGATCCGATACGCCCATCGCGCTGCCGCCTGACATCGACCTGCCGCCAAAGATGGCCGAAACCATGTTGCCCAGCGACGTGGTGGGCTTGGCCCGCATCCTGCCGCGCGGCGACATCTCGATCGTGGCGGCGCCCTATGGTGCGGGTGATGCCCGCTTGTCCGGCATCCTTGTGGCCGTGGGCGACCGGGTCGAGAAAGGCGCGCCGCTGGCCTGGCTGGACAACCGCACCGCGCTGGAAGGCGCGGTCCTGATGGCCGAGGCCAACCTCGCCATCCGCGAGGCCGGCCTGATGCAGACAAGGGCCGCCGTCGCGGCCAGCCGGGACGAGGCGCAGGCGGCGCTGGACCAGGCGACATCGAACGCGACCGAGGCCGCCAGCAGCCTGACCCGCACCGAAGAGCTGTTCCAGCGCAACGTGGCGACCGAGGCAACGCTGGATGCGATGCGCACCGCGGCGGCCCAGGCCACGCTGGCCGTCACACGGGCCGAGGCGACGCTGAAGCGATACTCGGGCGTGGCGCTGGAGGCGCAACCCGATGTCGTGGTGGCCGCCCGCAATGTGGACGCGGCCAGGGCCGAACTGTCCCGCGCCAAGCTGGACCTGCAACGGGCTGCGGTGGTCGCCCCGATCGGCGGCACGATCCTCGATATCCACGCCACCCCCGGCCAACGCCCCCCCGCACAGGGGATCATGGACATGGGCGATACCAGCCAGATGATGGCCGAGGTCGAGATCTGGCAGGATCGCATCAGCGCCGTGGCACCCGGTCAACATGTCGAACTGGTCACGGTCGCACTTGGCCAGACCCTGCATGGCCAAGTGGACAGTATCGGCCTGACCGTCGGACGACAGGGCATGATCTCGGACGACGCGGCCGAGAACAAGGACGCCCGCGTGATCCGGGTCATGGTGGCGCTTGACCAGCCCTCTTCGGAACTGGCCGCGCGTTTCACCAACCTCGAGGTCATCGCCCGGATCGATACGACCGCAGCGGCAAGGGCGCAGCGATGAGCTGGCTTTTGCGCAGGCTTTTCGGACGCCTGCCGATCGGCTGGCTGCAACTGACCCATAACCGCACAAGGTTCGCGGCAGCGCTGGCCGGCGTGGCCTTTGCCAATGTGCTGGTCTTTGTCCAGCTCGGGATCATGAACTCGATGGCAGCGGCGACCCTGCGGCCCTATGAATTCTTTCAGGCCGACCTGATGATCTCGGCCGAGGATGCCAATGCCTTCAATGAAGGCGGCAATGTCGCGCGCCAATGGCTGCTGCAGGCCATGGCCGATCCCGATGTGGCCGATGGGATGGGGTTGTTTCTGGGCAACGTGCCCTGGGACCGCGCGACCAAGGACATCACCTTCACCACCTTCGGGGTCGATCCGGCCCAGGCCGCGTTCCTGTCGCCCGAGATCGCCGGGGATGCAGCATTGCTGCAGGTGCAGGACGCGGCGCTGCTGGACCGGCTGGCGCGCGGGCTGTCGCGCGACGAGGCCGCCGCGATCCGCCCGCAAAGCCCCCTGGCCTTCGAGACGCAGGGCCGCACGCTGACGGCCTTTGCCACCTTTGCAGGCGGCGGCGGCTTTGGCGGGGATGGCTACATGCTGGTGTCGGACCAGACTTTTCTGGCGCTGTTCCCGGCCCGCAGTTCCAACGCGCCGGACCACATCCTGCTGACGCTGCGCCCCGGCGCCAACCCGACGCAGGTGATTGCGCGGCTGAAGACCCTGATCTCGGATCCCAGCCTGCGCATCCGCAGCTATGCGGATGCCGCCCAGGAGGATCTGCGCTATCAGCAGACGCGCCGGCCGACGGGCGTGATCTTCGGCTTCGGGGTGCTGATCGGTGTGCTGGTGGGCCTTGTGATCGTCTACCAGGTGCTGTCGACCGATGTGGCCGATCATCTGCGTGAATATGCGACGTTCAAGGCCATGGGCTATGGCCCGCGGTTCTTTCTGGGCATCGTGCTGGAAGAGGCGCTGGTTCTGGGCATCATGGGCTTTGTCCCGGGCCTGATCGTCGGCACGGCGATCCTGACATTGATGGCGGCCATCACCACCCTGCCGCTGACCATGACGCCTTTCATGGCGATCAGCGTCTTTCTGGGCACGATCCTCTTCTCGGCCCTGTCCGGGACTATCGCCACACGCCGGCTGGCTGCGGCCGATCCGGCCGATCTGTTCTGAGGACCGCCATGAGCGACGCACCCATCATCGCAACCGCAGGTCTGAACCACTGGTTCGGCAGCGGCGACGCACGCAAACAGGCGCTGTTCGACATCAACCTGACCCTGCAAAGGGGCAGCTTCACGGTCCTGATGGGCCCCTCGGGGTCCGGCAAGACCACGGTGCTGACCCTTGTGGGGTGCCTGCGCGCGGTCCAGGACGGCTCTGCCCTGTTGTTGGGCCAGGAATTGAACGGCGCCAGCGAAGCGATGCTGATCGCGCTGCGCCGCAAACTGGGTTTCATCTTTCAGGCCCATAACCTGCATGAAAGCCTGACGGCGGCCCAGAACGTGATCATGGGCCTGCAGGTTCATCCCGGCGTGCCCGAGGCTGTGGCCGAACAGGCCGCCGTGCATGCGCTTGGCCTTGTCGGGCTGGCGGACAGGACCGGCTATCTGCCCGCGAACCTGTCAGGCGGGCAGAAACAGCGCGTGGCGGTCGCCCGCGCCCTTGTTGGCAACCCGGCCCTTGTGCTGGCGGATGAACCTACCGCCGCACTGGACAAGGACAGCGCCGCGGATGTGGTTGATCTGCTCAAGCGGATGGGCCGCGCACGCGGAACGACCACCTTGCTTGTGACCCATGACCCCCGCATCCTGGATCGCGCGGATCGCATCCTGACGCTGGAGGATGGGCGCATCGTCAAGGTCGAGGAACGCGGATGATTCAGCCTTGGGGCAGGATCGATCCGGCCCCGGCCTAGTCCAGGGTGGCCGCGATGAAAAGGATGGGCCGTGACTTTGACACGGCGGCCCGTACGGCCAGGCGCTGCCTGCCCACCTCAAGCTTGATCCGCGCCGCCTCGAGTTGGGAAATGGCCTTTGCGCGACGCTCGTAGAGCGCGCGAATGCGCGAGCCGGGATTGCCGATGCTGGAAAGCCGTGTCGGACTTTCTTTCGGGAACCAGGCCCTCATTTCCTCGATGGCGACACTCCAGGACCTGTCTGCCTCGATGTAGCGTTGATAGGCCAACACCAGAAGGCGACGTCTTGCTGCAAGATCCGCATGCATATCATGTCTCCCGTCAAGATCGCGCGTATCCGGGACGGTGACAGTGTAAGGCCGCAGCCCGCTTTCTGGCAAGAGGGCAATGCGCCGGGCGGTTCCGCGGCAAAAGCGGCTAGTCCACCCTGGCGGCCCTGACCGCGATTTCGATTTTCCAGTCAGGACTGGCCAGCCCCGCGATCATGATCGTCGAACAGGCAAGATGCCCGTCGAACATCCGGTCCCGGACCTCGCGGAAGGTCTTGACCCCCTCCTGCGAGGTCACGATCGCAAAGACATCCACGATATCCGTCTTCGCCATCCCGGCCGCCTCGAGAATGGCAAAGACATTGCGCCAGGCCAGAACGTGCTGGGTTTCGGGATCCTCCGGGATCCGGCCGTCGGCGTCCGCCCCCACCTGCCCCGAGACATAGACCGTTCTGGCATGCGCGGGCACTTCGACCGCCTGGCTATAGGCGGAAAACGAGGGGGGTGCCTTGTTGGTCTGAATGGTTCTGTTCATGCTCATGCCCTTTTCCAGCTGCCCGGCGGCATGCTGACCGCCGCTTGCAAACCGTGCCCCCGCGTCCCGCTGTTGTCCATCCGCATCCGCATCGATCCACGGCGGCCGCCCTCATGGTTCATTCCGATCCTTGGTTCATGCCGGGATCGCGCTATGATCCTGCGATGTGCGGCACATGGGTGACTGACGGCGCAGGGGCCGGACACCGCCGGAGCACCGGCCGCATCGAACATCGTCTTCCACACAGGCCACCGGATAGAACATGAAAAACGCACTGATTCTCGTCGACATCCAGAACGACTATTTCGACGGGGGCAAATGGCCCGTCGCGCAAATGGCACAGGTCGGCAGCAACGCGGCCAGGCTGCTTGAGGATGCCCGCAGCAAGGGGGACCTCGTGGTGCATGTGCATCACGAAATGCCCGAAGGCGGGCCCTTCTTCGTCGCAGGGACGCAAGGCGCTGCGATCCATGCGGTTGTTGCCCCGCAAGACGGCGAGGCGACGATCCTCAAGCACCGGCCCAACAGTTTCCACCAGACCGGGCTGGAGCAGTTGTTGCGCGATCACGGGATCGGCGCGGTCACGATCTGCGGGGCGATGTCGCAGATGTGTATCGACGCCACGGCCCGCGCCGCCCGCGATTTCGGCATTGACGTGACCGTGGTCGAGGATGCCTGCGGGGCAAGGGATGTGGCCTTTGCCGACACCAAGGTGCCGGCCGCGCAGGTCCATGCCACCATCATGGGTGCCCTGAACGGCAGCTATGCAAAGGTTGTCACGACACAGGGCTATCTTGGCGGCTGATCCATCGCCGGACCGGCCTCTGCCCGCGCAAAACAGCATCTAGGCAGAGGCCGTGATCTGCGGCTAGGCTTGTCGGTGACAGAACGGGGACACCGACAGACATGACCACGGAAAAGACGCCGCGCTCTTCGCGGCTTGAGAACCTGCGCAATCTTGCTCCTGACGCGCGTCTTGACCTCTTGGCGCGCGCCGCAAACCTCAGTGACGCCGACCGCACGACACTGGCCGGGCGCGATGTTCTGCCGATGTCGCTAGCCGACGGGATGATCGAGAACGTGATCGGCAAGTTCGAACTGCCACTGGCGGTGGCGTCGAATTTCAGCATCAACGGCAGGGATTACCTGATCCCCATGGTGGTCGAGGAACCGTCCGTGGTGGCGGCGGCGTCCTACATGGCAAAGATCGCGCGCGGTTGCGGCGGGTTTGTGACCTCGTCGGACCAGCCGGTCATGCGGGCCCAGGTGCAGGTTCTGGGCCTGTCGGATCCGCAGGCGGCGCGCCATCGCCTGCTGTCCGCCCAGGCTGAACTGCGCGAGATGTGCAATGCCCGCGACAAGGTCCTTGTCGGTCTGGGCGGCGGCTGCATCGGGATCGAGGTGCATGTCTTCGAAACCTCCGCCGTGGGGCCGATGGCGGTGCTGCACATCCTGGTCGATGTGCGCGATGCGATGGGGGCCAATACCGTCAACACCATGGCCGAGGCCATCGCCCCCCGCGTGGCCCAGATTGCGGGCGGCCACACGCGGCTGCGCATCCTGTCCAACCTGGCCGACCGTCGCCTGGCACGGGCCACGGTGACGCTGAGCCCGCAGGCGCTGCAAACCGACAGTGTCAGTGGCGACGAGATGATCGACGGGATGATCGAGGCCTATGCCCTGGCCCAGATCGACCCCTACCGCGCGGCCACCCACAACAAGGGCATCATGAACGGCATCGATCCGGTCGTGGTGGCCACCGGCAACGACTGGCGCGCGATCGAGGCGGGCGCCCATGCCTGGGCCGCCCGCAGCGGGCAGTATACCGCGCTGACCACATGGGAGCGCGGCAAGGACGGGCATCTGACCGGAACCCTGGAAATGCCCATGGCGCTGGGGCTTGTGGGCGGGGCCACCAAAACCCATCCCGCCGCACAGGCAGCCCTGCGGGTTATGGGCGTGACGACCGCGCAGGAACTGGCCGAAGTGACCGTCGCCGTCGGGCTGGCGCAGAATATGGCGGCCTTGCGCGCCTTGGCAAGCGAAGGGATCCAGAAGGGCCACATGGCGCTTCATGCCCGGAACATCGCAATTCTGGCCGGGGCCACAGGCGCACAGATCGAAGCGGTGGCAAAAGCCATCGCCGCCGAAGGGCGGGTGAGTGTCGATGCAGCAAAGGAAAAGCTGGCAGACCTGTAGCGGCGGCTTGGCAGTCGCGCTCGCTGCTCTGGCAGGTCCCGTCACTCAGGCCGGGAAATTCGCCCGCGTGCGGTTGGCAAACCAGACCAGCGACAGCATCACCGGCACCTCGACCAGCACACCCACCACGGTGACCAGCGCCGCGCCCGAGTTCAAACCGAAAAGCCCGATGGCCACCGCGACGGCCAGTTCGAAGAAATTCGATGTCCCGATCAGCGCACAGGGGGCCGCAACGTCATGCGGCACCCTCCATTTCCAGGCCCAGGCATAGGCGATGGCGAAGATCCCGTAGGACTGGATCAGGATCGGCGTCGCCAGCAGCAGGATCAGGAACGGGTTTTCCAGGATCACATTGCCCTGGAACCCGAACAGCAACACCACGGTCAGCAACAATCCCAGCACGGACGCGGGCTTGACCCGCGCGGTGAAGGCGGTGACCGCCGCCTCACCCCCCTGCCGCATCAGCCGCGCCCGCGTGATCGCCCCTGCGGCAAGCGGCAGCACCACGTAAAGCGCGACGGACAGCACCAGCGTTTCCCACGGCACCTCCAGATCCGTCACCCCCAAAAGCAGCGCCACGATGGGCGCAAAGGCGAAGACCATGATCACGTCGTTCAGCGACACCTGCACCAGCGTGTAGTTCGGGTCGCCCCTGGTCAGTTGCGACCAGACGAACACCATCGCCGTGCAGGGCGCGGCCCCCAGAAGGATCAGACCGGCGATATACTGCCCTGCATCGGCGGGATCGATCAGCCCGGCAAACACATGGTTGAAGAACAGCACACCCAGGGCGGCCATCGTGAAGGGTTTTATCAGCCAGTTGACCACAAGGGTGATGACCAGGCCCCTTGGCCGCTCGCCCACCCGGCCAAGAGCGCGGAAATCCACCGCGACCATCATCGGATAGACCATCGCCCATATCAGAAGGGCCACCAGCAGGTTGACCGAGGCATATTCGAGAGAGGCCAGAAAACCGAACATCCCCGGCAGCAGATTTGCCAGCACGATCCCCGCAACGATGCAGAGGAACACCCAGATTGACAGGAAGCGCTCGAATATCGACATGGATCTTGCCCTGTTCCGCGGGTCGGATGATGATGCGGCTTAGCATTTGTCACATGGGCACGAAAACCGAAAAGACGCACCATGCCTTGCAGGTGCGCCATCCCGAAAAACCGACACCGATCCCGGCAGAGGGGTCAGCTTGGCCTGAAGGCAGAGGAGGACGCGATGAAGGGCCTGTACCTGGCCGCTTTGGCCTTGATCATTCCGATGGATGCGCTGGCGTGGAGCGAGGCGGATCTGCAGAAGCTGCGGACAACCGGGCAATGTGCGGA
Source organism: Rhodobacteraceae bacterium EhC02 (assembly GCA_001650895.1). Taxonomy (GTDB): domain Bacteria; phylum Pseudomonadota; class Alphaproteobacteria; order Rhodobacterales; family Rhodobacteraceae; genus Seohaeicola. The sequence continues at coordinate 102,342 of LXYH01000031.1, forward strand.
CTGCGATCTTTCCGGTGGCGACCTCAAGCGCGCCGCTCTTGCGGGCGCTGACCTTTCGGGCGCGGATCTGTCGGCGGCGAAACTCTGGGCCGTCGATCTGGGTGGCGCAAACCTGACCGGCGCCAACCTGTCGGGGGCCAATCTGGCGTCTGCCGACCTGCGCGCGGCCAACCTGCAAGGCGCAAACCTGGCAAAGGCCTATCTGACGACGGCGGACCTTGGGCAGGCCGGGCTTTCGGGGGCTGACCTGTCTGGCGCAATCATGACGCAGGCCGGGCTGCAAGACGCCGAACTTGGCGGTGCAAACCTGACCGGGGCCTACATGGAACTGGCCAATCTTGCCGGGGCCGACCTGTCCGGTGCCGATCTGACCCGGGCCAACCTGACATCGGCGCGCATGGACGGCGCGGTGCTGGCAGGGGCCATGCTGCACGGGGCCGTTTTGCTGGGGGCCCGGATTGAGGCCACCGCGCTGGAGGGCGCGATCCTGTGCAACACGGTCATGCCGGATGGAACATCTGACACCAGCGGGTGCTGAGGGGCGACACCGCGCGCATCACGGCGGCCAGGCCCTGCCCCGGCTGGCAGAAAGGCAGCAACCCAATTTCGGCTTTCAGAACTCCGGCGCGCGGCAGGCATAGGGCGTGCCATCCGGCAGCAGGCAGACGCCATCCAGGTAATCCTGCGGCAATTGCTTGTAGCTGGGCAGCCTCTTGCTGTCGTCACGGCGATCAAGGTAGTCGCTGCAGGTCGCGATGTAATAGCGCTGGCGCCGCTCTTCGGACGTGTACCACTGGTCGAAGGCCTCGGCCACGGCCCGGGCCGGATCGTCATGATCGCCCATGCTGGCCGCGAAACGCGCGGCGATATCGCCCGTGCTGGGCCAGCCCGCCAGCGCGTTCCAGACGGCCGCGTCCCCGTTCCGGCGCATGTGCCATGCCACAAGAAGCGTGATTGCGTTGGCATCCGCCTCAAGCGCAAAAGTCGCCTGCGCGACCTGTTCCATCGCCAGGCTGTCATCGGGGCAGATCTGCGCGACCACCTGATCAAGGTGGCGCAGCTCATGCAGCATGATCGCCGTGACCATCGCATCATCCAGCCTGCCATCGATTTCGATCCGATTGGCATCCGGCAGAAGAAAGCCGCTTTCCAGAACCAGCGAAGGTGTCAGGCAGATGCGCGGCTTCCTGTCCTCAAGCGCCGCGCCGAGGCGCTTGAAGGCCGCAAGCGTCGGGCGCAGCCCATCGATCAGCCCCGCAAGACGAAGCGCCTGATCCGTCCCTTCGGCCGCGTCATAAGGATGGTCAAGGCAGACAGGCTCATCCGCGACCTGTGCCGTGACCGGCAAGGCCGGGTGCAGGGCGGTAGCCAGCATCAGGGATAGGTACAAGGCGCGGCACATGCGCTCATGCTAGCAACTGAGCCGCCTCTTGACGAGGGCAAGCGCACGACCGACCCACCTCACCACAGTTTGCCCTGACAGCGCCGCCTGCCCTGCTATGCTGGTGCCCGAAGCAAGAGTGTCGGTGTGGTATCGAAAGGGGAATGATGATGGCTTGGCTGTTTCGGATCTTGAGCGCGCTCGTGGTCATGGTGGTCATCTGCGGGGTCGCGCTGCTGATGTTGCCCGGCGACCGTATCGCACAGGTCGCCGTGGACCAGATCAGGGCCCAGACCGGGCGCGACGTTGTCCTGCGGGGTCAGACGACCGTCAGCTACTACCCGGTTCTGGGCGTCAGCACCGGCGCGGTCGAGATCGCCAATGCCGATTGGTCCGAAGCAGGGCCGATGCTGGTCGCCGACAGCCTCAAGCTGGGGGTGGACCTGATGTCGCTGATCGGTGGCGATGTCCGGATCACCGGGCTTGAGATGGTCAATCCGCAAGTGGTGCTGGAAATCGGACGCGACGGGCGCGCGAACTGGGAGTTGGGGGTCGATGGGGTGGCGCCCTCCGGTCAGCCATCAGGGGTCAGCACGGCCCTTGCCCTGTCGCTTGACCGCGCCTTGATCACCGGGGGACGGGTCCAGTTCACGGACCATGCCAGCGGCGCGCGGCATCAGGTGGATGACCTGTCGCTCGATCTGCGCTGGCCGCAATATCGCGGCGCGGCACAGCTTGCGCTGGCTGCCCGTCCGCAAGGGGCGGGCCTGATCAGCCTGACTGGCGAGATCGGCAACCTGGCGGCCCTGATCGAGGGCGAAGGCACGACCGCGAACCTTGAGGCACAGGCGAATGGCGGAACCCTCGGATACGATGGCGGGTTTGCCATGCCGCTGGATCTGGATGGCAGGCTTTCCGTCAACCTGACAGACACGGGCGCCTTTCTGGCGGCCCTCGGCCTGCCGGGTGTCGACCTGCCGCCCGGACTGGGACGCCAAGCCAGCGCCACGGCCGATCTGCGCCTGACGCCCGCCATGGACCTGTCGCTGCGCAGACTGGCCCTGACGCTGGACCAGAACAGCCTGGACGGCGCCGTGGATGTGGCCCTTGGGCAGGATGTGCCGATGGTCAACGCCACCCTCTCGTCGGGGCTGATCGATCTTTCTACCGCAACGGCAAGCCAGGATGCGGGCGGCACAGGCGGCAGCGGCGTGGCGGATGCCGGCTGGTCGCAGGCCCCGATCGACGCAAGCGCGCTTGGCCTTTTCAATGGCCGGATCGACCTGACGGCCACGGGCCTGCGGGTGGCCGGGCTCAGCTTTGCGGATGCCAGTCTGACCATCACGGTGGACCGGTCGCGCGCTGTCGTGGCGCTGAACCGGCTGTCCGGGTATTCCGGCGGCATGAGCGGCCAGGTCGTGGCCAACAACCGCAACGGGCTGAGCGTGGGGGGATCCCTGCGGGCCACATCGGTCGAGATGGAAAGCCTGCTGAACGATCTGGCGGGGATCGACCGTTTCACGGGCAAGGCGGATACCGATCTGGAATTCCTGAGTTCCGGCAACAGCCTGCATGCGATCATGAACGGCCTTTCGGGCAAGGGCAGCCTGTCCATGGCGCGCGGCACGATCAAGGGGATCGATCTGGACAGCCTGATGCGCGAAGGGCTGGCCACGGGCGGCACCACCGTCTTCGACAGCCTGTCGGCCAGCTACACGATGGAGAACGGCAACCTCTTCAATTCGGACCTGTTGCTGCGCCTGCCCGTGATCTCGGCCTCGGGCGAAGGGCGCATCGGGCTTGGGGCGCGTGATATCGATTATCTGTTCACCCCGCGCACGGCCAGCGCCGACTCGGGGGGCGGCGTGGTCATCCCCGTGCGGATCCGTGGCCCATGGGCCGATCCGCGGATCTGGCCCGACATGGAAAAGGCAATCGACCTGAACCTCAAGGCCGAGAAGGAACAGGCCCGCCAGGCGGTCGAGGACAAGATCCGCGACGAGCTGAATCTGCCCACCAACGAAGGCCAGAGCCTTGAAGATGCGGCAAAGGAAAAACTCGAAACCGAGATCCTGAAAGGATTGGGCCGACTGCTGCGCTGACGCTCCGACCCGCGATCGGGGTTGACTTGGACCGATCCGCTTGATTGGGTCGCGGCGGCGCTGCGGCGACCCCCTGCAACCGGGGGAGTCGCCAGATGGCCTTGCCTGCCCGGGGAGGGGCGGGTAGCGACTGGAGGGGACTCACCATGACGGATACATTGGCCGCGCTGATCGGCGCCCAGGATGGAAATGCGCCCGCAATCGGCGCGCCGGGCCGCGCCTGGCTTGACTATGCGGGCCTCGCCCGGCAAGCGGCGCATGTGGCCGAGGCCCTGCACGGTGCGGGTGTTGGGCGTGGTGACCGGGTGGCGATC
>LXYH01000032.1 GCA_001650895.1 Rhodobacteraceae bacterium EhC02
GTGGGCGGGTGGGAACGCCGGCATGGCGGCCCCGGTTGCCTGTCAGAATGGCGCCTCGACCCGGCCCATGCGCACGAAGACCGATTTCAGCTGGCTGTAATGCGCAATCGCCGCCTTTGCGTTCTCGCGTCCCACGCCCGACATCTTGGTCCCGCCGAAAGGCACTTCGACAGGGGCGTCGTTATAGGTGTTGATGTAGCAGGTCCCGGCCTCCATCCGCGCCACCACACGATGCGCGCGGGTCAGGTCGCGGGTGAAAACCCCCGCCGACAGGCCGAATTCGGTATCGTTGGCGCGGGCGATGACCTCGTCCTCATCCTCGAAATCCAGCACGCACATCACGGGGCCGAATATCTCCTCGCGGGCGATGGTCATGGCGTCCGTCACATCGGCGAAGACCGCGGGCGTGATCCAGAACCCGTCCTTGTCCAGCCGCTTGCCGCCGCAGACCAGCCGCGCGCCCTCCTCGACACCCTTGGCGATGTAGCGCTGCACGATGCCCAACTGCCCCTCGGACACCATCGGGCCGAAATTCGTGGCCTCGTCCAGCGGGTCGCCGATGACAGCGTCGGCCAGGCGTTCCGCAAGCCGCGCAAGAAAGGCCTCGCGGATGCCTTTCTGCACGAAGACCCGCGTGCCGTTGGAACATACCTGCCCGGAGGAATAGAAATTCCCCAGGATCGCGCCGCCGACCGCATCCTCCAGATCGGCATCGTCAAAGATGATCAGGGGCGATTTTCCGCCCAGTTCCATCGTGACATGTTTCATGCCGTCGGCCGCCGCCGCATAGACCTTGCGCCCGGTCGGAACCGATCCGGTCAGCGAGACCTTGTTGACGCGCGGATCCGTCACCAGCGCGGCCCCGACCGCCCCGCGCCCCTGCACCACGTTGTAAAGCCCGGCAGGCAGCCCGGCCTCGTGCAGGATTTCCGCGATCTTCAGCGCGCAAAGCGGCGTGGTTTCCGACGGCTTGAAGATCATCGCATTGCCGCAGGCCAGCGCGGGCGCGCCTTTCCAGCAGGCGATCTGGGTGGGATAGTTCCAGGCCCCGATCCCGACGCAAAGACCCAGCGCCTCGCGCACGGTATAGGCCCAGTTCTCGCCAAGCGGGATATGCTCGCCCGTCAGGCTGGCGGCCAGCCCGCCGAAATATTCCAGCGCATCGGCACCGCTGGTCGCATCCACGTAAAGCGTTTCCGACAGCGGCTTGCCGGTGTCATGGGTCTCGAGGATGCTGAGCTCGCGGTTGCGGTCCCGGATCATGTCGGCGGCGCGGCGCAGGATGCGGCCCCGCTGCACACCGGGCAGCGCGGCCCAGGCCTTCTGCGCGCTGCGGGCGCTGCTGATCGCCTCTTCGATGACGGCGGGCGTCGCCTCGTGCACCCGGGCGATCACCTTGCCGGTCGCAGGATAGATCACGTCGATGGGCGCGCCTGACGTATCCTCGACGTAGCGGCCGTTCACGAAATGGCTGGCGGTGGGTTGTGTGGCGACTTGGGTCATTTTGAGTATTTCCGGAACAGTGAAAGGGGATATGCGGCGCGGGTCATTCCCCGCGCGGGAAGCGTTTGCTTTCTTCGAGGATGTTCAGGTCCATGTGATTGCGCATGTAACGTTCGGAGGCCTTTTGCAGCGGCTGGAAATCCCAGGGGTAATAGCCACCCTGGCGCAGCGCCTCGTAGACCACCCAGCGGCGCGCCTGGCTAATCCGCACCTCGGCATCGTATCGCACAAGGTCCCAGCGCGCCTCGGACTTGGCGCGCAGTGTTTGCAGCGTGCCCTGATGCGCGGGATCGGCCGCAAGGTTGTGCAGCTCGTGCGGATCGGCCTCGATGTCGAACAGCATCTCGGGGTCCAGCGCGCAGCGCGTATATTTCCAGCGGCCATAGCGCAGGCAGACCAGCGGCGCCTCGGAGGCCTCGGCGGCGTATTCCATGGCCACAGGGCTGGTGCGGTCGAACCCCTTGGCCAGCGGCACAAGGCTTTCACCCGTGGTCCATGGCATCACCTCGTCCATGCTGACACCGGCCAGGTCGCACAGGGTCGGGCAGACATCGATCGTGCTGACGGGCTGGTCGATGCGCCCCGCAGGCAGGCCGGGGGCCGCGACCATAAGGGGCACGCGGGCGGACCCTTCATAGAAGCACATCTTGTACCACAATCCCCGCTCGCCCAGCATGTCACCGTGATCGCTGACAAAAACGACAATCGCCTCCTGCCGCGTTGCCTCGAGGGTGGTCAGGATCTCGCCGATCTTGTCATCAAGATAGGAAATATTAGCGAAATAGGCGCGCCGCGCACGGGCCACCATCTCATCCGTCAGATCATAGGACCGCCAGTCATTGGCATCGAAAATGCGCTTTGAATGGGCATCCTGCTGGGCATAGGGGATCGGCCCCACCTCTGGCATCAGATGGGGGCAATCGGCGTAAAGATCCCAGTATTTCCGCCGCGCCACGTAAGGATCATGCGGATGGGTGAAACTGACCGTCAGGCACCAGGGCCGCGCATCGCCCCCGCGCGACAGGTCATAGATCTTCTGCACCGCCTGATGGGCGACATCATCGTCATATTCCATCTGGTTCGTGATCTCGGCAACGCCCGCGCCGGTCACGCTGCCCATGTTGTGATACCACCAGTCGATCCGCTCGCCGGGCTTGCGATAGTCGGGCGTCCAACCGAAATCGGCCGGATAGATATCCGTGGTCAGCCGCTCTTCGAACCCGTGCAGCTGATCGGGGCCGACGAAATGCATCTTGCCGGACAGGCATGTATAATAGCCCGCGCGCCGCAGGTGATGCGCATATGTCGGAATGCTCGAGGCGAATTCGGCCGCGTTGTCATAGACCCCCGTGGCACTGGGCAACTGGCCGGACATGAAGCTCGCGCGCCCCGGCGCACAAAGCGGCGAGGCCGTGTAGGCATTGGCGAAGCGCGCTGACCGCGCCGCCAACGCCTTGAGGTTGGGCGCGTGCAGCCAGTCCGCAGGACCATCCGGGAACAACGTTCCGTTCAACTGGTCGACCATGACGATCAGGATATTGGGCCGCGCGCCGACCTGAACATGCGCATCCCTCATGCCGCACCCCTCTGGATTTCAAGGTCAAGACAGCCCAGCACGCTATCGACGGCCTTGCCCGCATCGGGCTGCCCCAGCCCCAGCGACTGGCGCAGGTAGACCCCGTCGATCAGGGCCGCGATCCGGTCGGCCACCACGGGCGCGCGCGCACCCACAAGCGGACGCAGATCGTGGGTCAGGTTCGACCGCAACCGCCGCTGATAGACCGACAGCAGCTTGCGCGCATCGCTCGACACCTGGGCCAGGACATAGAAGTTCAGCCAGGCCGCCACCACGTCGCGGCGAAAGTTGCTGCCGGCGAAACTGGCGCGCACCACGGCCTCGAGCCGGGCGCGCGGACCCGTGGCCATCGCCAGCGCCCCGCGCACGCCCGCAGCATAGACCGTCAGCGTATGGCGCATGGCGGCAAGGAAAATCTGCTCTTTCCCACCGAAGTAATGATGGGCCAGCGCCGATGACATGCCCGCCCGCCGCGCGATCTGCGCCACGGTCACGTCGAGGGACCCGGTACTGCCGATCTCGGCGATTGTCGCTTCCACCAGGGCGGCGCGGCGTATAGGCTCCATCCCGAGCTTGGGCATGGTTTTCTCCAATAAACTTGCCCCGAGACGCTAAATGCTTTTTTATTGACTCGTCAATCAAGAACAACACGGGAGACCGCGATGACCTTCAAACCCGCCCTGACGGCCCTGGCCCTGCTGGCCGCCACCCCTGCCTTCGCACAATGCGACAAGGTCACATTCTCGGATGTGGGCTGGACCGACATCACCGCGACCACGGCCGCGACATCCGTGGTGCTGGAAGCGCTGGGATACCAGACGGAAACCAAGATCCTGTCCGTGCCGGTCACCTATATCTCCTTGTCCAAGGGCGATATCGACGTGTTCCTGGGCAACTGGATGCCCACGATGGAGGCCGACATCGCCCCCTATCGCGACGCGGGCACCGTGGATACGATCCGCACCAACCTGACCGGCGCGAAATACACGCTGGCGGTGAACCGCGCCGCCGCCGACCTGGGGATCGCCAGCTTTGCCGACATCGCCACGCACAAGGACGCGCTGGAAGGCAAGATCTACGGGATCGAAGCCGGCAATGACGGCAACCGCCTGATCATGGACATGATCGCCGCCGATGCCTTCGGCCTGTCAGGCTTCAGCGTCGCCGAAAGCTCGGAACAGGGGATGCTGGCGCAGGTCACCCGCGCCGACCGCCGGGGCGAGCCGATCGTCTTCCTGGGCTGGGAGCCGCATCCGATGAACGCAAACTTCGACATGACCTACCTGGAAGGTGGCGATGACTGGTTCGGACCCGACCTTGGCGGTGCCGAGGTGCGCACCAACACGCGCGCGGGCTATGCCGCCGAATGCCCCAACCTTGGCGCATTCTTCGGCAACCTGGAGTTCACCCTGGCCATGGAGAACGAGATCATGGGCGCGATCCTGAACGATGGCACCGATCCGGTCGAGGCGGCAAAGACCTGGCTGACCACCAATCCCGCCGTGCTGGACAGCTGGCTGGCCGGCGTCACCACCCGCGATGGCGCCGAGGCCCTGCCCGCCGCCCGCACCGCACTGGGGCTGTGATCCCGACCGTCGCACCGCGTTTATGACACAACCTTCCCCCTCGCGGGGGAAGGACATGCGCAGGCCCTGCGGCGACCTGCGCCAATAAAGGGGCCTTTACCCGATGAACTGGCTGACCGACACCAAGATCCCCGTGGGCGATTACGCCGACAGTGCCTTCATCTGGCTGGAAACCCATGCCGCCTTTGTATTCGACGGGATGTCCGACGGGCTGGAGGCCTTGATCGCCGCGATCCTGTGGATCCTGCAATCCCCGCATCCGCTGGTGATCATCGGGGCCTTTGTAGCACTTACCGTGGTCTTGCAGCGCAGCTGGAAACCGGCCGTTCTGGTGGGGCTCGGATTTCTGTTCATCATCAACCAGGGCTATTGGGAACAGACGACGCAATCGCTGACGCTGGTGCTGGCGGCCTGCGTTGTCTGCATGGGGCTTGGCGTGCCCATCGGGATCGCCGCCGCGCACCGGCCAGGGCTGTTTCGCGCCCTGCGTCCCGTGCTGGACCTGATGCAGACGCTGCCCACATTCGTCTACCTGATCCCGGCCATCGTCTTTTTCGGCATCGGCATGGTGCCGGGCCTGATCGCTACCGTGATCTTCGTGCTGCCCGCACCGATCCGGCTGACGCATCTGGGCATCACCGCCACGCCCACCGCCCTGCTTGAGGCCGCGCAAGCCTTTGGCGCCACCCCGCGCCAGACCCTGCTCAAGGTGGAACTGCCCTATGCCCTGCCGCAGATCATGGCCGGGCTGAACCAGACCATCATGCTGTCGCTGTCGATGGTGGTGATCGCGGCGCTGGTGGGCGCGGACGGGCTGGGCGTGCCGGTGCTTCAGGCGCTCAACCGCGTGAACCCGGCGCTTGGCTTTGAATCCGGGCTGGTGATCGTGGTGCTGGCCATCCTTCTGGACCGCATGCTGAGGATCGAACGGAAATGACCCGCATGACAGCCCCGAAAGACACCGCCGGGATCGCCGTGCGGTTCGACAATGTCTCGATCGTCTTCGGCGATCAGCCAGAGCGCGCCCTGCCGCTGATGGACCAAGGCCAGAGCCGATCCGAGATCCAGCAGGAAACAGGCCAGGTGCTGGGCGTGCATGACTGCAGCCTTGAAGTCGCCGAAGGCGAGATCCTTGTGCTCATGGGCCTGTCCGGCTCGGGCAAGTCCACCCTGCTGCGCGCGGTCAACGGATTGAACCCGGTCTGCCGGGGCGCGGCCCATGTCTGTGACGGCAATGTGCTGGTCGATGTCACCCATGCGGACGCGGCCACGCTGCGCCGCATCCGGTTGCACCGGGTGGCCATGGTGTTCCAGCAATTCGGCCTGCTGCCCTGGCGCACGGTGCGCGAGAACGTGGGCCTGGGGCTGGAACTGGGCGGCATGGGGCGCACCGAACGCCAGGCGCGTGTCGATGCGCAGCTTGAGCTTGTGAACCTTGCGCAATGGGCCGACCGCAAGGTGGGCGAACTGTCGGGCGGCATGCAGCAGCGCGTGGGCCTTGCGCGCGCCTTCGCAACCGAGGCCCCGATCCTGCTGATGGACGAGCCGTTCTCGGCCCTCGACCCGCTGATCCGCGCGCGCCTGCAGGACGAACTGCTCGAGGTGCAGGAAACGCTGAAACGCACCATCATCTTCGTCAGCCATGACCTTGACGAGGCGTTCAAGCTGGGCAACCGGATCGCGATCATGGAAGGCGGCCGCATCGTGCAATGCGGCACCCCGCAGCAGATCTTCACCAATCCCGCCACCGATTACGTGGCCGAATTCGTGGCCCATATGAACCCGCTTGCGGTGCTGCGGGCCGAAGACGTGATGCAAACCGGCCCGAGCGGGATCAGCGGACCCGCCGTACGCCCCTCCACCCCGCTACGCGAGGTGATGCAGGCGCTGCAACAGGCCGGCGACACGGCGATCGGCGTTCAGGATGAGGCTGGCCGCACGCTGGGCCATATCACCCGCGCCGATGTTCTGGCCGGGCTGCTGGATCCGCGCGGCGCAGCGCATCGTCAGGACTGACCGGCGCGTCGCACGCATCAGACCTTGGTGGCGGGCGCCGGGGGCGTGACCAGACGGCGCTTCAGCATCGCCTCGCGCCAGGTGATGAAGGTGACCGAACCCAGGATCACACCGCCGCCGACGATCACCCAGATATCGACCCCCTCGTCGAAGAACAGCGCCCCCAGCGCCACGGCCCAGACCAGTTGCAGAAAGCTGACCGGCTGGGTCACGGTCACCGGGGCCACCGCGAAGGCCAGCGTCATCGTGTAATGCCCCGCCGTCGCCAGCAGCGCCACAAGCGTCAGCACCAGCAGCGCATGCGGGCTGGGCGGCACCCAGACGGCGATGGCCATGGGGGCCAGACCGATCGTGACCCAGATCGACAGCATGCCCACCACGATGGCGGCATTCGTCTCGTCGGTCAGCAGCTTGGCCAGCAGGTAGGACGCGCCGAACACGACCGCCGCCGCCAACATCGCAAGATGCCCCGGCCCGATCTCGCGAAAGCCGGGACGCAGGATGATCATCGCCCCGATCAGCGCGACGACCACGGCCACCACCCGGCGCGCGGCCAGCTTTTCACCCAGAAAGATCGCAGCCCCGATGGTGACGTAGATCGGCGCGAGGTAATTCATCGCCGTCACATCCGCGATGGGGATGCGCGCCATGGCATAGAACCACAGCGCCACGCCCATGGAATGCGCAAGACCCCGCGCGGTGAACAGCCCCCATTGCCGGCGCGTCAGGCGCGTTGCCAGAATGGGACGGATCAGCGGAAGCAGGAAAACAAGACCGATGGCATAGCGCAGGAAAGCGGCCTCGGGTGCGGGAATGCCGGGTCCCAGATACTTGACCAATGCGGTGACACCCACGAACAGAAGGCCCGTCACCAGCATCCAGAGAACCCCAACCACCGGGCGGGTCTGTCTTTGCTCTACGCTCATGGCATGCATCAAGTCACGAAGCCCCGACAGCCGCAAGAGGGCTTGGGAATTTGTTGTGCAGACCAGAGGTTTAGGCCCCCCGGATCAGGGTCGCGGCGATGGCCCACATCAGCACGCCGACCCCGGCATCCAGCAGCCGCCATGACACGGGGCGCGCAAAAAGCGGTGCAAGGCGGCGCGCGCCGAACCCCAGCGTGAAAAAGAACACGAAACTTGCCGTCATCGCGCCCAGCGCGAAGGACAGCCGGTCTTCATATTGCGCCGAAACCGCCCCAAGCAGCACGACCGTATCCAGATAGACATGCGGGTTCAGCCAGGTCAGCGCAAGGCAGGTCAGCAACACGCCGCGCAGCGCCTCGCCGCCCTGCCCCGTGGCCTCGAGTGCTGCCCCGCCACGCCAGGCCGACAGAAAGGCGCGCGCGCCATAGGCGATCAGGAAAGCAGCCCCACCCCAGCGCATCACGGGTTCGATCCAGGGTGCGGCCTTGGTCAATGTCCCGAAACCGGCCACCCCGGCCGCGATCAGCAACGCATCGCTGATGGCACAGGTCAGGCAGACAGCAAGGACATGGGATCGCCGGATGCCCTGCCGCAGCACAAAGGCATTCTGCGCGCCGATGGCAAGGATCAATGACAGGCCAAGCCCGAAACCCGCGACTGCCGCCTGCATGTTCTACCCCGTTGCCACAAGACCACTGGCGGGCTAACGCGATGCCCCCATCAGGTCAAGTGTGATCGCGGCGCGACTTGCTGCCCTGAACATGCCCCGCGGCAGCAGGGCCTATTCGGCCGGCTCGGCCAGATCGAGCGAGGCGACCTCGCCCAGCGTCACGGGCTTGAGCGGGGCGCGGATGCGATAGGCGCCCACATCGGCCGGGTCGATCCCCTGCGCCTCGGCCAGAAGCGCTGTCACGCTCAGCCCGCAATAGCGCCCCTGGCAGGGGCCCATGCCCACCCGGCCAAAGGCCTTGGTCTGGTTCGGCCCGGAGCAGCCCAGCCTGGCCCAGCCCCGCACCTGTCCGGCCGTCACCTCTTCGCAGCGGCAGATGATCGTGTCATCGGCAGGGGACAGAACCTGTGCCGCAGGCGGATAGGCCGCATCGAGAAAGGGGCGCAGGGCGCGTTCGGCGCCCAGCCGCGCGGCTGGTGCGCGGGCGCGGGCATCGCGCTTTCCGGCATCGATCCGGCCCAGTTGATGCGCCACCTGGCAGGCGGCCAGCCGCCCCGCCTCGGCGGCGGCCAGCGCCCCGGCAATGCCCGCGCCATCACCCGCCACGAAGATACCGGGCTGCGAGGTTTCGCCCCAGGCGTCAAGGCGCGGCGCAAAGCACTGCTGCGCGGCCAGCCAGTCATGATCCAGCCGCAGCGCGCGGCTGGCCTGGGTATTGGGCACCACCCCCTGGTGCAACAGCACCGTATCGCAGGCGATGCGTTGCGTCGCCCCGCCGACGGCAAAGCCCAGCGCCGTGGCCCTGTCCTGTCCTTCGACAGCCAGATCACGCGCGCCGCTGATCCGGCGCACCCCGGCGCGGCGCAGCTCGGCCAGCAGGCCGAGGCCCTTGAGCAGCGTGCGCCACCCGCGCAGGCCCCGCGCCAGATGCGGCAGGGCGCGGATCGTGTCGCGCAGGCTTTGGGTTTCGACCAATGCCAGCGGCGGCGTGCCCGCCCGCACCATCTGCGCGGCCAGCAGGTAAAGCAGCGGGCCGGACCCCGCCAGCACCGCGCGTTCCGCCACAAGACCGGAGGCCTTGAGCAGGATCTGCCCCGCCCCTGCCGTCATCACGCCCGGCAAGGTCCAGCCGGGGATCGGCACGGGCCGCTCCAGCGCGCCGGTGGCCAGGATCAGCCGGGCCGCGCGCATCTGCGCGGCGTGCCCATCCTGTGACCAGGTCACGGTGATGCCATCCGCGTCAGGTTCGATATTCCAGACCACCGCACCCGTCAGATGCTGCAGGCCCGAGGCCTGCATCGCCCGGGCCAGATCGGCCCCGTCAAGATAGTCCTGCCCCAGGACAGCGCCGCGCTGCGCGCCCGCGCCGGTAACCGCGCGATAGATCTGCCCGCCCGCTGCGGTCTGTTCATCAAGGACCGTCACCGACAGGCCCAGACCCGCCGCCTCGGTCGCCGCCGCCATGCCCGCAGGCCCGGCGCCGATCACGATCAGATCGACCATCCTCATTCCGACACCCTCCCCTTGGGGCGCGTCAAGGCAAGACCGGCGCTGACCTGCATCATGCAGGCCTGCCGCGTTACGCCACCGACTTCGATCAGGCAATCGAAACAGGCGCCCATCATGCAGAAGGGGCCGCGCGGCGCACCGGACAGGGGCGTGGCGCGGAACGACCCGACACCGGCGGCCAGCAGGGCCGCGGCAAGGTTGGCACCGTCCGGCAGGTCCAGCGGCGCGCCATCCAGCGTCACGCGCACGCGCGGCGCGGCAGGGGACAGATCACGAAAGGGCAAAGCGGCGTTCACTGAAAACCTCCAGATCCGGGGCGTCGGCATCCCCCTCCAGCCATTGCGGCAGGCGCAGCGCATGGGCCGCGGCAAGGGTGACGCCGGAATGGCAGGTGACCAGGCTGACGCCCGGCAGGGTCGGGCTGTGCTGGTAGATCGGCAACCCGTCGGGCGACATGATGCGCAGCGCACCCCAGCTGCGCACCATCTGCGCCTTTTCCAGCCGGGGCATCACGGCCACGGCGCGCGCGGCGATGGCGGCGACGGTCGGCGTGGTGACGCGATCATCCAGCCCCACCTCTTCCTTGCTGTCGCCGATCTGGATGCCACCCTCGTCGACCTGCCGGATGATGCCCGAAGGCCGGTTCATCATCTTGGGCAGCTTTTCGGTGATCAGCACCTGCCCGCGTTGCGGGCGGACGGGTGCGGCAAAGCCCAGTTTCGCGCCCAGATCCATCGCGCCCAGCCCGGCAGACAGCACCACGCGTCCCGCCTCGACCACCTGCCCCGAGGCGCAGGTGACGCGCAGACCGCCATCGGTCTGCGTCACGTCTGTCACGGTCTGGCTGGTCAGCACCTGCCCGCCCTGGCGGCGCACGTCGGCGGCCAGCCCGCGCAGCAGGCGCAGCGGGTTCACATGTCCATCCTGATGATGCAGGATCGCGCCGGCCACGCGGGGGCCGACCTCGGGCTCTTCGCGCTTCAGCGCGTTATGTCCCAGAACCTCGAACGGATAGTCGCCGCCCAGCGTGTCGCGCAGGGCGCTGTATTGGGCGACGCGGGCTTCAAGCTCGGCCTCGTCGAGGTGAAAATCATATCCGCCCTCCTGGCGCAGCGACAGGTCGGTGCCCGCCCCCTCGCCCAGTTCGGCGGCAAAACCCTTCCAGAGCGCTGCGGATTGCTGGCTCCAGCGGGCATAGGCAGGTTGGTTCAAGCCCTTGGACTGCACCCAGACCAGACCGAAATTGCCCCGGCTGGCGCGAAAACTGCCGTCATCGCCGTCCAGCACGATGACCCGGCGGCCCCGGCGCAGCAGGCCCCAGGCCACACTCAGCCCGACGATCCCGCCGCCTATGATCGCGTAATCCGCCTGCATCGGCCTCTTGCCCCGTTGAAAAGGGGCGCCCCGTGACGGGGCGCCCGCCCTGGTTTACTTCGCCACCGCGTCAAGGATCGCCTGACCCCAGTCCGCGCCCACATCTTCCAGGATCTGCGGCCAGACCGTTTCGCGGATCTTGGCAGCCATCCCCTCAAGCTCGGCGGCGGACAGCGGCACGATCGTCGCGCCAAGGCCGGCCAGCTTCTGCTCGTTCGCGCCCTGATCGGATTCGGCCACGGTCCAGCGTGTCGCCTCGAAGGCCTCGGCCTGCGCGCGCAGGGTCGCCTGATCTTCCTCGGACATATCCGACAGGGATTCGTTCGAGATGATCATGTACCAGACTTCGAAATGGGTGTTGGCGGGGATGTAGGTCTTTGTCACATCCCGGAAAGAGGCATAGTAGCCTTCTGCCCCGGACCCGATCACGCCATCCACGACACCTGTCTGCACCGCGGTGAACGCCTCGGAAAAGGGGATCGGTGCCGGGATATAGCCCAGCGCCTCGCCGGTCAGCTGGAAGCTCTTGATGCCGGGGACACGCACCTTGATGCCGTTGGGATCGGTGCTGCCGGGGGTGACGGCCTCGCGGTTCAGGGCGATCCCGCCGAAATAGACCGGATAGGCCGCCAGCATGGTGATATCCTGTGCGGCGTAAAGTTCGACCATCGCCTCGCGCACCGCGCCGCCGGGACCATAGACCGCGCGGGCCTGTTCCCAGTTCTCGGCCAGGAAGGGGAAGGACGAGATCTGCATGCGCCGATCGGCTGCCGTGCCTGCGGGCTGCACCGCCATGTCGATCGCGCCGACCGAGATGCGTTCCTGCACGGTGGTATAGTCGCCCAGCGCAGAGGCCGGGAAGATCTCGATCTTGACGCGGTCGCCGGTGGCGGCGGCAACGGCTCCGGCAAAGGCGCGCACCTCGACGTCGATGGTGGCGTCCTGCGGGCGCACATGGCTTAGCTTCAGATCGCGCGCCTCGGCCATGGGGGCCAGGGCCATCAATGCGCCTGCGGCGGCTGTGAACAGGAATTTCTTCATTTTGGTTCCTCCGGTTGGATCAGGTTCGTGGGTTTCGGATGCGTGATTGCGGGTGGTCAGAGATAGCCGAACAGGCGCGGGAGCCAGAGCGACAGGTCCGGCCAGAAGGCCGTGAGGATCACGACGGGCATGTAGCCGGTCAGGATCAGGAACATGGCGGGGCGGATCACCTTCGTGACAGGCACATTGCCGATGCGCGCCCCCAGATAGAGGATCGAGGCATAGGGCGGCGTCACCCCGCCCATCGCGGTGGTCACCCCCATGATCGCCGCGAACTGGATCGGGCTGACATCGATCGCGGTCATCAGCGGCAGCAGCAGCGGCGCGATCAGGATGATGGCCGTCACATCGTTCACCACCATGCCCACCAGCAGCAGCATGATGATCACCATGATCAGCAGCAGCGTCCGGTCCTGGGTGATCTCGAAGATCGCGCTGACCAGTTTCTGCGGGATGCTTTCCATCACGAAGATCTGGCTGAGGATCATCGAGAACAGGATCATCAGCATGATCGCGCCCACGGCGGTCGAGGCCTCCTTGCCGGCGGCCAGGAAATTGTCCCAGCGCAGGCCCTTGTAGATCAGGAAACCCACCGGCACCGAATAGATCACCGCGACGGCGGCGGCTTCGGTCGGGATCATGACCCCGCCATAGATGCCGCCCAGGATGATCACCGGCATCAGGATCGCGGGAAAGGCGTGGATGCCGCGCTTGGTGACTTCCGACGACAGTTCCGACAGCGACGGCTTGTCATCCAGCACCAGCGGGAACTTGCGGGCCAGCCACAGGTTCACGACCGAGAAATTGGTCATGATGATCAGCCCCGGCAGCAGCGTGGACAGGAAACAGGCCAGGATCGAGGTGTCGGTGACCCAGCCATAGACGATCATCGTGACCGACGGCGGGATCAGCAGCCCCAGGATCGAGGAGTTGGCGATAAGCGCCGTGGCATAGGCCCGCGGATAGCCGCGCTTTTCCATCTCGGGGATCAGCAGCGGACCGATGGCGGCAATCCCCGTCAGACCCGAGCCGGAAATCGCCCCGATCACCGCGCAGCTGACCGCCGCCACCACGCCCAGCCCGCCCCTTACATGGCCGACAAAGGCATTGACGAACCGCAGCAGACTGGCCGCGATGCCGCTTTCGGACATGATCGTGCCCGCCAGCACGAAAAGCGGGATCGCCAGCAGCACAGGGTTGCCCAGTTGCTGGACACCCCACAGGATATTGCCCTTCATGATGACGTCGCCCACGAAATACATCACCATGATGGCACCGCCAAAACACCAGGGCAGCGGCACCCCAAGGGTCAGCAGCAGAACCAGAAGGCCCACGGCCAGCAATGCGACCTCAACCATGGGCCTGTCCTCCGGCAAGGGCGCGCAGATGGCGCGCCAGATGCAGCGCCGACCAGCCCATCATCAGCACCATCGCGATCAGCAGCGCGATATCGGCGTAGAAAACGGGGATGTAGAGGGTCGGGCTTTCGCGCCAGACCCGCACGGAATAACGGGTGAAATCCCACACCCAGGTCAGAAGCCACAAGCCGATGATCAGGCTCAGCACCTCGCCCAGACAGGCCAGCACAAGGCGGGCGCGTTCGGTTTCAAGGAAGATCTCGAGCACGTTGGCGCGGATATGCGTGTTCTCGCGCGAGGCGTTCACCGCCCCCAGCATGTAAAGCCAGAACATCGGATAGAGCATGGTTTCCTCCAGCCCCATCACCGGCGTCTGGAACACGTAGCGCGTGATCACCTGCACGAACTGGCCCAGCGCCACCGTGCAGATCAATCCGGTCAGCAGGATTTGCGCGACCCTTTCCATTCGTCTCCCCTATCCACGGGGCTTTTGCCCGGTTGAAACAGGATTGACGCAAAGCCACGTATAAGATCAAATTTAAAATAACGATGATCCCATAGATATGCATTATACCCAGGAGCGACATCGCCCATGAACCTCAGCTTCCGCCAGCTTCAGACCTTCCGCGAGGTGATGCGCACGGGTTCGATCTCGGAAGCCAGCCGCAACCTTGGCCGCACCCAACCTGCCGTCAGCACCATGATCGCCGGGCTGGAACGCGAACTGCGCTATCCGCTGTTCCTGCGTGAGCATGGGCGCCTGACGCCCCGCCCAGAGGCCCATTATTTCCTGGAAGAGGCCGAGGCGGTGCTGGACCGGCTGGCCCAATCCGCCCGCGTCATGGACGAGATCGGCAAACTGGATCACGGCCGCCTGCGCATCGCCTGCCACCCGGCGGCATCGGGTTTCTTCATGCCCCGCGTTCTGGCCGGCTTCCTTGAGGGGCGCCCCGGTGTCGAGGCCGCGTTGATGATGCGTTCCTCGGCGGTGGTCGAGGACCTTGTTGCAAGCCAGGAATACGACATCGGCCTTGCCGAGACACCGGCCCCGCGCGCGTCGATCCGCACCGAGGATTTCGCCCTGCCCTGCCTTCTGGCCATGCCGGCGGGCAGCCCGCTTGCATCAAGGGACCGCATCGGTCCCGCCGATCTGGACGGGCATCCCATGGCCACGCTTTTCGATGCGCATCACACCTGGCAGGCAACGCGCGCGGCCTTCGATCAGGCCGGCGCAAGGTTGAACCGGCGTTTCGTGCTGCAGACCTTCCTGCCCGCGCTGGAACTTGTGGCCGCGGGTCTGTGCTGCACGCTGTGCGACCGGATCACCGCCGCCAGCCACGCGGGCGCGCGCGTGGTCTTTCGCCCATTTGCGCCCGACATCATCAGCAGCGTGTCGATCCTGACCCCGGCGCACCGCCCCCCGTCGCTGCTGGCACAGGGTTTCCGGGGCAACCTGCGACAGGCCCTGACCCGCCTGAACCTGGAACCGGCGCAGAACGCGGCCACGACGGACCGCTGACCCCAAAATGCAAAGGGCGCCCCAAGGGGCGCCCTGTCACATCATCAGGCCCATCCGATCAGAGCTGACCCATCACATCGTCGCTGGCTTCGAAGTTCGTGGTCACGCGCTGCACGTCGTCGTCATCTTCCAGCGCATCTACCAGCTTCATCAGCTTTTGCATGCTGTCCAGATCCATCTCGGTCGTGGTGGTCGGCTTCCAGACCAGCTTGGTGCTGTCGGATTCGCCCAGCACGGCCTCGAGCGCCGTCGCCACCTCGTTCAGATCGGTGTCGGCGCACCAGATCAGATGGCCTTCCTCGCTGCTTTCCACATCTTCGGCCCCGGCTTCGATGGCGGCCATCAGGACGGTATCGGCATCGCCCACCGACGCGGGATAGGTGATCTCGCCCTTGCGGTCGAACATGAAGCCGACCGAACCGGTCTCACCCAGGTTGCCGCCGTTCTTGGTGAAGGTCGAGCGCACGTTCGACGCGGTGCGGTTGCGGTTGTCGGTCATCGCCTCGACGATGATCGCCACGCCATTCGGGCCATAGCCTTCATAGCGGATTTCCTCATAGGCATCGCCCTCGCCGCCGATGGCCTTCTTGATCGCGCGTTCGATCACGTCCTTGGGGCAGGATTGCGATTTCGCTTCCTTCACCGCAAGGCGCAGGCGCGGGTTCTTTTCGGGATCGGGGTCGCCCATCTTGGCGGCCACGGTGATTTCCTTGGACAGCTTCGAGAACAGCTTTGCCCGGACCGAATCCTGGCGGTTCTTGCGATGCTGGATGTTTGCCCATTTTGAGTGGCCGGCCATGCGTGCCTCCGTCTGCTTGTCTGAATTTGCCTGTCTGGCGGTCAGCGCCTCTATATGTCAGCAGCACGGCCCCTCGCAAGGCCGTCCGAGACACGGCGTGACGCCTTCCGGAGGCGGCTCAGCCCAGCGGGCCCGCCGCAACAAGCTTGCCGCCCTGGCGCACCGCGCAGACGCGGGTGGCGCGGCCGGTCATGTCGTCCGTCTCGACATAGACGCCGGACAGGGTCGCCTCGCCCATGGCGGGGTTGAAACGCCCCTTGGCCATGCCTGTCACGAAGCGACGCATGGGTTCATCCTTTTCCATGCCGATCACGCTGTTGTAGTCACCGCACATGCCCGCATCGGTCAGATAGGCGGTGGCGCCACCCAAGATCATCGCATCGGCGGTCGGCACATGTGTATGGGTGCCCACGACAAGGCTGGCACGGCCCGCGCAGAAATGGCCCATGCCCATCTTTTCGCTGGTCGCCTCGCAATGCATGTCCACGATCGCGGCCTGCACCGCACCACCCAGCGGATGCGCCGCCAGCACCTGGTCCACGGCGGAAAACGGATCATCGAAGGCGCGTTTCATGAACACATTGCCCAGCACCTGCGTGACAAGCACCTTGCGCCCCCGCGCATCCGAAAACACCCGATGCCCGCGCCCCGGCGCGCCCTTGGCAAAGTTCAGCGGACGCAGGATGCGCGGCTCGTTCTCGATGAACTGCAGCATGTCCTTCTGGTCGAAGGCGTGATCGCCCAGCGTCAGGCAATCGGCCCCGGCGGCCAGCAGCACCTTGGCGTGATCCGCCGTCAGCCCCGCCCCGCTGGACGCGTTCTCGCCGTTGACGACAACGAAATCCAGCTTCCACTCGGCCCTGAGGCGCGGCAGGTTTTCCGATACGGCCTGCCGTCCGGCACGACCCATGACATCGCCAAGGAACAGTATTTTCATGCCCAAAGGCCTAGGGCGAATGCCGTGCCACGGCAAGGGTCAAGGTGGCGCGACCACTGGAAATCTGCACGCGCCCGCTTCATCTTTCCACAAATACTCAAGCACCACCCCGGCCGCAGGCGATCACCTCGGCCTCGGTCACGATCAGGTCCAGAGGCTGGTCTGTCGCTTCCAGTGGCAGATCATCGGCTTCCTGCGCCCCGAAGGCAAAGCCCACGGCCAGGACCGGCCCGCGTGCCCGCAGCGCCTGCAAGGTGCGATCGTAGAACCCGCCACCATAGCCAAGCCGCCCGCCCTTGCGGTCGAAGGCCACCAGCGGCACGATAAGGACCTCCGGCACCAGCCAGTCAAGGCTCGCCGGCACCTGGGCGCCGAATTCACCCGCGACCATCGCGCCCTGCGCCGTCCATCGGGCAAAGCGCAGGGCCACCCCTTTTCCCTGGATCACCGGTACGCAGACCGGCCCCGACGCAGCATGCAAGCGCATCGCCGCCAGGGCGCTGATCTCGGTCCGCATCGGCATGTAGCCCGCCAGCACCTTGCCGGCATGGGGACGCAGCACATCGGCCAGCAGCCCCGCGTGATCGGGTCCGATCACGTCAAAGGCCGCCTTGCGCCGGGCGAATGCGTCGCGCCGGGCCGCGGCCTTGATCGCGGTCAGGTCTGGTTCTGCGGTCATGCGCCCCCCCCCTCTACATCAGTACGGCAGAGGCAAGGCCGAGGAAGGCGAAAAAGCCCACCACATCCGTCACCGTCGTCACGAACGGCCCGGAGGCCAGCGCAGGGTCGATCTTCAACCGCTCCAGCGCCATCGGGATCACGATTCCGCCCAGCGCCGCCGCCACCTGTGTCAGCAGCATCGCCACGCCGATCACCGCCGCCAGCATCGGCACCCCGAACCAGACCCCGGCCACCAGCGCCATGAGCAATCCGAACACCACCCCGTTCAGCGCGCCCACCGACACCTCGCGCCAGATCACCCGCATCGCGTTCTGCGCGGTCAGATCGCGCGTCGCGATCGAACGGACCGCCACGGTCATGGTCTGCGTGCCCGCATTGCCCCCCATCGAGGCGACGATGGGCATCAACACCGCCAACGCCACCATCTGGTTGATCGTCTCGGCGAAGGCGTCGATCACAAGCGAGGCCAGGATCGCCGTCAGCAGGTTCACGAACAGCCAGACCGCCCGGCCGCGCGCAGCCTCGAGGATCGTGTCCGAAAGGCTTGCATCCTCGCTGACACCGGCCATCCGCAGGATGTCCTCTTCGTGTTCCTCGTCCAGCACGGCCATGGCGTCATCGATGGTGATGACGCCCACAAGCCGCCCGTCCTCGTCCACCACCGGGGCCGAGATCAGGTGATACTGGTTGAACGCATAGGCCACATCGCCGTCATACTGGGTGACGGGGATCAGGTGAAACGCCTCTTCCGTGATGTCGCGCAGCGCCACATCGCGGCGCGAGCGCATGATCTTGCCCAAAGTCACGTTGCCAACCGGATGCAGGCGCGGATCGACCAGCACCATGTGGTAGAACTGATCGGGCAGCTCTTCGGAATTGCGCAGGAAATCAATGGCCTCGCCCACGGTCCAATGCTCGGGGGCCATCACGACCTCGCGCTGCATCAGGCGGCCTGCGGAATATTCCGGATAGGTCATCGCCTGCTGCACGGCGACGCGATCGGCATCTTCCAGCGCGTCGAGGATCGCGTCCTGCTGCGGCGCGTCCAGATCCTCCAGCAGGTCGACCACGTCGTCGCTGTCCAGTTCGCGCACCGCATCGGCCAGAACCTGCGGGTTCAGAACCGAGATCACATCCTCGCGGATGCTTTCGCCCAGCTCGGACAGGATGTCGCCATCGAATTCCTTGCCGTAAAGCCGGATCAGCGCACGGCGGTCGTCGCGGTCGATCTGCTCGAGAATGTCGGCGATATCAGCCGGGTGCAGCGGCTCCATCAACTCTGTCAGCAGCGCGGCGTCACCGACCTCGACGGCATCGAGAATCGCGGCGACCGTGCGCCGCTCCAACCCGTAGCTGCCACTGGCCTGCGGCTCGCTTGCGGTGTCGGCGGAACGGTCGATCTGGTCTTCGTCTTCGGCCATGTCACCCTCCTGTCCGCACTGGCCCCTGTTTAGCGGAAAGGGATGGCCGGAAACAATGCTTACCGGGCCGAACCGGGGTGATTTACCTTGCTTCCCGCGATCCCTAGAGTGCCGTCGAAAGGATAACACCATGACCGCACAGACGCTCTTGCTGGGCCAGACCCTGCGCTTTACCGCCGATCCCTTCGCGGAAGGACCAGCCGCCGCCAGCCATGACAGTGCGGGCGGCATCCTGATCGAAGAGGGGCGGATCGCGGCCATTGGCCAGGGTGCGCAACTGCGCGCCGCGCATCCGCAGGCGCGGGTGGTGGACCACGGCGATGCCCTGCTGATGGCGGGGTTCGTGGATGCCCATGTGCATTACCCGCAAACCGCGATCATCGCCAGTTGGGGCAAGCGGCTGATCGACTGGTTGAACCTTTACACCTTCCCCGAGGAAATGCGCTTCGGCGATCCCGCCCATGCCGCCGAAATCGCAGGCCGCTATCTTGACCTGACGCTGGCGAACGGCACCACGACCGTCTGCAGCTATGCCACGATCCATCCCGAAAGCGTGGATGCCTTCTTTGCCGCGGCACAGGCGCGCGGGCAGCGCGTTGTCGCGGGCAAGACCTGCATGGACCGCAATGCGCCCGAAGGGCTGCGCGACACCGCGCAATCGGCCTATGACGACAGCCGCGCCCTCTTGCGGAAATGGCATGGCGTGGACCGTCTGTCCTATGCGATCACGCCGCGTTTCTCGCCCACATCGACGCCCGAACAGCTGGAGGCGCTGGGCGCTCTCTGGGCCGAGCATCCCGATTGCCTGATGCAGACCCACCTGAGCGAGCAGACGGACGAGATCGCCTGGGTGCGTGACCTCTACCCGCAGGCGCGCGACTATCTGGACACCTACGAGGCGCATGGCTTGCTGGGGGCGAACGGTCTTTACGGTCATGCCATCCATCTGGAATCCCGCGAAAGGGACCGCCTGCGCGAGGTTGGCGCAGCCCTCGTGCATTGTCCGACATCCAACACCTTCATCGGGTCGGGCCTGTTCGACATGGCAGGCCTTGTGGCAGCGGGGCATCGCGTGGGGCTGGCCACGGATACGGGCGGCGGGTCCAGCTTTTCGATGCTGCGCACCATGGCCGCCGCCTATGAGATCGGCCAGCTGCGCGGCACCGCCCTGCATCCCGCCCAGCTTCTGTGGCTGGCCACCGTCGGATCTGCCCGCGCCCTGCGGCTGGACGCAAGCATCGGCAATCTTGCACCGGGAATGGAGGCGGATATCGTGGCGCTGGACCTGGCCTCGACCCCGGCCATCGCACAGCGCAGCACAAGGGCGCAGGATATCTGGGAAGCCGTCTTTCCGACGATCATGATGGGTGACGATCGCGCGATCCGGGCGACATGGGTGGCAGGTCAAAGGCTGGTCTGAACACCTGCCACGTCAACCGGTTCAGCAGGGGCGGCCCATCACCAGCACCCAGGCACGATCAACGGCCGCGAACCCGTAATGCGTGACCTTGCGCGACAGCGCATTGCGGCGGTGTCCGGGGGAATTGTACCAGCCCGACATGACCTTGGCAGGATCGCGAAAACCCATGGCGATATTCTCGTTCACCGCGCGATAGCAGAACCCGGCCCGCTTGACCCGCTGCGCCACGGTCGAGCCGTCTGACCCGCGATGCGACATGAAGCCATGGCTTGCCATGTCGCGGGCATGCGCCTCGGCGGCGGCCATCAGCAACGCGTGCGGCTGGACCGCATGCAGGCCATGCGCCGCGCGCTGCGCATTGAGGGTCTGGGCGACAAAGCTTTCCGTGCTGGCAAAGGCAGGGGCCAGTGGCGAAAACGTCAGGGCCAGGATGACCAAGATTGTACGGATCATGATCCCTCGAGGGTGGCAGTTGCGACAGATCGGTTGTCTTGCATGGCACTTTGGTGAAATTATGGCCACTTGACCAGACGGCTTTGCAGGCCTCGGCAAGAAACCACCGCTTCGCCGGGCGTCCCTACCCCGCCAGAGCCCGCGCAAGGCGGCGCTGGTCCTCCAGCACGCGGGGCAGATCGATGGTGGCAAGCTGGCCCTCGCGCACCACGCGCCGCCCCTCGACCAGTAGGTCGCGCACCCGCACCGGCCCCGCCAGCACAAGGGCCGCAGGATCCCAGCTGCCGGCGCTTTCGACGCCCGAGACATCCCAGATCGCGATATCGGCACGCTTGCCCACCGCCAGCCGACCGACATCAGGCCGCCCCAGCACATCGGCACCGCCGCGCGTCGCGATCTCGAGCGCCTCGCGCGCGCTCATCCGGTCGGCACCAAGGGTGACACGCTGCAACAGCATCGCCTGACGCGCCTCAAGCATCAGGTTGCCGCTGTCATTGCTGGCCGATCCGTCGACCCCCAGACCCACGGGCACGCCCACATCGCGCATCGCCCGGACCGGGGCCACCCCCGATCCAAGCCGGCAATTCGAACAGGGGCAATGCGCCACGCCGGTTCGGGTTCTGGCAAACAGATCAATCTCCTGGCCATCCAGCTTCACGCAATGCGCATGCCAGACATCGGCCCCCGTCCAGCCCAGATCCTCGGCATATTGGCCGGGACGGCAGCCGAACTGCGCAAGGGAATAGGCGATATCCTCGTCATTCTCGGCCAGGTGGGTGTGCAGCATCACCCCCTTGTCCCGCGCCAGAAGCGCTGCGTCGCGCATCAACTCGCGGCTGACCGAGAAAGGCGAACATGGCGCCACGCCAACCCGGCACATCGCCCCCTCGGCCGCGTCGTGGAAGGCGTCGATCACCCGGATGCAATCGTCCAGAATGGCGGCCTCGTCCTCGACAAGGTCATCGGGGGGAAGGCCGCCCGCGCTTTGCCCGATGCTCATCGCGCCGCGCGTCGGATGAAAACGCAGCCCCAGTTCGGCGGCGGCGTGGATCGTATCCTCCAGCCGTGACCCGTTGGGATAGAGATAGAGGTGATCCGACGACAGCGTACAGCCCGACAGCGCCAGCTCGGCCAGCCCGGTCAGCGTGCTGACGCGCATTTCTTCGGGACCAAAGCGCGCCCAGATCGGATAGAGCGTTTTCAGCCAGCCGAACAGCAAGGCATCCTGCCCGCCCGGCACCGCCCGCGTCAGGCTCTGGTAGAGATGGTGATGCGTATTCACCAGACCGGGCGTGACCACGCAACCGGCGGCCTGCAGCACCTCGGCATCGGGATGCGACCGCGCCAGATCGGGGCCGATGGCGGCGATCACACCCCCACGGATCAGGATATCTGCCCCGCGCCATTCGGCGCGCGTATCGTCCATGGTCAGGATGTGATCCGCCTTGCGGATCAGGATTTCGGAACGGGTGGTTTGCATCAGGGATGTCACGGGCGCCTCCGGTCAGACAGCGCCCCCTCATCCACGCGGCGCACACCGGAAAGGGGCCAAGAGGCGCGCGCCACCACAGGATAGCCGCGTCAGCGCCGCAGGATCAAGCCGGAACCTCGCGCAGGATCGCCAAGGCCGCCGCATGCTGATCCGCCCCGGCAGCAGCCAGGATACGTCCACCGTGATGGGCCGGACCGCCCTGCCAGTCGGTCACGATCCCGCCCGCGGCCTGGATCACCGCGATCGGGGCCTGCACGTCATAGTCGCTCAAGCCCGCCTCGATCACCAGATCGATCTGGCCAGCGGCCAGCAGCGCATAGGCGTAGCAATCCATCCCGTAGCGCACCAGTTGCACACGGTCGGCCACGGCGCGGAATCCCGCCGCCTCGGCCTTGGTGCCGACTTCGGGAAAGGTGGTAAACAGGATGCTGTCCGACAGGTCACGCGCCCCGCGCACGCCCAGATCCCCTGCCCCCATCGGGCCGCGCATGCCGGACTGGCCGAACCCGCCCCAGAAGCGTTCGCCGATATAGGGCTGGTCGATCACGCCAAAAAGCGGCCCATCCTCATCGGCCACGGCGATCAGAACACCCCAGGTGGGCGCACCGGACAGGAAGGCGCGGGTCCCATCGACGGGATCGAGAACCCAGCGCAGGCCCGATGTGCCGGCCTTGTGGCCGAATTCCTCGCCGGTCACGCCATCATGGGGACGGCGGCGCGCCAGGATGGCGCGCATCGCTTCTTCCGCCGCGCGATCGGCTTGGGTCACGGGATCAAAACCACCCGCCTGCTTGTTGTCCGCCGACAAACCGGCCGCCCGAAACCACGGCAGGACTGCCGCGCGGGCGGCATCGGCCAGCTCATGCGCCGTGGCGATCAGATCGGCGGTCACGGGATCGGATGCGGAAAGACTGGCCATGATACCCCCAAGGCGGATTGCGCCGTCTGGGTAGCGCAGCCAGTCTCCGGGCTCAAGCCACGTCCGACAGCACCCGCGCCAGGTCAAACAGGCGGCGACGCTGGTTTTCGGGGATGGCGTAATAGGTGCGCACAAGGTCCATCGCCTCGCGGTCACCCATCAGATCCTTGGAGCCGCCGGCAGCACCCTCAGCCACCGCCGCACGCGGCGCATGCGCCGTCGCCGGTGCCATGTCGCCATTGGCGGACACGAGCCCTTCGAAGAAGAAGCTGACGGGCACACCAAGGCTGTCGGCGATATCCCACAACCGAGAGGCGCTGACACGGTTTGCACCGGTTTCATATTTCTGGATCTGCTGGAACTTGATACCGACCTGTTCGGCCAGTTGCTGCTGGGTCATGGCCAGCAGCCAGCGACGATGCCGGATACGCTTTCCGACATGCACATCAACATGATGCGACATACTCATACCTTTCTTCCTGCACACGGCGGCATGGGGACACCTGTCCATTCTGCGCGCCACACTCTTAACGCTTCCTTGATACACCAAAAGATCGCGTCAGAATACAGGTTTTCCGCACGGCCCGGTTGATTTCAGGGCCGCTGCCGTGGCCAGGCCGCTTGATCCGGCGGCGCAGCGCTTTGCTGCGGCGCGATTTGCTGCCATAAACGGCGCCGACCCGCCCCAGGAGGTTTCATGCGCGCCTATCACAAACCCGCCCCCGACGCCCCGGCCAGCGTGATGCAGATCGCGATGCCCGAGCCCGCCCCCGGACAGATCCGCATCAGGATCAAGGCCTGCGGCCTGAACTTCGCGGATCTGCTGATGCTGAAGGGGCAGTACCAGGATACGCCCGCCGCGCCCTTCACCCTGGGGATGGAGGTGGCCGGCACGGTCGAGGCCTTGGGGGAAGGCACCGCAGGCCTCGCCATCGGCACGCGTGTCGCCGTGTTCGGCGGTCACGGCGGATTGGCCGAATACGGCTGCTTCGACGCAAGCCGCGCCGTGCCGCTGCCCGACGTCATGAGCATGACCGATGCGGCGGCCTTCCTGATTGCATACGGCACCTCGCACCTGGCGCTTGATCATCGCGCGCGGCTGCAACCGGGTGAACGGCTGCTGGTGCTGGGTGCTGCGGGCGGTGTGGGGCTGACGGCGGTCGAGGTGGGCAAGCTGATGGGCGCCACGGTGATCGCCTGCGCCCGTGGAGCAGACAAGCTCGAGGCGGCGCGCGCGGCAGGGGCCGACCATCTGATCGATGCCGCCACCGATGACATCCGCGCCGTGGTCAAATCGCTGGGCGGGGCGGATGTGGTCTATGACCCCGTGGGCGGCGAACAGTGGAAAGCGGCCTTCCGCGCCTGCAATCCCGAAGCGCGGCTGCTGCCCATCGGTTTCGCCAGTGGCGAGGTTCCGCAGATCCCGGCCAATCACCTGCTGGTCAAGAACCTGAGCGTGCTGGGCGTCTACTGGGGCGGCTACATGACGTTCAACCCCAAGGCCCTGACCGACAGCCTGCGCGTGCTGCTGGACTGGTACGCCGCCGGGCGCATCAAACCCCATGTCAGCCATGTGCTACCCCTCTCCCGCGTCGAGGAGGGGCTTGAACTGCTGCGCAGCCGCGCCTCGACCGGCAAGGTGGTCATCACGATGCGGGACGACTGACCGCGCTGTCTGCTGGTTGCATCCCGCGCCCTCACCCATGCACTGGATTCAAGGCGTGCACCGCCCCGTGCCGCCGGATCAGAGGGTCTGATAGGCCTGCCGCAGCAGCGCACCAAGCTGGCTCAGCACCTCGCCGCGGGCGCGTTCCATCCCGTACATGTTGATCTTCTGCAGCGTCAGCTCGGGCAATGTGTCACCATGGTCGACCTGCTCGAGATGGCGCGGCTGCATGCCGTCGATCATCGCGTTGATGCCCATGTCCGCGCTGACCGTGGCCTCGATCGTGCGATCGGATTCGGTCTCGACCGCCAGTTCCCAGTCGATGCCCGCCGCCTCGAGCGCCGCAATGGCCCCCGCGCGAAAGATGCAATGCCGCCCGAACACCAGCCGTAGCGGGCGTTGCCGCCAGGCACTGCCTCCGGGCGCGCCCACCCATTTCAGCGGCAACGCCGTCAGGGTTTCGCCCCCCAGCTCCAGCGCTGCCTCGGTGGTCAGGATGATGTCGCAGTCCCCGCGCCGGTACTTGGCTTTCAGGTCACGGGTGAAGGTGGTGATCAACTGTACCTTCATGCGCGGAAACAGGGTGTTGAACCGCTGCAGAACATGGGGCACGGCGGGCAGCACGATGTCATGTGGCACGCCCAGAACGATCTCGCCCTCATAGGTCTGGTCGGTCAGGCGCGCCATCACCTCGTCGTTCATGTCCACCATGCGCCGGGCGTAGCCCAGCATCTGCTGCCCGGCCACCGTCAGCGAAACACTGCGGTTCGTACGGTCCAGCAGGTTGAGGCCCAGCACCTCCTCCAGCCGCTTGATCTGCATCGACACGGCCGACTGGGTCAGATGCAGATGCCCCGCGGCGCGGGTCACGCCGCCAAGGTCGGCGACAGCCACGAAAGAGCGCAAGGTGGTGATGTCAAGATTTCGCATTCATCTGCTTTCGTGATTCATCATGTCATGAACATTCATTTCTCTTATGCGTCTGCATGATCTATCCATCAACGGAAATGATCCCTGCCCCCGCGGGGATCACAAACACGAAAGCATTTGAAATGTCGACACGTCCCGTCACCCGGTTTGCCGGGATCGCCCTGCCCACGCGCCCGACACTGTCGGACCTGCTGCGCCGCGTTACGCTGATGCGCGCCGCGCATCGGCAGCGTCTGGCCCTTGCGCGACTGGATGCCGCAGCCCTGGCCGATATCGGGATCACCCCCGACGAGGCCTGCGTCGAGGCCCGCCGCCCCGCCTGGGATATCCCGCAGCGCTGGCAGAAATAAGCCTTCGCGACGGCCCGGCCGCCACCTTCAAAACAGGTGGCGAAAAAATATGTTTCCTTGCCGGAAAACCTTGAAAAGCGCGGTGCGGTTCCCGATATTCGACCCAATACGTCCACAAAGGGCGTGCGTGTCATTTTTTCGGAGGCATCAATGGCTGAGTACAACACTTACCGGACGGCAACGGCGGGCATCAGCACCGCCCAGATCGACGAGGGTCTTCGCGCCCACATGAACAAGGTCTACGGCACGATGTCCGTGGGCATGCTGATCACATTCGCAGTGGCATGGGCCGTCGGCACCAGCCCCGCACTGCTGAGCGTCTTCCGCGATCCGATGACCCTCAGTCCGAACATCCTGGGCTGGATCATCATGTTCGCCCCGCTGGCGATGGTCTTCGGCTTCTCGGCCATGATCAACCGCTTCTCGGCGGCTGCCGCGCAGACCTTCTTCTACGCCTTCGCGGCCGTGATGGGCCTGTCGCTGTCCTGGATCTTCGTGGCCTTCACCGGCTTCTCGATCGCACAGGTCTTCCTTGTCACCTCGATCGCCTTCGCCGGTCTGTCGCTTTACGGCTACACCACCAAGAAGGACATCTCGGGCTGGGGCGCGTTCCTGATCATGGGCGTGATCGGCCTGGTCGTGGCATCCATCGTAAACATCTTCCTGGGCTCGCCCGCGATCATGTTCGCGATCTCTGTGCTGGGCGTTCTGATCTTCGCCGGCCTGACCGCCTACGACACCCAGAACATCAAGACGACCTACATCCAGCACGCCGCACATGGCGATGCAGAGTGGATCGCGAAGTCGGGCATCATGGGCGCGCTGAGCCTCTACCTGAACTTCATCAACATGTTCATGATGCTGCTGCAGCTGTTCGGCAATCGCGAATAAGGGCAGAAACCTCCGACATGACGAAAGGGCCGGTCAAACGACCGGCCCTTTTTCATTGCACCCACGATATGGCGTCAGACATGCACCCCGAAGAGGCGACCCACGGCCGATGTGACGATCATCGCCAGGCTGCCCCAGAAGACCACGCGCAGGATCGAAGGGCGGACCGGCGCGCCGCCCAGCCGCGCCCCCGCCCCACCGAGGATGACCAGCGCCAGCAAGGCCACGGCAGCCACCACCCAGACGGTCATCCCCTGCGGCGCCAGCACGGCCCCCAGCAACGGCATGGCGGCACCAAGCGCGAAACTGACGGACGAGGCCCAGGCAGCCTGCAGCGCGTTGGCATCCCCGGCCATGCCGTGCATCCCCAGTTCCTCGCGCGCATGGGCATCCAGCGCATCGTGATCGGTCATCTGCTGCGCGACTTCCAGGGCAAGCCCCGACTCGACGCCGCGCGCCTCCAGCCCCTCGGCCAGCTCTGTCAGCTCGTAATCGGGATTGTCCTCAAGCGCCGTCCGCTCGCGCTCAAGATCGGCCGTCTCGATATCCTGCTGGGTCGAGACCGAGACATATTCACCCGCCGCCATCGACAGCGCACCCGCGCTCAGCCCCGCCAGACCCGCCAGCAGGATACCGCTGCGGTCCATCCCGGCCGAGGCCACGCCGACAAGCAGGCTTGCGGTCGAGACAATACCGTCATTGGCCCCAAGAACCGAAGCACGCAGCCAGTTGCTGCGATTGATGAAATGTCCCTCTTTCGGCATCCGACTTGGTCCTGAAACTCATTCGCAAAGGGGGTGAAACGAAAAAGGCCACGCGCGCGGCGTGGCCCTGTCCGAAACGGATGGCGGATCAATTACTTGATCTTGCCTTCCTTGTACTCCACGTGCTTGCGCACAACGGGGTCGTATTTCTTGATCACCATCTTCTCGGTCATGGTGCGGGCATTTTTCTTGGTCACGTAAAAATGGCCCGTGCCCGCGGTCGAGTTCAGACGGATCTTGATGGTCGTCGGCTTCGCCATTGCTGTTCTCCTACGCCGGACGACGCAGCCGCCCGTGAAATTCCTTGAACCCCGGCTTTTACCCGCGCGCGCACCAGAGTCAACAGACAAAGCCGCCGATCCGCGCGGATTTTCGCAAGCCTCGTCCCGCAGGACCGGATCAAAGCGGCGGACGCCCCATCGCGGCATGCAGCCCGTCGCGTTCGTCATCCGACAGGCCAAGGGCCTGCGCCAGTGATCGCAGGTAACTGCGCTCGGCCTCGGTATCGACCTCAACGGCCATGAGTGCCGCGGAATAGACCTGGTTGCGCATCTGCGCCCCGGTATCGCGGGCCAAGGCCTGCACATCGACAGGCGCGTCCAGTTCCGCCTCGACAAAGGCGATTTCTTCCTCCGTGGCATCACCCAGATGATCCAGGATCGCGGCACGCTCCTCTTCGTCGATCACGCCATCCGCCTTGGCAGACTGGATCATGGCTCGGATCATCAGCTTTGCATTCTCCTCCGAGACCTGACCCAGCGCCGTGCCCTCGGTCATTGCGGACATCATACCGCCCAGACCTGCCGCACCCGCACCCGCCATCTTGGTCATGGAACCCATCAGGTTGCCCATCCCCTTTTCGGTGGTCTCGGTCATGTCGGCGGCGCTTTTACCCACCCGGTCGAACATGCTGCGCAGCTGTTCCTGCTGCACGGGCAGGCCCATCTTCTGCGCCATCGCGCCGATCTCGTCGGCCATCCCGCCGGGTTGCCCGGCCTTGCGCAAGGCATCCTTGACGCCCGCCGTGCCGCCCATCTCCTTGACCTTCTGCATGCCCTTGGCTGCGGCGAAGCCCACCGCGAGGGTGGCCAACGTCTTGACAAAACTCATCTGCAAAATCCCTCTGACTACTGAACCTGCGCAGCATAGCGCAGAGTTTGCGACAGTCGCGCGAAATTTTCGACGACCCCGCGCCGCGTCAGGCGGCGCGACGGGCAATTGGAGAAAGATGAAGCGCGCGGAGGGCCTGTAAGCCGGATTTTGTCCAAGGGGTTTCCCCCTCTGGATGATCATTCATCTTGAGATCGCGTTACCGCGACCCCTCTAGCTGCCAACCCGGACCTCTGGGTCAAAGCCTGCCCTGCGGTGATATCGGCGAACCGATCAACCCGCGCGAGGTCCCTATTCGGCATTGCTCCTGGTGGGGCTTGCCGTGCCGGTCCTGTTGCCAGTCCCGCGGTGGGCTCTTACCCCACCGTTTCACCCTTACCGCGCCGGAACGCGGCGGTCTGTTCTCTGTGGCGCTTTCCCTTGGGTTTCCCCAGCCGGGCGTTACCCGGCACCATTGCCTTGTGGAGTCCGGACTTTCCTCGGATCGATAGACCCCGACCCGCGATCATCCAGCCCTCCGCGCAGCGCCCACTTAAGCAGTGCGGGGCATGGGGTCAACGGGGAAGCGGGCCGCAAGGTCCGCGGCGATGGCGCGATCCATCATATCCAGCGCCCCGGACGCCTGCGGACGAAAGCGCAGGCGCAGCGCGGTCAGCACCGCCGTTTCGGGATCGGCGCAATCGGCAGGCGGATGCCAGCCCGCGCGCGCGGCATCGGCAAGGAAGTCCGAAGGCGGGCCGGCAGGGTCAGGATCGGGCCAGATCGACAGCCCGCACCGCGCCAGCCTGCGCCAGTCGAAACGCGGCCCCGGATCGGATTTGCGCAAAGGCGCCATGTCGGAATGGCCGATCACCCGCGCGGGCGGAATGGCCCAGCGGGCCATCACGCCCCGCAGCAACCCTTCCAGTGCCGTCATCTGCGGCGCGCTGAACGGATGATCGCCGCGGTTGGCCAGTTCGATCCCGATCGAGCGCGAGTTGACGTCAGTCACATCGCCCCAGCGCCCCGCGCCCGCATGCCAGGCGCGCATTTCCTCGTTCACCATGTGCCAGATGCGGCCCTGTTCGCAGATCAGGTAATGGGCCGACACTTCGGCCTCGGGATCGCACAGCCGGTCCAGCGCGGCTGCGGCGCTATCCATCGCGGTGTAATGGATCACCACCATGTCAGGGCGTGCGCCATCCCGGCGCGGGCCATGATTGGGCGAAGGGCAGGACATGACCGTCATGCCCGCCCCCGGCGTCAGTTGCGCACGGCCGAACGGAACGGGCGCGGATCCCAAGAACAGGCAAAACCGTCCCCGTCGGGGTCCAGTGACAGCCGGTCACGCTGCGGGCCGCCACGCGCCAGGAATTCGATCTGCGCCTGATCCGCCGAGGCATATTGCGCACAGTTGCGTTCATGGTTCTGGAAGCTGAGCGAGCTGCGCCGATAAAGCGACACGCCCTTGGGGTTGGTGGTGCGCAGCGCGAATTCGACGATATTCGGCCCGCCATCGCCACTGCGGCGCGGCAGTTCGGTCGGCTGGATGACCACGTATTGCGCCCGGTTGCGGGCAATCGCGGCGGCATCGCTTTCGATGCTGCGCAGCTCGGACACCTCTTCGAAGTTGTTTTCCTGGCTGATCCCGGCGGCGTTCACGGCCACGGGCGCAGGGTTCGATGGGCTGGCCTCGAGCGGCGCGCGCCCGGAATTGAGGGCGGCGGCGGTTTCCGCAGCCAGACGCTCGGCGCTGTCCTCGTCACCCGGCAGCGCAGGCACGGCCGACAGGGGCGCGCTGGACACCGTCGCAGGCGCAGGCAACCCGCTGCCGCCAAGCTGCTGGTCCCGCTGATCCTGCCGGGCCTGATAATCGGAATAGGAGTTGAAACCGACCCCCGCGCCGCTGTCGGGCACCGAAGGCGCACAGCCCGCCAGCGCCGCCAGCGCAACCAGTGAAAGGATCGAAGTTCCGTATCTCACAGTCATCATGTCCGCATCATACCCGTTACGTCCCGATCATCCGACCAGGAGATTGCGCCGCCCGATTACCACCATTTGCCCGGCTTGGCCACAAAACCCGCCGCCTGCTCAAGCGCATAGGCGGTGTTCAGCAGATCGCCCTCTTCCCAGGGCCGCCCGATCAGCTGCAGCCCCAGCGGCAGCCCCTGCGCATCCACTCCGGCCGGAACGGCGATACCGGGCAGACCCGCCAGGTTGACCGTCACGGTGAACACGTCATTCAGATACATCTGCACCGGGTCGGCATCCTGCATCTCGCCCAGGCCAAAGGCGGCCGAGGGTGTGGCAGGTGTCAGGATCGCGTCGATGCCTGCCGCGAAGACATCATCGAAATCGCGCTTGATCAGGGCGCGCACCTTGCGGGCGCGGTTGTAATAGGCGTCGTAGAACCCTGCTGACAGCACATAGGTGCCCACCATCACGCGGCGCTGCACCTCGTGGCCGAAGCCCTCGGCACGGGTCTTTTCGTACATTTCGGTGATGCCGTCGCCCTGCGCCAGCTTGGCGCGATGGCCATAGCGCACCCCGTCATAGCGCGCGAGGTTCGATGACGCCTCGGCGGGCGCGATCACGTAATAGGCCGGCAGCGCATACTTGGTATGCGGCAGGCTGATCTCGCGGATCTCGGCGCCGGCGGCTTTCAGCATGGCGCTGCCGTCGGCCCAGAGCTTCTCGATCTCGGCGGGCATGCCGTCCATCCGATATTCCTTCGGAATACCGATCACCTTGCCGCGAATGTCGCCGGTCAGCATCGCCTCGAAATCCGGCACGGCCAGATCCGCGCTGGTGCTGTCCTTGGGGTCATGCCCGCACATCGCGCCCAGCATGATCGCGGAATCGCGCACGGTCTTGGTCATCGGCCCCGCCTGGTCCAGCGACGAGGCGAAGGCCACGATCCCCCAGCGCGAGCAGCGGCCATAGGTCGGCTTGATCCCCACGATGCCGGTGAAGGCGGCAGGCTGTCGGATCGATCCGCCCGTGTCCGTCCCGGTCGCGGCAAGACACAGATCGGCCGCCACGGCGGCGGCTGACCCGCCCGAAGATCCGCCCGGCGTCAGCGCCGTATCGTCATTGCCGCGCCGCCAGGGGTTCACCACATTGCCGTAGCACGATGTTTCATTGGACGAGCCCATGGCGAATTCGTCCATGTTCAGCTTGCCCAGCATGACCGCACCCGCATCGAACAACTGGCTGGTCACGGTGGATTCGTATTCCGGCAGGAACCCCTGCAGGATCCGGCTGGCGGCCTGTGACGGCACGCCCTTGGTGCAGAACAGGTCCTTGACCCCGATCGGCAGGCCGCACATGGCCGGCGCGTCACCTTCCGCAAGGCGCGCATCGGCAGCGCGGGCCTGATCGCGGGCAATCTCGGGCGTGTGATGCACAAAGGCGTTCAGAGCGCCCGCGCCCTCGATCGCAGTAAGGCACGCCTCGGTCAGTTCGAGGCTGGTCACCTCGCGCGCGCGCAGCTTGTCACGCGCCTCGGCCAGCGTCAGTTTGGTCAGCTCACCCATCATTCCACCACCTTCGGCACGGCAAAAAAGCCCTCGCGCGCATCGGGCGCATTCTTCAGGATCTGCGCCTGACGGTCACCATCGGTCACCACATCCTCGCGCCGCTTCAGACGCATCGGCGTGACCGACGTCATCGGCTCCACACCGTCAACATCCACTTCGTTCAACTGTTCGATGAAACCCAGGATCGTGTTGAACTCTGCCGCAAGCGCGGGCAGCGCCTCGGGCTCGACCTTGATACGGGCCAGCTTGGCCACACGGGCGGCGGTTTCGGGTGCGATCGACATATGTGATCTCCGGTCTGCTGTCAGGTTGCAGTTGCGTTTAGCGCCCGCAGCCCCTGCCCGCAAGCAGATGCCGCAGCAATTCGGGTCACATCACGCCAAGACGCCCGTCCTTTCATCGTTCCGCAAATGCACTTGCGACGCCGCCCGCGCCCTCTGCGGCCTCTGGTCATCGCGCGGCGCCGTGCTAGGCTTGCCCCCGGACTTCAAGGGAGGATTCATCATGAAGATCATCTGGCTGGGCCACGGCTCTTTCCGGTTCGAGATTGCGGACAAGGTTCTGCTGCTTGATCCCTGGCTTTCGGGCAACCCGATGCTGGCCGAGGACCAGCACGCGGCCGCGACGGCAGGCGCCACCCACATCCTGCTGACGCATGGGCATTTCGACCACGTGATCGACGTGCTGCCGCTGGCGCGCAAGCTGAACGTTCCGGTCGTGGGCCAGTACGATCTGATGAGCCATTGGGCCGAGGCCGAGAAGATCGAGACTGTCGGCTTCAACAAGGGCGGCACCGTCGATCTGGGTGGTGTCAAGGTGACGATGGTCAATGCCGTGCATTCCTCGACCTTCGCCAGCCCCGATGGCCCCCGCATCGCGGGCACCGAATGCGGCTTCATCATCGAAGGTGAAGGACATTGCATCTATGCGTCCGGCGATACCGATGTGATGTCGGATATGAAGATCTTCCACGACCTGCACAAACCCGACATCGGCATCCTGTCGGCGGGCGGCCATTTCACCATGGACATGCGCCGCGCCGCCTATGCCGCGAAAACCTTCTTCGACTTCAAGACGGTTATCCCCTGCCATTACCGCACCTTCCCGCTGCTGGAACAATCGGCCGATGTGCTGGCCGCCGCCCTGCCCGGCGTCGATGTGATCGAGCCGCAGGTGATGCAGGCGATCGAGATCTGAACGAAAGACCCCGGCGGATCGCGCCGCCGGGGTCTTGTCTTGTCGGGGCAAGCTGCCCGATCAGGGCCGCAGGTAGGCGTAGCCTTCTGCCTGCAACTCCATCAGTCGCACGGCGCCCGACGGCACGACGGTCGCCTCGCTCAGCAGCGGCACATCCTTCTGGGATTTCTTCTTCATGCCGTTGATCGTGTTCTCGCAGGCCGAGAAGCTGATGTTCGTCATTTCCAGCGCCATGGCAGAGATGCGATCCGCCACCGGGGAGGTATCCGAGCGCAGCATGTGCAGCCCCGGACCATAGGTGACGATCTCGATCGTGACCTCTTCGCCCTTCGCGGCATAGTAGGATGCAATATTCTGCGCGTTGTTCAGTGCCATGTTCATGACGGCGGGGTCTTGTTCGTCCACATGGATTGCCACCTTGTGAGCGGGGTTGGCCAGTGCAAGCTGCGCGCCCAGCACCAGAACGGCCAGTATCGCCAGCAATTGCTGCGCGGCCTTGGTCGGGTTCAGTGTCATCGTGTCATCCTCCCTGAGACAGTCTGTCGCGCCAGACTTGCAAAGCCTCCGCCGCAAGGCAACACATATATTGAAAATTGAATGATCGGGATCTGCGCTCTAGGCGCGACGGTCCGCGAAGAAATCCCGCAACAGGGTCGACGCGGCCTCGGCACCGATTCCGTCATAGACTTCGGGCACGTGATGGCATTGCGGATGGGTGAAGATTCGCGGCCCCTGCGCCACGCCGCCGCTTTTGGGATCTGCCGCGCCGTAATAAAGCCGGGCGATCCGCGCCGCCGAAATCGCCTGCGCGCACATCGGACAGGGTTCCAGCGTCACGTAGAGATCGCAACCGGTCAGGCGTTCGGACCCCAGCAGACGGCAGCCTTCGCGGATCACCAGCATCTCGGCATGGGCGGTGGGATCGGCCAGCTCACGCGTGCGGTTGCCGGCGCGCGCCAGAACGCGGCCATCCGGGGACACGAGAACCGCACCGACCGGCACTTCGCCACGGGCTGCGGCGGCGCGCGCCTCTTCCAGCGCGTCGGACATGTGGCTGCGGAATGTCATGCCCCTTCCCTGCCGCGCGATCAGCGCTTTCGCAAGCCCTGATTCTGGGCTAACCCCTGCACATGAGCAAGACGCCAAAACCCGCCGCCGCCAGAACCGCAGCCTCCTCGACCGCAGGAGAGCGCATCGCCAAGGTCATCGCCCGCGCCGGCATCGCCAGCCGCCGCGAGGCCGAGAAACTGATCGAGACCGGCCGCGTGACGGTCAACGGCGAGGTGATCACCCGCGCCGCGCTGAACGTGACGCCCGCCGACAAGGTCGTGGTGAACGGCAAGGCGCTGGATGCGCCCGAACCTGCGCGACTGTGGCTCTATCACAAGCCCACGGGGCTGGTGACCACAACGCGCGACGAACAGGGCCGCGCCACGATCTATGACGACCTGCCCGAGGAATTGCCGCGCGTGATGTCTGTGGGTCGTCTTGACCTGAATTCCGAGGGGCTTTTGCTGCTGACCAATGATGGCGCGGTCAAGCGGCAGCTTGAATTGCCCTCGACCGGGTGGCTGCGCAAATACCGGGTCCGCGTGAACGGACGCGTGACCGAACCACAGCTTGAACCGCTGCGGCAGGGCATCAAGGCCGATGGCGAGGATTTCCAGCCCATGATCGTGACGCTGGACCGCCAGCAGGGCGCGAATGCCTGGCTGACCGTGGGCCTGCGCGAGGGCAAGAACCGCGAGATCCGCCGCGCGATGGAGGCTGTGGGCCTGACGGTGAACCGCCTGATCCGCACGTCCTATGGGCCGTTCCAGCTGGGGCAGTTGAAACCCGGCGAGGTCGAAGAGGTGCGCCGCCGCGTCTTGCGCGACCAGCTGGGTCTGGACACGAAAGACGATGAAGACGACGCTGCAAGCACAACAAAGCCGCGAAAAGTCATTGCTCGACGCAACAAATCACGCGAAGCGCCCAGCGAGTCCGATCTGTTCGGTGACCGCCCCGGCGGCAAGCCGATGCGCGGCGCAAAGCCTGCAGCCCGCACGGGCAAGCCGGCCACCGGCAAGCCGCCAACCGGGAAAGCACCGGCTGCCGCAGGCAAACCCGCACAGGGCAGGACCACGGTCGGCAAGCCCGCCGCGGGCAAACCCGCCCCCGGCGGCGATCGCGCCAAGGGGGGTGACAAGCCGCTTCGGACCACCCGCCCTGCCAAGGCGCGCCCGAAACCGACCCGCGGCTGACGCCTGCAGGCCGGGGCCCTCCCGCAAGGCGCTGCCGTGCCGGCCACCCTGCTGGCATACATTGTCAGAATCCCATGTTCCCCCTAGTAACCACTGCCTTCATCCCCTAACTTTCGAGATGGGTAGCGTGGCAAGAGGGGTGACATGTCGGAGACGGGCCTACAAAAACTGTCTTTTGTCTTGCTGATTGCATTGATCCTCGTCGTCTCGATCGCGGGGGGGCTTTGATGGCACAGCGCTATGGCGGCAAGTTCAGCCCCGGCGGCACAGGCAATGATCGCACGCCCGCCCCGCCGAAAGGCCCCTTTGACGGCGCGCGCCGCACCCGTGCAGGCGGACGCGTCAACCTTCTGTTCCTGGCTCCGCTTCCGCTGGCCTGGGCGGCATTCACCACAGGCCCCACGGGATTGATCCTGAACCTTGGCGCCCTTGGCACGCTGCTACTGGCGGCCTGGCTGACCCGCGAGGGGCTGATCGCACAGGAAGCCTATGAGGCGCGCAAGGTCGCGCGCCGCCCAGCCTTTCCGCGCAAGATCACCGGCAGCCTTCTGACCGGCATCGGCCTGGCCGTGGCGGGCTTCGCCGCCTCTGCCGGCGACATGCTGGCGCCCATGGCTTATGGCGTGGTGGGCACAATCCTGCATGCCCTGGCCTTCGGGCCCGACCCCCTCAAGGACAAGGGCGCCGAGGGCATCGACACCTTCCAGACGGATCGCGTGGCCCGCGCCGTGGACGAGGCCGAGAAACACCTGGCCGCCATGACCGACGCCATGCTGCGCGCGGGCGACCGTCAGATGATGGCGCGGCTGGAACGGTTCCAGGTGGTGGCGCGCGACCTTTTCCGCACGGTCGAGAATGATCCGCGCGACCTGACCGCGGCGCGCAAATACCTGAGCGTGTACCTTCTGGGCGCCCGCGACGCGACGATCAAGTTCGCCGACATCTGGAGCCGCAGCCGCGATACGCAGGCACGCGCCGATTACGAGAGCCTTTTGACGGATCTTGAGCAGAATTTCGCCGCAAGGACGCAAAAACTGTTGCTTGACGACCGTAGCGACCTGACCGTGGAAATCGAGGTGCTGCGCGAAAGACTGGACCGTGAAGGGGTGCACCCGCGCGAGTGAACTTGAGACACCCGGTCGGGGCACCCGCCGGGCTTTGAATTGGTACCCCGTCCGCCGCACGGGTGAAAACGTATGAAAAGGAGCCGCCATGTCTGACACCACACGCCGCAAGGCCCAGGAAACCCTCGCCATGGTCGAGGAAGTGACCGCGACCATCCTGCCCGAACCCGGCCCCGCAACCGCGATCGTGCCGCTGGCGCAGGCCGACAGCGCGCTCAGTGCCGAGATCACGCGCCGCATGGCGGAACTGGACATGAGCGATACCCAGTCCATCGTATCCTTCGGCTCGCGCGCCCAGGCGGAATTGCAGACGATCAGCCAGGCCATGCTGACGGATGTGCGCAACAAGGATGTGGGCCCGGCGGGCGACAGCCTGCGCAACATCGTCTCGACGATCCGGGGCTTTTCGGTGTCGGAACTGGACGTGCGCCGCGAACGCAGCTGGTGGGAACGCCTGCTGGGCCGCGCAGCACCCTTCGCGCAATTCACCGCGCGGTTCGAAAAGGTGCAGTCCCAGATCGACAAGGTCACCGAAGATCTGCTGAGCCACGAGCACAAGCTGCTCAAGGACATCAAGTCGCTGGACATGCTTTATGACAAGACGCTGGCCTTCTATGACGAGCTGGCCCTCTATATCGCGGCGGGCGAGGCCAAGATCGCCGAGATGGACAGCACCACCATCCCCGCCAAGGAGGCCGAGGTGAAAGCGGCCCCCGAGAATGACCAGGTCATGCAGGCGCAGGAGTTGCGCGACATCCGCGCCGCGCGCGATGATCTGGAACGCCGGGTGCATGACCTGAAACTGACCCGGCAGGTGACGATGCAGTCGCTGCCCTCGATCCGGCTGGTGCAGGAAAACGACAAGAGCCTTGTCACCAAGATCAATTCAACCCTGGTGAACACCGTGCCGCTTTGGGAAACCCAGCTGGCCCAGGCCGTGACGATCCAGCGCTCTGCCGAGGCCGCCCGTGCCGTGCGCGATGCCAATGACCTGACCAATGAACTGCTGACCGCGAATGCCAAGAACCTGCGCGACAGCAACCGGGTCATCCGCGAAGAGATGGAGCGCGGCGTCTTCGACATCGATGCGGTCAAGCAGGCCAATGCCGACCTGATCGCCACGATCAACGAAAGCCTGCAGATCGCGGATGAGGGCAAGGCCCGCCGCGCCGCCGCCGAAGTCGAGCTGAAGAAGATGGAGGCCGAATTGCGCGACACCCTGGCATCGGCCAAGGCGCGCAAGACAGGCTTGGGCGACACCGCCGGTACGGCAGTTCCAAGGGCCTGAGACTGAATGCGAAAGGGCCTTGGCGTGAAGATTGCGGGATTGCTGGCGGGCCTTGCCTTGCTGGCAGGGTGCGACATGCCCGACCCTCCGGGGGCGGGCGGTCCGGCAGCCGCGCCCCGCCCGGTGGACGCGGGCCAGGCACCGGGCAAAACTGCCCCCTCTGCCGAAAGCCTGGCCCTTGCGGCCTATTACGGCAAGCTGCAGGCCGATCTTCTGTCACAGGGCCTGTTGCGGACGGATGGCGGCGGGCGCGATGCGCCATTCGGCGCACGCGATCTGGCCCGCAACTTCGAACAGATCACCTTCTTCGACGAATATGAACGCGGCGCCGGCTTGCGGGCCTCGTCCGGGCGCCCTGTTCCCCTGCGCCGCTGGACCCAACCCGTCCGCGTCAACGTGGAGTTCGGCCCCTCGGTTCCCGAGGACCGCCAACGCGCCGATCGCGGCGCCGTCAGCGCCTTTGCCGCGCGCCTCTCCGACGCCAGCGGCCACCCGGTCGTGATGGACGCCGCCCGCGCCAACATGCATGTGCTGATCTACAGCGAGGATGATCGCGCCTTTCTGCCGCAACGCGCCCGCGACCTGGCCCCCGGCATCAGCCAGGGTGCGCTGTCCGTGTTTCGCAACCTGCCCCGCCAGATCCATTGCTTCGTCATGGCCTTTTCCGGCAACGGGCCGCAGATGCACACCTATACCCGGGCCATCATCGTGATCCGCGCCGAACACCCCGACCTGCTGCGCGACTCCTGCGTGCATGAAGAGATGGCGCAGGGCATGGGGCTTGCCAATGACAGCCCGCGCGCACGTCCCTCGATCTTCAATGATGACGATGAATTCGCGCATCTGACCCGCCATGATGCGCTGCTGTTGAAAATGCTCTATGATCCGCGCCTGAGCCCCGGCATCACGCTGGATCAGGCCCGCCCGATCATCGCGCAGATGGCCGAGGAATTGTTGGGCGGCCCCTCATGATTCCCCCATCCCCGAAACCGATCGATCCAAGCCCAGGGAGCAGCCCATGCCCATTTTCGATTTCCTCCGCGGACAGTTCATCGACGTCATCCACTGGACCGACGATACCCGCGACACCATGGTCTGGCGCTTCGAGCGCGAAGGCCACGAGATCAAGTATGGCGCCAAGCTGACAGTGCGCGAGGGGCAGGCCGCCGTCTTCATCCATGAAGGCCAGCTGGCCGATGTCTTCACCCCCGGCCTCTACATGCTGGAAACCAACAACATGCCGATCCTGACCAGTCTGAACCACTGGGATCATGGCTTCCGCTCGCCCTTCAAATCCGAGATCTATTTCGTTAACACCACCCGTTTCAACGATCTGAAATGGGGCACCAAGAACCCGATCATCGCGCGCGACCCCGAATTCGGCCCGGTGCGGCTGCGCGCCTTCGGCACCTATTCCGTGCGTGTCACGGATGCTGCGCGCTTCATGACGGAAATCGTGG
Organism: Rhodobacteraceae bacterium EhC02; assembly: GCA_001650895.1. Classification (GTDB taxonomy): domain Bacteria; phylum Pseudomonadota; class Alphaproteobacteria; order Rhodobacterales; family Rhodobacteraceae; genus Seohaeicola. The sequence continues at coordinate 39,742 of LXYH01000032.1, forward strand.
GCACCGACGGCGAATTCACCGCGGACGAGATTACCTTCCAGATCCGCAACGTGATCGTGCAGGAAGCCAGCCGCGTTCTGGCCGCCTCCGGCATCCCGGTGCTGGACATGGCCGCCAACACGGGCGAACTGGGCAAGCTGGTGGCGGCGCAGATATCGGCGACGGTCGCCTCCTACGGGTTGACCATTCCCGAACTCTATATCGAGAATATCTCGCTGCCCCCGGCGGTCGAGGCGGCGCTGGACAAGCGCACCTCCATGGGGATCGCGGGCGATCTGACCCGGTTCACCCAGTATTCCGCCGCCGAGGCCATGACCGCCGCCGCCGCCAACCCCGCGGGTGGGGGCGGCATGGGGGCCGGTCTCGGCATGGGCATGGGCATGGCCATGGCGAACCAGATGGCCCAACCCGGCCCCTGGGGTGCGCCCCCCGCACAGGCGCTCGCAGCCCCGC
>LXYH01000033.1 GCA_001650895.1 Rhodobacteraceae bacterium EhC02
GCTTTACGGACCGGTGGCGGGGGCGGCGCTGTTCATCCTGCTCGAGCATCTTCTGGGCGGGGTCAGCGACTACTGGAAGATCTTCCTGGGTGCCTTGCTGCTGGCCGTCGTGCTGTTTGCGCGCGGCGGGCTGATCGGGACCCTTGCGGGGCGGGAGGTGGCCCATGGCTGAGCCCTTGTTGCAGACGCGCGGCATCACCAAGTCATTCGGGGCGCTGAAAGCCTCGGACGCGATCAGCCTTGATCTGCGTCCGGGCGAGATCCATGCCCTGATCGGCCCGAATGGTGCGGGAAAATCCACGCTGATTAAGCAGATCGCGGGCAATATGCAGCCTGACAGCGGCACGGTGCATTTCCTGGGGCAGGATGTGACTGCCCTGGATACCGTGGCGCGGGCGCGGCTTGGGCTGGGACGCACGTTCCAGATTTCGGCCCTCGCGATGGACTTTACCGTGTTGCAGAACGCGGTGCTGGGGGCGCTTGGCGCGCGTGGTGACGTGATGCGGTTCTTCCGGCCCGTGATGAAGGACCGCACGCTGGTGGCGCGCGCGCATGAGGCGCTGGAGCGGGTGGGCCTGCAGGATCATGCGGCCATGCGCACGGCAGAGCTGTCGCATGGGCAGCGCCGCCAGCTGGAGGTGGCGGTGGCGCTGACCCTCAAACCCAAGGCGTTCCTGATGGACGAGCCGATGGCGGGCCTGGGGGCGGGCGGATCTAAACGCCTGACCGGCTTTCTGGACGGGCTGCGGGCCGAGGCGCCGATCCTGCTGGTGGAACATGACATGGATGCGGTCTTTGCCCTGGCGGACCGTATTTCCGTGCTGGTCTACGGGCAGGTCATCGCCACGGGCACCGCCGCCGAGATCCGCGCCAACCCGGAGGTGCGCCGCGCCTACCTGGGTGAGGAGGACGCGGCATGACCCTGTTATCGGTGAATGATCTGGCCGTGCAATACGGCTCTTCGCAGGCCTTGTTCGGGGTGTCCTTCGACGTGGCGCAAGGCGAGGTCGTGGCCCTGATGGGGCGCAACGGCATGGGCAAGACGACGACGATCCAATCCATCTGCCGGATGGTGCCGGCCATGTCCGGCGCGATCACCTTTGACGGGCATGACCTTTTGCGGCTGCCATCCTTTCGCGCGGCGCGGCTGGGTCTGGGGCTGGTGCCGGAAGGGCGGCGTTGCTTTGCGCCCCTGACGGTCGAGGAAAACCTGATCGCCAGCGCGCGCCCCGGCCATTGGGACCTGTCGCGCATCGCCCAGCTGTTTCCAAGGCTCGAGGAACGGCGCGACCAGAAGGCGGCATCCCTGTCGGGGGGCGAGCAGCAGATGCTGGCGATTGCCCGCGCGCTGATGACGAACCCGCGCCTTCTGCTTCTGGACGAGGCGACAGAAGGCCTGGCACCCGTGGTGCGGCAGGAAATATGGGCCGCCATCGCCACGTTGAAGCGTGATAGCGGACTCGCCATAGTTGTGGTCGACAAGGCCTTGAAAGAACTGAACAAGATCGCGGATCGCGCGGTGATCATCGAGCGGGGGAAATCGGTCTGGACGGGGCGACCGGACGCGCTGACGCCCGACCTTGCCGATCGCTACCTGGGGGTCTGACGGATGCCTTACACCCATCGCCGCAAGGTCATGTTCAAGGATTGCGACCCCGCGCGGATCGTCTTTTATCCGCGCTATTTCGAGATGCTGAACGACACGGTCGAATGCTTCTTCGACAAGGTGCTGGGCTGCCCTTTCGAAAGGCTGCATGATGGCCACGCGGTCCCGACGGCGCGGATCGACACGGTTTTCACCGCGCCAAGCCGGCTGGGGGATTGGCTGGACATCACGCTGACCTGCCGCCGCCTCGGGCGCAGCAGCCTCGATCTGTCTTTCGTGGTGTCATGCGGGGCCGAGCAGCGTCTGAACGCGACCTCGACGCTGGTGCATGTGGGGCCGGATGGACGCCCGGTGCCCTGGGCGGGTGATTTGCGCAACGCATTGGAATTGGCAGTAAAAGGAACAGACTGATGGCGCATCGAATCATTCAGCCCCAAGGGTGGGCCGTGGCGAAGGGCTATGCCAACGGGGTGCTGAGCGAGAATGGCACCCTTTATGTCGGCGGGCAGATCGGCTGGGATGAAAACCAGGTGTTTCGCAGCCATGATTTCATCGGCCAGATGGAGCAGGCCCTGCGCAACATCATGGCGGTGGTCGAGGCGGCAGGCGGCAAGGCGGAACATCTTGTGCGCCTGACCTGGTATGTGACCGACAAGCGCGAATACCTCGCCCGTCAGGCCGAGGTCGGGCAGGCCTATCGCCGCGTGCTGGGGCGCCATTTTCCGGCCATGACCATGGTCGTCGTGGCTGGCCTTGTCGAGGATGAGGCGCTTGTCGAGATCGAGGCGATAGCCGTGATCCCGCACCCCGGTTCGGTCGGGCCCTGAAATTCGGCTTTGTCGAGAATAGTCAACTATGGCGGTTTTTTCCCGGTCCGCGCGGGAGATTTGGACCAGGAAAGACAACTTCGACCGCCGGGAATTTCAAGCCGGATCGTCAGTCGGTGCCGAAACTGAAAGGCGGAAGCCTGGAAAATGCCTCTCGCAGGGCGACACCCCACCCGCTGGAGATTTCCTGGAAATAGGGATCATCCGCCCCGATCCGCAGGGTGCGGCCCTGGCGCAGGCTGTCCTTCTCATAGATGTGGATGTCCAGCGGCGGGCTGACCGACAGGTTCGCCTTTATCGTGCTGTCGAAGGACACCAGCAGCAGCTTGACCGCTTCTTCGAAGGTCATGTCGGGATCATAGGCGCGCAGCAGGATGGGCCGGCCATATTTCGTTTCGCCGATCTGGAAGAAGGGCGTGTCGTCGCTGGCTTCGATGAAATTGCCCTCGGGGTAGATCAGGAACAGGCGTTGCTTGCCACCCTTGACCTGTCCGCCCAGCAAGAGCGTCGCGTTGAAGGTCGCATCGGCACGCTGACCTGTCATGGCGTGGGTCGCGATGACCTCGCGCAGGGTGTTGCCCACCAGGGTCGCCACCTGGAACATGCTTTCGGCGGCCATGATGCTGGGTGCGCGATCCTGCGGGCTTTTGGACCGCTCCTCCAGCAGGCTGACCACGGCCTGTGTCGTGGCCAGGTTTCCCGCTGACAGCAGCGTGATGCAGCGGTCATCGGGGGCGTCCCAGATCGCCATCTTCCGGAAGGTCGAGATGTTGTCGACGCCCGAATTCGTACGGGTGTCAGATATGAAGACGATGCCCTTGTTGAGGGTGTATCCGACGCAATAAGTCATGACGTGGTGTCCGGAAAGGGCGCGCGCGCCTCATGATGATGTCTGTTGTTGGGCCTGGCCCGACTGGACCTGTCTTTGATCAGTCTGCTGCGCCACTTGCAAGTGAACATTCATGACCTCGCTGCCGCTGCCCATGCGGTGACCGTGGATCGGCGCCGCATCGGCATAGTCCAGCCCCAGCGCCACCCGCACATAGCGGTCATCCGGCGATATGCCGTTGGACACGTCGAAGCCGACCCAGCCCAGCGGATCTAGGCAAACCTCGCACCAGGCATGGCTTGCCTCCTGCTCGGTCTGCCCGTCCATCAGCAGATAGCCCGAAACGTAGCGCGCGGCGTATCCCATGGCACGGGCGGCCGCGATCATGATGTGGGCATGGTCCTGGCAGACGCCCGTTCCGGCCTCCAGCGCGGCTTCGGCCGTGGTCGATGCATTGGTGCTTCCGGTGCGCCAGGGAACCGTCTGCAGGATCAGCGCGGACAGGCGATGCATCCGGTCCAGATCGTTCTCGGCCTCCAGCCGCCGGGCTTGCGTCACCAGCTTGCGCAGAAGCGGCCCCGGCGCGGTTGCGGGTGTCGGCGCCTCATAGAGCCAGACCGGCGCCATCGCGTTGTTGGGTCCGATCACCCCGGCGCGGTCCTCGGTCTCGATCGTGCCGTCGCAGCGGATCTCGACCTTGGTGGCATCGCGGTCCACCAGCACCAGATCGACGTGATTGCCGTGCTGATCGGTAAATCCCAGCTCTTTCTGCCCGCCGGTGATGGTCGTGGTCCAGTCCAGCACCTTCTGGCCGCATCCGTTGCGCGGTGTCAGGCGCAGCTGCAGCAGCGCATAGTGATCGGGCGCGTCATAGCTGTAGGTGGTGACGTGGCTGATCTTCAGGCGCATGGCGTCCTCCTACCCATAAAAGCGGAAATCCTGTTCGATCTGGCTGGCAAGGGCGGCCGTGTCGCGGATCGAGGAATCCAGGAATTCGTGCAGGCCTTCGTCGAAAATGGCCGTGATCGGCTGGTTGAAGCGCTGACACATCCGGTCGGCCATGTCCTGCGAGGGCTGACGTGTGCCGTATTCACCCTCGAGGTGGGCCAACTGCTCGCGCGTCTTTGAGCAGCAGAAGGCCAGCGAGCGTGGCACGCGGCGGTCGAGGATCAGGAATTGCGCGATGCCCTGCGGCGTCGTCTCGCCGCCATGCAGCCAGCTGAAGGATCGTTCGGCCGAGACCGAGCGCAGGATGTTTTCCCATTGCGCATTGTCCATGCTCGACCCCACGAAAGAGGCCGAGGGCAGCAGGACGTAATACTTGACGTCAAGGATGCGGGCCGTGTTGTCGGACCGTTCCAGGAAGGTGCCCATCCGGCAGAAATTGTAGATCTCGTTGCGCAGCATCGTGCCATGCAGCGCCCCGCGCACCACGGCGCTGCGGGTGCGGATCGTGGACAGCACTTCGGCTAGGGTGCGTTCGGTCACCGGCCGGCCCAGTGCGGCCTTGACCGCCATCCAGCATTCGTTGACCGCCTCCCAGACCTCTGATGACAGGGCCGTGCGCACCAGGCGCGCGTTCGACCGCGCGGCGTTCATCGCCGACATCACGCTCGAGGCATTGTCGGGGTCGCGCAGTAGGTAGTTGATCACATGGGTCGCGTCGAAATCATCGAATTTCGCGCAATAGGCCGTGCGCATGCCCGCGGTCGTCACCACCGATTCCCACTCGTTCTCGGCGTCGCCCGCGCGTGTCAGGGCGATGCGCCACCCGGCCTCGACCAGGCGCGCGATATTCTCGGCGCGTTCAAGATAGCGGAACATCCAGAACAGCCCGCCCGCGGTTTTTCCCAGCATCGCGTCAGTCCCCCAGAACCCATGTATCCTTGGTCCCGCCGCCCTGGGACGAGTTGACGACCAGCGACCCTTCCTTGAGCGCGACACGCGTCAGGCCGCCCGGCGTGATCTGCACCTTGTTGGGCGAGACCAGCACGAAGGGGCGCAAGTCCACATGGCGCGGGGCAAGTCCGCGCTTGGTCATGATCGGCACGGTCGACAGCGCCAGCGTCGGCTGCGCGATATAGTTGCCCGGCCGCGCGCGCAGCTTTTTCTCGAACCGGGCCAGTTCGCGCTTGCTGGCGGCGGGGCCGACCAGCATGCCATAGCCACCCGAGCCATGCACCTCCTTGACCACCAGTTCCGACAGGTGATCGAGAACGTATTTCAGGCTGTCGGCCTCGGAGCAGCGCCATGTCGGCACGTTCTGCAGGATCGACTTTTCGCCCGTATAGAATTCAACGATATCGGGCATGTAGCTATAAAGCGCCTTGTCGTCGGCGATGCCCGTGCCCGGCGCATTGGCCAACGTGATGCCGCCTGCGCGGTAGACATCCATGATCCCCGGTACACCCAGCAGCGAGTTGGGGTTGAAGTTCAACGGGTCAAGGTAATCGTCGTCGATCCGGCGATAAAGCACATCGATCGCCTTGTAGCCGCGTGTCGTGCGCATGCAGACGCGTCCGCCCTCGATCCTCAGGTCGTGGCTTTCCACAAGCTCGGCGCCCATCTGGTCGGCCAGAAAGGCATGTTCGAAATAGGCCGAGTTGTGAATGCCCGGCGTCAGCACCGCCACCTCGGGCTTGTCGCCGTCGAAGGCGGGCGGGGCGCAATCGGACAGCGACCGGCGCAGGTTCTGCGGATAGCTGGACACGGGCCGCACCTTGAGGCGGGTGAAGAGTTCCGGGAACATCTGCAGCATCGTTTCGCGGTTTTCCAGCATGTAGCTGACACCGGATGGCGTGCGCGCGTTGTCTTCCAGAACGTAGAATTCGTTCTCGCCCGTGCGCACAAGATCGGTGCCCACGATATGGGTATAGACCCCGCCCGGTGGGTTCACGCCGATCATCTGCGGCAGAAACGCCTCGTTGCGGGCGATCAGGTCCACGGGCACGCGGCCCGCGCGCAGGATCTCCTGGCGGTGATAGATATCGTGCAGGAAGGCGTTGATCGCGCGGACACGCTGCGCGATGCCGTCTTCCAGGCGCGCCCATTCTCGCGCCGAAATGATGCGCGGCACCACGTCGAAGGGGATCAGCCGTTCGTCGGCTTCCTGTTGTCCGTAGACGTTGAAGGTGATGCCGATGCGGCGAAAAAAGGCCTCGGCCTCTTCGGACTTGCGCCGCAGGTGGCGGATATCCTCGGTCTTGAACCAGTCGTTATAGCGCGAATAAGGCTGCCTGGCCTGCCCGGCGCTGTCGAACATCTCGTCAAAGAAACGGTTCTGCTTGTCCATGGGTCCACGTTAGAGGAGGTATCTGTCTTTGCAAAGATGGCCTGTCAAACGACTGGGGGCCAAGCAGAAATCGCCTGACCCCCCGAAGTGCGCGCGCAAATCATGGGCGCCCTGCCTGTTTTTTAGGCGTGTCAGGTCTGGATGGGGTTGCAAATGGTGATTTCCGTGCCCCAATCCGCGCAGGCCCGCGTCAGGTCGGGCGGAAAAGCGTGGTCGGTATAGACGCGGTCGATCTGGCGCAGCGATGCAATCCGCGCGGGCGCCGCCCGGTGCAGCTTGGAATGATCCACCACAAGACAGGTGCGCCGCGCCTGGCGGATGATCGACTGGCTGACGCTGACCTCCTGCACGTCGAAATCCAGCAGGTCGCCTTCGGTATCCATGGCCGAGCAGCCGATCACGGCCAGATCGACCTTGAACTGTTCGATCACGCTGGCGGTCAGGGGGCCGACCAGGCCGCCGTCGGCGCGGCGCAGCACACCGCCTGCCAGGATGATCTCGGCCTCGGGGTTGGCGACCAGGATATTGGCCACGTTCATGTTGTTCGTCACCACCATCAGGTTGCGATGGTGCAGCAACTCGCGCGCGACCGCCTCGGTCGTGGTGCCGATGTTCAGAAAGACCGATGCGCCTTCGGGAATGTCCTGGGCGCAGGTCCGCGCGATGGCGGCCTTGGCCCCGGCGTTCAGGCGCCGACGCTCGTCATAGCCGATATTGGTCACACCCGAGGGCAGGATCGCCCCGCCATGCACCCGTTCCAGCTTTCCCGCCTCGGCCAGTTCGGTCAGGTCGCGCCGGATCGTCTGCACGGTAACGCCAAAGCGCTCGGCCAGCCCTTCGACGGTGACCTTGCCCTCGGTCCGCGCAATCTCGAGGATGTCGGGATGTCGAAATGTCTGGCTCATGCTGCTGCCTCCTCGTGCCGCATGACTATTTTTCAAAAGCGCCCGTCGTGCAAGCGGCGCGTGGGCCGCGCTGTGGGGATGCGCGCCGCGATCTGTTTCTTCTTGCTCCAAATATCCATCGGACCGCGCCCCGCCGCGCAACGCGAGATGGCTTGACAGGCGGCCCTGCGCCCCATGAAGCTGCGGCGATGGAAAATGTGCTGCGCCCGGTTGCCGAAACCCCTGACATGGGGATCACCCTTGCGGATGGCTGCCGGCTTTCGGCGCGCGTCTGGATGCCGGCGGATGCCGCGACGGATCCGGTGCCCGCGATCATGGAATTCCTGCCCTATCGCAAGCGCGACGGGACGGCTGCCCGCGATGCGCTGACGCATCCCTGGATGGCCGCGCGCGGATATGCCTGCATCCGCGTGGACATGCGCGGCAATGGCGACAGCGAAGGCCTGATGGAGGATGAGTATTCCCCGCAGGAGTTGTCGGATGCGGTCGAGGTGATCCACTGGCTGGCCGCGCAGCCCTGGTGCACCGGCACGGTCGGCATGATGGGGATCAGCTGGGGCGGGTTCAACGCCTTGCAGGTGGCCGCACTGGACCCCGCGCCGCTGAAGGCGATCGTCACGCTCTGTTCCACCGTGGACCGTTATGCCGACGACATCCATTACAAGGGCGGTTGCCTGCTGAACGAAAACCTTGGCTGGGGGGCCACGATGTGGGCCTATTCCTCGCGCCCGCCTGACCCTGCGCTCCGGCCCGATTGGCGTGATATGTGGCTGCAGCGCCTTGAGGCCGAGCCGTTCCTGCCCGCGCTCTGGCTGCGTCACCAGAGGCGCGATGCCTATTGGCGGCATGGATCGGTCTGCGAGGATTTCGGCGCCATCACGGCGGCGACGCTGGCGGTTGGCGGCTGGGGCGACAGCTACAAGAACGCGGTGCCTGTGCTGGTCGGCAACCTGTCCGCGCCGGTCAAGGGGATCGTCGGGCCCTGGGTGCACAAGTACCCGCATTTCGCGGTGCCCGAACCGCGTATCGGTTTCCTGCAGGAAGCGCTGCGCTGGTGGGATCGCTGGCTCAAGGGAATTGCCAACGGGGCCGAGGATGATCCCGCCTATCGCCAATACCTGATGGACGGGGTGCGCCCTGCCACATGGTATGCGGATCGTCCCGGCCGCTGGCTGGCCGGGGATGGTGCGCCGGGGCCGATGCGGCGGCTGCATCTGGGGCAGGGGGCATTGGGCGATGCGCCCGAACCCTTGCAAAGCCTGATTGCAAGCCCGCAGCACTGCGGCCTGGTGGGGGGCGAGTTCTGCGCGATCTGGCTGGGGCCGGAACAGCCCGGCGACCAGCGCGCCGATGACGCGCTGTCGGCCCGTTTCGACACCGCACCGCTGGACCGCGACACGGCGATTACCGGTGCGCCGCGCGTGACCCTGACGCTGACCGCCGACAGGCCACAGGCACAGATCGCGGTGCGGCTGTGCCATGTGCATCCTGATGGCGCCTCGACCCGGATCACATGGGGTGTGCTGAACCTTTCGCATCGCGACAGCCATGCCGACCCCGCGCCGCTTGTTCCCGGTCAGCCCGTCACCGTCACGCTGGATCTGGATCACATCGCCTACCGCGTGCCGGCCGGGCACAGGCTGCGGCTGGCGGTGTCGTCCAGCTACTGGCCGATGCTGTGGCCCGCGCCCGAGTCTGCTGCGCTGATGCTGTCCGAAGGACATCTGGACCTGCCGGTGCATCCCGCCCCCGACGGCCCCGGATGGGATTTTCCGGCCCCCGATGCAGCCCCCGCGCTGCAGGTCGAGGTGCTGCGCCCCGAACATCACGAGCGCGCGGTCACGACCGACCTGACGACCGGGCTGGTCAGCTTGCGGATCCTGGACGATTTCGGCAAGCGCCGGGACCTTGGGCATGGACTTGTTTCGGGCGGAGTGGCGCGGGAATGGTGGGACATTCATCCCGATGATCCGCTTTCTGCCCGTGGTCGCACCCATTGGACCATGGAGGTGGAGCGCGACGGCATCGTGACCCGCACCGAGACCCATGCCGAGATGTGGTCGGATGCGCGACAGTTCCACCTGACCGCGCGGCTGGAAGCCTGGGAAGGTCAGGGTGCCGCGGCACGGCTGGTTCATGCGCGCGACCTGCACGAGACTATCGACAGGGATCATGCATAAGTGGTTAGACTGGTCCTGTCGGGGCGCGGATTTTAGCCCCTTTGTTGCCGCCGATGTCGTGTCTGTCATGGATATGTCGCAGTCAGACGCTTTTTTGGTTGAACACTGGGGCGCGATGGGCAAAGTTGACTCGTGAGTCAACAACCCGGGATGGGCAGGGCCCGCCACATGGCGGACCGGCCAGAAAAGGGACCCCAGGCAGGCGCAAGGCTGCTGCGGGATAGCAAGGTCAAAAAGGATCGCGCCAAGCGACCGGATGCCAACAGGGAGATGGAAATGACCGGTAAGATCGACAAGAATCAGATTGATTACTTCAAGCTGCGCGCGGGCCTCGGCCGCATGTCGCGGCGCGAATTCATGGGCCGCATGGGCGCCCTGGGTGTCAGCGCCGCCATGGCAGGCACCTTCTATGCCGAGGCGGTGCGCGCGGCAGGACCGGTCAAGGGCGGCATCCTGAAGGTTGGCCTTCAGGGCGGCGAATCCACCAACAGCATGGATCCGGCACTGGCCGCGTCGCAGGTGCCCTATTTCAACCTGAACGCCGCTGCGGAAACGCTGGTCGAGGTGACGCCCACCGGCGAGCTCGAGATGCGGGTGGCCGAGGCTGTCGAAAGCAGCGCGGATGCCAAGACCTGGATGTTCAAGATCCGCAAGGGGATCACCTTCCACAACGGCAAGGACCTGACCCCCGCCGACGTGTTGGCCACGCTGGAGCGGCACAGCGACGAAAACGCCAAATCGGGTGCCCTTGGCATCATGAAGGGCATCGAGTCGATGAAGGTGGACGGCGACTATGTGGCCGTGACGCTGGCCACGGCCAACGCCGACCTGCCCTACCTGATGGCCGACTACCACCTGATGATCCAGCCCAATGGCGGCAAGGATGCACCGGCTGACGCGACCTTCTCGGGTGCGTATGTGCTGAAGTCCGACGAGCCGGGCGTGCGCCATGTGTTCGAGCGTAACCCGAACTACTGGGACAGCGCGAACCGGGGCCATGTCGACCAGATCGAGGTGCTTGTGATCAACGATCCGACCGCACGGATGGCTGCGCTGCAGTCCAGTCAGATCAACCTGGTCAACCGCGTCGAACCGCGCACCGCCAGCCTGCTGGCACGCGCGCCGGGCGTGACTGTCGCGAATGCGGGTGGTCGCGGGCATTACGTGTTCATCATGCATTGCAACACCGCACCCTTCGACAACAACGACCTGCGGCTGGCGCTGAAATATGCCATCGACCGCCAGGAAATGGTGGAAAAGATCCTTGCCGGCTATGGCACGATCGGGAACGACATTCCGATCAACAGCGCCTATCCGCTGTTCGACGACAGCATCCCGCAGCGGGCTTACGACCCCGACAAGGCCGCCTTCCACTACAAGAAGTCGGGCCATGACGGCACGCCGATCGTGCTGCGCACCTCCGACGTGGCCTTCCCCGGCGCCGTCGATGCCTCGCAGCTGTTCCAGCAGTCGGCCTCCAAGGCGGGCATCCCGCTGGAGATCAAGCGCGAGCCGGGTGACGGCTACTGGTCCGAAGTCTGGAACAAGCAGCCCTTCAGCGCCTCCTACTGGGGTGGCCGTCCGGTGCAGGACCAGATGTATTCCACGGCTTACTACTCGGGCGCCGACTGGAACGACACGCGGTTCTTCAACGACAGCTTCGACAGCCTGCTGCTGTCGGCGCGCGCGGAACTGGATACCACCAAGCGCAAGGGCATGTATGCCGAAATGGCACGCATCCTGCACGATGAGGGCGGGCTGATCTGCCCGATGTTCAACGACTTCATCGATGCGCATGGTCCCAACGTGCAGGGCTTCGTCGCCGACCCCGGTGGCGAGATGATGAGCGGGATCGCGGGCCTCAAGGTCTGGCTGACGGCCTGAGGACGCGCCTGTGCATCCTATCCTGAAACTGGTTGCCCAGCGCGTCGCGCTGGGCATCCTCCTCCTTTGGGCGGCGTCGGTCCTGATCTTCGTGGGCACGCAGATCCTGCCGGGTGACGTCGCGCAATCCATCCTCGGGCAGGCCGCCACGCCGCAATCGCTGGCGAACCTGCGCGCGGAACTGGGGCTGAACGACCCGCCCGTGACGCGGTATTTCGCGTGGCTGGGCGGTGTGCTGACCGGGGATCTCGGGACCTCGCTGACCAATGGGCGCGACATCGCAACCGCGATGGGCGGGCGTCTGTGGAACACGCTGTTCCTGGCCTTCTGGACGGCGCTGATCGCCGTGCCGACGGCGATCCTGCTGGGCCTTGTCGCGGTGCGCTACCAGGGCCGCTGGCCCGACAAGCTGATTTCCGGAACCACGCTGGCCACGGTGTCGGTGCCCGAGTTCCTTCTGGGCTATATCGCGGTCTTTTTCCTTGCGGTGCAATACCGGGTGTTTCCATCGATTTCGACGGTCTACGACTCGATGTCGCTGGGTGAGAAGCTGAACGCGATCGCCTTGCCCATCCTCGTGCTGACACTGACCATTCTGGGACACATGATGCGGATGACCCGCGCGGCGATCCTGAACGTCATGCAATCCGCCTATATCGAGACGGCCGAACTCAAGGGGCTGGGCGGCTTTGCGGTGATCGCGCGCCATGCCTTTCCCAACGCCATCGCACCCGTGATCAACGTGGTGATGCTGAACCTTGCCTACCTGGTGGTCGGCGTCGTCGTGGTCGAGGTTGTCTTCGTCTACCCCGGCATGGGGCAATACCTTGTTGACCACGTGGCAAAGCGCGACGTGCCGGTGGTGCAGGCCTGCGGGCTTGTGTTCGCCGCCGTCTACATCGGCATGAACCTTCTGGCCGATGTGATGTCCATCCTGGCCAACCCGAGGTTGAGGCACCCGAAATGAGAATGCCGATTTCGGCCGCCATCGGCCTGTTCTTCACCGCGCTTTATTTCCTGGCCGCGATCTTCGCCGACCTGATCGCCCCTTACGGCATGGCGGAAATCGTGGGCGGCGTATGGGATCCGGTCTCGGCAGAGCATTGGCTGGGCACGGACAACATCGGACGGGATCTGCTGTCGCGCATGATCTACGGCGGGCAGACCACGATCTTCATCGCCACCATGGGAACCTTGCTGTCCTTTTCCGTGGGGTCCGTGCTGGGCTTCACGGCCGCTGTCGCCGGCGGATGGCTGGACCAGCTGCTGTCGCGGTTCGTCGACCTGATGATGGCGATCCCCTCGCTGATATTCGCGCTGGTCGTGCTGTCGGTCATGCCGGTCACGGTGCCGGTGCTGATCCTGGTGATGGGCATCCTCGATTCCACGCGCGTCTTCCGCCTGTCGCGGGCGGTGGCTGTGGACATCACGGTGATGGACTATGTCGAGGCTGCGCGCCTGCGCGGCGAGGGGCGCGGCTGGGTCATCTTCAGCGAAGTCCTGCCCAATGCGCTGTCGCCCCTCGTGGCGGAAATGGGCCTGCGCTTCATCTTCATGGTGCTCTTCATCTCGACCCTGTCCTTCCTTGGCCTTGGTGTGCAACCGCCGCTGGCCGATTGGGGCGGCATCGTGAAGGAAAACAAGGAAGGCATCGTCTATGGCATCCCCGCGGCGCTGATCCCCGCCTTTGCGATCGCGACGCTGGCGATTTCGGTCAACCTGGTGGCGGACTGGATCCTCAACCGCACCACAAGCGTGAAAGGGGGGCGCGGTGGCTGATCCCTTGCTCAAGGTCACGGATCTCAAGATCGAGGCGACAGCCTACCCGCCCGGGGAACCCCCGCAGGAGATCACGATCGTCGAAGGCGTGTCATTCGCGCTCGACAAGGGCCGGGTGCTGGGCCTGATCGGCGAAAGCGGCGCGGGCAAATCCACCATCGGGCTGTCGGCGATGGCCTATGGTCGCGGTGGCGTGCGCATCACCGGCGGCGAGGTCCTGGTCAACGGGCGCGACATCCTGCAACTGGGCGTGCGGGGCCTGCGCGCGCTGCGCGGGGCCGAAGTGACATATGTGGCGCAATCCGCCGCCGCCGCCTTCAATCCGGCCAAGCGGATCATGGAGCAGGTGATCGAGGCGACGCTGGAACATGGCCGGGCCAGCCGGTCCGAAGCCGAGGCGCGCGCCGTGAAGCTCTTTGCGACGCTGGGTCTGCCGGATCCCGAGACCTTCGGCAGCCGCTACCCCCATCAGGTGTCGGGCGGACAGCTGCAGCGCGCGATGACGGCGCTGGCGCTGTGTCCGCAGCCGGACCTCGTGATCTTCGATGAACCGACCACGGCGCTGGATGTGACCACGCAGATCGATGTCCTGGCCGCGATCAAGGATGCGATCCGCGAAACCGGCGTGGCCGCGCTCTATATCACGCATGACCTGGCGGTGGTGGCGCAGGTCAGCGACGATATCATGGTGCTCAAGGGCGGGCACATGGTGGAATACGGCACGACGGGGCAGATCATCACCGCCCCGCGCGAGGACTATACCCGCGCGCTGGTTTCGGTCCGCTCGATCGAACATGATGAAAAGGCACCGTCGGACGACCCGGTGCTGCGGGTGGAACATGTGACCGCACGCTATCGCGGTACGGCCTTCGATGTGCTGCATGATGTCAATGTCGAGGTGCATCGCGGCCAGACCCTTGCGGTGGTCGGCGAAAGCGGATCGGGCAAGTCGACGCTGGCCCGCGTGATCACCGGGCTTCTGCCGCCCGCCGAAGGGCAGATCACCTTTGCGGACCGGTCGCTGTCACCGGATCTTGCGGGCCGGTCGCGCGAGGATCTGCGCGAGGTGCAGATGATCTACCAGATGGCCGATGTCGCGATGAATCCGCGCCAGACCGTGGGCACGATCATCGGGCGACCGCTGGAATTCTACTTCGGCCTCAAGGGCGCGGCGAAACAGGCGCGTGTCGCGGAACTTCTGGATGCGATCGAGATGGGCAAGGGCTTCATCGACCGCTATCCGGCGGAACTGTCCGGCGGGCAGAAGCAGCGTGTCTGCATCGCCCGCGCGCTGGCGGCGAACCCGCGCCTGATCATCTGCGACGAGGTGACATCGGCGCTGGATCCGCTGGTGGCGGACGGGATCCTCAAGCTATTGCTGAACCTGCAGAAATCCGAAGGCGTGGCCTATCTGTTCATCACCCATGACCTGGCCACGGTGCGCGCCATCGCTGACAGCATCGCGGTGATGTATCGTGGTCGTGTCGTGCGCTACGGGCCCAAAAGCCAGGTCCTGGCACCGCCTTTCGACGACTATACCGACCTGCTGCTGTCCTCTGTCCCCGAGATGGAGCTGGGCTGGCTCGAGAAGGTCATCGCGCATCGCAAGATGGAAAGCGCAGGACATTAGAGTTCCGCCTCCGGCGGGGATATTTGGGGCAAGAAGAAATCCGAAGCCCGCTTCTTCTTGCCCCAAATATCCCCGCCGGAGGCTCCCACATTCGCCGCCGGTGCGCGGCCTGCAAGAGAAAACCCCATGCAAAACAAGCTGCTTCTGATCATTCTTGATGGTGTGCCGTTGCGCAACTGGCGGCGGCTGTTCGGCAATCTCGAAGGCTGGGTCGAGGCGGGGCAGGCGCAGACCTGGGTCATGCGATCGGTGCTGCCTTCGATCTCGGCGAGCTGCTATGCCTCTATCCATACGGGCGTGACCCCGCAGGAACATGGCTGCACCGGGAATGGCAACGTCTTCCGCCTGTCGCAGCCTGACGTGTTCTCGCAGGTGCGTGCGGCGGGGGGCATCACCGGCGCGGTCACGCATTCCTTCTGGTCCGAATTCTTCAACCGCGCACCGTTCGACCTGGTGCGGGATATCGAATATGACGAACCGGACAGCGCCACGATCAACCATGGCCGGTTCCACACGATGACGGGCTACGGCCTGATCAACCAGATGACACCCTCGGACGTGGATCTTTTCGCCACTCTGACCATGCTCTGCGCCCGTCACGGGTTGGATTACGGCATCCTTCATACCTGTACCCTGGACAGCATGGGGCACCGTTTCTACCACGACTGCCAGGAGATGGATCATGCCTGCGCAGTCATGGACGAGATGCTGGCCCCGTTCATTCCGAAATGGCTGGCCATGGGGTATGAGGTGATCGTGACCGCCGACCATGGTCAGGACGCGCGTGGCCATCACGGGGGCAATTCCGATCTGCAGCGGGATGTGGCGCTCTATTATTTCGGTCCGGCCCGCGGTCCGGCGTCCGACACCCTGCTTGACCAATTGCAACTGGCGCCGACGATCCTGTCGCGGCTGGGTGCGCCCATCCCCGATACCATGCGGGCGGCGCCCTTTCTGACAGACTAGACGGCAGATCTTCCGAGGCACAAGCCACGTAGAAAGCGCGGCAGATCGCAACAATATCTGGGGGCATGGCCCCTATCTGGGGGTGTGTGGCCAAAAAGACTCTAGCAAGAGGGCGGCGAAACGCCTATGCTGTCAGCCAAGTAGTAAAAAAGCCGGGTCAATCGGCGGTAACGAGTAGAGCGGTGATAACATGAAGACAATGGATTTTGTCGTGCGCCCCATCATGGGTGCAACCCGGCGCGGCACGGTTGATGCGGGCGCTGCCACCTCGGTGATCGACGTATCGGCCGGGGAAGAGATTTCTCTCAATATCAGGCAGTTCGAACTCAAGGCCTATGACAAGGTCGGTTCGGATCTGCATGTCACGCTGGCCGATGGCAGGGTGATCGTCCTCAAGGGCTATTTTGCCGAGGATGAGGGCGCGGTCGCGCGACTGTTCATCAGTGCCGATGGCTATCTCAGCGAGGTGACCCTTGTGGAAGGGGCAGGCGGCGCGATCTATGCGCAATACGGCCCGACCGAGGTCTGGGGCAAGTGGAGCCCGCATGAGGACCTCGTTTTCCTTGGCGGTGACGAGATACTGGCCCCGGCAAGCGATGACGACAATGTCAGCATGCTGGGGGCGGGGCTGTTGCTGGGCGGTGGCGGACTGGGTGCCGCCGGTGGCCTTGGCGCCCTCGCGGCCGGAACCGTGGCGGCAGGAGCGCTGCTGGGTGGCGGTGGCGGCACGGAGCCGCAACCCGGCGCCCAACCCGCGCCGGCACAGCCCGACATCCCTGTCCAGCAGGTGCCGTCCGGGCCGCGCCTGCCCACCGTCAACGAGCGTGATCCGATTGTCCTGGGGGGCGGTGACAGCCCGAGCATCGGCATCAGCGGCACCGCGGATCCCGCCGCCGAAGTCGAGGTCACCATCGGGGACAAGGTCATCGTGACCCGGCCCGATCAGGATGGGAACTGGCAGGTCGTCTTCGAGGGTGACACTTTTCCCGCGGACGGCACCTATCCCGTGGAGGTCGAGGTCACGCAACCCGGTGGCGCAAAGATCGACCTGAGCGGGCCTTCGGTCACCATCGACACCACACCGCCGGACCTGACCTTCACGGACGGGACCGTGTCGACAGGGCATGTGGTGAATGGCGACGATCACCGCGATGGTGTCGACATTTCCGGCACCAGCGAGGCGGACGCGCGGATCGACGTGGCGATCGGCAATGTCACCCACAGTACGACTGCCAATGAGCAAGGCCAATGGACGGTCCGGTTCACGCCGGGCGAACTGCCCGAAGGTGACTATACCCGCGACGTGACCGTGACGGCCACAGATGCCTACAACAACAGCGCAAGCTACCGCGATACGGTCAGGGTCGACACGATCCCCGATCCGATCGTGATCCAGTCCTGGCTTGTGGCGGGTGACGGTACCGTCAACCGCAACGAGGCGACGGGCGATCTGGTGGTGACCGGGACATCGACGCCCGGCAACATGCTGACGCTGGCCCTGTTCAACGGGACCGATACGATCACCCGCACCGTGCCGGTGCAGGGCGATGGCACCTGGCGCGTCACCTATCCGGCCGGATCGGCCGGTTCCGGCGAGCATGAGGCGACGCTGACGGCGACCACCTCGGATGCGGTGGGCAATATCGGTCGCGCCACGGCGGCGATCCGCGTGGATACGCTGCATCATCTGACGATCGACCCCGCGCCGCTGGGGACGGGCAACGTGATCAATGCCGATGCGGCCGATGGCGGGGTGACCCTGCGCGGCACGACGCAGCCCGGCTCGCAGGTCGAGGTGCGGTTCGGCTCGATCACGCGCCAGGCCACCGTGGCCGATGATGGCACCTGGTCGGCGCGTTTCGCGGGCAATGATTTCGCACGCGACGAATATGACGCCACCTTCAACGTCACGGCGCGCGATGCGGCCGGCAACGTGGATACGGCCAGCCGCACCGTGCGGGTGGACACGGTTGTCGATGTGACCATCGACGACGGGATCGGCCGCAACGGCCTGATCAACGATGCCGAGCGTCAGGCGGGTGTCCGCATCAGCGGCACCACCGATCCGGGCGCCGAGGTCTGGGTTCAGGTCGGCGATGTCAGGAAACAGGCCGATGTGGATGGCGCGGGCCTGTGGCGCGTGCGTTTCGAAACGGCTGACCTGCCGGAAGGACAGGGCAATCTTGCCGTCACCGCCACGGCGACGGATGCCGCGCGCAACAGCACCAGTGCCAATCGCTCGGTTGTGCTTGATACCGAGGTGCGCGATTTCAACTGGACCTCGACCGGCGTGGCCGCTGACGGGGTGATCAATGGCGATGACGCGGATGACGGCCTGTTCGTCACCGGCCAGGTCGAGCCGGGGTCGCGCGTCATGGTCACGCTGGACGGGGTCGAGCACGAGGCGCGCGTGCTGGGCGATGGCCGCTGGAGCGTGCGTTTCACGCCATCCGAGATCCGCACCGGCGAATATGTTACCGAATTGCGCGCCGTCGCCACCGACAGCGCGCAGAATACCGATGTGATCAGCCAATCCGTGCGCGTGGATACACGGCTCAACCTGCTGGAACTGTCCGGGCCCGTGACTGGCGACAACACCATCAACCTTGACGAGGCGAAGGCGGGTTTCGCCGTCACCGGCCAGGTCGAGGCGCTTCCCGCCATCACGGAGCGGTCCACGGTGCAGGTCGAATTCCAGGGCCAGTTCTACCAGGCGAGTGTGGATGCGGCGGGCAACTGGCGCGCCTTCATTCCGGGCGAGGTCGTGCCGCAGGGCAACCACACGCTGGACATGGTCGTGCATGCGCGCGACGCGGCGGGCAACATGGGCAGCCTGACACAGGTGCTGACCATCGATACCGATGTGCCGACCAACCCGATCGTGGCCTCCTATACGCGCGACGCAGCCGGGATCCGCTCTGTCTCGATCGAGATGACGGGCGATCAGATCACCCTGACCGAGATCGAGGCCGATGGCGATCTGTCCCCGGTGGACACTGTTGCCACGCCCATCGCGCCGCTGGGTGAAACGTTGCACAGTTTCGGCATGATCACGGAGGGGGGCGGCTTTGTCGGCGGTCATTTGCCGGACGGGTCGAACCTGCTGATCACCGCGACGGACACGGCGGGCAATGCCAGCGGCACCTTCCTGGCCTTCGATGCGCTGAATACCTCGGTCATCGACCTTGCAGGGCCGGTTGCCGCCGGGGCGCGCATCGACGCGATCGACCTGTCTTTCGCCGAGGACAGCACCCTGACCCTGACCGAGGCGCAGATCCTTGCGTTGTCGCCCGATCAGCGCAGCCTGACCATTCATGGCGGCAGCGATGACAGCCTTACGCTGGCCGGTGCCATGCGCGACGGGACCGAGGTGGTCGAAGGCCGCAATTACGCGGTCTATTCGCTGGGCGAGGCGCGCGTGATCGTGGACGAGGATGTGAGGATCTTCTGACGCAGGCCAGAGGGCCGGACAACCGCGTGGCCATGCACAGGATGGCCACGCCAAAAGAACAGGCACCGCAACAAGGGGCTGGCATGAGGCAGGGCGACAGGAAATGCAGAGCAACCCGCAAGGCAGGGCCCTTTCTGGCATGTGTCGCGCTGTTGGGTCTGCCGGGCTGCTTGCCGGGAACCGAAGGGGCGGGGGTCAGCCGCATGCTGATGCCCGAACCGGCACCCGTGGCCGAAGGCCTCGATCCGGGTGGTGCGGGGCAGGATGCCGCCGAAGCCTCGGCCTTGCTGAACGATCTGATGGGGCGGCGCAGCGCGCTGCCCGGCGGCTCGGCTTTGGCCAGCGTGGCGGATGCGGTCCTGGCGGCGGACAGCCGCCCTGCGGGGGCTGCCTTGCGCAGCGCCCGTTTGCGCGCGCGGGCGCAGTCGCGCAACTGGTTGCCCAGTATCGGCCCGCAGGTCAGCCTGACCAGTCTTGGTTCGGTGGTGGCCATGCTGGTGGTCGAACAGGTCATCTTCGACAACGGGCGCAAGAAGGCGGAACGCGATTTCGCCAAGGCCGATGTCGAGGTGGCCGCCGTGACCCTCGTGCAGGACAGCAATGCCCGTGTGCTGAGCGCGCTGACGCTCTATCTGGCGGCGCGCGAGGCGCAGGACAAGGCGGAACTGGCGCGCGCGGCGGAACGGGACATGTCACATTTCGAATGGATCATGTCCGAACGCGTGGCGGGCGGCATTTCGGATCAGTCCGACCTGCAGGTGCTGCGCCAGAAGCTGGCCGAGATCCGTTCGACCGAACAGCGCGAAAGCGAGGCGGCACGCGCGGCGGTGGCGGAACTGTCGGCGATGGGCGTCGATCCGGCCATGCTGCAGGGTGAAGCCCTGACGCGCGGCGGTCTTGCCGCGCTGCGGCTGCCCGATCCGGTGCCGGTGCCGCTGCCTGTCCGCATGGCCGAGGCCGAGCAGGAACGCGCCATGGCGCGTGCCCGCATCGATCGGGCGGGTTTTTTGCCGGGGCTCAGCGCCACTGCCGCGCTGGGGCGTGGCGCGCCCGATCCCTCGCTTGATATCCGCACTGCGCGCCCGCTGGGGTTCGGCACCGCCGATGACTTGCGCGCGGTCGAGGCCGCGACCGAAAGCGAGCGGCGCAAGGTTGATCAGGCCCGCGAGGAATCCGAACGGCGCCTGCGCCGCCTGCAGCAGGAACGCACCGCGCTGGCGCGTCAGGCGCAGGAAGGCATGGTGCTGACCAGCAAGGCCAAGGCCAATCTGGATCTGTTTCAGGCGCAATACGATGCCGGCCAGCGGCAGGTGATGGATGTGGTTGGCCTTTACGAGCAATTCGCGCGCCAGCAGCAGCAGGCGGCGGGGCTGGCCTATCGTGCCATGCAGGCCGAGTTGGACATCGCGGCCGAACTGGGCCTTCTGGCTGACGGGGACAAGCTGTGACCGGGGCGGTGCAACCCCGGATCGCGGATCGGGTCGATCCGGCAGAGGCCCCGCGCGCGCGGCTGCAATCCGTGGCCGATCCGCGCCCGGCCACGGTCGATCCACGCCTGGCATCGATCGATCCGGCAATCGGCGATCTGGCCAGTCTTGTCGTGGCCCATGCCGGATTGCTGGGGCGCAACCTGTCGCGCCGCGATGTGATCGAGGCGCTTGTTGTGGCCGATGCCGCCCCGGACAGCCCCGCGGATGCGGTGACGCCGTGCTATGCGATCTGCGGCCTGGCCACGCAGGTTCGCCAGGTGATCGCCTTCACGCCGGACATGTGGCCGGCGCTGGCGCAGATGCGGGGCGGGCAATGGGTTCTGGTGCTGGGGCAGGCGGGTGATGCGGCTGATGGCGCGGTCACGATCTTCGAGGCAACCAGCCCGGACAAGCGCCTTGAGGTGCCGCTGTCGGATTTCCTGCCGCATTTCCTTGGCATGATCGTGCAGGCCGAAGCGCCGGTCGCGGGGCTTGCCACGGCCCATGTGGCGCCCCCCGCGGCGCGGCACTGGTTCTGGGGCGAGTTTGCCGCCCTGCGGCGCCCTTTCGCCGATGTGATGCTGGGGTCTTTCGTGGCGAACCTGCTGGCGGTGGCGGTCGCGCTGTTTTCGCTGCAGGTCTATGATCGCGTGATCCCGCACCAGTCCCAGGCGACCCTGTGGGTGCTGGCGGGCGGTGCGATGCTGGCGCTGCTGATGGAGGCCGCGCTCAAGGCGGCGCGGGCGCAGTTGATGGACGGGGCGGGCCGTCAGATCGAACTGGCCGTGCAGGCGCGTCTGATGGACCGCATTCTCGGGGCGCGGTCGGATATCGCGGGGCGCAGCCCCTCGCAGATATTCAGCGCGATGCGCGACTTCGGATCGGTGCGGGAATTCTTCACCACGGCCACGGTGGGCACGCTGGCCGATATTCCCTTCGTGTTCGTGTTCCTGCTGCTTGTCGCCTCGATCGGGGGCAACGTGGTCTGGGTGCTGGTGCTGGGCGGTGTGCTGATGGTGCTGCCCGGTTTCCTGATGCAGGGGCGCACGATGCGCCTGACCGAAGAGGGGCAGGGCGCGTCCGTCCGCGCGGCGCGGCTTTTGCAGGAAGTCATCTACGAGCATGAGACGGTCAAGACCCTGCGCGGTGAAGACCGGATGCGGCGTCTGTGGTCCGAGTTGACGACACTGTCGGCGGTCACCTCGTCCGAGCAGCGCAAGCTGGCCTCGGCGCTGACGATCTGGGCGCAGGGCGTGCAGCAGGCCACCTATGTCGCGGCGGTGGTGATCGGGGCCTACCTGGTCTTTGCCGGGCAATTCACCGTGGGTTCGATCATCGCTGTCGGCATCCTGACGGGCCGGACGCTGGCGCCGCTGTCGCAACTGGCCAGCACCATGGCCCGCTGGGGCAATGTGCGCACGGCGCTGGATGCGCTGGATGACATCGCCCATGCGCCGCAGGATCACGAAACGGGGCGCAGCTATCTGCGGCGCGACCGTCTGGCGGGGCATTACGAGCTGCGCGAGATCCAGTTCCGCTACAGCGACGAGGCGGCAACCGTGCTGGACATTCCGGCCCTTGCGATCCTGCCGGGCCAGCATGTGGCGGTTCTGGGCGCCAATGGCTCGGGCAAGTCCACGCTGCTGCGGCTGCTGTCCGGGCTGCATGGGCCGTCGCGGGGGCGCATCCTTGTCGATGGCACGGAAATGGGCCAGATCGCGCCGCGCGACCTGCGCCGCGCCATCGGATACCTTGGGCAGGATGTGCGCCTTTTCGCGGGTAGCCTGCGCGACAACCTGACCTTCAGCCTGCTGGAGCGTGATGACGATCGTCTGATGGAGGCGCTGGATTTCGCGGGGCTCGGTCCCTTCGTCAAGGCGCACCCGCGCGGGCTGGACCTGGAATTGGGCGATGCCGGTGCGGGTCTGTCGGTGGGGCAGCGCCAGTCGCTGGGCTGGGCGCGGCTGTGGCTGCAGAACCCTTCGGTCTGCCTGCTGGATGAACCGACCGCCGCGCTGGATCAGCGGCTTGAAGCGACGCTGATCAGCCGCCTCGAAGGCTGGATGGAGGGGCGCACGGTCGTCATCGCCACCCACCGGATGCCCATCCTGTCGCTGACGGATCGGGTGATGGTGCTGCAGAACGGGCGAATGGCGGTGGATGGGCCGCGCGATCAGGTGCTGGCGCATCTGGCGACACCGGCGGGGGGCGGCCTATGAGAATGGCGCATCCCGCCATCAGCCTTGCCGCGCAGTTGAACGCGCGGCTGCGCGGGCCCAGCCTGACGATATGGCTTTGCGCGGGCACCGTCTGGCTGTTCATCATCTGGGCCAGCATGGCCTGGGTCGACGAGATCGTGCGCGCCGAGGGCGAGATGATCTCGGCCTCGCGGCCGCAGATCATCCAGAACCTTGAAGGGGGTATCCTGGCCGAACTGGCGGTGCGCGAAGGCGACATGGTGCAGCGTGGCGATGTGCTGGCGCGGTTGCAGGGCACGCAGTTCCGCGCTTCGGTCGATGACCTGCTGGACCAGATCGCGGCGCTGGAAATCCGCCGCCTGCGGCTTGAGGCCGAGTTGGCGGGACAGCCCGCCTTTGGCGTGCCTGCCGATCTGGCCGCGCGCAATCCGGCGATGGTGGCGTCCGAGCAGGTGTTGTTGCAGGCGCGCCAGACCGATTTCGAAAGCCGCGCGGCCGGCGCGCGCCGTGTGATGGATCAGGCCCGGCAGGAAATGCAGATGATGGAGGCGATGCTGGAGCGCAAGATCGTGTCGCTGATCGAGGTGACGCGCGCGCGCAAGGCCCATGCCGATGCCCGCATCCGCCATGACGAGATCGTCACCGGCGCCGAGCTGGAGCGCGCCGATGCCTATGCCACGACGCTGCGCGAACTGGCGACGCTGCGCCAGAACCTCAAGTCCAGCCAGGACCAGTTGACGCGCACCGTTCTGGTCAGCCCCTTGCGGGGGATCGTCAAGGCGGTGTCGGTGTCGACCATCGGCGGCGTGGTGCGCCCCGGCGAGGAGATCCTGCAGATCATCCCGCTGGACGAGGAACTGTTCGTCGAGGCGCGGGTGCGACCCGAGAATATCGCCAACATCCGCCCCGGCCAGGAGGCGACGATCAAGCTGACGGCCTATGACTACACGATCTTCGGCACGCTCAAGGGGCGGGTCGATGTGATCTCGGCGGATACGTTCAAGGACGAACGTGCGCGCAACCCGGATGCGGCGGCGCATTACCGGGTCACGCTGCGGGTGGATATGGCGAACCTGACCGAACGGCAGGCCTCGGTCCAGATCCGGCCGGGGATGCAGGCCTCTGTCGAATTGCACACGGGGCGCAAGACGGTGCTGCAATACCTTCTCAAGCCGCTTTACAAGTCGCGCGAGGCGTTTCGCGAACCCTGATCCGCTGCGTCAGATGTCAAGCCAGATGGTGACCGGGCCGTCATTGACCAGTTCGACCGCCATGTCGGCGCCGAAGCGGCCCGTTTCGGTCGGGATGCCAAGGGCGGCAAGGCTGGCCGCGAAACGCTCGTAGAGCCTGCGGCCATCCTCGGGTGCAGCTGCGGCGGAAAAGCCGGGGCGATTGCCGCGCGACGTGTCGGCGGCCAAGGTGAACTGGCTGATGACCAGCGCCGAACCTGCCGTGTCCAGCACCGAACGATTCATCCGGCCCTCGTCATCCTTGAAGATGCGCAGCTTGGCGATCCGGGACGCCAGTTGATCGGCCCCGGCCTCGGTATCGCCCTGCATGGCGCAGACCAGGATCATCAGGCCATGCCCGCATTGGCCGATCTGCTGCCCGTCCACGCTGACGCAGGCGCGGGTGACCCGCTGGATGAGTGCGCGCATGGTACCGTGTCTCCTTGCTGTTTGCGCCCTGACTACGCCGGACTTTGATCCGGATCAAGGCATGCGGATTCGCGTCAAAGCAGAGTTGCAGCATCACCGAAACTTCTGAAGGAGGAGGAGTATCATGGTCGAGAAAACACATGCCGCGGGGCTGTGGCCCTCTTTGGCCGAGCCGTTCCGCAGCTTGGGGACGCGCATGGCCGACTGGCTGGCGCCCGCGTCGGATGCCTCGACGAATGGCGATGCCTACCGCATCACGATGGAACTGCCCGGTGTCGAGGAAAAGGATATCGACGTGTCGGTTCACGAGGGCATGGTGACCGTCAAGGGCGAGAAATCATCCAGCCGCGAGGACAAGGGCGAGACCTGGTTCTTCAGCGAACGGCAATACGGATCCTTCAGCCGCAGCTTTCGCGTGCCGACCGATGCGCAGGCCGACAAGGTGGATGCCCATCTGAAGGATGGCGTTCTGACCATCAGCATCCCCAGGAAAGGCCCCGAAGCGGCCAAAAGCGCAAGGGTGCCGATCCGCCAGGGGTAGTGCCGGGCGCGGTTCGTGGCCAATGCGGGCGGGGGGCTGTCTGCCCCCCAACGTCGAACAGCGTTCGACTGCGTCGAACCCGGTTCGACGATCCCCCCGAGGATATTTGACGCAAGAAGAACCGGGCGGTCAGCCGCGCAGCTCGAGGACCTCGGACAGGGGGGCGCGTTCCGTGCGGAAGGTATTTGCCGGGTGGTCCGCGTCTTCGAGGCCGAAGGAAATCGCGCACAGGATGTGGCGATGCGCGGGGATGCCGAACCAGTCGCGCAGGAAAGGGGCCTGTGCCGCCACTGCGGCCTGCGGGATCGAGGCCACGCCGCGCGCTTGCGCCGCCAGGGTGAAAAGCGCCACGAAACCGCCCGTATCCATGGCGCCGTAAGGGCCCAGATCGGCCTCGGTCGTGACGATGGCCACATGGGGCGCGCCGAAAAGACGATAGTTTTCCAGCATCTGCGCATGGGTCGCGGCGCGGTCTTCCTTGGGGATGCCAAGGCTGTCGTATAGCTGGAAGCCGCAGGTCCGGCGGCGGTCGCGATAGACGCCGGTATATTGGCGCGGCCATTCCAGATCGGGTTGGGCAGGCTGGCTTGTGGCCGCGGCCAGAAGCGCTTCGCGGAAGCGGTCTGTTTCGGGGGCGCGGGTGACGATGACCTGCCAGGGCTGCGCGTTGCACCACGACGGCACGCGCCCGGCGCTGGCCACGATGTCGCCGATCAGGCTGTCGGGCAGGGGGTCGGGCCGGAACGCGCGGCAGCTGTGGCGGGCGAGAAGCAGCCCGTCGAGGGTTGCGGCGGTGTCAGTCATCACATCATTCCTTCGTTCAGTGCGATCCCGTAGCCAACAGCCCCCGCGACCAGCGCGCCAAGGATCACGGCAAAGGCGATCTTCCAGGCCGACCAGGGCCTTTCGCCCTGCACCCGGCCGGTCGCCCCATTGACCACGAAACGGTAGGTCTGGCCACGGTATTTATAGGCGGCCAGCCAGACAGGCAGCAGCACATGCTTGAAGGTCACGTCCTTGATCTGGGTATCGACCTGACCGATGCGCTGCTGATCGCCGCCGATATCGAAGCGGATGTCGCGTTCGATCACGCGGTCCATCTTTTCGCGTGCAAGGCCGAAGCCCTGTTCCAGATCGACCGTGTAGCCCTCGGCGCGGAATCCGGCCAGGTATTCGGGGCGATAGGGTTGCAGGGTGGACAGGTCCCAGGGTTCCAGCCCTTCGGTATAGCGGCGCGGCAGGCTGTTCGCGGCCAGCACAAGCACATCGTCGAACCAGCGCTTCACGCGGCCGGACACGGGCGTCCAGCGGATGCGCGGCACCTGCTGGCGGGCGGGCTTGCCGTCGCGCATCACGGTGATCGTCTCGTAGTAGACCGTGCCGCGCTGGCCCGTATAGCGGCTTTGCGTATCGGCATCGAAAGTCCAGTAGGGCACGTAGATGCCGGCCATGGCGCGCCCCTTGCGGGCATAGTCCTGCAGCCCGTTCGGTGCGAACCACAGCTTGCCCAGCCAGTCGGTCATGGCGCGGCGCGCCGCGCGTTCGTCAAGCGCGAAGGGCAGCACCGCGCGTGGCTTGACATGGCGATGCGTGCCGGTATCCGCCACCAATGGGGTCGCGCAGAAAGGGCATTCCAGCGCATGTACCGCAGGGTCGAATTCGACCTGCGCGCCGCAATTGGTGCAGGTGGAGATGCGCGTCTCCTCGCTCTCCGAGGCGGGCAGGCTGTGCGACAGGGCGGCGTTGAAATCCAGCTCTCTCAGCGCGCCGGACCAGGGCCCCGGCGCCGCGATCTGCTGTCGATGACCGCAATGGTCGCAGACCAGCGCGCCTTCGCCGGGTGCATAGCGGTAATCGGCGCCGCATTGCTCGCAGGGAAAGCGGTGTTCCTGAACCGGGGCAGGGGCTGGGGCATCTATCATGCGGACAATGGTCTTTCAGCGCCCGGCGCGCCGGTTGCGGCGCGCGGGAAGGATGCGCGTTGGATCAGCCGGCGGGGGGCGGCGGCGGGGGGGGCAGGATGGTGAACAGCTGCGCCAGTTCGGCCACATCCTCGGCCCGCATCCAGCCGTCCTGGCCGGGTGTCCAGACCATGCTGTCGCGGCTCAGCGCGCCGTCGGCGGCCATGCGACCCATCGATGCCTTGGAGAACGGGCCCTTGGTCTGGCCATTCTCGGCGATGTGCCAGACATGTTCGACAGGGGGCGGGGGCGGGGCTGCGAGCGCC
>LXYH01000034.1 GCA_001650895.1 Rhodobacteraceae bacterium EhC02
AAATTAGGACGCTAACCGGGTCAGTTCTCGGTGGAAATCAACACGAAAGTCCCAGACCCGGCCATATGCGCGAATGCGGCCCTTGCCGGCCTGCGCGATCGTAATGTCCGGGCCCATCCAGTATCCGGTGTTTGACACGACGAGATTCTGGTCATGATCCGGGCCGGGAATCGGGGTGACTTCGCCTTGGAACTTCTTGCCCACCATCAAGCGGCGTGTCTTGCCTTCGGTGGTGTACTCAACCGGAGCCCGTTCGGCGCACAGGAACTCTGACACCATGATCGATAACAACTCGGCCGTGCCCCGGACCTTACCGGAATAGATCTGGATCAGCCCGTCGTAGGCAGCTTCCTAGGCACGCTCATCGATATAGTCAGCAGCCTTCCAGCGTGTTGGCCTGTGTGTGCCGTCGGTTTGAATTGCCCCCAAGGGAAATGGTCGTAGCTTCCACCAACTTCGACAGTGTTACTCATTTGTAGCAACTAACTGTGTACCCTGAGGTTTTCCAGAGAAAGCCGCCATTCCCCCGGTCGGGCTTCATACGAGACGAGAGGGCCATCGAGACCAGCAGAGTAGTCGAGGCAAAGAGCATTTTCAGCCTGCAGCAATGGTGAGCCCGACATCCAGTAGTGCCCGAAGAATACAGGGGCAGCATCAATAGGATAGGCTGAAGCAAGAACACTTTCAGGCAGCTTTTTATCAGGCAGCTGAGACAGGTCAGGAACCGAAACGGCGATATCGCGCCATGAAACCGCACGCCCGTCCCACCACTTCCGACGGACTTCTCTCCTCGTGTGACCACCCTTATCGACAAAAGAGAGCCCGTCAGGCAACGCTAGCTCTGGTCCCTTGAGGGCGGTTTCAACGAGCTCGAACAGACTATCCTTCTCGTTGGCAGCTTTGATCAGTTGCTCCTCGGACATCACGCCGTTCCTTGTAAGGCTCTTTATTTTCTGGATATCGTTTTCGTTCCAGCAAGCATGTACCGCACGGAAACCAGAGAATTCCAGAAACAGCGGGAGCGTGCGCATCCAGGCAATCGCTTCTTTCGTCTCAGCTGAATCCAAGGGGAATTCCTTCAGAAAAGATGCGTGCTGAGAAATGTTCTTGTCGCAGTGTGGTCTGAGCGGACCTTGCTTGTCTGTGGTATGGAAGTGGATGGCATTCAACTCATGGTTTCCCATGACGGCCGACGCCGTTCCTGCCTCAATCATTTCACGAACGATCCGAATGACTTCGCGGTTGTCGGGTCCGCGGTCAATAAAGTCCCCAAGAAAAACCACATGACGCCTTGGGTCACTGTGATACCAGGCCCCGTTTCTCTCTGCATAGCCCAGGTTAACCAAGGCAGCTCTCAGCTTTCCTGCCTGCCCGTGAATGTCGGGAATTATGTCGTACATGCGAAACACCTTTCAAATGACTGCTTTGTTGATGAAAATCCAATTCGTCCGCGTCGACACTTCGGCTGCAAGTCTCGCGAGGCACCAGTCGCCATCAAGTGTCGCGGTCGCATAGCGCGGCGTCGAAGGGTGTTGCGCAAGCTCCAAGCCAAGGTGTGGAATGCGGGCACCGAAGGGGCCAGCCACCTGATCATGGAATAGATCATGAAGGAGATCATGCGCTTCCGTTTCGGGCCTGTAGTTTGCGCACCAGACACAAAAAGCCGGGTCGTCAATGCCACAGGGCTCGTAGAGATCCTCTTCGGTGAACCAGCCTTCGTCGATCATTCGCCAGTGATCGGGTTGCTGCAAAAGCAGTTCCGTGCCCACACCAAAAGCGCGCTCCAGTGCGGCCGTCTTGATCAATTTTCGTGGGGTTTCCGGGCCATCTGTGAAGAGTAGCAATCGACCGTCATCTGTTGGTTTTGAGAACAGAGTCCTTACTTTAGGCAACGACTTCAAAGGAAGCCTGACATTTGGCCCCTCTGCCTGAAAGGCGACTGGACTGGAAGCCCTAACGGCGGTTGTAAAGATGAAATCACGACGCGTGATCATGTCGGTCTCCTATTATGAAACCGGCGGGAAGATCGCGTTTGGATGAGGCCTACCCTTGTTTGCCGATCTGGCCACATCCCCTTTCAGGCGACCACCTTGCCGGGTTGGGCAGGTTGGCGGAGGCAAGGCCTCGCTCTTGATGCAACTCTGAGAATAGATGCTAGCTTGACGTCCTTCAAGGCAGAAATATTGCGATGAGCAATCGAGGCGTTGTTTGGCCCGCTCTCCTCTCATTTATCTTCGCGCAAAGGCGACCAGCAGCGGGCAAATAACTTACGATGTCGAACCTCTAAACTTAAGGATGTCCCAGGCACCTTTGCGGAGTACATAACTAGGAGAGTTGTGTGCTGTCATGTTCATGTGTGCTACTTCGCTCGGATAATCAGGAGAATACCATGCGCCACTTAGCCTTGATAATTTGCTTGATCGGCTCTCCAGCAGCGGCCAATGGACCAGTCACGTGGAGCGAGTTGCTGGCACCGGATCGCCTGATGCAAAGCCTGGCGCAATCAGTGACACTTACAATCCGTTCATTCTTGGACGTTACCTACACTGCGCTTGACGTCGACATCCGACGTGGCGCGGTCACTGTGAGAAACATAAAGGCTTACCCAAGGATCGCAGCGACAGATTTTGCGGATTGCCGGGTCGAGATAAGGCGCCTTGAAATCAATGGTGCAGGCCTGGCCAGCCCGGAAAGCATCAAGCTTGACCTGCGCGCAGACGACTTGCGCATGTCAAACACCTGCTTGATGCCACCGGTCAGCGAAAAGCTGGCGGAGGCTGGGTTGCCGACCTTGCGAATGCCCCGAGCAGTTTTGCAGCTAAACTACCATGTACCGAGCGCGAAGACACAGATCACCGGCTTTGCCGTGGCAGACGACTTGGCAGAGCTGTCATTTGACGTGGACCTCGACTACTTCTGGATTGACGCAAGCGTACCTGACCCCTACCCGGTGATACTCTTGGAACGCGCTGAGGTGACTCTTCGCAATCTCGGCATCTGGGAACTGCTCAACGAGGCAATGCCCGATGAAGCGCTCAACCCAGAGGTTGCACCAGCAATCTTGCAACTTGGCGCGGCGCAATCCCTTGTAGAAGCTGGTGCAAACGAGCCTTTCGCCGTAGCCCTATCGGCCCAGATAGCCCAAGCTTGGTCAGCATTCCTTTTGGAGCCAAAGATGTTGGCTGCAGCCTTCGAGCCTAAGGCACCAGTTTTTGTTGACTTGGTTGTTTTTGAGGACAGACCCGGCGAAATGCTGTCACAGTTGGCGCCGACTATCTCAGCCACCCCTATCACACGTGTCAGCCCTCTATCCGTAGATCTTCTGCGTAGCGCGCTCAGCGGATCGACCAACCTCTCTGCGGAAGACCGGTTGAAAGCCGGTCGCCAGTTGGCGACAGGCATTGGCGCCCCAAGAAACATTGAGGCTGGCATCAAACTGCTGCTGCCACTGGCAGTGAGGGGCGACGAAGATGCATTGGAGGCCATTGCCGCGCTCCGTGCCGACGCCTTTCGAGCAGAAGACTATGCGAAAATGACCGAGGTCGCCGTTGGCAAACCAGACGTCGTCGCGCTTCTAGATGATCTGGAAGCGCGCATCGGACTGGCCACGGCGATTACATTTCAAGCAGACTTCGAATTAAATCCATCATTTGATGGCATCGCGACTGTGCAAGACCTCAGATCTCGCGCGCTTGATCATCTCGAAGGCAGTAGGGTCCCCCGCTCCTTCGCCAGGGCTGCTTACTGGGCGTATCTTGCTGCCGCTGCAGGAGATTTTGTCGGCCAAGACGTTCTTGCAGACATCGAAGGACGCACAGTTAACGAACAAGACAAAGTGGCTTGGGAAGCCGTAGACCGCGCAGCGGCCTCCCGCGCCTTGAAAGATTGGATCGCAGCCGATCTTCCCGCGCGCCTGAAATCACAGTAGCGGCCTTGTAGTTTTATCGATCGTGAACGGGTACCGGAAAGTAGCTCAAGGCCCCAGCTGCCTTTGTCAGTCAGCGCGGGGTCTGGCTCAAGCTTCCATCCACTCCAAGCTGCGCCGCCAGCGGATCACAACGGCACATCATCATAGCCGCGGGAATGATCGGTTCGCGCGCCTTTGATTGTCTCTTCCGTAGCCGAGGTCATCGTCTCTTTAAGACGCATGGCATATTCCGTGTATTGCTCTATGGCTGTCTTGAAGAACGCTGACTGAACCTGCAGCAACTCCATCGGTGTCTTGCACGCCAGAATGGCCTTTTGGGTCTCCAGGTCCTGTTGCAATCGATCCGCCATGAAATGGGCACTACTTGACATCATCTCCAGCCAAGCCTTGGTCATCGCCGGGTTCAACGCCATCATGGCTTCCGCCATCGCTGATGACTCCTTCACCGTGTCAGCTTGTTTTTGGGTCGATTTTGCCATGTCAGATGATCCTTGACCGGTTTCAATGATAGGCTCCTGCCACGCTGGGTAGCGCGAGAATGAATAATTTGACGGTATTCCTTGTCATTGAACCCGATATTGAACCAGGTCATGACGCAAACAGGGGACAGGCCCAAGAGGATACTGCCGAGATCTAACGATACTCGACCTTGCCTCCGATCGGGCAAGTTTTTGCAACCAGGCAGTCAAGGAGACGATCTACAGTGCATTACCCGGAATGATACAGCGTCGAAAGCACGATCCTTCATCACCTTGCGAACCGCATCTACTGGCGCGGGCTCAAACCCTGTGCCACCTTGTCTGGATGATCAAATTCCGCAAGCTCCCAGACACCCATCCCGATTTGATCCACTCGCCCCTGTTGCGAGCTGCCACATTGACGCTGCGCTATGTTCAGGACCACGGGCCGATCGGCCTGACCAAGACCAGAGCGTTCAAACGGGTTTTCGTGCAATGGGCGGTGGAGAATTTTGACTGGCCGGGCAGAAGCCGCGAAGACCTGCTGCGCAATAGAAAGGTGCTCAACGAATATGATTTTCCCCCACTGGAACTGCTGCATTTCCTGTTGATCCACCTCAGATTGGGCCGTCACTTCAAGGGAGAGTTCCAACTCACCAAACGAGGTGCAGCGCTGGCGCTAACCCCTGGCAAGCTGTTCGATGAACTGATCCCCTTCTATGTCTTCCAAATGGATCATGCAGCCTATTCGCGCTTCAACGAGAGACCTTTGGGCTCATGGGACGTGTGGCTGAATGTGATCAATGTGGAAGCGGATCAAGGCAGCACGGAGCGCGATCTCTACACCGCCTTCTACGTCGATGGTGCTGATCAAGGACATGCAGGATGGCGCCAACTCGCTGCGTTCTCAGCATGCGTTCTTCGGCCCTTGGAATGGTCAGGCCTGATCATGGAAACACGTGAAGCCACCCCCGACAGCCGGAATGTGCATCACGTCTTCAAGACGCCCCTATGGCGCAGTGCACTCAAGCTGGACACAGACGACATGCTGGAACCAGTGCAGATGCATTGACGCTCTCCGTCTTTACCCTCTTGGCCATCAGGTCTGTTCATTTCCTGGCTCAAGCAAAGTGGGAAAACACGAGAGCCAGACGGAAGCTGCGAAGGTCACCTGCCACCTGCGCGCGTTCAGCAAGCGGTTGCCCCCGAGCAGGCCCATCCCAATCAGCTTCGAAGAGGTAGCCTACATCCCGGATTTATTCGGCGAATGTAGCCCCACTGGCAAAGGCTCGATCGCCCTCTCCTGCCGTGAGCTTGCTCGAAAGGACTAGCCCCCCCCAAAAAATCGCGCACGAGCTATCAGCCCCCAGTGGGGGCAAGCCCCATTATGCACCTGTTTTCAGATACGTCAACGAATAAAATGAACGTTAGTTGATTATTTCCCTTTAGATGCCACATGCTCTTTCACGCCCCAGATACCTTCCATTCTTCTTCGTGATGCCATGACGGCCTGGAGACCAATGTCTCCCTTCAGTCTCGACCTAAAACCCAAGTCAGAAGTTCGGAAGATGGATCAACCAAATAGGGTGTGATCTCTTCAGAAAATCTGCGGATTACTCGACCGGTTGCGAACCCACAAAGCAACTTGGCTAAAACCCAAGTTGAACTTACTGAACCGCTTGGTACAGTTCAGGAGGTTAGCTTATAGCAAAGCGCCCAATTTCGAGCCTTAGCCTTTAGGCGCCCCTAGCCGATTTCGACCAAATATGACGTTTTGTGTTTTAGGTTTGAACCCAAGGGCAAATCGGACTTAGCTTGCTTCGGGTTCATCAAGTTTCTTGTGAAAACAAAGACCTGAATATGAAAGCACTTGGTGAAGGTAAATCGGAAAACGCCTGATAGGATGTAGGGTATGTTTAGGTGAGGGGGCCATTCGGTCTTCCATCAGGGGATCATGCAGACGGTTCACAGCACCTCGATGGGTGTGGATGCCTTCACCGGACGGAACCTGACCGGGGTCAGCGCCGGGAAGATACAGGATGCGGATGTGGGCCTGATCGAGCATAAGATCATGAAGGGCCTGGTTCCCAAGGGAAAGGAAGCCCTGATGCCGGTTTATGACACGGCTGGCATGGTCATCGGATATGAGCGGTCGATCGATCCGGAAATGATCCGCAAGATGAACAAGAACGACCATCTCGGCGAGATGATCGGGGCCTGGGCTGGCCGTCATGTGGAAGAAGCCGTGGCCCAGGAGTTCAACAACAAGCTGGTTCGGGAACTGAAGAAGATGTGGAACCGGGACAAGGGTTCCCACAGCAGTGAATACATCGACCTGTCCGATCCCAAACAGACGAACCAGATTGAGCAGGACGCCTGGAAACTGATCCCGAAACAGACCAAGGAAGAGATCAAGCGGGTCTTCGGGGACGAGGGTTTCATGGTCCGCAAGAGCGAGTTGGACAATGCTGTCGGCTACCGTGGGTTCTCGATCGGGGAAGCCTGGGCTGGACCCAGCAAGATCAAGCCAACAATTTCCTTGTCGATCTCGATCAGGATGAGAGTTTCCACAAGAAGCCCAGTGTCATCTACAAACATGGTATAATCAGGACTAGAGTAACGTGCAGGTCATCGCCAATTTTTCAATGATGTCCCAAGCCCATACATCCCCACCCCACCAACACGTCCACGTTGCGAGATTTTTAAGCCCTTCGTCTTCACCTTGAGCGCATCTTTTCGGAGCCAAGCCGCGGCACTGGACGCCGCAACTTTCGGATCAAAACCAAGGTTGGATATCTTCGTCTTCAAGACTTCAATTTCCCGAACAAGGTCTAATGCCTTGATCCTGTCGGTTTCAGACAATGTCTCTTTGCTTTTCAACTTTTTTAGCGCGTCTCTTTTTTTCAATAACGCTATCGCGGCGTCCCGGGCGAGTGTGACCCTATCCTTTCCCTTTAATCCCTTCAGCTTAGCCATGCACAAACCCGCCTCCCAAGATTGTCCCGTCCGCAACACCTTCATGAACAGCACTAGGTTTGCTGGAAACCAATTCCCTACTCTACTCGACCGCACCGAGCACTGCACGGATCACATCATATCTGCATCAGTCTCAAATCGGTTGGAGGTTCCCGATGAGCTCGAGCATTCGCAGCGGCGCAAGGTTGCGTAAGGTCCATCCTTCGCGCCGTCGCAAATGCATCAATCATGTTTGGCACCCAAATGCCAGCGAGGTCCGCAGCGCATGCTCGCCTCCTGCCCCGACCGAACAACATCAATCACCCCGTCTCATTCGGGTGCTCCACGCAGCCTTCTCGAGGCCCCTGCGGTCCATCCTGCTCTCCATGGCAAGGGATGCCTGGATCACCATTTCCTTATGCATTCGCGGCGAGAACCGTTGACCCACGCGTTGTGCCAGCATCTCCAGTTCATCGATCATGTCACCAGCCTTTGCCAGGCCTTCCACATAGGGCTTGAAGAAACGCAGTTCTTCCTCGAGATACCTGCCCGCCTCCTCATAGGCTGAATCCCTGTTCATTTTGGCCGCGGTCGCTACTATGTGCGCACTCCAAGTTCTCGCGACGATTTCGGCAATCTGTGCATCACGGCGCTGTGCCTTGTTCGTGCTGCCAAGGACGGCAACAAGCTTGGCTGCCTTGGCGTTGGCTTGGATCCAGGATCGGTTGTTGACAGTTCGCGCTTCTGCTTTCAGATGAAATTCCAACTCCTCGCCTGGGCGAGCCTTCGGACAGGTCACCTTAAACACGGCAACGCGCTCGATCCCATTCTGAATTGGTCCCATCTGCACAACTAGATTGCCGCCGTGGAGTTCTGCCAGCCCCCGTCCCACCACTTCGACATGTACGCCTGCTGGCATCTCCAGGGCAATCCGGGCATCCTCGACGAGCGTATCGAAGATGTCATCAAGTTCGCCCAGCAGAACAGAGGAGATCTCGCTCGTCAGTTCGGCGTCGTGGAGACGACCCCCACCATTCTCTGCAATACCCCGCAGCAATTGTTCGTCATACCCGTCACCAATACCCAACGTGGAGGTCAGGACGCCACGCATCCTGAGTTCTCCAGCGTGCTCGCGCAGTTCCTCCGGGTCGGTGATGCCTTCATTGGCGTGACCATCACTGAGAATGATGACCCTTGGAGTCATCCTCTCATCGGTTTCCGCGATCCGGGCGGCACATTCCACACCGGCAAACCACCCACCTGAAAGACAGGTCATACCACGCGTTTCCAATCGCGAAATCTCGGCACGGATCTGGATGGCATTTTCCGGGGTAACGGGAACAGCATCGAGATGCACCTGGACGTCGGAGGCGAAAGAAACAACCGTGAGGCGGTCACGCTCTGTCAGGCGTGCGGCCAGCCCCATCGCGGCCTCCTTGGCCGCTTCGAGCTTGCCCCCCGCCATTGAACCACTCGCATCGATCACAAGAGCAATATTCAAAGGGGACGGCGCGGCGAGATTTTTCTCTTTTGCATGGTCAGCTTTCAGTCGGGCGACGAGGTAGCGGACCGAGTTTCCCCCTTCCCAGAAGAATTCCCGATCGAAAGTGGCGGTCGTGTTGAAATGAACTTCAGTCATTCTTGGTTCCTCCCGTCAGGATAGCGCGGAAATGGTCCGCGAGTTGCTCAAAGAGAATGCGTTCACGTGGCTCAAGGTCTCCGCGGAGAGACAGTTCAAGATCCGGCGTGACGGAAATACGCGTCCAGACGGCCCCTCTCGCGCGCCGAGGTGCAGGGGCCTCAAGGACCTCTTGCAGTTGAAGGATCAGCCGTTCAATGCTTGCAAGGTCAGCCTGTTTCTTCTCGAAGTCATAGGCGCGGAAAAAACCACTCGGCTCGCTGCTCATGCTCATTTGTGCAGAAGGTTCCTGTTCCGAGGTGGAAACAGACTTCGTGACCTTGCGAAGCACGTAGGCTTTTACAGGCTCCGGCTTGTTCACCCGGGCGCGGATCTTGCTCAAGTACTCGCGCGCAGCACCTTTGGGCGTTGTGGTCGGTCCCGCCTCCAGCGCCCATTCCCTGATCTGTTCCTCGGTCGCCATCATGAAACGCCGACCGATTTCAGAGAGAGACAACCCGTGTGCATCCTTCAGCGCTCTAATCGCCAAAGCACGGTCCGCGTTGCTGGCCGGGTAGCGGGCGCCTCGTCCAGGCTTGAAGGGAGGCGAAAGAAGTCCTTCCGCAACCCAGGAGCGCAGCGTGCGGGCTTCTACGCCGGTGCGCTCGCTTAGTTCTTCGAGTGTGAGTTCATGTTCTGTCATGCAAACGCATTTAGGAGCAAAATTGCGACATGTCAAGATGTCGCATTCATGGTGAGTTTGTTTTCTTGCAACAAGGATGGCGCCCTACCCCGACAAAACTGGCTACTGTGCATGAAGCCTGAGCTCTGAGCGCTTAAAGGCCGACATACTGATCAGCCAGTTCGATGATGTCTTCGGTCAGACGCTCTTCATCGGCCCGCCCTTGTTGCACTTTCCGTTGCGTGGATCGATTCTGGCCCAACGCGCGGCAGGCCCGGCGCTCTGACACGCCAAGCTCCTGCCGCACTTGCTCGATGCATTTCCGGCGACGCGAAGGGCTCAGAAGTTTCCCTTCGCGGCTTCTGTCAGGATGAGCTTGTCCAGCGTGAGATCAGAGACCGCCCGTCTGAGCCTCTGGCTCTCCTTCTCCAGCTCTTTGAGGCGGACAAGCTGTCATCGCTGCATCCCGCCATATAGCTTCCGCCATCGGCAAAACGTCTGCTGTGTAACGCCTATCTGGCGCGCCGCCTCGGATATCGTCGCACCTTGGCCTTGCAGCACTTCAACTTGCCGAAGCTTCGATACAATCTCTTCGGGCTTTTCTCTCTTCCCAGCCATCGCTAATCCTCCAATTTCAGGGACAACCTATCCCAGTTGGTGGACCACTCTCAGGAGGCTATTCCAATTTCTTTCCCAGAAGCAGTAGGAAAGAAATCATGGAACCCACAATTGAAGAGCTGCAGGCTGCTCGGAAAGTATTGGTACGCATTATCCAGTCTCGGGACGATAGAGCAAAGTTCGTGCCTTTGGTTCTGGCGCTCGAGAAGTATGTCGCGAACAAGCAGGCGTTGAAGGATGATCTGACTCGAATTCTGGCGGAAGTCGCTTGAGGTCAATTTCAGGCGCAGGTTTCAAGTTCGTAAAGGCCCGGCGCAATAGTTGCCTGCGATTGTCAAATGCAATTAGGTTTGTCAGATTTCTTTCTGCTGGTTTCGCCTGTAAACTTCGGCTTATTTTCCGGAGAAATGGGCGCGCCGATTTCCATATACTGGCTATCAGCATGGTCCGCTGATGTGATGAACGCAGAAACCAACCCGATAAACTCCTGTGAGGCGGCCTTTTCAACGGCGCATTCCCAGATGATGAGAAGTCGCCAGCCTCGTCGCATCAAGGCCTCGGCGGTTTTTGCATCGCGGGCGACATTGGCGTCAAACTTCTCCCGCCAAAAGCTTGAGTTGTTTGCCGGTGTCGTCGCTTTGCGACAGCCGTCGTGTCGGTGCCAGAAGCACCCATGAACTTGGATGGCAACACGCCACTTGGGGAGCACGATATCAGGAGTTCCCGGCAGGCGGCGGTCATGGATACGGAAGCGAAAACCTCGAGCGTGCAAAGCTTGACGCACAAGGATTTCAGGCGTGGTATTCGCGCCCTTGATCGCCGACATCATGCGTGAGCGCGTTTTCTTGTCCACCACATCGACCATGATCTTTATCTATGTTCTCCAACTCTTTTTTCCACCTGGCATTGACGACGAAACCTGGTAGAAATGCGCTTCCATGAAGGATTGCCATGACCCAAGAATTTGCCATCATCGATCTATTTGCGGGGCCCGGTGGCCTCGGTGAGGGTTTTTCGCGGGCTGGTCGTGCTTCCGATGCTAGGATGAAGATCCATCTGTCCGTCGAGATGGATGACCACGCCATCCAGACGCTGCGATTGCGCGCTTTCCTGCGGTCCTTCGACGAGTTCCCTCAAGAATACTACAATGCCCTGAACAAGGGCGAACCTCTTCCTGACTGGTCGGAACTCTATCCATCGAACTGGAAGTTGGCGGAGCAGGAAGTCAGGCAGCGGATTCTGGGTGGGGACGGCGTGTTTGAGGAGCTGGCTGTCGAACTCGACCGGGCCCGCGAAGCGCACGCAGGAAACACGATCCTGATCGGGGGGCCGCCCTGCCAAGCCTACTCCCTCGCGGGCCGTTCACGGAACAAGGGTAAGGCTGATTACGTGCCGGAACAGGATGAACGGCATTACCTGTATCGCGAATACGTGCGCATTCTGGATCGCCTGAAACCGGCGGCTTTTGTCATGGAGAATGTAAAAGGCATGCTGTCGAGCAAGGTCGATGGCGGGGGCATCTTCAGCAGGGTTCTGGATGATCTCGAGGGTTCGGGGGACGGGTATCGGCTGCTCCCTCTGGCTCAACCGACACCCGAAGATGGCAGTCGGGCGGAGGCGCGCAGCTTCCTTGTCCGTGCCGAAGACCATGGTGTTCCCCAGGCTCGCCACCGGGTCATTATCCTCGGGATACGCAAGGACATAGCTGCAGGCTTGAATCTGAATGGCCCGATCCTGGGGGAGCCCCAGCCGCCGGTCACGGTCGGAGAGGCCATCACCGGCATGTGGCAATTGAGGAGTCGTTTGAGCAGTCAGGACAGCGTTGACGGTTGGCACCACGCTGTCCGTGAGCAGGCCCTCGCCATCGCCAATGCCATCGGTATCCCCGATGAAGTGCAGGCAATTGCCCGCGCGATCGCTTCGGCCAACGACTTGCCTCACCACCGCAGCAGTGGTTGGAAGGGGGAGAAGGCACCAATGCCCGATCATCTCCAGGCCTGGTTCTCCGACGAACGGTTATGCACAACACTTCAGCACGAGACCCGCGGCCATATCCCAGAAGATCTGGGGCGCTACATGTATTCAGCTGCCTACACGCATGTGTTTGAGAAGGCCCCGAAGCTGATGGAGTTCCCGCAGTTTCTGCAGCCGGAACACAAGAACCGCGGCTCCGGAGACTTTGCCGACCGTTTCCGGACCCAGGCGGCGGGCAGGCCCTCGACGACCGTGACCAGCCATATCTCAAAGGATGGGCACTACTTCATCCATCCGGATCCAAAGCAATGTCGTGCCCTGACCGTGCGCGAGGCCGCGCGTCTGCAGACCTTCCCGGACAACTACTGGTTCTGCGGCCCACGCACGAAGCAATATCATCAGGTGGGCAACGCGGTGCCACCTTACCTTGCCTATCAGATTGCATCCGCGGTCAGGCGGTTGCTGTCGTGAGAATGGCGCGAAGCGGGCCGGTCACTCGGCCGCAGTCGCCTCTTGTTTCCCACCAAAGCCGTTGCTCTCCAATTTCGCGAGCACCTTGATGGCCACTGCGGTCTGGTTTTCGGTCGGAATCCGGTTAGGGATCTTCGAGCAGATGTCCAGAACCTGATACTCCATCGGCGACAACTGCTTGTGCATGCGTCCCCAATCGCGAGCATTCTGCCAGAACTTTGGACCGAGTTCGAAGACCCGTGCTTGATCCTCGACGCTCTTTGTCAGTTCGGCGTCGTCCTTGATCTCTTCGTCCTCGCTGCGGGCCTCTTCCGGAGCGATGAGCATGCCCTTGAAGTCTTCCGGGTAGTCCAGCTTCGTTTTCCGGAAGCGCTCCCAGCAGGCCTGCTTCTTGGCCCATTCGCTCATGTTCCGGATACCTTCCGGGGGGCTGGTGATCAGGCTCTGCGCTTCGGCGGCGGCGACCAACAGAGCTTGCTCGAGAGCAGGCGGCACTGTCTGCATCCGCCAGACCCGCTGGAGGTCCACTTGTTTCTCGGCGGCCTCGGCGTCATGCGCGACCTTTGCGATGGCATAGGTCACGATGTTCGCGCGGTATCCTCCTTCATACCATTCCTGGGCCGAGACCAGTCTTTCCAGCCTGCGGAAGATGATCGCCTTCGCGATCAACTGGCGATACCAGACCTCGTCCACCCGGGCGCCACTCTTGCCCCAGACCTTCTGGATCAACTTGGCGAACTCGGCGAAGTTCTTCTGGGCGCCCTTGGAGACCTCTTCAGGACGTCCATTCCAGGAGTTCTCGAACTTGGCCAGGTCGGTTTTGGTGAAGAATTGTGACTTCGGGAATTCGGCATCCCATTTGTCGCGCTGCGCCTGAGTCTTCTTGCTTCGCTCGTCTGCGAATTGCCCTCTTGCCCGTTCGTAGAACCACTTTGTTTCCCGGTATCCATCGGCACCAGCAGGTGCGAGGATCTTGCGCGACAGTTCCTCGACGCGGATGTGGAACGGGTGGTTGGCAAAGAAGTCCGCGGCGTTGACCTTGTTCTGACTGTTGGCGAACTCCGAAATCAGCGGAACCACGGTAGGTGCCAATGTCGGAGGGACGATGTTCAGTTTCATTTGGACGAAGATATCCTTGAGACCTTCGCCTGCCAGCTTTCGGGCTGCATGGATCGAGGCTGTTGTCTGGCCGCCATTCACAATCTGAAGGTTGTCAGCACTGGTGATAACCAAACCATCTTCTGTCTTCTGGCAGACTACGTTCTCGGCCGTGGCCGAAAGGCCGTTATTATAGGCAAAGAACATCTGTGGTTCTTTGGCAATGGTGTCCCTGATACCCCTGTTCACCTTTCCGCGGGCCTGCAGGAAGCTCCTCACGTTGGCTTCCAGCAGGCGGGCTCCCCAGCGGTCGTAGATCTGGGCGAGTTGCGCACCGGGAATGACCGCAAGATAGCTTTCCAGGGCCGTGTCTGCCCCCGAAGCGCGAAGGACTGGCACCGCGCCGCCGAAGTCCTTGACGAAATCGATTGTGAGATCTTCCCGGGCTCTGCCCTGTTCGATATAGCCTTTGAGCCGTTTCAGATCCCATGAACTGTAAGTCACCGGCTTGCCGTCTATGTTGCCTGCCGACATTGCATCGGCCTTCGCGCGGTTGTCGGCATTGGTGACGAAGATCAGTTTGATCTTTTCGATCGACGACCAGCGGGACTGGATCAAATCGACCAACTGTGCGGCATTGCTGGTTTCTTCGAGGTCTTCAAGAAAATCCGGCTTTCGGGAATGCCTTAGAAACTCGACAAGCTTCGAAAACTGGGCCTTCAAGTGTCTTGCCTCAGTTGTCCTGACTGTTGGGGTCAACTGGAAATCCGTGAGAATAAGAGCAAGCTCTCCGCCGGTGTCTCGTGGATCCCCGCCATAACCCGTGACCTCGAGCGATACCTTCCCAGATATCTTTGCTTTCATGACGGTTCGAACGCCTTCGAAATGGCAGTAGTCGCATTCCTCGATCTCGCCGGCCTCGTTCAGGATCTCTCCAGCCTTCTCGAAAAAGGCTTCGTGAAGGTAGGCCCCCATGGCATCGGCGTTGCCTTGAATATCCGCGATCAGACTCTGATGGAATTCCTCAAGCTCCGACATCCCGTGTCTCCCCCAATAGCAATGTCTTCAAATCTGTTGTCGTCTCGAAGCCGGTGCAAGCGTCGAGGCGTATCGAATAGGCCAGTTCTTCGGTCCCTGCTGGCAGGGGCGGGACAATCCTCGGGAAGCCCTCGACGACCTGAAACAGCCGCGCCGCTCCAAGGTGCCAGCGACGTTCAGGTTCGACGGCGTCTTCGGCATAGGGGCTTTCGGCGATGCGCTGCTCCCACACGTCCAGCGCCGCAATATCATCTTCGAACAGCTTCGCCGTTCTGTCCACATGATCCTTCAGGTTGTCACCCTCGGCGTCCAGTGCTGTGTCCACATCCTGAACGCGAAGGAACAGCTGGGCTCCGACGATGTCCATCAGTTGGGCCTCGGACGAAATCCGGATCTTCGGATGGGCTGCGCTCCTCCGCGCCTTGACTTCGAAGAACATGCCGGGAAGCTCGAAGTCCTTCGCGCTGTCATCCGGCCCCTTCCATGCTTCGGCGGCCTTGCTCGGGCCGATGACAGCGACGAGTTCCCGCAGGAATGCGAGTTCGCCGACCAAGCCCCGTTGGACTTCTAGCGGCATTCCCTGCTTTCCGCCTCGCAAAAGATGGTGCCAGCGCATGGCCCGCCGAACGGCGCGGCCGAGTGCCCCCTGAAGATCGGCGGCCTCTTCGCCCGCCGAAACCACGTCCCGACACAG
Organism: Rhodobacteraceae bacterium EhC02; assembly: GCA_001650895.1. Lineage (GTDB taxonomy): Bacteria > Pseudomonadota > Alphaproteobacteria > Rhodobacterales > Rhodobacteraceae > Seohaeicola. The sequence goes on from LXYH01000034.1 coordinate 15,535, forward strand.
TGTTTCGAACAGGTCGATATGGGCAGGCTCAGACAGCGTGATGCAAAGGTGATTGCTGCCCTCGACGACCCGGTAAAAGACGCCGACATGCTTCAGTTTCGGCAGCGGTCGAACTTCGTTGATGCCGTCCGAGAGGCGCAGCACCAATCCAGGAGACCCGTCAGGCATCCTCACCCAGAAGAAGTCGAACCGACCTTTGCTGTCGACGCGCCGCGCCTCATTCTCGGCGAGGCTGGCCCAAGGTCCCTCAATCATCCTCAAATGCGCCATCGTCGTCCTCTTCCGTGCCGTAGATTTCGCGGAACTTCTGGGTGTTGATGATATATTCGACCCGATCGTTCGGCTTGCTGGACGGGGGGAGACTAATGCTCCATCCGATCACGGGGCGTTCCGGCAGTCTGTCGAGCACGCTCTTGTCGCGCAACTGATCGATGTCCTTTTCCTCTGGCGCACGAACCTTCACGACATGAAGAACGAACAGCGGCTTGTCGCGGACCTGACGATAGATTCTGTCAGGGAAAGACGGGCGTTTGTCCGGGTCCTTGCCATCGAGCTTTTCCGCAGCCAGATACGCGGCCTCTGCCTGCTTGGCCTTGTTTTCATCGACTCCGATTCGTTCCACGCCTCGTGAGGCGATACGCGCGCGTTTGCCGCTCATGGACAGAAGATGATCCCCGAGGTCAGCATAGCCGATACGGCGCATCTGCGGACCGACGGCCCATCCGCCGATGTCAAAGCTGCCCGCCTCGCTCTTTACGTCGGTGACAAGGACATCCCACAGTTTCAGTTCGTCCGCCTGGCGATCGCGGATGTAATTGCGGACCGGTCCGGGCTGGGTCAGGAATGCCTGTTCATGGTTGCGCCATCCCAGCAGGAACTGATCGATCATTTCGACCGGAACGTCATTCACCAGATTGCCGCCATTCACCTTGACGGCGGCGTCTGGCCCCAGTCCACGCGCTGCCATGTCCTCAAGCAGGCGAACGGCGGCCTTTTCGTTGGCTTCGAGTTCCTTGGGCTTCGCCGTGATCTTTGCCGTCTCGACCCAGGCATTGGACAGGCCGATCAGGATGTGTTTCTGGCCGGAACCCATCTTGTTGCGGGCGGTCACCAGAAGCGACGCAGGGTGGCTCCGCACGGCCAGGCCGAAGTCCGAAGGGGTCGCCTTGGCCTTCTCCATCTTCTTCAACTCGAAATGCAGCTCCTCACTCGCCTCGGCGATGTGGGCATACCAGTCGATCGCTTCGGAGGGCATCCAGATGCGGCATAGATCCTCGTAGCCGCCGCGATAGCCGAACCAGCGGCCCATCTGCATCAGCGTGTCATACATCATGGTGTTGCGGAGGAACCAGGTGACCGTCAGGCCTTCGAGCGTGAGGCCCCGCGACAACGAAAAGCCGCCGACCGCAATGACCGTCTGACCGAGGTTGGATTCGCCGGAATAGTCGAGACCATTGGCGCTGCTGTTCACCTCGACCACCTTTGCCGCGGCGACCGCTTCAAGCATGGCCGCAAGCACCTTTGACCAGTCAGGTTCCGCGTCGAAATACTCCCGTTCCCAAGTGTCATGCAGATCGGCGATCATCGCGTCGCGCAATGCCGCTTCACCGCGCGCACCGTTGACACGCAGCGAGTCCTGAATGGAGCCGACGTATTGGTGCAAACGGTTCCGCAGCAGCCCTTGCACCTTCGTGAAACGGCTTGCATTCACCAGCATCGAGCAGTGTTTCGAGGCCTGGCCGCGCAGGTTCCGGATCGTCCGTGCGATCAGGAATGCACGAACGGCCTCTTTCAGGCTTTCAGGCAATTCATCGACCGTCTGGTCGATGCGGTGCTTGATCGGCAGAACGTCTTCGTTGTCGGTGATGTAGCGCAGCCAGATCGGATCTCCGTCATCGGGTATTCCGTCGATGAAGATCTTCTTGGCACCGAAGTAGTTGGATGGCGCATCCAACCCGACGATGAAGTGCTTCGGAAACAGATCTTCCTTGAGCACTTCGTCATCCTGATCCGGATCGACGAAAATGTTGGCGAAGGGCGTCGCCGTGTAGCCGACGTAGCAGCTGCGGTGAAACATGTTCAGCAGATCCCGGATCTGCCCGTTGATCTTGGTGATCTCGTCTTTCGAATACTTCGTGTTGATCGAAGCGTTGTCGGCTTCGTCGTCGATCAGCAGCATCGGCTGGTCGATCATCTGATCGTCGCCCCTGGCGCTGTTCTCGCGCAGCCAGTCCAGCAGGTTGCGGAGCGTGTTGTGGTTCTTTTTGATGACCAGGACCACCGGAACCTTGTAGGAATCGATCTGGCTGGTGTTGGTGGACGCCGTGTCCTTGCGGAAATCCGCAAGCGTGTTGGTCAGGCTGACCGGAACATGGCGGTCATCGAAGAGCCCGACACCGATGGCGCGGTTGCCCTTCTTGCCCTGCGTCGCCAACCGCCCGGTGTCGCGACCGATGAAGCCTTCGTCGATCCTCTCCTGGGTCTGGTTGCGCAGGTTGTTGTGGATGCCTGCGATCACGACGATCAGGCGGTAGCCCGCATCCGCAGCCTTGCAGATCAGGCCGGTGTAGTTCGCCGTCTTGCCGCTCTGGACGTGACCGACCACCATTCCGCGGCGATCCCACTTCTCCGCCAACCCCGGGTTGCCCAGGCGACCAAGGATGCGGTCCGTCAGCTCATCGGTGGTGGTGATGACATCGTGGGGCAGACCATTCTTGTGAAGCAGTTTCTTGTATCGGTCCCAGTAGAACGGGTCGATGGACGCCTTGGCCTCGTCCAGCCACGGACGAAAGCTCTCATCGTCGACCATCGCCCCCAGCCCCATGGTGATGCCGAAACGCTCCTCGATGTCGCGCGCAAGCTGCTCGAGCGCATCCGGCGCGGCATTCACGTTCAGCGCCACATTCATCGTGGTTATGAAGGACCGCAGCTCGTAACCGCTCTTGCGTTGATGTGCCAGTGATTGCGAGACGACATCGTCTAGATGCTTGAGCGCTGCGGTCACGAGGTTTCTCCCTGAATTTCTTCAACAAGCTGTCGAATCGCTTCCTTGTGGTGGATGAACGGCTCCGTCGAGCATAGAGTCCTCACCACGTCATTTCCTGTCATGCTCGAATTCAGCAGCGCCCGGACGGCGATCTCGGCCGAGTCTGCGAGATCGGTGAAATCCGCCGCATCCTGCGTCACATCCTCGGCACCGCCCAGCATGTCCGCGTGCAATGCCGCAATGGGCAGGCCGCTTCCCAGGAGGCTGATGCAGGTCTTGAACCCATGCCGGAACTCTTCGGGCAGCGCGGCTGCGAAACCGGTGATCGAGGGGTGCTCGACGTTGGGGCGGTAGACGATACCACCATCCTTCTGGATACGGTTCCAGAGCGGCAGATACTCATCTGACACGAGTTTCCGGCCCCGCCGCTGGTAGGTGCGCTTCGATGTTCCCTGGAGCCGCTCGACGATCTTTCGCAAGCGTTCGCGAACAACTGGCGGCATCTGAGCCGATGCCTTGCGCACGTCGATCTTCCAGTCCGAGTCCATGGTGTTCGGGATATCGACGCGCACCCTTGCCAGCTTCGTCAGTTCTGTCTGCCGTGCGAGGCCCAGCCAGCTGCCGGCGATGATAAGGCGGCGTTCGCGATAGATGTAGAAACCTTGGGACCGCAGATGGCCTTCGGGGCCGCCCAGGTCATCCCATGCGGTCTTTGACATCTTCTTGTGGTGGGGAAGTGTGAAGCACTGGGTGACGACTTCGCCGTTCAGCAGCGGCAGGGGTTCCTCTGGGCCTGGCTGAGTCGCCGGGTGGTCGGTCGCGAAGGGATCGATCGGCGAGAGCTTGCGCTCGTTGAGCAGTATCCGCAGGTCGGGTCTGCTCCCTTCCATGTAGCGGTGAAAGCATAGCCGTAGGTGGCGTTCTGCGCCGGAAATGGCCTTGTTGATCTCCGCAGATCGCTTGGCAACATCATGCCTGAAGTTGGTCGAGAGCCGGTCAAGCTTGCGCCAAAGCACAATGGTCCCCGTATCCGGCAAACTGTCCGCGACGGGTATGTCGGTCAGGTCATCCTCGAGGTCGACGCGCCAGTCGTTGGTCTCTACAACCTTGTCGAGATCCCATGTCGCGGCGGACGTCTGACCATCCTTCCTGGAGATCACGGTCAACTGGCGGCATTGCGAAAAGCTCGCGCTCTTCAGGCCCAACCCGAACCGCCCAAGATCGTGGCCTTCGCGTTCCTGTAGTGGGTTCTTTGTTCCCGGTCGCATGGCTTCGATCAGTTCGGGCTCGGTCATGCCTGACCCGTTGTCGACGATCGCGATCCAGGGTTCATCCGTCGCCGTTTCCGCGAGTATCTCGACCTTGGATGCCTTGGCGGTCACCGAGTTGTCTATGACATCGGCCATGGCCGTCTCTAAAGTATATCCAAAATCCCGCATTCCCTCGATCAAAGAGGCCGCGTGCGGAGTCGCGTCTGCTTGTCTTTTTGTTGTAAGGGCAACCATTCGTTATATGCCAAAGATTCAATAAAATTTTCATCCGGGCTCGGCAGCGAGTCACCGGTATAGGTCAATCATGAGCACAGCTTTGTGGCGAAATGAAGAGAGTTAACGAAAATAAATACACTTTTCAGCGGCATGCGGCTCCGGCTATGTCTGGTGTTCTGGCATAGACCTTGCAGTCTGTCTCCTGATCCTGTGGACAGGATAATTTCGATGTCGTGCCGCGCGGATACGATGGCTCTACTCGCCATTTTTATCGTCTGAAATCGGGTTCAGCCCGAGGAATTCTCTATCCCGCTTGTTGGTGATCATATTCTCGACCGCAGCTCTTGTGCGATCCGCTTTCTCGATCGACAGGGAGTTCAACAGCGCAAGAAAAGCGCTGCCGTAAATGATCTTGCGGCGTGTATCGGCCTTTCGTTCTTCGGGCTTTGCTTTCTATGACAGGTCGGACAGAAGCGCCTTCTTCTGCTCTATCTTCCGCGTGAGCTTCTCGATTTTCATCGTGTTTCTTGACATCCTGATCGCCCTTTCCTTTTTGATCATGAATAGGATGTCGTGTCTGAATGGTTGGCTCGCTCCAACTTTTTCGAAGCAATGATCGGACTTGCGTTGCTACGAACCTGACGACCGGGACAGGTCGGAAGGCGCAATTACGCAAACGTCCCGTTTGCAGCGCGCCTGCCTCGGGCTTTTTTGTAGCGTGTTTGACGTCAGCACCCACCGGACAGATTTAGGGGTTTGAGCAACGGAGGAATTCTGGTTCATCGAAGCCATTATGGAGCGAAGGTGAACAAGAAGTCCGGAACATCGAAAGACGCCGCTGACAAGCTGGTCAGGGGCATCAAGCGGAAGACGCGCAAGAACTACTCGGCCGAGGAGAAGATTAGGATTGTCCTGGTTGGCCTACGGGGCGAGGAGAGCATTGCCGCGCTGTGCCGCCGGGAGGGGATTGCCGAGAGTCTGTATTATTCCTGGTCGAAGGAGTTTCTCGAAGCCGGCAAACAGCGTCTCGCTGGCGAAACGGCGAGGCAGGCAACGACTCCGGAGGTGAAGGAACTGCGCTCCGAGGCGGCCGCGCTGAAGGAGGTGGTCGCCGAACTAACCCTGAACAACCGACTGCTCAAAAAGCATGATCGGGGATGGGGAGGACGGAGAATGAGATACCCTGCCTCTGAGAAGCTTGAAATCATCCGCACGGTGTAAGCCTCGCATCTGCCGGTCAGGCAGACGCTGGCGATGCTCGGCATTCCCAGCAGCACCTATTACCAATGGTATGCTCGCTGGGTCGATGGTGACGTTGACGCGCTTGCCGATCGCTCGCCACGCCCGCGGTCGGTGTGGAACCGCATCCCGGATGACATCCGTCAGGCCTTCCTCGAGTTCGCGCTGGACCACGAAGACCTGACACCGCGCGAGCTGGCAGTTAAATACACCGATGAGAAGTAGTATTTTATATCGGAATCATCGGCTTACCGAATTCTCAAGTCTGCCGATCTGATTACGGCGCCAGCCCATGTGGCCATTCGGGCTGCGGACGAGTTCCGGGATAAGACGACACGCTCGAACGAGCTCTGGCAAACCGATTTCACCTATCCCAAGGTCATCGGCTGGGGCTGATTCTATCTTAGCACGATCCTCGACGATTACAGCCGCCACTTCATCGCTTGGAAGCTGTGCACCAAGATGAAGGCCGCCGACGTAACCGACACGCTGGAACTGGCGCTGGAGAAATCCGGTTGCGATCACGCTTCAGTGGCTCAGAAGCCAAGGCTGCTTCGCGACAATGGCGCGTCACACGTCGCCGCTGACCTAGCGGATTATCTCGGAGCCAAGGGCATGGATCACGTCCGCGGTGCGCCGCATCATCCGCAGACCCAAGGCAAGATCGAGCGCTGGCACCAGACAATGAAGAACCGGGTCTGCTCGAAAACTACTTCCTGCCCGGTGATCTCGAACGCCAGATTGGCGCCTTCGTCGATTACTACAACAACCGCCGATACCACGAGAGTCTGGGCAATCTGACGCGCGCCGACGTCTATCACGACCGCGCCGCCAGAATCCAGAAAATGAGAGAGGAGATCAAGAAACAGACCATCCGCAAACGCCGCTTGCAGCACCAATCCGCTGCCGCTTAAACTTAAACAAAAATCGAACCAGAGCCTCCGTTACAAGACGGCCTGTGCTTTCCGGAAAACTCTGACGACGGACACAGCACGCTGAAGAAGTCCAACCGTGACGGCTTCCAGCTTCAATTGGGCAACATTCTAGATTTATATCTTGGAAAAGATGTGATGAAGCTCTGGAAACTCGATTGGCCCCTATATGACGACAAGCAGATCTGCCATGTGCAGGTCACACGGGCGAACAAGCCCGTTTATGTGACATCCGAGGGCAAGGAAGAATTCTTCGTACGAAAAGAAGGGTCATCCCAGCCATTGAGCCGTGCTGAAGAGCACGAATGGAACAACGGGACATTCTGAAACCAGAAGAATGAAATGCTCCAGAGTTCACCCTTTGATCAATTTTCAACCAACTACCTATCAAATAACTTACACGGCTTTACTAGGAGCACCGCTTACAGGGTGGGGGGCCAGATGGGGGACCAGCAAGCCGCTCCTTTATTTTACTCTGAAAATTCAATCCCTTTTAGGGAAAGATGGTGCGGGTGGTCGGACTCGAACCGACACACCGTGAGGTAAGGGTGTTTGAGACCCTCGCGTCTACCATTCCGCCACACCCGCACGGGCTGCATTGCGCTTTGCTGATCTATCGCCGGTCTGCTGCTGCGTCCAGTCGAAAACGCGCCGGACCTGCAGCAACAGGCGCGTTTTCCCTTTCCGGCAGCCAGCCGGACAGGTAAACACCCGGCCAGAACAAGTGCGCAGGCCAGGCATCGCGCAGAGGCCGAAAGAACAGGCAGCAAGCATGATACGATCGCTTTACGACTGGACCCTGCGACAGGCGCAGCATCCCCGCGCGCTCTGGGTCCTGGCCATCGTGTCCTTCATCGAATCCTCGGTCTTTCCTATCCCGCCAGACGTGCTGATGATACCGATGATCCTGGCGCGGCCCAATCGGGCCTGGCTGATCGCAGGGGTGGCGCTGGTGACTTCGGTCCTCGGGGGCATCCTTGGCTATGCCATCGGGGCGCTTTTTTATGACACGCTGGGGCAGCCGATCCTCGAGGCGCTTGGCAAGGGCGACGCGATGGAGGCTTTCAACACCCGCTTCAACGAATTCGGCTTCTGGCCGGTGCTGATCGCGGGGATCACGCCCTTTCCCTACAAGGTGATCACCATCATGTCGGGCTGGACCGGCATGCCCCTGGGCGTGTTCATCGTCACTTCGATCATCGCGCGGGGCCTGCGTTTCTTCATCGTGGCGGGGCTTCTGTGGAAATTCGGCGCACCCATTCGTGATTTCATCGAGAAGCGCCTGGGCTTGCTGTTTACCCTGTTCGTGATCATCCTGCTGGCCGGGTTCTACGGAGTACGCTTCCTGTGACACTGACCGCACGCCACTGGATGATGCTGGCCGCTGCCGGATCGCTGGCCCTGATGCTGGGCGCGCTGGCCTTCCAGCATATCGGCGGCATGGCCCCGTGCAAACTCTGCCTCTGGCAGCGCTGGCCCCATGCCGCGGCGATCGGCATTGGCGGACTTGCCGCGCTGGCGCTGTTGCCGGCCGTCCTGCTGGCGGGGATGGGGCTTCTGGCGGCACTCGCCACATCGGGGATCGGCGCCTATCACACCGGCGTCGAGCGCGGCTGGTGGGAAGGCCCGGCCTCCTGCAGCGGGGGCGGCGTGGCGGACCAATCCGCGCAGGATCTTTTCGCGCAGATCATGGCCGCGCCCCTGATCCGCTGCGACGAAGTTCCGTGGGAGATGTTCGGCCTGTCCATGGCCAGCTGGAATGCGCTGGTGTCGCTGGGGCTTGCGGGTCTCTGGCTGATGGCGCTGCGCGCCGCCCGCTGAGGCGTCAACGCCCCGACTTGCGGGTGCTCAGCAGCAGGTTCGTCTCGGAACTGACGACCCCCTCAAGACGCCGTATCGCGGCCAGGGCGCGGTCCAGATCCTCCAGCGTGGCCGTCCCGATCTCGATGATCATGTCCCAGCGGCCATTCGTGTTATGGACGGCGCGCACATCCGGCAGGCCGGTCAGCTGGCGCTGGATGCGGTCCGCGCCGCGCCCTTCCACGGCGATCATCATCAGGCCGCGGACCGGATCCTGCGCGACATCGCCCTTCAGCACCACGCTGAATCCGATGATGTCACCCTGCCGCTGCAGCCGTTCCATCCGCGCCCGCACCGTCGTGCGCGATACGCCCAGTTGATCCGACAGCGCCGACAACGAGGCGCGGGCATCGTGGCGCAAGGCGCGGATCAACGCCTGATCGGTATCATCCATTTTGGCGTATCCTTCGTCCATTTCGGCAAACCTTGGCCCATATTGATCATTTTGCTGGGTTCATTCCATCCCGAAATGGCATGATACCCCTGAAAACAACGCAGGAGGCCCCCATGACACCCCAAGAGATCATCCTGATCGGCTGCCCCGTGGACAGTGGCAAGCGCAGCCGTGGTTGCCTGATGGGCCCGGATGCCTATCGCACCGCCGGGCTGGCCGAGGCGCTGGCCGACCTTGGCCACAGGGTTACCGACCGTGGCAACCTGCACCCTGCCCCGGTTTCCGCACCGGCCGATGCCCTGCCGCATCTGCATGCGCTGGCCGAGACCATCGGCTGGACGCAATCACTGTCGGCCGCGGCGCAAGCCGCGATGGGGCAAGGCCTGCCGATCTTCATGGGGGGCGATCACAGCCTGTCCTTGGGCAGCGTGGCCGGTGTCGCGGCGCATGCGCAGGCACAGGGCCGGCCGCAATTCGTGCTCTGGCTGGATGCGCATAGCGATTATCACACCCCGCACAGCAGCACTTCGGGGCATCTGCACGGCACACCGCTGGCCTATGTGACGGGGCGCGACGGGTTTGACGGGTTTCCCCCGCTGGCCGCCCCGATCCCGCAGGAAAACATCTGCATCATCGGGCTGCGCTCGGTCGATCCGGCGGAACGCGCCGCCCTGCAGGACAGCGCGATCCACCGCCACGACATGCGCGAGATCGACGAGACCGGCATCGCTCGACCGCTGGGCGTCTTCCTTGACCGGGTCGCCGCCGCCGGTGGCGCGCTGCATGTCTCGCTGGACGTGGATTTCATCGACCCCGCCGCCGCCCCCGGCGTGGTGACCACGGTGCCGGGCGGCGCCACGGTGCGCGAGGCGCATCTGGTCATGGAAATGCTGCATGACAGCGAACTCATGACGTCGCTGGACCTTGTCGAGCTGAACCCCTTTCTCGACAATCGCGGGCGCACGGCGCAGCTGATGGTCGACCTGGCGGCCTCGGCCCTTGGTCGGCGCGTCTTTGACCGTCCGACACGGGCTTACGGTTGATCCCGCTGCGTCAGTGTCCTCAGAAACTCAACCCTACAGGAGCACCCCATGCAGACCCCATCCGACAAGGCGCTGGTCCCTTTCGTCTCGGTCGATCACATGATGGGCCTTGTGCATCACATCGGCCTGCCCCGCGTGCTGCGCGAATTGGCAGACTGCATCGAGGATGACTTCCGGCGCTGGCCGCATTTCGACAAGACGCCGCGCGTGGCCAGCCATTCAGACGTGGGGGTGATCGAGCTCATGCCCACCTCGGACGGCGATCTTTACGGGTTCAAATACGTGAACGGCCATCCCGGCAACATGCGAACCGGCCTGCAGACCGTGACCGCCTTCGGGATGCTGGCGCGGGTCGACAACGGCTATCCGGTGCTGGTGTCCGAAATGACGCTGCTGACCGCGATCCGCACCGCCGCCACATCAGCCATGGCGGCACGGCACCTTGCGCCTGCGGGGGCCAAGACCATGGCGATGATCGGCAATGGCGCACAGTCGGACTTCCAGTGCCTGGCGATGCAGGCGATTTGCGGCATCACCCATGTGCGGCTTCATGACATCGACCCCGCCGCCACCGCTAAGGCCCTGCGCAATCTGGCGGGATCAGGCCTTCAGGTGACCGCCTGCGCCACGCCGGAGGCGGCGATAGAGGGTGCGCAGATCATCACGACCTGCACGGCGGACAAGCAATATGCCACGATCCTGACCGACAACATGGTCGGCGCGGGCGTGCATATCAACGCGATCGGCGGCGACTGCCCCGGCAAGACGGAACTGCATCCAGACATTCTGCACCGTGCGGCGATCTTCGTGGAATATCCCGAACAGACGCGGATCGAAGGCGAGATCCAGCAGCTTGCCCCGGACCATCCGGTGACAGAGCTGTGGCAGGTCATCACCGGGCAGGCAGAGGGACGCCGCGACGCGCGCCAGATCACGCTGTTCGACAGCGTGGGCTTTGCGATCGAGGATTTCAGCGCCCTGCGCTATATCCGCGACCAGATCGACGGCACGCCCTTCTTCCAGCCGCTCGACCTGCTGGCCGATCCCGACGATCCGCGCGACCTGTTCGGGATGCTGACGCGCGCGGCCCCCGGCAAGGCCGCATGAGGAACGCCACCCAAGCCCTTGACTGAAAAGGAAAAGGAGGGATGCAAGCATCCCTCCAGTCTCACGGATCGAGCTCTCTATGTTAACCGCTCGGAACGTTTCGCCTGCGTCCCGATCCGCGCGGGGCAAGCGCACCTGCCCCGTGTCTCGCAGGTTTCCAACGGGAAACTGCAAAGCGGGACAGAGCGAAAATCCAAGGGATTTTTGCGCAGTCCCACCTCGTTCAAGCAACGGGCGCCCAAGGGCGCCCGTCAATCTTCTTAGCTACAGCCGCTTGTTGCGCCGCAGGTGTTGCACTTCATGCAGGTGCCGTTGCGCACCAGCGTGTAGTTGCCGCAATCGCCGCACGCCTCGCCCTCGTAGCCCTGCATCTTGGCCTTGGTGCGGGCGTCCATGGTGACGGTGCCACTGGCCATGGCCGTGGTCGTCGTCACGCTGGCCGACGCGCGGATGCTGGTTTCGGGCACCAGGGTCTGCAGCGCCGCCACCGGGTCGGTGCCGGTGCGGGCGAATTCGCCCTGCCCGCCCTGGAACACCACCAGTTCCTGCGGCAGACGCTTGCGCAGATAGCCGGTCGAGCTGATCTGCTTGAGCACCTCAAGGCTGCGCGAGGCCGCGGTTTCCGAAATCTCGGACACGTTGGACACGCCCTCTTCCTCGCCACGGCCCAGATCGTCGAAGCTGGCGCCCTGCGGTTTCACATGGGCCAGATCGGTGCGATCCAGGTAGGACACGGCCAGTTCGCGGAAGATGTAATCCAGGATCGAGGTCGCGTTCTTGATCGAGTCGTTGCCCTGCACCAGACCAGCCGGTTCGAACTTGGTGAAGGTGAAGGCATCCACGAATTCCTCCAGCGGCACGCCATACTGAAGACCCACGGACACGGCGATGGCGAAGTTGTTCATCATCGCGCGGAAACCCGCACCTTCCTTGTGCATGTCGATGAAGATCTCGCCCAGCTGACCATCGGCATATTCGCCGGTGCGCAGATAGACCTTGTGACCGCCGACAATTGCCTTCTGGGTGTAACCCTTGCGCCGCTCGGGCAGCTTTTCGCGGCCACGGGCGATTTCCTTGATGATCACCTTCTCGACGATCTTCTCGGCGATGACGGCGGCCTTTTCCTGGGCCGATCCGGTTTCCAGGATCTCCAGCGCCTCGTCATCATCCTCGACCAGGGCCGATGCCAGCGGCTGGCTGAGCTTGGAGCCGTCACGATAGAGCGCGTTGGCCTTCACCCCCAGCTTCCAGCTGAGTTCATAGGCTTTCTGGCAATCCTCGATGGTCGCATCATTGGGCATGTTGATCGTCTTCGAGATCGCACCCGAGATGAAGGACTGTGCCGCCGCCATCATGTAGATATGGCTGTTCACGCTCAGGTAACGCTTGCCCTTCTTGCCGCAGGGGTTGGCGCAATCGAAGACGTGGTAGTGCTTGGGATCAAGATGCGGCGCACCTTCAAGGGTCATGGTGCCGCAGACATGATCGTTCGCCGCCTCGACATCGGCCTTGCTGTAACCGAGGTGGCGCAGCAGGTCGAAGGTGGGATCGTTCAGTTTTTCGGCCGGGATGCCCAGCACGTTCTGGCAGAACTCTGTCCCCAGGGTCCACTGGTTGAAGACGAAGCGGATATCGAAGGCCGATCCCAGCGCAGCTTCCACCTTCTCGATCTCGCGCGGGCCGAAGCCGTGGCCGATCAGGCTGGTGGTGTTGATGCCGGGTGCGTTGCCGATGCTGCCGTGACCGACGGCATAGGATACGATCTCTTCGATCTGGGCCGAGCCATAACCCAGCTTTTCCAGGGCGGCGGGAACCGAATGGTTGATGATCTTGAAGTAACCGCCACCGGCCAGCTTCTTGAACTTCACCAGGGCGAAGTCGGGCTCGATCCCGGTGGTGTCGCAATCCATCACCAGGCCGATTGTGCCGGTCGGCGCGATCACCGAAGTCTGGGCGTTGCGATAGCCGTGCTGTTCACCCAGGCGCAGCGCCTCGTCCCAGGAGGACATGGCGATATCGACCAGACGCGGATCGGGGCAGTTGGCGTGATCCAGCGGAACCGGCTTGGTGGCCAGCGCCTCGTAACCATCGGTGGCGCCGTAAGCGGCGTTGCGGTGGTTGCGGATGACGCGCAGCATGTGCTGCTTGTTGCGGGCGTAGCCGTCGAATGCGCCCAGTTCACCCGCCATTTCAGCCGAGGTCGCATAGGCAACGCCGGTCATGATGGCGGTCAGGGCAGCGCCCATCGCCCGGCCCTCGTCGCTGTCATAGCCAAGACCCATGTTCATCAGCAGGCCGCCGATGTTGGCATAGCCCAGACCCAGCGTGCGGAACTCGTAGGACAGCTGCGCAATTTCCTTGGATGGGAACTGCGCCATCATCACGCTGATTTCCAGGGTCACGGTCCACAGGCGGGTGGCGTGCATGTAGTCTTCAACCTGGAACTGGCCGTCCTTGTAGAAGGTCAGCAGGTTCATCGACGCAAGGTTGCAGGCCGTGTCGTCCAGGAACATGTATTCCGAGCAAGGGTTCGAGCCACGGATCTGACCGTCCTCGGGGCAGGTGTGCCAATCGTTGACGGTGTCGTGGTACTGGATGCCCGGATCGGCGCAGGCCCATGCGGCGTGCCCGATATCTTCCCACAGATCGCGCGCCTTGATCGTCTTGGCGACCGACCCGTCGGTCCGGCGGATCAGCTCCCAATCGTCATCGTTCTCGACCGCCTTCAGGAAGGCATCGGTGACGCGGACCGAGTTGTTCGAGTTCTGGCCAGAGACCGATGCATAGGCTTCCGAATCCCAGTCGGTGTCATAGGTCGGGAATTCGATCGAGCCATAGCCCTGCTTGGCGTAATCCAGCACGCGCTTGACGTAAGTCTCGGGGATCATCACCTTTTTTGCGCCGCGGATCGCGTCCTTCAGTTGCGGGTTCTTGGCGGGATCAACCGAATCCTCGGTGCTGCCGTCCCAGGCCTTGATCGCGGCGAAGATCGCGTTCAGCTTCTGCTCGTGCATCTTCGAGCCGGCGACGATGCTGGCGACCTTCTGTTCCTCTTTCACCTTCCAGTTGATGTATTCCTGGATATCGGGGTGATCGGCGTCGACGATGACCATCTTGGCCGCGCGGCGCGTGGTGCCGCCCGACTTGATGGCGCCCGCTGCGCGGTCACCGATCTTCAGGAAGCCCATCAGGCCTGAGGATTTGCCGCCGCCCGACAGGCGCTCGCCATCGGCGCGCAGGGACGAGAAGTTGGTGCCGGTGCCCGAGCCGTATTTGAACAGGCGCGCCTCGCGGACCCACAGATCCATGATGCCGCCATCACCCACCAGGTCATCCTTGACCGACTGGATAAAGCAGGCATGGGGCTGCGGGTGCTCATAGGCGCTGGTCGACTTGGTCAGCTCCTTGGTCTGGTAATCGACATAGTAATGCCCCTGGGACGGGCCATCGATGCCGTAGGCCCAATGCAGACCGGTGTTGAACCACTGCGGGCTGTTGGGCGCGGCGCGCTGGGTCGCCAGCATGAAGCGCATCTCGTCGAAATAGGCGCGCGCGTCTTCCTCGGTCGAGAAATAGCCGCCCTTCCAGCCCCAATAGGCCCAGGCGCCGGCCAGACGGTCGAACACCTGCTTGGACGAGGTTTCGCCGGTCTTCTCGGTCTTGTCGGTTGCGGGCACCGAACGCCACAGGAATTCCGGCACGCCTTCTTCGGCGACCTTCTTGAGTTTCACCGGGATGCCGGCCTTGCGGAAATACTTCTGCGCGATGACGTCCGATGCAACCTGCGACCAGCTTTCCGGAACCTCGACCTCGTCCAGGCGGAAAACGACAGTTCCATCGGGGTTGCGGATTTCCGAAGCCGTCTTGCGGAACTCCAGTTCCGCATAGGCATCCTGTCCGGCTTTGGTGAATTTTCTCTCGATTTTCATGGCTCGCCCCGTATATCAACCTGCATTTTCGATCCCGCGTTCATGCGCGACACCGCGAAACCGACAGAGGTCGAAGGCAAAGCACACCCAGCGTCCGCACTGCTTCCAGTGCGGCCTACGCTTCGGATCTGTCGGACCCGACCCCCGAAGGATCAAGGCCCCGCCCGATCTGGTTATTGTTTTTGTCCCTCGCCGTGACCCGCCTTATGCACACAACATCTAGTGGGTTACTCTCTCGGCTCACACAATCTGACGTATATCGAGCTATATCGTCAACGAAGAATTTAGCTTTGACGGGCACAAAATACGCTTGACCCGCATTTAACCGAGTCGCGCCCGCCGGACCGCGGGACAGGGCCTTGGGACATCACTGGGGACAGCTTTGTGGATATGCATCGAAACCCGTTGATTTCGGACCGTTTACCCACCACCTCTCACGCAGAGGGTTCAGTCCGTTCCAGTCCTGCAGGCCACGTGCCGTTGGAACAGGCAAACCGCCAGATGATGCGCAAAGGACACGGGCAACCACAACATGAAGCAAAAAGAGCGATTCTTTTTCCTCGGGTCGCGGGCCCTTGCCGCCGCCATATGCGCGGGTTGTGTCGCAGGCTGCGCCGCCCCGATGACACCGCCGCGCGCAACCGACAGCCCCCTGCCGACCCTGCGCGCCAGCTTTGCACAACCTCCCAACGGTTTTCTCGAGGCGCTTGCCGCGACCTGCGACGGTCCGGCCGAGCGTGTGCTGCGCCCGGCAGCGAACGTCGTGGAATGCCGGATGCTGATGCCGCCCGAGGCCACGGCAGGCGCGATCCTGCGCTATGGCGGCACGCTCGACCGGTTGCCCGAAAGCGTGATCCGCCTGAGCAGCGCGCCGGTGAACCAGGATGGCCAGACTCGACATGTCCTGAGCGCAGCGAGTTTCCTCGATGTGCCGCAGGCCAGCGGCGGCACGCTGCACGTGGTCTATCCGGACGCGCGGATGGACGGGAAGGTCCTGGAACTGATGGAGCGTCTGGGCGGCACCGCGATGTGACATGACCCGCCCCGGAGGGTGCTGATCACGTGCCGCTTGCGATAATATGGTCGGGGCGGAGAGATTCGAACTCCCGACCCTCTGTTCCCAAAACAGATGCGCTACCAGACTGCGCTACGCCCCGAACCGATCCTGCATCTAAACCGCGCGGCCGGATTTGAAAAGCCCCTATCATCCGCAAAATCAAGCCAGGGGCCCGCTACTGCGCCTCAGCAGGGCCAGGCGGCCGTGTCGCTGGAAAAGGCCGGGTGCCGCATCTGGCTGCCCGGCACGATTCCCATGGCGCGCGCCAGCCCGCCGTTGATCTCCAGCACCGTCAGGATGCCGCGCCCCCCGTCGATGACCGTCTCGTCGCCCGGGATCGCCTCGTGATGCACATGCTGCACCACACCGCGTTGGTCCGTGAAAATCATGTCGAGGGAAATCAGCGTGTTGCGCATCCAGAATGTCGCGCGCTGCGGCGTGTCATAAACAAAGAGCATGCCCGCGCTTCTGGGCATGCTTTCGCGGAACATCAGGCCCCGGCTGCGCGTCTCGGGGGTATCGGCGACTTCCACGGTAAATCGGGCCTGCCCCCAGTCACCGCGCAGCTGCACGGTATCGGCGCGGCAAGCAGGATCTGCATGGGCCGCCTGCGCCAGGGTCGCGCCACATATCAATGTCAGGATACGCAGCGCGCGACGGATCATGCCTGACGGGCCTTGACGGCCGCCTCCCAGGCGCAGACCTCGGTGGCCATGCGACCACGCTTGCCTTCGATCACCCGCAGGCACACGGCCTCGCCGGGCTGCAGATCGGCAAGGCCGGACCTGCGCAGCACCTCGATATGGATGAACACATACTCGTGGCGCCCGAACACGTTCGCGAAACCGAAACCCTTGGCCTTGTCGAACCACTTCACGCGGGACGGCTCCAGCGGGGCCGCGCGCATCACTTCGGGGTCGATATCCTCGAAGTCGGCCAGCATGGCCGCTTCGACCCCGGCAGGCGGTTCGATCTTGAAGACTTCGACGGCTTGTACACCACGTGCGGTGTCCTGCACATCGATTTCGATCCGCGCCCCATCGGCAACGGAGCTTTGGCCAAAGTTCCGCAGAACATTGGCATGTAGCAGAATGTCGGGGCCACCCCCGTCGGAAATCACAAAACCGAACCCTTTTACGGGATCAAACCATTTAACCGATCCAACCACTCTGCGGGTCGCTGTCACATCATGTGTCACTTCATCACCCACAATTCATTGTACGGTCTCAGACTTGTTCATGGCGTATTCACCGGGACTCATTCAAGACATAAAAACTATTCATCCGATAGACTTGTCATTCACGTCGCGTGAATGTCACGGATTTAACCGCTCGACGGACCAGCCATCCTGCCCCGGAACCCGGCGCCAGACGAACCTGTCGTGCAAGCGGAAATCACCATCGGCCCAGAACTCGATCTCGACCGGGTCGATCCGGTAGCCACCCCAGAACGGCGGTCGGTCGGGATTGGTGCCTTTCAGCGCCGTGATCTTGGCGACCTCGGCCATCAGCGCGGTGCGCGAGGACAGCGGGCGCGACTGTCGCGACGCCCATGCACCAAGGCGGCTCTTGAGAGAGCGCGACTTGTAGTAGGCGTCGGCCTGCGGGCCTTCTTCCTTGCTGACATGGCCGCGCACGCGGATCTGCCGCCGCAGGGATTTCCAGTGCATGACGAAGGCCGCCTTGCCTGCACTGTCCAGCTCGCGCGCTTTGGCGCTTTCATAGTTGGTGTAGAACACGAATGCGTTCGCCTCGATCTCCTTGAGCAGGACCATGCGTGCATTGGGCAGGCCCGTGGCATCGACGGTCGACAGGGCGATCGCGTTGGGATCGTTGATTTCGCTTTGCTCGGCCTCGGCCAGCCAGGACCGCGCGATCGCAAAAGGATCGTCGCCTGCGAAAATACCGGTACGGTCACTCATCATGATTCACTTTCTTTACCATTCGGACAGATTTGTCATGCCGAGGCTCTCCCGTCCAGCAAGGGAAAACGTATCTAAAGAGACAGAAGTTTCACTCGAACGAAAAACAGCCACGCGCGGGCGTCACCCGCAGACCCGGCTCCACCGGCAACGGCCCGGCTGCACTTGATGCAGCAACGCCAATCCCCTAAAGGAAAGACAATATCAAACATGGGCGGAAACAAAGCAATGTCAAATACTCTCATGGCCGGGAAGCGTGGCCTCATCATGGGGCTTGCGAATGACAAGTCCATCGCCTGGGGCATTGCCAAGGCCTGTGCCGATGCGGGCGCGGAACTGGCCTTCAGCTACATGGGCGAGGCGTTCCGCAAGCGCGTGGCCCCGCTGGCCGAAAGCATCGGGGTGACAACGCTGATCGATTGCGACGTGTCCGACATGGCATCAGTCGATGCCGCCTTCGCCGAGATCGAAAAGACCTGGGGCAAGCTGGACTTTCTGGTCCATGCCATCGGTTTTTCCGACAAGAACGAATTGCGCGGACGCTACGTGGATACCAGCCGCGACAATTTCCTGATGACGATGGATGTCAGCTGCTACAGCTTCACCGCCGTGATGCAGCGCGCGGAAAAGCTGATGTCCGACGGCGGCAGCGCGCTGACGCTGACCTATTACGGCGCCGAACAGGTGATGCCGCATTACAACGTGATGGGCGTGGCCAAGGCCGCGCTGGAAGCCTCGGTCAAGTACATGGCCGAGGATCTGGGCAAGGACGGCATTCGCGTCAACGCAATCAGCGCCGGTCCGATCAAGACGCTGGCCGCCAGCGGCATCGGTGATTTCCGCTACATCCTGAAATGGAACGAGCTGAACTCGCCGCTGCGCCGGAACGTGACGATCGAGGATGTGGGCAAATCCGCGCTCTATCTGCTGTCCGACCTGGGATCGGGCGTGACGGGCGAGACATTGCATGTGGATGCAGGTTATCATGTCGTCGGCATGAAGGCCGTTGACGCCCCCGATATCGATGCCGTGACAGGCCGCAAGGACGCCTGATCCCTGCCGCATGAAGGAGTGATGCGATGACCGACCGCCTGCCCCATGAAAAAGGCTTCCACATCAGCTGGGACCAGATCCACCGTGACAGCCGCGCGCTGGCCTGGCGCTTGCAGGGCTACGGCCCCGACAATGGCGCATGGCGCGCGGTCGTGGCCATCACGCGCGGCGGCATGGCCCCAGCGATGATCGTCAGCCGCGAGCTGGACATTCGTACCGTCGACACGATCTCGATCAAGTCCTACGATCACCAGACCCAGTCCGAGGCGCGCGTCCTCAAGGCGCCCGATGCCGAGCTGATGGGCGACGGGACCGGGATCCTGATCGTCGATGACCTGGTCGACAGCGGCAAGACGCTCGAGATTGTGCGCAAGATGTATCCCAACGCGCATTTCGCCACCGTCTATGCCAAGCCCAAGGGCCGGCCGCAGGTCGATACATTCATCACCGAGGTCAGCCAGGACACCTGGATCTTCTTTCCCTGGGACATGGCGCTGCAATATGTGGAACCTTATCGCGGCCGCGACTGACGCCACCGGCCGCGCCCTGTTTCTTCTTGCCTCAAATATCCAATTCCGCGCTTGCCATCCGCGCGGCGCCAAAGGAAAAATCCCATGGCCCTGACCCGCACCGCAACCACCTTCGCCCCCCCGGTGATGGAGGCGCGGCGCTGGCTGGACGGGGTTGATTTCCCCCCCGCGCGACCGCTGATCAACGTCAGCCAGGCGGCCCCGGTCGATCTGCCCCCGCTGCCCCTGCGCGAGGCGCTGGCCGAGGCGGCGCTGCACACGGCGCAGGCGCATCTTTATGGCCCCGTCCTGGGCGCGCCCGAATTGCGCGCCGAGGTGGCGGCGCGAACGGCGCGGCTTTACGGCGGTGCCGTCACGCCTGCGCAGGTCGCCATCACCTCGGGCTGCAACCAGGCCTTCAACGCGGCAACGATGGCCCTGACCACCGAAGGGGATGAAGTCATCCTTCCAACGCCTTGGTATTTCAATCATAAAATGTGGCTCGACATGGCCGGGGTGCAGGCTGTGCCATTGCCGACCGGCGCGGGCATGCTGCCCGATCCCGACCAGGCGGCGGCCCTGATCACCCCGCGCACCCGCGCGATCACCCTGGTCAGCCCGAACAATCCGGCGGGCGTCGAATATCCCGCGGATCTGATCCGCGCCTTCGCCGATCTAGCGCGCCGGCACGGCATCGCGCTGATCGTGGACGAGACCTATCGCGATTTCCATTCGATCAGCGGACCTGCGCATGATCTCTTCACCGATCCCGACTGGGACGACACGCTGATCCAGCTCTATTCCTTCTCCAAGGCTTACCGGCTGACCGGGCACCGGGTCGGTGCGATGCTGGCAAGCCCTGCCCGGCTGGCCGAGGTCGAGAAATTCCTCGATACCGTCACGATCTGCCCCAATCAGCTGGGCCAGATCGCGGCGCTCTGGGGGATGCGAAACCTCGATCAATGGCTTGCGGGCGAGCGGGACGAGATCCTGGCGCGCCGTGCCGCGATCGAGGCGGGATTTCCCCGCCTGGCCGCAAAGGGATGGGATCTGCGCGGGGTCGGCGCCTATTTCGCCTATGTCGCCCATCCTTTCGACGAACCTTCCGACAGGCTGGCGCAGCGCATGGTCCGCGAGGCGGGCGTTCTGGCCCTGCCCGGCACGATGTTCATGCCCGAGGGCGACGCGGATGGCGCGCGGCACCTGCGCATCGCCTTTGCCAATGTCGACAGCGCGGGCATCGGGGTTCTGTTCGACCGTCTGGCCGGGCTTGAGGCCTGATCGCCCGATCCGGCCTTGCCCCGCAGTCGCGCAGCGCGTAGACAGTTCCAACTTTGAAAAACACCCGGAAAGAGGCGCTTCATGGCACGCGGCGGTATCTCGAAAACACTGGTCTGGATCCTTCTGGCCCTGCTCATCGTGGGCCTTGCCGGATTTGGCGCGGTCAACCTGTCCGGTTCGGTCCGCTCGATCGGATCGGTCGGCGATCAGGACATCGACATCGACGAATACACCCGCGCCTTGCAGCAGGAAATTCGCGCGATCGAGGCGCAGACACGCCAGCCGCTGGGTTTTGCCGATGCGCAGGCCTTCGGACTGGACCGCAACGTGCTGGCGCAGCTGGTCACGGCGGCCGCGCTTGACAACGAGGCCGCGCGCCTGGGCCTGTCGGTCGGCGACGCGGTCGTGGCCGAACAGATCTTGGGGATCCCCTCGTTCCAGTCGGTGAACGGCGCCTTCGACCGCGAGGCCTATCGCTTCACCCTGCAGCAGAACGGCCTGACCGAGGCGCGTTTCGAAGAGCAGCTGCGCCGCGAGACCGCCCGCAGCCTGCTGCAGGGCGCGATGGTGCAAAGCGCCGTGATGCCCCGGACCTATGTGGACACGCTGATTGCCTATGCAGGCGAGCGGCGGAATTTTTCCTGGGCTGTGGTGGATGCCGCCCAGCTGGCAGAGCCGGTCGGCCTGCCTGACGATGCACAGCTGACCACCTGGCACGAGGCGAACCCCGCCCTCTTCACCAAGCCTGCGGCCAAGCGCATTACCCTGGTCGCGCTGACACCCGAGATGATCCTGGACCAGGTCACCGTGGACGAAGAGGCATTGCGCGCCGAATACGCGGCCCGCAGCGCCGAATACAACACCCCCGAACGCCGCCTGGTCGAACGCCTGGCCTTTGCCAATGACGCCGCGGCCGAAGCGGCCGTGACGGCGCTTGCCGCGGGCGAGACGGATTTCGAAACGCTGGTGGCGGATCGCGGCCTGACGCTGGCGGATGTCGATCTTGGCGATGTCTCGCAGGCCGATCTGGGGGCCGCCGGCGACGCGGTCTTTACGGCAGAGGTGGGCGGTATCGCAGGCCCGCTGCCCAGCTCGCTTGGCCCCGCCCTCTTCCGGGTGAACGGCGTTCTGGCCGCGCAAAGCCTGTCCTTCGAGGAGGTGCGCGAAGACCTGGCCGCCGAACTGGCCCCCGACCGCGCCCGCCGCGTGATCGAAGCGCAGGCCAGTGGCATCGATGACATGCTGGCAGGTGGCGCCACGCTGGAAGAGCTGGCCAGCGATACCGATATGGAAATGCAGACCCTTGACTGGTCGCCGCAAGTGGATGCGGGCGTGGCCGCCTATCCGGCCTTCCGCGCGGCGGCGCAGGCCTTGCAGATCGACAATTATCCCGCCCTGATCGAACTGGATGATGGCGGCATTGTCGCGATGCGCCTGGACGAGGAACTGCCGCCGCGCCTTCAGGCGCTGGACGAGGTGCGCGATGCCGCGACCGCAGGCTGGCAGCGGGCCGAAACCGCCCGCCTTCTGCGCGCCCGCGCCGAGGCGATGATGATCGACTATGGCGCCGTCGGTGATCTGGCCGCCCTGGGCCTGACGGTGACGGAAGAGGTCGACATCACGCGCGATCAGTTCATTCCCGGCACGGCCCCCGGTTTCCTGGCACAGGTCTTCCAGATGGCCCCCGGCGATCTGGCCGTGATCGACGGCCCGGACGAAGGGCGCGGCCCCTCGGTACTGATCGTGCGGCTGGATCAGGTTCTGCCAGCGGATGAGGCCAATCCCGGTGTCGCGGCCCTGCGCGCGCGCCTGTCGGACAGCGGGCGCAGCGGCCTCGCGCAGGATCTGTTCCAGTCCTATGTCGGGCAGTTGCAGACCCAGGCCGGCATCAGGCTTGACCAGGCGGCGATCAACGCGGTTCACGCGAATTTCCAGTAAGGACCTGCCCCGTGGAGCTGACCCCCGATTTCGAGACCTTCGCCCGCGCCTATGAAGCGGGACAGAATCAGGTTGTCTATGCCCGGCTAGCCGCCGATCTCGACACGCCCGTATCATTGATGCTCAAGCTGTCGGGCGCGGCCAAGGATGCCTTCATGCTGGAATCCGTGACCGGCGGCGAGGTGCGCGGGCGTTATTCGATCATCGGGTTGAAACCGGACCTCGTATGGCAGTGTCGTGGCGCGCAAAGCCGGCTGAACCGGCACGCCCGCTTCGATCCCGACGCGTTCGAGGATCAGCCGGGTGATCCGCTGGACAACCTGCGGGCGCTGATCGCGGAAAGCCGGATCAACCTGCCCGAAGACCTGCCCGCCGCAAGCGCCGGGCTTTTCGGCTATCTGGGCTATGACATGATCCGGCTGGTCGAACACCTGCCCGACGTGAACCCCGATCCGCTGGGCCTGCCCGATGCGGTAATGCTGCGCCCCACGGTGGTGGCGGTTCTGGACGGGGTCAAGGGCGACGTCACCGTGGTCTCGCCCGCATGGGTCAGCGAGGGGCAGTCGGCGCGCGCCGCCTATGCCCAGGCCGCCGAGCGGGTGATGGACGCGCTGCGCGATCTGGACCGCGCCCTGCCGCAGGCCACCCGAGAGATGGGCGAGGCACGCGATGCCGCCCCGCCGCAGTCGAATTTCGCGCATGCCGATTATCTGGCGGCGGTCGAGAAGGCCAAGGACTATATCCGCGCGGGCGATATCTTTCAGGTCGTGCCCTCGCAGCGCTGGACGCAGGATTTTCCGCTGCCGCCCTTCACGCTCTACCGGTCGCTGCGGCGGACCAATCCTTCGCCCTTCATGTTCTATTTCAACTTCGGCGGCTTCCAGGTGATCGGCGCCAGCCCCGAGATCCTGGTGCGCGTCTTTGGCCGCGAGGTCACGATCCGCCCCATCGCCGGGACGCGCCCACGTGGCGCCACGCCCGAACAGGACCGCGCCTACGAGGCCGAGCTGCTGGCCGACAAGAAGGAACTGGCCGAACATCTGATGCTGCTGGATCTTGGCCGCAACGATGTGGGCCGCGTGGCCAAGATAGGCACCGTCCGCCCGACCGAACAGTTCATCATCGAGCGTTACAGCCATGTGATGCATATCGTGTCGAACGTGGTGGGCGAACTTGCCGATGATCAGGACGCGCTGAGCGCCTTTTTCGCAGGCATGCCGGCAGGCACGGTATCGGGCGCTCCCAAGGTTCGCGCCATGCAGATCATCGACGAACTGGAGCCGGAAAAGCGCGGTGTCTACGGGGGCGGCGTCGGCTATTTCAGCGCGGGCGGCGACATGGACATGTGCATCGCCCTGCGCACCGCGATCGTGCAGGACCGCAAGCTGTACATCCAGGCAGGCGGCGGCGTGGTCTATGACAGCGACCCCGAGGCCGAATACCAGGAAACCGTGCACAAATCGAACGCGATCCGCCGCGCGGCGGCCGATGCGGCGCGCTTTTCGGGCGGCAACAGCTGACATGGCGGTCTTGCCGCCATGACGCGCCTGATCCTGTTCAACAAGCCCTTCGACGTGCTGTCGCAGTTCACCGATCGCGGCAGCGCGGACAGTCCGCGCGCCACCCTGTCGGATTTCATCGACATCCCGCGCGTCTATCCCGCAGGGCGGCTTGATCGCGACAGCGAGGGGCTGCTTCTGCTGACCGATGACGGCAAGCTGCAGGCAAGGATCAGCGATCCGCGTCACAAGCAGGAAAAGACCTATCTCGCACAGGTCGAAGGCATCCCCGACAAGGCGGCGCTTGCGGCGCTGCGGGCCGGTGTCGTTCTGAATGACGGGCCCACGCGCCCCGCAAAGGTGCGCGCCGTGCCCGAACCCGGCTGGATCTGGCCACGCAACCCGCCGGTGCGGTTTCGCAAATCAGTGCCTGACAGCTGGATCGAACTGACGATCAGCGAGGGGCGCAACCGCCAGGTCCGGCGCATGACCGCACATGTGGGTCATCCCACGTTGCGCCTGATCCGGGTCCGTATCGGCCCGTGGCAACTGGGCGATCTGGCCCCTGGCCAATGGCGCGACGCGCCGCTGGCGTAAGGATCATTCTGCCGCTTGCAGCACCGCCGAGACGGGGGCCAGCGCCACGCGCTGCGCCCTGTCCTGCAGACCCCACAGCAGCAGGGCCGAGATCGTCTCGGGCCGCAGGCGACCGATCATGATCACGCCAGCCCCCTCGCCTGCCGCAGGCAGACCCTCGGCCTGTTGACCGGCCTTGAAGGCCCCCTGATCCAGAAAGCGCCGAATCGCGGCGGCGTCCTGCCCCGCACCATCGAAGTCGCGGAACACCGTGGCCGAGGGTACGCCCGATTTGGCCGCCATCTTCTGGGCCGTATTCAGACCGTTCGGCAGCATGATCAACCCGTAGCCGCGCTGCCCCAGGATGGCCGAGACCTGATCCGACAGCTCGCGGCTGGATTGCAGCCCGGTTGCATCGCCTTCCAGAACGCCCACGGCCTCGGGGACGGCGGCAAGCGACGCCTCCATCGCGATTTCGGCATCCTGCGCGGTCGAGCCGGGCATCAGGTCAACCAGGGCCAGCACTTCGAATCCCGCGCGGCGGTACCGGTCCGAGGCTTCGGGCGCGTCGGGACGCGTGGTGTCGATGGCGATGGTCAGCGGATAGGGAAAACCGGCCAGCGCATCGGGACCAAGCCCGCTGTCGCCCCGGTCGATCAGCACGATGGACAGGCGCGGGCGCGTGTCGTTGTCGTCAAAGGGCAAGGCGTTGGCGCGCAGCGGGCTGGCGCTGCCGTCGGCGGGGCCGCGCAGCGCGATGTCATTCCCGGCGCCTGCCTCGCCCGGTGCGGGGCGATCCACCAGCGAGGTTGCGGGCGTGCCGATCCGGGGGCGGAGCACGGGATTGATATCCTGGACGGCGACCGGCGCTGTGGGCGCGGTCTGATCGGGTTGGACCGCAGGGGGTGCTGGCTCGATCACCGGCAAGGGTTGGCGACGCGGGCTGTCTTGCGGCGCCAGCACGGCCGTTCGCGCGGGCGGGGATCCGGCCTCGGCGCGGGGGCTGATATCGACCACCGCATCCTCACGCGGCACGGTCATCTGCGTGGGGCCGGGATCGGCTGCTGCCTGGGTCTGATCGGGTTGGGCGGGCTGGGTTGCGACCTCGGGGGCCACGGGCATGACTGCGGTGTCGCGACCGGCGGGTTGCTGCGGCTCGGTCGGGGCGACGGTGCTGCGGGGGGTGGCACCATCGCCCGAGGTCGCGGGCAAGGCCGCGATAACGGGCGTATCGGTGGCCAGGCTGGGCGCGGGCATTGCCGTGGCCGCCTGATCCGTCTGCGGTTGCGCCGCCGGATCGCGATCGGCGCGCGGCAAGGGAGGATTGGCCAGTGGCGCGGCAGGCTCAAGCGTCTGAACAGGCGCCGGGCTGGGGGCCGCATCGGGGGCCGGCAACAAGGCCTGCCTGTCGTCGCGCCCGGCGGTGAAGCCGCTGCCGGCGGGCACAGTCACCTGCCCCGTTTCCGGCGGTGTTTCGGGCGCGGTGCCAGGCGCAGCGGCAGTGGTGTCGGCGGGTGCCGTCACCGGCGCGGGCGCAGCGGCGGGCGGTTCAACGGGTGCCGTCACCGGTTCTGTCGCAACCGGTGGCGCCGATGCCACCTGATCGGCCGGGGCTGCCGCGTCCGACATGTCAGCGGGCTGCAGCCCCGAGAGAATCGACAGCGCAGAGACACCGACCACCGAAACCGCCGTCCCCGCAAGGACCCCACGAATAAACCCTTTTGCCATCGATCTGCCCCTTCTGCCCGCCGTTCTTGCCGCGTCCTGCGATCCCTGTCGCGTTCCGGCCTGCCCTTGTACCTGCCCTGCTGCCCGCCATCTTGCCTGCCCGGCCCGGGTCGTGAACACCCAAGGCGCCGTCCGGTTCGGGACGCAATATGGGCCACGCCCCTTGACGCTCCGGCGCAAGCCTGAACAAGTATACCGCGACCAAGGTGCGGGCCTCCAGCCCCGAAACGGAAAAGATAGGCCAGATGCTGCTGCTCATCGATAACTACGACAGTTTCACCTATAATCTGGTGCATTATCTGGGCGACCTGGGCGCGGATATCACGGTGCGCCGCAATGACGCGCTGGATGTGCAGGCGGCGATGGCGATGAACCCGGCGGGCATCATCCTGTCCCCCGGCCCCTGCGATCCTGATCAGGCGGGGATCTGCCTTGCGCTGACCGCCGCCGCCGCCGAGACGCGCACCCCGCTTCTGGGGGTCTGCCTGGGCCATCAGACCATCGGCCAGGCCTTTGGCGGTCGCGTCGTGCGCTGCCACGAGATCGTGCATGGCAAGATGGGCGTGATGCACCATGCGGGAAAGGGTCTGTTCGCGAGTCTGCCCAACCCGTTCGAGGCCACGCGCTATCACTCGCTGGTGGTCGAACGCGAGAGCCTGCCCGACTGCCTCGAGGTGACCGCCTGGCTGGAGGATGGCACGATCATGGGGCTGCAGCACCGCGAGCTGCCGATCCAGGGCGTGCAGTTTCATCCCGAATCCATCGCCTCGCAGCACGGGCATGACCTGCTGCGCAATTTCCTGGATCTGACGAAAGTGCCGGCATGAGTGACGCGCTGAAACCGCTGCTGGGCCTTGCCGCCGATCGCCCGCTCTCGCGGGCCGAGGCCGAGGCCGCTTTCACCATCCTTTTCGAGGGCGAAGCCACCCCCAGCCAGATCGGCGGTCTGCTGATGGCGCTGCGTACGCGGGGCGAAACGGTCGAGGAATATGCCGCCGCCGCCGCCGTGATGCGTGCCAAATGCCATGCGGTGCGCGCGCCGCAAGGGGCCATGGACATCGTGGGCACCGGTGGCGACGGGATGGGCACGCTGAATATCTCGACCGCGACCGCCTTTGTCGTGGCGGGTGCGGGCGTGCCGGTCGCCAAGCATGGCAATCGCAACCTGAGTTCCAAATCCGGTGCCGCGGATGCGCTGACGCAATTGGGTATCCAGGTGATGGTCGGCCCGCAAGTCGTTGAAAAGGCTCTGAATGCCTGTGGTATCGCCTTCATGATGGCGCCGATGCATCACCCCGCGATGGCCCATGTGGGCCCCACGCGCACCGAACTGGGCACGCGGACGATCTTCAACATCCTGGGTCCGCTGACCAACCCCGCCGGGGTCAAGCGCCAGTTGACCGGCGCCTACCGGCGCGACCTGATCCGCCCCATGGCCGAGGTGCTGGGCCAACTGGGCAGCGAACGCGCGTGGCTGGTGCATGGCTCGGATGGCACGGACGAGATGACGATCACCGGCCTGACCTGGGTCGCGGCACTTGAGGATGACGGCACGATCCGCGAGGTGGAACTGCACCCCGAGGATTTCGGCCTGCCCGTGCATCCGTTCGAAGACATCATCGGCGGCACGCCGCAGGAAAACGCGGCGGCGCTGCGCGCGCTGCTGGCGGGGGCGCCGGGGGCCTATCGCGACGCGGTGCTGCTGAACGCGGCGGCGGCCCTTGCCGTCGCGGGCAAGGCCGATGATCTGCGCGACGGGGTTGCCCGCGCGCGCGAAAGCATCGATAGCGGGGCTGCGGGCGAAAAACTGGCAACCCTGGCCAGACTGACATCGGAGACATGATGACCGAAACGATCCTGGATCGCATCAAGGCCTACAAGCTGGCGGAAGTGGCCGCTGACAAGGCCGCCAAACCGCTTGCGGACATCGAAGCCGAAGCCCGCGCCGCGGATCCCGTGCGCCCTTTCGCAGAGGCCTTGCATGCCGCGTCGCGCACCGGCTACGGGCTGATTGCCGAGATCAAGAAGGCCAGCCCCTCCAAGGGGTTGATCCGTCCTGATTTCGATCCGCCCGCCCTGGCGCAGGCCTATGCGGCGGGTGGGGCAAGCTGCCTTTCGGTGCTGACGGACACGCCCAGTTTCCAGGGCGCGAAAGACTATCTGCGCGCCGCGCGGGCGGCGTGCGATCTGCCGGTGCTGCGCAAGGATTTCATGTATGATCCCTACCAGGTCGCCGAGGCGCGTGCGCTGGGGGCCGATTGCATCCTGATCATCATGGCCTCGGTCAGTGACGCCCAGGCGCAGGAGCTTGAAGCGGCCGCCCATGACTGGGGCATGGATGCGCTGATCGAGGTGCATGACCTGCCCGAACTGGAACGCGCGACGCTGCTGTCATCGCGGATGATCGGGATCAACAACCGCAACCTGAACACCTTCGAGACGACGCTTGATACCACGCGCATCCTGTCCAAGCGGGTGCCGGCCGACCGCATGCTGGTCTGCGAAAGCGGGCTGTCGACACCGCAGGACCTGGCCGACATGGCGATGCATGGCGCGCGCTGCTTCCTGATCGGGGAAAGCCTGATGCGTCAGGATGATGTGGAACTGGCCACGCGCAGCCTGCTGGCCAACCCGCTGACGCCGGGGGCCATGTGATGGCCGGCAAGGATCTGACGCATTTCGACGCCCAGGGCCAGGCCCATATGGTCGATGTCTCGGACAAGGCCGTGACGTCGCGCGTGGCCGTGGCCGAGGGCTGGATCCGGATGGCGCCAGACACTTTCGAGATCATCAGCGCGGGCCGCGCCAGGAAAGGCGATGTGCTGGGCATTGCCCGCCTTGCAGGGATCATGGGCGCCAAGAAGACGGCCGAGCTGATCCCGCTGTGTCACCCGCTGCCCATCACCAAGGTCGCGGTCGATCTGACGCTGGACGCGGACCTGCCCGGCGTACGGATCGAGGCCACGGTCAAGACCACCGGCCAGACCGGCGTCGAGATGGAGGCCCTGACCGCCGTCAGCACCGCCGCCTTGACCGTCTACGACATGACGAAAGCCGTGGACAAGGCGATGGAGATCGGCGGCATCCGCGTGATCCTCAAGGATGGCGGCAAGTCCGGAAGGTACGAGGCTGAATGATCAACCAAGGAAGATCGCTCGAGTTATTCTTCATCGATGGACGACCCGATGGAATGCTCACGGCAGAGGTTTTCAATTGGACAGGGCATGTTCTGCGGGTTCCTCGCACCCAGATTATTGATGGTCTGGCGCGTCCCGAAGCTGGTCACACGGGTGTTTATGTACTGATCGGTGAGCGTGAAGGTGAAGCGCTGGCATATATTGGCGAAGCGGAAGACATGCGATCCCGGTTGAAGGAGCATGTTATTCGCAAGGACTGGTGGGAATATGCAGTTCTCGTGACTTCAGCCTCGAACAATCTTCACAAGGCGCATGTGAAATACCTGGAATCCCGCCTTGTTGAAATCGCGAGGAACGTGTCCGCCACTCCCCTGGAGAATGGGAATACACCGCCTCGAAGCAGCCTATCCGAAGCCGCTATATCGAACATGGAAGGCTTTCTCGAAACCCTGATGATGGTGCTGCCTGCCATACGGGTTGACATGTTCCTCCAGAAGTCGCGAAGCCCCGACATCAAGAATGGTGGTTCTGCTTCCGATCCAGTTGGTCTTGAGTTCGAATTCTCGATGCCCCGCCATGGGTTAAAGGCAACTGCCATTCTTTCCTCGGGCGAGTTGATCGTCAAAGCCGGATCCGAGGCAAGAGCCGCTTGGATCGGGGATCGGAAAAACAACACCCACTACTTCAAGCTGTATGATGAATTGGTTACCAGTGGCGTTCTGATTGACCATGGGCAACACCGGAAGTTTACCAAGGATTACGCATTTTCCAGCCCTTCGGCGGCTGCGGCCATCGTCGCTGGACGTTCGGCAAACGGTCGTACCTGCTGGCAACTGAAGTCGGACGGTCGCACTTATGCAGAATGGGAAGAAGCTTTGATTGCTGCCGCAAATGGAACAGAGCCATGATCAGCGTTGCCGAAGCCCAGACCCTTTGCCTGGCGCTGGTGGGTCCGCTTGCGTCTGAAACCGTCCCGCTGAAGGATGCGGCGGGCCGTGTATTGGCAGAATCTGTCGCGGCGGGGCGCGCGCAGCCCCCGTTTGCAGCCTCTGCCATGGATGGCTATGCGGTGCGGACCGAGGATTGCCACCCCGGCGCGGTGCTTGCGGTGGTGGGCGAAGCCGCCGCCGGTCATGGCTGGGGCGGACAGGTCAATCCCGGCGAGGCGGTGCGCATCTTTACCGGTGCCCCGGTGCCCGCCGGTGCCGCCCGTGTCGTCATCCAGGAGGACGTGACCCGCTCTGGCACCCGCATCACCTTGGGCGACCGGCTGGACACCAGCACGAATATCCGCCCGGAAGGTGCTGATTTCGCGTCCGATTTCAAACTTCCGGCACCCCGGCAACTGGGCCATTCGGACCTGGCGTTGCTGGCGGCCATGAATGCGGGCCACCTTGAGGTGACCCGCAAGCCCGAGGTCGCGATCATCGCCACGGGCGACGAACTGGTCATGCCGGGCGAGACACCGAACCCCGATCAGATCATCGCCTCGAACCTCTTTGCCCTAAAGGCCATGATCGAGGCGGCCGGCGGCCGCGCGCGCCTGCTGCCCATCGCGCGCGACAACGAGGCCTCGCTCATGACGGTCTACGAGATGGCCATGGGCGCGGATCTGATCGTGACGATCGGTGGCGCCTCGGTCGGGGATCATGACCTTGTGGCGCAAGTGGCGACCCGTTTCGGGCTGCGGCAGAGTTTTTACAAGATCGCGATGCGCCCCGGAAAGCCGCTGATCGCGGGCGCCTTCGGGGATGGAACACCCTATCTGGGCCTGCCGGGCAACCCGGTCTCGGCGATCGTCTGCGGGCATCTGTTCGTCCTGCCCATGCTGCGCGCGATGCTGGGCCTGCCCGATGCGCTGCCGCCCGTGCTGCGCGCCCGCCTGGCCGCCCCGCTGGAGGCCAACGGCCCGCGCGCCCATTACATGCGGGCCCGTCTGGCCGAGGACGGAACAGGCCGTACCGTGACGGCCCATGACCGTCAGGACAGCGCGCTTCTGACGGTGCTGGTCGGCGCGAATGTCCTGCTGATCCGGCCGCCCCATGACGGACCAAGGGCGGCGGGCGATCTGGTCGAGGTTCTGCCCCTCCTGCCCTGAACCCTTGGGTGTTGACACAAAACGGGAACAATGGCAGAACAAAAGCGAAATGAAACGTTTCGCACGGCATGGCCATGGCCGATCCCCGTGCCCGATCCGGAGGGACCGACCCGATGCTGACCCGCAAGCAACTTGATCTGCTGGATTTCATTCAGACCCGTCTGAACCGCGATGGCGTACCGCCCTCCTTCGACGAAATGAAAGAGGCGCTGGACCTGCGGTCGAAATCGGGCATTCACCGGCTGATCACCGCGCTGGAAGAGCGTGGGTTCATCCGCCGCCTGGCGCACCGGGCCCGCGCGATCGAGATCGTGAAACTGCCCGATGCGCTGGCCGACAAACATGCTGCACGCGCCCAGGCCGATACCGCACCAAGCAGCGGCTTTGCGCCCCGTGTGATCGACGGTGACCGCCCCGACAGCCCGCCCCCCGCCCGCGCCATGCCCATCCAGACGATCGAGGCGATGGAACTGCCGGTGATGGGGCGCATCGCCGCCGGTGTGCCGATCGAAGCGATCAGCCATGTCTCGCATTCGGTGACGGTGCCCACGACCATGCTCAGCGGGCGCGGCGATCACTACGCGCTGGAAGTGCGCGGCGATTCCATGATCGAGGCCGGGATCAACGATGGCGATGTGGTGGTGATCCGTGAAACATCCGTGGCGGACAATGGCGATATCGTCGTCGCCCTGGTCGAGGATCAGGAGGCCACCCTCAAGCGGTTCATGCGGCGCGGCAACACGATCGCGCTGGAAGCCGCGAACCCGGCCTATGAGACCCGCGTCTACCCGGATCACATGGTCAAGGTGCAGGGTCGTCTGGTCGGGCTGATCCGCACCTATTGATCAGGGTCCGCCCGCCTGCCGGTACGCGGCGCCGTGTTCCACAACCGCGCACCGGTCCGGTCACGGACCGTCAAGATGCGGTAGCCGTCGCCGCGGGGCATGACGGCCAGCGCACCGGTCCGCCTCAGGCTGCGCAGGTCGAACACCTTGCACGGCAGTCCCGGCGGGGCCACGCGATCCATCACCAGCCAGTCATCGGGACCGCATTGCGGATCGGCGGCGGCCTTGCCCCACAGATGGATCAATTGACCGGTTTCGCTGAAGAAAAGGGGCATGGTTTGCGGCCAGCGGGCAGCGGCATCGGCTTGCGGCGCGGTATCGGCGTCATGATCCAGCCAGTTCTGCGCGACGAAGCCCGCGCCGCTGGCGCGGCTCAGGGCGCGCCCCTGCGCGGTCATCACCCCGACAAGCCCGCCATCGCCGGCAATCAGGATCGCGGGACGCTGGGCACCTGTCCAGATCAGCAGTGCCGCCAGAACCACCGGCACCCCCATGATCCGCCCCCATCCCTGCCAGAGCATCACCACAAGCGCGCCCAGGGCCATCATCGGAAGCACAACGGCCGGTGGCGTCACGATGGTGCCGCGCGCCCCCTCCAGCCCGGTCACGAAATGCGCCACGCCAAGGATCCAGCCCAACCCCTGCCCCATGATCCACAGGGCCGCCCCCTCAAGCCCGAAGGGCAGAAGGCAGACGGCCAGCACCGCAGCGGGCATCACCAGCGCCCCCATCAGCGGCACGCTCAGCAGGTTGGCGATCAGCCCGTAATGGGCGAACTGGTTGAAATGCGCAGCCCCCAGCGGTGCGGTCGCCAGCCCCGCCACCCCGGATGACACGACCACTGCCGCGACCGGCTTCAGCCAGCCTGGCAGGCGCGGAAGGCCAGCCTCGCGGATCCAGGCGAACACCGCCACCAGCGCCGTGGTCGCGGCAAAGGACATCTGGAAACCGGGGCCCATCAACGCCTCGGGGCGCAGGGTCAGGATGATCATGGCGGCCACCGCAACGGCGCGCAGCGTCAGGGCGCGGCGGTCGAAGATCACCGCGACAAGGACAACCGCCACCATCACGAAGGCCCGTTCGGTCGCCACGTTGCCGCCCGATAGCGCAAGGTATCCCGCCGCCACCACCAAGGCCAGCGCGGCCGACAGCTTCTTGGCAGGGACACGCAGCCCCACCACCGGAACCGCGGCCAGGATCAGGCGGAAAAGGCCAAAGACGAATCCTGTCAACAGCCCCATATGCAGGCCCGAGATGGCCAGAAGATGCGCAAGGTTCGACACGCGCAGCGCCTCGAGCGTGTCCTGCCCCATGCCCGAACGGTCCCCGGCCATGACGGCGGCCGCAAAGGCGCCCACCTCGCCGGGCAGGCTGTCCTGCACACGCGCCGAAAGCCACATCCGCGCCGTGAAGACCGGCTGCCCGCCATCAGGCGGGCGCAGCAGCAGAACCGGGCTGCGGACATATCCGACCGCCCCCAGCTTGAGGAACCAGGCATGGCGGCGAAAATCGAAGCTGCCCGGCTCGACCGGCCCGTTCGAAACCGACAGATGTCCCGTCGTGATGACCACCTGCCCCGGCCAGGGGCGCAAGTGATCCTGATCCCCATGCAGCGACAGGCGCACACGCAGGGGCGTATCCTGCGGCGCGATGTCCCTCAGAACGACCCGGTCCAGCACGATCCGCACCGCATCCGAGGCGGATCGGTCGATGCCGACGATCCGCCCCTCGATGGGGCCATAGTAGCGCCACCCGATCTGGGGACCTGCCACCTGATGCGCCCGCGCGCCGGCCAGCGCGACACCCGCCGCCACCAGGACAAGCGCCCACAGAAAGGGGGCCGACACAGGCCCGAGGCGCGATGCGATCCAGCCCCCCGCCAGGGCCAGCCCCCCCAAGGTCGACAGAAGCATGACCGACGGCTCGGTTTGCAGCGAAAAATAGGCCCCGATCCCGATGGCCAGAAAAACCGGCGCCCATGGCAGAAGGGCGCCGCGCTGCGTCGCGAGGATGCGCGAAAGTGCGGCGGTGATCCGCAACTCTTGCCCCCCGCTGTGCGCATCGCTAGACATGCGGCAAGGCTACTCCCGCCTTGGTTACCGAAAGGTTAAGTCCGCTGATGTCCTCCCCCGTCGTGACCCGTTTTGCGCCCTCTCCTACCGGCTACCTGCATATTGGCGGGGCGCGCACGGCTCTGTTCAGCTGGCTCTATGCGCGGGGGCGCGGCGGAAAATTCCTGCTGAGGATCGAGGATACGGATCGCGAACGCTCCACCCCCGAGGCGACGGAGGCGATCCTCAAGGGCCTGTCCTGGCTGGGTCTGGACCATGACGGCGAGGCGATCAGCCAGTTCGCCCGCGCCAGCCGTCACGCCGATGTGGCGCGGCAACTGCTGGATGAAGGGCGCGCCTACAAGTGCTTTGCCACCCAGGACGAGATCGAAGCCTTTCGCGAAGAGGCCCGTGCCGCCGGTCGCTCCACCCTGTTCCGCAGCCCCTGGCGCGAGGCCGATCCTGCGACCCATCCCACGGACATGCCATTCGTGATCCGCATCAAGGCCCCGCAAGAGGGCGAAACCGTGATCGAGGACCAGGTGCAGGGCCGCGTCGTGATCCGCAATGACCAGCTGGATGACATGGTGCTGCTGCGGGGCGATGGCACACCTGTCTACATGCTGGCGGTGGTGGTCGATGACCATGACATGGGCGTGACCCATGTGATCCGGGGCGATGACCACCTGAACAATGCCGCGCGCCAAATGATGATCTATCACGCCATGGGCTGGACCGTGCCGGTCTGGGCGCATATCCCGCTGATCCACGGCCCCGATGGCAAGAAACTGTCCAAGCGTCACGGTGCGCTGGGGGTCGAGGAATACCAGGCCATGGGCTATCCCGCGTCGGGGATGCGCAACTACCTGGCGCGTCTGGGCTGGAGCCATGGCGATGACGAGGTTTTCACGGATGCGCAGGCGCGCGACTGGTTCGACCTGACGGGAATCGGCAAGTCGCCCGCGCGGCTGGACTTCAAGAAACTGGACAATATCTGCGGCCAGCACATCGCGACCACGGATAATGCCGCACTGCTGCATGAGCTGCTGGATTTCATCGCCGCAACGGACCGGCCCGCCTTGCCGGCCGACAAGAAAGCGATGCTTTTCGCAGCGATGCCGCAACTCAAGGAACGCGCGAAGACCTACATCGAACTGCTTGACAAGGCTGCCTTTATTCTGGC
Organism: Rhodobacteraceae bacterium EhC02; assembly: GCA_001650895.1. Lineage (GTDB taxonomy): Bacteria > Pseudomonadota > Alphaproteobacteria > Rhodobacterales > Rhodobacteraceae > Seohaeicola. The sequence continues at coordinate 51,388 of LXYH01000034.1, forward strand.
CGAGCGGCCCATTGCGCCCGAACCGAAAGCGGCGGAGCACCTTACCGATGTATTCCGTGGTATACTGAAAGAATTGACGCCGCATTTGCAAAATGCTAGCTGGACGCGGGGCGATCTTGAACACGTCCTGAACGAATTTGCACAGACTCAGGGGATGACTTTCGGCAAGCTGGCGGGCCCCATGCGGGCGGCGCTGTCGGGGCGTAGCGCCACGCCGAGCGTATTCGACATGATGCTGGTGCTCGGGCGCGAGGAAAGCCTTGCCCGCCTGGTAGATGCCGCGGCCTGAGATGGTTAACACCTTCTTCAGCCGTACAGACGAGAAAGGCCTACCCGATCTGCGGGAAGAGCCAGTGAGGAAGGGACTAAAATGACGACATCCAGCAAGACAGCGACGCTCAGCTTCGATGGGAAGACGATCGAGCTGCCGATGTTCACGCCGACGGCGGGCCCCGACGTGATCGACATCCGCAAGCTTTACGGTCAGGCCGGCGTGTTCACCTACGATCCCGGATTCACCTCGACCGCCAGCTGCGACAGCACCATCACCTATATCGACGGGGATGAGGGCATCCTGCTGCATCGCGGCTATCCGATCGACCAGCTGGCGTCGAAATCGCATTTCCTGGAAGTGTGCTACCTGCTGCTTTACGGCGAACTGCCCTCTTCGGCGGAACTTGAGGATTTCGAGACACGCGTGACGCGTCACACGATGATCCACGAGCAGATGCACAACTTCTTCCGTGGCTTCCGCCGCGACGCGCATCCGATGGCCACCATGGTGGGCGTGGTCGGCGCGATGTCGGCCTTCTACCACGACTCGCTGGACGTCAACGATCCCTGGCAGCGCGAGGTCGCCTCGATCCGCCTGATCGCCAAGATGCCGACGATTGCGGCGATGGCCTACAAGTATTCGATCGGCCAGCCCTTCGTCTATCCGCGCAACGATCTGGATTACGCGGCGAACTTCCTGCACATGTGCTTCTCGGTCCCGGCCGAGACCTATCACGTGAACCCGATCGTCAGCCGCGCGATGGACCGTATCCTGACGCTGCATGCCGATCACGAGCAGAACGCCTCGACCTCGACCGTGCGCCTGGCCTCGTCCTCGGGGGCGAACCCCTTTGCCTGCATCGCGGCGGGGATTGCCTGCCTCTGGGGTCCGGCCCATGGCGGCGCGAACCAGGCCTGCCTGGAAATGCTGCGCGAGATCGGCAGCGTGGACCGCATCCCCGAATTCATCGAACGCGCGAAGGACAAGAACGATCCCTTCCGTCTGATGGGCTTCGGCCACCGGGTCTACAAGAACACCGACCCGCGCGCCAAGGTGCTGAAGCAGTCCGCGGACGAGGTTCTTGAGCTGCTGGGCGTTCATGACAACCCGCTGCTGCAGGTCGCCAAGGAGCTGGAGCATGTGGCACTGAACGATCCCTATTTCATCGAGAAGAAGCTGTTCCCGAACGTCGATTTCTATTCGGGCATCATCCTCGAGGCGATGGGCTTCCCGACATCGATGTTCACCCCGATCTTCGCGCTGTCGCGCACCGTCGGCTGGGTCAGCCAGTGGAAAGAGATGATCGGCGATCCGCAGATGAAGATCGGCCGCCCGCGTCAGCTTTACATGGGTGAAACCACCCGCGATTACGTGGATATCGAAAACCGCTAAGTGGTTTGCAGAATTGGAAACGGCGCCCCTTGGGGCGCCGTTTCGCGTTTCGGATCAGGCTGTGGCCGGGCCTCTCAGCGCCCTTCGAAACTGGCGGGACGCTTTTCCAGAAAGGCCAGAACGCCTTCCTTGAAATCGCGGGTCTTGCCGCAGGTCCCCTGAAAGCGGCCTTCCATGGCCAGCTGATCCTCGAGGCTATTGTCCCAGCTGCCGCGGATCGCCTGTTTCACATGGGCAAAGGCCACGGTCGGCCCTTTCGCCAGATGTGCGGCGCGGGCACGCCATGTGGCCTCGAACGCGTCATCGGCCACGGCCTCCCAGATCAGGCCCCAGTCATCGGCCTGGCTTGCGCTGATCTTGTCGGCGAACAGCGCGGCCCCCATGGCCTTGGCTGTCCCCATCTGGCGTGTCATCCAATAGGTGCCGCCCGCATCAGGGATCAGGCCGATCCGTGTGAAGGCCTGCAGGAAATAGGCGCTTTGCGTGGCGATCACCACATCGGCGGCAAGGGCAAGGTTGGCACCTGCCCCGGCAGCCGCGCCATTCACGGCGCTGATCGTCGGGATCGGGCAGTCATAGATCGCCTTGAGCATGGGCAGGTATTCGTCCCGCAGCGTCCGCTCCATGTCCAGGTTGGCCGCATTGGCCCGATCGCTAAGGTCTTGCCCCGAACAGAAGGCCCGCCCCGCCCCTGTCAGCACCAGCACCCGCGCATCCTTGCCCGCCTGGCGCGCGGCATCGGCGATCTCGGCCCGCATCTGGGTGTTCAGCGCGTTCATCTTGTCCGCGCGGTTGAGGGTCAGCACCGCAACATCATCGGTGATGTCCAGCGTGATGGTCTGATACTGCATGGGATCGGCCTTTCCTTGTCTCCGCCTCTTGGCGATACCTTACCGCAGCGGATCACAAGGAAAAGGTCAAACCCCGCGTCAGTCCTCGAGAATCTTGCTGAGCTTGGCCTTTTCCTCGTCGCTGAGGCTGCCCGCCCCAAGCTCGGGCGCGGCCTGGCGGGTGCGCAGATAGCCGATACCGACCCCAAGGCCCAGCAACAGCATGAGGGGTCCCGCCGCCCAGAGCAGCCAGTTCGCGCCGCCCGTGGTCGGTTTCAGCAGCGCGTATTCGCCGTAGCGGTCCACGATGAATTCGACCACTTCCTGATCGCTGTCCCCGGCGGTCAGCCGTTCACGCACAAGGATGCGCATGTCGCGGGCCAGTTCGGCATTCGACTCGTCGATGCTTTCGTTCCGGCACACCATGCAGCGCAGGCCCCGCGACAGTTCGCGGGCGCGCGCCTCAAGGGCCGGGTCTGCCAGGATTTCGTCCGGCAGCACGGCCAGGGCCTGTGTGGCGGTGAAGGGGGCCAGCGGCCCCAGCATGGCCAGGGCCAGCCACAGGCTCAGTGCAAGACGTGTCATTCCGCGGGGACCCCGCTGACGGGGGTGCGCTTTGCGGCCCCTGCGGCCACGCGGAAACGCCTGTCGCTGATGCTGAGCATGCCGCCAAGCGCCATCAGGATCGCCCCGCCCCAGATCCAGTTGGCCAGAGGCTTGTAATAGGTCCGGACGGCCCAACCGCCGTTGGCCTGCGGATCGCCGATCACCACATAGACATCACGCCAGAAGCCGATGTCGATCGCGGCTTCGGTCGTGGGCATCTGCGCCACGGGGTAGAACCGTTTCTCGGGGTTCAGCGTGGCGATTGCCTGACCCTCGCGGGCCAGATCCACCCATCCCATGGTCGAGATGAAGTTCGGCCCCTCGATCCGCTGCACATCAGTCAGCGTCAGGGTGAAACCCGCAACCTCGAATGGTTCGTTGAACTGTACGACGCGGATATCTTCCTGCTGCCAGGCCAGAAGACCCGAAATTCCCAGCATGGTCACGCCAAGCCCGGAATGGGCCACTGTCTTGCCCCAGTCGGCGCGCGGCAGGCGGGTCATGCGCGACAGACGGCCTGCAAACGCACCACGTCCGGTGCGCGACCAGATATCGACCATGGCACCGAAGACCAGCCAGGACCCCAGGAACATGCCCACCGGCCCAAGGGCCGAGCGGCCCGTCTGGATCGCGAAGGCCAGCAACCCGATGGAAACGGCCAGGATGAAGGCCGGGATCAGCGGGCGGAAGGTCCGGCCCATGTCCGCGCGTTTCCACGGCATCATGGCCCCGATGGGAAGGATCGCCCCCAGCACCACCATGAAGGGGGTAAAGGCCATGTCGAAGAAAGGGGGGCCCACTGACAGTTTGCGATCGAACAGCATCTCGGCGATCAGCGGCCAGATCGTGCCGATGAAGACCACGAAACAGGACACGGCCAGCAGGATGTTGTTCATCACCAGCGCGCTTTCGCGGCTGACAAGGCTGAACACGCCCTTGGCTTCCATCGCGCTGGCGCGGGCTGCGAACAGGGTCAGTGCGCCACCCATGAAAAAGCCAAGGATCATCAGGATGAAGACGCCACGCTCGGGGTCGTTGGCGAAGGCATGCACACTGGTGATCACGCCGGAGCGTACGATGAAGGTGCCGATCAGCGAAAAGCCGAAGGCCATGATCGCCAGCAGGATGGTCCAGCTTTTCAGGCTTTCGCGCTTTTCCACCACGATGGCGGAATGCAGCAGCGCCGCGGCCAGCAGCCAGGGCATGAAGCTGGCGTTCTCGACCGGGTCCCAGAACCAGAAACCGCCCCAGCCAAGTTCGTAATAGGCCCACCAGCTGCCAAGGCCGATCCCGATGGTCAGGTTGAGCCAGGCCAGCAAGGTCCAGGGGCGCACCCAGCGGCCCCATGCGGCGTCAACGCGCCCCTCGATCAGTGCCGCGACCGCGAAGGAGAATGTCAGGCTCAGCCCCACGTAACCGAGGTAGAGGAAGGGCGGATGAAAGGCGAGGCCCGGATCCTGCAGCAGCGGGTTCAGGTCCTGCCCGTCGAAGGGCGGCACCGACATGCGCAGGAACGGGTTCGAGGTGAAGATGATGAAGGCGAAAAACGCCACAGCAACCGAGGACTGGACCGCAAGCACCCGCGCTTTCAGCGTGGGCGGCAGGTTGCCCCCGAACCAAGCAGCCATCGCGCCGAACAATGTCAGGATCAGGACCCACAGCAGCATCGAGCCTTCGTGATTCCCCCAGACACCGCTGATCTTGTAGATCATCGGCTTGAGCGAATGGGAGTTCTGCACCACCAGCGCGACCGAGAAATCCGAAGTCACGAAGGCATAGGTCAGTGCCCCGAAGGACACCGCCGTCAGCATGAACTGGGCGTTGGCGGCAGGTTCTGCCATGGCCATCCACCCCGGCCAGCGCTTGTGCGCGCCGATCATGGGCACCACCGCCTGCACGCAGGCGACGAGGAAGGCGAGGATGAGGGCGAAATGTCCGAGCTCTGTAATCATGCCCCTGTTATAGAACCTTGGCAGGAGCGGGCCAAACGGAATCGGTATTCCACGGTGTTCACATTGTCGCGGCCCCGCGCCGCAGGCCACGCGGCGTTGCGCGGCCGATGCAGGATCAGCGGCCCCCCAGGGGGTCCGCGTGCACCCCTGTGCTTTGCACATCGCGCCAATCCATCAGGGCGGGATTGTCGCCCCCTTCGGACGCATCAAGTCCCTGCGCGATGTTGCGGCCCCCTCTTTGCGTGTCCAGCGCGGCGGCCTCACCGCGCGTTTCCAGCGCCTGCAACGCCCTGAGGTTTTCGACCACGCGCGGCACCTGCGCCATGCTCTGCGCCACGCGGATCTGGAATTGCTGCCCCTTGGCCTGATGACGCGCCCCGAAATAGAAGGACACGATCGCCCCCAGCAACCACCAGAGCGGTTCGGGCACCAGCGCGATTCCCTGCATCCTGCTGGCGAACCAGACCGGGTCGACCATGGCCGAGACAAAAAGGCCCAGCGTGCCCAAAGCCATCAGCGGGCGCGGCAGCCGGTTGGCCGCATCGACCGCGCGATCATACCAGCCCTGACGGGCCAGCGCGAATTCGGCCCCGAACTGCGCCAGGGCCGCCTGCCGCAAGGCAATGTCGCGCCCTGCGCCTTCTTCCGCGTTCTCGCGAAAGACCTCGGCGGTTTCGCGCAGGACATTGCGCCCGCCGCCGAAGACCGCGCCCAGTACCGTGTCGATCAATGCCATTGTGCAACCCTCGCTGCGAATTCCGCCGCACTCAGGTGATAGCGGGGATGAATGAATTCCTCGGCGCGCAGGACCCAGCCGCCCTTGCCGCCGCTGCGGCTGCGGGCGAACTTGCGGCTGGCGGGGCGCAGATCGGCCAGACGCAGGTAATAGTTGCGCCGCGCGATCCCGTAGGCATCGGCAAGATGGCCGGGGGCTGCCGCATGGGCGGCCTCGGCGGCGGCGATGGTCTGGGGACCGACCACACCATCGACGGCAACCGGTTGTCCCATCTGGCGCAGCAGGCGTTGCAGGATCTTCACCGCATTGGCGCCCGCGTTCACATACATGTCGAAGACGCTGGCCTGGATGCCGAGGGGCAGCTTGTCCAGACCGGGGCGCTGAAAGTAATGCAGGATGAAGATGTCGGCCGCGCGCGGGCGTGTCATCGCCTCGACGTCATCGACGGTGATCGCGCCGTCATGGTTCAGGTCCAGCCCCAGCCGGCGCAGGGTGCCGATGGTCACGCCATGCTTGGTGGCGCCGCCCGGATCGGCGGGGTCGTTCACGAAGCCGCCTTCCCGGGCGACGATCTGTTCTGCAATCTGTCTGACGTTGTGCATGCGGCCTTTTCCCCGGTGTGTTCGGGTCAGGCTGATGCATCGGGGTTAACGGCGGTGAAACACGGCGCGCGGCTGTTGCGCGACGTTCAGCTGTCGGCGCCTTCGGCCTTGGGATCCTTGTAGATACCCTGTTCCTTCAGCGCGTCGATCACTTCGGCCGGCATGTAGGTCTCGTCATGTTTGGCAAGGATTTCAGAGGCTTCAAAGACACCGTCAATGTAGCGGCCCGTGCCGACCATGCCTTCGTTCTCGCTGAAGAGATCGGGCAGAACGCCAGTATAGACCACGGGAATGCTGGCGCCGCCATCGGTGACGCTGAAGCGGATCTGTTCGCCCTGCCCGCGCACGATGCTGCCTTCCTCGACCAGGCCACCGATCCGGAACACCTCGTTCGGGCCGGGCGGTTCGGCCATGATCTGGCTGGGCGCGCGGAAGAAATTGATCCCGTCGCGCATCGCGTAACCGATCAGACCCGTCGAAATCAGCAAGGCCACGGCCGCAAGGGCCACGATCTGGATCCGGCGCTTCTTCTTCAAGCCACTCATGGCCATTGTGCGTCTCCTCCTCGGGTCCCGCGGATCAGGACTGACCTGTCACGGGAAACACGGGGCCAGCATCAGGCCCGTGGTCTCATCCTCACCTAACATCAGATTCGCATTTTGCAATGCTTGTCCACTGCTACCTTTTGTCAGGTTATCCAGTGCCGCGATCACGATGGCGCGCCCCTCGCGCCGGTCGGCCACCACGCCGACATGACAGAAGTTGGACCCACGGATATGCCGGGTACTGGGGTGCTGGCCAAAGGGCAGCACCTGCAGGAACGGCTCGGACGCATAGGCGCGGGCCAATACGTCGTGGATGCGCGCCGCGTCGCCCTTGACATAGACCGTGGCCAGAATGCCCCGGTTGGCCGGGATCAGATGCGGGGTGAACTGCACCTGCACGGGCCGGCCCGCGATGGCCGAGAATTCCTGATCGAATTCGCCCAGATGGCGATGCACGCCCCCCACGGAATAGGCGTGATAACCCTCGGAGAGTTCGGCATGCAGCAGATTTTCCTTGAGGCTGCGGCCCGCGCCCGACACGGCGCATTTCAGATCGAGGATGATGTCATCCAGATCGATCACGCCTTCCGCGATCAGCGGGCGCAGCGCGTATTGGCCGGTTGCGGCGTTGCAGCCCGTGCCCGCCACAAGGCGCGCGGCGCGGATCTCGTCGCGGTAGAATTCGGTCAGGCCATAGACAGCCTCGGCCTGGCATTCCAGTGCCGCATGGTCATTGCCATACCAGCGCTTGTATTCCGCAGGGTCGCACAGCCGGAAATCGGCGGACAGGTCCACGATCTTCAGCGTCTTGGGCAGGTCGCGGATCACCTCTTGCGAGGTGGCATGGGGCAGCGCGCAAAAGCACAGATCCACGCCCGAGAAATCGATCTCCTCGATCTTCTGCAGAACCGGCAGATCAAGGTGGCGCAGATGCGGGAACACATCGGCCATGGCCTGCCCGGCCTTGGAATTCGCCCCCATCGCGGTAATGCGCATGTTCGGATGCGTGGCGATCAGGCGGACAAGCTCTGCCCCCGTATAGCCAGAGGCCCCCAGAATCGCGATGTTATGCGCCATGTCATCCGTCCTTCCTTGCGCCGCCCTGCGGACGGTCGCGTTCAGCATCTTGTCATTCAACTCAAGCGGAAAGCCCGGCCGGGATCAACCGGCGGACCGAAATGTGATCTGTCGTCGCAGGAACTGCGTGGCACGGTCCGACACACGGCGCGGATCACCTGTGGTCAGGAACAGATCCTCCTGCCCGCTGCCCAGCATGTCGGGGCGACGCGCCAGGTAGTCGGCCAGGCTTTCGGCCACCAGATTCGCCTGGCTGTAGACCTGGACACCATCCCCCAGCGCGTCCTGAAAGACCTGCTGCATCAACGGGTAATGGGTGCAGCCCAGAATCGCGGCCTCGGGGCGGGGCATCTTGCGCTTGAGCGCGTCCACATGGCTGCGCACCAGCGCCTCGGCCAGGATCATGTCGCCATCCTCGATCGCATCGACAACGCCGCCGCAGGCCTGCGCCTCGACATCGACGCCGATGGCGCGGAAGGCCAGTTCGCGCTGAAAGGCGCGGCTGGCCACGGTGGCGGGGGTGGCGAACAGGGCCACATGTTTCACGGCCACTTCGCGCGGAGGCGAGTTGTCGCCCCATTGCCGTTCGGTCAGCGCCTCGATCAGCGGCACGAAGACGCCCAGAACCCGCTTGCCGGGCGGCACGCCCGCCTCCTGCATCCGGCGCAGGGCGGCGGCGCTGGCGGTGTTGCAGGCCAGGATCACCAGATCGCAGCCATGCAGCCACAGGTATTCCACGGCGGCCTTGGTCAGGTTGTAGACATCATCGGCATCGCGTACCCCGTAGGGTGCATGGGCATTGTCGCCGTAATAGACAAAATGCACGTCCGGAAGGCGCTTTGTCACCGCATCCAGAACGGTCAACCCGCCAAGACCACTGTCGAAAATCCCTACTGCCATGCTGCGCCCGGTGCGGGGGCGCGACGGATCACGCCCGATGTTTCTCTTCGAACTCGAACCCGTAGTTTCCGGGTTCAAGCGGTGTCGGAGACAGCTCATACGTCGCTTTGCGCAGGAAATCCATCATTGCTTTGCTGTCGCCCGCGCGCGCCGCGATCTGGTCCGCCGGGATCGGCGCGCCGATGGCGACGCGGACCGGCGTGTCCACGCGCTTGGCGAATTCCTTGATCAGCAGGCCCATGCGCAGCGTGTAATGCAGGTGGCTGGCGATCTGGAACAGGCGGCTGGTATGCCCGTCGAAACAGATGGGCACGACCGTCGCGCCCGATTTTGCCACCATCCGCGCCGTAAAGCCGCGCCAGCCGGGGTCCATGGGCTGCGCAAAGGGCGTGACGGCGGTCGACACCGTGCCGCCGGGGAAGACCCCGATGGCACCGCCCTGCGCCAGATAGTCCAGCGCCGTCTTGCGGGTCGAAAGGTTCAGTTGCACGGCCTCTTTCGTCTCATCGAAGGAGATGGGCAGGATCACGCGGGCCAGATCCGGCGCCTTGCAAAAGACATGATGGGCCAGGATCCGGAAATCGGGCCGCGTCCGCGCCAGGATATGGCCCAGCATCAACCCGTCGAGGATTCCGTAGGGATGGTTCGCGATCACGATCAACGGGCCATCGCGCGGGATCAGGTCCAGGCTACCCGCCACCACATCAAGGCTGAGGCCGTAGCGGTCGACCATCACCTGCCAGAAGTCGCGGCCTTGCGCGACCTCCTGCTCATAGCCTTGCGCGCGGCGGATCAGGCTGATGCGGCCGGTGGCGTTTTCCATCAGGCGGATCAGGGCGCGGCCGCTGCGGGTGCTGGCGGAATGGGCATAGCTGATGTCACGGGCGATACTGGATTGGGTGGTCACGCTGTCATGCTCCGGGCTGCGCGGGATCTTGGCGCGCAATCTGACGCGGGACTGTGACGGTTGCGTGACGGCAAGACGACAACGCCCGCCAAGGGGCGGGCGTTGCAGGGCAATTCAGGCTTGGGGACCGATCACTCGGCGGCTTGCGCCATGCCCTTGCCGGGGTCGCGGAAGGACGCCAGCAATTCCTCGCGCCGTTTCGCGGCTTTCACCTCGTTGGCCTGTTTCACCGGGCCGAAACCCCGGATCGACAGCGGCAGTTCTGCCAGCGCCACGGCGGCCTCCATGCGTTCCGGGGTGACCTTGGCCAGCACCTCGGCCATGTCGGCCTCATACTGCCTGATCAGCGCGCGCTCCATCCGGCGCTCCTCGGTGCGCCCGAAGATGTCCAGCGGCGTGCCACGCAGGATCTTGAGCTTTGTGAGAACCCGCAAGGGCCGCGCCATCCATGGCCCGAAGGTGCGTTTCATCGGGCGACCATCGGGGCCGGTCTTCGAGATGATCGGCGGCGCCAGATGGAAGGTCATGCGGAAATCACCGTCAAACTGCTCGGCCGCCTTTTCCTGCGAGGTCAGCAGAAGCCGCGCCACCTCGTATTCGTCCTTGTAGGCCAGAAGCTTGTGATAGCCCTTGGCGACCGCCTCTTTCAGACGCGGATCGCTGATGCCGTCGACCATCTTGCGATAGCGTTTCGCCAGCCGCTTGCCCTGATAGGCGACAAGGTGATCCGCGCGGAAGGCGATCCTGTCTTCCAGCGATTTCGGAAGTTCGATCACCTTGGGCTTGAGCATGCCTGCCGCCTGATCGGGATGAAGCGCGGCCCAGCGACCCAGTTCGAAGGCGCGCTGGTTCTTTTCGACCGCCGCACCGTTCAGCTTGATCGCATGCACGATTGCCTCATGGCTCAGCGGGATCAGCCCGCGCTGCCATGCGGCCCCGAACAGCATCATGTTCGAAAAGATCGAGTCGCCCAGCGTCACGCGCGCCAGTTCTGATGCGTCGAACAGCATCACCCGGTCCTGCAACCGCGCCTCCAGCGCCAGCGCAAGACGGTCGGAAGGCAGCGAGAATTCGGTGTTGCGGGTGAAATCGCCGGTGATGATCTCGTGGCTGTTGACCACCGCGCCCGTGCGGCCCGTGCGGGTCAGGCCCAGCGTCTTGGCCCCGGCCGACACGACCAGATCGCCACCGATCAGGGCATCTGCCTCACCCGTGGCCACGCGCACGGCGCTGATGTCATCGGGCTGTTCCGCGATACGGCAATGGATATGCACCGCGCCACCCTTCTGGGCGAGGCCGGCCATTTCCATCATGCCCGCCCCCTTGCCGTCGATCTGCGCGGCCTGCGCCAGCACCGCACCGATGGTGACGACACCGGTGCCACCAACCCCGGTGATCACCACGTTGAAGGTGCCGTTGATGGCGGGCAGCACGGGCAGGGCCATGTCGGGCAGGTCCACCGCCGCGGTTGCCGCTTTCTTGGGCGTGGCCCCTTCCAGCGTCACGAAGGACGGGCAGAACCCCTTGAGGCAGCTGAAATCCTTGTTGCAGCTGGATTGGTCGATCGCCCGCTTGCGGCCCAGTTCGGTTTCCACCGGCACGATGGACACGCAGTTCGACTGCACGCCGCAATCGCCGCAGCCTTCGCAGACATCGGTATTGATGAAGACGCGCTTGTCGGGATCGGGGAACTTGCCCCGCTTGCGGCGGCGGCGCTTTTCGGCGGCGCAGGTCTGCACATAGACGATGGCGGACACGCCTTTCAGCGTGGCGTATTTCTCCTGCACGGTCTGCAGATCGGCGCGTTCGTGCTTTTCGACATTGGCCGGGAAGCTGGACAGGTCCACCTCTTCCTTTTCGTCATAGACCACGGCGACATTGGGCACGCCCATGGCCTTCAGTTCGGCCACGATCCGCTGCGCGGAGAGGCCCCCCTCGTTGCCCTGCCCGCCCGTCATGGCGACCGCGTCGTTGAACAGGATCTTGTAGGTGATGTTCACATCCGAGGCGAGGGCCGCGCGGATCGCCTGGATACCGGAATGGTTATAGGTGCCGTCGCCGAGGTTCTGGAACACGTGATCGCGGGTCGAGAATTTCGCCTCGCCGATCCAGTTTGCGCCTTCGCCGCCCATATGGGTCGCGCCGATGGTGGAGCGATCCATCCACTGCACCATGTAGTGACAGCCGATACCGGCATAGGCGCGGCTGCCTTCGGGCACCTTGGTCGAGGTGTTGTGCGGGCAGCCCGAGCAGAAATAGGGCAGACGCGAGGCCAGTTCCTGCGCGTTGTCATTGCGCCGCGCATCGGCCAATGCGGACAGGCCCGCCTTGATGCCGTCAGTGCTGCGCCCTTCGTCGATCAGGATGCCGCCCAGTTTTTCGGCGATCATGATCGGGTCCAGCGCGCCGCGCGTCGGGAACAGTTCCTCGCCATGCATGGACCCTGCCCCGCCGCCCTTGTGCCAGCCCCAGACGCGGCGGCCATGGCGGTCGTCGAAGATAGCTTCCTTGATCTGCACCTCGATCAGCTTGCGCTTTTCCTCGACCACGACGATCAGGTCCAGCCCTTCGGCCCAGTCGTGAAAGCCCTTCATGTCCAGCGGGAAGGTCTGGCCGATCTTGTAGGTCGTGATGCCAAGGCGTTCCGCCTCGGCCGCGTCGATGTTCAGCAGGGCCAGCGCATGCACAAGGTCCAGCCAGTTCTTGCCAGCGGCGACGAAACCGATCTTCGCACCGGGCTTGCCCCAGATGCGCTTGTCCATCTTGTTCGCGTGTGAAAACGCCTCGGCGGCGAAACGCTTGTGATCGATCATCCGCGCTTCCTGCGCGTGGGGCGTGTCGATCAGGCGAATGTTCAGACCGCCTTCGGGCATGTCGAATTCGGGGATCACCAGGCTCATGCGGTCCGGACGGCCATCCACGACCGCCGTCGCCTCGACCGTGTCCTTCATCGTCTTGAGGCCCACCCAAAGCCCCGAAAACCGGGACAGCGCATAGCCATAGACGCCGTAATCCAGGATTTCCTGCACACCTGCCGGGCTGACCACGGGCATGTAGGCATCGACCATGGCCCATTCGCTTTGATGCAGCACGGTCGAGGATTCGCCGGTGTGATCGTCACCCATCGCCATCAGCACGCCGCCATGGCGCGAGGTGCCCGCCATGTTGGCGTGGCGCATCACGTCGCCCGAACGGTCCACGCCGGGACCCTTGCCGTACCAAAGACCGAAGACCCCGTCGAACCTGCCCTCGCCGCGCAGTTCCGCCTGCTGCGCGCCCCAGAGGGCGGTTGCGGCCAGATCCTCGTTCAAGCCTTCCTCGAAGGTGACATCGGCGGCGGCCAGCTGCTTGGCGGCGCGGTTCATCTGCATGTCGACCGCCCCCAGGGGCGAGCCACGATAGCCCGTGACGAAACCGGCCGTGTTCAGCCCTGCCGCCTTGTCGCGGGCCTTCTGGATCAGCATCAGCCGCACCAGAGCCTGTGTTCCATTCAGAAGGACCTGCGACTTCTCGAGGTCGAACCTGTCGTTCAGAGTGATTTCCTGCCGGGTCATCGCGCATCTCCCCATCTGAGCGATCTTGTTTTTACTATAACGTGATATTAGGTCACAAATAATGACCTACCAAGCTATTTTTTATCAACCCTTTGGGTTATAGAAACATGGGGTCGGTCAACGGGTGGTGCTTTTGGTCTGTTTCACGCAGACGTTACTCAGGAATGGATTGTTGCGCTTATGGATTGGGACAAACTCAGAATCTTTCACGCCGTGGCCGATGCAGGCAGCCTGACCCATGCAGGCGATACGTTGCATCTGTCCCAATCCGCCGTCAGCCGGCAGATCCGCGCGCTTGAAGACAGCCTGAACACCACCCTGTTTCACCGCCATGCGCGCGGGCTGATTCTGACCGAACAGGGCGAATTGCTGTTCGAGGCGACCTCGTCGATGGCAAAGCGGCTGGAAACGGCGGCCGCGCGCATCCGCGACAGCGAGGAAGAGGTGTTTGGCGAGTTGCGCGTGACGACCACGACGGGCTTCGGCAGCCTCTGGCTGGCCCCGCGCCTGACCCGGCTCTACCAGAAATACCCCGACCTCAAGATCGATCTGATGCTGGAAGAGCGCGTGCTGGACCTGCCCATGCGCGAGGCCGATGTGGCCATCCGCATGAAAGAGCCCAGCCAGGCGGACCTGATCCGCAAGCGTCTGATGCATATCCGCATGCGGCTTTACGCATCGCCCACCTACCTGGCCAAAAGCGCGGCACCCGAACGCATCGAAGATATCTCGGGCCATCGGCTGATCTGTCAGAACCCGCAGTCGGCACAGGTCGGCGCGGGGGCCAATCTGGTGCAGTTCCTGATGACGCAAGACATCCAGTCCACCCTGACGGTGAACAATTATTTCGGCGTACTGCAGGCAGTGCTGCATGACCTGGGTATCGGCGTGCTGCCTGACTACCTGACCCATGACTTTCCCGAGCTGGTGCGAATCCTTCCCGACATCGAATCCGTCGAAGTGCCGGTGTTCCTGGCCTATCCGGAAGAACTGCGTCAGTCCAAGCGCGTCGCCGCTTTCCGCGACTTCGTGCAGGACGAGATCGTCAGTTATCGCAAACAGATGAAAGATCAGGAAGTTAGCTAACAGGTTAAGTAAGCTATGCACAAGGCGCATAGCCGCCTTGCTGTCTTGCAGCATATTTTACCTTGATCGTTCATAAAGGGATGCCTAATTCAGCAATTGACGGAGATGCTGCTTAGGCTCGCATCACCATCATACCTCCCTGTTGGACTTTGGCCGAGCTTAGTGCTCGGCCTTTTTTTATCTGACAGGCGAAAAGATGTGTGGCGCGCGCCCTGACATGCCTCAGCGCTGCCGACGCAGCGCCGCAACAGATGCCTGGTCCACCGTTGCCTGGTCCACCGTTGCCTGGTCAACCGTTGCCTGGTCAACCGTTGCACGCCATGCATCCATCCACAGCCCGTCAATGCGCGCCAGACCGGCGGGATCGATATCGCCACCCTCGCGCCAATAGCGGCCTGATGGCACCCGCGCGCCCAGTGCCTGTTCGGCGCGCAATGCCGCGCGCACGGCCTGCTCGTGAACCCGCAAGAGGCGCAACTGGTCCAATGCGCCGATCCGCGCGCGCGGAAACACAAGGCGGCTCTGCTCTTCGGACAGGTTGACCACGGCGCAGCCCTGCCGCGCGGCCAGAAGCAGGATGCGCGCCGCCTTCGCCTCAAGGTTCTGCAGCGTCATGTCGGGGCGCAGCGGGTCCGCCGTGCCGGTGCCGTAGAAATGCGTATTCACCGCAACAGGATAGACCATGTCGCAACCCAGCACCGCCAGAACGCGCGGCCGGTGCCGCCACAAGGCCCAATAGGCCGCCGTGAACGCCATCGTGCCGCCCGCATAGACAACGCCGCCATAGGCATTGTTGGCGGGGATGTAATCTTGTGCCGTCACGATACTCTGTGCGGGCAAAACGTGATCAGGCCGACGGTCGACGGGAAAATCCTCGGGGTGGATCAGCGAATCCCAGTCAGGCCGCACCCGCCATGCATTGTTGATCGCCAGCACATGCCCCAGGTGCGCCCGTGGCCAGGCTTGCGCCCTGATCACGTTGGGCCCGCTGCCCAGGATAGTCACAACATCCATTTTCGCCTCTGGTGTTACCTGCCGGCAGAGCGCCGACCGCGGCAAAGGTAGCGCTCTTGCCAACCCGGACGAGGTGTTTTTCGCCCCCGCGCCGCTCTTTCTGTGGCGCCCTGCCCCTTTCCCCCCGCAAAGCCTTGTCGTAAAGAGGCGGCGCAGACCTGCCCAGGGGGACGAAAGACATGCAAGACATGGTGCAAGAACCGGCCATCACGCCCGAACTGATCGCGGCGCACGGGCTCAAGCCCGACGAATACCAGCGCATCCTCGAGATCATCGGTCGCGAGCCCAGCTTCACCGAACTTGGCATCTTCTCGGCCATGTGGAACGAACACTGTTCCTACAAGTCCTCCAAGAAATGGCTGCGCACCCTGCCGACGACCGGCCCGCAGGTGATCTGCGGCCCCGGCGAGAACGCGGGCGTGGTCGATATCGGCGATGGTCAGGCCGTGGTCTTCAAGATGGAAAGCCACAACCACCCGTCGTATATCGAACCCTATCAGGGTGCGGCCACGGGCGTGGGCGGCATCCTGCGCGATGTCTTCACCATGGGCGCACGCCCCATCGCGGCGATGAACTCGCTGTCCTTCGGACGGCCCGACCACCCCAAGACACGGCAGCTGGTGCATGGCGTCGTCGAGGGGATCGGCGGCTACGGCAACGCCTTCGGTGTGCCGACCGTGGGCGGCGAAGTGCGCTTTCACCGCGCCTATGACGGCAACTGCCTTGTGAACGCCTTCGCGGCGGGCCTCGCGGATGCCGACAAGATCTTCTATTCCGCAGCCTCCGGCGTGGGCATGCCCGTGGTTTACCTGGGTGCAAAGACCGGCCGCGACGGTGTCGGCGGCGCGACCATGGCCTCGGCGGAATTCGATGACACGATCGAGGAAAAGCGCCCCACCGTGCAGGTGGGCGATCCTTTCACCGAAAAGCGCCTGATGGAGGCCTGCATGGAGCTGATGCAGACCGGCGCCGTCATTTCCATCCAGGACATGGGGGCCGCCGGCCTGACCTGTTCGGCGGTAGAGATGGGCGACAAGGGCGATCTGGGCGTGCGGCTGGATCTGGAAAAGGTCCCCTGCCGCGAAACCGGCATGACCGCCTATGAAATGATGCTGTCCGAAAGCCAGGAACGCATGCTGATGGTCCTGCGCCCCGAGAAAGAGGCCGAAGCCAAGGCCGTCTTCGACAAATGGGACCTGGACTTTGCCATCGTCGGGGAAACAATTGCCGAGGATCGCTTCCTGATCATGCACAATAACGTCTGCAAGGCGGATCTTCCGCTCAAGGCGCTGTCGGGCACGGCCCCAGAATATGACCGCCCCTGGGTGGAAACACCCGCCGCGGCGCCGCTTGGCGATGTGCCGGGGATCGATCCGATCGACGGGCTGAAGGCGCTGATCGGCAGCCCGAACTATGCCGCCAAACAGTGGGTCTATGAACAATACGACAGCCAGGTGATGGCCGACACCGTGCGCACGCCGGGGCTGGGCGCGGGCGTGATCCGGGTGCATGGCACCGACAAGCTGCTGGCCTTCACCTCGGACGTGACACCGCGCTATGTCTTTGCGAACCCCTTCGAGGGTGGCAAGCAGGCCGTCGCCGAAACATACCGCAACCTCACCGCGATCGGGGCCAAACCCTTGGCCACCACGGACAACCTGAACTTCGGCAACCCGGAAAAGCCGCAGATCATGGGCCAGTTCGTCGGTGCGATCAAGGGGATCGGGGCGGCCGTGTCGGCGCTGGACATGCCGATCGTCTCGGGCAACGTCAGCCTCTACAATGAAACCGACGGCAAGGGCATCCTGCCCACGCCAACTATTTGCGCCGTGGGCATCATCCCCCATATCGACCAGGCGATCCTGGGCCAGGCACGCGACGGTCATGTGGCGCTTCTGGTCGGCGACAGCCATGGCCATCTGGGTCAATCCGCCCTGCTGGCCGAAGTGTTCCACCGCGAGGAAGGCGACGCGCCCCATGTCGACCTCGAGGCCGAGCGGCGCAATGGCGAATTCATCCGCGCCAATCACGCGCTGATCCGCGCCTGCACCGACCTGTCGGACGGCGGCCTTGCCATGGCGGCCTTCGAAATGGCCGAAGCCGCCGGGGTCGGCGTGCAGATCGACGTATCGGACACGCCCGCGCTGTTCGGCGAGGATCAGGCCCGCTACCTCCTGGCCTGCAACTTCGACCAGGCCGAGGCGCTGATGATCGCCGCGGGTCAGGCCGGCGTCACGATCCAGACGGTCGGAAAATTCGGCGGCAGCACCGTCCGCTTCGGCGCGTCCGAAGCCCCGCTGGCGGACCTCGCGGCCCTCTATCGCGGCGCGTTCGAGGCGGCTCTGGGCTGACGGTCACCGCTTCTTCTTGCGTGAAATATCCTCGGGGGGATGGTTCAGCGCAGCTGAACCGGGGGGGGCAGACAGCCCCCCCCCCCGGCCCGCGGCCCCGCTCAGGCCGCGTCGATNNCCCCCCCCCCCCCCCCCCCCCCCCCCCCCCCCCCCCCCCACCCCGGCCCGAGGCCCCGATCAGGCCGCTTCGATCTTCCATTCGTGGGTCAGTGTCGCCGTCTTTTCGAACGTCTTGGAGGCCGAGCAGTATTTCTCGGCCGACAGGGTCACGGCGCGTTCGACCAGCGCGGGCTTCAGGTCATGGCCGCGGATCGTGTAGACCAGCTTGACCTCGGTAAAGACCTTGGGTTCCTCGTCGGCGCGGGTGCCGACCAGTTCCACCTCGCAGCCGGTCACGCTGGCACGGGCCTTTTCCAGGATCATCACGATATCGAAGGCGGTACACCCGCCCAGGCCCAGCAGCATCATCTCCATCGGGCGCGGCCCGATGTTGCGCCCGCCCGCTTCGGGTGCGCCATCCATGACGACACCGTGGCCCGATCCTGTCTCGCCCAAAAAGGCGCGTCCGTTGATCCAGCTGACCTTGGCTTTCATGCGATCCTCCATCTGATTGCCGCGCAGCTTTGGACGATCCCGCATCGCTTGTCAAAGCGGCCAAAGCCAAGGCAAACCCTTGCGGCGCGTCCGTCAAAGGCATAAATCTGATGCAGATATAAAGGAGCATCCCACATGGCCATCGAAGCACAGGAAATCGAAGACCTGATCCGCGCGGGTTTTCCGCATGCGAAGATCACCGTCACCGATCTGGCCGGGGACGGGAACCATTACGCGGCCGAGGTGATCGACGCCTCGTTCAAGGACATGAACCGCGTGCAGCAGCAGCGCGCGGTCTATGCCACGCTGAAGGGCAAGATGGACGGGGCCAATGGCCAGCTTCATGCCCTGGCCCTGACAACCAAGGCCCCGGATTGAGCCCGGACCACCCAGACACCCGAGGCTGCGCCTCGCCTGACCAAGGACAAGACTGATGACCGACGCAACAACCCAGATCAAGGAAACCGTCACGGCCAATGACGTGGTTCTGTTCATGAAAGGCACCAAGGAAATGCCCCAGTGCGGCTTTTCCAGCCGCGTGGCGGGCGTGCTCAATTACATGGGCGTGGATTTCAAGGATGTGAACGTTCTGGCCGATGCCGACATCCGCCAGGGGATCAAGGATTTCTCGGACTGGCCGACGATTCCGCAGCTTTATGTCAAAGGCGAATTCATCGGCGGCTGCGACATCGTGACCGAAATGACCCTCTCGGGAGAGCTGGACCAGCTGTTCGAGGCGAAAGGCGTCACCTTTGACAAGGATGCCGCCGAAAAGATCCGCGAAGCCAACGCCTGATCTGAACTGCCTTTCCCGAAAAGACCAAAGGCCCCGCAAGGGGCCTTTTTGCTTTCTTTATCGATGCCGTTGCGATCAGCCGGCCCTGATGATCAGCCGGCCTTGTCTTCGACGGCATCGGCCAGGGCTTCGGCCCTCGCGGCCAGTTCCGACAGGGTTTCTGCGACCTCGGGCGGGATCACCGCCACCTGGATCTTCTGCGGCTCTGGCGCGGGGCGGGCTGCGAGGGCGGCAAGTTCTTCGTCCTTTTCCGCAAGTTTCGCCTCGGCCTCGCGCAGCTTGTCTTCAAGACCCGCAGTCTTGTCGGCCAGCATAAGCCCTGCCATCAGCAGCATGCGCGCCTCGGGCAGACGGCCGATCTGGCCCGCCAGCACCGAAGCTTCGGTATCCAGCATCTGCGCGGCCGAATGCAGGTAATGTTCCTCACCATCCTGGCAGAACACCTCGAAGGCGCGTCCGCCGATACGGATTTCCACTTCGGGCATCAGTTCGCCTCCTCTTTGTCCTGCAGCAGCGGCACAAGGGCACCCTTGATCGCCTGCACCTCGGCAAGGTCCACCTGGCGTGCGGCGCGCATGGATTCCAGCTCGGCCATCATCGACTTGTTGATCAGATGCGGCTCGCCCACACCGGCCTGGTTGGCGGCGCGCAACGCGGCATTGCTGTCCTGCAGCTGCGCATTGGCCTTGCGCAGCCGCGCCAGTTCCGCATCGAGATGCTCCATCGTCTCGCGCAGCGTGACCAGTTCCGCATCGGCGCGGGTGGCTTGCGCCTCCTGCTTCTGGCGCAGGGCGCGCACCCGTTCCTCAAGCTGGGCATTGGCCAGCTTTTCCTCGGCCAGTTGCGCGCGCAGCGCCTCGATCTCATCCGCGCCCGTGGCATCGGGCGCGTCACCTGCGGGCGCAGGGGCCCCGGCGGCCTTGTCCAGGTTCTCGATTCCCTTCGCGATGCGCTCCATCGCAAAGGCGATCCTGCGTTCCAGTTCGGCGATGTCGTTCATGGTCCCACCTTTCACCCGAAATCCGCTCTCCCCGTTTCGGCCGGCCTGACCCGAATCATCGGACGGCGACCTTCGGGAAACTCTAGCAACTGGATAGGCAAAATGCGCCCCCTTTGCCACCAATGGGTTACAGCCTTCGCTTGAACTTGCGCGGCAGGCTGCTATCACACCGGCCAACGCATCCTGTCACATCGCCAGACGAAGGACCGACCACTTGGACATCACAGCCCTGCGCACCGCCCATCCCGACCACTGGATGAAAGCCGCCGCCATCCGCACCCTGACGCTGGATGCGATCCATGCCGCCAATTCGGGCCATTCCGGCATGCCCATGGGCATGGCCGACGTGGCAACGGTTCTTTATGAAAAGCACCTGAAATTCGACGCCTCGGCCCCCAACTGGCCGGACCGCGACCGTTTCATCCTGTCGGCGGGCCATGGCTCGATGCTGCTTTACGCGCTGCTGCACCTGACCGGCTATGCCGACATGACGATCGACCAGATCCGCAACTTCCGCCAGTGGGGCGCGAAAACCGCCGGCCACCCGGAATATGGCCATGCCTCGGGGATCGAGACGACGACCGGCCCGCTGGGCCAGGGCATTTCCAACGCCGTGGGTTTTGCCATGGCCGAAGAGATCCAGCGCGCGCGTTTCGGCGCCAGGATCGTGGATCACCACACCTATGTCATCGCCGGTGACGGCTGCCTGATGGAAGGCGTCAGCCAGGAGGCGATCGGCATCGCCGGGCGGCACGCCCTGTCCAAGCTGATCGTGTTCTGGGACAACAACGACATCACCATCGACGGCAAGGTGTCCCTGTCGGACCGCACCGACCAGGTCGCGCGCTTCCGCGCCTCGGGCTGGGATGTGCAGGAAATCGACGGCCATGATCCCGTGGCCATCGACGCGGCCATCACGGCGGCCAAGAAGACCGCGCAGCCCTCGATGATCGCCTGCAAGACGCATATCGCGCTGGGGTCCTCGGCGCAGGACACCTCCAAGGGGCATGGCGCACTGACCGATCCCAAGCTGATCGCCGACACCAAGGCTGCCTATGGCTGGAGCGCGGGCCCCTTCGAGGTCCCCGCCGACATCAAGGCCGCATGGGAGGCCATCGGCAGCCGTGGCGCGGACGCGCGCAGCGCATGGGAGGACCGCCTGGCCGCCCTCAACGGCAAGAAGCGCGACGAATTCACCCGTGCCTATGCCCGCGAAGTCCCTGCCCGCCTGTCCGCCGTGATCCGCGCGCTGAAAAAGCAGATCAGCGAAAACGCGCCTTCGGTCGCCACCCGCAAATCCAGTGAAATGGTGCTGGAAGTGGTCAATCCCGTGCTGGGCGAAACCGTGGGCGGCTCTGCCGACCTGACGGGGTCGAACAATACCAAGACGGGCGACCTGGGTGTCTTCGACATCGACAACCGCAAGGGGCGCTATGTCTATTGGGGCATTCGCGAACATGGCATGGCGGCGGCGATGAACGGCATGGCGCTGCATGGCGGCATCCGGCCCTATGGCGGCACCTTCATGTGCTTTACCGATTACGCCCGCCCCGCGATGCGCCTGGCCGCGTTGATGAAGATCCCGACCGTGTTCGTGATGACCCATGACAGCATCGGCCTGGGCGAGGATGGCCCGACCCACCAGCCGGTCGAGCATCTGGCGATCAGCCGCGCCACGCCCAACACCTGGGTGTTCCGCCCCTGCGATACGGTGGAAACCGCCGAAGCCTGGGAACTGGCGCTGACCTCGAAGGAAACCCCGTCGGTCCTGTCGCTGACGCGCCAGAACCTCAAGACGCTGCGCACCGCCCATAAATCGAAGAACCTGACCGCGCAGGGCGGCTATGTTCTGGCCGATGCAACCGGCAAGCGCCAGGCGATCCTGATGGCCACCGGCTCCGAGGTGGAAATCGCCATGGCCGCGCGCGACCTGCTGGAGGCCGAAGGCATCGGCACCCGCGTCGTGTCCATGCCCTGCTGGGAACTGTTCGAGGAACAGGACGAGACCTACCGCCGCCGCGTCCTGCCCGCAGGTCCCGTGCGCGTGGCGGTCGAGGCCGCGATCCGCTTTGGCTGGGACCGCTGGCTGTTCGGCCAAGGCGGCAAGCGCGAGAAATCGGGTTTTGTCGGCATGCATGATTTCGGGGCCTCCGCCCCGGCCGAAGTGCTGTACGAGCAGTTCGGGATCACCGCGCAGGCCGTGGCCGACAAGGTGAAATCCCTGCTCTGACGCGGCGCGCCCGGTTTCGGGCGACGCTGTCCAGTAAATGGAAAACGATGAAAGGGCCGTTCCGCGTCAGGCGGGGCGGCCCTTTCCCGTGATGGCCGACCAAAGCGGCGCGATCACCCGTGTGACAACAGGGATCAGGATCAGACCCAGCGCCAGACCAAGCACACCGTCCATTGCCGCCGTAGCGGCCCATGTGACCGCGCCCGGCGCCTGCGGCACCATCGCGCCGATGCCCGCCGCGATGTCATGGATCAGATGCGCGGGCGCGGCAAAACCCAGCTCCTCAAGCCCATGCAGCACGATCGAGCCACCAACCCAGAGCATCGCCGCCGTGCCCACCGTGGTCAGCCCCTTCAGAAAACCCGGCATGCCCCGCACGATGGCACGCCCCATGCCCCGCGTCAGGCCAAGGCGGCCGCGTTCGGCCATGAACAGCCCGACGTCATCTGCCTTCACGATCAGTGCCACCCCGCCATAGACGGCAATCGTGATACCGACACCCACGATGGCCAGCGTCGCGGCTTCGGTCCAGAAGGTGCTCACGGGGATCGCCGCCAGGGCGATGGTCATGATCTCGGCCGACAGGATGAAGTCGGTCTTGATCGCGCCGGCGACCCGCGCCTCTTCCAGGTGCAGGGGATCGCCGGTGTCCAGATCAGCTGCCACATGGGCATCCGCATGGGGAAAAAGGACATGCGCCACCTTTTCCGCGCCCTCGAAACACAGATAGGCCCCGCCCAGCATCAGAAGCGGCGTGATCAGCATGGGCGCGAAGGCCGACAGGATCAGCGCGGCCGGCAGCAGGATCAGCAGCTTGTTGCGCAACGATCCGCGCGCGATGCGCCAGACGATGGGCAATTCGCGCGCGGGCGCGAACCCGTGGACGTATTTCGGGGTCACCGCCGCATCGTCGATCACGGCGCCCGCAGCCTTGGCCCCGGCCTTGGCCGCCTGCCCCACCACGTCATCGACCGAGGCCGCGGCAACCTTGGCAATCGCCGCCACATCGTCAAGAAGCGCCAGAAGTCCGCTCATGCCTGCCTCCGTCATGGATTGAGGGTCACAGTATCAGGCAGGATGCGCAAGACAAGCCGCAGCGTTAGCGCAACCATCCACCAGTCCGAAACGGTTTGCGCTAACATGTTGATTTCAGGCATGGTTTGGCAGCAATCCGCCGCCACGGCGTCGCTTTTCACCTTTCGGGTCAGGCCGCACTTGGATATATCCCGCGCAACCACGCAAGACGCAGGAGACCCCCATGACCATCACGCTTGGCATCAACGGATTTGGCCGCATCGGCCGTTGCACCCTCATGCATATCGCGGAAAGCGCGCGGCAGGATGTGCGCGTGGTCAAGCTGAACGCGACCGGCCCGCTGGATACGGCGGCGCATCTGGTGCGCTACGACTCGGTGCATGGGCGTTTCGGCAATCCCGTGACTACCGGCGAAGGCTGGATGGATCTGGGCGCGGGCAAGATCGAGATGATGTCGACCTATGACATGGACGAGCTGGACTGGTCCGGTGTCGATGTGGTTCTGGAATGCACCGGCAATTTCAACGATGGCGCCAAGGCCAAGAAACACCTGGAGCGTGGCGCGAAGAAGGTCCTTCTGTCGGCCCCCGGCAAGAACGTGGACCGCACCGTCGTTTACGGCGTGAACCATGACGCGCTGGCGGCGGGCGAGACGATGATCTCGAACGGGTCGTGCACCACGAACTGCCTGGCGCCGCTGGCCAAGGTGCTGAACGATGCAATCGGGATCGAAAGCGGCATCATGACTACGATCCACAGCTACACGGGCGACCAGCCCACGCTGGACCGCCGCCACAAGGATCTCTATCGCGCCCGTGCGGCCGCGATGTCGATGATCCCCACGTCGACCGGTGCGGCCAAGGCCCTGGGCGAGGTGCTGCCCGAACTGAACGGCAAGCTGGACGGATCGGCCATTCGCGTGCCCACCCCCAATGTCAGCGCGGTCGATCTGACATTCGTCGCGGCCAAGGACGTGACCGTTGCCGATGTGAACGCCATCGTGGCCGAGGCCGCAGCCGGCGCGATGAAAGGCATCCTGGGCTATGATCCCGAACCCAAGGTGTCGATCGACTTCAACCATACCGAGGAAAGCTCGATCTTCGCGCCGGATCAGACCAAGGTGATGGGCAAGCGCCTTGTGCGGGTGCTGTCCTGGTATGACAACGAATGGGGCTTCTCGTGCCGCATGGCGGATGTGGCCGCCCTGATGGGTCGCCTGGGCTGATCGCCTGTCAAGGCTTGCAAGGATGCAGGGGCTGCGGCATAGCTGTCGCAGCCCCTTATCTTTCGACAGGCAACACGCAATGACGAACCAGATCGCCATCGGCCTTGGATTGTTGATCCTGACCGGTCTTGGTCTGGATGCCGCGATGCATGACGGTGCGAACCTGTTGTTCCTGTTGCGAAAGCTGGCCGAACTGATCGAATGGCTGGCTTTCTGGCGCTAGTGCCGCCGGACTTGCCCGCAGCGACAGAACGGTTACCGTGGGACCGATCCGTCACCCGAAAGGCCAAATCCATGATCCAGTTTCTTTTCGCGCTTCTTGTCATCGTGCTGCTGCTGATGGCGGGGCTGGTCTGGTTCACCTGGAACACAAAGCGCGGGGCCGAGCTGGCGATCCCGCCGCGCGGGCGCTTCATCGACCTGCCCGGCACGCGGCTGCATTACACCGATGAAGGATCGGGGCCGGCCATCGTGATGATCCACGGTCTGGGCGGGCAGATGGGCAATTTCAACATGGCGCTGACGCCGCTTCTGGTGCGCGATCACCGGGTCATCGTCATCGACCGCCCCGGCATGGGCTGGTCCAGCCGCCCCGAGGATGCCGCTGCAAATCCGCGCGCGCAGGCCGAAACCGTGGCGGCGCTGATCGATGCGCTGGGGCTGGAGCGGCCGCTGGTCGTCGGCCATTCGCTGGGCGGTGCCATCGCGCTGTGCCTGGCGATGGACCACCCGGAACGTACCCGCGGTCTTGCGCTGCTGGCACCGCTGACACAGCCGCCATCCGGCCCGATCGAGGCGTTCAAGGGGCTGGCGATCACGGGGCGGGTCAAGCTTTTCCTGACCTCTTGGCTGATGGCGATCCCGATGTCGATTAGGACGGCGCCGCAGGTCCTGGATCAGGTGTTCGGGCCGGAACCGGTGCCGGATGACTATGCAATCAAGGGCGGCGCGCTGCTGGGCCTGCGCCCCTCTTCCTTCCGCAACACCTCGCGCGATTATCTGGCCTCGGGGCGGGATCTGCGGTGGATGGCCGGGCAGTATGACAGCCTGCAGGTGCCGGTGCGCATCCTTTTCGGGGCCGAAGACCGTATCCTTGAGGCCGATTTGCATGGCCGCGCGCTGGTCGCGAAACACCCCCATATCGGGCTGGAGGTGATCGAAGGCGGGCACATGCTGCCGATCACCCGCGCGCAGGATTGCGCCCGGTTCATCCGCGAGGCGTAAACCACTCTTTCGGAGCTGCGCGCCGGGTCAGAGGGGCCGGGGTGCCTGCCCCAGCTTGGCGCGCAGGGCGACGTTCACGGCGGGGGGCACGAATTTGTGCGCGTCACCGCCAAGCCGCGCGATTTCCTTGACCAGCTTGCTGGCAATCGCCTGATGCCGTGCCTCGGCCATCAGAAAGACAGTCTCGATCGAGCTGTCGAGAGCCCGGTTCATGCCGACCATCTGGAATTCATATTCGAAATCCGCAACCGCGCGCAGGCCGCGCACGATCATCTGTGCGCCCACGTCGCGGGCGCAGTCGATCAGCAGGTTCTCGAAGGGATGGGCCACGATCTCGGTGCCTGTCTCTTCCGAGAGGGCGACGCATTCCGCCTCGATCATGGCGACGCGTTCTTCAAGGGTGAAGAGCGGACCCTTGTCGCGATTGATCGCCACGCCGATCACGAGACGGTCCACAAGGGTGGCCGAGCGGCGGATGATATCGACATGCCCGTAGGTGATCGGATCGAAGGTGCCGGGATAAAGTCCGATACGCATGGGCGGGCTCCGTATTGTGGTCTTGCCGTGATTTCTGGGGGGCACGCAATATTATTGCCAAGAGGTTTGCAACCCCA
Organism: Rhodobacteraceae bacterium EhC02; assembly: GCA_001650895.1. GTDB lineage: Bacteria > Pseudomonadota > Alphaproteobacteria > Rhodobacterales > Rhodobacteraceae > Seohaeicola. The sequence continues at coordinate 77,932 of LXYH01000034.1, forward strand.
AAAACCGCAGTGGCGCGGGAAAGGCCGACAGGGGCGGATGCCCCTGCCCCGCGCCTGCACCCGGTCTCAGTGGCCCATGATCATCCCTTCAAGGGCGGTCTTTTCCATCGCCAGTTCGTCGATCCGCGCCTTGACCACGTCACCGATGGTGACGATGCCGACCAGTTCCTTGCCTTCGGTCACGGGCATGTGGCGAAAGCGGCCATCGGTCATGCGTTGCAACACGTCATCCGCGCTGTCGCCGGTGCCGCAGCACGACGGGTTGCGCGTCATCATGTCCCCTACCGTCTCGGTCAGGCAGACAGCCCCGCGCAGGGCCAGCGATCGCACGATGTCACGTTCCGAAATGATCCCATCGACCGATACACCATCGCGCGACACGACCAGGCCACCGATACGCTTTTCGGCCAGGATCTGCACCGCATCGGACACGAGCGTGCCCGGCGTCACCGTGAAAACACTGTGATTACCCTTTGATTTCAGGATCTGATGTACCAGCATGGTCTCTCCTCCTCCTCAGGATGGACATGATGGGTCAAGCGTCCATCAGCGACGGGGTTCTGTCAAGAAATCAATGAGTAAGGGGACAGTCAGACCTCGGCCTCCAGCCGCGCGACCTCGCGCCGGATGCCGTCGGCCAGGGCCGCGGCAAAGCGGTTCAGCCGGTCCATGCGGCGGTCATCGGCATGGCGGATCAGGTAGAAGCTGCGCGTCAGGCTGACCTGATCGGTCAGAAGACGCACCAGACCCTTGGCCGAGGGGATGGCAAAATCATGCACGATACCCACGCCGCCCCCCTGCCGGATCCAGTTGAACTGCACCGAGACCGAATTGGAGGCCAGGGCCACGCGTTCGACCCCGATTCCGGTCAGGTAATCCAGTTCCTTGTCGAAGATCATGTCGGGGATATAGCCGACCATGCGATGACCCTGCAGATCCTCGAGCGTGGTGATCGCCGGGTTGCGGCGCAGGTAGCGGCGCGAGGCGGCCAGATGCAGGCGGTAGTCGGTGATCTTCTGCACGGTCAGACGCCCTGCCGCCGGGGGGCTGACGCCGATGGCCATGTCGGCCTCGCGCTTGGACAGGTTGAAGACGCGCGGCAGGGCCACGATCTGCACCTCAAGATCGGGATTGTCGGCCATGATCGCGGCACAGACCTGCGGCAGCAGGAAATTGGCGCAACCATCGGGCGCACCGATGCGGATCTGCCCCGACAGGGCCCCGGCCTGCCCGGCCAGTTCCTCGACCGCCGCGCCCATCGCGGCCTCGGCCCGTTCGGCATGTCCCAGAAGGCGCTGGCCCGCGTCGGTCATGGCATAGCCTTGCGGGGATTTGGCGAACAAGGGCGTACCCAGACCTTCCTCGAGCCGGGCGATGCGACGCCCCACCGTGGCCGGATCGACCTTGAGCACCCGGCCTGCAGCCGAAAGGCTTTCGGTGCGCGCCACCGCCAGAAAAATCCGCAGATCGTCCCACTGCATATCCATCGCGCCAGCCCTCCTTTGCAGAAATGCAAAACCCTTTTGGAAACTTGCCCCTTTCCGGATCAATTTTGCAAGCCTATCCTGCGCGCAGATTCAGGAGGAGTTTTCCAATGCAGGAACTGACCCATTACATCGGCGGCGCGCATGTCAAAGGCACATCGGGCCGTTTTGCCGATGTCTACAACCCCGCCACAGGCGAAGTGCAGGCAAAGGTGCCGCTGGCCAATGCCGCCGAGATGGCACATGCGGTCGAGGTTGCCGCCAAGGCGCAGCCCGCCTGGGCCGCCGTGAACCCGCAGCGCCGCGCGCGGGTGATGATGAAATTCGTGGACCTGCTGAACCGCGACATGGACAAGCTGGCCGAGGCGCTGAGCCGCGAACATGGCAAGACCCTGCCCGACGCCGCCGGTGACGTGCAGCGCGGTCTGGAAGTGGTGGAATACTGCATCGGCGCGCCGCAGCTTCTGAAGGGTGAATTCACAGACAGCGCGGGCCCCGGCATCGACATGTATTCCATGCGCCAGGCGCTGGGTGTCACCGCAGGCATCACGCCCTTCAACTTCCCGGCGATGATCCCGATGTGGATGTTCGCGCCCGCGATTGCCTGCGGCAACGCGTTCATCCTGAAGCCGTCCGAGCGTGATCCGTCCGTGCCGCTGATGCTGGCCGAGCTGATGGAAGAAGCGGGCCTGCCCAAGGGCATCCTGCAGGTCGTCAATGGCGACAAGGAAGCGGTGGATGCGATCCTGGATCATCCGGTGATCCAGTCGATCGGTTTCGTGGGGTCCACCCCGATCGCCGAATATATCTATGGGCGCGGCTGTTCCAACGGCAAGCGCGTGCAGTGCTTCGGCGGTGCGAAGAACCACATGATCATCATGCCCGACGCGGACATGGATCAGGCCGCCGATGCGCTGATCGGCGCGGGCTACGGTGCGGCGGGCGAACGCTGCATGGCGATTTCGGTGGCGGTTCCCGTGGGCGACGAAACCGCGGATCGTCTGGTCGAAAAGCTGGTCCCGCGCATCGAGGCGCTGAAGGTCGGACCCTATACCGCTGGCAAGGACGTGGATTACGGCCCCGTTGTCACGGCTGCGGCCAAGGCAAACATCCTCAAGCTGGTGGAATCCGGCGTGGAACAGGGTGCGGAACTTGTCGTCGATGGCCGGGGCTTCAACCTGCAGGGTTATGAGGACGGGTTCTTTGTCGGACCGCACCTGTTTGACCGCGTGACCAAGGACATGGACATCTACCGCAAGGAGATTTTCGGCCCGGTGCTGTCCGTGGTGCGCGCGCAATCCTACGAGGAAGCGCTGGGTCTGGCGATGGACCATGAATACGGCAACGGAACCGCGATCTTCACCCGCGACGGCGATGCGGCGCGCGATTTCGCCAACCGTGTCAACGTGGGCATGATCGGTGTCAACGTGCCGATCCCGGTGCCGCTGGCCTATCACACCTTCGGCGGCTGGAAGAAATCGGCCTTCGGCGACCTGAACCAGCATGGTCCCGACGCGTTCAAGTTCTACACGCGCACCAAGACCATCACCTCGCGCTGGCCGAGCGGCATCAAGGACGGTGCGGCGTTCAACTTCAAGCCGATGGATTGATCGGTTTTGCGGCCCCTGGTGTGATACACCGGGGGCCGTTTTTCTGTGCGCGGTCGGCTTTGAATATTCAGGGCAGATGCAGCGGGGCGGATCTTCCGCATGGCTGCCCCTGTCGCCCTTGCAAAACTGCTGCAACAGTTCAGAATTTAACATGCGTTCAATTCGGCCTTCTGAGGAGGAGAGACCATGGATTTCGCACTGAGCGAGGAACAAAGCGCCATCTTCGACATGGCGAAAGCCTTCGGGCAGGAACATATCGCGCCCCATGCCCGCGCCTGGGAAGCGGCGGGCACGATCCCCAAGGAACTGTGGCCCGAGATCGGCGCGCTGGGGTTTGGCGGGCTCTACGTGTCTGAGGAATCGGGTGGCGCGGGGCTGAGCCGTCTTGATGCGACGCTGGTCTTCGAGGCGCTGAGCATGGCCTGCCCGTCCGTCGCGGCCTTCCTGTCGATCCACAACATGTGCGCGCGGATGCTGGACAGTTTCGGGTCGGACGACCTGAAGGCGCGCTACATGCCGCAGGTGCTGAGCATGGAGACTGTGCTGTCCTATTGCCTGACCGAGCCGGGATCGGGGTCGGATGCGGCCGCCCTCAAGACACGCGCGGCGCGGACCAATGAGGGATATGTGCTGAACGGGACCAAGGCCTTCATCTCGGGTGGCGGCTATTCCGACGCCTATGTGGTGATGGTGCGCACGGGCGAGGACGGGCCAAAGGGTGTCTCGACGGTGATCGTGGAGGATGGCGCCAAGGGGCTGAGCTTTGGCGGGCTTGAGGACAAGATGGGATGGCGCAGCCAGCCCACGCGGCAGGTGCAGTTCGACGATTGCCTTGTCAGCGCCGACAACCTGGTGGGCGAGGAAGGCCGCGGTTTCACCTATGCCATGAAGGGTCTGGACGGCGGGCGGCTGAACATCGCGGCCTGTTCGCTGGGGGCGGCCCAGCAGGCGCTGGACATGACGCTGGCCTATATGGGCGAGCGCAAGGCCTTCGGCAAACCGATCGACCAGTTCCAGGCGCTGCAATTCCGGCTGGCCGACATGGAGATCGAGTTGCAGGCTGCGCGGACCTTTCTGCGGCAGGCCGCATGGAAACTGGACACGGGCGCGCCGGATGCCACCAAGTTCTGCGCCATGGCCAAGAAATTCGTGACCGAGGCGGGGTCGCGCATCGTGAACCAGTGTCTGCAGTTGCATGGCGGCTATGGTTATCTGGCCGATTACGGCATCGAAAAGCTGGTGCGCGACCTGCGCGTCCACGAGATCCTTGAGGGCACGAACGAGATCATGCGCCTGATCGTGTCGCGCCAGATGCTGGCCGACAGATGAGCGAGATCGACATCAGGATCGAGGGATGCTCGGGGCGGATCACGCTGAACCGGCCTGCCGCGCTGAATGCCGCGACCTATGACATGGTGCGCGCGGTCGAGGTGGCGCTGGACCGGTGGCGCGACGATCCCGCCGTGGCGCTGGTGGTGATGGATGCGGCGGGCGACAAGGCCTTTTGTGCAGGTGGCGACATTGCCGATCTTTATGCCAGCGGAAAGGCGGGCGATTTCGCCTATGGGCAGAGGTTCTGGGCCGATGAATACCGGCTGAACGCCAAGCTTGCCGAATATCCCAAGCCCATCGTCAGCCTGATGCAGGGCTTTACCATGGGGGGCGGCGTGGGCCTTGGCTGTCACGCCAGCCACCGCGTCGTGGGCGAGACCAGCCGCATCGCCATGCCCGAATGCGGCATCGGGCTGGTGCCGGATGTGGGGGGATCGCTGCTGCTGGCGCGCGCGCCGGGGCGGCTGGGCGAATACCTGGGGTTGACCGCCGCGCGGATGGACGCGGACGATGCGATCCGCGCGGGCTTTGCCGATCATTACGTGCCGCAGGCAGATTGGGCCGCGCTGATTGCCGATCTGTGCGACACCGGGGATGCGGGTGCTGTGGCGCGGGCCGGCAAGGCGCCGCCGCAGGGTCCGCTAAGCGGGCTGCAGGATCAGATCGACCGGCATTTCGCCCATGCCGGGCTGACGGGCGTGGTGGACAGCCTGCGCACCGATGACAGCGCCTTTGCCGCCGACACGCTGAAAGCGGTGGCGCGCAATTCGCCGCTGTCGATGGCCTGCACGCTGGACATGCTGGCGCGCCTGCGCGCGCCTGAGACGACGATCCGCGATGCGCTGGACCTGGAATACCGCTTTACCGCCCGCGCGATGGAGCATGGCGATTTCCTGGAAGGGATCCGCGCGGCGATCATCGACAAGGACCGCAAGCCGGTCTGGAAACATGCAATCGAAACCTTGCCCGAAACGGCCGTGTCAGAGATGCTGGCACCGCTGGGCAAGGATGCTCTCAGCCTCTGAAAGGACCATGACATGAAGATCGGATTTATCGGGCTTGGCAATATGGGCGCGCCTATGGCGGCCAACCTGGTCAAGGCGGGGCATGAGGTGACGGGTTTCGACACGGCCGGTGTCACGGTTGCGGGTGTCACCACGGCGGCATCGGCTGCAGACGCCGCGACGGGTGCCGATGTGGTGATCACCATGCTGCCCAATGGCGCGATCCTGCGCGCCGTCGCGGCCGAGGTGATCCCGGCGATGACCAAGGGCGCGGCGCTGGTCGATTGTTCGACCGTCGATGTGGACAGCGCCCGCGCGGTGGCCGCAGAGGCCGAGGCCGCAGGGTTGCTGGCGGTCGATGCGCCCGTGTCAGGCGGCACTGGCGGGGCCACGGCGGGCACGCTGACCTTCATGGCGGGCGGGTCCGAGGCGGCATTCGTCAAGGCCAAGCCCCTGTTCGACATCATGGGCCAGAAGGCCGTGCATTGCGGCGACGCGGGCGCAGGCCAGGCCGCCAAGATCTGCAACAACATGATCCTTGGCGTCACCATGATCGCAACCTGCGAAGCCTTCGCGCTGGCCGACAAGCTGGGGCTGGACCGGCAGAAGATGTTCGACGTTGTGTCCACGTCATCGGGTTATAGCTGGACGATGAATGCCTATTGCCCTGCCCCCGGTGTGGGCCCGCAAAGCCCTGCCGACAACGGCTACAAGCCCGGTTTCGCGGCGGAACTGATGCTCAAGGACCTGCGGCTGTCGCAGCAGGCGGCGGAATCGGCGGATGCCGATACGCCCATGGGCCAGGCGGCGGCGGCGCTTTATGCGCAATTCGTCGAGGCCGAGGATGGCCGCGGCATGGATTTCAGCGCCATGCTGCCCCGGTTCGAAAAACGCGGCCGCAGTTGAGCTGGCTTGACGAGGCCCCTGCCCTTGACGGGCTTGATCCGCGCGACCGCAAACGGCTTGGGGTGCTGCATCCCGTGGACCTTCCTGCCGGCGCGGTGATCTTCCGCCCCGGCGATGCCGCGCAGGGCTATGCGGTGGTGCTGTCGGGACAGGTCGATGTGTCGCTGACCGGGGCCTCGGGGCGCGAGATGCTGCTGTATTCGGTGGCGCCGGGGCAAAGCTGCGTGCAGACCACCTTTGGCCTGCTGTCGGACGCCGAATACTCGGCCGAGGCCGAAACCGTACGCGACACCCGTCTGGTCGTGATCCCGCGAACGCTGTTCCTTGATCTGCTGGATACATCCGCACCCTTCAGATCGCTGGTCTTCGGTGCCTTCGCGGACCGGATGGCGGGGATGCTGAAACTGGTGGAAACCGTCGCCTTCACCCGTGCGGAATGCAGGCTGGCGGCGCGGCTGCTGGCCCTGTCCGAGGCCGGGCCCGTCCATGCCACACATAGCGAACTGGCTGCACAGGCGGGCACCGCCCGCGAGGTGGTCAGCCGCAGGCTGGATGCCTGGGCGCGCAAGGGCTGGGTGCGCACGGCGCGTGGCCAGGTCGAGGTGATCGACCGCGCGGCCCTGTCGGACCTTGCGCATGCGGAGATGTGACTCCGTCACAGACGCAAGTAACGACTCGGGATATTGTCAGGTCATGACCAACCAATGGAGGACGTCATGACCAAGAATGTCGGCGGCATCGACCGCATCGCCCGCATCGTTCTGGGGCTCGCGCTCCTGATCGGTTTCGCTTTCAATTCGGACGGCGCCTATAGCTGGCTGTACCTGCTGGGGATCATTCCGCTGGCGACCGGCCTGATCGGCTGGTGCCCGCCCTATTCGTTGCTGGGCATCAACACCTGCTCGGTGAAGAAGTGACCCTTTGAGGGGGATCGCCTGCGCGGGAAATCGCGCAGGTGCGTCCGACCAGGTTTGAGAACAGCCGCCGGTGACTATCTTCCACCAAAGGAGAGTCACCATGACACGGCATCTGACACTGACCTGCGCGACCCTTGCGATTGCCTTGCCCATCGCGGCAATGGCGGGGCCGATCACCGGTCTTGCGCCTTTGGCAACGGGCAGCGCCCCTGTTCACGCCGCAGCGGGCAGTTGCCCGCCGGGACTGGCCAGGAAAAACCCGCCCTGCGTTCCGCCGGGGCAAGCCAGGCAGGCTTACCGGATCGGCGATCCGCTGCCGGACGGGTTCATCCTGATCCGCACGCCATCGCGTTACGGGCTGGATCCGCGCCGCACCTATTACGAGCGCAATGGCTATGTGATCCAGATCGACCGCCAGACAGGCAAGATCCTGAACCTTGTCGGCGCGATTGCGGATCTGTTGCAGTGAGCTGACGTTCAGGACGGCGCGCAAAGCGCCGTGATCGCCTGCGCGTTCCTGTCCACGATGCGGCGGCCTGCATCTATGGCCTCTCCGGCGCGGTGCATTTCCATCAACGAGATCTGGCCCAGTTCCATGCTCAGCGTCAGATGCGCGGGGTCCGTTGCGGCGCGCGTCTTGCGGACGAATTCGGTCATGATGTCGATCGAGACCGAGACGACCTCGGCATAGTTGGGCGACAGGGGTGTGTGGCCGTTTTCGGCCTCGTTGCCGGTCAGCATGTCCTGCAGGGGCGACACGATATGTGTCAGCACCGGTTTCTGGGACAATTGTTCCCAGAAGCTTTCACCGCCTTGCGGCTGCCGCCAAAGCGCGTTTTCCGGTTTCGCATTCGGATTGACCGCGATGGTCAGATCGGCGCCAAGGGCCCGGCAGGCCGAGGTGGGCACCGGGTTGGTCAGCCCCCCGTCCAGCAGCCATTTGCCATCGTGCCAATAGGGGCTAAGGACGCCGGGGATCGATACCGAGCCGCGTACCGCGTGATGCACCGATCCGTGTTGCAGCCAGACCTCGCGCCCCGAAGTCATGTCGGTGGCAACGACGATCAAGGGATGTTTCAGCTCGGCGAAGGTGTCGGGCACGCCAAGATCGGTCAGGACTTGCGTCACGACGCTGCCGCGCATCAACCCGCCGCCGCTAAAGCTGAAATCCATCTTCGACAGGATATCGGCACGGGTTTGCGCGCGCGCCCAGCCTTCCATCTCGTCCAGGCAATCGGCAGCCCAGACCGCCCCGATCAGCGCGCCCATCGAGGTGCCCGCCACCACATCAGGCCGGATGCCCATGTCACGCAGGGCCAGCAGGACGCCCACATGCGCCCAGCCCCGCGCCCCGCCTGACCCGAGTGCAAGGCCAAGGCGCATCCGCCCTACTCCGCCGCGACGCGGGCGCCGGACAGCATCGGCTTGAGGTAGCGCCCGGTGTGGCTGCGGGGTTCTTCGGCCACCTCTTCGGGGGTGCCGGTCGCGACCAGTTCACCACCGCCATCGCCGCCTTCGGGGCCGATGTCGATGATCCAGTCGGCGGTTTTCACCACGTCGAGGTTGTGTTCGATCACCACCACGGTGTTGCCCTGATCGACCAGTTCATGCAGCACTTCAAGAAGCTTGCGCACATCTTCGAAATGCAGCCCCGTCGTGGGCTCGTCGAGGATGTAGAGCGTGCGGCCGGTCGAGCGTTTCGCCAGTTCCTTGGACAGCTTTACGCGCTGCGCCTCGCCGCCCGACAGGGTCGTGGCCTGCTGGCCAACCTTGATATAGCCCAGCCCCACGCGCATCAGCGCGTCCATCTTCTCGCGGATGGAGGGCACCGCCTGAAAGAAGGTTTGTGCATCTTCCACAGTCATATCAAGCACATCGGCGATGCTTTTGCCCTTGAACTTGACCTCGAGGGTTTCGCGGTTGTAGCGCGCGCCCTTGCAGGTTTCGCAGGTGACATAGACATCGGGCAGGAAATGCATCTCGATCTTGATGACACCGTCGCCCTGGCAGGCCTCGCAGCGGCCGCCCTTGACGTTGAAGCTGAAGCGGCCGGGTTTGTAGCCGCGCGCCTTGGCTTCGGGAAGGCCCGCGAACCAGTCGCGGATCGGGGTGAAGGCGCCGGTGTAGGTCGCGGGGTTGGACCGCGGCGTGCGCCCGATGGGACGCTGGTCGATGTCGATGACCTTGTCCAGTTGTTCCAGACCCTTGATCGTCTCGCAGGGGGCGGGCGTCTGGCGCGCACCGTTCAGCTTCATCGAGGCGGTCTTGAACAGTGTTTCGATGGTCAGGGTGGATTTGCCCCCGCCCGACACGCCCGTGACACAGACGAATTTCGCCAGCGGGAAATCCACCGTCACATCGCGCAGGTTGTTGCCGCTGGCCTTGACCACGGTGATCTTCTTCTTGTTGCCCTTGCGCCGTTCGGCGGGCACGGCAATCTGGCGCACACCTGACAGGTATTGCCCGGTCAGGCTGGCCGGATCCGCAATGATCTGTTCGGGCGTGCCATGGGCCACGACGCGGCCCCCATGCACACCGGCGCCGGGGCCGATGTCGAAGACATAATCGGCAAGGCGTATCGCCTCTTCGTCATGTTCGACGACGATCACGGTATTGCCCTGATCACGCAGGTTTTTCAGCGTGCCAAGCAGGCGGTCATTGTCGCGCTGGTGCAACCCGATGGAGGGTTCGTCGAGCACGTAAAGCACGCCCGTCAGGCCGCTGCCGATCTGGCTGGCCAGACGGATGCGCTGGCTTTCGCCGCCCGACAGCGTGCCCGCGTTGCGGCTGAGGGTCAGGTATTCCAGGCCCACGTTATTCAGGAAACCCAGACGCTCGCGGATCTCTTTCAGGATGGCGCGGGCGATCTCGTTCTTTTGCGGTGTCAGGTATTCGGGCACGGTCTGGCACCAGTCGAAAGCCTCGCGGATCGACATCTGTACCACCTGCCCCACATGCACCAGCTTGTCCGGCGCGCCCTTGGAGGGGCCGATCCGCACGGCCAGCGCCTCGGGGCGCAGGCGGAAACCGCCGCAGGCGCCGCAGGCGCGATTGTTCTGAAAGCGTTCGAATTCCTCGCGGATCCAGGCGCTGTCGGTCTCGCGGTAGCGGCGTTCCATGTTGGGGATCACCCCTTCAAAGACACGGGACACCTGGTAGACGCGGCCCCCCTCGTCGTAGCGAAAGGCGATTTCCTCGCCTGCCGACCCATAAAGGAAGACCTGCTGCACATGTTCGGGCAGTTCTTTCCACTTGGCGTTCTTATCGAATTCGTAATGTTTGGCGATGGCGTCGATTGTCTGGGTGAAATAGGGGCTTTTGCCCTTGCGCCATGGCGCCAGCGCGCCATCCACGATCTTGAGGTTCTGATCTGGCACGACAAGGCGTTCATCGAAGAACAGCTCGACCCCCAGACCGTCACAGGCGGGGCAAGCCCCGAAAGGCGCGTTGAAGGAAAAGAGGCGCGGCTCGATCTCGGGGATGGTGAAGCCGCTGACGGGGCAGGCGAATTTCTCGGAAAACGTGATGCGCTCGGGCTCGCCCTCGCTGGGGGCGGTCTCGAGGATGGCGATGCCGTCCGCGAGGTCCAACGCCGTGCGGAAACTGTCGGCCAGCCGGGTTTCAAGGCCGGAGCGGATCACGAGGCGGTCCACCACCACGTCAATGTCATGGCGGAATTTCTTGTCCAGCGTGGGCGGTTCGTCCAGTTCGTAGAATTGCCCGTCCACCTTGACGCGCTGGAAGCCCTGCTTGCGCAGTTCCAGGAATTCCTTGCGGTATTCGCCCTTGCGGTCGCGGATGATCGGGGCCAGCAGATAGGCGCGGGTATCCTCGGGCATGGCCATGACGCGGTCGACCATGTCCTGCACCTGCTGCGCCTCGATGGGCAGGCCGGTTTCGGGGCTGTAGGGCGTGCCGACCCGCGCGAAGAGCAGACGCATGTAGTCGTAGATCTCGGTGACGGTGCCCACGGTCGAGCGCGGGTTCTTGGAGGTGGTCTTCTGTTCGATCGAGATCGCAGGGCTAAGGCCGCTGATGTGATCCACATCGGGTTTCTGCATCATGTCCAGGAACTGGCGCGCATAGGCCGAAAGGCTTTCGACATAGCGGCGCTGCCCTTCGGCGTAGATCGTGTCGAAGGCCAGGCTGGATTTGCCCGACCCGGACAGGCCCGTGATCACCACCAGCTGATCGCGCGGGATGTCCACGTCGATGTTCTTGAGGTTGTGTTCACGCGCGCCGCGTACTTCGATTTTCTTGAGATCCGCCATATGTGCCCCCGTTCAGCCCTGCATAGATAGAGGAGCCGCGCCGAGTCTCCAATGATAAGTTAAGAACAAGTCAAGAACATCGCATTTTGTTGCCAGGGTCAACAGGGCTGCGATCTTGCAAATCCGCTGCTATTTCGTGCAAACGGCACGAAAGCAGGCGGAAGTGTCACTTTAATATTCCATTTTTGGAATTTATTTGCTAGACGATCTTGACCGGTGGCACAGGCCACCCAAATTGCCTGCACGTCATACCCCGCAGAAAGGACCTGCCCCCATGTTCGGTTTCAAGCGTCAGTCTTCCCCCGCCCTGCCCATTGCCGATGCCATTGCGCGCGTCGCGGCGGGTGACATGATCCTGATCGACGTGCGTGATCATTCCGAGGTGGCGCAGACCGGCAAGGCGCGGGGTGCGCTGCATATTCCGCTGATGCGCCTGCCCATGATGGCCGATCCGCGCCATCCCGATTTCGACGCGCGGCTGGCCGGTGGCAAGCCCATCGCGCTTTACTGCGCCTCGGGTGCCCGTTCGGGGATGGCCGCTAATATCCTGCAGAAACTGGGCCATGCCGATACGCATAACCTGGGTGGTCTGCAGCACTGGGCCGCAGCGGGCGGCGCAATCGAGCGCTGATCCTCAGGTCCGGCGGGCGATAGCCCAGGACAGGATCGGAAAATCGGGATCATTCTCAAGATCATCGGTGGCCGGATCATGTTCCGGCGGCCAGCTGTCTTCAAGGTTGCGCCGCGCGGCGTGCCGGTTGCCCCATTGAAAGCTGCGGATCTCGTCAGGGTCGAAGCCGCCTTCGATCAGCAGGTTCTTCAGCCCGCGCGCCGACCAGCGCGAACAATCCACGGGTGCGCCGTGGAACGGGATCATGAAGGGCACCGCAACCCAGAAATGCCCGCCCTGTCGCAGCATCCGGTAGATGTTGCGCGTGGCGGCAAAGGGGCGGTCCAGATGTTCCCAGACCTGGTTGGCGAGGATCAGGTCGAATTTCATCGGCTTGCCCGCCTCGTCGCGGATCGGCCCCGCGCAGATGTCATGCTTGGGATAGCGCAGCTGCGTGTAACTGCGGAACGTGAAGCGTTCGCCGAACTTGCCCGAGATTTCAGCCACATCCAGCGTTTCGGGCTGCAAGGCGCGGATCAGCGCCTTGCTTTCACGATAAAGAACGATGCGGTTCAAACTCGTCACGGGTCACAGGGCCTTTCGGCGATCAGAAGTGCAGCGCGCGTCCGTAGGCGTCCAGCACGGATTCGTGCATCATTTCGGACAGGGTCGGATGCGGGAAGACCGTGTTCATCAGGTCTTCCTCGGTGGTTTCCAGCGTGCGACCGATCACATAGCCCTGGATCAGTTCGGTCACTTCCGTGCCCACCATATGCGCGCCCAGCAACTCGCCCGTCTTGGCATCGAACACGGTCTTGATCATGCCTTCGGCCTCGCCCAGTGCGATGGCCTTGCCATTGCCGATGAAGGGGAAGCGGCCCACCTTGACGTCATGGCCCGCCGCCTTGGCCTTGGCTTCGGTCAGGCCGACGCTGGCGATCTGCGGATGGCAATAGGTGCAGCCCGCGATGCTTTCGGGTTTGACCGGGTGCGGATGACCACCCGCGATCAGTTCGGCCACCATCACGCCTTCGTGGCTGGCCTTGTGCGCCAGCCAGGGCGCGCCGGCGATATCGCCGATCGCATAAAGCCCCTCGACCCCGGTGCGGCAATAGGCATCCGTCACCACATGGGTGCGGTCGATGGTGACGCCCAGAGCCTCAAGCCCCAGACCTTCGGTATTGCCCACGATGCCCACGGCGGAAATCACCGTGTCAAAGGTCATCTTTTCGACCTTGCCGCCGGTTTCGATATGCGCGGTCACACTGCCCTTGGCGCGGTCCAGCTGCTTGACGGTGGATTTTTCGAGGATCGTCATCCCCTGTTTCTGGAAGGATTTGCGCGCGAAACTCGCGATTTCCTCGTCCTCGACGGGCAGGATGCGATCCATCACCTCGACCACGGTCGTGTCGGCGCCAAGCGTGTTGTAGAAGCTGGCGAATTCGATGCCGATGGCACCCGAACCGATGACCAGCAGCTTTTTCGGCATATGCGGCGGCACCAGCGCGTGACGATAGGACCAGACCAGATCGCCATCCGCCTCGAGACCAGGCAATTCGCGCGCCCGCGCGCCTGTGGCCAGCACGATGTTCGGCGCGCTCAGCTCTTCGGTGCCCTTGTCGGTCTTGACGGTCACGCGGCCTTTGGCGGGGATCGTCGCCCCGCCCATCACGACAGTGATCTTGTTCTTCTTCATCAGGTGGCCAATGCCCGAGGACAGCTGCTTGGCCACCCCGCGCGAGCGTTTCACGACCGCGTCCAGATCATAGGTGATGTTTTCGGCGCCAAGACCGAATTCCTTGGCCCGGTGCATCAGGTGGAACACTTCGGAGGACCGCAGCATCGCCTTGGTCGGGATGCAGCCCCAGTTCAGGCAGATGCCGCCAAGGTTCTCGCGTTCGACGATCACGACCTTCAGACCCAGCTGCGCCGCGCGTATCGCCGCGACATAACCCCCCGGCCCCGCGCCGATCACGATCAGATCAAATGCTTTGGCAGACATGCGCCCCTCCGAATCCAGAAATTAGTTTGACGTTAAACTAATTTCGGCAAAGCATCAACGCGGCATATCCGCGACTGGGTTGTCCCGGTCGCGGTCATGACCTGTCAGGAAGGATCAACCGGCCTGCAACTGCCGGACGGTCTCGCCATAGCCGCCCTGATCGACATAGTCGCGTTCCGGCGCGGTCGAGGGGCGCGCAAGTGCGGCATTGCGATAGGGAAAACGGCCGAACAGGCGGATCACCTCGCGATGGGCCTTGGCATGCAACAGGTTGGACGCACCGGTTTCCGGCATCCGTTCATGCATCAGGCGCACGCAGCGTTCCTGGTCGCACAGGTTCTCGGAATGCATCAGAGGCAGGTAAAAGAACTGGCGGGCCGGTTCCGCGATCTTCAGATCCCATTTGCGGTCGATGGCGTTCTTGGCCGCGGCCAACGCGCTGCGGTCGGTTTCGAAGGCGCGGGCAGAGCCGCGGAACATGTTGCGCGGGAACTGGTCGGTCAGGATGACATAGGCAAGCGCCCCGCTGGGATAGGTCAGCCAGAGGCCATGCGCCCCTTCGACCGCTTCTTCCCATGCGCCCATGAACCTGTCGCGGATCCTCTGATCCAGCGCATCATCCGTTGCATACCAATCTGCCGGCGTCAGGTCATCCAGCCAGAATGACAACACCTCGTCCGCACTTACCATCACGCCCCTCCTCACCGTTGCCGGGATCATAAAAAGGTTACAAAACCTTCAACCAACCTGCCCAGTAAATAATTACGACAGTTTCGTCATACAATCTGATGGTTGCGGTATCAGGCCGATTTGTCGCGCTCCTGCTCGGCGTCGGCGGTGCTGATGGCATATTCGCGCGCCACATCCAGCGCGACCGAGGTCGCGGTGGGCGAAATCGGCGTATAGGTGGCGGTTTCGGATATGGCCGGCGCGCGGCGCTGGGTCATGCGATACGCGGCATAGAGCGCCAGGGAAATCAGCAGGACCGCGATCACAAGGAAGTAGCCGGGCGATCCGAAAACGCCCATCATCCACCCGGTGACAAGCGGGCCTGCAATCGCGCCAAGGCCGTTGATGAACAAAAGCCCACCCGACGCGGCCGCCATGTCGTCGCGGTCAAGAAAGTCGTTCGTATAGGCGATCAGCAGCGAATAGAGCGGGTTGCTGGTGCCGCCGACCAGAAAGGCCGCGCCCAGCAACAAGGGAAAGGACGTCCCCGCCACCATGCCCAGAAGCGCCCCGGACCCGCCAAGTGCGGCGGTCAGCAGGATCAGCATGCGCCGGTCCATCCGGTCCGACAGCCAGCCCAGCGGAAATTGCAGCATCGTCGCCCCCAGGTAGAAGGCGGTCACGAACATCGAGATTTCGGGGATGCTGAGGCCGGTCTGCGCACCGTAGACAGCGGCCATGCCGAATTGCGCGGCAAAGACACCGCCCAGCAGGAACATCCCCATGCAGCCCAGCGGCGAAACCTTGAACAGCTGACCCAGGGTCATCGGCTTCGTGGTGTCGAAGGCCGGCGTCGGCGTGACCGACAGAAGGATCGGGGCAAAGGCGATCGAGACCAGGACCGACGGGATCACGAAAAGGATGAAACCACCGGGATCGGCCACCAGCAGGAGGCCCTGCGCGATCATGATGCCGCCGACCTGCACCAGCATGTACATCGACAGCGCCTGGCCACGTGTCTCGTTGGTGGCGGCGTTGTTCAGCCAGCTTTCGGCGGTCACATAGACCCCGCAGAAGCAGAACCCGATCACCACGCGGCAGGCCATCCAGACCCATGGGTTGGGCCAGCTGGGATAAAGGATCAGCACCGCCGAAATCAACGAGGCAAGTGCGGCGAAGACCCGCACATGGCCGACGCGGCGGATCATTTCGGGCGCAAGCTTCGATCCGCCCAGAAAGCCCACGAAATAGGCCGACATGATCATCGACATCTCGAAGGTGGAAAACCCCTCGATCTCGCCGCGCACACCCAGCAGCGTCCCCTGCAAGCCATTGCCGATCATCAGCAGCAAAAGCCCCAGCAGAAGCGCCCATGCATTGGACAGGAATTTCAGCATTGGGCCCTCCTTGGCAGCGCCGCACCTCGTGCCACGGGAATGTAACTGCAGGCTAACGGGGGCCTGCCTTGCCTGTCATGGACAAAAACGACTCATCCGTGTCGCGGTTCTTGTCTTGGCCCCTCACTCACATCTCAGCGCGGCGGGATCAACAGGGAGGCATCACCATAGGAGAAGAACCTGTAGCGTTCCGCCACGGCATGGGCATAGATCCGCCGGATCCTGTCCTGCCCCATCAGCGCCGAGACCAGCATCATCAGCGTGGATTTCGGAAGGTGGAAATTGGTCATCAGCGCGTCGGTCACGTGGAAGGTGAAGCCGGGATAGATGAAGATGTCGGTATCGCCCGAAAAAGGCGCGATCTGGCCGGTCGCGCGCGCCGCCGTTTCGATCAGGCGCAGCGCGGTGGTGCCCACGGGGATGATCCGGCCACCCGCTGCCCGTGTCGCGGCAATCTCGGCGGCGGCGGTCGCGCTGACCTCGCCCCATTCGGCATGCATGCGGTGGGTGGTCACGTCATCGACCTTGACCGGCAGGAAGGTGCCCGCCCCCACATGCAGCGTCACATGGGTGAACTGCACGCCCATCGCGGCCAGCGCCGCAAGCAGCGGCTCGTCGAAATGCAGGGAGGCCGTGGGCGCGGCCACGGCCCCCGACCGTTTGGCCCAGACCGTCTGGTAATCTTCCTTGTCCTGCGCATCCGCCGCGCGGCGCGCGGCGATGTAGGGGGGAAGCGGCATCGCCCCCGCCTCGGCCAGGGCTGCGTCGAAATCGGGGCCGGTCAGGTTGAAGGACAAAAGGCCCTGCCCGTCCTCGCGCCCTTCGAGCACGGCGGAAAGATCATCCGAGAACACGACCGTCTCGCCCTCGCGCAGCTTTTTCAGCGGCTTGATCAGCGCGGACCAAAGCCCGCCGGGGCGCGGCTCCAGCAGCGTCACCTCGATCCGGGCCGAGGTATCGCCCGCCTCGCCATGCCGGTGGCGCTGCCCCAACAGGCGCGCGGGGATCACCCGCGTGTCGTTCAGGATCAACCTGTCGCCCGGCCGCAGCCATGTCGTCAGATCGCGCACATGGGCGTCATGGAAGGCATCGCCATCGGCCACCAGAAGCCGGGCGGCGCTGCGGGGCTTGACCGGGCGCGTGGCGATCAGGTCATCGGGCAGGTCGAAGTCGAAATCGGACAGGTGCATGGGCGGTCTCGTGCTGGGCATGGGCAGGGTGGTCGCCTGAGGCGGCTGACGGTCTGGGGGCAGATAGACATAGCGCCCGCGACCTGCAACCACCCAAGATGCCTCAGGGGGTGGCATCGGGCGCGGGGCGGCGGAACACCTCGCGCAGGAAGCCCGGCGCCAGTGCGGACAACGGGTTCAACTGGACCTGCGGGTTCTCGGGCGTGCCGCGCAGACGGTAGGTGAAGCCGATCAGCCCCTCGCCCTTGCGGGTCAGCAGCGATCCGATCCCGTTGATCATGTAGACCGGGGAAAACACGCCCTGGAATTCCATCTGCTTGCGCGCGACATCATATATACCGTCCATCGACACCCCCAGCGAGGCCCCCACGGCCGAGCCGGAGCGCAGCACGACCCGGTCGGGCGTCAGCAGGAAATCGGCCTCGACCTCGGCAAAGTGAAGCCCCGCTCCGTTCATCTGCTCCAGAAGGCCAACCACGCTGACGGCGTTGATCAGCGCGGCCAGCGCCGGTGCATCGCGCAGGCGCAGGTTGTCCACCCGCAGCGTGCCGTCGTAACTGCCGGGTGCCGCGGCGGGGCGCAGTGTCATGTCCAGCGTGCCGTCGCGGGCCTGGGGCAACAACCCGGCGGCGGCGATCACGCGGCCAGCCGTATCGGACTGGATGCGGAAGGCGCTGCGCCCGTTCATCGGCACCACGCGACCGACGACTTCGGCCTCGCCGTTCACGCTGCCGCGGAAATTGCCATCCAGCCCGCCATTGGTGGTGAAATCGCCGCGAAAGCCCGTCAGCGCGATACCTTCCGTGATGACCAGCCGATCCAGCGCCACGCGCAGCGGTCCCCCGGACTGGGCGCTGCCCGCATCCGATCCGCCAAGGGTGCTGCGCCGCATGTCGGCGGTGCCGCCGGTCACGGCGATCGCGGGCACACGTCCCGCCCCGCGTCCCGTCAGGGTCACGGGGGCATCCAGCCAGTCACCGGCGCGCACACGGTCCAGACGCGCGGTGCCCAGTTGCCCCTCGGGCGTAAACTCAATCGCCCCGGTCAGGTTCATGCCCGGCGCCTCAAGCGCGATCCGGTCCACCGCCACGGGCGTGCCAAGGCTGCCGCGCACCTCGAGCTTGCCACGGCTGGCGCGCGGCAGGCTCCAGCCCAGGGGCGGCACCGAAAGACCAAGACCCGCCAGGTCAGAGGTCAGGTTGAAACGCGGCGTGCCGTCGCGCGACAGGTCCAGCGCGATCTGCCCTTGGGCCGCACCGCTGAAGGTTCCGGGCGGCAGATCCAGCCTGAATTCATCCGCGAAGGCCTGCGACAGGGTGACAGTGCCCCTGACCTGGCTTTCACCGCGCGTATTGTCCTTCAGCGTGGTGCTCCATGTCGCGTCGAAAGGGACATCGCCCAGCAGGCCCTTGCCCCCGATGCTGAGGCTGGTGGTATCGGCCCTGAGGTCCAGCGCCGCGGCGCGCAGGGTCCGGCCCGGCATGATCTGCGTGCTTTGCACATCGCGCAGACGTGCGGTCACGGCAAAGCGCAGATCCGAAGGCGCCATGGGGCGGATCAGCGGCAGGTCGATCAGGGCCGTCACCTCGGCCTGCCCATCGGCAAGGTCCACCGCGCGGCCCGCCTTTTCGATGAGCCGAAGATTGGGACTGTCCAGCATGGACAGCCCGGCCGTGATGCTGCCCTGCCCCACCAGCCGCACCTGCGCCCGGGCCGGGCGCTGGCGCACGTCGGGAATGATGAAACTGGTGCCCGCCAGATCAAGCGTACCGCCAGCCGGAGGGGTCACACGGCCACGGGTCGCACTGACCACGAAACGGTTTCCGGTCAGGCTGGCCTGACCCGCGGCATCGGTCAGCAGCGGCATGTCGCGCGCATAGGTCACATTCGCCCCGTCGAAACCGAACCCGAGGTACAGCTTGTCCTCGCCGCCCGGATTGCGCCGCCATCCCAGCTGGATATCGTGCAGACGCGCGCTGTGCAGGTTCTCGGCCACCCAGTTGCGGGTGTTGGGCACAACGCGTTCGGGCCAGAGTTGCAGCACGCGTTCCGGCAGGACGGCATCCATGCTGCCGTTGACGGCCACTTTCCAGCCATCCGACGTGATGCCGACCTGCCCGTCCAGCAGCAGCCTTTGACCCCGGTCGAACAGGGTCAACTGCCCCAGCGACAGGCGGAACGGCTCCAGGTCGAGGCGCAGGTCCAGCAGCGCCTCTTCCAGTTCGACGGGGGTTTCGTAAAGATCCGCCGGGTCGGCAATGATGTCACTGATGCGAAACTGCCCCAGCAGGCTGGCGGGCCAGCCATCCTGCAGCGCGGCGATGGTGGCATGTCCTTCGGCGCGGGCCGTGATCCATTTGCTGCGCACCGACAGGTCATCGAAGGCCAGCTGTCCGGTTTGCGGGGTGAAGGTCATGTAGGCGCGCGCGGCGTCGAAAGGGATCGGGGCCGCCTCGTCGCTGGGCTGCACCACGCCCTGGCCGATCTGCAGCGCCACGCTCAGCGGGCCGGGGGTGCCGGCCTCATCGACGCTGACCCGCATCGCACCCGAAATGGGCGCGCGCAACACGCCAAGCCATGCCAGCGCACTGGACTGGCTGGCCAGGTCCACGGCCGTGATGTCTTCGAAGCTGAGCCCGATCTGCGCCGCCGAGGTGCCGATCCGACCGGTGTAATTCATGCTGAGCGAGGTGGCATAGTCATAGCCCGACAGCAGCGCCACATCCCCGCGCAGCCGCAGGTCATCGCCGTCGCGGCGCAGTTCCAGCCGCCCGCCATCCACCTGCCAGGCGCGGCCGGTGCGCGCATCCTCGTAGCGCAGGCCAAGGTTGTCGGCGTCGATCACCCGCAGCCCGGCAAAGCGTGGCTGTGTCAGCAGGTTGTCCAGCCCCTCGATCAGCGCGGCGGGGTTCGGCGCACGTTCCACCGGGGGCAGCGCATCGCCAAGCGCCAGGTCGAACGTGCCGTCGGCCATCCGGCGCATCGTCATCCTGAGACCGGACAGGGTCACGCGGCCCGGCTGGATCTTGCCGCGCAACAGCGCCTCGCCCGAGACGCCGACCTCGATCTCGCCCAGCGACATGATGGGCAACCCCTCGGCCGAGGCCAGCGACACGTCGCGCAGCCTGATCCGGGGCGTCCAGCCATCATCGACGATCATCACGAGGTCGGAAAACCCCAGTGTCAGCCCCGGCAGCGCCTCGGCCGCGCGGGATGCAATCCGGTCGCGCAGCCAGTCCGGGGCGACGATGGGCCGACTGACCAGCCATGACAGGGCCGTCCCCCCAAGCCCCACCAGCACCACCAGCACCATGATCGTGCGCAGGACCGACCACATCATCGAGGCGGCAAGGCCACGGCCAGCCCGCCGCGCGGGCTGTGCTGCCTGCTCGTCCGGCGTGGACGCGCCTTGCGTGTTGTCCCGATCCTGCGATGTCATCCCGATCCGGTCTGCCTGCCTGTCTGCGCCCATGGTCGGGGCATGGCTGCCCCGCCGTTGCGGCCCTGCCGCGCACGCGGCCTGACCTTGCCCCTTGTCACCTGTTATCAAATGCGCGCAAGGCCCTGTTCTGGCCCCTGTCCTGCATTTGTGGTGAAACTTGTGTTCACCTGCCTTTATTGTCGCCTGTCACATCCTAATTTGAAACTCACAAATTCACCAACGCCGTTCACGGAAGGACACGAATATGCTCGCACCCCAGGATCAAGCCCCGGATTTCACCTTGCCGCGCGATGGCGGCGGCACTGTCAGCCTGTCGTCCCTGCGCCCGGCCCCGGTGGTCCTGTTCTTCTATCCGCGCGACGACACGCCGGGTTGCACCACGGAAAACAAGGCCTTTTCCGACCTGCTGGACCAGTTCGCCGCCGCGGGCGTGCAGGTCTTCGGGATCTCGAAAGAGGATATCGTCAGCCATGACAAGTTCCGCGACAAGCATGGCCTGCGCGCGCCCTTGCTGTCGGATGCCGAAAGCTCGGTCTGCGAGGACTATGGGGTCTGGAAGGAAAAATCCATGTATGGCAAGAAGTTCTTCGGCATCGAGCGCAGCACCTTCCTGATCGACGGCGAGGGCCGGATCGCCAGGATCTGGGCCAAGGTCAAGGTGCCCGGCCATGCCGAAGAGGTGCTGGAAGCCGCGAAGGCGCTGTAACGGCGCCTGCGAGAGGACGGGCAGGAAACGAGCGGGCAGGAAAAGGACGGGCGGGGATGACGGGCAAGACATTGGCGCAGATGGCGGTCGAGGTTCTGACAACCGCCGACGGGCGCGCCAAGACCGCCCTGTCCCATGCCCATGCCGCCACCTGGCGCGCGGCGCGGGCGGCAGGCGACCCCTTGCCGATCGGGCGGGCCACGCCGCCCGACCACCCCGCGCGGCCCGCGGCGCCGGCGCTTCTGGATCCGCGCGATGTCCCGCGTCGCAAGCCCGGCAGCCCGCAGGGCCGCATCGCCATGCTGCATGCCGTGGCCCATATCGAACTGAACGCGGTCGATCTGCACTGGGATATCATCGCCCGTTTCACCGACACGCCGATGCCCTTGGGTTTCTATGATGACTGGGTCAAGGCGGCAGATGAGGAATCAAAGCATTTCAACCTGATATGCGACTGTCTTGAAGCACAGGGCAGCCATTACGGCGCACTGGCCGCCCATGCCGGCATGTGGCGCGCGGCCTCGGACACCGCGGATGACATCATGGGCCGGCTTGCCGTCGTGCCCATGGTGCTGGAAGCGCGGGGCCTTGATGTGACGCCCGGCATGATCGCGCATTTCGAAAAGGCCGGGGACGGCCGCACGGTCGATGCGCTGAACGTGATCTATGCCGAGGAAGTCAGCCATGTCGCCTATGGATCGAAGTGGTTTCACTTCCTGTGCGGACGCCACGACCTGGACCCGAAAGACGTGTTTCACGGCCTTGTCAGACGCTATTTCCACGGGCTGCTGAAAGCGCCCTTCAACGAGGAAAAGCGCGCCGAGGCGGGCCTTCCGCCCGATTTCTACTGGCCGCTGACCGAGGACATCCCCGCAGGCTGATCACGAGTCGGCGGGTTCTTGCCCATTTTCAGGCATTTGCCCATCTCGTCCGCATTCTTGCCGCAAACGTCTTGCTCCAGCGGTCAGGTCTGTTTACCACCTCTTGAGGGGTTGGCCCGGTGGGGACCAAGCGGCCGCCCTTGTGGGGATGGAACAAGGGACAGACTGGTGAGGACAAGACTGGCAATCCGGGTTCACGCGACACTCGAGCGTTGGTTTCCGGAAAGACGGCTGTTTCTGCGATCAGACACAGACACACGATTCATCCGGCTCAAGCCGGGCACGCAGCTGATCGCCTTTTCCGGCAGTGCCCTCGTGGTGGCCTGGGCAATCATCGCGACAGCGATCCTGCTTATGGACAGCATCGGATCGGGCAATTTCCGCGAACAGGCCAAACGGGATCAGCGCACCTACGAGATGCGACTGAACGTGCTGGCCTCGGAACGTGACGCGCGCGCCGCCGAGGCGTTGGCCGCGCAGGAGCGGTTCAACTCGGCCCTTGGCCAGATCTCGGTGATGCAGTCGCAATTGCTGCAATCCGAAACCCGTCGCCGCGAGATGGAGACCGGGATCGAGGTCATCCAGACCACGCTGCGCCGCACCATGCGCGAGCGCGAGGCCGCGCGGGTCGAACTGGCCGCGCTCAGGGAACAGATGGAAGGCGGCACCGGCGGGAATGGCACGGTCATGGCCTCCAGCCCCGCCGCGGGCGAAGCGATCGACTTTCTGTCCATGGCACTGGCCGAAACCGCGGCCGAGCGCGACCTTGTGCGCGCCGATGCCGAGGAGGCGCTGATCCGCGCCGACGAGATGGCCTTTGAGATCCGGCTGATGCAGGACCAGAACGACCAGATCTTCCGCCAGCTGGAAGAAGCGATGTCGGTCTCGGTCGCGCCGCTGGACAAGATGTTCCGCTCTGCCGGGCTCAATACGGAATCCATCATCAGCCAGGTCCGCCGTGGCTATTCCGGCCAGGGAGGTCCGTTGACTCCTTTGAGCTTTTCCACGCGGGGAGATGACACGATAACGCCCGACACGGAACGGGCCAACCGGATCCTCAACCAGATGGACCAGTTGAACATCTACCGCATCGCCGCCCAAAAGGCGCCCTTTGCGACGCCGGTGAAATCGGGTTTCCGCTTCACCAGCGGTTTCGGCGTGCGGCGCGACCCCAAGACGGGCGGGCGGCGCATGCATGAAGGCGTCGATTTCGCAGGCCCCGTGGGCACGCCGCTTTATGCGACGGCCGATGGCACGGTGATCCATGCTGGCTGGCAGTCGGGCTATGGCCGCCTGGTCAAGATCCAGCACGAGTTCGGAATCGAGACGCGTTTCGCCCATTTGTCCAAAATTAACGTGAGCGTCGGACAAAGGGTATCGCGCGGGGACCGTATCGGTGATATGGGAGCCTCTGGGCGTGTGACTGGCCCGCACCTGCACTACGAAGTGCGCGTGGGCGGACAGGCTGTCAATCCAATGATCTATATCAAGGCTGCAAACGATGTTTTCTAAGAGCAAAATCAACGAGCCGGGCCCCAAGGCGCCCGAGGCCCCCAAACCGACGATGCCGGAAACCTCGGCCACTGCGCCCAATGACTTCAAGGCCAGCGCGCCGAAGCCGAAGCCGCCGGCCTCGGTTCTGTCCTCGGATCTGCACATCACGGGCAACCTCAAGACCTCGGGCGATATCCAGGTCGAAGGTTCGGTGGATGGTGACATCCGTGCGCATCTGCTGACCATCGGCGAGAGCGCGACCATCAAGGGCGAGGTTGTGGCCGATGACGTGGTGATCAACGGCCGCATCGTGGGCCGCGTGCGTGGCCTGAAGGTGCGCCTGACATCGACCGCACGGGTCGAGGGCGACATCATCCACAAGACCATCGCGATCGAATCCGGCGCGCATTTCGAAGGCTCGGTGCAGCGTCAGGACGATCCGCTGACGCCCAAGGGCAGCGCCCCTGCCCCCAAGGCCGCCGGGACCGACAGCGCAAGCTGATCGCACGCAAAGACATGAGAAAGGCGCCGCTGCATCGCAGACGGCGCCTTTTTTTCTGCCCGCGACCGGGGTGTTTGCGGGGTTTTATGCCCCCGGTGACACCCTGCCTCAGGCCGCCTGTTTCCATGTCAGCGGGCTGAGGTTGACGATGCTGTCCCCGACGCCGATCATGATATCGCCGTCCTGAATATTGATCTGGAGTTTCATGGCGCGGCTGGCCAGTTTTGCCAGTGCGAGCGTGTCATCCTCGGGGAAGCTGACGACCTGTAGATTTGCAAAACGGGTGGTGCTGGTCTTGATCTTGTCCCACCACATGTCGGCGGTTCTGCCACCATAGGGATAGACGATCACCTTGCCGGCCTTGCCACAGGATTGGCGGATCACCTTTTCGCTGGGCAGCCCGAGGGCCACCCAGACATCCAGCTCGCCACTCAGGCTTTTTTGCCAGATATCCGGCTCGTCATCGGTGGACAGGCCCTTGGTCATTTCCAGATGCTCATGCGCATTGAGGGCAAAAGCGACGATCCGGATCATCAGCCGTTCATCCGTTTCGGAGGGATGTTTCGCGATGGTCAGCTTGTGCGTCTCGTAATAGTGGCGATCCATGTCAGAGACAGAGAGTTCAACCTTATAGATCGTGGCATTCTGCGCCATGTCATGTCCCAAACCTGCGAGGATGGCCATGCCTACTGCGTTTGGTGGCCCTGTGAAAGCGTATAAGACTGGGCGATGCGATAGGAGCCGTCGATCACGCCTCGAGTTCGGCATCCCAGTAGAGATAGTCCATCCAGCTTTCATGCAGGTGGTTCGGCGGGAACTTGCGGCCCATGTTGCGCAATTCCTCGGCCCCCGGCGCGCGCGGCGGTTTGCGCAGGTGCATGCCCGCATGGCGCAGGGATTTCGCACCCTTGCGCAGGTTGCACGGCGCGCAGGCAGCGACCACGTTCTGCCAGCTGGTGATACCGCCCGACGCGCGGGGCACCACGTGATCGAAGGTCAGATCACCCTTGGCACCGCAGTACTGACAGCTGAATTCGTCCCGCAGAAAAAGATTGAAGCGCGTGAAGGCCACGCGCTTCTGGGGTTTGACGTAATCCTTGAGCACCACGACCGAGGGAAGCCTGAACACCGTGCTGGGGCTTCGCACCACGTGGTCGTATTCGGCCACGATATCGACCCGGTCCAGCCAGGCCGCCTTGACCGCCTCCTGCCAGGGCCACAGCGACAGCGGGTAATAGGACAAGGGCCGGTAATCCGCGTTCAGCACCAGCGCCGGATGATTCCGCAGCATGGCCGGTTCCCTGACGAATTCTGTTCTGAAGTCTCCATTCATCTGGCGCAAAGCTCCCCTGCCCTGTCTGCCGCTACCTGGCTCCAGAGCGGGTGCACCCGCCCCGTCATGGCATGACTATATATCGTGGCACGCATCCGGCAAGCCCCATTACCTGCCCCCGCCCTGCGACAGGTAGCCCGGTCATGCAACAGGCAGATGACAGATGAAACGGTAGCCGGTCAGAGGGAAAGCTTGTCACGCATGAAGGCCAGCGCCACCGACAGCCCGTCCGGGGCGATGCCATGGGCGGTGCCCTTCATGATATGGGCAAAGACTTCGGTGAAGCCTGCATCCTGCAGCGCCTGGGCCGCCTGGGGCAGCGATTGCACCGGCACGACATCATCGGCATCGCCATGCACCAGCAAGACCGGCATGCGGCTGACGGTCTCATCCGGCAGAAGGTCGGGCTGCAGCAGGCGCCCCGAGAAGGCGATGACCCCGGCAACCGGGTCCTCGCGGCGCGGGGCCACGTGCAGCGACATCATCGAGCCCTGCGAAAAGCCCAGAAGAACCATCTGTTCGGGCAGCAGATCCTCGTCCACCAGGATACCATCCAGAAAGGCGTTCAGATCCTCTACCGCGGCCTGCATGCCGCGCGCGGCCTCTTCCTCGGAGGAGCCGTCGATCCAGGGGATCGGGAACCACTGATAGCCGAAGGGCGCACCGGCGCAGGATTCAGGCGCATCGGGCGCGACGAACAGCGTGTCGGGCAGATGTTCGCCCAAAGGGTCGGCAAGGCCCAGCAGATCGGCACCGTTGGCGCCATAGCCGTGCAGGAACACCACGACCGAGCGTGTCTCGCCCGAGAGCGCTTCGCGCCGCTGTGCATTCAATCCCCGTGTCATGCGATGCCTTCCTTCTGCTTTTGCACATGGTAGTAGGCCCAAAGCATGCGCGCTGCAACCGATCGCCACGGGCTCCAGCGTGTTGCCATCTGCCGCAACGCGGCCTCGCGCGGGCGGTCGGGCAGATCATAGAGCATCCGCGCCCCTTCCTGCAGGGCCAGATCACCGGGTGCAAAGACATCGGCGCGGCCAAGGCTGAACATGGCATAGATCTCGGCGGTCCAGACCCCGATTCCTTTGACGGCGACAAGCGTGCTGATCACCGCGTCGGTGGGGGCTTCGCGCAGCGCATCATAGTCGATGGCGGCCTCGGCCAAGGCGCGGGCATAGACCGCCTTTTGCCGGCTGAGGCCATGGGCGCGCAGCGCGTCATCGGTTTGCGCGGCCACGGCTTGGGGTGTGGTCAAACCCGCCGCCTCAAGCCGGCCCCAGATCGCGCGGGCCGAGGCGACGCTGACCTGCTGGCTGACGATGGCGCTGAAAAGCTGCGCGAAACCGTCGGGGCGACGGCGCAGCGGCAAGGGGCCGGTCGCGGCATAGGCGCGGGCCATCTGCGGGTCCGCCCGGCACAGCCAATCGACCCCCTCGGCCACGCAGGCGTCCGCGCGAATGATGCGCCCGGTCATCGGAGCGCCTTTCGGGACGAATCAGGCTGTCTTGCTGTCTGTCTCATGCCGGAACACTATCCCAATGGCGGCCCGAGGCCAGTCCGGGCTGCAGATCCGGGGCAAACCGGGGGTGCCTCGAGAAAAGACCGGGCTTCCCCCGGCAGGCTGCCTGCTGGCATGTTCTTGTGCCCGACATGGTCGGTCGAAAACCAGTTTCGGAAATACATGACCCTATCCGGGAAATATTCCCGTCCAATCCCGTTCTGCCGGGCAGTTCGGCAAACAAAACCGCTTTATTTGCATTCTCAACGGGACAATATTCCCCGCATGAGCAACATGTTCCCCCTTCCCAATGCGCAATGGCCGGTGATGAGTCCCGGCTCGGTCTGGCTGTGCGGTGCAGGTCCCGGCGATCCCGGCCTGCTGACCCTGCATGCGCTGAATGCGCTGCGGCAGGCGGATGTGGTGGTCTATGACGCGCTGGTCAGCCAGGACATCCTGGACTGGGCCCCGCAGGCGGAACTGGAATACGCGGGAAAACGCGGCGGCAAGCCTTCGGCGCAGCAGGATGACATCACGCGGCGGCTGGTTGATCTGGCGCGCCGGGGCAAGCGGGTCCTCAGGCTGAAGGGTGGCGATCCTTTCGTCTTTGGCCGCGGCGGAGAAGAGGCCCAGACCCTGATCGGCGCGGGTATCCAGGTGCGCATCATTCCCGGCATCACCGCGGGGATCGGCGGGCTGGCCTATGCGGGCATTCCGGTCACGCACCGGACGGTCAACCAGTCGGTGACCTTCGTGACCGGCCATGACGCCACCGGCGACACACCGACCAGCCTTGACTGGGACGGGATCGCCAAGGGCAGCCAGATGATCGTGATCTACATGGGCATGAAACATGTAGGCCAGATCGCCGCCCGCCTGATCGGTGCAGGGCGCAGCCCGGACGAACCTGCAGCCGTCGTCGTCTCGGCCACCACCGCGAAACAGCAGGTGCTGGACACGACGCTGGGCCGGATGGAGGCCGATATCGCCGCATCCGGGCTGGAGCCGCCCGCGATCCTGTGCATCGGCGAAGGCGTGCGCCTGCGCGAGGGTCTGGACTGGCAGGCGCTGGCGGTGGGCTTGTCGCCCGCGCTGCGCCCCGCGATGGCCGCCTGCTAGACCGGACAGGGCGGCATTATCGCCCTTGCGGCTGAGCAGCGCGCGGTCTAGCACTTTCGCATGAGCGAAACTGCATATATCCCCGATGACGCCCGCGCCAAGCGCAACGTGATGATCCTTGTGATGGCGCAGGCCATCCTGGGATCGCAGATGCCGATGATCTTCACCATCGGCGGCCTTGCGGGGCAGTCCCTGGCCACAAACCTGTGCTGGGCGACGCTGCCGATCTCGCTGATCGTCCTGGGGTCGATGCTGGCGGCCACGCCCGTTTCCGCCATCATGCAGAAATACGGCCGCCGCACCGGGTTTCTGATCGGCACCACGGCCGGGGCCATCGGCGGGGCGGTCGGGGCCTACGGGCTTTACGTGGCCTCTTTCCCGATCTTCCTGCTGGGCAGCTTCATCACCGGCATCTACATGTCCGGCCAGGGCTTTTACCGTTTCGCCGCCGCCGACACCGCATCGGATGCCTATCGGCCCAAGGCGATTTCCTATGTCATGGCGGGCGGGCTGCTGAGTGCGGTGATCGGCCCGCAACTGGTCAAGGTGACAGCCGAGTCGATGGTCATCCCTTTCCTGGGCACCTATCTGGCGGTGATCGCGGTCAATGTGATCGGGTCGGGCCTGTTCTTCTTTCTCGATATTCCCACGCCCAAGCCGCCCGCGGCGGACGCGCCGCGCGGCCGCAGCCGGATGGAGCTACTCAAGACGCCCGCCGTGGCCGTGGCGGTGATCTGCGCCACCGTATCCTATGCGCTGATGAACCTTGTGATGACATCCTCGCCGCTGGCGGTGGTGGGCTGCGGCTTTGCCACAAATGACGCGGCCAATGTGGTCACCGCCCATGTTCTGGCGATGTATGCGCCGTCGTTCTTCACCGGGCATCTGATCGCGCGTTTCGGGGTGCAGCGGATCGTGGGCCTTGGTCTGCTGATCCTGGCCGGTGCGGGCGGTGTGGCCCTGATGGGGGTCGAGCTGGAGCATTTCTTTGTCGCGCTGATCCTGCTGGGGATCGGCTGGAACTTCGGCTTCATCGGCGCGACGACAATGCTTGCATCCAACCACGCGCCGCATGAGCGTGGCCGCGTGCAGGGGATGAACGACCTGATCGTCTTCGGCGGGGTCACGATGGCGTCCCTGTCATCAGGCAGCCTGATGAACTGTTCGGGTGGCACCGCGCAGGAAGGCTGGATGGCCGTCAACATGGCGATGCTGCCCTTCCTCGTGCTGGCGACCGGCGCGCTGATCTGGCTGGCAATGCGTCCGAAAGAGGCGTGAGCCGCTAGAGGAAGCGCGCCCGCAACAGGCCCAGACGGCGCAGTGCCTCGGGTTCGGCCAACCGCCCCTCGGGGATGGCGGCGGGATCGCGAAGCGCGCGGGACAGGATACCCGCCGCGCGCCAGCCTGCCAGTTCGGCCAGACGCTCTGGCCGCGAAGGCCGTCCGCCCCCGCCGGGGCGGCGCGCCTTGTCCAGATGGGCGCGCACCAGATCCTCGAAGTGACGGGTCGTCATCTCGGGCAACGGGTTCACCGAACGCGCCAGAAACAGCGGCACACCGAGGAAATAGTTGGCCAATCCCGACGCCGCCCCCAGGTCGCGGGCGCGCGCTTCCTGGGTCGATCCCAGCGCGCGCGCGGCCACCCACATCAGCGTGCCGGCGGTGGCGGCCACGTAATCGGCCAGATCATCCGCCCCGGCCATGGGCAGGCGCTGCGCCTCGCGGCGGCGCGCCGCGACACAGCCCATCAACAGCGTCGCACCTGCCGGGTCCAGCACTTCCGCCAGCGGGCTTGCCACCTCGTGCCGCCGCACCGGGCCGCCGGCCGCGATTTCCTCAAGTGCGTCATGCCACCATTGCAGGCGCATCTCGGCGATCAGGGGTTCGGCGCTCATCCAGGGGGCGCGGGCGATTTCCAGATTGAACGCATAAAGCGGGAACAGCACGCGCCGCGCCGCAACCGGCGCCGCCATGGTGGCGGCAAAGCGGTCGGGATCGCCCCGCTCGACCAGTTGGGCGCAGGCCGCGATCTCTTCGGTGATCACGCGATCACCCTTGCGCGGCCAGGGGCATCGCGCAGAAGCTTCCAGTTGATCGCATCAAGCAGCGCCTCGAAGCTGGCATCGACGATGTTCGGGCTGACCCCCACTGTGGACCAGCGCCGCCCCTGCGCATCTTCGCTGTCGATGATGACGCGGGTGACGGCCTCGGTGCCGCCCTGGGTGATGCGCACCTTGAAGTCGACCAGCCGCATGTCGGCGATCACCTCGCTATAGGGGCCAAGGTCCTTGGCCAGCGCCTTGGCCAGCGCATTGACCGGGCCACGATCCGATCCCGCCTCGTCCATCGACTCGCTGACCGAGAGCTTTTTCTCGCCATCCACCTTCAGCACGACCACCGCCTCGGACAGGCTGACCATGCGGTCATACTTGTTCTTGCGCCGCTCGACCGTCACCCGGTAGCGCTTGACCTCGAAGAAATCGGGCGCGCGGCCCATCTCGGCGCGGGCCAGCAGCTCGAAACTGGCCTGGGCAGTATCGTAGGAATAGCCCTCGCCTTCCCGCAGCTTGACCAGTTCCAGGATACGGCCCAGCACCGGATCGTCGGGCGCTACGTCAAGCCCCGCCTCGGCCAGACGGCGGCGCAGGTTCGATTGGCCCGCCTGGTTCGACATCGGCACGATGCGCGTATTTCCGATGACAGCCGGATCGACATGTTCATAGGTCGCCGGATCCTTGAGGATCGCGCTGGCATGCAGCCCGGCCTTGTGCGCAAAGGCCGAGGCGCCGACATAGGCCGCCTGGCGCAGGGGCACGCGGTTCAGGATCTCGTCCAGACGGCGGCTGGCGCGGGTCAGGCCGGCCAGCGCCTCAAGCGTGACGCCGGTGTCAAAGCGGCTGGCATAGGGTTCTTTCAGCAAAAGTGTCGGGATCAGCGTCGTCAGGTTGGCATTGCCGCAGCGTTCGCCCAGGCCGTTGAGCGTGCCCTGGACCTGCCGCGCGCCCGCCTCGATGGCGGCAAGTGTCCCGGCCACGGCGGTTTCCGTGTCGTTATGGGTATGGATGCCAAGGCGGTCGCCGGGAATGCCGGCGGCGATCACCTCGGCGGTGATCCGACCGATCTCTTCGGGCAAACAGCCGCCATTGGTATCGCAGAGCACGATCCAGCGCGCGCCCGCCTGCAATGCCGCGCGCAGCACGTCCAGCGCGTAGGCTGGATTGGCACGGTAGCCGTCAAAGAAATGCTCGGCATCGAACAGCGCCTCGCGGCCCTGCGCCACCAGATGCGCGATCGAGGCGGCGATGTTTTCGCGGTTCTCGTCCAGGCTGACGCCGAGGGCGGTCGTGACGTGGAAATCATGCGCCTTGCCCACAAGACAGACGGCGCCGGTGCCCGCGTTCATCACGGCGGCCAGAACATCGTCATTGGCGGCCGAACGCCCTGCCCGTTTGGTCATGCCGAAGGCGGTCAGCCGCGCGCGGGTTTGTGGCGCCGCTTCGAAAAAGGCGCTGTCCGTGGGGTTCGCGCCCGGCCAGCCGCCTTCGATGTAATCCACGCCCAGGGCGTCCAGCATCTGCGCGATGGTGATCTTTTCGGCGGTCGAGAATTGCACGCCCTGCGTCTGCTGCCCGTCGCGCAGCGTGGTATCGTAGAGATAGAGGCGTTCACGGGTCATGGGTGGGCCTCTGCTTCTTCTTGCCGCAAATATCCGCGGGGGGAATGACCCGCAGGGTCATAGGGGGCCGCCAGGCCCCCTGCCATCGGACAGGTCATCGCAACGTGCATCATTCCAGCCCTTCCAGTCTGGCGGGATCGAAATCGGGACCAGGCACCAGTTCGACACCGGCCTTGGACATGCGCACCTCGACCCCGGCGGCCAGAAGGGCGGCTTTCAGCCGGTCCACCTGTGTGAAGTCCTTGGTTTGCATTGCGGTGTCGCGGGCCGCGGCAAGCCGATCGGACTGCGCCGACAAGTCAACCACGGGTGCTGCCGCCCATGCAGGCCCCTCAGCCTGCATCAATCCGACAAGCTGCATCGTGCCGCGCAGGGCCGCCGCATCACCCGCCAAGGCAAGCTGATGGCATTCGGACAGCACCGCATGGGTGTTCAGATCATCGCAAAGCGCTTCAATCGCGGTCTGGCTGGGGGCTGTGCCGTCAGGTGCTTGCGCCGCAAGCGCATACCATTTGCGCAGGGTCGCCTCGGCCTGCGCGGCCTTTTCGGCGGTCCAGTCCATCGGTTTGCGGTAATGCGTCATCAGGAAGACGTAGCGGATCACCTCGCCCGGCACGCCCTGGTCCAGCAGGTCGCGGACGGTGAAGAAATTGCCCAGGGATTTGGACATCTTCCTGCCCTCGACCAGCAGCATCTCGTTATGCATCCAGACGCTGGCAAAGCCCCCCTCGGGATGGGCGCAGCAGCTTTGGGCGATCTCGTTCTCGTGATGCGGGAATTGCAGGTCGATCCCGCCGCCGTGGATGTCGAAACTGGCGCCCAGCAGTTCCTGCGCCATGGCCGAGCATTCGATATGCCAGCCGGGGCGGCCCCTGCCCCATGGGCTGTCCCATCCGGGCAGATCGTCGCTGGAGGGTTTCCAGAGCACGAAATCCATCGGGTTGCGCTTGTAGGGCGCGACCTCGACCCGGGCGCCCGCGATCATGTCCTCGACCGTGCGGCCAGAGAGCGCGCCGTAGTTGCTGTAGCTGTCCACGGCGAAAAGCACATGGCCTTCGGCGGCATAGGCGTGGCCTGATGCGATCAGGTCCTCGATCATGGCAATCATCGCGCCGATATAGGCGGTTGCGCGAGGCTCATGTGTTGGGCGCAGCGCCCCCAACTCGTCCATGTCGTCGTGATACCAGCCGATGGTTTCGTCCGAGCGCTCAGTGATCAGTTCCTCAAGCGTGCCCGGTGCACCTGCCGCGCGCCTCTTTTGCGCGGTTTCGTTGATACGGTCATCGACATCGGTGAAATTGCGCACATAGGTCACGTGACCCGGCCCATAGACATGGCGCAGCAGCCGGAACAGCACATCAAAGACCACGACAGGGCGCGCATTGCCCAGATGGGCGCGGTCGTAAACGGTGGGACCGCAGACATACATCCGCACATTGTCGGGGTTCAGCGGGGTGAACACCTCTTTCCGTCGGGTCTTGGTGTTGTGCAGTTTGATGGTCGTCATCGGGTCCTCACACGCGGGTCCGCGGCGGGCTTAGCAACTTCAACTCTGGTTGGGAATAGAAGAACGCGCCGCCGGAAGGGTTCAGGCGGTAATGCAGCAAATCAGGATGATGGCACTCGCGTTCATCCTAACATCATATCCGCTGATAAACCGCGACACAATCGCTGAATTGACAGGGCCATGCCGGCTGTGGCCTGTGACGGCAAGCAACGAAAGAGGGCTGCCATGGAACTGTCGCACCGGATCACGCATCTTCTTGGGGATGGAGATGGGGATGATGGCTGGGGCGTGTTCTACCGTGCCCGCGCGATGAAGGCCGCGGGGCGCGACGTGATCGAGCTGACCATCGGCGAGCATGACATCCGCACCGATCCGGTGATCCTGGAGGCGATGCATGCCGCCGCGCTGGCGGGGCAAACGGGTTATGCCAGCATACCCGGCATCCCTGCGCTGCGCGATGCGGTGGCGGCACGGGTGCAGGCGCGCACGGGTGTGGCGACAACGCGGGCCAATGTGCAGATCATGCCCGGCGGTCAGGCTGCGCTTTTCGCCGCGCTGCACGCGACTGCCGATCAGGGCGACAGCGCGCTTTACGTGGAACCGGCCTATGTGACCTATCCGGGGGTGTTCCGCGCGCTGGGGCTGACACCCTGCCCTGTGCCTGCGTGGCCCGAAGACGGGTTTCAGCCGCGCGCCGCCGATCTGGACGCGGCCGCGCGGGCGGCGCATCGACCGCGTGCCTTGCTGATCAACAGCCCCAACAATCCCACGGGCGGGGTTTATGACGCGTCCACCCTGGAGGGTGTTGCGCGGGTGGTGACGGATCATGACCTTTGGCTGATCTCGGACGAGGTTTATGACACGCAGGTCTGGGAGGGCACGCATCTGAGCCCGCGCGCCATGCCCGGCATGGCCGAGCGGACTTTGGTGATCGGGTCGATGTCGAAATCCCATGCGATGACGGGCAGCCGGATCGGCTGGGTCGTGGGGCCCGAGGCGGCGGTGGCGCGACTGGCGGATCTGGCGACACATACCACCTATGGCGTGCCGGGTTTCGTGCAGGAGGCGGCGCTGTTCGCCCTCATGCAGGGCGATGCGCTGGAGGCGCAGGTGGCCGCGCCCTTCCTGCGGCGCCGCGCGCTGGCGCTGGATCTGCTGGAGCGGCAGAATATCGTCCGGGCACAGCCGCCGCAGGGCGCGATGTACCTGATGCTGGACATCCGCGCGACGGGCATGACGGGCGAGGATTTCGCGATGGCGCTGCTGGAGCAGCACGGGATCGCGGTGATGCCGGGCGAAAGCTTTGGCGCGGCGGCGGCGGGGCATCTGCGGGTGGCCATGACGGTGGCCGATGACGTCTTTGTGGCCGCCCTTGCGCGATTGCTGGATTTCGCGGCCGAACGGGCGGCGCAGGCGGCGTGATCGCCACGAAAAACGGGGCCCGCGGGCCCCGTTTCGCATCAGGTCATTACCGCAGGATCATTCGATCACGGTGACCGTCTTCATCACGTCGGGCTGGCCCGTGACCATGCCGTTCTGGCCGCTACCGCGCTTGATGGCATCGACGACATCCATGCCTTCGGTGACGCGGCCGACGACGGTGTATTGCCCGTTCAGGAAATAGCCCTCGGCGAACATGATGAAGAACTGGCTGTTGGCCGAGTTCGGGTTCTGGCTGCGCGCCATGCCCACCACGCCACGATCGAACGGGATATCCGAGAATTCGGCGCGCAGGTCCGGGCGGTTCGAGCCGCCCATGCCCGCGCGGGACATGTTGCCGCCCAGCTTGCCGAATTCCACATCGCCGGTCTGGGCCATGAAGCCTTCGATCACGCGGTGAAAGACCACGCCGTCATACCCGCCCTCGGCGGCGATGGCGGCGATCTGGGCCGCGTGTTCGGGGGCCACGTCGTCCAGCAGGTCGATCACGATGGTGCCGTTGGCCTCGCCCTCGACCTGGATCTGCAGCCCGGTCGCCAGGGCGGGACCGGCCAGCAGGATCAATGCGGCTGCGATCGCGTTACGCATCGGCGGCCACCTTGACGCTGATCATGCGGTCGGGGTTCGCGGGCGGCTCGCCGCGGGTGATGGCGTCGACATGTTCCATGCCGCCGATCACGCGGCCATAGACCGTGTACTGACCGTTCAGGAAATGGTTGTCCTTGAAGTTGATGAAGAACTGGCTGTTGGCCGAGTTCGGGTTCTGGCTGCGCGCCGCCCCCAGGGTGCCGCGGTCATGCGGCAGGCGCGAGAATTCGGCCGGCACATCCGACAGGTCCGATCCGCCCGTGCCCGCGCGACGGATATTGAAGCCGTCTTCCATATCGCCATGTTCCACATCGCCGGTCTGGGCCATGAAGCCTTCGATCACGCGGTGAAAGCAGACATTGTCATACTGGCCCGACCGCGCCAGTTCCTTCATCCGCTCGCAATGCTTGGGTGCCACGTCGGGCAGAAGCTCGATCGTGACGGTACCGCCCTTCAGCTCGATGAGGATGGTGTTCTCGGGGTCTTTGATCTCGGGCATCTGGGCCTCCTCTGATATGTTCTGGCCAGATACCTAAGGCCAGCGCGCGCGATTGCCAAGCGGGGTGTTGACGCAAGCGCGCGTTCACGCCAAGAGGTGCGCGGGCTGATCCTGAGGAGAGCGGGCATGACGTGGAAGACCCTTGATGACATGGACCTTGATGGCAAACGGGTCCTGGTGCGCGTGGATATCAACGTGCCCGTCGAAAAGGGCAAGGTGACCGACGCCACCCGGATCGAGAAGATCGCCCCCACCGTGCGCGACATCCTGAACCGCGGCGGGCGCGTGTTGCTGGTGGCGCATTTCGGCCGGCCCAAGGGCAAGGTCGTGCTGGACATGTCCTTGCGTGTCACGATCCCGGCGCTGGAAAACGTGCTGGCGCGCCATGTCACCTTTGTCGAGACCTTCGACGGGGCCGAGGCCGCCACCAATGACGTGGTGCTGCTGGAGAACATCCGCTTTCATCCCGGCGAAGAGGCCAATGATCCGGCCTTCGCGGCGGAACTGGCGGAACTGGCGCAGATCTACTGCAATGACGCCTTTTCGGCGGCGCACCGCGCCCATGCCTCGACCGAGGGGCTGGCGCATCTGATGCCGTCCTGCGCGGGACGCCAGATGGAGGCCGAGCTGCGCGCGCTGGAGGCCGCGCTGAGCACACCCAAGCGCCCGGTGGGTGCGGTCGTGGGCGGGGCGAAAGTATCGACCAAGATCGAACTGCTGGAAAACCTTGTCGAAAAGCTGGACGTGCTGATCATCGGCGGCGGCATGGCAAATACATTCCTGGCCGCACAAGGCGCGCAGCTGGGCAAATCCCTGCGCGAGCCCGATTTCGAACAGACCGCGCGCGAGATCCTGGAAAAGGCCGCGCGTACCGGTTGCCGCGTGATCCTGCCCGTCGATGGCAAGGTCGCGCGCAGCTTTGGCGCGGGTGTGCCCTTCGACGTGGTGCCGCTGACGGCCAAGACGGTTCTGGACGAGGACCAGATGGTGCTGGACGCGGGCCCGCAATCCATCGCCGCGATCACCGCCGCCTTCGACGGGCTGAAGACGCTGATCTGGAACGGGCCGCTGGGCGCCTTCGAGATCGAACCCTTTGACGAGGCCACGATGGCGACCGCGCGCCATGCCGCCGCGCTGACCACGGCGGGCGGGTTGATCACCGTGGCCGGCGGCGGCGATACGGTGGCCGCACTGCATGCGGCGCAGGTGGCGGATGACTTCACCTATATCAGTACCGCAGGCGGCGCTTTCCTTGAATGGATGGAAGGCAAGACGCTGCCGGGTGTGGCGGCTTTGGAGGCCAGCGCCTGACGCCACCGTGGCGTCTGGATATTTGCAGCAAGAAGAAGCATGCAGCCGATATTCCCGGCAATTTTCTGCTGTTTTTCGGGGTTTTTTAGGTGAAATCCACCGAAAGGGGATTCACAGCGCGAATCACTTGTGCCATTGTGTGACAAAGCGCCGGGTACAGGCGCAAACAGTGGCAGAGCAATGACATCCCGCACCCGTCCCGCCTTTGGCGTCATGATCTTTTTCGCGGTGGCCTTCAGCCTTGGCGCCTATTTCACCTTTGCCGCCGTGCAGGGGAACTACGGGCTGTTCCGCCGCGCCGAAGTGCAGGCGGATGCGGCAAAGCTGCGCGCCGAGCTGGAGGTGTTGCAGACGCGCATGGCGCGGATGGAAAACCTGACGCGGCGCCTGTCGGACGAATTCCTTGATCTTGACCTGCTGGACCAGCAGGCGCGCGACGTGCTGGGCCTGATGCGCAGCGACGAGATCGTGGTGCGCTGATCCCCCTTTTCATTACCTGATTGTCCCTTTCCCGACCTGCGGCCAGCGGGCGGGCAACTTTGCACTCGCATCATGGGGATGAATCCTGTATTAAATAGTTTAACGCTAAACTATATTTGCTTCCGGGAGGAGGATGCCGCATGGCCACCAGAAAAAGCCAAAAGGTTTCAAACGTTTCCGCCGACGAGCTGAAAGGCTTTTACCGCGACATGCTGCTGATCCGGCGATTCGAGGAAAAGGCCGGCCAGCTTTACGGCATGGGTCTGATCGGCGGTTTCTGCCACCTCTACATCGGACAGGAAGCGGTCGTCGTGGGGCTTGAGGCCGCGGCCGAGGAAGGCGACAAGCGCATCACATCGTACCGCGATCACGGGCACATGCTGGCCTGCGGGATGGACCCCAACGGCGTGATGGCCGAGCTGACGGGCCGCGAGGGGGGCTACTCCAAGGGCAAGGGCGGCTCGATGCACATGTTCTCGAAGGAGAAGCATTTCTACGGCGGCCACGGGATCGTGGGCGCGCAGGTGCCGCTGGGCGCGGGGCTGGCCTTTGCGGACAAGTACTTGGACAACAAGCGCGTGACCTTCGCCTATTTCGGCGATGGCGCGGCGAACCAGGGCCAGGTCTACGAGACCTTCAACATGGCGGCGCTGTGGAAACTGCCGGTGATCTTCGTGATCGAGAACAACCAGTATGCGATGGGCACGTCGCAGCAGCGTTCGACCTCTTCGGCGGGAATCTACGAGCGCGGGCACGCCTTCGGCATTCCGGGCGAGGCCGTGGACGGCATGGATGTGCTGGCCGTGAAGGCGGCGGGCGAAAAGGCCGTGGCGCACTGCCGTTCGGGTGAAGGGCCCTATATCCTCGAGATCAAGACCTATCGCTACCGCGGCCATTCGATGTCGGACCCGGCCAAGTACCGGACCCGCGAGGAAGTGCAGAAGATGCGCGACGAGAAGGACGCCATCGAACATGTGCGCGACCTGCTGCTGTCGGGCAAGCATGCGACCGAGGATGACCTGAAGGCCATCGACAAGGAAATCAAGGATATCGTGAACGCGAGCGCCGAGTTCGCCAAGGAAAGCCCCGAGCCCGCGCTGAGCGAGCTTTGGACCGATATCTATGCCGACGACGTGCCGCAGAGCGCGTAAGGGAGAAAAGACCAATGGCAACTGAAATCCTGATGCCCGCCCTGTCGCCCACGATGGAAGAGGGCACGCTGGCCAAATGGCTGGTCAAGGAAGGCGATACCGTCAAGGCCGGTGACATCCTGGCCGAGATCGAGACCGACAAGGCCACGATGGAATTCGAGGCCGTCGATGAAGGCGTGATCGGCAAGATCCTGGTGGCCGAGGGCACCGAGGGCGTGAAGGTCAACGCGGCCATCGCCCTGCTGCTGGAAGATGGCGAAAGCGCCTCTGACGCGGCGGCGGCCCCGGCCAAGGCCGAGGCACCCAAGGCGGCCACAGCACAGGCGGCTGCGGCCCCTGCCCCGGCCCCGGCAGCACCGAAGGCCGCGAAGATGCAGCCCGACTGGCCCGAAGGCACCGAAGTGCGCAAGCAGACCGTGCGCGAGGCCCTGCGCGACGGCATGGCCGAGGAAATGCGCCGCGATCCATCGGTTTTCCTGATGGGCGAGGAAGTCGCCGAATACCAGGGTGCCTACAAGATCAGCCAGGGGATGCTGGACGAGTTCGGCCCCAAGCGGGTGATCGACACGCCGATCACCGAACATGGCTTTACCGGTATCGCGGTGGGTGCAGCCTTTGGAGGGTTGCGCCCGATCGTCGAATTCATGACCTTCAACTTCGCCATGCAGGCGATCGACCAGATCATCAACTCAGCCGCCAAGACGCTTTACATGTCGGGCGGCCAGATGGGCGCGCCGATGGTGTTCCGTGGCCCCAACGGGGCGGCGGCACGCGTGGGCGCGCAGCACAGCCAGGATTATGCAGCATGGTATGCGCAGATCCCGGGCCTCAAGGTGGTGATGCCCTATTCGGCCTCTGATTACAAAGGGTTGATGAAGACCGCGATCCGTGATCCGAACCCGGTCATCTTCCTTGAGAACGAGATCCTTTACGGCCGCAGCTTCGATGTGCCGGTGCTTGAGGATTACACAGTCCCCTTCGGCAAGGCCAAGATCTGGCGCGAAGGCACGGATGTGACCATCATCAGCTTCGGCATCGGCATGACCTATGCGCTGGAGGCGGCGGAACGTCTGGAAAAGGACGGGATCAGCGCCGAGGTCATCGACCTGCGGACCCTGCGCCCGCTGGACTATGACACGCTGATCGCATCCGTCATGAAGACCAACCGCTGCGTGACCGTCGAGGAAGGCTTCCCCGTGGCCTCGATCGGGAACCACCTGTCGGCCTATATCATGGAAAACGCTTTCGATTACCTGGATGCGCCGGTGATCAATTGCTGCGGCAAGGATGTGCCCATGCCCTATGCGGCCAACCTTGAAAAGCTGGCGCTTGTGACCACCGACGAGGTTGTCGCAGCCGTGAAAAAAGTGACCTACCGCTAAGGAGACACGCGATGCCTGTTGAAATTCTGATGCCCGCGCTGTCGCCCACGATGGAAGAGGGCACGCTGGCGAAATGGCTGGTCAAGGAAGGCGATACCGTGTCTGCGGGCGACCTTCTGGCCGAGATCGAGACGGACAAGGCCACGATGGAGTTCGAGGCCGTGGACGAGGGCGTGATCGGCAAGCTGCTGGTGGCCGAGGGCACCGAAGGCGTGAAGGTCAATTCGCCCATCGCGCTGCTGCTGGAGGATGGCGAAAGCGCATCCGACGCACAAACGGCGTCCGCCAAGGCGGAAACCGCCAAGCCCGAGGCCGCGCCTGTCGCGGCTGCGGCCCCGGCTGACGCAAAGCCGGCACCTGCCGCGCCCAAGGCCGCCGATGGTGGCCGCGTCTTCGCCTCGCCGCTGGCGCGGCGGATCGCGGCGGACAAGGGGATCGACCTTGCCGGCCTGACCGGGTCCGGCCCGCATGGGCGGATCGTCAAGGCCGATGTGGAAGGCGCGGGTGCGCAGGCGAAACCCGCAGCGGCAGCAACGCCCGCCGCCTCTGTCCCGGCAGCGGCCAAGGCCCCTGCCCCTGCCCCTGCGATGGCCTCGGGTCCGTCCACGGACACGGTTCTGAAGATGTACGAGGGTCGCGCCTATACCGAGGTCAAGCTGGACGGGATGCGCAAGACCATCGCCGCCCGCCTGACCGAGGCCAAGCAGACCATTCCGCATTTCTACCTGCGCCGCGATATCCAGCTGGATGCGCTGATGGCCTTCCGTGGCCAGCTGAATGCGCAGCTGGAAGGGCGCGGCGTGAAGCTGAGCGTCAATGATTTCATCATCAAGGCCTGTGCGCTGGCGCTGCAGCAGGTGCCTGCCGCCAATGCGGTCTGGGCGGGCGACCGGGTGTTGCAGCTGACACCTTCGGATGTGGCCGTGGCTGTCGCCATCGACGGCGGGCTGTTCACGCCCGTGCTGAAGGATGCCGAGGCCAAATCGCTGTCGGCGCTGAGTGCCGAGATGAAGGATCTGGCGGCGCGCGCCAAGTCCAAGAAACTGGCACCGCATGAATACCAGGGCGGCAGTTTCGCGATTTCCAACCTGGGCATGTTCGGCATCGACAATTTCGATGCGGTGATCAACCCGCCGCATGGCGCGATCCTGGCCGTGGGCGCAGGCGTCAAGAAGCCGGTCGTCGGCAAGGATGGCGCGCTGGCGGTGGCAACCGTGATGTCGGTCACGCTGTCGGTGGATCACCGGGTGATCGACGGTGCGCTGGGGGCGGAACTGCTGCAGGCGATCAAGGACAACCTCGAAAACCCGATGGCCATGCTGGCCTGACCCGCCGGGTCTGACCAAATGCGAAGGGCCGGATCACCACGATGATCCGGCCCTTTTTCATTGTATTGACAATGCGTTACAGGCTTTCGCGCAGAAGCTGATCCATGGTGATCGAAGGGGTGGCGCAGCCCGCCTCGCCCACGACCTTGGCGGGCACGCCGGCCACGGTCGTCTTAGGCGGCACGTCATGCAGCACGACGGAGCCTGCCGCGATACGCGAGCAGTGGCCGATGTGGATATTGCCAAGCACCTTCGCCCCTGCCCCGATCAGCACGCCTTCGCCGATCTTGGGGTGGCGATCTTCCTCTTCCTTGCCGGTGCCGCCCAGCGTCACCGAATGCAGCATCGAGACATTGTCGCCCACGACGGCGGTTTCGCCGATCACGATGGAATGGGCATGGTCGATCATGATGCCCTTGCCGATCCGGGCGGCGGGATGGATATCCACGCCGAAAGCCTCGGACACGCGCATCTGGAAGAAATAGGCCAGATCCTGCCGCCCGCCCTGCCACAGCCAATGGGCGATCCGGTAGGATTGCACCGCCTGGAAGCCCTTGAAGAACAACAAGGGTTGCAGGAACCGATGGCAGGCCGGGTCGCGGTCATAGACCGCCATGATATCGGCGCGCGCGGCCAGCGCGAGGCTGGGATCGTCGGCATAGGCCTGATCGCAGATTTCGCGGATCAACTGCTCGGACATCTCGCCCGAGGCCAGTTTCAACGCGATTCGATAGGCCAGTGCGCATTCGATGGACCCGTGGTGCAGCACGCTGGAATGGATCAACCCGCCCAGCATGGGCTCGTCCACCACGGCCTTTTCAGCCTCGGTCAGGATGCGGTTCCAGACCGGGTCGATCTGGGCGATTTTGGTCTTGGTCTTGGTCATGGGGCCTGTCCTTTTCGACGCCATATTAGACCAGATAGAGGGGGCGCGCCAAACGCAAAGCCGTGACATCGGAAAAAATCCTGCATCCGGGGTGTGGCGTGCGGCAAGCTGGGTCAGCACCAGCGCAAGGCAGGCGGCGTAATCGGGGTCCTGCAGACGCGGCTCGGGCGGCGGGGCGGTCGCCAGCGCGCGGGCCATCAGCGTGCCGTTGCCCCAGGCGGGATGCGCACGGCCAAAGCGCTTGCGATAGCGGTCGGCGGCATCCGCCTGCGCCATCAGGCGCGCACAGGCGGCCGGGCGTCGTGGCGGCGGCAGGATCAGCAGGTGCCGCGCCAGCGCCGTCAGATCGCCATGCATGACCGGGCGCATCACCCCTCGGGCGCAAGAACGGCGCGGAAGCCGGGACCGAAGCGGGCCGAGACCTGCGCCACCTCGATCCGGATGGTCCCGCCCTGCGCATCCGTGGCCCTGTCTGCGGCCGGATAGGTCCATTCCGGGCTGGACAGGGTGACCTCGCACAGGATCGCCGCGCCCTGCATGACACGCAGCTGGTAGCGTTCGCTTTCCTCGCCCATGGGGATATCGGGCGCCTCCCAGGCGTCGGCGTCGATCCGACCGCGGCGGATCCAGGTGACATCCATGTCCCCGCCGGCAGTCATGGCTGCGCGCAGATGCACCGGGGCCAGCGGTTTCAACCCGATCCCGGCAAAGCTGTCCTGCATCGCCACGTAGGACGGATCATCCAGCGGCCGCCATGCCGGGCCGATCCGGTAATGGCGCAAAAGGCCGCGCGCGTCGGACGGCAGATCGATCTGCAGGGGGCGGCCATCCATCAGGACGAAGAAACTGCCCTCGGGCCAGGCCGAGGGCATCAGCGCATCGCTGCCAAGCTGACCGCGCAACAGCGTATCAAGCCGCCATGTGTCAGGGCCGACAAGCGTGGCATTGGCGAATTGAAACAGCTCCCACCGGTCGGGGGTGCCATCGCCCAGCGCCGCAAGGTTGCCCCCCGCCAGCAGCGTCGGCAGGTCGATCGAGGACAGCGCCCCGGACGTCAGGCGAAGGGTCACCGCATCCTGACGGTGCAGCAGGCCGGGGCGCGCGGCGGGCAGCGCCTCCAGGGTGACACCGATCACGGCGGGTTGCGGCACGGTGCGGTTCAGCGCAAAGCCCTGCGGAGTGACGGCGGCATAGACCGCCGCGGCACCGGGCCAGGGGTCGGCAGTCACGGCGACATGGGGCGCATGCGGCAGCTCGTCCCCGGTCATCAGGGGCAGGTCCATGAAGAGCGGAAAGACCGGCAGCGGCGCCAGCGCAGGGCGCGTGCGCGGGGTTTCATCCTCGATCGCGGCGGGCAGATAGACGCCGGGTTCGACGCGCAGCGCCTCGATCAGTTGCGCGGACCCAAGTTCGACACGGTCAATGCGATAGCTGGCACCGGTCACGTCACCTTCCAGTTGCAGCAGATCGCCCGCGCCCAGGTCAAGCCGCGAGGGCGGCAAGGCCAGGCGCAGACTGTCGCGTGCGATCCGCGCCTCGGCCAGCCAGCGTTCGGCGATCTGCCGTCCCTCGGCCCGTGTCAGCAGCAAGGGCAGTTCCGAGGCTGCAACCGCATGGGTCGCCTCGTCCGGCAGGACGGATTCCTCGCTGATGGCGGGATAATCGGTGTCGGCCTGCACGAAGCGCAGCCGGACACGGCCTGTCATCGCCGCTTCGGCGGCGCGGCTATGCTGCGGGCGCGGCGGGCTTTCGGGCAGATCGACAAGCGCGGACAGCGGCACGGTTTGCGCCACCCCGTCGCGGCGCATCACGAAGCGCAGCGTCCCGTCACGTTCCACCGCGTCAAATCCATGGGCCAGCATCAAGGGTTGCAGCGCTGCGCGGGCGTCCGAGACCTGCGACACGGCATAACCGCGCACAAGCCCATGCAGCCTGCTGGTGTCCAGCGCGGTGATCCCCGCCCTTGTGCAGATCTCGGTCACCACCGAGGCCAATGAGCGCGATGAAAGCCGTCCCGTCACCCAATGGCCC
This sequence comes from Rhodobacteraceae bacterium EhC02, assembly GCA_001650895.1. GTDB lineage: Bacteria > Pseudomonadota > Alphaproteobacteria > Rhodobacterales > Rhodobacteraceae > Seohaeicola. Next base: position 122,574 of record LXYH01000034.1, read on the forward strand.
CGCGCATAATTGGGGGCATCGCCCCACAGCGCCTGATTGCCGGGAAAGAAGGGATAGGGCCGCGCGTCCCAGGCCCAGACAAAGGCGCGGGTCATATCCAGCATCGGCGCGCCATAGACGGCCGAAACCGGGTTGTTGTCGCCCTCGCGCCAGTAGCCCAGCATGGCGCGCAGGTACTGCATCTGGATCACCTCGTCCCGCTGCCCGTTGGAATAGGCAGGCAGAAAGGATTCCGAGGATTTGGGATCAAGGAAAAGATTGGGCTGATTGGTGCCCTTGTCCACCGCCGGGCAACCCAGTTCGGTGAACCAGACAGGTTTCGATTGCGGCACCCATGGAGTGGGCTGTTCGCTGCGCTGGCCGCCGATCCGGTCGTGATGCGCGTTCAGCCACCAGTTGCGGATGTCCTTGTAGCGCCAGATCCACGGCTCGTCATGCGCATCATCGGTGATGGGGGTGCGGATCTGGGCGGCTTTCGCCTCGGGCGAGTGGTAGAACCAGTCATAGCCTTCGCCGCCTTCGATATTGGCGCGCAGATAGGCGGGGTTGTAGATGGTGTTCCACGCCGCGTCGGCATGATCGCGCCCCTCGCGCCAATCCGACAGCGGCATGTAGTTGTCGATCCCCACGAAGTCGATATTGGCATCGGCCCAAAGCGGATCGAGATGGAAGAACCGATCGCCGCTGCCGTCGGTCGGCTGGTAGCCGAAGTATTCGGACCAGTCGGCGGCATAGCCGATCTTCACAAGGGGGCCCAAGATTGCGCGAACCTGGGCTGCCAGCGCGCGCAGGGCGGTGACGGCGGGAAAGCTGTTGTTCGCCCCGCGCAACTGCGTGAGGCCGCGCATTTCCGATCCGATGCAGAAACTGTCCACCCCGCCCGCAGCCGCGCAAAGCGCCGCATGGTGCAGTATGAAACGGTTGTAGCGCCATTCCTGCGGCCCGTTGTAGCCCACCTGCCCCGGTGCCACGTTGAAATGCGCCGCCTGCGCGGTGCCGAAGAAGGCCGCAACCTCCGCCTCGGCCAAGGCGGTGCCATCGGGGCTGCCGAGGCGCCCCGGTGCTTGCGAGCCCGTGATGCGCCCGCGCCAGGGCAGAACGGGTTGATCGGTTGCATCGCCATAGGGATCGGCGCGACCATTGCCGGCCAGTTGATCCATCAGGATGAACGGATAGACCATCACCGCCTGCCCCGTTGCGGACAGACGCCTGATCGCACCGATCACGGATTGATCGGTGGGGGTGCCGCCATAGACTGGCCGACCATTCAGTTGCGCGATCTCGGTCGCGGCGGTGCGTGTCAGGCCCGACACGGTCCAGGGCATGCCCTGCCCGTCGACGCTGCGCTGTTCGACCTTGGGGCGGATCGTGCAGTCACCGCAGCGCAGATCGTCGCCAAACCAGCTGACGATCAGGGATGTGGCGCGGGCATGGGGTGCCTCGGCCTGCAGGCGGTGCAGCGAGGTGACCAGATCGGGCTGGCCGGAGGGCGAGTTGACATTGGCGCTGCGCGCCTGTCCGGGGCCGTGGACATAGCTGACGGGCGTATCGGCCAGGGCATATTCGCCGCTGCCCGGCATCATCGCCACGGCGCGCACCAGATGCGCGGGATCGGGATCATCGGCAAGGTGCCAGCGCTGATCGGGGCGGATCACCTCGAACTCGAACTGCGGCACGCGATTGCCGAAACGCGCCAGCGGCAGATCCTCGATCACCACATAGGCGGTGCCGCGATAGGCGGGCACCTGGCCTGTGCCCTCGACCGCCTCGATCCGGGGATCGGGCTGCTGGTGGGCATCGCCATGATGCACCCGCATGTTCAGATCGGAGGGGGCGATTTCCATACCATCCGCCCAGACGCGCGGCACCCCGGTAATGACCCCTTCGCAGAGCGCGATGGCCAGGCTGATCGAATAGCTGTAGCTGGTCTGGGTGACGCGCGGGCTGCCCTTGCCGCCACCCGTGCGGGTCACGGTGACGGTTTCGTTGAAATCGCTGGCCCAGATCACATGGCCACCGATCCGCATGCGGCCATAAAGCTGGGTGATCGCCTCGCCCTCGCCCGAGCCGGTCAGGCGGAAGCGGTCGACGCGGCCGGTCTCGACCGCCTCGGAGCCTTGTCCCAGAAGCCGCTGATCGATGGCGCGGCCCAGGGTGGCGCCCACAAGGCGGCCCACGGCGACCATGGACAGGCCCAGCGCCGTGCCCCCGATCGAGCCGCCAATCGCGGCACCCGCGGCGGACAGGAGTATCGTTGCCATCACTGGACCCTTTCAGGAAATGCGAACCGTGCCGCGATGCGGCGCTGCCAGGACAGGCCCAGCGCGCTTTCGACCACCCCGTGACCGGAATAGGCATGGATGAAGACCGGGGCTGTCCCGGCCCGGGACAGGATGCCCAGATGCTTGGCGACCGATCCTTCGCGCATGCGAAAGAGCAGCACGTCACCGGGCAACATCCGGTCGGTTGCGGGACACAGGTGCCGCGCAATGGCCTGCCACAGCCATTCGCCCCCCTGCGGTTCCGACCAGTCGGGCGCATAGGCGGGAACGGGTTCGGGTTCGGGGCCCATCAGATCGCGCCAGATGCCCCGGATCAGGCCGAGGCAATCGCACCCCACACCCCGGACCGAGGCCTGATGCCGGTAGGGTGTGCCGATCCAGCCGCGTGCGGCCTGCACCACGCGATCCCCTGTCCCTGCACTCATCTGCGACTGCCCCCGCGCAGCTGGCCCGAGAGGGCCGGGTCGATGATGCGCCAGTCATCGCCGGGCAGGTCGGGAAAGCCCTGGAAGTTCACCAGATTGGCGAACTTGTCGCGGCAGGTGGCGAACCGCTTGTCGCAACCTGCCTGCAGGCGCAGGCTGTCGCCGGGCACGAGGGGGGCGCGCAGCGGCTCCCACAGCTCAATCTCGCGCTGGCTGCCTTGCGGGCTGTCACGCTTGACGGTGCCCTGCAGACCGCTTGCCGCGCCATCCAGAACCAGCAGGTGACCCCGTCGGAACCAGCCTTCGGGCAAAGCTGCCGCATCCGCGCCCGCAAGCTGCAGGATGCGCGCCCCTTCCACGGCGGTGACGGACAGGGTCAGGCTGTGATCGGGCCCGGTCAGATCGACGCGGCAGGCTGCATCGCCCAGGACGGCGGTGCAGGGTTTCTGGTAGATGCGGCCAAGCGGGCGGTTCAGCGCCTCGGTCAGGCCGCGCAGTTCGGCGGTGAAGGATGCACCATTGCGCTGCAACTCTCCGATCGTGCCGCGAAACTGCAGCACGCGCTGCGCCGGATCGGACCAGTTGACGCGCCAGCATCGCACCTCGGCCCCGTCGAAGCGACCGGCCACGATATCGGCCTCTGACAGGGCCGTGTCACTCAGCAGACCCAACGCCTCGGTATTGTCGACAGACAGGCCGGTGCCCTGTTGCAAGGCACGCGCCGACAGGCCGCTGTCGGCGCGAAAGGTCATGCCGTCAAAGGTCAGGTCGCGGTCGTGATCGGTAAAGCCGAATACGGTCCCGTCGGTTCGCGTCACCGCCCAGGCGTGACAGAGCGTGGTCAGCCCGCCCGCCAGATGCGCGGCCAGGTCCGGGCCGATCATAACCGCACCTCGAGCACCGGCACGTTCGGGACCTGTCCTGCCTTGAAGCTGGCGACGCTGGTGGCGATCCGGTCGGTGTCGAAACGCACCGGCACGTCGAATTCGAAACCCGCCGTCACCTCCAGCCCGGCGGTCGGGGCCTCGATCAGGGTGACAAGACCGGTGGTGATGTCGACGGTGTAATCGACCCCTTCATAAAGGCGCGTCCCCTCGATCCCCAGAACGACGGTGCCAAGCACGGGCTTGACGATGGGGCGCGCGTAGTCCTGATCGCCCGACCGGTAGGTCTTGATCAGCTGGAACACGCGGGTCTGCCCGTCGGCGCGGGCGATGACCTGGTCATCCGGCCCCGGTGTCCCCGAAGGCAGACAGGAGCGGAAATCGGCCCAGTCCTTCCAGCGAAAGCCGAACATCTGCGCGCGGCGCGCTTCGAAAAAGGCGATCAGCCGCGCCACGTCATCCAGCGAGCGCAGCCCCAGCCCCGCGTCATAGCGGCGGCGCGAATGCGCCCATGGGGTGTTACGCTCTTCGTGGCCATTGGCCAGGGTGACGATCTCGGTGCGCCGTTCCGGCCCGCCAAGCGAGCCGAAGCTGAGGCTTGCGGGAAAGCGCACTTCATGAAAGCTCATGGCGTTGTCCTTTGTTGCTTAGCGGTTGCGCTGGCCCTGCCCCAGAATGCGACCCATCTGCGCCGCGATCTGGGATTGCGAGCGTTGAAAGCCCTCGACATCGGGTGTCTGGATATTGATCACCACGTTGACGGGCGCGCCGCCCCCGCCGCCGCGCACCCCCAGTTTGCCATCGGGCCCACGCGCAAGCGGCATGATGGCTTCCGGCCCCGCCTCGCCCATCAGGCCCAGCCCCCCGCGCATCGGGAACATGGCTGGTCCCGACACGATGCCGCCATTGGCAAAGGGCATCACGCGCCCCTGCGCGAAACTGCCCCCCTGGGCAAAGGGCAGTGCCCCCCCGACCAGCGCGCCGACCCCCTTGGACAGCAGGCCGCCGAAATGTTCGGTCACGGGACGCAGTGCGGATTGATAGGTCGTGTTGACCATGGTCTTCGCCACCGTCTGCAGCGCATCCGACAGCTTCATGCCGTCAAAGGCCACCCCGTCGAAGGCGCGCCGCAGCCCACCGCTGAACCCACGTTCCAGCGTTGTCAGGTCGCGGCCGGTATCGGCCAGCGCCCGGCGCATGCGCTGCAATTCCCCGTCGAAGGCCCCGGCCATGCCGGTTGCAGCCCCGAGAGAGGCATCAAGTGCGGTGACCTTTTCCGCAAACGCCTCGATCCTGTCCGTCTCAGTCATCGGCCTGTCCTTTCATTCTGTCAGGAAAGGCCTGCATCAGCCGATCCAGACCACCGCGCCCCATCGGCGACGTGCCCGCCCCCTGCCCCAGCATCAGCGCCAGTTCCGCCGGGGTCAGAGCCCAGAAGGCAGCGGGCGTCAGCCTGAGGCTGCGCAGCCCCGCCTGCATCAGGGCGGGCCAGTTGAACCCGTTCATGTGGTCCCCCCCTCACCGGGCAGGCTGAAGGCGCGGACCAGCAGCACGGCGGCAGTGCGCGCCGCCGCCAATGGCCCGCCTTCGATCTCGGCGCTCAGAAGGTCGGCGGCGGTCCCACGCCAGCCGCCCCCGCGCAGGCCCGCCACGATCAGGGCCAGAACATCGCCGCTTGAAAAGCCGCCGCTCTCGAAGCGTGCCACGAGATCGACAAGCGAGGCATCGCCCAGTCCGGCCTCAAGCTCGGCCAGGGCACCAAGGGTCAGTTTCAGCACATGGGTCTGACCGTCGATCACCAGATCAACCTCGCCCGTCCAGGGATTGGCCATGTCAGAGCGCCGTGAAGACCAGCGCACCGGCCGAGGCCAATGCCACCTCGTAGGTCGCCTCGCCATTGTGGCTGCCGGCATAGTCGATGCCGGTCAGCTGAAACGCGCCCTCGACAATACCGAAATCCGGGATCACCACCTGGAAGGCAGGGGTTTCACCGTCAAAGAAGATCTGGCGCGCGCGTTCGTCGCTGGCCGCGTCGCGAAACACGCCCGATCCGCTGATCGCGGCGGATTTGACCCCGGCGCCGCCCAGCAGTTCACGCCAGCCCCCCTGGCTTTCCAGGCTGGTCACATCCACGCTTTCCGCGTTGAAGCTGACGCGGGTGGCGCGCAGTCCCGCCAGTGTTTCGAACTGACCATCGCCGGTCAGATCCACCTTGATCAAAAGATCCTTGCCGTTCTGGGCACCCATGGCGACCCCTCCGTTGATTGAGATTTCAGATGTCGTCGAGCCGCGCGCGGAATGTCAGCTCGATCCGGCGCCGTTGTCCCGACCCCTCGCGGCGGGCGTTGGCGCGCAGAAAATGCAGGCTGACAAGCCGCCCCCGGTCCAGCGCCAGATCAGGGTCCAGCAGCACATCGCAGACCGCTGCCGCCACCTGCTTGGCCTGCTGGAACCCCGCGACATCGGTCATGACCGTCAGGACAATGTCATGCTCGGCCCCGCGCGCGGTCTGGTCGGAGCGGTCGCGCGCAGCTTCTGGGCCCAGCAGCAGGTATAGCGGCGGCACAGGCCCTGCCGGCAGCGCGTCATAGATCGCCCCATCCAGAAGTGCCGCAAGCGTGGGGGCGGCTGACAGATGGGCAAAGAGGGCCGCCTGAAGTGCGGCCGCGGCGGCATAGCTCATGGGGCCACCTCTTCCTGGGTGAAACAGGTCAGGTAGCGGCCCGTCGGATCGCTGTCGCTGACGGCAAGGATGGTGAAGATGCGCGCGCCCTCGCGCAGGCGCTGATCGGGGCGCGGCCGCATGGCCGATCCCTGGGGGGCCGCGCGCAGCACCATGCGCTGCGCGTTGCGCGACAGCGTCTGTCCACCTTGCGTGACCTCGCGGCCCGGCATGGCCTTCACCTCGACCCAGACCTCGCCCAGCGTCACCCAGGTCTCGACAAAGCCGCCCGCCCCGTCCGGGCTGCGCGCGGGCTGTTCCAGCGCCATGCGGCGGCGCAGATGGACCCCGGTCATGCCCGTCCCCCGATACCCGGCACACCCATGGACAGGCGCAGGCTGCGATAACGCTCGATCAGGCTGGTCACGCCGAAGGGCATGCACCCGCTGCCAAGCCCGGTGTCCTGCCGGTATTCGTAGAAATGCGCCGCCAGCAACAGAACCGCCTGGGCCAGATCGGCGGGCAAGCCCGGCCAGTCGTCCGACAGCCCCGCGCGGAACCGCAACAGGACATGGCCGCCCTGCGGAATGGCTGGCAAGACGCCGCCCGCCGCCCGCAGACAGGGGCGCTGCATGTCATGTTCCAGACGCCAGCGCGCGACAGGCACCGGGCTTTCGACACCCTGTGCATCGCGCAGCACTACCGCAGTCACTTCGGTCACCGGGGCCAGGGGCAGCGGCTGACCCGCCGGATCGGCCCAGCGGGTCAGTTCCAGAACGAAACCGCGCTCCAGCAGCACCTTGCCGATCCGCGCCTCGATCGCAGCCATCGCCGCACGCAGGAACCCCTCCAGCAGTGGGTCCTGCAGGTTGTCCTCGGCAAAGCCGGTGCCCAGATGCAGATGCGCCTTGAACGTGGCCAGCGGCAGCCCTGCGGAAGGCAGCGTCGTTTCTTCCGTCAACATCATGGAAAATCTCCAGTTCTCGCAACCTGCGTTGGTCCGCACCCGTCCTCGGACCACCGGGACCCGGACGCGCATGGGAAGGCCGGAGATCCGGCCTTCCGGTCACAGGGATCAGGCGACGGCGAAGCGCAGCAGCTTGATAGCGGCGAAATCGCTGACATCGCCGCCGACACGCTTGGTGGCGTAGAACAGCACATGCGGCTTGGCGCTGAAGGGATCGCGCAGGACCCGCAGATCGGGACGTTCGGCGATGGTGTAGCCTGCCGCGAAATCACCAAAGGCGATGGCATGGGCGCCGCTGGCGATGTCGGGCATGTCCTCGGCGATCAGCACGGGGTACCCCAGCAGCCGCGCGGGTTCGGCGGCGGCCAGACCGTCCGACCACAGGAAGCGCCCGTCGTTGTCCTTCATCTTTCGCACGGCACCCGCAGTTTTCGAATTCATCACGAAGACCGCGCCCGCGCGATATTGCGCCCCCAGGGCATAGACCAGATCGACGATGGCATCCGCCCCGTCAAAGGCACCATCGGCCCCGGTGGGCACGGTCCCAAGGTTGCCCCAGGCCCAGACATCGTTGTCCACCGTGGCATGGGTCAGGAAGCCGCGCGGCTTGTCGATGCCATTGCCACTGACGAAGGCCGCAGCCTCGGCGCGGGCGAAACGGTCGGCGATGCGGCCCGCCAGCCAGCCTTCAAGGTCAAAGGCGCTGTCATCCAGCAGGCGCTGACTGGCCTTGGGCAGGGCGCTGAGTTCATGCAGCGGGATGGTGATGCGGTCGATCACCGGCGTGCCGGTTTCCGCCGTGCTGCCGGTCTCGGTGGCCCAGCCATGGCCGATGTCGGAATGATCGACCAGCACATCATAGGACGTGGCCTCGACCTGAACCACATTGGCGATCGCCCGCAGCGACGCGCCCGCGTGCAGAACGGACTGGATGCGGCCCGCGGTTTCGGGATCGACAAGATAGCCGCCGTCGCCCGCAACAGCACTCGACATGGCCTTTCCTTCAAGGGTCAGGCCGCGCAGCGCATCATCGTCGCCATTGCGCAGATAGGCGGCGAAGGCCTTTTGATGCGGGGCCTCGCCCTCGGCATGGCGGGACAGGATGGGGCGGGCACCGGTATGGGCCTGCATGGTCCGGGATTTTTGATCAAGCATGGTCAGTCGCTCTTCCTGCTGTTGAAGCCTTGTGTGAATTTCGGCCCGAAAGCCCCTAAGATCGCTCATGAATTCCGTAACTGCGGATTTCAGACCGGCGGTAGGAGACAGGTCGTTGGACAGACCTTCCCCGGTCCGAGACATCTTCTCGGTCGTCATCGTTTTCATCCTTCTGTTGTTGCCCGAGCCCGGCCCGATCAGCCTTGTGCCAGGATCTGTCGCCCCTCGCGGAACAGGGTTGCAAGATCGCGCAGCCCCGCATCATTCAGCCCGTCGGCCTTGGCCGCCACGCGCGCCGAAGGCAGCATGGGAAAGGTCACGACAGAGACTTCCCACAGGTCCAGTTCTGTCAGCAACCTGTGCCCCTCTGCGGTCTTTGTCGCCCGGATCGTGCGATAACCGATCGACAGGCCCTCGATAGCACCGGCCGCGATCAGCGCCGCCGCCTCGCGGCCGCGCGCGACACCATCCAGCAGACGGCCCTTGACCCGCAGACCCCGCGCATCCTCGGTCACCTCGTCCCAGAGGCCGATGGGCTGCGCCGGATCATGCTGCCACAGCATCCGCACGCGCCGCCCTTCCGCCGCCATCGCCTTGAGAGAGGCCGCGTAAGCCCCGCGCGCCACAACATCACCGCCCTGATCAGGCGCATCGAACAGGCTGGCATAGCCCTCGATCACCTGGTCGGTGCCCTCGGTGGTCAGCCGCAACCCGATGCCGGGCTGGCAGAACTTGCGCTCCAGTTCCATATCCATCAATCGTCCTTTCATGGCGGGCCCGCCAAGGGGGCCGCTGTCATTATCGACTGGAACGCCTCTGCCAGGATCACGGCCACAACGCCGTAAACCGTCAGCCACAGCCGTTTTTCCAGCTTGTCGATCAAGGCTTCGAGTTTCTCGGCGCGCCGGTTCAGCCCTTCGACATGCAGGTTCGAGACCCGCTCGTGGGCCTCCAGCCGCAGCGCGGGGGCGCAATCGAAGGCTTCGAAACCATAACGCCCCGGATCGCGGTGGCCCGCGCGCGGATCGCTCATTCCGCAGCCTCCTGCCCGTCAGGCCCGGCCAGCGAAAGCACGGGAAGCCCAAGCAGCGCCCGCTTTTCCGCATCGGTCAGAAAAGTTGCATCGGCCACGCGGCGCCATTGCAGGTCTCGCTCGGCCGCAAGGGCGGGCACCTGGTCCAGATCGGGGTGCAGATCCAGCGCCTCGCCGGTGAAGCGCGACAGCCATTCGGCAAGGGCAGCCACAACGCGCGTGGCCATCGGCAACACCGTCAGGCGATAGAGCGCGCGGTTGGCTTCCTGGTAGTTGGCGAAGGTCGCGTCACCCGGAATGCCCAGCAGCATGGGCGGCACGCCGAAGGCCAGCGCGATCTCGCGCGCGGCACTTTCCTTGGTCTGCTGAAATTCCATGTCCGAGGGCGAAAAACCCATCGGTTTCCAATCAAGACCACCCTCCAGCAGCATGGGCCGACCCGCGTTGCGCGCGCCCTGGTGGTGGCTTTCCATCTCGGACACCAGCCGGTCGTATTGATCCGCACTCAGGCTGCCCTGCCCTTCGGCACCACGATAGACGATCGCCCCCGATGGCCGCGCGGCATTGTCCAGCAGCGCCTTGGACCAGCGGCTGGCGGCATTGTGCACGTCCACCGCCTGCGCCGCTGCCTGCAAGGGCGAAAAGCCATAGTGATCGTCCTGCGGGTGAAAGCTTTTGATATGGCAGATCGGGGCCAGTGACGTGCTGACATCGAAACGATGCTTGCGTCCGCCAACGTTGTAATCATAGGCCACCGGCCAGCCATCGGGGCCGGGGATCAGGCTCATGCGGTCCGAGCGCAGCACATGCAGTTCGGCAAGCGCCCCCGCATCCGTCGTGACCAGCTCCAGATAGCCATTGCCGGTCAGCAGCAGTTGCGCATAAAGCGCCTCGAGCAATTCGGCGCGACCCTGCGCGGGATTGGGATTGCCCAGCAGGGCCAAGACGGGGTGCGCCTCGAAACGGCGCCCCGCCCCTTGCAGCACCAGCGGCAAGGCCGCTGCCGCCTCGGATAGCAGCTTGACACAGCGAAATCCCACCGGATTGCCGGTATAGCCCGTCCGTGTCAGCGATACGGTGTCGCGCGGGCTCCAGGCGACGCGGCCCGCGCCCTGAAAGGCCAGCACGGGACCTGCGGCGCTGGCCTTCAGCTCGGGCGCTGCCTGATCCGCGCCACCGCGTTTGAGGAATTGAAAAACCATGACCTGCTCCCTGATCCTGCCGCTGTTCGCGCCGGATCGGATCGCCCCCGCCAACGCCGCCTTCGGCGTGCCGGCAGGGGTTGTCCGACCTGATGTGCAGACAATCTGACGAAAAGCTTAACAATTCCGGATCAGAGCGCGCGCACCTGCGGTCGTCGCCATTGGGCCGAGGGTGCGATGATCAGCTCGTACAGCGCCCAGACCAGCGCATCAAGGCGGTCGGGGCTGCCCTTGCCGACATAGCCCTGCGCCGTCATCGCGCACATCTGGTCCTCCAGATCACCCAGCGGACCGTGATGTAACACCCGCCCCTGTTCATACAAGGCCGCCACGGGTTCGGCCCGTGCCGCCTTGCCGCGCGAGGCATGGACCTTGCGGAAGGGCACCAAGGGATCAACCTGACGGATCACCGCCTCGACCATGTCGCCGCCCTGGTTGACCTCGGCCACCAGACGTTCCGCGCCCCAACGTTCCATCACGGCGATGGCGCGCTGCGCCCATTGCGCGGGGCTGGCACCTGCGATGCTGGCATCCTCAAGCACAAAGGCGCGCCAATCCTGCACCGGGCCGCGCGTGACCGCCCCCACCGCAACGATACCGCATTCATCCGATCCGCCATGGCCGGTCGTGGCCGGATCGACCACCACCACGATACGGTCAAGTTCGGGAAGGACCGGCGCGCGCGCCTGTTCCAGCTGCGCCCCCGTCCACAGCGCGCCTTCCGCATCCTCAAGCAGAACACCATCCAGTTCCTGCCGCCCCAGGCGCGTGCCCGCATAGCGGATCCGCACCTCTTCCAGGAAAGAGCTGGCCAGGTTGGCCGCGTTCGCCTCGGTCGGGGCGTGGGTCACCACCGTGCTGGGCAGTTTCAAAAGCTCTTTCAGAACACCCACATTGCGCGGGGTCGTGGTGATGCAAACCTGCGGATCGTCGCCAAGACGCAGGGCGAATTGCAACATGTCCCATGTCTCGGCGCTTTTCTTCCACTTGGCCAGTTCGTCCACCCAGGCGCCGTCGAATTGCGGCCCGCGCAGGGATTCCGGCTCATGCGCGGAAAAAGCCTGCGCGGTGGCGCCGTTCGGCCAGATCAGCATGCGCCGCGTGGCGTGCCATTCGGGCCGCCGATCAGGCGGGGAACAGGCGAGGATGCCGCTTTCGCCGAAGATCATGACCTCTCGCACCTGGTCGAGTGTTTCGCCGACAAGGGCGATGCGACGGCAGCGGCCATGATCCAGCGGGCGCGAACCTTCGACGCTGGCGCGGATCCATTCTGCCCCGGCCCGCGTCTTGCCCGCGCCGCGACCGCCCATGATCACCCAGGAGCGCCAGTTGCCGTCAGGCGGCAATTGATGCGGCATGGCCCAGAAATCGAAGAGGAACGGCAGCGCGAGGATCTCGGCCTCTTCCAGTTCGTCAAGGAACGATTTTTGGACCTCGACAGGTTCGCAGGCGATCCAATCGGCACCTGAGCTGAGATCGTGCTGCGTCGAAGTCAATGGCATATTCATGGGCGACACCTGTAGCTGCCTTGCGATATGTTTCAATTTCGGTCTCCACGTCATTTGCTTGTTTCAGCCAGTACCGGAGATCGGACAACAGGCGCGCACCCTCGCGGATCGCGCCGATGTCGCCTTCGGCAAAGCGGGACTGGCAATCGATGAGTTCCGATTTCATGATCCCCAGTTGGAGGTCGATGAGATCGATCCTGGCCTGCAAGGCCGTTGACCTGTCTTGCAATGGGTCATCGGGCCCCGCGCGGGGGGCTGTTTCTGACATGATGCTTGCTGTGCCTCGCTGTTATGTGTCCCGGACCGCAAGACATGAAAAAACGGCGACCGGGTTTCCCCGGCGCCGTTCACGCATTTCTTCCAGCGTTCACAACCTATACGCTAGACCGTGCGCAATGTCAAGTTTTCTGGACAGTCGAAAACTTACAACCGTCCGATATTGTTAACAAATTCCTAACAAGAGCGCAGGGCCGCCCGACAGGTTCAGTCGGACTGGCCCTGTTTTTCCTGCTCTGCTTCGATGCGCCGCCACTCGGCCACGTTGCGGTTATGCTCTTCCAGCGTCACGGCAAAGGCATGGCCACCGGTACCATCCGCCACGAAGAAGACGTAAGGTGTGTCATCCGGATCGAGTGCTGCCTCGATGCTGGCGCGCCCCGGGTTGGCGATGGGCGTGGGGGGCAGCCCTTCGATGACATAGGTGTTCCAGGGGGTTTGGCCGCGCAGCTCGCTCTGGCGCAGGCCACGGCCCAGAACGCCCTGCCCCTTGGTGATGCCATAGATCACCGTCGGGTCGGTTTGCAGCCGCATGCCGCGGTTCAGGCGGTTCACGAAGACCGAGGCGACCTGACGCCGCTCTTCGGGAACGCCGGTTTCCTTTTCGATGATCGAGGCCAGGATCAGCGCCTCTTCGGGGCTGGCCAGCGGCAGGCCGTCGACACGGTTGGCCCAGGCTTCGGTCAGGATGGCCTGTTGCGCGGCGGTCATCCGCGCCAGCAGATCGGCGCGCGACTGGCCGGGAATGACTTCGTAGCTATCGGGCGCAAGCGTTCCCTCGGGCGGAACCTCGGTCACTTCGCCCTCTAGGATTTCGAGTCGCGAGAGCGAGTCGACAACCTGCCAGCTGGTCACGCCTTCGGCGAGGGCGACGCGGTAGCGGGTGTCATTGCGCGCGCGCACCTGGGTGTAGTCTGCCGGCGGAACCTCTTGCGCGGGATTGAAGCTGGCTTTTTCCTCGTAGCGCGAGGTGACGGGGTCAAGCTCGCGCACCACGACCGAGGCGCTGTTGACCCCAATACGATAGACCACCTCGGTGCCGCAGGTGCTGGGGCCGCCACGGGTGATGATGTCAACGATTTCGGACATCGGCGTGCCGGGCGGAATCAGAAAGCTGCCGGCCTTCAGCAGGTCCGATTTCTCGGAGTAATCGGCCCCCAGCCGGAAGATGCGCGCATTGGTGATGGCGCCCTGGTCCTGCAGGTTGCGGCTGACGCGCGCGATGGAGGAGCCGCGTTCGACCTGAAGGCAGATCGCCTGATCGAGCGGGCCTTGCGCGGAATATTCACGCTGGCCCCAGAGGATCACCCCGGCCAGCAGGAAAACCACCACGATCAGGAAGGTGACCGCGTTCGAGGCGATATGCCGCCACATCAGCCGACCTTTCCGAAGATCACGCTGGCGTTGGTGCCGCCGAACCCGAAGGAGTTGGACAGGGCCACGTCGATCTTGCGCGGGCGCTTGGCGTTCGGGGCAAGGTCGATGGGCGTTTCAACGGCCGGGTTATCAAGGTTGATCGTGGGCGGCGCGACCTGGTCACGGATCGCAAGGATCGAAAAGATCGCCTCAATCGCGCCGGCGGCCCCCAGAAGATGCCCTGTGGCCGATTTGGTCGAGGACATGGTGACATTGGGCGCGTGATCGCCCAGCAGGCGTTCGACCGCCGCCAGTTCGATCGCATCGGCCATGGTCGAGGTGCCGTGAGCGTTGATGTAGTCGAGATCGGATGGCTTCAGACCGGCGCGTTCCAGCGCGGCCTTCATCGAGCGGAAGCCGCCGTCGCCATCTTCGGCCGGGGCAGTGATGTGATAGGCATCGCCCGACAGGCCATAGCCCAGAACCTCGGCATAGATCTTGGCGCCGCGGGCTTTCGCGTGCTCGTATTCTTCCAGCACGACCACGCCTGCGCCCTCGCCCATGACGAATCCGTCACGGTCCGCGTCATAGGGCCGGCTGGCGGCCTTGGGATCATTGCCGCGCTTGGTGCTGAGCGCCTTGCAGGCGTTGAAACCGGCAATGCCGATTTCGCAGATGGCGGCTTCGGCGCCGCCGGCCACCATCACTTCGGCATCCCCCCACTGGATCAGCCGCGCGGCATCGCCGATGGCATGGGCGCCCGTCGAGCAAGCGGTCACGACCGCGTGGTTCGGCCCCTTGAAGCCGTAGCGGATGCTGACCTGGCCCGAGATCAGGTTGATCAGCGCGCCGGGAATGAAGAAGGGCGAGACGCGGCGCGCGCCCTTTTCCTTCATCATCAGGGTGGTCTGTTCGATGGACTGAAGACCGCCGATGCCGGACCCGAGCATCACGCCGGTGCGCAGCCGACCTTCTTCGTCCTCGGGCTTCCAGCCGGAATCCTCGACCGCCTGGGTGGCGGCGGCCATGCCGTAGAGGATGAAGTCATCGACCTTGCGGCGTTCCTTCGGTTCCATCCAGTCATCGGGGTTGAAGGTGCCGTTGCTGCCATCACCGAAAGGGATCTCGCAGGCATAGGATGTCATGACATTGCTTGGATCGAAACGCGTGATCGGGCCCGCGCCCGATTCCCCGGCCAGCAGGCGCGACCAGGTTTCCTCGACTCCGCAGGCCAAAGGTGTGACCAGGCCCAGCCCCGTGACAACCACTCGACGCATGACGTACCCCTTCCCTCATGTTCCTTCGTGCTCATAGCGCGCCTTCCCACCCATGAGCAAGAGCGGGAGCGCGCCTGCGCCCAATGCCGCGCAGGCGGCGGCAGATCGCTGCGCGCCGTTTGGGCAGTCATGAAGCCCGCATGTCGGCCTGGCAGGCGGCCATGAAAAAACCCCCGTCCGCCGGACAGGGGTTTTTCCTAATTGTTACGTCAGTCGCGCCTCAGGAGGCTTCGGTGATGAATTTCACCGCGTCGCCGAAGGACTGGATCGTTTCTGCCGCGTCATCCGGAATCTCGATGCCGAATTCTTCTTCGAACGCCATCACCAGTTCGACCGTGTCCAGGCTGTCGGCGCCCAGATCGTCGATGAACGAGGCGTTCTCGACAACCTTGTCCTCGTCCACACCCAGATGTTCCACCACGATCTTCTTTACGCGGTCTGCGATATCGCTCATGTCCAAGTCCTCATACCGTTCGGGCGCTTTGCCCATTTATCTGCCCTTGCCCGCAGGCTCGGCACTTCGTGATGCCCTGTGTATCGGGCGGCTCGTCATCCCGCAAGCAGGACGTCCAAGGGCGCCTTGAATGCCGCCCCCGGCAAATCTGCGTGGCCTATAGCACATGGTGCGCCATTGGCAAACGCTTTCACCGCAGGGTCAGGCCCTGCCCGGCGATACGCCGGATCAGATCATGGCCATCCCGCCATTCACATGCAGTGTGGTGCCCGTGACGTAACCCGCTTCGGGGCTGGCCAGGTATAATACGGCAGCGGCGATTTCCTCGGGCATGCCCATGCGGGCCGCCGGGATCTTGGCATTGATCGCAGCCTTCTGATCATCGTTCAGCTTGTCGGTCATGGCCGTCGCGATGAAGCCGGGCGCGACCGCGTTGGCGGTGATTCCGCGGCTTGCCACCTCGTAGGCGATGGATTTCGTCATCCCCACCATACCGGCTTTCGAGGCCGCGTAATTCGCTTGCCCCGGATTGCCCGTCGCCCCCACGATGGACGAGATGTTGATGATCCGGCCCCACCGCGCCTTCATCATCGGGCGCATCACGCCACGGCACAGGCGCATGGTCGAGGTCAGGTTCACATCCAGAACGCTCTGCCATTCGTCATCCGACATGCGCATGAAGATCTGGTCGCGGGTAATGCCTGCGTTGTTGACCAGGATGTCGACGGCGCCCATCGCCTCGATCGCCTGTTTCGGCAGCGCCTCGACGGCGGCGGCATCGCTCAGGTTGCAGGGCAGCACATGGGCGCGGCTTCCCAGTTCGGCGGCCAGCGCCTCGAGGGGTTCCACGCGCGTGCCGGACAGTGCCACCGTGGCGCCTGCACCATGCAACGCATGGGCAATCGCGCCGCCGATACCGCCTGATGCGCCGGTGATCAGCGCGCATTTTCCTGTCAGATCAAACATGTCTCATCCTTGAGTATGGGCAGCAACCGCTGCGACAACATCTTCGGGGGTGCCGATGGCGCGGCATTCGATGTCCCGCGCGATCCGTCGGATCATGCCGGACAGCGCCTTGCCTGCCCCCACTTCCCAAATCTCGGTGACGCCTGCGCCGGCCATCCACATCACGCTTTCGCGCCAGCGGACCGACCCTGTTACCTGCTCGATCAGCAGCGCGCGGATCAGGTCGGGGTCGCTGACCGCTTCGGCGCGCACATTGGCGACCAGCGGCACGACGGGAACGTTCAGCGTCACATCCGCCAGGGCTGCGCGCATGACCTCGGCGGCGGGCTGCATCAGTGCGCAATGAAAAGGTGCGCTGACGGGCAGGATCACGGCCCGCTTGGCGCCACGACCGCGCGCGATCTCGACCGCGCGTTCGACGGCGGCCAGGTGCCCCGACACCACGACCTGCCCCGGATCGTTGTCATTCGCGGCCTGGCAGACCTGGCCTTGCGCGGCCTCCTCGGCCACAGCCCTGGCGCCGTCGAAGTCCAGCCCCAGCAAGGCCGCCATGGCGCCCACACCGACCGGCACCGCGTCCTGCATGGCGCGGCCGCGCGTGCGCAACAACCGCGCGGCATCCGCCACGCTCAGGGCACCCGCCGCAGCAAGTGCGGAATATTCACCCAGCGAATGGCCCGCCACGAACCCCGCATCGCTCAGTTTGACACCCTCGGCATCAAGCGCGCGCACAACGGCCATCGAGGTCGCCATCAGCGCAGGCTGCGCGTTCTGTGTCAGCGTCAGCTCGTCCTGATCGCCCTCCCAGATCAGGGCGGAAAGTTTTTCGCCCAGGGCATCGTCCACCTCGTCGAACACGGCTTTTGCCGCGGGATAGGCCTGCGCCAGGTCGCGCCCCATGCCGATGGCCTGCGCGCCCTGGCCCGGAAATACATAGGCTCTGCTCATGCTGTCCCCTCCGTCATGCCGCATGAAGGCCCCCGGCCCTGTGCGGTCTTGTTCATCCGATCCGGCCCGAATACCGCGCCAAGGCCCTCTGCGCAACGCCCCAGCGCATTGCTGCACCAAGCCTGTGCGGCTGGGCAGATTGGCCCCGTGGACGCAACCGCCTAAGTTTCCACGACGTAACCAGTAAGAGGACCCCTCCATGCCCCGCACCAACACGGCCGAGACCTATGGCAGCGTGACCAAGACATTTCACTGGCTGACCGCATTCCTGATCCTGTCCGCCATCCCGCTGGGGTTGATCGCCACAGACCTGGCGCATCGGATCGCAGCCGGCGAAACCGCGCTGATCGCGCAGACGACGCTGCTGTTTTCCCTGCACAAGACCATCGGGATCGCCGCGTTCCTCACGGCCCTTGGGCGCATCATTTGGGCGCTGATGCAACCGCGTCCGGGACTTCTGAATGGCGCGCGAAAGGCCGAGGCGACGCTGGCGGGCATCGTTCACTGGCTGCTTTACGGGGCCATGCTGATCACGCCGCTGTCGGGCTGGGTGCACCATGCCGCAACCACAGGGTTCGCGCCGATCTGGTGGCCACTGGGACAGACCCTGCCCTTCGTGCCACAAAGCACGCTGGTCGCGGATGCCGCTGACGCGATCCATTTCCTGTCCTCGCGCGTGCTGATCGTTGCCATCCTGCTGCATGTGGCAGGCGCGCTGAAACACCATATGGTCGATCGCGATGACACGTTGCGCCGGATGCTGCCGCGCGCGATCGTGCGCCAAAGCCCCAGCACCACGCAACCGGGCCATGCGCTGCCGCTGCTGGCGGCAAGCCTGATCTGGGTTGGCATCATCTCGGCGGGCGCGGCACCCGCGCTGATGTCGGTCACAGCACCGGCCAGCCCTGCCCCGGTGGCGGCAGCCCCCGGCGACTGGCAGGTCCGGCAAGGCACGCTGGCCCTGACGATCCGCCAGATGGGCAGCCCGGTTCAGGGCGAATTCACAGACTGGACCGCACAGATCAGCTTTGCCGACGATCCTTCACAGCAGGTGAACGGCCGCGTCCGGGTCAAGGTCACGATCGCGTCCCTTTCGCTGGGCTCTGTCACGGGCCAGGCGATGGGCGGTGATTTCTTCGACGAGGCGACGCATCCGCGCGCCGTGTTCGAGGGCGACATCCTGCGCCGCGACGCGGGTTTCGTGGCAGACGGCACGCTGACGATCAAGGGAAATGCCGTGCCGGTCGCCCTGCCCTTCGATCTGGTCCTGTCGGACGAGCAGGCCCAGATGACCGGCACCTTGACACTGGATCGCCGCGATTTCGGCATCGGCGGCAGCGTGACCGAAGAAGGCACGCTGGCTTATGGTGTCGACATTGCGGTCAATCTGACAGCGCAGCGCATGGGGCCCGCCGACTGACGCGACCCTGACCACCCGCCCATGAAAAAAGGCCGCCGGACATTCCGGCGGCCTTTTGCGTTGCGGGTATGGGGGACCGATTATTCGGCGGCCTTCATCGCCTCGATCGAGATCTGGATCGTCACTTCGTCGCTAACGAAAGGTGCGAAAGCGCCGACATTGAAGTCACTGCGCAGCAGCGTGGTGGAGGCATCGAAGCCAGCCCAGGGCTGATTTGCCATCGGGTGATCACTTGCCTGGTTCAGCTTGGCATCCAGCACGACCGACTTGGTCACACCGTTCAAGGTCAGATCGCCGGTGATCAGGGCGGTGTTGTCGCCGGTCACTTCGATACCGGTCGAGGTGAAGGTGACCATCTCGTCTTCGGTCGCGCCGAAGAAATCAGCGGACATGAAATGCGCAAAACGCTCTTCCCAACCTGTCATCATCGACATGACGGGCATCGACACGCTCACGCTGGAATTGGCGGGATCTTCCTGATCGAACATGATCTCGCCGGCAAACCCCGAGAACATGCCCCAGGTCGTGGAATAGCCGAGGTGGTTGTAGGAAAACAGGATCTGGCTGTGGCTGGAATCCAGCATGTATTTTTCAGGGGCGGCGAATGCCGGTGCGGCGGTCAGGGCAGCGGCAAGTCCGATTGCGGCGAGCGTGGTTTTCATCTGGGGTCATCTCCTTGAGGACGGGTTTTCACATCGCCTCAAGTTGCCGCCTTTTGCCCCGGCTACAACTCCGCATGAAACCACATCCCCTGTGAGAAGATGAACAACCCTTCAGGTTGTCCGCCTTGCCCGGCGGGCGCCGGGCAGTTTCAGGCGGCCTTGACCTGCTGCTGGATCGCCAACAGCTGGTCCCGGTCCATCCCCGACAGCTCCAGCAGGATCCGACCGCAGGTCCCGCGCAGCAGAAGCCGGTCCTCGTCGATCACGACCTCGGACAGGTCATGCAGCGAAAGCCGCTGACGCACCCGGGCGATGCCGTCATGGCCCCGCCGGACATGGCGCAGTTCGCGGGCACGCTGGTCAAGGTGGATCTCGTCGCGCGCCGTTCTGCGACCGGCATGCAGCAGCGCCAGCCCAAGGCACATGAAGACCACCGACACACCGAGGCGCAGCAACATCATCTCGGCATCCCAGAGCGATCCCGACATCAGCCAGATACCGACCGCAGCCAGCATCAGCACCACGCCGGCGAAGCGCGACAGACCGGACAGGGCCCGCCATCCATGGCGCGGCGCCCTTTTTGCTGCGGCTCCGGCGCTGTGCGGGTCACCCGTGGCGGGCGACATGACAGATCCGACCGGCAAAACATCTGAAAAGGATACCATTTCACTTCCTCCGTACTACTTGACCATCCTTGGCGGCAAAAAAGGCAGCAGTACGGCACAAATCCGAAGAACTCGGGTCACGCCCCATGCCATGATGCAACCTTGGCGGTCGCCGACCCGGCCACCCGCATGCACCGACAGGTCGCCTTGGCGCTTGCCACGGGCACGGAAGCATCGTATAGGCCGCCTTCCTTCCGCAGTTTCGTTGAACCGCGCAGTCTCTCGTGGATGGGTCGCGGAAGGATCGGCCCTCCTATGAAATGCGCTTGAAAAACAAGGAGTGCACATGCCGCTTTACGAGCATGTCTTCATTTCCCGTCAGGACCTGTCGAACACGCAGGCCGAGGGTCTCATCGAACATTTCGGCACAGTTCTGGCTGACAACGGCGGCACCGTCGTTGATCACGAGTACTGGGGCGTCAAGACGATGGCCTACAAGATCAACAAGAACCGCAAGGGTCACTATGCCCTGCTGCGCACCGATGCACCGGCAACCGCCGTGCAGGAGATGGAGCGCCTGATGCGCCTGCATGACGACGTCATGCGCGTTCTGACCATCAAGGTCGATGAACATGTCGCGGGCCCCTCGGTGCAGATGCAGAAGCGTGACGACCGCGACCGTGGTGATCGTGGCGACCGCCCCGAGCGCGGCGACCGTGGTGACCGCCCGGATCGTGGCGACCGTGGTGACCGTGGTGACCGTGGCGGTGAACGCCGCGAACGCCGTTGATCAAACGCCAGAACAAAGGACGCTAAACCATGGCTACCAAACCGTTTTTCCGTCGCCGCAAGGTCTGCCCCTTCTCGGGCGACAACGCACCCGCGATCGACTACAAGGACACCCGTCTGCTGCAGCGCTACATTTCCGAGCGTGGCAAGATCGTGCCGTCCCGCATCACCGCCGTTTCGGCAAAGAAGCAGCGTGAGCTGTCGCGCGCCATCAAGCGCGCCCGCTTCCTCGCCCTGCTGCCCTATGCCGTGAAGTAAGGAGAAAAGCAGATGCAAGTTATCCTTCTCGAGCGCGTGGCCAAGCTGGGCCAGATGGGCGACGTCGTCAACGTCAAGCCCGGCTTCGCCCGCAACTACCTGCTGCCCCAGGGCAAGGCGCTGACCGCTTCCGAGCGCAACATCGCCGATTTCGAAGCCCGCAAGGTGCAACTCGAAGCGCAGAACCTTGAGACCCGCAAGGAAGCCGAAGCCCTGGGCGAACGCCTGGCCGGTCAGGTCTTCATCGTGATTCGCTCCGCATCGGATGGCGGCGCGCTTTACGGTTCCGTCACGCCCCGTGACGCGGCTGAAGCAGCCGAAGCCGGCGGTTTCACCGTGGATCGCAAGCAGATCGTGCTGACCCGCCCGATCAAGGACCTGGGCCTGCATGACGTCAGCGTCACGCTGCACCCCGAAGTCGAAGTGACGATCCAGTTGAACGTTGCGCGTTCCGCCGAAGAAGCCGAGCTGCAGGCAGCCGGCAAATCGATCCAGGAACTGGCCGCCGAAGCCGAAGCCGAAGCGGAATTTGAAATCTCCGAACTCTTCGACGAGATCGGCGCTGCGAACGAAGACGGTGAGGACATGGGCCGCTAAGGCTCATCTGTCGCAAGACACCTTACCCTGGAAACCGCGCAGGCCCACCCTGCGCGGTTTTTTCATGCCCGGTTGCGACGGCCCGGTGGCGACGGCCCTGCCCGTCAGCCCGCGAAATTCTCGCCAAGGGGCAAGGGTGCGGTGCGGATCAGCCGACTGTCTGCCACCGCCGCCTGGCGATGCACCATGGCTTCGCGATAGTCCGGGTCCTTGATCATTTCGACAAAGGCCGCAACCGACGGGTATTCGGCAATAAAGCACAGATCCCATCGTTCTTCGGTCGGGCCGATCAACATCAGCTCCATCGCCCCGCGCCAGACGATCCGCCCGCCCAAACGGGCCAGCACAGGTGCGGCCCCCTTTCCATATGCGGCATAGGCCTCGGCCCCTGTGGCCTTGCGCCCATCGTCATAGCGGGCTTGCGCATGCAGCCGGACCAGGTTGATCATATGGATCGGTCCGGGCCTGTCGTTGTCCCGAAAGGCGCGAAAATCCTCTGCGGTAAAGCCTGTATGATCCATCCGGGGCGCGCTCCTTGATCTGCAATCGCCCTCATCTGGCTGCAACTGCGGCACAGGGTCAAGGAAGGCCGTCGGATGCCACGCTTCCACCCTAATGAAAAGGGCCACCCCGAAAGGTGGCCCCTGTTCCTGTGATCAGCGCCAAGGCGCTGACATGCGACGGGATCACTCCTCGTCCAGCGCCTCGACGGCTTTCTGCAGATCGTCCTTGCTGACCTCTTTGTCGGTCACCGCAGCCATGCCGAGGATGTGGTCCACGACCTTGTCCTCGAAGATCGGCGCGCGCAGCTGCTGCTGCATCTGGGCGTTCTGCTGAATGAATTCGAAGAACTGACGCTCCTGGCCCGGATACTGACGCGCCTGCGCCATCACCGCCTGGGTCATCTCGGCATCGGTCACTTCGATCTCGGCCTTGCGACCGGTTTCGGCCAGAAGCAGGCCCAGGCGCACACGACGCTCGGCCAGCTTGTTGTGCTCGTCCGTCGGCTCGATCTTGTCGTGGTTGTGATCGTGCACGTCGGGGTTTTCCTCGTGCCACAGCTGATGCGCGATCTGGTTCGCCTCGGCCTCGACCAGGCTGGGGGGCAGGTCGAACTTGACCAGACCGTCCAGTGCATCCAGCAGGCCACGCTTGACGATGGCACGGGCGGCACCGGCATACTCGGCTTCCAGACGCTCGGCGATCTGACCTTTCAGGGCAGCCAGATCCTCGGCGCCGAACTTCTTGGCCAGTTCGTCATCGATGGCTGCGGCCTTGGGTTCCTTGACCGCCTTCACGGTGCAATCGAACACGGCTTCCTTGCCGGCCAGATGGGCTGCGCCGTATTCATCCGGGAAATTGACCGTCACGGCCTTTTCTTCGCCGGCTTTCACGCCGACCAGCTGCTCTTCGAAGCCGGGGATGAAGGAACCCGAGCCCAGGACCAGCGGATAGTCTTCGGCGGAACCGCCTTCAAAGGCCTCACCATCGACCTTGCCGACGAAATCGATCACGACCTGGTCACCGTCCTTGGACTTGGTGCCCTTCTTGCGATCCGCGAAATCCTGCACGGTCTCGGCCAGCGAGGCCAGCGCCTCGTCGATGGCCGCATCGTCGGCCTTGGCGACCAGACGCTCCAGCTTCACGCCGCTCATGTCCAGCTCGGGGATCTCGGGCAGGGCTTCATAGGCCATCTTGACCTTGACGTCGTCGCCCTCTTTCCAGGTTTCGCCATCGACCATGGTCACCTGCGGCTGCAGGGCCGGACGATCGCCGGTGGTTTCGAAATGCTGGTTCATGGCGCCATCGACGCTTTCCTGCATCGCTTCACCCAGAATCCGGGGGCCGAACTGCTTTTTCAGCAGCGCCATCGGCACCTTGCCCTTGCGAAAGCCCTTCATTTCCACTTCGGGCTGGGCCTCGGCCAGTTTCTCGTTGACCTTCGCTTCCAGCTCTGCGGCTGTCACGATGATCTCGTATTCACGCTTGAGGCCGTCTTTCAGGGTCTCGGTGACCTGCATTCTTCTCGTCCTTTTCCATATCTCTGGTGCGGGTGGAGGGACTTGAACCCCCACGCCTTGCGGCGCCAGAACCTAAATCTGGTGCGTCTACCAATTTCGCCACACCCGCGAAAACCAAACGCAGGCAACCCCATCCGGAAATGGAGGCTGCCCGCGGTTCCGGCGCTGTCTAGCAAACCCTGATAAGGGATGCGAGAGGAAAAATCGCCTCTTGGCCAAGGTATCAAGGCCGGTCCGGGCCGTTCAGGCAAGGCTGTCCCGCACCGGGCCGATCCGGCGCAGGCTTTCGTCCGGGTGTTCCAAAAATCCGCAGGACATTCACGGCAAATTCACCTATGCTGCGTAAAAAAAGAAAACGAGCAGAGACCATGAGACAGGACACCGCCCCGATGCCGGGACGCAGCAGCTTTGCATTCGAATATGCCTTGATCCGCAGGTTTTGCGGCGTGATACGCGCATGAGCATGGCATTCCCCCCACCCCTGCAAACGGCGCTGGTTGCCGGGACCATCGTGCTGACCGCAGAAGGTGCGATCCCGGTCGAGCTTCTGGGACAAGGCGACAGGATCATCACCCGCAACACGGGGCTGGTCCGCCTGTCGGGCATCGCCTTTCATCGGCGGGCCGGCGATTTCCTGACTATCGCGGCAGGCGCGCTTGGCCGCCAGATGCCGGGAACGGATACGATTGTGGCCACGGAACAGCCCATCCTTCTGCGCGGCCCCCTTGCCCTTGCCGCATCGGGCCAGTCATCGTGCATTCTGCCCGCGGGCGATCTGCCCCGCGCCTGCCCCGGATTGCCGGGGCTTGCTCTGTTGACGGGGATCGAGATGACGATGGTGCAGCTGCAGCTTGAAACCCTGCAGATCGTCTATGCAGACGGGCTGGAAACGCTCTGCGCGCCCATGTCCGACGCCATGCTGGCGGCCTGACGCGCGCGCAATCTGTCCCCTACACCCCAATATCCCTGAACACACCGGGCAGCGCTTCGGGCAGATCCTCGGCAATCAGGCCCGGACCGAAACGGCGCGCGGCCTGCGCATGCAACCAGGCGCCCAGGTTGGCCGCATCCCCCGCGGGAAAGCCGCGCGCCAGCAGCCCGGTGATGACCCCCGCGAGGACATCGCCCGACCCCGCCGTCGCCAGCCAGGCCAACGCCCCGTCCGTCGCGGCGGGATGCCGCCAGACCCGCCCATCGGACCGGGCCACCAGCGTGGCCGGACCTTTCAGCAGGATGGTGCAGCCCAATTGCGCCGCCGCCCTGCGCAGCGCGGCCGTGCGCCCTTGGTCATTCTCCAGATCGTCGCGACAATCCGGGAAGAGGCGCAGGAACTCTCCGTCATGGGGGGTCAGAAGACAGCCTGCATGCAACGCGCGCCGCAGCCCCTTGTCCCGGGCCAGCAGCGTCAGGGCATCGGCATCCAGCACCGTGGCGCGGGCCGCACGCAGCGCCGCGCCCAGATGGCCCGCCTCGACATCAGACAGCCCAAATCCCGGCCCAAGGCACAGCGCATTGATCCGCGGATCGGCCAGCATCGCGTCCAGATCGGCGGGATCGTGGAGGCTGCGCAGCATGATCGCCGTGATCTGGGCCGCCACTTCGGGCTGTGCCGCCGGCGGCACGGCCAGCGTCACCAACCCTGCCCCCACGCGCAAAGCCCCGCGCGCCGCCAGCCGGGCCGCACCGCTGCGCCCAGGCCCGCCCGACAGGATCAGCGCGTGGCCTTGCATATATTTATGGCCCATCACAGGCTTGCGCAGGCGATCACGCAGGTCCTGTGTCATGGAATAGGTCCGGGGGGCACGGTCCATGGGTTATCCTTTCCGTCGCGCAGGGCACTTGCACATCATGGCGTCACAATCCGATCGGCACCACAACCGTCCTGATCCCGGCCCTGTCCAGAACCGCGTGCACAGGCTTGCGGGCATGAAAGGTCACGACAAGGTCAGCGGCAAAAGGATGCCGCCCCAATGGACGACCCGTATCGCAATCGTAGCCTGTGGGGACGTCCACCGCCACTGCAAGCAGCCGCGCGTCGGGCGCGGCCTTCATCACGCTGTGTCTGGCCCGCGACCAGGGTGCCAGGATATCATCGGTACACCGCCCCTGACCGATCCCCAACACCGCATCGAACACAATCACGGGCTGACCCGCCGCCCGTGACACAAGATCAGCCAGCACATCGGGGCAATCCTCCATCGGAAGAACCCCTCCCCCGGCCGCGCGCCATTCATGCGCCATGGCCGCCGCATCCCCGCCCGCCTTGGGCGCGCGCACGGCGCAAAGCCGGACCTGCCAGCCCCGGCGCAGCAATCCGCGAGCAATGACATAACCGTCGCCGCCATTGTTGCCCGGACCGCACAGGATCAGCGCGTGATGCACGCCGGGCACCAGGGCGGGCCACTCGCGCAATGCGGCAGCGATTACGCCCTCTCCGGCACGTTGCATCAGGGCTTGCCCGGTCACGCGCCCCGACTCCATTGCCGTTTTTTCAAGCAGTCGCATCTGCTCAGCCGTAAGGATTCCGTTCATTTCGCCCCACATCGTTCTTTTTCCGCCCGGTTTTTGATCTTTCTGCACAATTTTTGATCATCTTGCAGAAATCCCGCCATCTCGGTTCGCAATGCACTCGCTGCCCGATTGTGGCACCCCTGCATAAATGGTCTGACCCCAGTGGAGCATAGGCGAGGAGACCCTGGATGAAAAAGATCGAAGCGATCATCAAGCCGTTCAAGCTGGATGAAGTCAAAGAAGCCCTTCAGGACGCGGGCGTCCAGGGTCTTTCGGTGATCGAGGTCAAGGGATTTGGCCGTCAGAAGGGGCACACGGAACTGTATCGCGGCGCGGAATACGTCGTCGACTTCCTGCCCAAGGTAAAAATCGAGGTTGTCCTCGATGACGATCTGGTCGATGCCGCCATCGAAGCGATCATCGATGCGGCCAAGACGGACAAGATCGGCGACGGCAAGATCTTCGTCAGCCCGGTCGAACAGGCCATCCGCATCCGTACCGGTGAATCCGGTTCGGACGCGCTGTAATCTACCCACAAAACGAAAGGGATTAGGGAATGAGCAAGAACGCAGTTCTCAAACTGATCAAGGACGAGGATGTCGAATATGTCGACATTCGCTTCACCGATCCGCGCGGCAAGCTGCAGCACGTGACTGTGGTTGCCGATCTGGTCGACGAAGACTTCCTTGAGGAAGGCTTCATGTTCGACGGTTCGTCGATCGCCGGCTGGAAGTCGATCGAGGCATCGGACATGAAACTCATGCCCGACACCGACAGCGTGTACATCGATCCGTTCTACGCCGAGAAGACCATCTGCATCCATTGCTCGGTCGTGGAACCGGACACCGGCGAATCCTATGACCGCGACCCGCGCGGCACCGCAGAGAAGGCAGAAGCCTATCTGAAGTCCAGCGGCATCGGCGACAGCGCCTATTTCGGCCCCGAGGCAGAATTCTTCCTGTTCGACGACGTGCGCTACTCCGTCACCCCGAACAAGGTCTCGTACCAGGTGGATGCGGATCATGCCGCATGGAACACCGACACCGAATTCGAAATGGGCAACACCGGCCACCGCCCCGGCTACAAGGGCGGCTATTTCCCGGTCAACCCCGCCGATGATGGTCAGGACATCCGTTCGGAAATGCTGTCCACCATGAAGCGCATGGGGATGAAGGTCGACAAGCACCACCACGAAGTTGCGACCTCGCAGCACGAGCTGGGCATGATCTTCGGCACGCTGACCGAGCAGGCCGACAACATCCAGAAGTACAAGTACGTCATCCACAACGTCGCGCTGGCCTATGGCCGTTCGGCAACCTTCATGCCGAAGCCGATCAAGGGCGACAACGGCTCGGGGATGCACGTGAACATGTCGATCTGGAAAGACGGCAAGCCGCTGTTCGCAGGCGACAAATACGCCGACCTGAGCCAGGAGGCGCTGTATTTCATCGGCGGCATCCTGAAGCACGCCAAGTCGCTGAACGCCTTCACCAACCCGACCACCAACAGCTACAAGCGTCTGGTGCCCGGTTACGAGGCCCCCGTTCTGCGCGCCTATTCGGCACGCAACCGGTCGGGTTGCGTTCGTATTCCGTGGACGGAAAGCCCGAAGGCAAAGCGCGTCGAAGCCCGTTTCCCCGATCCGGCGGCCAACCCCTACCTGGCGTTCTCGGCTCTGCTGATGGCTGGCCTTGACGGGATCAAGAACAAGATCGATCCGGGCGAAGCCATGGACAAGAACCTCTATGACCTGCCCGCAGAAGAGCTGGCCGGCATCCCCACCGTCTGCGGTTCGCTCCGCGAGGCGCTGGAGGAGCTGCAGAAGGACATGGACTATCTGCTGGCTGGCGACGTGTTCACGAAGGACCAGATCATGGCCTATATCGGCCTGAAGATGGAAGAAGTCGAAGAGTACGACATGACTCCGCACCCGGTCGAGTTCAAGAACTACTACAGCTGCTGATCAGGGCAGTTCCGCGACGACCGAGTCGCGGAAAACCAACCAAAGTCACAAAAAGGGCGCCTTTCGGGGCGCCCTTTCCCGTTTCTGGGCGAAACCGTGGCAGGCGACACCGCCAAATTCACGAATTCAGGCGCCGCGCCCCAAGCTTACCGGATTTGGAACAAAAAATGCCCCATTTCCTTAAGCATAAATGGGGGGTTGGAAATTCCCCGCGGAGGCTGTCATGCATATGGACAACACTCGGTGCACGTCTGGATTGGTTTTTCTCGGTACGAGACCCCTTGATCTTCCGCTACTTGCGACCCGCCTTGAACGTGTGCTGGGCGGGCGCGGTTTCCGTGTCGGCCTGTCCGAGATGATGTCACAGGGTCACCTCAAGATGGGCCTGGGCGGTTTCGAATTGCACATGAACACCTTGGAAAACCACCGCGAGGGGAACCAGCCCGGCGGCATGCAGTCCATGGACATGGCCATGAGCGATGCGTTCGCGCCGGAACAGGACGCGGATCTGAAGGTCAACAGCGTCACCCAGACCCTGACGGTCACCATCGTCAAGCTGCCCTCGGACCTGCCCAGTCTGCGCGAGGCGGAACGCTCCACCGCGACGGCCCATTCCGCCCTTGCACTGGCCACCCTTGAACTGGCGCAGGTGCTTGACCCGGACTACGTGCAATGGCTGCAGCCCGACATGATGCTGTCGACATCCTCTTTCCTGTCCGTGCTGGAAAAGGTGACGCCCCGCCGTGTGTCGGCGGCGGATCGTGCCGCCCATGGGCAGAACGAAACGGACAGACGCAAGCGCCCCACGCCCGTCTTGCCGCTGAACCAGAAAGGTGAAGCCACCGTGTCACGCCTCTTTCCCGATATCGAAGACACCTGCGAACGCCTGGAAAGCCAGACCCGCACCGATGAAACCCCCGAGGCCGCACCGGCCCGTGTGGACACCTCCGGCCTTCCCTATCTGCGGGCGGTGTTCAACCGCGACACCGAGACCGGCATGACCCCGGCTTCAGGCAATACGCCTTCCGCGACGGCAAAGACGGCCGATGCCGCCTATGACGCTCATGCCTTGACGGATGAGCCAAGCACCACATCGCGCGTGGCGACATGGGCGATCTCGTTGACTGTCAGCCTGATCTCGGTCCCGGTCGGCATTGCCCTGATGGTCTACAACCTTCTGCGCGGCGAAGACCTGCGCCTTGCCCTGACGGCCCTGGCCCTGACCGGGTTGTTTGCCGGCATGGCAAAACTGGGCATGATCGAAACCGTCGTTGCGACCCTCGGCACCCTGCCCGTCATCGGTCAGCTTCTGGCCTACCTGCCGCTCTGATCCGGCACATCCGCGCGCCAATTCGATTGCCAGCCGCCTGACAGGCGGCTAGGCTTTCGGCAAAAGCGTTCGGGTGTGTCACAAGATGCGTAAATCAATCACAAGATCATTCATTGCTTTCGTTGTGGGGCTTGGCTGCGCCACCCCGGTGCTGGCCGCGCAATGCGGCAATACCGCCGCCGGATACGAGGCATGGAAACGGGATTTCGCAAAGATCGCGGCGCGGGCCGGGGTTGGCGAACGCGGGCTTGCGGCACTGGCCGGCACCACCTACGCGACCCGCACCATCGCAGCCGACCGCAATCAGAAAAGCTTTGGCTACACGCTTGAGAAATTCATGCAGGTGCGTGGCGCGGATACGATTGTCGCGCAGGGCAAACGCCGCAAGGCGCGCGATGCCGCCTTCTACCAGGCGCTGGAGCGGCAATATGGGGTGCCCGCAGGCGTGATCATCGCCATTCATGGCATGGAAACGGCTTTCGGCAATTTCATGGGCGACAGCAATGTCGTGTCCGCGATTGCCACGCTGGCCTATGACTGCCGCCGCTCGGACTTATTCGCGGGGCATACGATCGCAGCCCTGCAACTGGTGGATCGTGGCACGATCACCCCGCAATCCATCGGCGCGAAACATGGCGAACTGGGACATACCCAATTCCTGCCGGGCAATGTGGTGACCTATGCGGTCGATGCCAATGGCGACGGCCGCATCGACATGAACAACATGACCGATGCCCTTGCATCGACAGCGAATTTCCTGCGCCAGAAAGGCTGGCAACCCGGCAAGGGCTACCAGGAGGGAGAGCCGAATTTCCGTGTCATCCAGGAATGGAACGCGGCCGGCGTCTACCAGAAGGCCATCGCCATCATGGCCCGCCGCATCGACAACTGATCACACTGCGGCCGGCCACAACCCCTGCACCACGTCACGCGCCAGCACGCTGGTATGAATGCCGAAGACAACCGCGCCGCTTTGCGGCAGCCGGACAAGACTTTGACGCTCGGTTCGCAGGTAGTCGGCGCTTCGTGCGCCGCGCTCGATCCTGCGGTCATTCTCGCGGCGGGGCTGATGCAGGGTTGGGTCGACATACCACAGGGCGTTGAACCGCCACAGCGGGCGGCCCACCTGCACGCCGTCGAACAGGCGTTGCACCCGCCGCGCCATGGTCGCGTCATACTCGGCGACCGGCAGATGTATCCCGATCAGCGGGCGCAGGAACTTTTCCTCCAGCGTCCAGCTTGCCGGAAAGCACAGCACCGCAGCGGTCAGGACATGTTCGTCACCGCGCTTTTCCATCAGGCACAGATCCTGTTGCACCAGATGGCCCAAGGTGCCCATCGGATCGTCGCGATCTATGGCGACCGTCACACCATCCGGGCGACGCACCTGCCCTGCCCCGACAGCGTGATCCGCGCGTGCTGCCAGGACGTCCAGCACCGCATCCAGCAGCTCTGCCGCCGCAGGGCGCGCGCATTCGTCCATGGCAATGACCTTGTCGCGCTTTTCGGCCAGAAGACGCGCCCGCTCCGCCATCTGCCGGGCATGGGCATCATCGACGATGATCCAGTCCGCAGAATCCATGGGCGCGATGCCCGGCAGCGGCTTGTGATGGGTTGGATCATAGCCGAGGCGTGTCTGAAGGATCGGTGTCATGGTGCCATCTGTTCCAAAAAACGACCTGTCCGCAAGTCGGTTTGGGAAGGGACAGCCCTTGCCGCGCAAAGTGATGCTGGCGCAGCAGCGGAGACATCACGATGAACCAGCATTACAGCGACAGACGCAAGATCGACCCCACACGCGGCGCCACCCTGGCCGATGGCAGCCCCAATGACATGGACCGTGTGGAAATCGGGCCCACCCTTCTTGCCTTCGATGAATGGGCGGCGGCCGGACTGACCCTGCCCGATCTGCCCGCAATGCGGCAGTTCCGCTTTGACAGGCTGGTGCAGTTCATCCAGGCGCGCGACTATGCGGGCCTGTTGATGTTCGATCCGCTGAACATCCGCTATGCGACCGACAGCACCAACATGCAGCTGTGGAACACGCATAATCCGTTCCGCGCCGTGCTGATCTGCGCCGATGGCTACATGGTGATCTGGGACTACAAGAACGCCATGTTCCTGAGCCGCTTCAACCCGCTTGTGCGCGAACAACGATCCGGTGCGGACCTGTTCTATTTCGACCGGGGCGACAAGGTGGACGTGGCCGCCGATGTCTTTGCCAACGAGGTGCGCGCCCTTCTGTCGGCGCATGCAGGCACCAACAAGCGGCTGGCCGTGGACAAGATCATGCTGCACGGCCTGCGCGCCCTTGAGGCGCAGGGCCTTGAAATCATGGAAGGCGAAGAGCTGACCGAAAAGGCCCGCTCCGTGAAGGGACCGGACGAGATCCTGGCGATGCGCTGCGCCTCGCATGCCTGCGAAGCCGCCGTGGCCGAGATGGAGCGCGCCGCGCGCAACGGTATCCCCGGCGGACGCATGTCCGAGGATGATGTCTGGGCGGTGCTGCATGCGGAAAACATCCGGCGCGGCGGCGAATGGATCGAAACGCGGCTTCTGGCCTCGGGACCACGGACCAATCCCTGGTTCCAGGAATGCGGCCCGCGCATCATCCAGAACAACGAGATCGTGGCCTTCGACACCGACCTGATCGGCGCCTACGGGATCTGCATCGACATCAGCCGCACCTGGTGGGTCGGCGACCGCGCCCCGCGCCCCGACATGGTTTCGGCCATGCAGCACGGGATGGATCACATCCGCCACAACATGTCCCTGCTGAAACCCGGCGTGAGCTTGCGCGATCTGACCTTCAAGTCCCATCCGCTGGATCCGCAATACCAGCGCGGCAAATATGGTTGCCTGATGCACGGGGTCGGCCTGTGCGATGAATGGCCGTTGATCTGCTATCCGGACAATTTCGTCGAAGGCGCCTATGACTACGTGCTCGAGCCCGGCATGGTTCTGTGTGTCGAGGCACTGATCAGCCCCGAAGGCGGAGATTTTTCGATCAAGCTGGAGGATCAGGTCCTGATCACCGAGGATGGGCACGAGAACCTGACCCGTTACCCCTTCGATCCGGCGCTCAGCGGCACCTGACCAGAGGATCGCCGCGAACCTCGCGGCGCGTCACCTTGGCGTGAGACCCCTGACACATGGCTTGCGGCCGCCCCGCCGCAAGCCCAGTCTCATGTTCAGACGTCAGGACATGGACATGGCAAGCAAACACATCACCTTCACCGGCCACGATGGCAGCGCGCTGGCCGCCCGGCTTGACCTGCCCGAGGGTCCGCATCTGGCGACGGCCCTGCTGGCGCATTGCTTCACCTGTTCCAAGGACATCGCGGCGGCGCGGCGCATTGCCCAACGGCTTGCGGCGATGGGGATCGCTGTCCTGCGGTTCGACTTCACCGGGCTTGGTCATTCGGGGGGGGAATTCGCCAATACCGGCTTCACCTCGAATGTCGCCGATGTCCGGGCTGCCGCAACATGGCTGCGCGACAACGGAATGCCCGCCAAATTGCTGATCGGCCATTCGCTGGGCGGTGCGGCCATCCTCAAGGCCGCACCCGACATTGCCGGGGTCAAGGCCGTGGTGACGCTTGGTACCCCCTTTGATCCCGCCCATGTGACCCATAACTTCGGGAACGCGCTGGAGCGGATCCGCGACAAGGGCGAAGCCGAGGTTGATCTGGGTGGCCGCCCCTTCCGCATCACCCATGCCTTCGTCAAGGATGTCGAGGGCGCATCCATCGCAACAGAGCTTCAGCGGCTCAAGGCCGCGCTTCTGGTGATGCATGCCCCACGGGACGAGATCGTCGGAATCGACAATGCCACGCGGATCTTCACCGCCGCGCGACACCCCAAAAGCTTCGTCACGCTGGATGACGCGGATCACCTGATCAGCCGCGCCTCGGATGCCGACTATGCCGCCGAGGTCATGGCAAGCTGGGCTAGCCGCTATCTTGATCTGCGCCCGCCCGCGCCGCCCCCCGGCGTGCCCGAGGGGATCATCCGCGTCTCCGAGGCCGATCCCGAGGGCTTCTTGCAGGATGTGGTCGCCGGGCCGCAGCACCATGCGCTGGCGGATGAGCCACGCGCCTATGGCGGCACAAATCGCGGAATGTCGCCCTATGGTTTCATCTCGGCGGGGCTGGGCGCATGCACCTCGATGACGATCCGCATGTATGCGCGGCGCAAGGGTTGGCCACTGGACCATGTCCGCGTGGATGTGAGCCATGACAAGATGCATGCGCAGGACGCGAAATCAGGCCTTGGCGACAAGATCGACAGTTTTCGCCGGGAAATCCACCTTGAAGGGGCGCTGAGCGATGATCAGCGTGCAAGGCTGCTGGAGATTGCGGACAAATGCCCGGTGCATCGCACGCTCAGGCAAAGCAGCACCATCCATACGGTGCTGGCCGGCTGAGCGCAGGTTCTCAGGCGTTGCCGTTGACGTTTTCCAGATGGGCCGCCCATGCCTTTTCGATCTCGGCGCACAGTTCGGTCGGATCGAACGGCTTCGTGATGACGGTCAATGCGCCCCTGTTCAGCATGTTCTGCGAAAAATTCTCTTCCGCCTTGGCCGTCACGAAGATCGCCGGGATGTCCTGAAAACCCGGCAGGGTCCGCAGCGCGCTCCAGGTTTCCATGCCGTCCATGTCGGGCATCATGAAATCCAGCAGGAACAGTTGCGGATCGCAGCCCTCTGCCCCGGCCATGGCATCCTGCCCGGATTCAAACTGATCCACGTGATAGCCCCCGATCATCTCGAGAGAAATCTTGATGATCATCCGAATGTCTTCGGCGTCATCCACATGCAGGATGCGTTGCAGTTTTTCCATATCAGTCGCCTTTGACGCCCAGAAGTCAGGGCAATGCGTCACCAGAACAACGATTACTGCACAAATCGGGCCTGACTGGCCCTTGGTCTACCCTCTGTCAGATCGGGTCCACGATCAACCCGTGAAACCCGTCCGGACCACAAAGTTCTGCGGTCATGCGGCGCAACCGCCACCGCCGACACACCTGCATCATGCCGTCTTGCGCTTGCCCGGCTGGATTGTATCCGGATGGGGCGCAGACTGGGCGTGGGGAACGATATCAAACTCGATGAAGAAGGTTGTTCCCTTTCCAAGCGTGCTTTCATAATCGATCTGACCATCGTGGCGTTCGACGATCTTCTTGGAGATGTTCATGCCAAGCCCAGCGCCACCGACACGCCGCTGGTCGGACGAATCCACCTGGCTGAACCTGCCGAACACCCGCTCCTTGGCGTTGTCGGGGATACCGACACCCTTGTCCTTGACGTAGATTCGCACCCTGTCGTCATCGCGTTTGACATGAATGTCCACTGTTCCGCCCTTGTGGGAAAACTTGGATGCGTTCGAGATCAGGTTCGCCATCACCTGGGACAGCCTGTCGGCATCGCCGTTGATGAAAACCTCTTCGTCGGCCTGGGTCACGGCAAGCGTGACGCCCATCTGCTCGGCATAGCCTTCGCTCATCGCCACGGAATCCGCGACCAGTTCGCGCACGTTCAGCAGATCGAACCGGAACGCCATTTCGCCCACTTCGATCTTCTGCAGATCCAGAAGGTCGTTGATCAGGTCGGCAAGGCGTTTGCTGTTCTTGCCCGCAACCGCCAGAACCGGCTTCATCTGATCAGGCAGCGGACCAAGCACACCGCTGTTGACCAGGTCCAGCGTGCCCTTGATCGAGGTCAGGGGCGTGCGCAGCTCGTGGCTGACGGTGGACAGGAACTGCGATTTGATCTCAAGCGCTTCCTTGGTCTTCTGGTGCTCCAGCGTGATTTCCTCGATCTGCGCCAGGCCGCGACGATAGAGCCGCAGGAAGACGAAAGAGCAATCGACGATGAAGTACATCACGAAAGCGACCGTGAAGAATTGCAGCCAGACATCGGAATCCAGCGGCGGGTTCAGCCGGATGATGTCCCAAGTGCCGATGAAGATGAAGGTCAGACCGTAGATGATCAGACGCAGGAACAGCGCCGGCAACAGCTGATGATTGTTCACCGCCGCAAAGAGCGATGCGGCAAACAGGAAGAACAGGGGCGTGAAATGCCCGCCGGACGTCTGTTGCAGGGTGATCATGATCACGAAGAGGCTGATGGAAAAGGCGCTGGCAACGGTATTCAGCATCACCCAGATCAGGAAGACGCGCGCGCGGGCGGGATTGTGATCGGTCCATTCATTCACCCGGCGCGCAAGGATCAGATCAAGCACTTCGGTGAACAGAACGGCGGCATAGGCCGAAAAGGACACAACGGGATCAAAGTAGAAGGCTGCAAGAAGCGTCGCCGCAAGAAAGATCGCCTGGCGCTGCCAGATGAGGTTCTCGCTGACGTTGATGTAATCCTTCAGCTGCCGTTCCAGCCGCTCGATTGGATACCAATCGTCCTTCTTGATAAGGAATTGCTCGACGATAGCCATGATCTCGAGGATCTCCGTTTATCGGACCGATCCGGGTTCGGTCCTGCCTTCATTTGCCTGTCCGGTGTTGGCCTGGCCTTCCGGATCACGTTCCGGATCTTGCGCCCGACCTACACGGTTTCAATCTTGAAACGCTCTATTCACTGTTGCTCTGCCTTGCACCCGGATGGACCGTTTCTTTCGCGGTGGTCGGCTCAAACCCGGTGAATGAACTTCTGCTCAAACCGAAGATTGAAGGCGCAACAAACCTGAAAAATCCACTCAAACATGCAAACCTCACAGAACAAGGGATATTTCGGGAATATGACAACAAAAAGGCTGCCAAATGGTAAAGTTCGCGCAACCAACCCTAGATGGACCACTGTGATTTGCAGAATGCGAAATAAACGTGGCAACACCCAAGGCAAGGATGCGCACTGCCTTGAATGTCTCCAGAAATAATCCGGAAGCTGACTTCAGTTGACATATTTGGCGACGGTGAACAGCGCAGCCTGGCTTACCGTTTCATCGATCGAGAACTTGGGGCCGACGGGCACCGCACTGAGATCCAGCCGCCTGAGCCATCGCGACCAGACGGCGGGCACGATCCCGATCACATGCGTGGCGCCATAGCTGCGGGCGGATTGGCTCAATTGCCCCATCAGCGCCGCCTGTACCGCCAGGCGTCGATGCGCCGGCACATCATTGGACACGAACAGGCGCGAAGCCTCCCATATCTGCGGGTTCACAGGCGCCTCGAAGAACAGCACATCCGTGGGAATGCTTTCCAGCATGCCCTTTTGCGCATCGCGCAGCATGTAGGAATAGACGCCGCATTGCGCAGTCGTCGGGGTCAGCCGGATGCCTGCCAGGATCTCGCCAAACTCGTGCACCACGATCCAACGGCTCAGCGGGGTGTCGTATTGATCGAACTCCATGCCCTCGGCCTCGGGCAGGCTCCAGTGCAGCTGATCGATGAAGGTCTTCTTGCGCGCCTTCAACAGGCTGACGAAGAGATCACCGTAAAGATGCATGTTGGAAAAGGACAAGGTCGTCGTCTTGACGTGGCCCATCACGGCCGAAACGGCCTCGGGTATCTTGGGCTTAACGGCCGGAAGGTCCGGAAGAAGGTTGCGCAAACGCGACCCTGCTACTTCTGGCTGTTTACTGCCGGCAGGCATGAGGTCGGGAAAAACGGACCGCGAAGGCACGCCCCCTGCGGATGCTCTGCTATGTTTCATTGCCTGCTCTCAATTTTTTTTCCAGTAGATGAAAATTACCCATCACCGTCCAGACCAAAGTGATTTTTGTCTCTCTTTTCTGCCTTATTTTTTCCATATTTGAAAAGATGCAACACTTTTGCGGTACTAATGATCGGCGAATATCCGCCTGATAAACACCCAAAAGTTGAAACGCTGTCCGGCTTTCATCTTGTATTTAATTGATTTTTTGATGCAACCGTCGCGCAGCCTGCCTGCGGACACGCCGCGCCTGCGCGTGACGGAAAGGCAATCGCGTCAAAAGATACGCAGCGCCACATTCCCGAACTGTTTACTTCGATGAAACGGTCGCTTTTCCGGTGGCGCGTGGCCCAGAGCCTTCGATCCGAGGGGGTTTTCACAGGCGCGCTATTTGCTTGAAACCGATGCGCGGGGCGTGTTCCTGCAGGGCAGCAATACAAGATGGGGTATTGCGAAACGAAAAAAGCGCAACACATGGTTGCGCTTCATTCATTCACATGATGTGGCGTCATCAGTCGCGGGCGCGACCGACCAGCTTCCACAGGGCCGGCAGCAGTGCCGCGGCCAGCGCCAGTTTCAGCGCGTCACCGATCAGGAAGGGCGTCAGGCCCCACTGCAGCAGCGGCTTGTCCCAGCCATAGAGCATGCCCAGCCAGATCAGGCCCGGTACATAGATCAGGACGTTGCCCGCCAGCATCGCCAGCGCCATCTTGCCGGCCGAACGGTCCCAGCCCGCCTGTGCAAACCAGCCCAGTGCCACGGTGGCCATCACATAGCCCAGCAGGTAGCCACCGGTGCCGCCCATCATGTAGGTCAGCCCGTAGGCCTCGGCAGAGGATCCGGCGAAGACATCGAAACCCAATGCGCCCACGATCATGTAGCCCAGGATCGTCACGAGGCCCAGGCGCGCGCCATAGGCTGCGCCGATCGTCAGGACCGCAAAGGTCCCCATGGTGATCGGGACCGGCCACATCGGCACCTTGATCTTGGCGGCAACCGCCAGAACCGCGATCCCCAGCACCACCAGCGCAGCCTGCTTGATCAGCTGCCGGGTGCCTTCGCGCGGCGCAATCGCCTCGGTCAGAACCTTGTTTGTCAGTGCAAGCGCCATACGCCAGCCTCCTATCCTGAGTTTTCTCACGCCGTTTCTGCCTCAGCCCCCGGCTCATCGCAAGGGGCAAGGCTCATTCCTTGGGGGATATTCCTGCATCGGATGTATAGACCGATTGCATCACATAATCCTTTCGCGGCCCGGTGACGCGCCACTCTGCCTGCCAGACGGGCCAGCGACTGAAATCGTAGCGCACCTTGTAGGTATCGGGATCACACCAATGGTCGGCCTCGACGGTGTCTGCGGCGGGCACGAAACGATGAAAGGCGCGGCCGTCGGCAAAAAAGACCGCGATCCCCGCCCCGTCCTCGCGCCAGACATATCTGCGCTCGGCCGCGAAGCCGCCCTGCCCCGCCAGTTCAAGCCGACCCGTTTCATGCAGCACAAGCCCATCGGACTGCGGGCTGAATACCGCGGTCCCGCGAAAGGTCGCGTCTCGCCCCAGGGCATCCTTGATCTCTCGGTCAAGCCGCCAGCGCCCTTCGAAATCCTTCAGCCCGATCATCTGCTTCCCCGCCAACCCTTGCCGCCAAGTCTAGCCCCCGTTAAAGACAGCGCCAACCGCTGCCAACCAAGGAAATCCCATGATCCCCCGCTATTCCCGCCCCGAGATGGTCGCGATCTGGTCGCCCGAGACGAAATTCCGCATCTGGTTCGAGATCGAAGCCCATGCCTGCGACGCCATGGCCGAACTGGGCGTGATCCCGCGTGAGAACGCCGAAGCCGTCTGGAAAGCCAAGGATGTGGAATTCGACGTCGCACGCATCGACGAGATCGAAGCTGTAACCAAGCATGACGTCATCGCCTTCCTGACGCATCTGGCCGAACATGTCGGATCGGACGCTGCGCGCTTCGTCCACCAGGGCATGACATCGTCCGATGTTCTGGATACCTGCCTGAATGTACAACTGACACGTGCCGCCGATCTTCTGATCGCGGACATGGAGGCGCTGCTGGCCGCGCTCAAGCGCCGCGCCTTCGAGCACAAGGACACGGTGCGGATCGGCCGCAGCCACGGCATTCATGCCGAACCCACCACCATGGGCCTGACCTTCGCGCGCTTCTACGCCGAGATGGACCGCAACCTGCGCCGCCTGCGCACCGCGCGCGAGGAAATCGCGACAGGTGCGATCAGTGGCGCGGTCGGCACTTTCGCGAATATCGACCCCGCGGTCGAGGAACATGTCTGCAAGATGATGGGCCTGATGCCCGAGCCGATCAGCACGCAGGTGATTCCCCGTGACCGACATGCCGCGTTTTTCGCGACGCTTGGCGTGATCGCATCAAGCATCGAGAACATCGCCATCGAAATCCGGCACATGCAGCGCACAGAAGTGCTGGAAGCCGAGGAATTTTTCAGCAAAGGCCAAAAAGGCTCCAGCGCCATGCCGCACAAGCGCAACCCCGTGCTCAGCGAAAACCTGACCGGCCTTGCGCGCCTTGTACGGATGTCCGTGGTGCCCGCGATGGAGAACGTGGCCCTCTGGCACGAACGTGACATCTCGCATTCCTCGGTCGAACGGATGATCGGGCCGGACACCACCGTGACGCTGGATTTTGCCTTGGCGCGCCTGACAGGGCTGGTCGACAAGCTGGTGATCTACCCTGACAACATGCTGGCCAACATGAACAAATTCCGCGGGCTGGTGATGTCGCAGCGGGTTCTTCTGGCCTTGACGCAAGCAGGCGTCAGCCGCGAGGACGCCTATACCCTGGTCCAGCGCAACGCGATGAAGGTCTGGGAGAAGGGTGCCGATTTCAAGACCGAGCTGCTGGCTGATACGGATGTGACCGCCGCCCTCACCCCCGCCGAGATCGAGGAGAAATTCGACCTTGGCTATCACACCAAGCATGTGGACACGATCTTCGCCCGTGTGTTCGGAACAAAGTGACGCAATCGGGTGTTTTGACGAAATGAATTTGCGTGCTACCCTTGGGATCCAACCACAAGGGAGTACGCAATGAAGTTGAAGACCGCATTTGCCGCCCTCGCTCTGACCCTCGCTCCGATGATGGTCAGTGCAGAATGTTCCTCCAGCCACCAGGCGATGTCTTGCGCCGACGGGATGGTCTGGGACAGCGCGACCCGCAGCTGCACCAAGCAGCTGAGCGGCTGACAAACCTTCCCGCGCCCTTCCGGCATCCGGCCAGGGCGCGGCATTTCCCGGCGCGCGTGTCGCATATCCGGGCTTTTCCCCAAAACATCGCATGAGCCGGGCCGCGCGCCGCGCGCTTGATTAAACTTGGCGACAACTAGCCGGCCGTGTTCAATATTTGTTCATGGCTCTCGCCTTATCTGAACGCAGTTTCGATGAGGTCGCGATGCTGAAACTCAGCCCAGTCTCTTCCCGCCCCGGCGCACCGGGGATCCTCACGCTGTCCCAGCGTGAAAAGGCCGCGATCGTCGTCCGCTTCCTGTTATCGGAAGGGGCGGAACTGACGCTTGCCGACCTGCCAGAGGATCTTCAGGCGGCCCTGACCGTGCAATTCGGCCAGATGCGGCATGTGGATCGCGCAACCCTCGCGGCCGTCGTGGCCGAATTCGCGGAAGAACTGGAACAGATCGCGCTGCTGTTTCCCCGCGATGTGGCCGGTGCCCTGACCGCGCTGGACGGGCGCATCAGCCCGCAGACCGCTGCAAGGTTGCGCCGCGAAGCGGGTGTGCGCCAGACAGGCGATCCATGGGACCGGCTGCGCATGCTGCCTGCGGACAAGTTGCTGCCCTTCCTGTCCAGCGAATCTGTCGAAGTGGCCGCGGTCATGCTGTCCAAGCTGGACGTGGCCAAATCAGCCGATCTTCTCAGCCGTCTGCCGGGGACAGAGGCGCGGCGCATCGCCTATGCGATGTCTCTGACCGGCGCGGTGACGCCGGATGCCGTCTACCGGATCGGCTTGTCGCTGGCGATGCAGCTTGACGCGGTGCCGGACCGTGCCTTTTCCGAGGACCCGGAACAGCGTGTGGGCGAAATTCTCAACATGTCCAGTCCCGCCACCCGCGACGATGTGCTGACCGGGCTGGAAGAAACCGACGCGCAGTTTGCGGAAAGCGTTCGTCGCGCCATCTTCACCTTTGCCGACATTCCGGCGCGCATCGACCCGCGCGATGCGCCCAAGATCACCCGCGGCCTTGACCAGCCGACGCTGGTGCGTGCCTTGGCGCATGCCCGCGCATTGGGCGGCAACGCAGAGGAAGCGGCGGACTTCATCCTGGGCAATATTTCGCAGCGCATGGCCGATGGCTTGCGCGAAGAGGTAACGCAGACCGGCAAGGTCAAGGTCAAGGCAGGCGAGGATGCAATGTCCGCGGTCATCGCAACGATCCGGGAACTTGTCGCCTCGGGCGAGATGGCAATGCGCCAGCGCGGATCCGACGAGGAGGATGAATGAGCATGCCTGTCGGCAGGCAACAGTCCGATATGGACAGCACCCGAATGTCGTCCTAACCTGACATCATGAGCGATATTTCAGGACGCCGATGGCATGACATGGGTGGGGACGCGGCCGGGCCGGTCCCCATGGAGGGGCATGATTTCGCCCTGTGGGAAAAACGCGTGGATGCTTTGATGGTGTTATGCTCGTCAAAGGGCCATTTCACCGTCGACGGCCTGCGCCGCGCGCTGGAGGACATGGGCGAAGACGCTTTCGAAAAACACAGCTACTATGAACGCTGGATCGCGGCGGTGAACCAGAACCTTGTCGAGGGCGGTGTTTACACGCTGGAAGAACTTGCCACCCGCATGGATGAGATCGCGGCGCGCGGCGCAACCTACGGGGAAGCCGCCCGTGGTTAAGCGCGTTCGCGTCCGCAGCCTGATGCCACCCGGCCATGTACGCGCACCCGCCTATCTGCGGGGCAAGACCGGTGTGATCGAACGCAGCCTTGGCGCATTCGGCAATCCCGAACAACTGGCCTATGGCCTGCCCGCCGAGAAGAAACCCCTCTTCCGCGTGCGGTTCACCATGGCCGAACTCTGGGGTGATCAGGCGGAACGGCCCGCGGACACGCTGGATGCGGAAATCTATGGCCACTGGCTGGAAGAGGTGCCTGATCATGCCCCATGACCATCACGACCATGATCACGATCATGACCACGACCATCACCACCACGGCCTCAGCCCGTCGGGTCATCCTTACCGGCAGGATGACGACGCGCCGCTGACCTACTGGCAGCGCATGGAGATCGCCGTGCGCGAGTTGCTGATCGAAAAGGGCGTGACGACCGCCGCCGAGATCGCGGGCCAGATCGACCTGATGGACAGCCGCAGCCCCGCGAATGGTGCCGCCGTCGTCGCCCGTGCCTGGACAGATCCCGCATTCAAGTCGCGCCTGCTGGACAACGCGGGCGATGCCAGCCGCGAGATGGGCTTCGACATCGGCCCGTTGCACCTGATCGCGGTTGAAAACACCGCCGATACCCATAACCTGATCGTGTGCACCTTGTGCTCGTGCTATCCGCGCAACCTTCTTGGTCTGCCGCCCGACTGGTACAAGACCCGCGCCTATCGGAGCCGCGCCGTGCGCGAGCCGCGCGCCGTTCTGACCGAATTCGGGCTGGACCTGCCGGACAGCACCACGAT
This sequence comes from Rhodobacteraceae bacterium EhC02, assembly GCA_001650895.1. Classification (GTDB taxonomy): domain Bacteria; phylum Pseudomonadota; class Alphaproteobacteria; order Rhodobacterales; family Rhodobacteraceae; genus Seohaeicola. The sequence goes on from LXYH01000034.1 coordinate 165,483, forward strand.
CCGCGTCCATGACAGCACCGCCGACATGCGTTATATCGTCTTGCCTGCAAGGCCCGCAGGGACCGAGGACCTGACCGAAGCCGAACTGGCAGAGCTTGTCACGCGCGACTGCATGATCGGAACCGGCCTGCCCAGAACGCCACAAACCGGCGCCACGGCGGGATGAGAAGACTCAGCCCGACGGCCACCGCCATCCTGCTGATGATCGGGGCCATCTTCTGTTTCTCCGTCATGGATGCCACGGCCAAGGCGCTGGCGCCCCGCATCGGCACGATTCCCGCCGTCTGGGCCCGCTATGCCGGGCAGGCACTGGTCGTGCTGATCCTGGTCGCCCCGCGCCTGCGGTCCGTTGCGCGCACCAATTATCCATGGCTGCAGCTGGCGCGCTCGGTCTTTCTGATGTTCGGAACCGTCTTTTTCTTCTTCAGTGTCGCCAATATCGGCCTGACCGAGGCGACCGCGATCATGAACATCAACCCGGTGATCATCACCTTGGGCGCCGCGCTGTTTCTGGGTGAAAAGATCGGCCTGCGCCGCGCGCTGGGGATCGGGGCCGCCATGATCGGCGCGCTGATCGTGATCCGGCCGGGGTCCGAGGTGTTTTCACCCTACGCGGTGCTGCCGCTGGTCGCGGCCTTTGCCTATTCGGCCTATAACATCACGACCCGCTTTGTCGGCCGGAACGAGGATCCCTGGACCTCGCTTCTCTATACGGCGCTCTTCGGTGCCGTCGTCATGTCTGTTGCGGTGCCCTTCTACTGGCAGCCGCTTGATCTGACATCCGCTCTGCTGATGCTCGTGATCGCCGCCTTCGGCACCCTGTCGCAACTGCTGCTGATCCGTGCCCTGTCGATCGGCGAGGCCGGCATGCTGGCGCCATTCGCCTATACCGGGCTGGTCTTCGCCACGGTCTGGGGGGTGGTCTTCTTCGGGGAATACCCCGACCTGTGGACGGTGGTCGGCGCCATGATCATCGTGGCGGCCGGGGTTTATGTCTGGTACCGGGAAACCTTCGGAAAAACCGCGCGCGCGGCGGGCTGAGCCGCGCCTCTCAGCGCAGGCGCGCCGCGGCCAGGATGGGCCCCGCCCCCTTGCGCTGCAGGATCACCACGGCAGGCTGATTGCCCGCGCCCGGTGCCTTGATCTGCAAGGGCGCGGACAGGTCCCATTCACCGATCGTGGTCCATTCGGTGACCACATTGGCATAGTCCATCTGGCGGCCCGCGTTCTCGCCGCGCGTGATCTCGACCCGCTGCGACGGGATATAGCGCACAAGCTGAACGACCAGGGGCCCTGCCACCCCCTGCCCCGCATCGCCGCGGATCACAAGCTGGCCGTCCGGCGCCCGCTCAAGCGCCACACGCACACCGGTCTGAACGGATGCATGGCGCAGGATCAGGGAGTTCGCGTCTTCTTCATGGGTGCCGACCACATGGTCCTCGCCCGACACGATCATCTGCGGCGTATAGACGGACCGGCGTCCGGCGGCCTTGGCATAGGCCTTCTGGCGCTGCGTGAAGGCGGGCTGCGCGAAACTGTCCTTCCAGCCGATGTAGTCCCAGTAGTCCACATGCAGCGCCAGGGCGATCACGTCGTCCCGCTGGCTCAGTTCGTGCAGAAAGGCATCCGCCGGCGGGCAAGAGGAACATCCCTGCGAGGTAAACAGTTCAACCACAACAAGGCGCGTATCGGCCTGGGCCGTCCCTGCCGAAGCGGCAGCGATCAATCCGCCTGTAAGGCATCCCGCAATCCAAGCCCTGATCTGACCCATGTTCATCTGTCTCTTTCCGGTGGCTACGGTCCCGTTTTAGGCGCGCACCATTGAAATGACCAATCAAGGAATCGAGAGAGAGAGGTTACTGTGTCCTGTCTGCCCGATTTTTTGTGTGCAATGGTATACATTTTGCCGTTGCCCCCCTTGATCGAAAGCCGACTATAGGCCAAAAGCAGCGCAGCAATACCCCTTATTTCCTGATCGGAGGGAGGCCACAGATGCCCATCACAGTCGGACAAGACAGCGCCAAGACCCGCAAGACCCTGACGGTCGGCGGACAGAGTGTTTCCTATTACTCGATCCCGGCTGCACAGGCCGCGGGCCTGGGCGATTTCTCGCGCCTGCCCGCCGCGCTGAAAGTGGTACTCGAGAACATGCTGCGTTTCGAGGATGGCGGCTTCACCGTATCCGTCGATGACATCAAGGCGTTTTCCGAATGGGCCGACAAGGGCGGCCAGAACCCGCGCGAGATCGCCTATCGCCCGGCCCGCGTGCTGATGCAGGACTTCACCGGCGTGCCCGCCGTGGTCGACCTGGCCGCGATGCGCGACGGGATCAAGGCCCTGGGCGGCGATGCGCAGAAGATCAACCCGCTGAACCCGGTCGATCTGGTCATCGACCATTCGGTGATGATCGACGAATTCGGCAATCCGCGCGCCTTCCAGATGAACGTGGATCGCGAGTATGAGCGCAACATCGAGCGTTACACCTTCCTGAAATGGGGTCAGAAGGCCTTCAACAACTTCCGCGTGGTGCCGCCGGGCACCGGCATCTGCCACCAGGTGAACCTGGAATACCTGGCGCAGACCGTCTGGACCGATACAGATCAGCATGGCGCGACCGTCGCCTATCCCGACACGCTGGTCGGCACCGACAGCCACACCACCATGGTCAACGGCCTTGCGGTTCTGGGCTGGGGCGTCGGCGGGATCGAGGCCGAGGCCGCGATGCTGGGTCAGCCCGTGTCGATGCTGATCCCCGAAGTCGTGGGCTTCAAGATCACCGGCGCGATGACAGAAGGCGTGACCGCAACTGATCTGGTGCTAAAGGTCGTGCAGATGCTGCGCGCCCATGGCGTTGTCGGCAAGTTCGTCGAATTCTACGGCGAAGGCCTGGACAACATGCCGCTGGCGGATCGTTCGACCATCGCCAACATGGCCCCCGAATACGGCGCCACCTGCGGCTTCTTCCCGATCGACAACGAGACCCTGCGCTACCTGCGCCAGACCGGTCGCGACGAGGACCGGATCGCCCTGGTCGAAGCCTATGCCAAGGAAAACGGGTTCTGGCGCGGTGCGGATTATGTGCCTGTCTATACCTCGACACTGCATCTGGACCTGGGCGATGTGGTGCCCGCCATCTCGGGCCCGAAGCGTCCGCAGGATCACGTGCCACTGACCGATGCCGCGCATGTCTTCGGCGACTATATCCGTGGCCTGCGCAAGATGCCGGCCGCGCCCAAGCTGGAAAAATCCGACATGGTGGAAGAAGGCGGCAAGCCCGGCCCCAACCATGTTCCGGGCAACATCACCGGCTTTTCCAGCGCCGCTGTCGCGGGCGAGGATTACAAGCTGCATGACGGATCGGTCGTGATCGCCTCGATCACCTCCTGCACCAACACCTCGAACCCCTATGTGATGATCGGGGCCGGTCTGGTCGCCCGCAAGGCACGCGCCCTGGGCCTGACCCGCAAGCCCTGGGTCAAGACATCGCTCGCCCCCGGGAGCCAGGTCGTGTCGGAATACCTGGAGGCCGCGAACCTGCAGGAAGACCTGGACGCCATCGGCTTCAACCTCGTGGGCTATGGCTGCACGACCTGCATCGGCAACTCGGGCCCGCTGCAGTCCGAGATTTCGAAGGCGATCAACGAGAACGATCTTGTCGCCGTGTCGGTCCTGTCGGGCAACCGCAACTTCGAGGGCCGCATCAGCCCCGATGTGCGCGCCAACTACCTGGCAAGCCCCCCGCTGGTCGTGGCCTATGCCATCGCGGGCGACATGAACATCGACATCACCAAGGATGCGATCGGCACCTCGAAGGACGGCAAGCCTGTCTATCTCAAGGATATCTGGCCGACCTCGCAGGAAATCGCGGACCTGGTCGAAAAGACCGTCACCCGCGAGGCGTTCCTCAAGAAATACGCCGATGTGTTCAAGGGCGACGAGAAGTGGCAGGCGGTCGAGACCACCGACAGCGAGACCTATGACTGGCCCGCATCCTCGACCTATATCCAGAATCCGCCCTATTTCCGCGGCATGGGCACCGAGGCCGGCGTGATCCATGACATCAAGGGCGCCCGCGTGCTGGCGCTGCTGGGTGACATGATCACCACCGACCACATCAGCCCAGCAGGGTCTTTCAAGGACACCACCCCCGCAGGCAAATACCTGATCGAACGTCAGGTTCCGGCGCGCGAGTTCAACTCTTACGGGTCGCGTCGTGGCAACCACGAAGTGATGATGCGCGGCACTTTCGCCAACATCCGCATCAAGAACGAGATGCTGGACGGGGTCGAGGGCGGCTATACCAAGGGTCCGGACGGGGCGCAGACCTCGATCTTCGACGCCTCGATGGCCTATCAGGAGCAGGGCACGCCCCTCGTGATCTTCGGCGGCATCGAATACGGCGCAGGCTCCAGCCGCGACTGGGCGGCCAAGGGCACGGCACTGCTGGGCGTCAAGGCCGTGATCGCCGAGTCGTTCGAGCGTATCCACCGGTCGAACCTGGTCGGCATGGGCGTCATCCCGTTCGAATTCACCGGCGGCGACACCCGCAAGTCGCTGGGCCTGAAAGGTGACGAGACCGTTTCGATCACCGGGCTTGAAGGTGATCTGAAGCCGCTGTCGGATGTGCCCTGCACCATCACCTATGGTGACGGTTCCGTGCGCGAGATCATGGTGAAATGCCGGATCGATACCGCCGTGGAAAAGGAATATGTCGAGAACGGTGGCGTGCTGCATTACGTGCTGCGCAACCTGGCCAAGTCGGCCTGATCGGCGCAAGCCCCAAGACAAAGCCCCGGTGCGATGCACCGGGGCTTTTTTCATGCGCGCTGCGGATCTGTCAGGATCCTGCGCCCCGCGCCTTTTCAATGGCGGGAAGGATCGTCGCATCGATGATGCGCTGGGTGATCGGCCCGGCATGACGCAGCAAGATATTGCCCTGCCCGTCGATCACATAGGTTTCCGGGACGCCGTAAAGTCCCCAGTTCAATCCCATGCGCCCCGAGGTATCCGCCCCCATCGCCGCATAGGGGTTGCCCAGCTCGTCAAGAAAGCCCATCGCGTTATCGGGCTGGTCCTTGTAGTTGACCCCGTAGATCGTCAGCCCGGATTTCGCCAGCGCCTCGAGGTTGGGATGCTCCACCCGGCAGGGCGCGCACCAGCTGGCCCAGAAATTCACCAGCGTCACCTCGCCCGCGCGCAGGTCGGCATCCCCGAAAGGCGCGTCAGGGCCAAGCTGGTCCACCGCTATTGCGGGGGCTTGCCGCCCTTCCAGCGCCGAGGGCAGCTGATCGGGATCGTCGCGCTGCATCCCGAACCAGAACATCGCGGCGAGGCCTGCGAAGATCAGCGGCGGGGCCAGCATCAAGGGGGATACTTTAGCCATTCTTACGGCTCCTGCGTTCCACTTCATCAAGTTGGGCGCGCACCTTGCGGGCCCGCACCACGCTGAAGGCGACAAGGGCAAGGATCAGAACGATGGACACGGCATAGGATGACAGTACCGCGTCGGCGTATTTTCCAAGATCGGGCATCATCCCAGTCTCTCCCGTGCCAGAAGGGCCCGCATCCGGCGGGCACGAATTTCGGTTTGCGTGCGCAGGAACACCAGCGCGATGAACAGCAGCACAAAGCCCGCAATGCAGAACAGCAGCGGGTGATAGAACACGTCGGCCACGTTCTTTTCCTTGTCCAGGCTCAGCGATGCGCCCTGATGCAGGCCCTGGTTCCAGAAATTGACGGCATAGCGGCTCAGCAGTGCAAAGACCGAACCGACAAGGCAAAGCACCGATGTCAGATCGGCGGCGGTGTCGTCATTTTCGATCGCGGCCCAAAGCGCCATGTAGCCCAGGTAGAACAGGAACAGGATCAGGAACGATGTCAGGCGTGGATCCCAGGCCCACCAGGTGCCCCACATCGGCTGCCCCCAGATCGCGCCGGTCGCAAGGGCAATCACCGTCATGACCGCACCCACGGGGGCCGCCGCCCGCGCGGCCAGCGCCGAGACATGGTGCCGCCGGACGATCCAGATCAACGAGGCCACCAACATCATCAGCCAGGCATTGATCGCCATCAGCGCCGCGGGCACATGCAGGTAGATGATCTTGACCGTCGAGCCTTGGCGGAAGTCGTCAGGCGTGAAGAAAAAGCCCCAGATCAGCCCGATCACAAGCGTGATCGCGGACAGCACGGACAGCCAGGGCAGAAGCCTGTCCGTTGTCTGAATGAACTTCTTTGGGTTCGCATATTCCCAGATCGACGCCATATCCCGTTCCTATTCCATCGCCCCTCGGGCGCAAGTCACATCCCCGTCAACGCAGGTTTACCCGCAGAACCGCTGCCGAGGCAAAGGGTAGCAGGGCTATCGCCCCGAAGGTGATCCCTGCCAGCATCGCCAGCGGCACGGCCGTTTCCAGCCCTTCCGCCCCGCGCCGCGCCACCTCTGCCCCGAAGATCAGCGTGGGCACATATAGTGGCAGAACCAGCAGGCTCAACAGCAGCCCGCCCCGTTTCAGCCCCACCGTCAGCGCCGCCCCGAATGTGCCGATCACGCTGAGCGCCGGGGTCCCCAGCGCCAGCGACACCAGCAGGGGCAGATAGCCCTCGGGCGGCAGGCTCAGCAGCAGTGCGAACAGCGGCGAGGCCAGCACCAGCGGCACCCCCGTCGCCAGCCAATGGGCCAAGGCCTTGACGCTGACAAGCGCCTCCATCGGCAAGGGGGCCGTGGCCAGCAGATCCAGCGAGCCATCCTCCCAATCCAGCGCAAAAATCCGGTCCAGCGACAAGAGGCAGGACAACAGCGCCCCCAGCCAAAGGATACCCGGCGCGATCCGTGCCAGAAGCCCGCTGTCCGGCCCGACCCCGAAGGGTACCAGCACCACGACGATCAGGAAGAAGGCCAGCCCAAGGCCAAAGCCGCCCCCTGCGCGCACCGCAAGCCGGATATCGCGGATCAGCAGCGCCCTCACAGGAAAGACCCGTCGAAATCGTCATGGGCGGGGGCCTTGGCGCGGTAAGGCGCCACGTCCAGCACGCGCGCCTCCTCCAGCCCCAGGTCGATATGCGTGGCCATCAAGGCCATGCCGCCGCCCGCCAGATGATCGCGCACGGCCTGCGCGAAAAGGCCCACGGCGCTTGCATCAAGGGATACGGTGGGTTCGTCCAGCACCCAGACGGGCCGTCCCGTCACCACCATGCGCGCCAGCCCAAGCCGTCGCTTTTGCCCTGCCGACAGCGCCCCTGCCGTGCGGTCGGCCAAAGCCGCCAGATCGAAGGCCTCAAGCGCATTTGCCACGCCCGATGTGCCGAAGATATCGGCCCAGAAGGTCAGGTTCTCGCGCACGGTCAGGGTCGACTTGATCCCGTCCGCATGGCCCGCATAGGCCATCGCCTCGCGTTCCAGACCGACATGGCCCGCAAGGGGCGGCTGAAGCCCGGCGATGGTGCGCAGCACGGTGGTCTTGCCCACGCCATTGGGACCACGCAGGATCAGCGCCTCGCCGGAACGCAGGGTGAAGTCCAGCCCCTCGAGGACCGGAATACCGCCGCGCGCAACGCTCAGACCTGTGACGTTCAACTCCATGCGCCGCGTCTAACCCATTCTCACATATTCCGAAAGGCGCAGATCACCGCAGCACCTCGCCCACGGGCAGAAGAGCCGCCGCCACGCGGCGGCCTTCGGACACCAGGACGTTGTAGGTGCGGCAGGCGGCGGGCGAATTCATCACCTCGACCCCCATCCCCAGCGCCTCAAGCCGGTCGCGCAGGGCAACGGGCGCATGGGCGATCTCGGCCCCCATGCCAAGAAAGATCACATCGACCTGGCCGGCCAGGGCGGTCAATGGCTCGACATCCCCGACCCCGCCCCATTGGCTGGCGCGCGTCACCGTCACCAGAACAGGCCCCTCGATGATCTGTTTGCCAACGCGGAAGAACCCCGGCCCATAGCCGTCGATGGGCATTGCCCCGTCGAAATTCACCTCGGTCACGCGCATGGTCTTGCCTCCGTCTTCTGTGGTCGTTCAATCCCAGAGCGGCAGCCCGCTGATGGCTGCGGCAGCGATGACCACATAGGCCGCCGCACGATAGAGCCGTTCCCGTTCCGGGCGAAAGATCGCCGCACCCGCCATATTGGCCAGCATCACCGGCAAGGCAAGCAGAAGCCCAAGGATGACCGGCACCGCCTCAAGCCTGTCCTGCAGCGCCAGCACGGCGATCAGCACGATATCGAAGATGAACAGGTAGATCAGGATGTTCGCCCGCACCTGTGCGGCAAGGCGCGTCGAGGCAAGATAAAGCAGGATGACCGGTGGCCCCGGCACACCCACGACGCCGCCCAGAAATCCGCTGAGGCCGCCTGTGCCCAGAAGGATCGGCGCCGACAACGGCCCGCGATAGCGCAAGCCCGCCAGCAGAAGCACCGGGACCAGCAGCGCCAGGGTCGACACGGCATAGCGAAAGAGTTCCGGCCGGATCGATGTCAGAACCATCAGCCCAAGCGGCAGCGCGAGGATCATCGCCACGCACAGAAGGGCCACCTCGCGCGGGTTGCCGTCGCGGCGGGCGCGCGGCAGGTTCGGGATCGGCCCGAAAAGGTCCATCACCACAAGGACCGTCAGCGCCCAGATCGGCGACATCAGCTGGCCTGCAACCGGCATGAAGACCAGAGCGGTGCCGAACCCTGAAAATCCGCGCACGAAGCCGGCCAGCACGGTTCCCGCGATCAGCCACCCCAGCCCGTCAAAGGCAAGGGCCGCGTCAAGGGCGTCAGGCATCTATGTTCGAGAACTGCGTGCCCGCATTGCCATCCGGCTTGGACCAGTCGCGCTTGACGCCCATCTTCAACAGCACGACCGAGGCCACGAAGATCGACGAATAGGTGCCGACCACGATCCCCCAGATCATCGCAAAGACAAAGCCGCGGATCACGTCGCCACCAAGGACAAACAGGGCGATCAACGCGATCAGCGTGGTCAGAGAGGTCATCATCGTGCGGCTGAGGGTTTCGTTGATCGACAGGTTCAGCACCTCGCGCAGGGGCTTTTGCTTGTATTTGCGCAGGTTTTCCCGCACCCGGTCGAAGACCACGACCGTATCGTTCAGCGAATAGCCCACGATGGTCAGAAGGGCCGCAATGATCGCAAGGTCAAACCTGATCTGCAATTCCGAGAAGACACCGATCGTCAGCACCACGTCATGCACCAGCGCCACGACGGCGCCGACCGCGAATTGCCACTCAAACCGCAACCAGATGTAGACCAGCACCGCCGCGATCGCCAGAACCACGGCGATGGCGGCCGTCATGATCAACTCGCCCGAAACCTTGGGGCCGACCGATTCGACCGACACGAAACGGATATCGGGGACCGCCTGCTGCAATGCGCCCTCGACCGCGGCGATCAGTTCGGGCGACACGGCCTCCTGATCGTCCTGGGCCTGGATGCGCACCATGGCGACGTTTTCATCAGGGCCGAAGCTGGGATCGAAAATCTCGGTGATGGACACATCGCCAAGGGCCAACGTGTCTACCGCGGTGCGATACACCGCGATGTCGATGGGCTGCGCGCTTTCGGTGCGGATCGTGGTCCCGCCCCTGAAATCGATCCCGTAGTTGAGGCCCTGCACGAAGAAGGACACCATCGCCAGCACCATCATGAAGCCCGAAATGCCCAGCCAGAGGGTCGGCTTGCCGAAGAAATCGAAGTTGGTTGTCTCGGGAACAAGTCTCAGGCGCATCTCAAACCTCGATTGTCTTGGGGCGGCGGCGTTCGAACCAGATCACGATGATCAACCGCGTGACGAAAATGGCCGTGAAGACCGAGGTCAGGATGCCCAGGCCGAGGGTGATCGCGAAGCCGCGCACCGGGCCGGACCCCATGACATAGAGAATCAGGGCGGTCATGAAGGTGGTGATATTGGCGTCCACGATCGCGCTCAGCGCTTTTTCATAACCAAGGTCGATGGCGCGCGCGGGACCCTTGGCGGTCTTCAACTCTTCGCGGATACGCTCGAATACCAGCACGTTCGCATCCACCGCCATGCCGATGGTCAGCACGATCCCCGCGATACCCGGCAGGGTCAGCGTGGCCCCGATCAGCGACAACAGCCCGAAGATCAGCGCCACGTTGATGATCAGCGCGATATTGGCGAAGACACCGAACAGCCCGTAGCTGAGCACCATGAAGACCAGCACGGCGATACCCGCCACGATACAGGCGATCTTGCCCGCCTCGATGCTGTCCGCGCCCAGTTCCGGCCCGATGGTGCGTTCCTCGAGGAATGACAGCCCCGCAGGCAGAGCGCCCGCGCGCAGCAGCACCGCCAGCTGGGTGCTTTCCTCGACGCTGAAATTGCCGGTGATGATGCCCGATCCGCCGGGGATGTGGCTTTGGATGACGGGGGCGCTGATCACCTCGTTGTCCAGCACGATGGCGAAGGGATTGCCGATGTTCTCGGCCGTGTAATTGCCGAATTTCCGCGCGCCCGTGGGGTTGAAGCGGAAGTTCACGGCAGGGCGGCCATTCTGGTCGAAGGCGGGCTGCGCATCGACCAGCTCTTCGCCGGTCACCACGGGCGCCTGTTCCAGAACATAGAAGGTTCCCGCCTCGTCGATTGACGGCAAGAGTTCATTGCCCGCGCCCGCAGGCATGTTGGCATTCGTGGTACGGGTGACGACGGGCTGGAAGGTCAGCTGCGCCGTGGTGCCGATGATCTCTTTCAACTCGGCCGCCGATCCCACGCCGGGCACCTGGATCAGGATGCGATCCGCGCCCTGACGCTGGATCGTGGGCTCGCGCGTGCCGACCTCGTCGATCCGGCGACGAATGATCTCAAGCGATTGCTGGACGGTACGGTCATCCGTCGCCTGCCGTTCGGCCTCGGACAGACGCACGACGATGTCGGCACCATCAACGGTCACATCGATGTCGCTGGCCCCTGCCCCGGTCAGGCTGACGACGGGCCGGGCCAGGCCGCGCACCAGTTCCGCCGCCCGCGTGGCCTGCTCGGGCCGCTCGTTCAGGCGCACGCGCAATTCATCGGATGCGGACGGCTGCAGGCGGATGGTTCCCACGGTATCGCGCTCTTCGCGGAGCAGGTCACGCACATCGGGCCACATGCCCTGCAACCGTGCCTCATAGACATCGGCCACCTGCACTTCGGCCAGCAGATGCGCGCCGCCGCGCAAATCAAGACCCAGGTTCACCAGCGCCGAAGGCAGGAAAGAGGGCCATTGCCCTGCCTGCACCTCAAGCGCTGAATCGGTGCTGCCCAATTCAAGGGCGGCGCGCGCATCGTTGGCGCCTTCGACCCGCGAATAAAACCCGTTGGGCAAGGCCAGCGCCAGGCCAAGTGCCACTACCGTCCAGATCAGAAGCCGTTTCCAGAGATCAATCTGAAGCATGTCACCTGCCTTGTACCGAATTTGCGCCGTCCGATGGCATCGGGCCTGTCGAAACCGGAGCGGTCGAAAAAGTTTCGGCCCAAGGGATCATGCCCCCGTGGGCCGGCCGTTGTCAGCTTGCAGCGGGCTCGGTCTTCGAGATGACCTGCGCCACGGTGGACTTGACCACGCGCACCTTGACGTTCTCGGCCAGTTCAACCTCGATCTCGTTGTCGTCCTTGACCTTGGACACCTTACCGATCAGCCCGCCCTGGGTGATGATCTGATCGCCGCGACGCAGGGCGGCCACCATCGCCTGATGCTCTTTCAGCTTTTTCTGCTGGGGGCGGATCAGCAACAGATACATGATCGCGAAGATCAGGATAAGCGGGATAAACTGGGCAAAGGCTTCCATCGGTCTGTCCTTGTCATGAAGCGTCAGGGGGCCGGCTGGCCCCCTTGGAATTGGCAGGGAACCTATGTGCCGACGCCCCCTTTTGCAAGGCAGGAAACGGCCAAAGCGACACGGAACGAGGTGGAAACGGTCCGGTCGGCGCTGCAGGCCAAATCGCCCCTTCAATCGCGCCGGCAGTTACGGCATATGGGAAAGACGCCCAGAACCAGACCGGAGCAAGCCATGCACGACATCCGCGCCATCCGCGAAAACCCCGCCGCTTTCGATGCCGCCCTTTCCCGGCGCGGCGCGGCACCGATGTCGGCAGAGGTGCTGGCCCTGGACGAGGCAAGGCGCGCCCGCATCACCGCGGCCGAGACAGCACAGGCCGACCAGAACCGCGCCTCCAAGGACGTGGGCGCCGCCAAGGCCAGCGGCAACGAGGCCGAATTCGAACGCCTGCGCGCGCTTGTGGCCGACAAGAAGGCCGAAGTCGCCGCCATGCAGGCCGAGGCGCGCGAGCTTGACCAGAAGCTGACCGACCTGCTGCTGACGCTGCCCAACAGCCCGCTGGCCGAGGTGCCGCAAGGCGCAGATGAGAACGACAATGTCGAGCTGCGCCGCTGGGGCAGCCCGCGTGCGCTGGACTTCAAGCCGCTGGAGCATTTCGACATTCCCGCCGTCAAGCCGGGCATGGATTTCGAAACGGCGGCGAAGCTCAGCGGGTCGCGCTTCGTCGTGCTGCGCGGTTCTGTCGCGCGACTGCACCGGGCGCTGGCGCAGTTCATGCTGGATGTGCACACGACCGAGCATGGCCTGACCGAGATGATCACCCCGGTCCTCGTGAAGGACGAGGCGATGTACGGCACCAACCAGTTGCCGAAATTCGCCGAAGACAGCTATCGCACCACCAATGGCTGGTGGATGATACCGACCTCCGAGGTGACGCTGACCAACACCGTGGCGGGCGACGTGCTGGAAGATGCGGCGCTGCCGATCCGCATGACCGCCCATACGCTGTGCTTCCGCTCCGAGGCGGGTTCGGCGGGCAAGGATACCTCGGGGATGTTGCGCCAGCACCAGTTCGAAAAGGTCGAGATGGTCAGCATCACCCGGCCCGAAGACAGCCTGGCAGAGCATGAGCGGATGACCGGCTGCGCCGAGGCGATCCTGCAAAAACTGGGCCTGCCCTACCGGACGGTTGTCCTGTGCACCGGCGACATGGGCTTTGGCGCGCAGAAGACCCATGACATCGAGGTCTGGCTGCCCGGTCAGAACACCTACCGCGAGATTTCCAGCGTATCGGTCTGCGGCGATTTCCAGGCCCGCCGCATGAATGCGCGTTACCGTCCCGCCGGCGGCGGCAAGCCCGAGTATGTTCATACGCTGAACGGATCGGGGCTGGCTGTCGGGCGCTGCCTGATCGCGGTGCTTGAAAACGGGCAACAGGCCGATGGGTCGGTGGATCTGCCGCAGGCGCTGCATGCCTATACCGGCGGCAAGACCCGGATCGACGCCACGGGCGCGCTGGTCTGAGGACCAGCCGCCGCGCGCGCAACGCGACGACAACGGCGCAAGTCGGCCAGCAACGGGGCCAGTCCGGGCCAGTCGAGGCAAACGGGCCTTTGGCTTTTGATGGCGGATGGCTATATCTGCCTCACGGCCCTCATGTGAAAGGCGAATTCCGCAGATGTACCGCAAGACTTCATTGCTTGTCCTGATCACGGCGCTGGCCTTCGCGCTATCGCCGCTGCTGTCTTCGGGCTTCAACGGTTTCGCCCCAGACCAGTTCCCGGTGCCGCAGATCGACCCACCGGTGCAGCCCGCAGGCTATGCCTTTGCCATCTGGGGAGTGATCTATCTCTGGCTGGTGGCCGCTGCGGCCTATGGTGTCTGGGACCGGGCCACCGATCCTGACTGGGAACCGATGCGCCCTGCCCTGACGGTCAGCCTGCTGATCGGTGCCGGCTGGATTCCGGTCGCGCAATTGTCGCCGCTCTGGGCGACGATATTGATCTGGGCGATGCTGATCAGCGCCGTGATCGCACTTTTGAGGGCGGGCAAGGCGGATCACGCATGGCTGCGCGCGCCCATCGCCCTTTATGCAGGCTGGCTGACGGCGGCGTCCTGCGTCGCGATCGGCCTGATGCTGGCGGGCCATGGCATCCTTTCGGCACAGATGGCGGCCTATGCGGGGATCACGCTGGCACTTGTGATCGCGCTGGCCATACAGGCCATGCGCCCCGATACGCCAGCCTATCCGGCAGCGGTCATCTGGGCGCTTGTGGGCGTGGCCATGTCGAACCTTGACGGTCCGAACTGGGGCGTTCTGTCCCTTGTAGGCCTGGGGATCGGCCTTCTGGGCTGGCGCGCAGCGGTGAACCTGCGCGCCTGACCGGCACGGATCAGCGCCGCCCCTTTTTTGCGGGGGTCGGCGCCTTGCCCAGATGCTTGGTCAAAGCACCCGCGTTGCGTTCACGCCGCCCCTTGTAGGGGTTCTTGTCGCCCTGCCCGCGCATGTACAGACGGATCGGTGTCCCCGGCATGTCGAAATCGGTCCGCAATCCGTTGACAAGATAGCGGGAATAGCTGTCGGGCATGTTTTCCGGGCTGGAACACATCACGACAAATCCCGGCGGACGTGTCTTGGCCTGGGTCATGTAACGTAGCTTGATCCGCTTGCCACCAGGTGCGGGGGGCGGATGCGCCTCCATCATGCCCGCCAGCCAACGGTTCAGCTGTGCCGTGGTGACACGACGGTTCCATGTCTCATAGGCCTTTTCCACGGCGGCCCGCAGGCGGTCCAGCCCCTTGCCGGTCTTGGCCGAGACGGTGACCAGCGGCGCGCCGCGCAGCTGCGGCAACAGCCGCTCGAAGGCTTCGCGCAGGGCGTTGATCTTGCCCTGCTTGTCATCCTCGATGTCCCATTTGTTGACAGCGACGACCACCGCGCGCCCCTCGCGTTCGGCCAGATCGGCGATCCGCAGGTCCTGCTGTTCGAAGGGGATGGCCGCGTCCAGCAGCACGATCACCACCTCGGCGAACTTGACCGCGCGCAGCCCGTCGGACACCGACAGCTTTTCCAGCTTGTCCTGAACCTTGGCGCGCTTGCGCATGCCGGCTGTGTCCCAGATGCGGATCGGCAAGCCTTCCCAGTCTATGGTCAGGGAAATCGCGTCACGTGTGATCCCGGCTTCGGGCCCCGTCAGCAGGCGATCATCACCGAGGATCTTGTTGATCAGCGTGGATTTGCCCGCGTTCGGACGTCCCACGACGGCGATCTGCATCGGTTTTTCCGGGGTGGGCCAGCGGATCGGTGCGATGCTGTCGCCGTCCGCGTCCTCATCCTCGAGCGTCACGTCGGTTTCGGGCGTATCGTCCTGATCGGCCTTGGCCTGTTCCTCGAAGGCATCGGCCAGCGGCATCAGATGCGCATAAAGATCGTTCAGCCCCTCGCCATGTTCGGCGGACAGGCGGATCGGCTCGCCCAGACCCAGACCATAGGCTTCGATGACACCGGCGTCAGCCGCGCGCCCCTCGCCCTTGTTGGCAGCCAGGATCACGTGTTTTGCCCGTTTGCGCAGGATTTCGGCAAAGACTTCATCGGTCGGGGTGACGCCCACGCGGGCATCGATCATGAACAGGCAGATATCGGCCATGTCCACGGCGCGCTCGGTCAGCTTGCGCATGCGGCCTTGAAGGGATTCGTCGGTCGCCTCTTCAAGGCCGGCCGTGTCGATCACGGTGAATCGCAGATCCCCCAGACGTGCAGCACCTTCACGCAGATCCCGCGTAACCCCGGGCTGATCATCGACCAGCGCCAGACGTTTTCCAACCAGGCGATTGAAAAGAGTGGATTTTCCCACATTGGGTCGGCCAACGATGGCCAGGGTGAAACTCATGGTTCTGCGGCTCCGGATCCGGTCAAGCGGCTGCGATACACTATCGCGCGCTTAACGGAAAGCGTGCAATTGTCCCCGCGCGCCGACGACAAACAGCGTACCTTGCGCCACCACGGGCGAGGACGTGGCACCGCCGGGCACCTGCGCGGCATGGGTCTGTGCCCCCGAGACCGGATCGAAGAAGCGCAGCTGCCCGTCATTCGATGCGACGACAAGCTGCCCCCCGGCAAGGACCGGGCCATAGTGGGCCACCACCTCGACCTGGCGGCGCGGCCTGGTTTCGGTGAAATTCGGCAGTTTGACACCCCAGATCCGGCTGCCGTCACGCGCATCCAGACGCAGCAGCTCGTTCCGGTCACTGACCGCGAAGACCGATCCACCTGCAACCCAGACCGGGCTGATGGCCCCGTCCTGCGCGGTCCAGCGACGGTCGCCATTGGCGATGTCCAGCGCCACGATGCGGCCCGAATGGGTGCCCACATAGAGCGTATCGCCCGCCAGCACCGGATCGCCGGTGATATCGGCCACGCGTGCCAGCGCGCTGAAGCGGCGCTGCCCCGATACGATGGAGTTCCAGACCCGCAGGCCGCCCTGACGGAAGGTGGCCTGCACCTCGCCGTTGCCGAAGGCGAAGATCGCCAACTGGTCACTGACCACGGGGGCGGCCCCGCCAAGCACGTTGGATTGATCGGTCGCGGTCGAGGTCTGCCAGCGCACGCTCCCTGTCGCGGTCTCGATCGCCCAGGCGGTATCGCCGCCGGACACAAGATAGACCAGATCGCCCTGCACCGCGGGCGTGCCCGATCCCGTCGCCTCGAGTTTCTGCTGCCAGCGGACCTCGCCCGTGGCGGCGTCCAGCGCGCTGAGCAGACCGAAACTGGTCGAGACATAAAGAACACCGTCGGACAGGGCGATTCCACCGCCGCTGGCCTGATCGGACCGATCGCCCGAAGGCGTGAGGTCGCGTGACCACAGGGCGCCGCCCGTCGTCGCGGTCGCGGTGACCGTGGCACCTGCATCGAGGGTGAAGACGCGCCCCTGCGCCACGACAGGATCGGCCGTGATCCGCTGACGCTTGCCATCGCCCGCACCGATATTGGCGGACCAGACAAGTTGCGGGCGCGCGGACAGCGCCGCGTTGTCGGTCCGGTAGCGCGGCGCGTTGGGACGGTTGGTCCAGTCTGCATTGCTGGTCTGGGCCGGCAAGGTGATGGACAGGCTGCGGTTTTCAGCGACCTCGCCCACCGTTGCCGCTGCGTCAGCCCCCAGCGGGGCGCGCAAGTCTTCTCGCGGGCCGGGCAGAAATGTCTGCGGTTCCGTGCAGGCCGACAGCAGGACAAGCCCGGCCAGCCCTGCGATCCATCCCTTGTTGTGCAACGATCCTGCCTTCACGCTCGCCTCGCCTTCCATGCCGCACCCGTCGCAGGCCCTCCATGGGGCGCGAGGGCACGGCCCCTTGTCAGTTTCCGGTGGCGCCGGTGCCGTCCAGCGTGCCGCCAAGGGCTACAATCAACTGAGACGCGCGTTGACGCAAGCCCGCTGTCACCTCGGCATCGGCCTGCAGCCGCTGAAGCCGCGCGACGGCGGCATCGATCTGGCCTTCCTCGATCTCGATCAGGGCCAGCTGTTCCTCGGCCGGCAGGCGCAGCATCGCGCTGGTCTGGGCCAGACCTTCGAAGCCCAGCCGCCGCTCGGCCAGGCCGAGGGTATCGGCCTGCAGCAGCAACGCCTTGAAACCGGCAATTTGCCGATAGGCGGCATCAACGGTCCCGTCTGCCGCAATCGTAGCCAGAAGGCTGCGGGCGTCATCAGTGTTGCCCGTCTCGATCATCGCGGCGGCGGTCATGAAATCACGCACGACCCGCGCGCCCGTGCCCGGTGCCTCGATGGCGGCCAGCGCATCGACGCGCGCGGCACTTTCATCGGCCTCAAGCGCCGCGATCATCGCATCGCCCATCGCCTGGGCCGCGGCCTGGGCCTGGGCCTTGCGCCATTCGATCCATGCGGCACTGCCGACCAGCAACAGGACCAGCAGAACCGCAATCCAGCCATAGCGCCGCATCAGGCCGAACATGCGGTCGCGACGGACCTCTTCGGTGACTTCCTCGATGAAACTTTCGCTCTGGCTCACGCGCTGCCCTCCTGCCGTTCGCCCCCTCTTAACGTGAAGCCTTGTCCCTGCCAAGGGGCCGGGACCCCGGGCAAGCCGGGCACTTGAGCGGGTCCTTGCGCGGCACCGCAGAAAAGTTTAATCTGAACCGATCAGTTCAGCGTAGAAGCATGTAGGTCAACCATGCATGCGCGATCCCGGGCCGCACCCGGCTTACCGCTGCACCAGAAGGACACTTGATGCGCATCGTCTCGGTTATTGTCGCCGTCCTCGTGACTGCTTTCCTCTACACTCTTGTGATGCATCGTGATGCGTTGCTGGCCGTCGCCGGCAATGAACCGCCCGGTGCGTCCACCGAAGCGCAGGGCGATGCGGATGCGGGCGCGCCCGCGGCTGGCACGGTGCGTGTCGTCGCACTGGCCTCGACCGCGCGCCGGATCGAAGATGCCGTGATCCTGCGCGGCGAAACGCAGGCCATGCGCGATGTCGAACTGCGGGCGGAAACCTCGGGGCGTGTGGTGTCGGATCCGCTGCGGCGCGGCGCCTCCGTCACGGCGGGCCAGGTGATCTGCCAGATCGATATCGGCACGCGTGAGGCGATGCTGGCCGAGGCCGAGGCGCGCCTGACCGACGCACAGATCAACTTTGCCGCCGCCGACCGGCTGTCGCAGGACGGTTTCGCCTCTTCGACCCGCGTCGCCACGACCGAGGCGAACCTGCGCAGCGCCGAAGCCGCCGTGGCCGCCGCTGCCAAGGAAATCGAACGCCTGACGATCACCGCGCCTTTCGACGGCATCCTGGAAAGCGACAGCGCCGAGCTGGGCAGCCTGCTGCAACCAGGCGGACTTTGCGCCACGGTGATCCAGCTTGATCCGATCCGTATCGTCGGATTCGCCCCCGAAACCGAGGTGGAGCGGATCGAGACCGGCGTCATGGCCGGGGCACGTCTGGCCACCGGCCAGGAGGTGCAGGGCATCGTCTCATTCCTGTCCCGCTCGGCCGATCCGATGACACGCACCTTCCGCGTGGATATCGAAGTGGCGAACCCCGACATGGCCATCCGCGACGGACAGACCGCCCAGATCGCCATCGCGGCCCCCGGCGCGCAGGCGCATCTGGTGCCGCAATCGGCGCTGACACTGAATGATGACGGCGCCCTTGGCGTACGGCTGGTCGATGCCGACAACACCGCGCGCTTCGCCCCCGTCCGTCTGCTGCGCGATACGGTCCAGGGCGTCTGGATCGAAGGCCTGCCCGAACAGGCCAACATCATCGTGACCGGTCAGGAATACGTGGCCGATGGCGTGCCCGTCATCCCAACATATCGCGAGGCGCAATAATGGTCGGCATGGTCGATTGGGCAGCCGCGCGCGCCCGCATGGTGATGGCCTTCATCCTGCTCTCGCTGGCCGTGGGCGGGTTTGCCTATGTCAGCCTTCCCAAGGAAGGCGAGCCGGACATCGAGATCCCGGCGCTCTTCGTCTCGGTCCCCTTCCCCGGCATTTCCGCCGAAGACAGCGAGGCGCTGCTGGTCAAGCCGATGGAGACCGAGCTGTCGGATCTTGACGGCCTGAAGAAGATGACCTCGACCGCGGCCGAGAATTACGCAGGCGTCGCGCTGGAATTCGAATTCGGCTGGGACAAGACCAAGATCATGGCCGATGTCCGCGAGGCCATGAGCAATGCCGAAAGCCTGTTCCCCGCCGGTTTCGAGAAATATTCGATCAACGAGATCAACTTTTCCGAATTCCCGATCATCATCGTCAACCTGACCGGCAACGTGCCCGAACGCACCATGGCACGCATCGCCCGCGACCTTCAGGACGAGATCGAGGCGCTGGATGCCGTGATGGAAGCCGGGATCGCCGGCAACCGCGAGGAAATGGTCGAGGTGGTCATCGACCCGCTGCGCCTCGAATCCTACAATGTCACGGCAGGCGAGCTGATCAACGTCGTGCAGAACAACAACATGCTGATCGCCGCCGGCGAGGTGGAAACCGCCCAAGGCACGTTCAGCGTCAAGATCCCCTCGTCCTTCGACGGGCCGCGCGACATCTACAACCTGCCGGTCAAGACCAACGGCACCCGTGTCGTGACCCTCGGGGACCTGGCCGAGATCCGCATGACCTTCGAGGACAGGCTGGGCACCGCGCGCTTCAACGGAGAGCCGACAGTCGCGCTGCAGGTCGTCAAGCGCAAGGGGTTCAACCTGATCGACACGGCCTCGGAAGTGCGGCGCGTCGTGGCTGCGGCGCAGGCCAC
This sequence comes from Rhodobacteraceae bacterium EhC02, assembly GCA_001650895.1. GTDB lineage: Bacteria > Pseudomonadota > Alphaproteobacteria > Rhodobacterales > Rhodobacteraceae > Seohaeicola. The sequence continues at coordinate 185,528 of LXYH01000034.1, forward strand.
CTGGCCAGACGACATGCGCGCCGCCGTTCATCTTGGCACCTCGAACGATCAAAGCCGCGTCGTGGGCTCGATGGTCAGCCAGCTGGAAGGCTCGGTGCTGACGGCCATCGCGCTGGTGATGATCGTGGTGCTGGCCAGCCTCGGGCCGCGCGCGGCGCTGCTGGTGGGCTTTGCGATCCCCACATCCTTCCTTCTGTGCTTTGTTCTGCTGGCGATGATGGGGGTGACCATCTCGAACATCGTGATGTTCGGCCTGATCCTCGCGGTGGGCATGCTGGTGGATGGCGCCATCGTCGTGGTCGAATATGCCGACAAGCGCATCCAGGAAGGATCGGGGCCCATGTCGGCCTATGTCGAGGCGGCCAAGCGCATGTTCTGGCCGATCATCAGCTCCACCGCGACGACCCTCTGCGCTTTCCTGCCGATGCTGTTCTGGCCCGGTGTTCCGGGTGAATTCATGGGCATGCTGCCGATCACCCTGATCTTCGTGCTCTCCGCCAGCCTGATCGTGGCCTTGATCTACCTGCCCGTGATGGGCGGCGTGACCGGCCGGATGAGCCGCACTTTCGGCCGCACGTCCGACGCGCTGCGCCGCAGCCTGCCCTGGTGGGGGCGCGCGGCCCTTGTGCCGCCCGCGCTTTACCTGGTGTTCCTGGGCGCGATGCAGCTGATCAACCCCGGCTACCTGTTCGGCGGCCAGCCCATGGGCAGCGGCATCGTTTCCGCGCTGCCGGGCATGGTCCTCTTCACACTGGGCTGCTTTGCCACGACCATCACGCTGGGCGCCGCCCGGATCGAACGCAAGCCCCGCCCCATCGTGGCCGGTCACCGGCGCACGATTTTCGGGCATTTCATCCGCTTCATCGCGGCCAACCCCGTGATGCCGCTGGTCACGATCGCCGCTGTCGGCATTTTTGTCGTCACCGTCTTCTCGGTCTTCCAGCAGAACAGCAGGGGCGTGGAATTCTTCGTGGATTCCGAACCCGAACAGGCCATCGTCTACGTGCGCGCAAGGGGCAACCTGTCGCTGGCCGAAAAGGACGCGCTGGTGCGTGCCGCCGAGGCGATCGTGCTGGCCCATCCGGGCGTCGACAACGCCTTCGCCTTTGCAGGCGATGGCGGCCTGAATGCCAATACGGGCGGCGCGCAGCCCCCGCTCGACACGATCGGTCAGATCCAGCTGGAAACCATCCCCTGGGAGGATCGGCGCGACCGGCCCGATCTGGACGGCGACCTGGTGATCGAGGAACTGACCCGCGACATCGCGGCCATTCCCGGCCTGCAGGTCGAGGTCATCGCCCAGGCCCGCGGCCCGGCTTCGGCCAAGCCGATTCATCTCCGCCTGAAAGGCGATGACTGGGAGGCCCTGCAAGAGGCGACCCGCATGGCCCGCGCGAAGTTCGAGGAAACCGAAGGCCTCACCCTGATCGAAGACACGCTCCCCCTGCCCGGCATCGACTGGCAGATCGACGTCGACGTGGAAAAGGCCGGCCGTTTCGGGGCGGATGTGGCCACGGTGGGCGGCATGGTCCAGCTGGTCACGCGCGGCATCCTGCTTGACACGATGCGTGTCGAGACCTCGGACGAAGAGATCGAGATCCGCGTACGCCTGCCCGAGGATGATCGCGTGCTCTCGACGCTGGACACGCTGAAAGTGCGCACCAGCGACGGTCTCGTGCCGCTGGCCAATTTCATCAGCCGCCAGCCGGTTCCGAAACTGGCGCAGATCAAGCGCGTGGACGGCAAGCGCTATTTCGACATCAAGGCCGGTGTGGCCGACGGGATGACCCTGTCCACGCCCGGTGGGGATGGATCGGTGTCCGAGGTGCCGATCACGGCCACCGAACGGATCGCGACGCTGACCGCATGGCTCGAATCCGACCCGCTTCCGGCGGGCGTACAATGGGAATGGACGGGCGACCAGGAAGATCAGGCCGAATCCGGTGCCTTCCTGGCCAATGCCTTCGCCGGGGCGCTGGGGCTGATGTTCATCATCCTGCTGGCGCAGTTCAACTCGGTCTATAACGCGGTCCTCGTGTTGCTGGCCGTGGTGCTGTCGACGACGGGCGTACTGATCGGGATGCTGGTGATGGATCAGACCTTCTCGATCATCATGACAGGCACGGGGATCGTGGCCTTGGCCGGGATCGTTGTGAACAACAACATCATCCTGATCGACACCTACCAGGATTACTCGCGCTACATGCCCCGGATCGAGGCGATCATCCGCACCGCCGAAGACCGCATTCGCCCGGTGCTGCTGACGACGATCACCACCATGGCGGGCCTTGCGCCCATGATGTTCGGCCTCAGCCTGGATTTCATCAACGGCGGCTACACGATCGACAGTCCGACTGCGCTGTGGTGGAAGCAGCTTGCAACCGCCGTGGTCTTCGGGCTGGGCCTTGCGACCATGCTGACGCTGGTCTTCACCCCGTCGCTTCTGGCGCTTCGGGTCTGGACGGGCACCTATGCGATGGCGCTCTCGCGCATGCTGGCGATCCTGTCCCTCGGTCGCGGCAGCCGGGCCGCGCGCGACTGGGCGCTGAACCGGGCCGCGCGCAAGCTCAAGGCGCCCGAGATCATCTGGGAAGACGAACAGGCGGATACGGCCATTCTCGCGCCGCGCCCCGCCCCCGATCCGCTGACTTCGCCCGAACCGCCGCTGCGCGCGGCCGAGTGATCCACATGCAAACGGCGCCGCAACAGTCTGCGGCGCCGTTTCTTCTTGCCCCAAATATCCCCGCCGGAGGCATCGCGGCACAGCCGCGATCTGCCCGATCTACGCTGCCGCCTCGCGCTCGCTGGCCTGGCGCTGCCACAGGCCCCAATAGCGTCCCTTGCGCGACAGCAGGTCCGTATGGGTGCCTTCCTCGACGATATGACCATCCTCCAGCACGATGATGCGATCCGCATCCGCCACGGTGGACAGCCGATGCGCGATGGTCAGCACGGTGCGTCCCTCGGCCGCGCGGGCCAATGCACCCTGGATTTCCTGTTCGGTTTCGGTATCCAGCGCCGATGTCGCCTCGTCCAGCAGCAGGATGGGCGGGTTCTTGAGCAGCGTGCGCGCGATCCCCACGCGCTGCTTCTCGCCGCCTGACAGTTTCAGCCCGCGCTCGCCCACCTGGGTGTCATAGCCGGCGGGCAGGCGCATGATGAAGTCATGGATCTGCGCATCGCGCGCGGCCTGCACGACCTGATCCTCGGTCGCGCCGTCGCGACCATAGGCTATGTTGTAGCGGATCGTGTCATTGAACAGCACCGTATCCTGCGGCACCACCCCGATCGCGTCATGCAGGCTGACCTGGGTCACGTCGCGCAGGTCCTGCCCGTCGATCAGAACCGCGCCACTGTTCACATCGTAAAAGCGGAACAGCAGCCGCCCGATGGTGGACTTGCCCGACCCCGAAGAGCCGACGATCGCCACGGTCTCGCCCGCCGCCACCTTCAGGCTGACCCCTTTCAGGATCATGCGTTCGGGGTCATAGCCAAAGTGCACATCGCGCAACTCGACCTCGCCGCCTTGCACATTCAGAACATTTGCGCCCGTTTTATCGGAAACTTCGGCGGGCTGCTCTAACAAATCGAACATTTCGCCCATATCGACCAGGGACTGCCGGATTTCGCGATAGACAGTTCCGAGGAAGTTCAGCGGCATGGTGATCTGGATCATGTAGGCGTTGACCATGACGAAATCACCGACGGTCAGATGACCGCGCTCGACGCCCACGGCGGCCATGACCATCACGATCACAAGGCCCGCCGTGATCAGGAAAGCCTGCCCGAAGTTCAGGAAGGCCAGCGAATAGGCGGTCTTGAGGGCGGCGCTCTCATAACGTTCCATCGCGCGGTCATAGCGGCGCGCCTCGCGGGCTTCGGCCCCGAAATACTTGACGGTCTCGAAATTCAGCAGGCTGTCGATGGCCTTCTGGTTGGCGTCGGTATCCTGATCATTCATCTCGCGGCGCAGTTTCACGCGCCATTCGGTGACCGCAAAGGTGAACCAGACATAGACCGCGATGGTCAGCACGATCACCGCCAGGTACCAGACGTCGAACAGGAAAAACAGGATCCCCGCGATCATCAGCAGTTCCAGAACCAGCGGCCCGATCGAGAACAGCAGGAAACGCAGCAGGAAGTCCACGCCTTTCACACCGCGTTCGATGATCCGGCTGAGGCCCCCGGTCTTGCGCGTCAGGTGATAGCGCATCGACAGGCGATGGATATGGGTGAAGGTTTCCAGCGCCAGCGCCCTGAGCGCGCGTTGCCCGACGGCGGCGAATACCGCATCGCGCAATTGCTGAAAGCCGTTCGAAAAAAGCCGCGCCATGCCATAGGCCACGGTCAGACCCACCGCGCCCAGCATCAGCGGCGACACCCCTTCCCCCGCCAGCGCATCCACGGCCTGCTTGTAAAGGATCGGCGTCACCACGGCGATGATCTTGCCCACCACCAGCGCCAGCAGCGCCAGAACGACGCGCCGCTTTACCCAAGGCTGATCCTCGGGCCACAGATAGGGCGAGACACGCCGGATCGTGCGCCAGCCGGACCGGCGTTCGGCGCTTGCCTCGTCAGAAGTGGGGGTCGTCGGTCGCATGGATCAGGCCTTTCGTGAGGACCTCACAGATAGGCCGCTTTTCCGGGGAAGGCCAGAGGGCCCCCGGCGCGTCACACCACCAGCACATGGCCTTCACGCGCAGGGCTGCGCCCTGCCGCCAGATCCGCCCAGAGCGCGGGCGCGGATGCGATCCCGTGATGCTCCACGACCTCCAGCCATTCACCGGCATCGGCCGCGATCCGCTTCCACGCCGCCGTGATGCGCGCCTCGATCACGCCGGGGCCCCATTCGGTGCGGCGCTTGGCGATCTGGGCGGGGGCAAAGAAGAACTGCGGTTTCGGGCCAGCCAGGTTGCGCGGCGGCGCAAAACGGTCCCAGTGGCTGGTGCCCACCGCAGCCGAATGGCGCAACTGGTCGGCAAGATGGCCATGCAGCCGCGCCTTGACCTCGGCATTGCCGGCCATGTCCACGTAGACGCTGGGGATTGTCGCAAGCTGGTCGATCTGGTCATAGCTCAGCACCTGGTCGCAGGCGCCCAGCCCTTCGACGAAGGCGCGATTGCCCTCGCCTGTCAGCCCGATGATCCGGTAGGGCCGGTCGGAAGGTTCGGCCAGGAACTTGCACAGGCCAAGCCCCGTCTTGGACGAGGCGCTGCCCACGATGATCTGCCCAGCCCCGAACCATTCATTGTCAGCCAGCCAGTCGAACAGCAGGTAAGACGTAGCCAAAAGCGGTTGCAGCAGGCTGCGCAGGTGATCGTCACGGACGGCGCCGGGCTTGACCGCCACATAGGTGTTGTAGACCAGTGCCAGACCGTCGCGATGCGGGCTTTTGTCGACGAACACGCCCTGGGCCGACTGTTCCGGGCGGATCACCATGGTTTCGGCCATGGGCAGATAGCCATAGACCCGTGTGCCCGGCGCGACCCCCGTGGCCCGGCTGTCGATCACGCGCGCCGTGCCCCAGACCGGCACGATGCCCTGCCCCTCTTCTCCGCTGGGAAAGAAGCGCCAGTACTCCAGCGCAAAGCCGGTGGCGGCATAGGTCACGTTGTTCACGGTTAGTGCGAAACTTTCGACCTGTAAACGCGCCTCGCCATCTTCGAGCGGCCGCATGGCGGCGGGATCGGGCGCTACCCGCGCCTTGGTGATGTCCTGCTGATCGACAAGTATCCGCTGCTTCTGCATCCGCCGCCCTCCCCGCGCGCAATATCATTGCGGCCAGTATGCGCGACATGAGGCGTCTGCACAGCCCCGGCTTGCGATGACGATGCGTCAGCCTAGTCCGGAATGGTGAAGATCTGGCCCGGATAGATCAGGTCGGGATCACGGATACGGTCGCGGTTGGCCTCGAACAGGCGCACGAACAACAGCCCCTCGCCATAGCTTTCGCGCGCGATCGCCCAAAGCGTATTTCCCGGCTGCACCGTGACCACCTTGACCGCGGCACTGCCAGGCGCATCGGCGGGTTGCACTGTTCCGCTGTCTGCCGCAGCCGTGTCCGACGGGGCGGTCGGCGTCGACGACCCGGCCGGGGCGGACGTGTCCGCAGGTACGGAGGCAGCATTCCCGGCATTGGCGATTGCCGCGACCTCGTCACGGTCTTCGCGTTTGAAGGGCGTCTCGATCCGCGCCAGCACGCGGCCTGCGGCGTTCACCTCGTCCAGGCGCAGGGTATAGATGCCGGGCGCCACGCCGGGCAGGCCCGTGCTCCAGATCCCGTCGGACCCGATGGGCACGGATGTGACCGCGGCGTTATCCAGGTAGATCAGGATCGTCGCGTCGGGTCGGCCGCGACCTTGCAGCAGCACGTCCCCTTCGGTCGTATAGCTGATCACGTCGATGGCCAGCCCGACACCACCCGCCGCAGGATCAACCGGTGTGGCCGGTTGCAGTACCCGCACACCTGTTCCGTCAGCCAGCAACAAGGCAGGCGCGGCCGGAGCGGCTGGCGGCGCAGTCGGTGCCGCAGCCGGAGCAGAGGCAGAGGCATCGGCCGGGGCGGCCCCATCGGTGGTGCCGGCATCGGCCACGGCGACGGGCGGCAGGCCCGCAACAGGCGCAATGATCACCTGCTGGTCCGACAGCAGCCTGTTAGCGCCCTGCCCCACGGCAAGCGTCATGACACGCGGCGCATCCGATGGCGGCAGGCTGAGAAAGGCCACGAAAGCCCCGTCACCCCCGACCATCGCATCGCCCACCACGACACCGTCCAGCAGAACCTCGACCGTGCGACCGGGCACGGCACGCCCGGCCACCAGCGCTTCACCATCGGGTGCAAGGCGCACGGTGTCGAATTGAGGCAGGATCACCGCCGCACCATCCGCGCCCGTCGAGGCGCCAGCATCCTGTTCGGCAGGCGGCTGGGATGTGTCGTCAGCCGTCTCGGGCGCGGCGGCGTCGGCAGCGGCTGTTTCAGGCGCGGCGGCGTCAGGCGTCACGGTTTCCGTTGCCGCTGTTTCCGGGGCCGTTGTCGCAGGTTCCGGGGCGGGTGCAACGACCGTTTCGGTCGGCGCAGCCTGGTCGGCGGGCGCATCCGCCGGTGCCGTTGCAGCCTCGGGCGCTTGCGCGGGTGCTGCCTGCGCAGGCGCAGGCTCGGCATCGGCAGGGGCGGGTTCGGCATCTGCAGGGACGGGTTCGGCATCTGCCGTGGTTGTCACCTCGGGCGCCGTCTCTGGTGCCGGTGTCTGGGCCGGTGCCGGTGTCTGGGCCGGTGCCGGGGGAGCGGCAGCAGTCGGCGTCGACGGCGCCTGGACCGCAGCCTGTTCGACCGGCGGCACTTCGGGCGGGTAGAGTTTTCCGCTCAGCACGAAACCCAGTACCACCAATACGACGGCCACAACAGCACCGGCCACGGCGCGCCCCGAGCCGCCCGACATCCACGACTTATTATTCATCTGTTCCCTTCCGGTCCGCCGTTTTCCTTGCGCGGCAGTTGAGCGAGATTAGCAACAAGGTTATCACGGGTCAAAAGCACCTTTGCACAAAAACGGGAAGTAACATGTCGCATCCGCCGAAAGGATTTGCCGTCTGCGTCTATTGTGGCGCACGTGGCGGGAATGACCCGCTTTACATGGGGCAGGCGACCGCCCTTGGTGCGACCCTTGCCACCGAGGGCTGGCAACTGGTCTACGGCGCGGGCGACGTGGGGCTGATGGGGGCCGTGGCGCGGGCGGCGCAGGCAGAGGGCGGGGACACGCTGGGCGTGATCCCGGTTCACCTGCTGAAGATGGAGGTCGGCAAGACCGACCTGACCCGCTTTGTCGTGACCGAGACGATGCACGAGCGCAAGAAGGTCATGTACATGAACTCGGATGCGATCGTCGTTCTGCCGGGCGGGGCGGGTTCGCTGGACGAGTTCTTCGAGGTTCTGACATGGCGGCAACTGGGCCTTCATGCCAAACCGATCTTCCTGCTGAACGTGAATGGCTACTGGTCGCCCCTGATGGCCCTGATCGAGCATGTCATCGCTCAGGGTTTTGCCGACCCTTCGCTGGCCGGGTTCATCACGGTGGTCGATGATGTGGACGCGCTGACCCTTGCCCTGCGCGCCGCCCGTTCCAACGAGACCGATGCCGCCGAATAAAGCGCCAGCGCCACCCAGATCAGCGCAAAGGCAATGACGTGCCAGCCCTGGAACGGTTCCAGGAAAATGACAACTGCGACAATGAATTGCAAAGTCGGGTTGATGTATTGAATCAGCCCCACGGTCCCCATGCGCACCCGCTTGCTGGCATAGGAAAACAGCATCAAGGGCCCGGCCGTCAGGACACCCGACGTCATCAGAAGCAGGCTGTCGGTCAGGTCGGCCCCGAAGGCGCCCCCATCACGATGGGCCATGAGCAGCACGATGCAGGCGATCGGTGCCAGCACCAGAACCTCGGCGGTGACGGATACGACCGGACCAGCGGAAAGCCGTTTTTTAACAAGTCCATAGAGGCCGAAACTGATGGATAGAATCAAGGCGATCCAAGGTGCCACACCCAGGCCCAGCGTCAGGATCGTCACAGCCAATGTCGCCAACCCCACCGCAATGGCCTGCATGCGGCTGAGCCTTTCCCCGAAGACCACGCGCCCGATCAGCACGGCCACGAGGGGAAAGAGGTAATAGCCCAATGATGCCTCTGTCGCGCGGCCGATCTGGATCGACAGGATGAAGATGAACCAGTTGGTCGAGATCATCAGCGCCGCGAACAGCACGATGCCCAGCGACCGGGGCGAGCCAAGGGCAACCCGCAGCTGCCCCAGCCGCCCCTGCACCATCAGCAGCACCGTGAAAAAGACCAGTGACCACAATGTGCGATGCGCAAGAATCTCGATCGGCGGCACATGCGCCAGAAGCTTGTAGAACAGCCCCGACAGGCCCCAGACCGTACATGCGGCGATCAATGCCGCAACGCCCTTGCCTGCCTCTGTCATGATCCTGGATGCCCCTGCCCTTGCGCCCCGTCACCTTGGCGCAGCCGCGTGCCGGGTTCAATCCGTCATGGCCGCATCGGCGCAGTCAACCCGGCGCTACATCGCCTCGAGATCGGCAATCACGATCTTCTGAAGCTCAGGCAAGGGATGGCGCGTCAGTGTCTTGGGGATCTCCGCCACCAGGGTTTTCAGCACAGCCTCGTCCAGATGGTCGCGCAACTCGCCCAGGCTGCGCGGCGGGGCCACGATGACCATGCGCCCGATATGGCCGCGCCCCACCATCCGCGACAGGATCGCCGACATCTCGGCGGCGAAGCGATCCTTGGCCAGCTGGTGCCAGTCCGCCTCCTCCATCGCGGAACGCTGCCCCATGCTGGCGTCGGGCCGTCGTCCGGGCCGATCCGATACCTGATCTTTCTGGCTGGGGTTGTCCTGTTCCTCGATCCGCATCACCGACAGCCTGGGATCGACCGCGCCGCCCTCGTTGCACAGAAACAGCGCCTTCTCACCGTCGGCGACCAGAACCCAGGTGTCTTTTTCAAGTCGTATCATCGCGTCCTCCAGAGTCGTCTTGCCCCGGTCCTTGCAGGGCCGGGCAGGTCTGATCGCGCGCTGACTGAATCATATATCATTTTTGGAATAAAAAAACCCCGCGCAAGCAAGCGCGGGGTTCTGTCTGCAAGGCGTCAGCCTGACCGGGATCAGAGGCGCGAGGCCACGTTTTCCCAGTTCACAAGGTTTTCCAGGAAGTTCGACAGGTAAGCCGGGCGCTTGTTGCGGAAATCGATGTAGTAGGAATGTTCCCACACGTCGCAGCCCAGAAGCGCTGTCTGTCCGAAGCACAGCGGGTTCACGCCGTTTTCGGTCTTGGTGACCTTCAGCGCACCGTCCTTGTCCTTGACCAGCCAGCACCAGCCCGAACCGAACTGGCCCGCGCCCGCGGCGGCGAAATCTTCCTTGAACTTGGCGACCGAGCCGAAGCTTTCGGTGATGGCCTTTTCCAGCTCGCCGGGCATCGCGCCCTTGCCGGGGCCCATCATCTCCCAGAACTGGACATGGTTCCAGTGCTGCGAGGCGTTGTTGAAGATCCCGTTCTGGGCCACGGCGCCTGCCTGATAGGTGCCGGTGATGATGTCTTCCAGCGACTTGCCTTCCCATTCGGTGCCGGCGATCAGCTTGTTGCCGTTGTCCACATAGGCCTTGTGATGGATATCGTGATGATATTCGAACGTTTCGGCGGACATGCCATGTGCGGCCAGCGCGTCATGGGCATAGGGAAGATCAGGAAGTTCAAAAGCCATTGGTCGGCCCCCCTCTGTTGCGGTTATCTCTCGGGCCTAGATGGTAGGCTTGGGGGGGCAAGGTCAACCCCCGCCCTGCCCAAGTGGCTGTCTCAGCCGAAATAATCGACCGATGCGGCAGGGTCTGCAGCGGCGCCGAGCAGGTCAAAGACATATTGCGCGACCGAACGGAAACAAATCACGTTGATCTGGCCGGCCTCGGGCATCCAGAAGGCACCCGCGACCTGCGCCAAACGGGTGCGGCGGAAGTCGCCGGGGCCGAATTGTGCCGGATGCAGATCGACCGGCGCCAGTTTCGCCAGCACCTCGCGCACATGCGCGTCCTGTCCGCTGACCGTGATCAACGCGCGCGCGTCCGAGACATCCGCCACAAGGTGATGCGTCCCCTCAAGCGTGGCCGAAAGGTTGGCGCAGACGCTTGATACCTGGCCGTAGGGCAGGATCAGCAGCAGCTCGTCCGGTGACATCCAGGCGGCCTGCCCCTTGCTGACACCCTTGGCGGGTTGAACACGGCGTGTGTCGGGCACGGTCAGGCCAAGCGCCTTGTCCAGCGCCTTCGCCATGACGGGTGCCGCCAGATCGCCGCGCAGGGTGATCATGCCCGTCGGACCACGGTCCTGCAGTGTCACGAGACCTTCGAAACTGGCCCCATTCAGGGCGCTGACCGGTTCAGACATTCTGCTTCACTCCGTCCTTGTCGTAAAAGACCTGATCGACGATCTTCGCCTTCACCTCGGTCCCGTCGGTCTTGCCGAAGGCGATTACCTCGCCCATGCGAGCGGGACCGTTCAGCACGATCCCCATGGCGATGCCGCGCTCCAGCGTGGGCGAATGATAGGTCGAGGTGACGCGTCCCTGGGTGTTGCGCTGACCATTGGCGTTGGTGCCCTCTGCCAAGGCATAGGCGCCATCGGGCAGCGTGCTGCCATCCAGCGTCTCAAGCCCTACCAGCTGCCAGCGGTTCGGGTTGACCATGTGGCTGCGCTCCTGTCCGCGCTTGCCGAGATAGTCTTCCTTTTTCTTCGAGATCGCCCAGCCCAGACCCAGATCCTGCGGGATGATGGTCCCGTCGGTTTCGTCACCGATCATGATGAAGCCTTTTTCGGCCCGCATCACGTGCAGCGCCTCGGTGCCATAGGGCATTACGCCGAACTCGGCCCCCTCCTGCATCAGGCGGTCCCAGAAGGCACGGCCATGGCTGGCGGGAACGGCGATCTCATAGCTGAGCTCGCCCGAGAAAGAGATGCGGAAGACCCGCGCAGGCACCTCGCCCAGTGTGCCCTCGGCCCATTGCATGAAGGGCAGCGTGTCCTTGGACACATCCATACCGCCCAGCTTTTCCAGCACCTTGCGGGCATTGGGGCCGACCACAGCGAATTGCGCCCAAGCCTCGGTCACGTTGGCGACATAGACTTTCCAGTCCCACCATTCGGTTTGCAGCCATTCTTCCATATGGGCGTGGATGCGGTCCGCGCCGCCGGTGGTCGTATGGCAAAGCCAGGTATCCTCGGACATGCGCGCCACCACGCCGTCATCCATCAGGAACCCGTTTTCCGAGCACATGAGGCCATAGCGGCATTTGCCGACCGGCAGCGTGCTCATCATGTTGGTATAGAGCATGTCGAGGAACCGGCCCGCATCGGGGCCCTTGACCACCAGCTTGCCAAGGGTCGAGGCATCCAGCAGCCCAAGGCTGGCGCGCGTCTGCTTGACCTCGCGGCTGACCGCGTCGAAGTGGCTTTCGCCGCTGCGCGGATAGCAATAGGGGCGGCGCCAGTGGCCGACGGGTTCCCAATAGGCGCCCTGTGCCGCGTGCCAGTCATGCAGGGGGGTGCGACGCAGCGGCTGGAAGATGTCGCCGCGTGCCTCGCCCGCGATGGCCCCCATGCTGATCGGGGTATAGGGCGGGCGGAAGGTCGTCGTGCCGACGCTGGGAATATCGGTGTTCAGCGACTTGGCAAGCGTTGCTAGGCCGTTGATATTGCTCAGCTTGCCCTGATCCGTGGCCATGCCCAGCGTCGTGTAGCGCTTGGCGTGTTCGACGGAAGTGAAACCTTCCTGCGCGGCCAGTTGCACGTCCGAGACCTTTACGTCGTTCTGGAAATCCAGCCATGCCTTGGACCGCAGCCCATAGGTGGCACCCTGCGGCATCATCCAGACCGGCGCGATGGGCGCCTCGATCTGCTGCTCCGCCACGGGGGCCTTGCCCGTCACGGGCATGTGGCCAGCGGCCTGCGCCGCAGCCCGCCCGGCCAGATCGCCATCGGCCAAGGCCAGCGCCAGGTCCATCGCGCCATTGGCGGCACCGGCCGCGATCACCATCGGCTGACCATCGGCGCCGGTGGGCGCCTTTTCGGGATCGGGACGGAACATCGCCTGATCCGCATCCCAGATCAGCTTGCCCCCGCAATGGGACCACAGGTGCACCACGGGCGACCAGCCGCCCGACATGGCAACCGCGTCGCAAGCCACCTCGTCCAGAACGCCACCTTCGCCCGCCTGCGCGCAGATCGCCACGCCGGTCACGCGCTTGCCGCCCTTGACCTTTGCGATGGCCTTGCCGTTCTCGACCCGGATGCCAAGGGCGCGGGCCTGATCGGCCAGCGCCCCGCCACCGGATGCGCGGGCATCCAGGATCACCGGCACCGCAAGGCCAAGTTCCTTCAGCGTGATCGCGGTGCGATAGGCATCATCGTTATTGGTCGCGATCACCACGCGGTCACCGACCGAGATACCCCAGTTCACGGCATAATCGCGCAGGGCCGAGGCCAGCATGACGCCCGGAATATCGTTGCCCGCGAAGGACAGGGGCCGTTCGATCGCACCCGTCGCGGTCACGATCTGCCGGGTGCGGATCTTCCACAGCCGGTGGCGCGGGCCATCAACTTCGGGTGCATGATCGCGCAGGCGCTCGTAGCCCAGCACATAACCGTGATCATAGACCCCTGCCCCCATGCAGCGCAGGCGCAGGGTGACATTGCCCATTGTTTCCAATTCGGAAACGGCTGTTGCAATCCAGGCATCAACCGGCTGCCCATCCACGGTTCCGCCATCCACGGGCGCGCGACCGCCCCAATGGGCGGTCTGTTCCATCAGCAGCACACGCGCGCCGGACCGGCCTGCGGCCAGCGCCGCCTGCAGGCCCGCAACGCCGCCGCCGATCACCAGCACGTCCACGGTTGCGTTGAAATGCTCGTAACGATCCGCGTCCGCCTTGGTCGGTGCCTTGCCCAGGCCCGCCGACATGCGGATGAACGGCTCATAGACATGTTTCCAGAAGGCCCGCGGGAACAGGAACATCTTGTAATAGAAGCCCGCAGGCAGGAACCGGCTGAGGTAGGTGTTCACCGCGCCGATGTCATATTCAAGACTGGGCCAGTGGTTCTGGCTTTCGGCCTGCAACCCGTCGAAAAGCTCGGTCGTGGTGACGCGCTGGTTCGGCTCGAACCGCGCGCCTGCGCCCAGACCCACAAGGGCATTGGGTTCCTCGGCGCCCGAGGCCACGACACCGCGCGGGCGGTGATACTTGAAGGACCGGCCCATCAGCATCTGATCATTGGCCAGCAGGGCCGAGGCCAGCGTGTCGCCCTCATACCCCTTGAGGTATTTGCCGTTGAAGCGGAACGTGACCTGCTTTCCCCGGTTCAGAAGGCGGCCACCTGTTGCGAGACGCGTGCTCATTGAAACTCTCTCCATGACCAGCCGGGCCGTTTGGCGCTGATCTTGTCCTTGATGTCCTGGGGCAATTCGGTGCTCTGGGCCTTGTAGGTGCCAAAGACCTCCAGCGTCATGGTGCAGCGGGCCGCATGGAACCACTTGCCGCAGCCATAGCTGTGCCGCCAGCGTTCGAAATGCACGCCCTTGGGGTTCTCGCGCATGAACAGGTAGTTCTCGAACGCCTCATCGCCCGAGCCGGGCCCGAAGCGTTTCAGATGCGCCTCGCCACCCGCGCTCAGTTCCGTCTCGTCGGCTTGCACGCCGCAATAGGGGCATTGAAGGGTCAGCATGTCATGCCTCCGGTTTCGGGTCGCAAGGTGATTGTCCTGATCTGCGTCTGCATCAATGCGCCACCCCCGCGGCCACGCTTTCGTCGATGAACTTGCCCTCGCGGAAGCGGAACATCGAGAATTCCTCGGTCAGGGGCGAATGACCCTTGGCCATCAATTCCGCCATGGCCCAGCCCGATCCGGGGATCGCCTTGAAACCGCCGGTGCCCCAGCCGCAGTTGACGAAGACGCCCTCGACCGGGGTTTTCGACAGGATGGGTGAACGGTCGCCCGTCATGTCCACGATGCCGCCCCACTGGCGCAGCATCTTGAGGCGGGAAATCATCGGGAAGGTTTCGATCAGGGCGCGGACGGTTTCCTCGATGTGATGGAAGCTGCCGCGCTGGGTGTAGTTGTTGTAGCCATCCGTGCCGCCGCCGATCACCATCTCGCCCTTGTCGGACTGCGACATGTAGCCATGCACGGTATTGGCCATCACGACCACATCCATGCAGGGCTTGATCGGTTCCGACACCAGCGCCTGCAGCGCCAGCGATTCAATCGGTAGACGGAAGCCCGCCATATCCGCCACGACCGACGAATTGCCCGCCACGACGATGCCCAGCTTGTCGCAGTCGATGGCGCCCTTCGTCGTGTCCACACCCACGACGCGGCCACCTTCGCGGCGCACGGCCTTGACCTCGCATTGCTGGATCACGTCCATGCCCATGTCCGAACAGGCCCGCGCATAGCCCCATGCCACCGCGTCATGGCGCGCGGTGCCGCCCCGCGCCTGCCACAGCGCGCCCAGCACCGGATAGCGCGGCCCGTCGATGTTGATGATCGGCACCAGTTCCTTGACCTTCGCGGGGCTGATGAACTCGGTCTTGACGCCCTGCAACGCGTTGGCATGCGCCGTGCGCTGATAGCCGCGCACCTCGTGCTGGGTCTGGGCGAGCATCATCACGCCGCGCGGGCTGAACATCACGTTGTAGTTCAGATCCTGACTCATCGTCTCGTACAGGCTGCGCGATTTCTCGTAGATCGCAGCCGAGGCATCCTGCAGGTAGTTCGACCGGATGATCGTGGTGTTGCGGCCGGTGTTGCCACCGCCCAGCCAGCCCTTTTCAAGGATCGCGACATTGGTGATGCCGAAATTCTTGCCAAGGTAATAGGCCGTGGCCAGGCCATGCCCGCCCGCGCCCACGATGATCGCATCGTACTTCTTTTTCGGGGCGGCATCGCGCCATGCGCGTGTCCAGCCGCTGTGCTGGCGCATGGCTTCGCGGGCGATGGCAAAGACGGAATAGCGTTTCATCGGCGGCACTGATCCTTCGAATCCGGTTCGGCTTGTCCTGCGGTGATATCTGGACCTTGGGCAGGTTTCACCCCCGTTTGAGAACGTCATAATAATGCATGGATGCGACATGGTGGACCGTTGCGGCAGTTTGCCCTTTTTTCGCGCCCCCCGCGCATATACATGATGGCCAGAACCAAGGAGGACGCATGGCGATCTGGGTTATCATTTCGGCGCTGGCTTTCGCTGTGGCGGCCCTGCTGGCGCTTGCCATCCTGCGCGGGCGCATCGGTGACGAACCACCGGCAGCCTATGACCTGCGGGTGTACCGCGACCAGTTGAAGGAAGTCGAACGCGACCTCGCCCGTGGCGTGATCGGACCCGACGACGCAGAGCGTATCCGCGCCGAGGTGTCGCGCCGCATCCTTGCGGCGGATGCCCAGCTTCAGAAAGGTGGCGATGCCACCGCGCAGCCCCGCGCGCTGGCCCTGACGGGGGCAGCGGTGTCGCTGGCGCTGCTGGTTGGCGGCTCTGTCTGGGTCTATTCCCGCATCGGCGCACCGGGGTATCCCGACATGGGGCTGGCCAGCCGGATCGAGGCCGCGCAGGATGCGCGGTTGAACCGGATCAGCCAGGCCGAGGCCGAAGCGCGCGTGCCCGCCAGCGCCACGGTGCAGGCCCCCTCGCCCGATTTCATCCGCCTGATGGATCAGCTGCGCACCGCCGTCGCGGAACGCCCCGGCGATCTGCAGGGTGCGCTGCTGCTGGCCCGCAACGAGGCCGTGCTGGGCAATTTCGTCGCCGCCTACAAGGCGCAGGCGCAGGTTCTGTCGATCAAGGGCGATCAGGCGACAGCCGCCGATTACGTGGACTATGCCGACATGATGGTTCTGGCCGCTGGCGGCTATGTCTCGCCCGAGGCCGAGGCGGCCCTGCGCGCGGCGCTGACCCGCGACCCGCAGAACGGTCCGGCGCGTTATTACGTCGGCCTGTTGCAGGCGCAGACCGGACGTCCCGACAATGCCTTCCGCACCTGGGAGGCGCTGTTGCGTGACGGGCCCGAGGGCGCGCCGCATATCCTGGCCGTGCGTGCCCAGATCGAGGACATGGCCTTCCGGGCCGGTGAGCGCAACTTCACCCTGCCGCCCGCAGGCGATGCGCCCGCCGAACCGCCGCTGGCGGGCCCCTCTGCCGATGACATCGCAGCCGCCCAGAACATGAGCGGCGAGGACCGGATGCAGATGATCCGCACCATGGTGCAGAACCTGTCCGACCGGCTGGCCCTGCAGGGGGGCAACTCTGCAGAATGGGCGCGACTGATCGGCGCATTGGGTGTGCTTGGGGATGAGCGGCAGGCCCGCGTGATCTGGGAAGAGGCGCAAAGCGTCTTCTGGGACAGCCCCGAAGGCCTGGCCGAGGTGAACGACGCCGCGCGCCGCGCCGGTCTGACCGAATGATCTGCGAAACGATCGAGGATTTCGCCGCCGCCCTGCCCCGGCATCGCGCGCTGGCGGGTCTGGATTTCGGCGACAAGACCATCGGCATCGCCGTGTCGGATCTGATGCTGTCGGTGGCAACGCCCCTGCAGACCATACGGCGGACCAAGTTCACCACCGATGCGGCCCAGTTGCTGGAGGTTCTGACCGCCCGCGCCATCGGGGGGATCATCCTTGGCCTGCCGCGCAACATGGACGGCACCGAGGGCCCGCGCTGTCAAAAGACCCGCGCCTTCGCCCGCAATCTCAGCCGTCTGACGGAGCTGCCCATCGGTTACTGGGACGAACGCCTGTCGACGGTTGCCGCCGAACGCGCGCTTCTGGAGGCGGATACGACACGAAAACGTCGCGCCGAGGTTATCGACCACGTGGCCGCGTCCTATATCCTGCAAGGAGCGCTGGACCGGCTGGCGCATTTGAAGGTGCAGACCCATGGATGACATCTGGAAGCGCGACGAGATCGAGAGCCCCTGCATCAAGATTTGCGTCATCCATCCGGCAGAACGGTTGTGCACCGGCTGCCTGCGCAGCATTGACGAGATCACCCAGTGGTCGCGCATGACACCCGCCGCCCGTCGCGCGGTGATGGAAGACCTGCCCGCCCGCGCGCCACGTCTGAAACAACGTCGCGGCGGACGTGCGGCGCGCCTTGCGCAAGACCAGTGAGACGCGCGGCGCCCCGGCGCCCCCGCCCGGTCAGCCCGCCCGGTCAGCCCGCCACGACAAACGGTGTTAATACGACCGACACCATGGCGGGGGTCAGGGTTGCCGCTGCCCCGGTCACACGCGCATAGGTCTGCCCGTCAACCTGTACCAGCGCATCGGTATTCTCGCCCAGGATCGTGACCACCCCGGCACCGGCATAGGTCTGTGGCAGAAGGACCAGGATTTCTTCGCCCGTAGGTTCGAAATCCGCGATGACACCGGTATCGGTCGAGGCGGTCATCCATGAGCCGACTGCAAATGTATCCTCGCCGCCGCCGCCATAGGCGATATCGCCTAGGCCAAGGATCATGAGATCCTCACCCGGCCCACCATAAAGCGTGTCGGGATCGACAACATCCGTGGCCGGCAGGATCTGTTCCCCACCCGAAACCACGCTTGCGCCGTCAGCCCGCAGAACACCGATCAGAACGTCGCTGCCCTCTGCGCCGAACAGCTGGTCGGAACCTTCACCGCCTTCAAGCACATCGTCGCCGCCTTCACCGTCCAGCGTGTCAGCGCCGCCGTTACCTTGCAGAAGGTCCTCGCCAAATCCGCCAAGCAACAGATCGTTACCCGCGCCACCACGCATGACGTCGTCGTTGCCTCCCCCCAGAAGCGTGTCCGCGCCATTGCCGCCGTTGAGCAGATCGTCGCCCTCGCCGCCATCCAGAAGATCGTCGCCGGTGCCGCCAAACAGGCGGTCCATGCCCCTTTCACCGGAAATGCTGTCTTCGCCCGCGTCGCCATCAATCTGGTCATCGCCACCGCGTCCGAGCAGAAGATCGTCTCCTGCGCCGCCCGCCAAGGTGTCATTGCCAAGGTTGCCGACTATGCTGTCATCGCCCGCACCGCCGAGCAGCAGATCATCCGACGGCCCGCCGCGCAGTTCCTGACCGGGTTCATCTGTTTCTGATGACCCGTCTGCCGCGCGGTCATCGCCATCGTCGCCGTCGCCCCCGAAGAGCACACTCAGAAGTGATCCAGCCGCGACCAATCCCATTACCAGAAGTAGCTCAACCATGAGCAAAACCCTTATGAACAATACCTTACGAGAAAATCTCTACGCAGTGCGCCAACAAATTCAAGGGCGATGACGGCATGGATACGACAGACACAATTCACGGAAAGCAATCGACCGCAAAAGGCTGCATTATCGAATAATTTGAAACAATACCGACCAGGTCAGTCGGCCATCAACCATTGCGCCGCCCCATCCGGCAGCAGCGGCCGGAAATAGGCGATCATGCGCCCCTCTGCCGGGGCCTTCGCCCCATCCGCCCAGGGTGCGACACCGTGCAGGGCAAGGCGGTGCACCAGATAGGCCTGGCCCGGCGTGGCATGCAGCTCAACCCGTTCACAGGTCTCGAACACCTCGGCCCGCGCCGCTGTATAGGCCTCGGTGACATCGAGGTCGGGCCATGTCGCAGGCGGATGCCCTGCGCAGGCCCGCAGCAGGGCGCGGCGCAAGACATGATGACTGCCGCGCCAGACCACAAGCGGGCTTGCACCGGCATCGCATGCGGTCAGCGGAAGGCCAAGGATCCAGGCATGATGTTCGCGCATGAAGCGCCGACGTTCCGGCCCCTCGGCCAGCAGGCCGTCCAGATGCGCCGCATCGCGACGCTGCCGGTACCGGAAAGCGGCGTCGCTTTCCCCGGCTCTTGGGCGCGGATAGCCCGGCCAGGTCACCGAGACTTGCGCGCGATGCAAAGGCAATACGCCAAACAGCGCATCCGCCGCCTGCCGCGCGATCCCTGCCAGCGGCACGCCATCCACAGTTCCATCCGCATCATTGTCCAGGGCATCGACACCGACGAACCATGTACCCTCGCAGACCAGACCGCGGGCGCGCTGTTCGGGATCGTGCACGGCAGCCAGAGCGCGCGGACGCACCGCATCCACCCATGTCAGAACTGCCGGATCGGCAGGAAAGGTGATCCAGCCATCCGTGGCAAGATCCGGCATGTCACCAGCCCATGGATTTGCGCAGCATGTTCAGCGCCACCAGCGTCAGGAACACGGCGAAAGCCCGCTTGAGGGGTTTGGGATCCAGCGCATGGGCCAGCTTGACCCCCAGCGGCGCGGTGATCAAGGTCATGGTGACAACCACGGCAAAGGCCACGACATTGACCGCCCCGAGGGTAAAGGGCGGCCTTGCGGTCGGATCGATCTGGATCATCAGAAAGACAATGACCGATGGCACGGCGATGATGACGCCGAACCCCGCCGCCGTGGCCACCGCTCGGTGGATCGGCACGCCGTAAAGCGTCATGACAGGCACACCGAAACTGCCACCGCCGATCCCCATCAGGACCGACAGAAAGCCCATCGCGGGTGACATGAGCATCCGGCGCAGCCCCTTGGGCATCTCGTCGCCCAGCCGCCAATGCGCCCGCGAGACGATCATGTAGATCCCCACCGTCAGCGCCAGCCCGCCAAACAATGCCTGCAGGGTGACCGAGCGCAGCGATGACGCCACCAGCACCCCCAGCACCGCCCCCATCGCGATGCCCGGCGCCCAGCCGCGCAGGATCGACCATTCGACGGCGCCTTTCCTGTTGTGGCTCAGCACAGACCGGGCAGAGGTCACGATGATCGTGGCCAGCGACGTGGCCAGGCAGATCTGCATCAGTTGCGGGTTGTCATAGCCCAGGGTCTGGAAGACGTAGAAGAAGGAAGGGACAAGGATGATCCCGCCCCCGACGCCCAGCAGACCGGCCAGCACCCCGGCGAAGGCGCCCACGGCCATCAGCATCACCAGCATCTCTACCAGCAGGATCTTGTCGGGCACTATCGCGCCTCCTTGGGTCTTTCACTTGCGCGGCAGATAGACCGCGTTTTGCAGACAGGGACAATGGCAAAAGCTGGCACGGGTCAGGCGACGGCCTGGGCCCGCGCCTCCAGCACCGCGTCCAGCGCCTGGCGGACCAGCGCGAAATCCGCCCCCTCGCGCGAGGCGCCTTCGGACAGGATGCGCCGCCACTGGCGCGCACCGGGCGTGCCTGCGAACAGTCCCAGCATATGGCGCGTGACCTGATGCAGCCGCCCGCCCTGCGCGATGTGATCCGTGATGTAGTCACCCATCTGCATGACCACCTCCACCGGGTCGCTGTCCTGCCCCTGCCCCCAGATCAGGCGATCCGCCCTGCACAGGATATCGGCGGGCTGGTGATAGGCTGCACGTCCCACCATCACCCCGTCCAACCCGGCATCAAGGAAGGCGAGCGCCTGATCCAGATTGGTAATGCCGCCATTGATCGAGATGTGCAGCCCTCCGAACATCCCCCTCATCTTCAGCACCAGATCGTGATCCAGCGGCGGGATCTCGCGGTTTTCCTTGGGGCTGAGCCCCTGAAGCCAGGCCTTGCGCGCATGAATGATGAAGCGACCGCATCCGGCCGCGCCCACGCGGGACAAGAATTCGGGCAGAACCTCTTCGGGGTTCTGGTCATCCACACCGATGCGGCATTTCACGGTCACCTCGACATCCACGGCGGCGTGCATCGCGGCCACGCACTCGGCGACCAGCGCGGGCTGTTTCATCAGAACCGCCCCGAAGGTGCCCGATTGCACGCGGTCCGAGGGGCAACCAACGTTCAGGTTGATCTCGTGATAGCCCGCCTGCGCGCCCAGCCGCGCCGCCTGTGCCAGCTCGGCCGGATCCGATCCGCCCAGTTGCAAGGCCACCGGATGTTCGGCCGGGTGATGATCCAGCAGATGCAGCGCGCCACCGCGCACCAGCGCGGGTGCGGTCACCATTTCGGTGTAAAGCAGCGCATGCCGCGACATCAGCCGATGCAGGTAGCGGCAATGCCGATCTGTCCAGTCCATCATCGGGGCAACGGATAATCTAGCGTGTTGATTTATTTTCATTTTTTGTGTATCTTCAAACTGTTGGCGGTGGATTCTGCTACGCTGGAATACGCCCTCATATCCCCGAATTTGCCCCTCTACGACGACTCATTGCACACATGAGCCGCACACGAAAATGGCCTCCATCACCAAGCTCCCCTCCGGTGCCTACCGGGTCCAGATCAGACGAAAGGTCCGCTACGCGAGCGAGACATTCCTCCGCCGCGACGACGCCCATCGTTCGGCCCTGCCCGAGCGGAGACCCGGGTCGATCAGGGGCTGGCGCCGAACAAGTCGTCCGTTTCCCGCCTCCAGACCTTTGGCGACCTCATTGATCTTCATATAACCGATATGTGCGAGGTAGGGAAACCGCCGCATCGCGAACCAAGGCCGCCACGCCCAAGCGCGATCTCGGCAAGGAAACGATCGGGCACCTCGACCGGCAAAAGCTGATCGACTACGGCAAGATGCGTGCGGAGAAAGGTGCGGGTCCGGTGACGCTCGGGATCGATATCGGGGTGATCAAGATGATGGAGTGCCCCCACTGAATTGGTCCACCAACTGGGATAGTGTTATCCCGTTTCAGGAGGATCAGAAATGGCTGGAAAGCGAGACAAACCCGAAGACGTGGTGCTGAAGCTTCGGCAAGTTGAAGTGCTGCAAGGACAAGGCATGGGTCTGTGCTGCGCTGCCACCAGCCTCTTGCGATCGTGCCATCTGAGCTGCTGTGTCAGGCATGGGATGCGGAGCAAACAACGGTGCGCGCAACTGTTGCGGAACACAACCGGTCGTCGCCTGATCAAACCCAGGGTCCAGCGGCAAAACCCCTTCAAGTGTGTCAATCAGCGGTTCGAACCCTGTGCGCACCTCTGCCGGGCCTGCGGAGTCCATCCACCAATCGAGGCCGTCCGGGTCAGCCACGCCCGCACTCATTGCGCAAATACTCCGCAAACCCTGCGACGCGCTCGGCAACAGGGACATCGTCAAAGGCGCGACCGCCAAACCGCTGTTTCAGCCGGGCGTAATGCTCAGGCGTTGTGCGCGGCGGCCCCCACAAAGGGGATCGGCACCCCAAGATGCACCAGCCACCGAAACGAAGCCGCATAGAGCCCTGAAATCCGCTTGATCCGGTCCACCTGCGCATGCAGCCTGCGGATTGGATTGCGCGGCAGCGGATTCACGAAATTCAGGTGCGGGAAATCCTCGCGCAGATCTTCCTGAGTTTCCTCGATCAAGGGCAATTGCAAGGCGTGGATCACCCGCCGTGCCACGGACTCATAAAGTGGGTTGCAATCGTGGCAATGCGCGCAATCGCTGGCAGGCGGGATTTGCGCCCCCCCCTGCCCATTCCCAAGCGCTGCCCATAGTCATTACAGTCATGTCAATTGATCTGGCATTGGGTCTGTGTTTTCACTGTCCAACGGTTCTAACTCTTTCAAAATAATGTCTCTCCAATCCGGCTCAAACAAACGGAGACGGAAACAGACCGACCCCGGCCTTTCGGCGTGCAGCAGTTCGGCTGGTGCTGACGAACGGCAGGACACGCCCCCCGGGGCCGGCATGACACGGGCGCCTAAAGACCGCGCCCCTCCGAGGACAGCCACAGATTTGTATCCTGTGAAAGGGACCTGCCCCTCGATCCTTGTGCGAAAAGCAGCATATCTGTGCTGAGTGACGGATGCCGGAAGAATTCGAACCCTGACTGCCGCAACCAACGGATCGTTTGCGTTTGCCGGTCAGGAATGAAGTTGAAAAGTGTGGAATGCCTCTTGCGGTAGAGCGCGACCATCGCGCGCGTCACATAAGTCATCTTGATCGCAGCCCGAGGTCCGAAATGCGCGAATGCTTCAGGCATGAAACGGTCTGTCGCAACCATCCAGATTTGACCCACTTCCGTGCAATGGGCGGACACGCCAAACAGCGCAGCTGCACGCCCCGCCGATGCCTGCACGCAATAGGCACCGGGCGCGGCAAGCGCCGCATGCAATCCGACCCGCCAGTCCCCGAACGGCGTGCGACTGGCCTCGTACTTGTCC
Organism: Rhodobacteraceae bacterium EhC02; assembly: GCA_001650895.1. Lineage (GTDB taxonomy): Bacteria > Pseudomonadota > Alphaproteobacteria > Rhodobacterales > Rhodobacteraceae > Seohaeicola. The sequence goes on from LXYH01000034.1 coordinate 209,180, forward strand.
GATGCGCGCAGATCGGCCGCAAAGAGATCATACATCTCGGGTTGCGCCGGGACCGCAACATAACCGTGCAAGGCCAGGATTGCGTTTACATCCGCCAAACCTTTGTCTTCACCGTCCACCATCCGATACTATCCTGACTCGAAGCGGCCTAGTCCCTGAAGGCTTGATTGAAATAATCGGCAAACGGCTTGATGAAGTAGCTGAAGGGCGTTCGATTATCCGTGCTGATGTACACCTCCACCGGCATCCCCGGCAAAAGCTCAAGCGCCTTCAACTCGTCCCGCAACGCATCATCAAGCGCCAGCTTGATCTCGTAAAAGACTGTCCCGTTGCTTTGTTCCACGATCGAGCTTGCAGAAATGCCTATCACCCGCGCCTCGAATTCCGGTGAAGGAAAAACATCAATCGACGAGAACCGCGCGACCGCCGTCTGGCCCATGTGCACTTTTTCGATGTCGGAAATGCTCACCCGGCTGATGATCTCCAAAGGTTGATTGGCCGGGACCACCTCGGCAAGTGGCGCACCAGCTGCGACCACTGCCCCAAGGTTGTTGATCTGCGCGTTGAAGATGGTGCCGGCGATAGGGGCGCGAACCTCCAAACGGCTTAGGCGCTCCTGAAAGATGATACGCCTTTGCTGCAGGTTATGGATCTGCGGGTCAATTTCACGCAGCAGGTCAATCGCCGTCTCGCGCCTGGTGATCCCGAGCCGGATGACATCGAATTCAAGCTCCGCCGTCACGGCATGAAGCTCTGCTGACGCGGAGTCAATCCTCGCGGCCTCCCCCCCCATCGAGGCCACTTCGCGTTCCAACAGAAGCACCCGGTGCGTTTCGACAAGCCCTTTTTCCTGGAGCTGCACCATCGTCTTCATCTCGCGATCCACAACCGCCATGCGGCTGTCCAGCGCGGTCACCTGTGCCCGGTTCGAAACAAGCTGTTCTTGGGTGCGGCGGATCCGCTCCTCGATCTGTGCAACAGCCGCTTCATGCGACTCCAATCGAGCCTGGAAAAGTTTGCGCTCTGACGTCAGGGCGGTGTCGATCCGCGCGTAAAGGTCGTGATCTCGTTCCTCCAGCTCTGGCGGCATGACAACGCGCAAGCCATCTCTCTCGGCGATCAGGCGCGACCGCTTGGCCAACAAGTCGACAAGCTGCTGGGTGAATATGCTGAGTTCTGCGGCAATGAACTCCGCGTCCAGAACATAGACCACTTCCCCTGCCTCTGTCTGACGTCAGCGCCCATGGGACAGTTTAGGCATATTGCGGAACGGAGGGTTTCCGGCTCATCGTAGCCTACATGGAGCGAAGATGAGCAAGAAACCCGTGACGAAGAAAGCCGAGGCCGAGAAGGTCGTCAAAGACATCCGCCGCGCGACCCGTAAGATACATAGCGCGGAAGAGAAGGTCCGCATTGTCCTGGCGGGCCTTCGCGGCGAGGACAGCATTGCAGAACTGTGCCGCCGGGAGGGGATCGCCCAGAGCCTGTATTACAGCTGGTCGAAGGAATTTCTCGAGGCGGGAAAGAAGCGCCTGGCAGGTGATACGGCGCGCCAGGCAACCAGCGCGGAGGTCAAGGACCTGCGTGCCGAGTCTTTGGCCCTCAAGGAAGTGGTGGCAGACCTTATCCTTGAGAACCGCGTCCTCAAAAAAAACACAAGCGGGGCTGGGGGCGACCGCGAATGAGATACCCAGCATCCGAGAAGCTCGAGATCATTCGCATCGTCGAGCAATCCCACCTTCCGGTCCGCCGAACCCTGGCCCAGATTGGCATTCCGCCCACAACCTTTTACCGCTGGTATGATCGCTACGTCGAGCATGGCCCGGAAGGGTTGGAAGACCGCTCATCACGGCCGTCCAGGGTCTGGAACCGCATCCCGGATCCTGTGCGGGACCAGATTGTGGACTTGGCGCTCAACGAGCCGGATTTGTCCCCGCGAGAACTGGCCGTCCGCTTCACCGACACGTAAAAGTATTTTGTGTCAGAAGCTTCGGTCTATCGACTGCTCAAGTCTTATGACCTGATTACCAGCCCCGCATATGTCGTCGTCAAAGCTGCTGACGAGTTCAGGGAGAAGACCACTCGGCCAAACCAAATGTGGCAGACCGACTTCACCTATCTCAAGGTGATTGGCTGGGGCTGGTTCTATCTGTCCACCGTGCTGGACGACTTCTCGCGTTACATCGTGGGCTGGAAGCTCTGCACCAACATGGGGGCAGATGATGGCGAGCCATTTTCCGCCATTGGTCCGAGGACAATGGCGAGCGCGACGCTCGACATTGGCCTGGCCGCATCAGGATGTGACAGCGTCACCGTGCTACACAAGCCCCGGCTACTCAGCGACAACGGACCCTGTTACATCGCGGGAGATCTCGCCAAATACCTCGAGAAGAACGGCATGGATCACGTGCGCGGGGCTCCCAACCATCCCCAGACGCAAGGCAAGATCGAGCGCTGGCACCAGACCCTCAAGAACCGCATCCTGCTGGAAAACTACTACCTGGAGGGCGAACTCGAGGCGGCGATCACCGCCTTCGTCGAGCACTACAACCATCGCCGATATCACGAAAGCCTCGGCAATCTGACACCTGCCGACGTTTACTTCGGGCGCGGCCCGGCAATCCTGGCAGAAAGGGAGGAGATCAAAACACAGACCATCCAGAACCGCCGCTTGATCCATCAGCGCCAAGCAGCATAACGTCAACCAACAGAGCCGGAGCCCTCCAGACCAAAATCACGCCGCCTGTCCCAAATCATTCGACGACGGACAGGTCTGTGACCATGATCAAGGCCTGCGGGCTGAACAAACGGCCTCAGAGCGCCCAAAACCTCTCAGGCAGCCTCGCGTTCGGCAGCCATCGCATGCCCTCCCGCCCGCGCCAGCAGAATCCACACGCAGATTGACCGCCGCGCGGCCAGTAAAACCGCGAACGATATGAACCAGATCACCAGAGGTAGGGACTTGCCGCCATCCAGCCCCCCCGTGATCGTCAGCGGAAGGAGGAGCGGACCAAAAATCATGACAAGGATCGCACCGCCATATTCCGCGATCGTCACCAGAAAGCCGCCTTTGTTTTCCAATGCGCGATCCACAGCGGTCTTCCCCTCAAGCGCCGAGGCGGAGATCAGGATCATCTTCCCCTCCTCCACCTTGAAGCGTTCGGTCGCAATGGCCACGATGTGCCCGAAAGCGACCCGCCGGACAGTTGCGTGGGCGCGCCAAAACGTCCAGGCGATCAGCAGCAAGGTCGAGATGATCATCGCACCCGATCCGATCGGAACCGCAGCGATGGCCAGCGCGGCGACCATTGGCGTCACCCAGCCGAAGCCGATGACCCCCAAGGCCGCGCCAGCAGCCCGACGCGAGAGCGTCATGACCAAGGCGACAAGGTGAAAGACGGCCAAGCCGATGACCGTTGTCCACCCGATTGCCGCCGCAACGGGGGCCCTATCGAAGTCGAACAACAATTCCGGCGCATCGAGCGTCGTCAAGGAGGCCAAGTAGTACAGCGGTCCAAGCACTGCATATGCCGCCGAGATTTGCCACGTCGCCTTGGGCACTCCATGGGTTTCCGGTGCGAACCGGATATGAATGCCCCTCAAACCGGAAATCATGGTCGCATATTTCCAATGGCGCTCTGCGTCATTCCATTAATATAGCCGTGAACGCCCTCGACCAGATCTTCGATATAGTCGCCCGGGCCGTAAACCTCTTCTTCGATAGTGCGATAGATGCGTGCCAGCTCGTCCGCGAATGTACCGGTGACCCGTACGGCGCTTTGCAGGGCCGCGCCCAGCGTGTCGTGGGCTGCAGTGGCCAGGCGATCGACCAGATCGACCAATCCCGTCCGGTTCACAATCCATGTCAGCGCGGCGCCTGCGACCAACGCCGCCGCAATTCCCGCGGCAACACCCGCCACGGCCGCGCCCACCGTCACGGCTGCGCCGACCGTCAGCGCACCGACCACGACGCCGGCGATGAAGCTGCCGACAGCTGCTGAAATCATCAGCGCGACCCCATCGACGACCAGCATGCTGAACAGCTGGGACCAGTCACCGCGTGAGTCTGGATTGGAATACCATTCGATCACGTCAATCGTGCCCACGATAAAGAACCCGACCACCGGGATGCGGCTTGCCGGCGTGGCGGCGGCGCGGCTGCCCAGCTGACCGCGTGTGCCTGCGGTCACGACAGCCATGCGATTGCGCGTCATCGACACCACCACCCCAGCCATCAGCTGACGTGCCAATCCGGGCTGCATCCGCGCAAGGACCATAAGCCTTCCGGCACCGTCCCGCAGAACGCGCAGTGCACCTGCCCCGCCGTCAAGCATGGCGCGGATGGCGGCGCGACCATTGCGCGAGCGAACGGCGGCCACCACATCGGCAAGCGTGGGTGCGCCATCGGTCCCCGTCGATCGCAGGTCGATGATTTCGCCCGTAGCCTCGAACAGCGCCTGTGTGCCGCTCACCTCGTCCAACACTTCGAGCCCGGCAAGAATTGTAACGGCAGCCCAGAGCAGCACCGTATCAGGGGCCTGATCGATGTCGATTTCACCTTCCGGCGGCGCGGCACTCATCAGGGTCGGCGGGACGGCCAGCAACAGCAGGTCCTGTTCGGTCCCGCCCGAGTTCGTGGAGGCGTCATCCTTCACTTCGCTGATCAAAAGCCCCAGGTCCCGCGGATGCGTGAAGTTGTAGTCCTGCAACCTTTCGCAAATCGGATAGGACTGCCCTCCCAGGATCAGATCCAGCTGTCCTGTTGTACCGGCAAGATCGTTTGGAAGGATCATGCGCTCCCCATGGGGCAAGGGTCCGGTCGATAGCCCGTTCACACGGGCTTCGACCGTGCCGCGAAGTGTACTGGAGTTCGCGCGGAACATGTTTCCCTCCTCGCAGCGCGCCAGAGGGTCATCGCAGTTGATGGCTACCATGATGTCAGTCCTTCCTCACTCTTTAATCACTTGAATATAAATATTTTCAATGCCTTAGCTTTCGCGCCGCATCCAGCAGCATGCGCGACCTGTCCAATTCGTGAAAAGGCGACGAGAACATCCCGGCAAGGCGCGCATCCTCTTCCGCTGGGCCACCAACCATGAGGGATGCCAGGCAATAGCGCTCGACCGATTTGTCCGACAGCAGCCCAAGGCGACGTGATCGTTTCTCCATATCGAGGACCATGGCCTTGCGGTCACTCTCTTCCAGCGCTCCGACTGCCCGGATGCGTCGGCCAAGGCGCAACGCGAGGTCTTCCCGGAAAATGGCACGCCTTACCTGCTCCATGTCATGGGCGAGGTAAGGCCAATGGCCTTGCGGCCGCTTTGTCGGCGCCGGTTCACCGACAACATGCAGCGCACGGTTCCGGCGAATGTCGCAAGCAAGGATTTCCAGTCCGGACATGAAGGCCGCCACATGAAGGGACGCATCCGGATGGTGCAGGGGCAGATACCGTCCGATGACCCGTGGGTCCCAGAAGCGAAACAAGCGGCTGTTCCCGGCCTCATCCGTCACGCGCGTGAACCTGCGCAGGTGTCTGCGCAGATCTGCCAATGTCATCCCGGTGCGCACGAATATGCCAGGCTCGCGCGACCACAAACAGCCGGGCGCGTCGCCAGCCATGAAAAGGCTTTGGCAGAACGGTGTATCGGTCTGCAGGGATACCAGCCATGGGGCCACATCTTCCAAACCTGCCTCCGCCTCATAGAGGCAGATGTGCTCCAAGCCTGAGGCTTGCAGTCTCTCCGGCAATCCGAATACGCGGGCCGCGTCCAGCACCGCATAGACGTGTGAGCCGTCACCTGTCAGGAAATCGACAAGCGGTTCAGGGACAACGTTCCGGGATGTCAGGATCGGCGCCGCCGCGTATGGAAAGACGCCCTCGATGACCGTCCAATTCAAACGCCCTTCGCGATTGGGGCGCAACGCCTGACCCGCGGCGCCACTGTCTTCAAACCGGTCGTCCTGCATGCTTTTCCAGACCATACTCTTTACAGGCCATAATCGTATTCCAAGCACAATCTTTCTGGAAGCCACATTATGACCGATGGCAACAGGTCAGGTTTCCGGACGGATCAGACCGACCATGCGCCAAATTTCAAACCGGACCACTCATCGGGGGCAGACCGGGCATCGCCCCTGCTTCCTGATCCCTGCCCATCTTGGGCGCATGACTTCTTGAGATAGATCATGATCGTGCTAAAGTTGATCAATCTATTAAATTACGCGAGGCCTCATGTCTTTTGATCACGCCTCGATTGTACCCGAGAACAGGTCCGAAGAAGGGGCCGGGACACACGAAAACGCAGGGTTACCCTCAGCGGACCCCGTCGCAAACATCATCGCCGGCCTTGCGTTTCTTCTGTCCTGCAGCGCGTCCTTCGCACAGGCGCAGGAGCGCGACCCGATGCTGCTGCATGACGCGGACAGGCTGACCCTTCGCGGTCATCTGCAGTTCGGTCTGAACGCTGTCAGCGAAACCAACCTGTTCTGGGACCTGGCCGCGACCACCGCCCCGGCAAGCGGCTTCGATCCTGACACGCAATGGCTTGAGGGCTATGTCAAACCCGGTATCAGCTTCGCGTATCAACTCGATACGGGTGCGGTGCTTTACGGCAAGCTTTCCGCAGTCGCCTCTCGCACCTGGGGCACGGATGCCTTTGATACCGGGAACACCGGGGCCGCAACCCTTGAAGAGGCCTACCTGGCCCTGCGCGGCACGATGGGCACGGGCCTGTCCTATGATCTGTCGCTTGGCCCGCGCGAGTTGAACCTCGGCACGGGCATGCTGATCGCCAATGGCGCCACAAGCGGCTTCGAGCGTGGCGCGCTGAAATTCGGGCCGCGCAAGGCCTGGGAAATGGCCGTGATCGGGCGTTTGTCTTCGGGGACCGTCACGGCCACGGCATTCTATCTTGATCCGAACGAATTGCCCGCAACGGACGGAAACAACGAACTGGCCGGGTTCGACCTGCGCCATGACGACCCGCGCGGCGGCTATCTCGGGGCGACCTATGTGCATGTGCTGAACTCGGACTCGCCCTATCCGCAGGCAGCAGCCGGAGGGTCCGGCCCACCGACCGTGACGCCGGGCGCCCGCGACGGGACGAACACCGTCAACCTTTACGCCAGGACGAACCCGTTTGCCGGCAGGCTCGAGAACTGGACCTTCACGGGCGACGTGGCCTATCAGTGGAATGACCGGATCGACCTCAAGGCATGGGCGGGGCGCGTGACGGCGGGCTACAGCTTCGTCAACCTGCCCTGGTCGCCGAACCTGACGCTGGGCTATCAGACCTTTTCCGGTGACGATCCGAACACGACCACGCTGGAACGGTTCGATCCGCTTTACTACCAGGGCAGCCCCAGTGCCTGGGCCACGGGATCGAAATCCGCCTCGACCTTCATCAATTCGAACGTGAACGCCCTGACGGTCGCGCTGCGGGTGCAACCCACGCGGCAGGACACATGGACCCTGCGCTATGCGCATATCCGCGCGAATGCGTTGAACAGCCCGGTCCAGTTCGGGCAGGCCACAAGGATCGACGTGAATGGAAACGTCGTGGCAGGCGTCACGGACAAGCACCTCGCCGATGACCTGTTCCTCGAATACAGCCGGATCATCAATCGCAATATATTTCTGACGGCCGGTGTCTCGGTCTCCTTTCCGGGGGCCGGGATCGACAACGTGATCGGCCGAAGTGCTGCCCCATGGACAGGAGGTTTCGTCAATGTCGTCTTCAACTTCTAATCTGGCCGCGCTGGTCGCCGGGTGCGCAATTGCCATCGGATCGTCACAGGGCGTGATGGCACAATCCGCGCTGCTGTCGGCGCAGGATTCCGATCCGAACGTGATGGGCTGGATGCAGGGCTTTCCCCCGCCCGCCGACAAGATGATCACGCAACCCGACAGCGTCTATTTCAGCTTTCCCCGGCTGCGTTGGTCCGTGTGCCACCTGCGCGAATTCCTGCCCACCGAGGAAATCAGCCGCGGCATCGGTGCGCCGGTGCCGCTGGCGTATCCGCCAGCCGCCGAATTCGCGGATCTGCGCGCACAGATCGACGCCGTCACCTTCACGCCGCAGAACAGCGACACACCGATGACCTGGGAAGAGTCGCTCTATGCCAATTACACGGACGGGATGCTGATCCTGCACAAGGGGCAGGTCGTCTACGAGCGGTACTTCGGCTGCCTGCAGGAAGACGGCAAGCACGCCATCATGTCGATGACCAAGTCCTTCACCGGCCTTCTGGCCGAGATCATGGTGGTCGAGGGCACGCTGGACGATACGGCCCTTGTCCGCGACATCATTCCCGACATCGGCGACAGCGCGTTTGGCACGGCCACTGTCCGACAGGTCATGGATATGACCACGGGCGTGAAATATTCCGAGGATTATTCCGATCCGAACGCCGATATCTGGCTTTATTCCGCAGCGGCAAGCCCCTTGCCCAAACCCGAGGGATACGATGGGCCGAACGGCTATTGGGAATACCTGCAGCAGGTCAAACCCGAGGGCAATCACGGCGACGCGTTCCATTACAAGACCATCAACTCGGACATGCTGGGCTGGATCATCAGCCGTGTCTCGGGCAAGTCGGTGACGGAACTGGCCTCGGACCGGTTGTGGCGGCGCATGGGTGTCGAGCAGGATGCCTATCAGACGGTCGATGCAAAGGGCGTGCCCTTCGCGGGCGGCGGCATCACCGCGGGGCTGCGCGACCTGGGACGGCTGGGTCAGCTGATGCTGAATGAGGGCCAGATCAATGGCACCCGCCTGTTCCCGGCCGAGGTCGTGAAGAAGATCCGCGCGGGCGGTGACCGGTCCAGGTTCGGAACGGGTTTCCCGACCATCGGCGCGGGCAGCTATACCAGCCAGTGGTGGGTGTTCCACAACGACCACGGGGCCTTTGCCGCGCGCGGCGTGCATGGGCAGACGATCTATGTCGATCCCACCGCCGAGATGGTGCTGGTGCGCCTGTCCTCCTTCCCGCAGGCGCAGAACGGGTTCATCGACCCGACCTCGCTTCCGGCCTACAAGGCGGTGGCCGCATTCCTGATGTCGCGGCAGTGAAGGCTGCAAGGCCGCGCAGGCAAAGGACATCGCCGACATGACAACGCAACACGCGCGGGGCTGGGAACGCATCGACAAGGCCGCCTTTGGCATCATCTACGGCGCGATCATGGTCTTGAGCATCCTGCTGGCGCAGGGCAGCCACCCTGCCCCGCCGCTTGAAACCGCAGTGGTCCTTTTCGGGTCGGTCTTTGCGATCATGCTTGCCAAGGCTTTTGCCGAATTGCTGTCGCATGCCCTTGATATGCGCGAACGGCTGACCCGGCACAGTTGGCGCGCGGCATGGCATCACAGCGCGCCGACGCTGGCGGTCGCCAATCTTCCGACGGCGCTGTTCCTGGCCGCATGGCGCGCATGGATCAGCGCGGATACGGCGCTTGTTCTCTCTCAGATCCTGTGCGTGGCCTTGCTGGCAACCCTGGGTGCCAGGGTCGGCTGGGTTCTGGACCGTCGCGTGATCCCCGCGATGCTGGGGGCGGTTTTTGCCGGCGGCATCGGATTGCTGCTGTCAATCATCAAGCTTGTCATCCACTGACCCTGCCGCAGTCCCCACACCCACACCCGCCCCCGGCTGCAGGCGCCACAGGTTGCTGCCCGAGGCCACAAGGCCAGGGCGCGCATCAGCAGGCATGTCAGCCTCCAGAAGCCGGCGAAGATCGTCGCCAACGGGGCGGCTGTAGATATGATAAAGATGCCCTGTCGGTTCTTCCTGCGGCAGATCGCTCAGATCTATGACCTCGACCCCGGTCAGGCCGGAGACATCGTTTCCGGCCTCGCCCAGCCTGGGGTAGCCGTGAATTTGCGCCGACAACGCCAGCGGCCTGTCAGTGCCCGCGACATAGACGGTCATGCTTTGCGCGATGGGTCTGATGCGGGGCAGCAGGCGCGCGAAAATCCCGAAATCCATGTCCGGCGCCAACAGCACGACATGACCAAGCCGGATCCCAGGCTGGCGATAGGCCACTTCGGCCAGTGCAAGCGCCACACCGCGCGCGCCCAGGCTGTGCCCGATCACGTCCACCGCCGCAGGACCAAAGCGACGCTCCAGTTCGATGATCGTGTCGGCCAGGTCAGGCAGGCTCCAGTACAGGTCGGCCTCGTCATGCGTGTAATAGGCCACGGCCCCGTCCGAGGGCCAGCTGAACCATAAGAACCGCCCCGCAAGCCCCGCATTCTGCTGCAAGAGCGTGGCACGGCGGCAGCCCTTGTCGAACCCGATGTAATAGCCATGCACGTAAAGCACGGGACCACGCGGCCCGGCGGTCTGCTCCAATGCGTCCAGCACGGCGGCGACCTCGCGTTCCTGTACGCTTTGCACGCGCAACAACTCCTCCCGCAGGAAGGTCGGGGTCGCATCGGCAAGAGGCGAGAGAACGCCAAGATCGCGCGCCGCCACGCCGCACGTCCCGGCCTTGGGATCGCTGCGTTTGCTGCCATAGGCTTCGGCAGGATCCGAGGCGCCCGTCCTGTTGCGCAGCGTGACGAACGGAAACTCCAGGCCCTGTATTGCGGTCTGTGCAGGCTGGGCCGTGGAAGGCACCGCCAAGCCGCAGAGCGCCGCCATCGACACCAGGATCACGCCCGCAAGGCGGGCAAGGACGAAGGTGGCGGCTTTCATCCTCAGGCAGGACACGATGGCGATATCCGATGGCTCAACACCGGTTCGTCTTATGCGTTTTCGCTGCGCTTGTCGCGATCTATCGCATCGGGCGCGCGTTCTGAAAAACCGCATGGGGGTCTGGGCACCCTGGCTGCACCTGCTCAATCAGGTCCTTGGCAGGGCTTGGGGCATCATGACAAGATCGCGGACAAGACCGCAGGGACCGGGGGCCGAGGACAAGATGATCAAGAAAACGCTGGGCATACTGATCGGACCCTTCTCGGTGCCATGCCTGATGCTGGGCCTGCTGTTCTTCGCGGCATCGCTGACACCCTCGCTCATTCCGCGCGGCCCGGCGGTGCAAGGCATCCTGGGCGGGCTGGTCACGGCGATCGGATACCTGATCGGTCAGGTTGTGGCACTGCTGTGGCGGACGGCCGATCTTCCGCGGTTCTCGGGACGGCCCGCGGCCTTCCTGACAGCGGCAATCGCGATCCCGCTTGTGGGGTTCTTCCTGTGGGTCCTCGGCTCCAGCCGGATCTGGCAGAACGACATTCGCCGGAAAATGGGGCTCGAGACAGCGGACGCGCTGCATTTCGCAACCATCCTGCTTCTGGCGCTCGCGACATTCGTCGCGGCCTTCATCATCGGACGCCTTGTCGCCGCGCTGTTTCGCCTGGTGCGCGCGCGGCTTCTGCGGATCATGCCGGTGCGGCGCGCGAATGTGCTGGGTTTCGTGACGGTCGTGCTGTTTCTCTTCATCGTGACGCGCGACGGTCTTGTCGACCAGACGGTAACGGCTCTGGACGAAAGCTACGAGACCGCGCAGGAGCTGTTCCAGAGCGCGCCGCCCAAGCCCGCGGATCCGCGCAAGACCGGCAGCGACGCCTCGATGATCGACTGGGGCGGCATCGGCAAACCGGGGCGGGATTTCATCACCTCGGGCCCGCGCGCGGCGGATATCGCAGCCTTGACCGGCAGGCCCGCGCGCGACCCGATCCGGGTCTATGTCGGGCGCGCCAATGGCGAAACCCCGCAGGCGCGGGCCGAACTGGCGCTGGCCGAACTGAAGCGGCAGGGCGCGTTTGACCGCGCGATCCTGATCGTGGCCAGCCCGACCGGCACAGGATGGATGGACCCGGGCGCACAGGATCCGGTCGAATACATGCACGGCGGAGACATCGCGACGGTTGCCGCGCAATATTCCTACCTGCAATCGCCACTGGCCCTGATCCTCGAGACAAGCACCGGCCTTGAACAGGCGACAGCCTTGCAGGAAGTCGTGCATGGCTACTGGAAAACCCTGCCCGAGGATGCGCGCCCGCGCCTTTACGTCCATGGCCTAAGCCTTGGGGCCTGGTCATCCATGCATGCCACCAACCTGTTCCGGCTGCTGGACGATCCCATCGACGGCGCCTTCTGGGCCGGGCCGCCCTTCCCTTCGGCCTTCTGGAACTATGTGCAGAACCAGCGCAACCCCGGCAGTTCCTGGGTCCTGCCGTCCATCGGGGATGGATCACTGGTGCGCTATGCCTCGCACACGGCCGATGCTTCCGAGGCGGTATCGGACTGGGGGCGGATGCGGATCGTTTTCCTGCAGTATTCCAGCGATCCGGTCGTGTTCTACGATCCGCGCTCCATCTGGCGCGCACCACAGTGGATGCGTGATCCTGCGGCCCCGGACATGTCGGATCACCTGTTCTTCATGCCGGTCGTCACGCAGTTCCAGCTGGCCCTCGACATGGCGCTGTCCTTCGGTGCGCCGGCCGGGCATGGCCATGCCTATTTCGCGCAGGACTACATCAGGCCCTGGATCGAGGTGACGCAGCCCGCGGAATGGTCCGCCGCCGATACCGCGCGCCTGAAAGCGCATTGCGATGCGGGATTTCAGAAGGGTTGCGCGAACGGGACGCAATGACCGCCCCGGATGCGCAGACCGCACCGGAACAGCGGTGCGGCCCGGCTTACCCCAGGATGCGCGGCAGGCGCAGCCCGTGTTCGCGCGCACAGGCGATGGCATCCTCATAACCTGCGTCGGCATGGCGCCAGACGCCGCTGGCAGGGTCGTTCCACAGCACCCGCTCCAGCCGCCTTGCCGCTTCGGGCGTGCCATCCGCGCAGATCACGACGCCCGCATGCTGGCTGAAGCCCATGCCGACGCCACCGCCGTGGTGAATACTGACCCAGGTCGCCCCGGATGCCGTATTGACCAGCGCGTTCAGCAGCGGCCAGTCCGATACGGCGTCCGAACCGTCGCGCATCGCCTCGGTCTCGCGGTTGGGGCTGGCGACCGACCCGCTGTCCAGATGGTCGCGCCCGATCACCACCGGGGCTTTCAACTCGCCGCTGGCGACCATCTCGTTGAAGGCAAGGCCCGCCCGGTGCCGATCGCCAAGGCCGATCCAGCAGATCCGCGCGGGAAGGCCCTGAAATGCGATCCGGTCGCGCGCCATGTCCAGCCAGTTGTGCAGATGGGCGTTGTCGGGAAACAGCTCCTTCATCTTGGCGTCGGTCTTGTAGATATCCTCGGGATCGCCGGACAGGGCCGCCCAGCGGAAGGGACCGATTCCCCTGCAGAACAGCGGGCGGATATAGGCGGGCACGAAACCGGGGAAGGCAAAGGCGTTCTCCAGCCCCTCTTCCAGCGCGACCTGGCGGATATTGTTGCCGTAATCCAGCGTGGGCACGCCTGCGTTCCAGAAATCCACCATCGCGGCCACATGGGTCTTCATGCTGGCGCGCGCGGCCTTTTCCACCGCCTTGGGATCGGTTTCGCGTTTCGCCTTCCATTCCGCCAGGGTCCAGCCCTGCGGCAGGTAGCCATTGATGGGATCATGAGCGCTGGTCTGGTCGGTCACGATATCGGGGCGGATGCCGCGCCGGTAAAGCTCGGGGAAAACATCGGCGGCATTGCCCAGAAGGCCCACCGACTTGGCTTCGCCCGCCCTGGTCCAGCGCTCGATCATCGCCAGCGCCTCGTCCAGCGTGTCGGCGCGTTCGTCCACGTACCGGGTGCGCAGCCGGAAATCGATGCTGTCGGGGTTGCACTCGACCGCCAGGCAGCAGGCCCCGGCCATGACGGCGGCCAGCGGCTGCGCGCCGCCCATGCCGCCCAGACCGCCGGTCAGGATCCACTTGCCGTTGAGGTCGCCGCCATAATGCTGGCGACCTGCCTCGACAAAGGTCTCATAGGTTCCCTGCACGATCCCCTGTGATCCGATGTAGATCCACGAGCCTGCGGTCATCTGGCCGTACATGGCCAGACCTTTCCTGTCCAATTCGTTGAAGTGGTCCCAGGTTGCCCAATGCGGCACCAGGTTCGAGTTGGCGATCAGCACGCGCGGCGCATCGGCATGGGTCCTGACGATGGCGACGGGCTTGCCCGATTGCACGACCAGTGTCTCGTCCGCCTCAAGGTCCTTGAGGCTGGCCACGATCGTGTCGAAATCTTCCCATGTGCGCGCCGCGCGCCCGATACCGCCATAGACCACCAACTCGTGCGGGTTCTCGGCCACGTCCGGGTGCAGGTTGTTCATCAGCATCCGCAGCGGCGCTTCGGTCAGCCAGCTTTTCGCGTTCAGCGTGGTTCCGGTCGGCGGATAGATGTCACGGGTATTCTTGCGCGGGTCACTCATCAGGGCCTCCAATCGGACAGCGTTTCGAGAATGGACATCAGATGCGGGCGCAGCCTTGCCGCGTGGTCATCTGCGAACTCCCAGGGCGGGGTTTCGTGCATGTAGGTGGACTGGGCCAGTTCCATCTGGATGGCATGCAGCCCTTCACCGGGCCGGCCATAATGGCGCGTGGTCCAACCGCCCTTGAAGCGGCCGTTCACGACCCATGTATAGCCTTCCGCTGCCGCGCATATGTGCTGCACGGCCGTGGCGATCCGGGCATCGCAGGTGATGCCGTCATTGGTGCCGATGTTGAAGTCGGGAAGCGTGCCATCGAACAGGAACGGGATCAGTGACCGGATGGAATGGCAATCGTAAAGGATCGCGAAACCGTGCTGCGCGTGCACCCGGTCAAGTTCCGCTGCCAGCGCCGCGTGATAGGGCGCATGGTAAAGCGCGCGGCGGCGCGCGGTCTCGGCCGCATCCGGTTCCTGCCCCGGCTGGTAGAGCGGATGCCCGTCGAAATCTGTCAGCGGGCAAAGGTCCGTCGTGTTCTGACCGGGATAGAGGCTAACGCCCGAAGGGTCGCGGTTCACGTCGATGACATAGCGATGGACCGTTGTCCTGACGGTGGTGACTTCCCCGACCAGCCCGCCATAAAGCCGGTGGATATGCCAGTCCGTATCGGCGATCGCCCGGCCCCTGTCGTTCAGCCGCGCCATGCAATCGGACGGAATGTCGGTTCCGGTATGGGGCAGGCCCAGAACCAGGGGGCCAGCACCGCGCGTGATCTCGACAAGGCTCATGGTGCAACCTCAAGCCCTGCCGCCAGTGCCAGACTGTCGTCGCGGACACAGGCCGCCGCCGCCCTGAGGTCAGGCGCCAGATAGCGATCCTGCTGCAGGGCGGGCACCTGGGCGCGCAGGCAGGCCATGACCGCCTTCAAGGTGCCGGATGTCGCAAGCGGTGCGCGCTGGTCGATGCCTTGCGCGGCGCAGATGGCCTCGATCCCCAGGATCATGGACAGGTTCTCGGTCATCCGCCGCAAGCGGCGCGCGCCATGGGCGGCCATGCTGACGTGATCTTCCTGGTTGGCCGAGGTGGGGGTGCTGTCAGTCGAACAGGGATTGGCCAGATGCTTGTTCTCGCTCATCAGCGCGGCGGTCGTCACCTCGGCGATCATCAGGCCGGAATTCAACCCCGGCTCGGGCGTCAGGAAGGGCGGCAGATCGAAGGACAGGGTCGGGTCCACCATCAGCGCCACGCGGCGCTGCGCGATGGCGCCGATCTCGGCCAGGGCCAGGGCGATCTGGTCGGCGGCAAAGGCCACGGGCTCGGCATGGAAATTGCCACCCGACAGGATCTCGGCGGTCTCGACGATGACAAGGGGATTGTCCGTCACGGCATTCGCCTCGGTTTCCAGGGTGCGCCCGGCAAAGCGCAACAAATCGATGGCCGCCCCCGTCACCTGCGGCTGGCAGCGGATGCAATAGGGATCCTGCACACGGCTGTCACCGTCACGGTGGCTGTCGCGGATGGCGCTACCGTCCAGCAGCGCGGTCATGGCGGCGGCCACTTCGATCTGGCCCGGATGCCCGCGCAGGCGGTGGATTTCGGGATGCAGGGGTGCTGTCGATCCCATGATCGCATCGGTGGACATGGCCGAGGTCACGATGGCCGCGCGCGCCGCGCGCCAGCCCTCGAAAAGCCCCGCAAGCGCACAGGCGGTGGAAAACTGCGTGCCGTTGATCAGGGCCAGCCCTTCCTTGGGACCAAGCACCACCGGGGCCAGACCCGCCGCATGCAGCGCCGCGCCACCCGGCATGACCTGCCCATGCAACCTGGCCTCGCCCGCGCCGATCATCACGGCCGCCATATGCGCAAAGGGGGCCAGGTCGCCCGAGGCGCCCACCGATCCCTGCACCGGGATCACCGGCAGCACGCCGGTGGCCAGCATCCCCTCGATCAGCGCGCAGATCTCCCAGCGCACGCCAGAAGCGCCGCGCCCCAGCGACAGCAGCTTCAATGCCATCATCAGGCGGACGGTCGCAGGCTCCAGCGCCTCGCCCACCCCGCAGCAATGCGACAGGATCAGGTTGCGCTGCAGGGTCTGGGTGTCGCGCGGCGCGATCCTGACCGAGGCCAGCTTGCCAAAGCCCGTGTTCACGCCATAGACCGGCGCATCCGCCTGCGCGGCAGCCGCGATGATGGCGGCCGAGGCATCGACACCGGCCCGTGCGGCGGGATCAAGCGCGACAGCCCCCTGCCCGCGCCAGATGGTTTCCAACTGCGCCAGGGTGGCGGCGCCTGGAACCAAAATGACAGTCATGCGTGACCTCCGAAAATGCGGTGATGCAGCGGGTTGATCCCGATGCCATAGGACAGCTCGGCCGGATCGGTGACATCCCAGATGGCCAGATCGGCGCGCAAACCCGGCGCAATCCGTCCGCAATCGTGCAGCCCCAGGGCCAGGGCCGCATTGCGTGTCGTGCCCGCCAGCGCCTCGGCCGGGGTCAGGCGGAACAGGGTGCAGGCCATGTTCATCGCCAGAAGAACCGACCCGAGTGGTGACGATCCGGGGTTCCAGTCGGTCGCGACCGCCATCGGCACGCCGCGATCGCGAAAGGCCTGCACGGGAGGCTGGCGGGTTTCATGGATCGTGTAGAAGGCCCCCGGCAGGATCACGGCCACGGTCCCTGACGCGGCAAGGGCCGCCGCATCGTAATCCGTCGCATATTCCAGATGATCCGCAGACAAGGCGTGATAGCGCGCGGCCAGGGCGGTTCCGCCCTGATGGCTGAGCTGTTCCGCATGCAGCTTGACGGGCAAGCCCAGCGCCACGGCGCGGTCGAAGACGCGCGCGATCTGATCCGCGCTGAAGGCGATCCCCTCGCAGAAGCCATCCACCGCATCGACCAGCCCATCGGCATGGGCGGCGATCAGCGCGGGCAGGCAGACGCGGTCGATATAGGCATCGGGATCATGATCCGCAGGCACCGCATGCGCACCCAGAAAGGTCGTGCGCACGCGGATCGGTCGTTCCTGCGCGATCCGGCGCGCAACCCGCAGCATCCGCAGCTCCGTGTCCAGATCCAGACCATAGCCCGACTTGATCTCGACCATGGCGACACCCTGCGCAATCAGCGCATCGACGCGCGGCAGGGCTGCATCCAGCAAATCCGCCTCGGAGGCCGCGCGGGTCGCTGCCACGGTGGACACGATGCCGCCACCGGCACGGGCGATCTCGGCATAGCTGGCGCCGTTCAGACGCATCTCGAATTCGCGGGCGCGGTTGCCGCCATGCACGACATGGGTGTGACAGTCGATCAGCGCAGGCGTGACCAGCCGCCCCTTCTGGTCCCGCTGCGGCAAAGCGGCATGTTCCGCCGGCAGCGCGCCGCGCGGCCCGACCCAGGCGATCAGGCCGTCGCGCACCGCGATGGCCGCATCCGCAATCAGACCATAGCCGCTATCGCCCCCCTGCATGGTGGCCGCGGAGATCCCGACAAGAAGGTAGCTGGGGGGCATCAGGATACCTTGATTTACAACATGCTTGAAATTAATATGTAGATACTTATTTTTGTCAACGGAGATGTCCACCGTGCAGATCATCCAAGCATCTCAAGCACTTTTGCCAGATGGCTGGCGGGCGGATGTCGAAGTTCATGTCGACGCAAGCGGACGAATCGTCCATGTCGGGCCCTTCGCCGGACAGGCAACGGCGCGCGTGGCGCTGCTGTTGCCCGCGCCGCTGAACCTGCACAGCCACGCCTTCCAGCGGGCGATGGCGGGTCTGACCGAGGCCCGTGGCCCGGATGCCAGCGACAGCTTCTGGAGCTGGCGACGCCTGATGTACCGCTTTCTGGACCAGTTGACGCCCGATCAGGTCGAGGCGATCGCGTCCCTTGTCTTCATGGAGATGCTGGAGGCCGGATATGGCGCGGTGGCCGAATTCCATTACCTGCATCACGACGTGGGCGGTCATCCCCATGCGCGGCTGTCCGAAATGTCGGACCGGATCGTCGCGGCGGCGACGCGCGCGGGCATCGGCCTGACGCTCTTGCCGGTGCACTACCAGTTCGGGGGCTGCGACGGGCGTGCCCTGGCCGGGGGGCAACAGCGCTTCGGCAACGACCCCGACCGCTTCATGGCCCTGCACGCCGAGGCCGCGCAGACGATCGCGCAAGCCTCAGCCGACTATGCCATCGGGGTGGCCCCCCATTCGCTGCGGGCCGTGGGTCCCGCGGGGCTGCTGGCCATCGTCGCGGCAAACCCGACGGGGCCGATCCACATGCACCTGGCAGAACAGCTGGCCGAGGTTGACGAGGTCCAGGCCCATCTGGGTGCGCGCCCGGTCGCCTGGCTGCTGGCAGAGCACGCGGTCGATGCGCGCTGGTGCCTGATCCACTGCACGCAGATGACCCCGGACGAGACGCGCGCCCTTGCGGCGACAGGGGCCGTTGCCGGGCTTTGCCCGCTGACGGAATCAAGCCTGGGCGACGGGATCTTCAACGGCACCACCTATCTTGAGGCGGCGGGCCGGATCGGGTTCGGATCGGATTCCAACATCCAGATCTCGCTTTTCGAGGAACTCAAGACGCTGGAATATTCACAAAGGCTGCGGGATCGTTCTCGTGCGGCGCTGGCCCTGCCCGGTCGTTCGACCGGTCGCGTCCTGTTCGACGCCGCAACCGCAGGCGGCGCACAAGCGGGCGGGCGACAGGCCGGACAGATCGCGGCGGGCCAATGGGCCGACCTGATCGCGCTGGATGTCGAGAACCGCTGGCTCTGCAACCGGACGGGCGATGCGCTGCTGGACAGCCTGATCTTTTCGGGCGGGGGACAAGACTGCATCACCGATGTCTGGAGCGCGGGGCGCCACATGGTCAGGCACGGCCACCACGTGGCGCGCGATGCGATCATGGCGGATTTCGTGGCCGTGATGCGACAGCTGGAAACGCAGCTATGACCGCACCCGGCCGCTTGTCATGGACGGATGTCCGGGACCGGATCCGCGCCCGCATCCTGAACCGGACCTATGCCCCCGGCGACCGTCTGCCGCGGGACGAGGATCTTGCACTCGAACTGGGATGCGCGCGCGCCACGGTGCACCGGGCCATGCAGGAGCTGTCCCAAAGCGGCCTGATCGAGCGCAAGCGCAAGGGCGGCACCCATGTGCGCGCCCATCCCGTCACCCGTGCCACCTTCGACATTCCGATCACGCGGCGCGAGGTGGAACAACGTGGCAGCCGCTATGCCTACCAGTTGGTCAGCCGCCAGCTGGAGGTGCCGCCATCGCCGGTCATGGCCCGTTTCGGCATCCACCAATCGGGTCCCATGCTGCATGTCAAGGCGGTGCATCTGGCCGATAACCGCCCCTATATCTACGAGGATCGCTGGATCGACACCGGATCAGCGCCCGAAATCCTGAACATCGACCTGACCACGCAAAGCGCCAATGAATGGCTGGTTCTGAACAAACCCTACAGCCGGGTCGATGTGCGTTTCCATGCCATCAAGGCGGCAGGTGAAATCGCGCGCCAGCTTGCCGTCGCGACGGGCGAGGCGCTGCTGATCATCGAGCGGACGACCTGGATCGGCGATCAGCCGATCACGACGGTGCAATCGGCGACGGCGCCGGGCTATCAACTGATATCCCAAGGCTGACCGGCTCCGGGTGCTGCCCGGCTGCGGCGCATTGCCCTGCACGCGCCGCGCCCTGGCGCATGGTCCTTGGCGCGCGGATCGACTAAGACAGGGATGCCACAGCCCGAGGCCCGACCATGCAGATGCCCCATCCCCTGACCCGTGACCTCGTGCTGATCGGTGGCGGCCATACCCATGCGCTGGTCCTGCGCAAATGGGCGATGGCCCCCCTGGCAGGGGCGCGCGTGACCGTGATCAACCCCGCGCCCACGGCCCCCTATTCCGGGATGTTGCCCGGCCATATCGCGGGCCATTATGCACGCGAGGATCTGGACATCGACCTGGTCCGCCTGGCGCGCGCCGCAGGGGCGCGGGTGATCCTGGACCGGGCCGTCGGTCTTGATGCCGCGCGGCGGCAGGTCACCCTGGGATCGGGGCGGGTGCTGGAGTATGATCTGGCCTCGCTCGATATCGGGATCACCGCCGAAATGCCCGCGATTCCGGGTTTTGCCGAACATGCCCTTGGTGCGAAACCACTTGATATCTACGCGTCCCGCTGGCGCGCCTTTCTGGTCAAGGTGCAGGCTGGACAGCTGCACCCCGAAGTCGCCGTGATCGGCGCGGGCGTGGCCGGGGTCGAACTGGCGATGGCCATGTCCCATGCCCTCAGGCAGGCTGGCGCCACCCCGCAGGTCCACCTGATCGAAGCCGCCGCGGGGTTGACCGGCACCGGCCCCGCGACCGGCGCGCGGCTGCGGCGCGCCTTGCGCGACAATGGCGTGACACTGCATGCGGGCGCATCCGTGGCGCGGATCGTGGCGGGTGCGCTGCAACTGGTTGACGGGCGGCAGATCGCCGCCGATCTGATCGTGGGTGCGGCCGGGGCCTTTGCCCATCGCTGGCTGCGCGACACCGCCCTGCCCCTGACGGATGATGGTTTCGTGATCGTGGCCCCGGATCTGCGCGTCAAGGGACACGAAACGCTGTTCGCCACAGGCGATTGCGCGCATATGGCCCATGCCCCCCGGCCCAAGGCCGGCGTTTTCGCCGTGCGCGCCGCCCCGGTCCTTTACGACAACCTGCGCGCGGCCCTCACCGGCCAACCGACGCGGCCGTTTCATCCGCAGCGCGATTACCTCAAGCTGATCTCGCTGGGCGACAAATCGGCCGTGGCGGAAAAATTCGGCTTCGCCTTTTCGGGACCCTGGCTCTGGCGTTGGAAGGACCGGATCGACCAGGCCTTCATGGACAAGTTCCGCACCCTGCCCGCCATGCCGGCCCCGGCCCGGCCCGCGGTGCAGGCCCTTGGGGGGCAGGAGGCACCGGGACATGATCAGCCGCTCTGCGGCGGCTGCGGGTCCAAACTGGGCGCGGATGCCTTGCACAAGGTCCTGTCGGACCTGCCCGCGCCACAGCGCAGCGATATCCTCAGCCTGCCGGGCGACGATGCGGCGGTGCTGGCGACAGGCGGTGCGCATCAGGTCATGACCACCGACCATCTGCGCGCCTTCACCGATGATCCCGCACTGATGGCGCGGATCACCGCCGTGCATGCCTTGGGTGACATCTGGTCAATGGGCGCTGCTCCGCAGGCCGCCACGGCCACGGTGATCCTGCCGCCGATGTCGCCCGCGCTGCAGGCCCGCACCATGGCCGAGGTCATGCAGGCCTCGTCCGAGGTCTTTCGTGCCGCGGGGGCAGATATCGTGGGCGGCCATTCCACCACGGGGGCCGAACTGACGCTGGGCTTTACCGTCACGGGCCTGTGCGAGGGTGCGCCGATCACCCATGCCGGGGCGCGCGCGGGCGATGCGCTGATCCTGACGCGGCCCATCGGATCGGGTACGATCCTGGCCGCCGAAATGCAGATGCGTGCCGACGGGCGGCATGTGGCGGCGCTGCTGGCGCGGATGGCACAGCCGCAGGCGGACGCGGCGCAGGTGCTGCGCGGGGCCCATGCGATGACGGATGTGACCGGGTTCGGGCTTGCCGGCCATCTGATGGCGCTGTGCCGCACCTCCGGGCTTGCGGCCGAAATCAGCCTGGGCGACATTCCCACCTATGACGGGGCGGAAGCGCTGGCCGAGGCAGGTATCCGTTCGACAGCATGGCCCGCCAACATGGCCGCAGCCCCCGTGACGGGGGCCACGGGGGCGCGTGGCACGCTGCTGCATGATCCGCAGACAGCGGGCGGCCTGCTGGCCTCTGTCGCGCCCGACCAGGCGGAAACGCTGTTGCAAGAGGTCAGAGCCCTGGGCCATGAGGCAGCGATCATCGGCAGGATGATCGCGGGTGCGCCCGCCATCCGCTGCGTCTGATCCGGCTCAGGCGCCGGCGGCTGCCAGGATTTCGGGGATCGCCGCATCCAGATCGGCATCGTCCAGCCCGGACAGGGACAGGTTCGCCAGCGGCGCACGCCCCTGACGGGACTGCGCCTTGATGTAGCGCGGATCGTAGTGATGCAGCACCAGTTCCGCCGCCAGCGCCGGGAAGTCGCCCGCGCGCGCCAGGGCCTGCCAGGTCTCGACCCGTTCGGCGCCATGATAGGTTCGCAAAGGCGCAAGCTTGGCGATCAGCAGATCGGTGTCGGCCAGCAGATCGGCATAGGCGCGGCACAGGTAACGCGCGCGCGCCGCGAGCGGGGCCTCGATCCGCAGATGATCGGCGCCGATCATCGCCTGCCACATCGAGGGCGGAATGATCAGCCGCCCGATCTTGTTGCTTTCGGCCTCGACGAAAACCGGCCGCGCCGGATCAAGCCGCGCCAGCGCCATGGCGACGCGGCTTTCGAATGTCTTCTGCGCGGGTTGCCCGCCGGGCCGCCCCCCCAGAAGCGAGCCGCGATGGGCGGCCATTTCTTCAAGGTCGATGACCTGCGCCCCCGCCTGCGCCAGCCGCGCCAGAACCCGCGTCTTGGCGGTGCCCGTACCGCCATCCAGCAGGATCAGGCGATGCGGCACCGGCTGGTCATACATGGCCGCGACCACAAGGCGCCGATAGCTTTTATAACCGCCCTCGATCAACTCCACCCGCCAGCCGACCTGCGCGAGGATCGAGGCGAAAGACCCCGACCGCTGCCCGCCGCGCCAGCAATAGACTAGGGGCCGCCAGCCGCCATCTTTCGTCGCCAGCGGGCCTTCAAGATGCGCCGCGGCATTGCGCGCCACCAGCGCCGCCCCGACCTTGCGCGCCAGGAACCGATCCTGTTGCACATAGATGGTCCCGACAGTGGCGCGTTCGTCATCCGAGAGAACCGGCAGGTTGATCGCGCCGGGGATATGATCCTCTGCGAATTCGGACGGGGCCCGCACATCGATGATCTGATCGAAAGGCAGCGCCGCCAGCGCGTGAAGTGAGGTCAGTTTGAGGGCCATGTGAGCATCAGTATCCAGGCATGCAGCGGCCCGATCTACCGCGTCGCGCGACCGAAGACCACAGCATCTGCTTCATTGCTTTCAAAATACGCGTGCCATGTGGCCCGACCGGGCCGCGCCCGCTGCCATCACGCCATCGCCCGCAGCCTGCGCAGCCGAAGCGCATTGGTGATCACCAGCACGGATGACGCCGCCATCGCCCCGCTGGCCAGCATCGGCGACAGCATCGGCCCACCGAAAACCGCCAGCAAGCCCGCCGCCACGGGGATCAGCGCCACGTTGTAGCCGAAGGCCCAGACAAGGTTCTGGCGAATGTTCGACATGGTCGCAAGGCTGATCCGATGCGCCGTGGCCACGCCGCGCAGATCGCCCGACATCAGCACGATATCCGCGGCCTCGATCGCCACATCGGTCCCCGACCCCATCGCGATGCCGACATCGGCCGCGGCCAGCGCCGGCGCGTCATTGATCCCGTCGCCCACGAATGCGACCCGGCCCTGCTTGGCCAGTTCCGCCATCGCATCGGCCTTGGCGGTCGGCATGACACCCGCGATGACCGTCTCGATGCCCAGCGTGGACGCGACCGCCTGCGCCGCCGCCTTGCTGTCGCCGGTGATCATCGCGGGGCGCACCCCTGCAACCTTGAGCGCGTCGATCACCGCCCGCGCCTCGGGCTTGATCCGGTCGGACACGGCCAGCGCCCCGACGATCCGGCCATCCATGGCTGCGAAAAGCACGCTGCGCCCCTCGCCTTCCCACCCCCGGACGGTTGCCGCAAGGCTGGTCGGAATGGTTTCGAAGAAGCGCGCCGCGCCGACTTTCAGCGCCTGACCGCCAACCTCGCCCTCGACACCCAGCCCCGGAACCGCCCTTGATCCGCTGACCGCGGGCAGCTGCAGCCCGCGCGCTTCGGCCGCGGCCACAACGGCGCGGGCGATCGGATGGTCTGACGTGGCCTCGAGTGCCGCGACCTGCGCCAGAACCGCATCCTCTTCGCCCTCGATCACCGTGATGCCCGTCACCTCGGGTTTGCCGATGGTCAGCGTGCCGGTCTTGTCGAAGGCCATGATGTGCACGCCCTGCAAGGCCTGAAGCGCATCGCCGCGCCGGAACAGCACGCCCAGTTCGGACGCGCGACCCGTGCCCACCATGATCGACACCGGCACCGCCAGCCCCATGGCGCAGGGACAGGCGACCACCAGCACGGATACCGCCGCCACCAGTGCAAGGCCCAGCGCCGGCGCCGGACCAAGCGCCAGCCATACCCCCAGCGTTACCAGCGCCACGGCAATGACCACAGGCACGAATACCGCCGTCACGCGGTCGACCAGCGACTGGATCGGCAGTTTCGCGCCCTGCGCATCGGCCACGGCGGCCATGATCTGCGACAGCACCGTATCCTTGCCCGTGGCGGTTGCGCGGATCATCAGCGCGCCCGCCCCGTTGACCGTGCCGCCGATCACCCTGTCGCCGATGCCGCGCATCACCGGCAAAGGCTCGCCCGTGACCATGGATTCGTCGATATCCGAGCGTCCTTCGATCACCGTGCCATCGGTGGGCACGCGGGCGCCGGGGCGCAATTCGATCTCGTCCCCCGTCACCAGATCGGCAATCGCGACCGTCTGCATGACACCATCACGGCGCACACGAGCCTCGCGCACCTGAAGGCCGGCCAGCTTGCGGATCGCCTGCCCCGCCTGGCCGCGTGCGCGCGCCTCCAGCCAGCGCCCCAGAAGGATGAGGGTCACGATGACGGCGGCGGCCTCGAAATAGACCTCGGCCGTACCGGGGGGCAGGATGCCGGGCGCGAAAGTCGCCACCGTGGAAAATCCCCAGGCCGCCGATGTGCCCAGCGCCACCAGCGCGTTCATGTCGGGCGCGCGGTGCAGCAACGCAGGCAGGCCAAGCCGGAAGAACCGCAGGCCGGGGCCGAACAGCACCAGCGTCGTCAGCAGGAACTGGATGATCCAGCTTGTGCCCATCCCGATCGTGCCGTGCAGCCAATGGTGAAAGGGCGGCCAGACATGCCCGCCCATGGCCAGCACCATCACCGGCAGGGTCAGCGCGGCGGCGATCAGGGTATCGCGGCGCAGGCGGGCGACATCGGCTGCATCGCGTGCGGCCCCGGCATCGGGACGATCTTCGGTCACCGGGCTTGCCGTGTAGCCCGCACGCTTGACGGCGGCGATCAGCGCCCCCGCCTCGACAGCGCCAGAGAGGATGCGCAACCGCGCCTGCCCGTCAGCCAGGTTGAACGTGGCCGAGACGACACCCGGCACCGTCCGCAACGCGGCCTCGATCCGCGCCACGCAGGAACCGCAGGTCGCGCCGTCGACCCTCAGGCGCAAATCTTCATGGGCTGCGGGATAACCCGCACGCGCCAGGGCTTCGGCCGCGCGCGCGGGTGTCACATCGCCATCATGGGTAACCTCGGCCCGCCGTGTAGCCAGGTTCACGCGGGCCTCATGCACCCCGTCCACACCGGACAGCGCCGCCTCGGCGCGCCTTACGCAGCCCGCACAGCTCAAGCCTGTCACATCCAGCCGAAGCGTCTGTTCCATCGCGGAGCCCTCTTTCTTCACCCCGCATGGTAAACGCCTTCGGGATAGGGAATTCAAGGGGGCTTGCCGGTTCAGACCATAGGCGGGCGATCACATGGATGCGATCATGGCGCCCTCCTCCGCCTCGGCGGCCAGCAGGGCGGCGTTGCCGCCTGCCGCCGTCGTATCGACGCAGATATGCCGCTCGATCCGGCAGCGCGCCGCCAGATCATTGCCGCAGGCCAGCCCGATCAGCGCGCCATCGCGGGCAGCCAGCGCCCGGCGCGCCGCGCGCAGGTCCCGCGCATCCGACCAGAGCGCCACAAGGTCGAAGCCGCGCATGTGTTCCAGTGCGCCGCGCGGCAGCACCCCGTCGATGCCCAGCGCGGGTGACACACCCGGCGCCACGGCCAGCGCATGACAGCCATTGTCGCGCGCGATCCGCACCTGTTCGGTCGCATCCGCCGCCGTCGGGCCCAGACATAGGACAATGCCCCGCCCATAGGTCGAAAGGCGGTTGGATTCCCCCGTGGGTCCGGGCAGATCGGTCACCGACAGACGCGCCAGTTCCAGCCCCTTGAGCTGATCAAGCCGGGTCTGCACCGCACCCACATCGGCGGGCTTGCCCGCCTGGCCCGCGTGATCCATCACATCGGAGCGCAGGAAACGCGGCACATAGGATGGTCCGCCCGCCTTGGGGCCTGTGCCCGACAGCCCCTCGCCACCGAAGGGCTGGCTGCCGACGATGGCGCCGATCTGGTTGCGGTTGACATAGGCATTGCCGACCTTGAGGCGCGAGGTCACCTGCTCGACCCGCCCGTCGATGCGGGTATGCATCCCGAAGGTCAGACCGAAGCCGCTGTTGTTGACGGCATCCACCACCGCATCGATCTGATCGGCGCGGAAGGTTGCCACATGCAGGATCGGGCCGAAGACTTCGCGCTCCAAAGCCTCGATCCCGGACACGCGGATCACGGCGGGGCCGATGAAATGGCCCTGCGCCGGGGCATCCATCGCCTTGAGCAGCGTGCCCGCCTTGCGCGCGGCGTCGATATAGGCGGCAAAGTCCGTCTGGGCGCGGGCGTCGATCACCGGGCCCACGTCGACATCGTGATGCCAGGGATTGCCAAGGCGCAATTCGTCCATCGCGCCGAACAGCATCTCGAGGAAGGGCTTTTCGATGTCCTTCTGCAGATAGAGCACCCGCAGCGCCGAACAGCGCTGCCCCGCAGACTGGAAGGCCGAGGCGATGATGTCGCGCACCGCCTGTTCGGGCAGCGCGGTGCTGTCCACGATCATCGCGTTCAGCCCGCCGGTTTCCGCGATCAGCGGGGCATCGGGCGCCATGCCTTCGGCCATGGTGCGGTTGATGCGCTGCGCGGTGGCGGTCGATCCGGTAAAGCAGACGCCCCCCACACGCGGATCGCCCGTCAGCACCGCGCCCAGCACGGATCCGGCACCGGGCAGCAGTTGCAAGGCGGCGCGCGGCACACCGGCCTCGTGCAGCAGCTTGACCGCCACATGTGCGCAAAGCGCGGTGGTTTCCGCGGGTTTCGCCAGAACGGCATTGCCTGCGGCAAGGGCCGCGGCGATCTGGCCGGTGAAAATGGCCAGCGGGAAGTTCCAGGGCGAAATGCAGGTAAAGATCCCCCGCGCCGCGCCTTGCGCCAGGGTTCCCTGCGCCGCGTAGTAGCGCAGGAAATCGACGGCCTCGCGCAGTTCGGCGATCGCATCCTTGGGGGTTTTGCCCGCCTCACGCGACAGCACGGCGAAAATCTCGCCGAAGTTCTGCTCGTAGAGATCGGCGGCGCGGTTCAGCACATCCGCGCGGGTCCGGGCATCCGCCTCCCAGGGCTGGGCCGCGGCAATCGCGGCCTCTGCATCAGCGGCGGAACAGATGGCAGTGCGCCCCACGATATCCGTCGGATCGGCGGGATTGGCGGCCTCGACCACCTCGGCGGCAGTCAGATCGACTGCGGCCAGCGGTCCGGCCTGCCATTGGTGCGGCGCGGCAAAGGGCGCGCGGGCGCTGTCGATCAAGGCAAGATCGCGCGCTTCATGCAGATCGAAACCGCGCGAGTTGGGCCGTTCCGGCGCAAACAGCGCGACCGGGTCCTTGACCGCATGCGATCGGACGCCCGCCGCCCCGTCAAGCGCATCGAAGGGGTCCGCCGCCACCACCTCTGGGGGCACATCTTCGTCCACGATCTGGTTCACGAAGCTTGAATTGGCCCCGTTTTCCAGCAGGCGTCTCACCAGATAGGCCAGCAGGTCGCGATGCGCGCCAACGGGCGCATAGATCCGGCAGCGCGTGCCGGCCTCTTTCAGCACCACGTCATGCAGCACCTCGCCCATGCCATGCAGGCGCTGGAACTCGAAGCTCTGACGATCCGCTGCCATTTCCAGGATCGCGGCCACGGTCTGCGCATTATGGGTCGCGAATTGCGGATAGATGCGATCGGTCATGCCCAAAAGCTTGGAGGCACAGCAAAGGTAGGACACATCGGTGGCCGCCTTGCGTGTGAAGACCGGAAAGCTGTCCAGCCCCTCGACCTGAGCGCGCTTGATCTCGGTATCCCAATAGGCGCCCTTGACCAGGCGGACCATGATCCGGCGATCCAGCTCTTCCGCCAAGGCATGCAGCCAGTCGATCACGGGCGCGGCGCGCTTGCCATAGGCCTGCACCACCACGCCGAACCCGTCCCAGCCAGCCAGGTCGGGATGGCGCAGCACCGCCTCGATCACATCAAGCGACAGGTCCAGGCGATCCGCCTCTTCGGCGTCGATGTTCAGACCCATGCCGGCCTTGCGCGCCGCCAGCGCCAGTTCCAGCGTGGCGGGAACCAGTTCGGCCATGACGCGGTCATGCTGCCCCACCTCGTAACGCGGATGCAGCGCGCTCAGCTTGATCGAGATGCCCGGATTGGCGCGAATATCGGTATTCGTGCATTCCCCCGCCAGCCGGGCAATCGCCTGCGCATAGGCCGCATGGTATTTCTTGGCGTCCCGCGCGGTCAGCGCCGCCTCGCCCAGCATGTCATAGGAAAAGGTATAGCCCTGCGCGGCCCGCGCCCCGCCACGCTTGATCGCCTCGCCGATATCGCGGCCCAGCACGAACTGATGACCCAGTTCCTTCATCGCGCGGCTGACGGCGGACCGGATCACCGGCTCGCCCAGACGCTTGACCGCGCCATGCAGCACAGTGGCGACACCGGGGGCCTGATCCTCCTTGAGAACCTTGCCGGTCAGCATCAAGGCCCAGGTCGAGGCATTCACCAGGCTGGAAGAGGACCGCCCCAGATGTGCGCCCCATTCGGAGGGGGCGATCTTGTCCTCGATCAGAT
Source organism: Rhodobacteraceae bacterium EhC02 (assembly GCA_001650895.1). Classification (GTDB taxonomy): domain Bacteria; phylum Pseudomonadota; class Alphaproteobacteria; order Rhodobacterales; family Rhodobacteraceae; genus Seohaeicola. The sequence goes on from LXYH01000034.1 coordinate 238,369, forward strand.
CGTCAATGGTTTCGCGGTCCGGCACGCGCAGCAGCGCCTCGGCCAAACACATCAGCGCGATGCCCTCATTGGTGGACAGGCCGTATTCGGACAGGAACACCTCCATCAGGCCGGGGCGACCGGCGCCCCGAATGGCCTTGACCAGCCCGACCGCGCGATGCCCGGCGGCGGCGCGGATCGCGGAATCGGGGGCCATCTTGTCGCGCAGACCTGCCAGCACGGCATCTTCGGCAACATGGTGAGTGGCGCGGATGGTTTCGCGCAGGGCGTCAAGGCGGGACATGGCAGACCTCATGAGAGATTCCCGGGATTGGGCATGCGCAAAGGATAGCAGATGCTTGACAGCCAATTTTCCCGTTGATCAAAGACTGACAAGCCGTTTGATTTTCATTTTTATCCTCCTGAAGGAAAAAGCATGCCAGATGAGCAGAAAACAGACACGCTTGACCGGATCGACAGGAAGATCCTGCGCGAACTGGCTGCGGACGGGCGGATTGCGATCACCGATCTGGCCAAGAAGGTCGGTTTGTCGAAAAGCCCCTGCCAGGTGCGGATGAAGCGCCTGCAGGACCAGGGTTACATCCAGGGTTTCCGCGCCGTTCTGAACCCCAGCAAGCTGGGGCTGGATCATGTCGCCTTTGCCGAAGTGCGACTGACCGACACGACGGAAAAGGCGCTGACGGCCTTCAACCGTGCGGTCATGGACGTGCCCGAGATCGAACAGTGCCACATGATCGCGGGGTCCTTCGACTACCTCCTCAAGGTGCGCAGCAGCGACATCCAGGCCTATCGCCAGATCCTGGGCGAGGTGATCTCGGCGCTGCCCTATGTCGGCTCGACCTCGACTCATGTGTCGATGCAGGCGGTCAAGGACAGCGCGTTCTGATCGCGGATCAGGTCAGCGCCCCCGCCGCGCGCAGGCGCGCGATATCCGCATCGGCATAGCCCAGTTCGGACAATATGCGGTCCGTGTCCTGTCCAGGTGCCCCGGGGATTGACGGAGTGTCGGCGGGCGTGCGGTCGAACCGGGGCGCGGGCGCGGCCTGCAGCACATCACCGACCCGCAAAAAGGTGCCGCGCGCGGCATTGTGGGGGTGATGCTCGACCTCGTCCCAATCCAGCACGGGGGCCACGCAGGCATCCGACCCCGCGAAAATCGCCGTCCATTCGTCGCGCGTCTTGCTGGCAAAGACGCGGGCATAGGCCGCGCGCCGGTCGGGCCATGTCGCGGGATCGTTCTGATCGGCCTTGTGTTCGGGCGGCAGACCGGCCAGATCGACCAGTTGCGCGAAGAACTGCGGCTCCAGCGGGCCCACGGCCAGCGCGCGCCCGTCACGGGTGGCATAGCAGCGATAGAACGGGGCACCGCCGTCCAGCAGGTTCGCCTCGCGCGCCTGACCCCAATGACCCCGTGCCAGCCATTGATGGATCAGCCCCATCATCGCGGGCACACCATCGACCATGGCGGCATCGACGACCTGCCCCCTGCCCGAGCGTTCGCGTTCGTAAAGCGCGGCCAGTACGCCAAAGACCAGGAACATGGCGCCGCCGCCGTAATCCGCCACAAGGTTCAAAGGCGGTATCGGCGGGCCATCCGCCGGACCGATCGCCCCCAGCGCACCCGACAGGGCCAGGTAGTTGATATCATGGCCTGCGGTCATCGACAGCGGCCCCTCCTGCCCCCAGCCGGTCATCCGCCCGATGATCAGCCCGGGGTTCAGTGCGTGGCACTCTTGCGGACCAAGGCCCAGCTTTTCCATCACGCCGGGCCGGAACCCCTCGATCAGGATGTCGGCGCGCGCGATCAGACGGCGCGCGGCATCAAGCCCGTCGGCCGATTTCAGGTTCAGCGCCACGGACTGCTTGCCGCGCCGGTTCACATCTGTCGGATCGGCCGGTGCGGCGGCGCGATCGATCACCACGACCTGCGCCCCCAGATCAGCCAGCAGTTGCCCTGCCAGAGGACAGGGACCAAGGCCCGCCATCTCGACCAGTCTCAATCCCGCCAGCGGTCCCGCCATGATATCGCCCTCCATCCTTGCCGCGCGCAGGTTTGCAGGTTGCGCCCGGAGTGACAAGGCGCGACACGGCCAAGCCGGGCCGCATCATGCCCCGCCGGGCTGCGGGGGCCGATGTTCGGCGCGCCAAAAAGAAACCCGGAAATCAACTTGTTCCTGCCCATTATCCCCTACAGGTTGCGTGATTGTGTTGCAGCTGCACCATTCGGATTGCTGCGCCGCAGGTATCGCTCCATCGGTATAGACATGGCCGACCTCTTGCCGCTATTGGTGCGATGCATATCTTGAAGAGGAGCACTTTTGCTCCGGGCTGATATCTTTGGATACAGCCAACTGTAACGATTGATCCTTTTTAGCCGGCCTGTTCAAAGGGGCCGGGCAGGTAGTTTGAAAGACTTCCGGGCGCGCAGGGCATTGGGCCGTTGCCGCAGGCTCAGACTGGACAAGGCCAGGGGCACGTATCCCGGCAGCCACAGATGTCTGATCCGATCCGGGAATGAGGAACAGGCGTGAAGCAGGAAACTTTTGTTATTTCGTTTCTCAGCGAACTGGTGCGCACACCCGCATCGGATCTGGATGCTGCCATCACGAAAGTGCTGGGGCAGATCGGCGCGCTCTGCGAGGCCGACCGCGCCTATGTCTTCCTGTTCCGCTCCGACGACATCATGGACAACACGCATGAATGGGTCGCCGAGGGCGTGGCGCCCATGCAGGCGTTTCTCCAGAATCAGCCAACATCGATCCTCGCGTCGAAACGCGATGACCTTGACCGCGACGAGGTCGTCCATATTCCGATGATCAGCGAATTGCCCGACAGCGATCCGGGCAAGGCCACGCTGGTGATGCAGGACATCCAGTCGTTGCTGATGGTTCCGATCCATGACGAAGGCCGTCTTGTGGGCTTTGCGGGCCTTGACCGCACAAGGCGCGGCGCACCCTTCGAGGATGTGCAGATCCAGTTGCTGCGCGCCGTGGGCGACGTGATCCAGTCCTCGCTCATGCGCCGTCAATCCTTCATCGACCTTGAACAGACCAAGCAGAAGCTGGAGCAGACGCTGGCCGCCCTGCCCGACCTGCTGCTTGAGGTCGACATGGACGGCGTGTACCGCGCCGCGCGCCACAACCGCGCGACCTGCTGGTTCACCGAGCCGCAGACGATGATCGGCAAGACGCTGGAAGACGTCCTGCGCCCCGAGATCGCCGCCGAACACCGCCGCCTGATGAGCAAAGTCACCAGCGACAAGGCCATCACTGGCGTCGAACAACAACTGGAGGCGGGCAATCCCGACACATGGGTCGAGGTTTCGGTGTCGCGTCGCGAAGGCGCCAGCCCTGACGATCCGGGGGGATACCTTTTTCTGATCCGCGACATCAGCGAGCGCAAGGCGCACGAGGCCGAACTGGTCGTCGCCCAGGCGCAGCTTGATGCGACCTCGGCGGAACGGGACGCCGCCGCGTCCCGGCTGAACGACATCTCGGGGATCAGTGACGACTGGCTGTGGGAACAGGACCGGGACGGGCGCTTTACGTATATTTCCCGGAACATATGCCGCTTCGGCGTGACGCCCGAGCAGGTGGTGGGACGGTGCCGCGCGGATGTTCTGGATCTTCTGGGGGTGGACCCCATGGATCCCGGCCTTTTGCAGATCAGCGCGAAGATCAAGGCGCACGAGCCATTCCGCGACCTTGTCTACAAGGCCTGCGGTCCGGATGGAAACCCGGCCTATTTCCGGCTCAGCGCCTCGCCCGTCTTTGACAAGCAAGGGAATTTCAGCGGGTATCGCGGGGTCGGATCGGATGTGACCGACCTGCGCCTGCGCGAGGAAGCGGCCCATGAAACCGCGGGCAAGTTCGAGGCGATCATGGCGGCCATGCCGGATCTGCTGGTCGAACTGGACGAGCAAGGGTGCTACACGGGCTTTGTCGCGGGGCCGCAGCACCTGCGCGTGCCGGTCGAAGGCACGCTTGAGGGCCTGGCCGTCGAGGATGTGCTGCCGCCCCATGCGGCCAAGGTGGCCCGCGATGTCCTGGAACGCGTGCTGCGAAAAGGCCGGATCGAGGGCGTGCGCTATCCGCTGGACATCGGCGGCGTCCGCCGCGTGTTCGAGATGTCGGCCGCGCGCAAGGATTCATTGCTTCCCGACGGACGGCCCACCGCGATCCTGCTGATCCGCGACGTGTCCAATGACACGGCACAGCGCGAAGAACTGATGAAGATGGGCAAGATCGTCGAGGCGATGACCAATTTCGTCGTCGTTCTGGACCGCGACCGCCATGTCGTCTGGTTCAACCGGGCCTTTGCGGAAAAAAGCGGCTGGTCGCTGGACGAGGTGCGCGGCAAGCTTTTCAAGGATCTGGTGCGTTGCCCCGAAAGCGATCCCGAAACGGCTGAGGCCCTTGACGTGGCGCTGGACAACAATCAGCCCTTCCGCGGCGAAACGGTCAACCAGGACCGCCACGGCAAACGCTATGTCATCGATTTCAACGTGCAGCCGCTGTTCGGGATTGATGGCGAATTGCAGGGCTATGTCACCGTCGAGACGGACATCACCGAACACAAGCGCCAGCGCGTCGAGGTGGCACGCCTTGCCGCCGAAGCCAATGCGATGCGCCAGCGGTTGGAAAACGCCCTGAACGCGCTGCCTGACAGCGTCATCATCTTCGATTCCGAAGATCGCCTTGTGATCGCCAACGACGCCTATCGGCAGATGTTCAACCGGATGGACCCCGCTCTGCGCGAGGCGGCAAAGCTGGAAGACATCCTGCGTCACGGGTTGGTGACGGGCATTCTGCCTGGGGGCGGCGAAGACGCCGACATCGAGAAAGTCCTGGCAGAGAGGATGCGGATCTACGCGCAGCCTCGCTTTGCGGACGAGGTCGAACTGCCGAACGGGCGCTGGGTCAAACGGATCAACGTGCGCACCTCGGACGGGGGCTGCATCACCGTGGCCATCGACATCACCGACCGGCGCAACGAGATCAAGGCGCTGGATGCCGCCAATGCCGAACTGACCAACGCGCTGGCGGAACGCGACATCGTCGAAAAGCAACTGACCAAGGTGATGGAAGGTGCCGCGATCGGGACCTGGGAATGGAACGCCACGCTGCACAGACTGACCGTTGCAGGCCAATGGCGACAGATCCTTGGCTATGGCGAAGAGGACATGCCCCCGCTTGACCTGTGGAGCTTCCGCAAGCTGGTGCACCCGGACGACCTGAAAGTGTTCGACACCATCAGCACGGTACATGATGACAACGCCACCGCGCTGTCGGAAAGCGAATTCCGCATGCTGCACAAGGATGGTCATTGGGTCTGGGTGCTGTCGCGCAGCCAGATCACCCAGTTCGCGGCCGATGGCAGCCCCGAGATCATTGGCGGCGTTCACCTGAACATCTCGGACCGCAAGAAGCTGGAACAGGACCTGGAAGCCGGCAAGACCTTCCTGGAACAGGTCATGGATGCCAGCATCGCCGCGATCGTGGTGATGGATGGCGAAGGCCACATCATCTATGCCAACTCCGAGGCGGAGCGCATTCTGCGCCTGACACGGGACGAAATCACGAACCTGTCCTACAATGCGCCGGACTGGAGCTCGACCCGGCTGGATGGCTCGCCCATCCCGGATGAGGAATTGCCCTTCTCCCTCGCAATCGCGCAGGGATCGGCGGTGCGCGATGTCCGCTTTGCCATTCATTGGCGTGACGGAACCCGGCGTTGCCTTTCGGTGAACGCGGTGGCCATTCACGGCGAGGATGACGAATTGCGCGTCGTCACCTCGTTCAACGACGTGACCGAAGAACTTGCCGCCACATCGCGCCTCGAACAGGCACGGGCTCAGGCGGAAGGGGCCAGCCGTTCCAAATCCATGTTCCTTGCCAACATGAGCCATGAAATCCGCACCCCCCTGAACGGTGTTCTGGGCATGGCCGAGGTACTGGAAGGCATGCTGACCGAAGAGCGCCAGCGCCGGATGATCGGCACGATCCGCAATTCGGGCGAAACACTGCTGAGCATCCTCAACGACATCCTGGACATGTCGAAGATCGAAGCCGGCAAGATGGAGATCGAACAGGTTGTGTTCGTCGTCGATGACGTGGCGCAGTCGGTACAGGCCCTCAACGCGATCCGCGCCGAGGAAAAGGGGCTGGAATTCCGCGTGCATACCAACAACGGCTGCGCCCTGCCCCTGATGGGCGATCCGCATCGGATCAGCCAGATCCTCAACAACCTGCTGCACAATGCGATCAAGTTCACCGAAAACGGCAGGGTGACGCTGGCCATGCAGTATCATGGTGACAGCCCGCTCGAGATCGTGGTCACCGATACGGGCATCGGCATGACGCAGGCGCAGGTCTCGCGCATGCTGGAAAGCTTCGAACAGGCCGATGGCAGCATCACGCGGCGTTTCGGCGGCACGGGCCTTGGCATGTCGATCGTCAAACAGCTTGTGGGGCTGATGAAGGGCGAAATCTCGATCGAAAGCGAACCGGGCAAGGGAACATCGATCCGGGTCACGCTGCCGCTGACGGCGCCAGAACCGCTGAAGCTTTTGCAGGAAGCCGCCAACGCGGCCGCGCAGGAGCATCAGGTCAACCTTGGGCACATGCGCGTGCTGGTGGCCGATGACAGCCCGACCAATCGCCTCGTGATCGAAGAGATGCTGTCGGACAGCGGGATCAACATCGCGATGGTGGAAAACGGCCGCGAGGCGGTCGATATCTGGATCGCCAGCCTGGCGCGCGGGCAAGCCTATGACATCGTGCTCATGGACATCTCGATGCCGGTCCTGGATGGCGTCAGCGCCGTCGCCGAAATGCGCGCCCATGAAAAGGCGCATGGTGTCGCCCCGGTTCCCATCATCGCCGTGACGGCCAATGCCATGCCGCATCAGGTGGCCGATTACCTGATCGCCGGTTTCGACACGCACCTGGCCAAGCCATTCAAGCGGGCGGAGTTGCTGCATGCCATCACGACCCTGACCACAGGTTGAAAAGAGATTTACGACTCGCGTCCTCAGGGGTTATCTTTGCCACAGGCACAAAAAACAGGGCACTCAAGCCCCATCAATTTCTTTTTTTTGCCAGATAAAGTTGATTTAACTATCGAAAGTGAGTGCAAAAATCCGCAGCGCCCCTGAAACGAGGCGAGCATTAACGGTGAGTGACGATAAGCCAGTGATGAAATTCAGGATACTTTTAGCAGAAGACGACGAGGTGACACAGCAGATCGTAAGATCCCTGCTGAGTGACTTCGTCGAAATCGATCTGACGGTCGTGGACAACGGGCGTCAGGCGCTGGAGGTCGCCCTGATGCAGGATTTCGACCTCATGATCTTCGACCAGAACATGCCTTACATCAATGGAGACAGGGTGATCAGGCACCTGCGGGCCGGAAACTCGGCCAATCGTGACACCAAGGTGATCAGATTCACCGCCGAAGCCGAAAGCCTCAAGCAACCCGCGCAGGGCAGCAGCGCCGATGTCATCATGCCGAAACCGATCCGCGGCGCGGAATTCATTTCGGTCATCAGCGGCATCATGGGGCGATCTCACCAGGCCGCGATTAGCACCGCATAAGTTGAAAAATGAACTGAATTCGCCCTACTCTAGACATATTCGACCGGCAGTTTGCGAGGAAAGAATTTGAGAGGATAGGCAGGATGAAAGACCTTCGGATACTCGCTGTCGATGACGACCGGGCATTCCAGATGGTGCTTCAAGGCACGCTGGCACAGCTCGGCTACAACGATGTCACAAGCGTGCCTTCGGCAGCTGCGGCATTGAAAGTGATCCGCAACAGCCCGCAATTGTTCGATGGCTTCCTTCTGGACATCGAAATGCCCGAAGTGGACGGGGTCGAACTGTGCCGCCGCATTCGTGCCATGTCGGTCTATCGCAAGACCCCGATCATCATGGTCACCTCGCTTGCCGACAAGAAATATGTCGACAGCGCCTTTGCCGCTGGTGCCACAGACTATTTCACCAAGCCCCTGGACGAGATCGAATTGCGCGCCCGGCTTCAGGTCATGCGGCAGCTGGTCGATGAACGCCAGCGCGCGCTTGACCTGCTGGACGAGCTGAAATCCTGGTCCGACCTGCCGAAAGCCAACATCAAGTTCGACGCGCCCCTGTCGGTCATCAGCGCCAGCTGGATGGTCGAATACCTGGCGATGCAGAACCATCTGCTGACGCTGAACCGGCTGCAGCTTTTCGGTCATGCCGCCGTGGGCTTTACCGTGACGAATGCGTCCGAGGCGTTCCGCCTGACGGATCACGTGGGCTATATCGACTACCTGGCCAATGTGGCGACCGTGATCGCGGAATCGCTCAAGACTTCCCCCTTCAGCATGGCCCATGCCGGCCAGGGCGATTTCGTCGTCCTGACGAACCGCACAGCCGTCAGCGACCCCAAGAGCATGCAGGAAGAGGTGCGCGCAGGGATCGCAAGTTACCAGAAGCTGTACAACAGCCTTGGGTTGCCGACGCCGGCGATCCAGGTCGGACGACCGGTTTCGGCCAGCATCTTCAGCCAGCGGGCCGAAATCTCGTCCCTGCTCGACCGTGCCCGCATGTCCGCACAGATCGGGCTTGAAGACGGGCAAAACGCACAAAAGCAGTGGAACTGATCCGATGAGCCTCAGCGCTTCGAAACAACTGCCCGCAGGGCTGCCCGAGGTCCTCCGCGCGGCGCATGATGTTTTCATCAATCTGACGACGGACCGCATCCTGCAGATCGAGGCGCTGACCGTCGCCATCAACAAGGGTGAAGACCCGGAACCCGCGGCCAGGGAGATCGCACAGATCGCCCACAAGATCGCCGGCGTGGCGGGAACCCTCGGGTATCCCGACATCGGTGATCTGGCGCGCTCGGTCGAGCAGAGCCTCAAGGCGGATATCCTGGCCGGTGCGCCGCTGCAGAACTGGAGCAGCATCAACCCGGCGATCGAGGATCTGCTGGACGCGATGGAAGAGGTCATCTGACAGGGATCACAGACCGCCGCGCCATGTGGCGGGGTCGTGAAGTCAGCGATCGGCGCGACCGAAGCCCGTCAAGGGCACTCGGCGTCATCAACCCTTGATAGTCAAATGATGACTGCATCGCGCGCCGATGCAGTTTTTTTCATGTCCGTCGCCCCCTAAATGGCCTTTCCTCTGCGCTGCCTATTCCGGCGGTGCCTCATATGATGCGTGCGCATGTCTGGATGATTTGCGGTCATTCCAAGAATTGACGCACTTTCATCAACAATGAATACCTCTTTTACGTGTATCCCGCTCACTCAACTTTTGAGTTAAAATTCCACATTTCGCAGCAAAAAAACGACGCAGGCGCGAATTGAACGCTGATGCGGCCCTGCCGCAACATGCCCGCAAAGCTGCCCCAGCACATGGCAAGCAGCAACCAATATACTGTTTTTCTTATTTTTTATCTGATTTCATGGATCGCTGCACAGAACCGTCAAGACGAAAGGCAGCTCGAAAAAAGCCCGCCTAACTATCGCCTCAATCATCCCTTTTTACGGTATCTTTAGGGCAACACCGGCCATTATTCTGTCATATTTCATTTCTCAATGCCTGTTCTTATTGATAGGTTCTTGCCTTGAGAGATGGGGGCGCATCTCAGGAGCAATAGCTCCGGGTATTTTATGACAGGAGTGAATCCAATGTTCACGGCCAAGAGAAGTTATTTTCGTTTTATGTGCTCCGGCAGTTTGCTGACCCTGGCAGCGGCCTGTGCTCATCCAGAGCCTGTGCCGATCGTGGCGGACATGTACTTCGACAAGTATTCCGCAGCGCAATCGGCGGGCAATGGCGTCGAGTTCTGCGAACTGAAGGTCGAGGATTTCACCCCCGAACTGGTGGCGCAGATCCGGAGCAACCCGAATTACGAGCGCAATCTGGCGATCTGGCTGGAACAGTGCCCCGAGCTTGCCCTGGCATTCGCCGACTTCGGCACGGCATCGATCGCAGGCACGGCATCGCCCGGCGCACTTGGCGGTGAAGCAGAATTTGGCGGATTTGGCGGTATCGTTGACGGTGGTCCCGGCGGCGGCGCGGGCGGTGGCGACACTGGCGGCGGCACAGGTGGTGGCGATACCGGCGGTGGTGATACTGGCGGCGGCGATACTGGCGGCGGCGATACCGGGGGTGGTGATACCGGCGGTGGTGACACTGGCGGCGGCGATACTGGCGGCGGCGATACTGGCGGCGGCGATACCGGCGGTGGTGGCAACGGCGGCGGCGGCAACGGCGGCGGCAACGGTGGTGGCGGCAACGGTGGCGGCAACGGCGGCGGCAACGGTGGTGGCGGCAACGGCGGCGGCGGAGACGGAGCCGGCGGCGACGGAGGCGGCGGCGACGGGGGCGGCGGCGAAGGCGGCGTCGCAAAAGGCGGCCCCCCCACGCGAGGCCG
>LXYH01000035.1 GCA_001650895.1 Rhodobacteraceae bacterium EhC02
GTGGTCGCACTGTGCGCTGAATCGCGCCGAAATGAGCGCCTGATTATCGATAGAGTGTAAATGTGCTTGTGCTGTGTTACCGTTAGCTCAAGAAAGAGTGAGACTCGAATCGGGGATGGTGCGAGTCTGAAACCTCAAGCAACGGGGCAGCGGGCATGATCGGGCGCAGATTCACCCGAAAGGTCGAGGAAAAGGTTGTCGAGCCGAAGGGCTTCGACGATTACGATCTGCGTCTGGGTGACCTGATGCGCGGCGAGCGCGCAACGATGGGCAAATCGCTTCTGGATGTGCAGCGCGAATTGCGGATCCGTGCCGCCTATATCGCGGCGATCGAGAATTGCGATCCCTCTGCCTTTGACACCCCCGGTTTCATCGCGGGCTACGTGCGCTCTTACGCGCGCTACCTGAACATGGACCCCGATCAGGCCTTTGCGGCCTTCTGCGCCGAAAGCGGCTTTTCCACGGCACATGGCATGTCGGCGGCGGCATTCTCGGCGCGCAAGGTGCCCGTGGCCCGGCAGGCGCCCAGCGTGCGCGATCCTTTCGCGGCGCCGACGACGCCTTTCGCCCCGGCCAAGGATGCATTTTTCAGCCAGATCGAACCGCGCGCCGTGGGATCGACGCTGGTCCTGCTGATGCTGATCGGCACGATCGGCTATGGCGGCTGGTCGGTGCTGAACGAGGTGCAGCGCGTGACCTTCGCCCCGGTCGAGAATACCCCCGATGTGCTGAGCGATCTTGATCCGCTTCAGGCGGCACCCGCAGCCCCGCGCGCCGGCACGGGCACCGACAGTTTCGCCGCCGCCGACAGCGTGGCCGCGCGCAATGACGCGCTGTCGCGGATGTACCGCCCGCAGGCGCTTGATGTGCCGGTGCTGGTCGCCCGCGACGCACCGATCGCAACGATCGACCCTTCGACGGTGGGCGCCTTCGCGGATCGCGCCCCGAACGAGCGCAGCCTTGCCGCGATCGAGCCCGATGCCAGCGCGCCCCTGCCGTTCGGCCCGCAGATGCCGCAGGTCGTTGCCGATCCGGCCCCTGGGGTCGAGATGGTGGCCGTGCGGTCCGCATGGGTTCGTGTGAACGCCGCCGATGGAACGGTGATCTTCGAAGGGATCATGGAGGCGGGCGACCGCTATGCCGTGCCGCCGACGGAAGATCCCGCGCTGCTGCGGGTGGGCGAATCCGGTTCGGTCTATTTCGCGGTGAACGGGCAGCATTACGGCCCGGTCGGCCCGCGTGGCACGGTGACCTCGAATGTCGAACTGTCGGTTGATCATGTAACCGCGACCTACGAGGTTGCGGACCTTCAGACCGATGTGGATCTGGCCCGCACCGTGGCCGAGGCCCAGCAGGCCGTGACCGTCACCGACTGATCCGCACCGATTGGCGCTGTGGGACGATTGCGGCGCAGCCTGTCGCGCGGTATGATCACGCCAACAGGCGATGATGCGCCGCGCGTGAACAGGAAATTCCATGTCTCTCAATCACATCCGCCCCTGGCGCAATATCTATCGCCGCAAAAGCCGCCAGATCCATGTGGGGCGTGTGGCCGTGGGGGGCGATGCGCCGATCTCGGTGCAGACGATGACCAACACGCTGACCACCGATGTGGCGGCAACCGTGGCGCAGATCAATGCGGCGGCCGAAGCAGGGGCCGACATCGTGCGCGTGTCCGTGCCGGATCAGGAAAGCTCGCGCGCGCTGCGCCAGATCGTGCGCGAGGTCGATGTGCCGATCGTGGCGGATATCCATTTCCACTACAAACGCGGGATCGAGGCCGCCGAGGCAGGGGCCGCCTGCCTGCGGATCAATCCCGGCAACATCGGTGATGCCGCCCGCGTGCGCGAGGTGATCAAGGCCGCGCGTGACAACAACTGTTCGATCCGGATCGGTGTCAACGCGGGGTCGCTGGAAAAGCACCTGCTGGACAAATACGGCGAGCCTTGCCCCGATGCGATGGTGGAATCCGGCATGGATCACATCAGGATCCTGCAGGACAACGATTTTCACGAGTTCAAGATCAGCGTGAAGGCCTCGGACGTGTTCATGGCAGCCGCCGCCTATCAGCAACTGGCCGAGGCAACGGATGCGCCGATCCATCTGGGCATCACCGAGGCGGGCGGTTTCGTGTCCGGCACGATCAAGTCCGCCATCGGTCTGGGCAACCTGCTGTGGATGGGCATCGGCGACACGATCCGCGTGTCCCTGTCCGCCGATCCGGTGCAGGAGGTCAAGGTCGGGTTCGAGATCCTCAAGTCGCTGGGCCTGCGCCATCGCGGCGTCAACATCATCTCGTGCCCGTCCTGCGCGCGGCAAGGGTTTGACGTGATCAAGACCGTCGAGATCCTTGAAAAGCGGCTGGAACACATCAAGACGCCCATGAGCCTGTCGATCATCGGCTGCGTGGTCAACGGGCCAGGCGAGGCGCTGATGACCGATGTCGGTTTCACCGGTGGCGGGGCAGGGTCCGGCATGGTCTATCTGGCGGGCAAGCAAAGCCACAAGCTGGGCAATGACGGCATGATCGAACATATCGTCGAACAGGTCGAAAAACGCGCCGAGGCGATCGAGGCCGAGAAGAAGGCCGAGGCCGCGTCCGAAGCCGCCGAATAGCGCGGTTAGCGGGTCAGGTAGCGTTCAAGCACAACCGGCGGGATATGGCCCTGCAGCATCATCCGCGGCAGGACATAGGCGGGCAGGTCCGTCAGTTCCAGCTCTGCGGCAAGGGCCGCTGCATCCTGGTCTGACAGCCGGAACAGGGTCACGCGCAGGTCATGGGGTTCCGCCATGGTGCGCAGGTCCGCCGCCGCGCGGTCGCAATCGGCGCAATCCTCTGCGGTGAAAAGGGCGATACGCCTTTCGGCCGTGGCCGGTCCGAAGCCCTCATGCGCGGGATCGAAAAGGCGCGGTGCCAGCCGGTCCAGCCGCGCGATATCGTCCGAGACCGCCTGCTCATAGGCCGATGGTGGCGTGAGGGCGCGCGCCACCAGTTCGGGTTCATCAAGCAAAATCCTGCGGATTTCGGCCCCAAGGGCGGCACGGTCCTGCGGGGTGAATGCCGGGGTATCGGCGCGGGCTTGCAGCGCTACCGACAGGCACGCGGCGATGGCCGCCGCGCATGCCCGGAAGGCGTGCCCGGTCATGTCGGCCTGTCCCGCCTCAGTCCTTGCGGGCTTCGGCGACAAGGCGCTGCATGTCGGCAAGCGGCATGTAGCCGCGCAGCAGCTGATCCTCCAGCACGAAGGTGGGCGTACCGCTGATCTGCAGACGGCCCGCCAATGCGTGATTGGCCGCGATCACCTGCGTGACCTCGTCGCTGGTCATGCGCGCCATGACCGCGCCTGCGTCCAGATCCAGCTCGCCTGCCATGCGTTCCAGCGCCTCGGGGGTGATGTTGCCCCGGTAGCCGATCAGCATGTCATGCGCCGCCTTGTAGGCGTCGTCGCCCGCGATCTGCTTGACCGCGATGGCAAAACGCGAGGATAGCACCGACTCTTCGCCCAGGATCGGGAATTCCTTGAGGATGAAGCGGATATTGCCGTCGGATTCCAGCAGTTGCTCCACCTCGGGATGGGCGCGGCGGCAGAAACCGCAGCGGTAGTCGGTGAATTCGATCAGGGTGATATCACCATCGGGGTTGCCACCCACCCAGGAATGCCCGTCATTCAGCAGCGCATCGCTATTGGCGCGGACCATTTCCACGTCGCCCATGGCCTGTGCCTGGGCCTGGCGCTGTTCCAGGATGGCGACCGCCTCCATGATGACTTCGGGATTGTCCAGCAGATAGGCGCGGATCTCGTCACGCAGGGCGCTGCGCTCGGGGTCGGACATGTTGGTGATGTCAAAGGCCTGCGCCGGGGCGGTCAGGGCCAGGAAAGCGACAGCCGCCCCGAAGGTTGCAGCGCGAAAAGGGTGCGTCATGAAAATCATCTCCGTTGTTTGGCGGCGGCTTCGGCGGCAAAGACCACATCCTGCGCGCGATTGAAAGGGGCTGATCCCCGTGGCAAAAGGCCCGTGGCCCGATTGGCGTGGATCAGCGCATCGGGCAGGCGGCCTTGCAGGGCAAAGCGTTCCGCCGTTACCAGCGCGGCCATTCCTTCCTGGCCGGTCCTGGCATAGGCCACGGCCAGGTCGCGCAGCATCGCGGCATTGCGGAAATCCCGGTCGCGCGACGCGCTCAGCGGGTCCAGCGCGGCCTTGGGCTGTCCGGCGGCCAGCAGCGCGCGGCCATAGCCTGCCTGGATCAGCGCATTGCGCGGGGCCAGAGTGGCGGCCTGCCGATAGGCGGCAACGGCGGCCTGGAACTGCCGGCTTTCCAGCAGGATCTGGCCGCGCAGGTCATGCACGAAAGGATCGCTGGGCTGCATGGCCACCAGACGGTCGGCGGCGGCGATGGCGCGGGTGGGGTCTGGCGTGCGGTGCCATGCCACGGCCTCGCGCATCAGGGCGATATCGGCGGTGCCGCTTTGATCCAGACGGTCCAGTGTCCAGCGCGGCGCGCGCAGGAAGGCCGACAGCTTGCCGTTGATGCGCGCGAACCAGTAGGCGGCATCGGGATCGCTGCGCACCTCGCCGCGCCGCGCCTGGATATAGGCCTCGACCGCGCGCAGACGATCACGCGACAGCGGATGGGTGCGGGCGTAGGGGTCCTGACGGCCCTGTGACAGAACCTCCTGCCCGCGAAATATGCTCAGCACGTCGGAAAAACCCTGCGGATCAAGGCCCGCCCGCTCCATGTAGCGCAACCCGTCGCTGTCAGCGGCGCTTTCCTCGGCCCTTGTATGGGACATGAAGATGCGCTGCGCCGACCCGCTGACGCCAAGCCCCAGCCCCGCCGCCGCATCGCCCCGACCCGAGGCGGCCGCCGCGGCGGCGGCAAGGGCCACGCCCAGCCCCGAGATGGTATTGGCCCGTTGCAGGTTCTGCGCCCGCCGCGCCATGTGACCGTTGGCGATATGGGCGGCCTCATGGGCGATAACCGATTGCAGCATCGCGGCGGTTTTCATCCGCAACAGAAGGCCCGAATGGATGAAGATGTGATTGTTGTCGACGATGAAGGCGTTCAGCGTATCGTCCTGGATGATCAGCACCCGCACGGAATTGGGCGACAGCCCCGCCGCCTGCAGCACGGGGCGCGCCAGTTCGGACAGGGCATGTTCAAGATCGGCATCGCGGATCAGCGTCGCGGCCCCGGCCTGCAGGGTCATCGCCAGCCAGATCACCGCCGTCGCGATGAGATGTCCAAGCTGCCGTTCGCGCCTCTGCATTGACCTGCCCGCCATTTCCCTGTGAATTGCCGCCTCAACGGGCAGCATAGGAAAGAAGCGATGCGAAACTCAAGGCGCGGGGCGGTCGATCCCTTCATTGTGATGGATGTGATGGAGGCGGCGCGCGCCGCCGAGGCCGCAGGCCGCCACATCATCCACATGGAGGTCGGCCAGCCGGGAACGCCCGCGCCGCAAGGGGCGCGGGATGCGCTGGCGCAGGCCATGCAGACCGATGCGCTGGGATATACCGTGGCGCTGGGGCTGCCGGCCCTGCGGGCCCGCATCGCGCAGCTTTACGGGCAATGGTACGGCATCGATCTGGATCCCGCGCGGGTGGTTGTCACCTCGGGGTCGTCGGCGGGCTTCATCCTGGCCTTCACGGCCTTGTTCGACAGTGGCGACAAGGTCGGCATCGGCGCACCGGGCTATCCCAGTTACCGCCAGATCCTGCGCGCGCTGGGGCTGCAGCCGGTCGATCTGCCCACGTCGGCCGAAAACCGGTTCCAGCCGGTTGCCGCCGATTTCGCAGGGATGGACCTGGCCGGGCTGATGGTGGCCTCGCCCGCGAATCCCACCGGCACGATGCTGGACCGCGACGCGCTGTCGGCGCTGATCCATGCCGCCCATGGGGCAGGTGCCGCCTTCATCAGCGACGAGATCTATCACGGCATCGAATACGAGGCGAAAGCCGTGACCGCGCTTGAGATCAGCGACGACGTCTATGTGATCAACTCGTTCTCCAAGTATTTCAGCATGACGGGCTGGCGCGTGGGCTGGATGGTGGTGCCGCCCGACCATGTGCGGGTGATCGAACGGATCGCGCAGAACATGTTCATCTGCCCGCCCCATGCCAGCCAGATCGCCGCACTGGCGGCGATGGATTGCGATGATGAATTGCAGGCCAACATGGATATCTACCGCGAGAACCGCCGCCTGATGCTGGAGGGTCTGCCAAAGGCCGGATTTGACCGGATCGCGCCGCCGGACGGGGCCTTCTACGTCTATGCCGATGTCAGCCACCTGACCGATGACAGCCGCGCCTTTGCTGCGGAAATTCTTGAAAAGGCGGGCGTGGCCGTGACGCCGGGGCTGGATTTCGACCCCGTGCGCGGGGGCGGGACGCTGCGGTTTTCCTACGCGCGCGCCACGGCGGATATCATCGAGGGGCTGGCCCGGCTGGAACGGTTCATGCAGGGGAAGGGTCATCTTTGAAGTCAGCCTTCGTTCTTGTGTTTGCCCTGTTTGCGGGCCTTGCCGTTGCCGACCGGTCCCCGGCCTTGCCGGCGGATGCAATAGCTGTCGAAGTGGACCCGATGCCGCAGCGCGCCCCTGCGGTGATCATGTTGGGCGGGTCCGAAGGGGGGCGGTTCGGGGCAGACCATCCGATGACGGTCAGCCTGCGCGCATCCGGGTTTCACGTGGTCAGGGTGGCCTATTTCGGTGCGCCAGGAACGCCGCGGCACCTTGACCGGATCGCACTGGATCCGTTCGACGACCTGATCGCCGCGCTGGCGGCAGACCCGGTCGTGGATGCGCGCTGTCTGTTTGTGCTTGGTGCATCCAAAGGGGGCGAACTGGCGCTGTTGCTGGCGGCCGATAATCCGCGCCTGACGGCTGTGGCGGCATTGGTGCCCGCGCATGTGGTGTTCCAGTCCAGCCGGATTTCCCCGCGCCGTCAGTCGTCATGGCGACGCGGCGATGTGCCCTTGCCCTTCGTGCCCTATCCTGTCCTGAATCCCGCGACCCTGCGCGGCGTGCTGGGCCTGTCCGGCTACCGCGAGATGCACATCCGCGCGCTTGAGGACGAGACTGCCGTTGCCGCAGCCGCGATCCCGGTCGACCGGATCGCGGCGCCCTTGTTTCTGGCCTATGCGCCGGATGATCGGGTCTGGCCATCGGACATCATGGTTCGATCCATCGTCACGCGGCTGGCGGGGGCAGGGCGGCCGGCCCCGCTGATCCATGCCGCCCCCGATCATTTCGTGCTGAACCATCGTGACAGCCGTGCCGCCTTGCTGGCGTTTCTGACCGCGCAGGCCGGATCGCTGGGATGCCTGAACTGACACCGGCCTCACTGGTGCCAAAGCGGTCTTCCGATATACGGCAAATCTGATAGTCTGCCGGCAGAGCCGGATGAACTGGCCAGAGGCGATGGATGAGCAGAATAGTGAAGGTGATTGCAGCGGTTACACTGCTATGGGCGATGGGGCTGGCCGCCGTGGCGCAGGCCCAATCCGCCGATTTCAACGCGCTGGCGCGTGTAGATGCGGCCCAGAGCCGCCTGACCCAGGTCGAGGACCGCGTGACGCTGGATCTGGCGCTGTCGCAGGGCGTGCCCTACCGCGCCTATACGCTGGAGGCTGCGGGCGATGTGCCGCGCCGCCTTGTGCTGGATTTCCGCGAAGTGGACTGGCAGGGGATCACGCCCGAGGCGCTGGGGCAGGCCGAGGCGATTGGCGGCCTGCGGTTCGGCGCGGTACGGCCCGGCTGGTCGCGGATGGTGCTGGATCTGGCAAGGCCCCTTGTGCTGGATCAGGCGGGGTTGCGGATCCTGCCCGAAAGCGGCGCGGCGCGGCTGCGCATCGTGCTGCGCGCGGCAAGTGCGGAAGAGTTCGCGGCCCTGTCGGGCGCGCCGCATGATCCGGCCTTCGATCTGCCTGCGCCGGAACCCGTCGACCGTACCGCGCGGCCACGCGTGGGCGAGGGGCCGCTGGTCGTGGTGCTGGACCCCGGCCATGGCGGCATCGATCCGGGCGCGGAACGCGACGGGCTGTCCGAGAAGGAATTGATGCTGACCTTCGCACGGGAATTGCAGGACGTGCTGGTGCGCGACGGCAATTTCGAGGTGGTGCTGACTCGCACGGATGACAGTTTCGTCTCGCTGGACCGGCGGGTGGCGCTGGCCCATGCGATGGGGGGGCAGGTCTTCATCTCGTTGCATGCGGATGCACTGTCCGAGGGGCAGGCCCATGGCGCGACGGTGCACCTGTTGTCCGACAGCGCCTCGGATGCGGCCTCGGCCACGCTGGCCGAGCGGCATGACCGCGATGATCTGCTGGCCGGGATCGACCTGACCGGGCAGGACGATCAGGTGGCGGGCATCCTGATGGACTTGGCCCGGCAGGAAACGCAGCCCCGCGCCGAACGGCTGGCGCAGGCCCTGGTTGCGGGTATTCGCGGGGCAGAATTGCCGCTGAACAGCCGTCCGGTGCGGCGCGCGGCCTTTTCGGTGCTCAAGGCGGCCGATATCCCGTCGATCCTGCTTGAGGTGGGGTTCCTGTCCAGCCCGCGCGACCTGAAGAACCTGCGCGATCCGGCATGGCGGTTGCAGATGGCCGAGGCGATCCGCGAGGGGCTGACCCTCTGGGTGGCCGAGGATGCGATCCTGTCGGATCTGGTGCGGCAATAGGCCGTGGGACGGCGGGCGGATCGCCGCCAGTCGTCGCGGGTTCTTGTTTTGACCCTGTCGCGGTCGACGGGTATAGAGTGGGGCGACATGTTCAGAGGCGCCGCGTGATCAGATTCATCCTTTCGACCCTTGGCGGGCTATTCACCCTTGTGACGCTTGGCATTTTCGCCATGGCCGTCAGCATCGGGGCGGTGTTCTATATCTACGGCCGCGACCTGCCCAGCCATGAAAGCCTGGCGCAGTACACGCCCCCCACCATCAGCCGCATCTATTCGGCCGAAGGGCGCATCATCGATGAATTCGCCAAGGAACGCCGTCTGTTCACCCCCGCCGCCGAGATTCCCGACCTGGTGAAACAGGCCTTCATCTCGGCCGAGGACAAGAATTTCTACATTCACAAGGGCTATGACGCGCGCGGTATCGCCGCGGCGGCCTATGATGCCATCGCCTCGCGCGGGCAGGATGTGCGCGGCGCCTCCACCATCACGCAGCAGGTGATGAAGAACTTCCTTCTGGGGGGCGAACGTGCCGCCGAGCGCAAGATCAAGGAAATCATCCTTGCCACGCGTCTTGAAGAGACGCTGAGCAAGGAACGCATCCTCGAACTTTATCTGAACGAGATTTTCCTTGGCCAGAACTCCTATGGGGTGACGGCGGCGGCGCTGACCTATTTCAACAAACCCCTGCGCGACCTGGCCCCGCATGAGGCGGCTTTCCTTGCGTCCCTGCCCAAGGCACCGTCGGATTATCACCCGGTCCGCCGTGCCGACCGTCTGCTGGCGCGGCGCAATTTCGTGCTGCGAGAGATGTTCGAGAACGGATATCTCACCGAACCGGTCTATCAGGCCGAGGCGGCGTTGCCGCTGCGTTCGGTGCAGGCAGGCGATTTCGAGACGTTCCGCGCGGCCCTGCCGCCGCGCGACTATTTCACCGACGAGATCCGGCGTCAGCTGTCGGTCGATTTCGGCGAGGATGAATTCTTTTCCGGCGGCATGACCGTGCGCGCCACGATCGACCCCGACATGCAGGTCGATGCCGCCCGCGCGCTGCGCCGGGCGCTGGAAACCTATGACCGTGAAGGCGGGGTCTGGCGTGGCACCGGGCGCAAGCTGCCGCCCGAAGAGATGGCCGAGTGGTGGACCGCGCTGGAAAAGGTCGAGGTGCCCCGCGACATCGACCTGAACGGCCAATGGTATCCCGCCGTGGTGCTGGAGCTTTCGGGTAACGAGGCCCGCCTGGGGATCGAGGATCAGCCGGGTGAGGATCACGTGATCAAGTCCAATGACGTGACCTGGGCGCGCAAGCTTTTGCCAGATGGCAAGCTGGCGCGCCGCGCGCAGGTGCCGTCGGACCTGCTGGAGGTGGGTGATATCGTGCTGGTGCGCGCCATCACATCCGACAGCGACGGCAGCTTTGTGCGCTGGAGCCTGCGCCAGGT
This sequence comes from Rhodobacteraceae bacterium EhC02, assembly GCA_001650895.1. Classification (GTDB taxonomy): domain Bacteria; phylum Pseudomonadota; class Alphaproteobacteria; order Rhodobacterales; family Rhodobacteraceae; genus Seohaeicola. The sequence continues at coordinate 10,118 of LXYH01000035.1, forward strand.
GCCCGAGGTGCAGGGTGGTTTCATGGCGATGGACGTCAACACCGGCCGCGTGATCGCCATGCAAGGCGGCTTCAGCTACCAGGATTCGGTGTTCAACCGTGCCACGCAGGCGCGCCGTCAGCCCGGCTCAAGCTTCAAGCCCTTTGTCTATGCCGCAGCACTGGACAGCGGTTACAGCCCGGCGACGATCGTCGTCGATGCCCCGATCGAGATCAACACGCCGCAGGGCCTCTGGCGTCCGCGCAACTCCTCGAACCAGTATTACGGCCCCACGCCGCTGCGGACAGGCATCGAACAGTCGCGCAACCTGATGACCATCCGCCTTGCGCAGGAAGTGGGGATGGACATCGTCGCGGACTATGCCGAGAAATTCGGCGTCTATGACAACATGGGCCGGTTCCTGGCAAACTCGCTTGGGTCCGAGGAAACCACCCTGTTCCAGATGGTCGCCGCCTATGCGATGTTCGCCAATGGCGGCGAACGGGTGCTGCCGACCCTTGTGGACCGGGTGCAGGACCGTTTCGGGCGCACGATCTATCGCCATGATCAGCGCAACTGCGTCGATTGCCTGGTGCCCGGCATCCCGCAAGGACAGGCCCCCCGGATCGACACCAACCGCGAGCGGGTGATGAACGCGATCACGGCCTACCAGCTGACGTCGATGATGACGGGTGTGGTCGAACGCGGCACCGCCGCGCGGACCGTGGGTCTCAGCGTGCCTGTCGCGGGCAAGACCGGCACGACGAACGATGCCAAGGATGTGTGGTTCGTGGGCTTTACCAGCAATATCGTGGCGGGCTGCTATATCGGTTACGATCAGCCGCGCCCGCTGGGCCGTGGTGCCTCGGGCGGGGGGATGTGCGGCCCTGTGTTCCAGGAATTCATGCTTGAAGCGACCAAGAAATACGGCGGCGGCCCCTTCGCCGTGCCGCCGGGCGGGCGCTTCATCAAGATCGACCGTTTCACCGGCGCGCCGCTGCCGGATGACGCCACCGGGGATTTCGTCGTGGCGGAATATTTCCGCGATGGCGAAGAGCCCGTCTTCGGCGTGACCTATGATGGCGGTTTCGCCATGGGGTCGAACCTGCCGCTGGTGCAGGAGGCGCAGGCCCGCGCCGGACGGCAGGTCACCACCTCGACCGGGCAGACCGCGACCGTCGGCCCCAAGGCCGATTTCGGCACGGTCTCATCGGGCGGCCTATACTAGCGTTTAGGGATGCCCTGATCAGGGCCCCACGCTTGCCCCGGCGCGATGGCTGGTCTATCAGGCGGGGTGATCATCCGATCCGCCTATCCACGTGATCCATCCAGCAGGAAGACCCATGCGCGCCGAGGTTCAGAACACGATTGCCGAGATCCAGAAATCGCTGGAGCTGCTGCGCCAGCGCATGGATTGGGAGATGGCCCCCCATCGGCTTGAGGAATTCAACGCCCGTGTCGAGGATCCGACCCTCTGGGACGATCCCGAAAAGGCGCAGGCGCTGATGCGGGACCGGCAGAACCTTGTCGATGCGATCGATACGGTCACCGGGATCGCGCAGGAATTGCAGGACAATATCGACCTGATCGAACTGGGCGAGATGGAAGACGACGCCGAAGTCGTCAAGGACGCCGAGGCCGCGCTGAAGGCGCTCAAGGCCAAGGCCGCCGAAAAGGAACTCGAGGCGCTGCTGGATGGCGAGGCCGACGGCAATGACTCGTTTCTGGAAATCAACGCAGGTGCGGGCGGCACCGAAAGCTGTGACTGGGCCAGCATCCTGGCGCGGATGTATGTCCGCTGGGCCGAAAGCAAGGGCTACAAGGTCGAGATGCAATCCCAAAGCCCGGGCGAAGAGGCGGGGATCAAGTCGGTCACCTACAAGATCTCGGGGCATAATGCCTATGGCTGGCTGAAATCGGAATCGGGTGTGCATCGCCTTGTCCGCATCAGCCCCTATGACAGTGCCGCGCGGCGGCACACGTCGTTCTCGTCGGTCTGGGTCTACCCGGTCGTGGATGACAACATCGAAATCGAAGTTGCGCCGAACGATATCCGCATCGATACCTACCGGTCCTCGGGCGCGGGCGGCCAGCACGTGAACACGACCGATTCGGCGGTGCGGATCACCCATATTCCCACCGGCATCGTCGTGACCAGTTCGGAAAAGTCGCAGCATCAGAACCGCGACATCGCCATGAAGGCGCTGAAATCGCGGCTCTACCAGCTGGAACTGGACAAGCGCAACGCCGCCATCAACGAAGCCCATGCCGCCAAGGGCGAGGCGGGCTGGGGCAACCAGATCCGGTCCTACGTGTTGCAGCCCTACCAGATGGTCAAGGATCTGCGCACCGGCTTCGAGACGTCGGATACGGGCGGCGTGCTGGATGGCGATCTTGACGGGCTGATGGCCGCGACGCTGGCGATGGATGTCTCGGGCAAGAGCCGCGCAGAGGCGCAGGCCGAGGGCTGAATACCGCTTGATCCTTCACAAGTTATCTGTCGAAACTGACCTGCAACAGGGGCAGGGAGGCTTTCCGATGGATGATCTGATGAACCGCGACGCGCTGGAGCTGTCGTCGATGCTCGAGGCGCGCCAGATCAGCGCGGTCGAGCTGATGCAGGCGACGCTGGACCGGATCGGACAGGTCAATCCGGGCGTCAACGCCGTGGTCAGTCTGCGCGATGCCGATACCCTGCTGGCCGAGGCGAAAGCCGCAGACAACGCGCTGCGCAAGGGCTGGCTGCACGGCATTCCGCTGGCGGTCAAGGACCTGGCCGATGTGGCGGGGCTGCCGACATCGATGGGATCGCCTGCCTTTGCCGGGAATGTCCCCGTTGCCGATTGCGGTATGGTGGCCTGGATGCGCGCGGCGGGTGGCCTATTCATAGGCAAGACCAACACGCCTGAATTCGGTCTGGGCAGTCACACGTTCAACCCCGTGCATGGCGCGACATACAATCCCTATGACAGCGGGCGCACGGTGGGCGGGTCCTCCGGCGGGGCGGCGGCGGCGCTGGCGGCGCGCATGCTGTCCGTGACCGACGGGTCCGACATGATGGGATCGCTGCGCAACCCTGCCGGCTGGTGCAATGTCTACGGGATGCGCCCCAGCTGGGGCCGTATCCCTGCTGATCCGGTGGGCGATACCTTCCTGCATCCGCTGGCCACGCTGGGGCCGATGGGGCGCAGCCCGCGCGACATGGCCGCTCTGCTTGAAGTGCAGGCCGGCCCCAACCCCCGCGTGCCCTTCGGCCTGCCGAAACAGGGCTATCTGGACGGGATCGACGCCGATGTGAAAGGCCGCCGCATCGGCTGGCTGGGCAGCTGGGGCGGGGCCTATCCGATGGAGCCGGGCATCCTGCCGTTGATCGAAGGGGCGCTGAGCGGGTTCAGCGACATGGGCTGCACGGTCGAGTCGGTCGATCCCCCCTTCAGCGCCGCCGAGATCTGGGACAGCTGGGTCGCCCTGCGCGCCTTTGCCAATCTCGGCCGACTTGATGCGATCTATTCCGATCCGGTCAAGCGCAAGCTTCTGAAACCCGAGGCGATCTGGGAAATCGAGACAGGTCTGTCGCTGAGCCCGTTGCAGATCCAGCGCGCCAGCGTGATACGCTCGCGCTGGTATGCCAAGGCCGCCGAATTGTTCGACACATATGACGCGCTTGTGCTGCCCTCGGCGCAGCTATGGCCCTTCCCGGTGGAATGGGACTGGCCCAAGGATATCGCAGGTCAGCCGATGGATACCTATCACCGCTGGATGGAGGTCGTGATCCCCGTCAGCCTGATCGGTCTGCCCGCCGTCTGCGTGCCTGCAGGCTTTGGCGCGGCGGGTGGTCCCGGCGCGGGCCTGCCCATGGGGATGCAGATTTTCGGCCGCCACGGCGACGATGCAGGGCTTTTGCAACTGGCGCAGGCCTGGCACCGCGCCACCGACTGGCCGAACCAAAGACCCCCCGCGCTGTCCTGAGGCTTGCTTTTCGCGGCATTTGCGGGTCTCATCCGCAGATACCGGAATGTGACGGGGAGGGACCATGCCGGATACGCCCAAGGAAGGACTGCCCGATATCGGGGCGGTCAGCATGGCAACGCTGACCGAGGCGCTCAGGCGTGGCTGGTCGGACATGCGCCGCGCGCCGCTTTACGGTGTGTTCTTCGCCTCGGTCTACGTGGCGCTGGGGCTGGTGCTGGCGGCGATCACATGGACCACGGGCAAGACCTACTGGCTGGTGTTTGCCGCAGTGGGCTTTCCGCTGGTCGGCCCTTTCGCCGCTGTCGGGCTTTACGATGTCAGCCGCCGGATCGAGCAGGGCCGCCCGCTGATCATGTCGGAAATCCTGAGCGTGGTCTGGCGGCAATCACGACGGCAACTGCCTTCGATCTGCGCGATCATCATCATGGTCTTCCTGTTCTGGTTCTTTCTGGCGCACATGATCTTTGCCCTTTTCATGGGGCTGTCGACGATGACCAATATATCAAGCTCTTACGGGGTGTTCCTGACGCCGAATGGCATGGCGATGCTGGCCGTGGGCACGGTGGTGGGCGGCATCTTCGCGGCACTTCTGTTCATGATCACGGTGATTGCCCTGCCGCTGCTGCTGGAGCGCGAGATCGATTTCGTCACCGCCATGATCACCAGTTTCCAGTTCGTGCTGGCCAATCCCGCGCCGATGCTGGCCTGGGCCGCGCTGATCGCGGGGCTGACCTTTGCGGCGATGCTGCCGGCCTTTCTGGGGCTGTTCCTGGTGCTGCCGCTTCTGGGGCATGCGACCTGGCATCTTTACCGGCTGGTGACGCAGGCGGCATGAAAAAGGCGCGTCGGGCCCTGCGCCTGCGCGCCTTTTCGTTGAGGGGTGATGCTGTCAGGCCGCGCCGCCGCGCGACAGGGCGGCGACACCGGTGCGCGCCACTTCTAGCAGGCCCAGGGGCCGCATCAGTTCGGCGAAGGCGTCGATCTTTTCGGGCGCGCCGGTGATTTCGAACACAAAGCTCGACAGGGTGCTGTCCACCACATTGGCGCGGAAGATATCGGCCAGACGCAGCGCCTCGACCCGCTTGTCGCCGGTGCCTTCGACCTTGAACAGCGCCAGCTCACGCTCGACCGAGGCACCTTCGACCGTCAGGTCATGCACCTCGTGGACGGGCACGATCCGGCCCAGCTGCGCCTTGATCTGTTCGATCACCTGCGGCGTGCCGGTGGTCACGATGGTGATGCGGCTGAGGTGTCCGGCATGGTCGATCTCGGCCACGGTCAGGCTTTCGATGTTGTAGCCGCGCCCGGAAAACAGCCCGATCACGCGGGCCAGAACGCCCGCCTCGTTATCGACAATCACCGCCAGGGTGTGGCGTTCCTCGACATCCGAGAAGTTGGGCCGCAGGTTATAGGCCGAATGCTTGGTCGAGCCCTTCTTGATCTGTAGTGCAGACATGGTCTTGGTCCTTTGATGACGTCAGGGGCAGGGGTCCGATGTTCCGGGGAACGATCAGACCATCACGGCGCCTTTCGATCCGATGGCATCCTTGGTGCTGGCCTCGCCCAGCAGCATCTTGTTGTGCGGCTCGCCCGATGGGATCATGGGGAAGCAGTTCTCGTGCTTTTCCACCAGGCAGTCGAAGATCACCGGCCCGTCGTAATTGATCATCTCCATGATCGCATCGTCCAGGTCGTCGGCATCCTTGCACAGGATCCCCTTGCAGCCGAAGGCCTCGGCCAGCTTGACGAAATCGGGTAGGGATTCGGACCAGCTGTGCGAATAACGCTCGCCATGCAGCAGTTCCTGCCACTGGCGCACCATGCCAAGGCGTTCGTTGTTCAGGATGAATTGCTTGACGGGCAGGTTGAACTGCATCGCCGTGCCCATCTCCTGCATGTTCATCAGCCAGGACGCCTCACCGGCCACGTTGATCACCAGCGCGTCCGGGTGCGCCATCTGCACACCGATCGACGCCGGGAAGCCATAGCCCATCGTGCCCAGACCGCCCGATGTCATCCAGCGGTTCGGATCCTCGAAGTTCAGGTATTGGGCGGCCCACATCTGGTGCTGGCCCACTTCGGTGCAGATGTAGCGATCATGCCCCTTGGTCAGCTCTTCCAGGCGCTTGAGGGCGTATTGCGGCTTGATGACCTTGCCCTTCTGTTCGAACTTCAGGCAGTCCACCTTGCGCCATTCGTTGATCTGGCTCCACCATTTGGCCAGACCTTCCTTGTTGGTCTTGCGGCCACGCGCCTTCCAGATCTTCAGCATGTCTTCCAGAACATGGGCCACATCGCCCACGATCGGGATGTCGACACGGATCACCTTGTTGATCGACGAGGGGTCGATGTCGATATGCACCTTCTTGGAATTGGGGCTGAAGGCATCGACGCGCCCGGTGATGCGGTCATCGAAGCGTGCGCCGATGTTGATCATCAGGTCGCAGCCGTGCATGGCCATGTTCGCCTCGTAAAGACCGTGCATGCCCAGCATGCCCAGCCAATGCGTGCCCGATGCGGGATAGGCGCCCAGGCCCATCAGGGTCGAGGTGATGGGAAAGCCGGTCGCCTCGACCAGTTCGCGCAGCAGCTGGCTTGCGCCGGGGCCCGAGTTGATCACGCCGCCGCCGGTATAGAAGATCGGGCGCTTGGCGGTCTCAAGTGCGGCCACCAGTTCGGTAATCGCTTCCAGATCGCCCTTGACCTGCGGCTGATAGCGGCGGCTGCCGCCTTTCTGCGGCGCCTGGTAGGTGCCGGATGCGAATTGCACGTCCTTGGGAATGTCGACCAGCACCGGGCCGGGACGGCCGGCGGTTGCGACGTGAAATGCCTCGTGCAGGGTGGCGGACAGCTTCTCGGTGTCCTTGACCAGCCAGTTGTGCTTGGTGCAGGGGCGCGTGATGCCCACGGTATCGGCTTCCTGGAAGGCATCGTTGCCGATCATGAAGGTCGGCACCTGGCCGGTCAGAACCACGATTGGGATACTGTCCATCAGCGCGTCCGTCAGGCCGGTCACCGCGTTGGTGGCACCGGGGCCCGAGGTCACCAGAACCACGCCGGGCTTGCCCGTCGCGCGGGCATAGCCTTCGGCGGCGTGAACCGCGCCCTGTTCGTGGCGCACCAGGATGTGCTGAATCTCGTTCTGCTGGAAGATCTCGTCGTAAATCGGCAGCACCGCGCCGCCGGGATACCCGAATACGACGTCCACACCCTGATCCTTGAGGGCCTGAACCACCATTCTCGCTCCGGTCATCTGACGTGTCATGTGCTTTGCTCCGTTGTCGACGTCATCCATTCGCATAAAAAAGCCCCCGATTTTGTCGGGGGCGCATGGGGTACCTTGAGGGTGTCCGTTACCGGCCCATGCGCCATTTCCTTACGATGATCACTAGCGGTGTCATTGCCATCGGCTCCTTCGTGCGTGGCGGGACATTATGAGTGCTGCAGGGCAGCGTCAACCGCCAATCGGGTGAATTTAATGTCGCGGGGGTGAATTATTTTGTATCTTTATTACGTTTTGGGGCCTTGAAACGTCAGGAAAAGAATTATGAGGCCCTGAATGCGGCCAAAATGACCGATGCCGCAGCCACAAGGGGCGCGGCATCCGACCGAGTGCGGTCAAGCCAGTGGGATCAGGAGCGGGCGGGGACCGAGCCGGGAAGCGAGATATTGGCGACCTGTTCGGCGATCGGATCGGTCGACAGCGGATGCATCTCGGCCGAATAATCGGCCGGATCGCGCATCTTCTGCCAGTTGCCGCCGACATAGAGTTCAAGGCCCGAGAATTTTGCCTTGTATCCCATCTTGGGGCTGCCGGGGACCCAGTAGCCAAGGTAGACGTAAGGAAGGCCGGCTTCGCGCGCGATGCGGATATGATCCAGGATGATATAGGTGCCCAGGCTGTCGCCGGGCCGGTCGGGCTGGTAGAAGGAATAGACCATGCTGACCCCGTCATCCAGAACGTCGGTCAGGCAGACCGCCGCCAGATCGCGCGAGCGCGTGTCATGGTATTCGATCACGCGGGTGCGGATCGGCGTTTCCTCGATCATGGCGGCGAATTCGAACACATCCATGTCGGCCATGCCGCCATCGGCATGACGGCTGTCCAGATAGCGGCGGAACAGGTCATACTGATCCTCGGTCGCCCAGGGGCTTGTGGCGCGGCGCTCCAGCGTGGCGTTGCGTTTGATCGTCCGCTTCTGGCTGCGCGAGGGCAGGAAATCGGCCACCCGGATCCGGGCGGACAGGCAGGCCGCGCAATCCGAGCAGGACGGGCGATAAAGCACGTTCTGCGACCGGCGGAATCCCTGCTTGGACAGGCTGTCGTTCAGCCGTTCGGCACCTTCGCCCTGAAGTGCTGTGAACAGCTTGCGCTCCATCCGCCCATCCAGGTAGGGGCAGGGCTGCGGGGCCGTCACGTAGAATTGTGGCGCTATGGGCAGGGTGTGACGCATGATATCCCTTGGTCCGGCTGTAGCGGGACGATAGCAACGAAGTCTCCATCCGCCAAGAGTTGAATAAAGACCACGTTAACGTCGCACGCGTTGCCATGCTGCGCGCGACGTGTCGGGGATATCCCGGAGCCGCGAAAGGCCGGTCAGGTGGCTGCCGCGCGGTTCAGGGCGACGCTGCCCAGAAGGTGATCGGTCAGGCCCTGACCACGGGCCGTGGTCATCATCAGTACCACGGAAATTACCTGCAACACCGGCAGCGCGAAGGAAAACGATGTGCCCAGCGTATGCAGGGTGGCAAGCCCCAGGCCGAACCTTTCGCCCTGCGCGGTGCGGAATTCGATCGCCATCAGGCGCATCCCCCATGTGGCCGAGCGGTTGGCGATGGTGATGACCCTGTAGGCAAAGCCCACCATCAGCATCAGCAGCGGAAAGAAGAACAGCCCGGTGAAGGCCGTGAAGGGCAGGATCAGCAGGCAGATCAGGGCGATCAGAATGGTATCGACCAGCCAGGCCAGCAGACGTTTCATCGGCACATCTGCGTAGAATTCGGGCTGTATCACGGGATCGGGCAGATGCAGGGGCTGGTAGGACATGGATGTCTCGCAAGGGCAGGGATCGGGTGAATGCCGCAGGCGCGGGGCCTGCGGCGGTTGGTGCATCAGTCAGGCTCAGGCCTTGTCGCTGTCCTGACCTGCGTCACTGTCCGCATTGCGCGGGGTGGCGGCGGCACGGGCGCGGTCGGCCATGAACTCGTCGAACTCGGCCTTGTCGCGGGCTTCGCGCAGACGCTGCAGGAAGCTTTCGAAGTTGTGCTGCTCTTCCTCAAGGCGACGCAGTGTGTCGGCCTTGTAGTTGTCAAAGGCGGTATTGCCGGACGAGGACATCGCCGAGAAACCATGACGGGTCATCGAACGGGTACGGCAGGACTTTCCAAACATGCGCTTGCTCCAGATCATATAGGCCAGAAGGGCCAGGCCAACCGGCCAGACAAAGATGAACCCCAGCACCATGGCTGCGATCCAGGCGCCTTTGCCCTTGGCGTCAAGCCAGGCCTCGGCGCGAGACAGCCAGCCCATCGGCTGGGTGTGGGGGGCGGAATAATGCACTGCGGTATTCATGGGGCTCTCCGTTTTCGGGTTGATGTAAATTCCTTTCACATACCCAAGATCGGAAGTGGGCCGCCCCGTTGCAAGGGGTGATGTGAAAGAAATTTACATTACCTGAATCAGGACGTGAAATCAGCCAGTTGCGCGCCTGTCAGCCGGTGCAGATCGGCGGGCGCGATGGAAAAGATGTGATGCGGTGTGCCGGCGGCGGCCCAGACAAGGCCGAATTCCATCAGCCGCGGGTCCAGAAAGCCGCGGATCGGGGTCAGGTGGCCGACGGGGGCGACCCCGCCGATGGCAAAGCCTGTCTGCGCCCGGATCAGCGCGGCATCGGCCTTGCCCAGGGGTTCGCCCGCCAGGGCACTGGCGCGCGCGGCATCCACCTGGTTGCCGCCGGCGGTCAGGAACAGCAGGGCGCGGCCACTGTCCTGTCCCGCAAAGATGATGGACTTGACGATCTGGTCCAGCGCGCAGCCCGCGACGGCGGCGGCCTGTGCGGCGGTGCGCGCCTCGCCCAATGCGTGGATGTCGGCGCGCAGCCCTGCTTCTTCCAGCGCGCGGGCCACGCGGGCCATGCTCTTGCTCATGCCATGTCTCCCGGTCGGATATGTCCTTTGCACCACTATCGGACCGCCAAGCGCCATTGACCAGCCCCGAGGCTTGCGATCAAGGTGCGGGCATGTCGATTGCATCCCGCCTGACCCGCCTGCCGCAACCCTTTGATCCCGAACGGGGGGCAGAGGCCCGTGCCGCCATCCCCGCCGCAGGGGGTGACATCGCCCTTCTGATCGCGGGGACCGGCGGATGCAGCCCCTATCTGAAATCGCTGATCGAGAAGGAGGCGGACTGGATCCTGCCCGTGCTCGATGATCCCGAGAGCGCGCTTGCCACGCTGCATCACGATCTGTCGCAGGTCGCGCCCGATGCCTTGCCCGATGCGCTGCGGCAGGGCAAGCGGCGCGTCGCGCTGCTGACGGCGCTGGCCGATCTGTCGGGCGCCTGGCCGCTGGAAGAGGTGACAGGCGCGTTGACGCGCTTTGCCGATCTTGCCTGCCAGCTGGCGTTGCGCGCGGCCATCGGGGCAGAGATCCGGCGCGGCAAGCTGCCCGGCGCCACGGAGGATGACGCCGAAACCGGCGGCGGCATGGTGGCGCTGGCCATGGGCAAGATGGGTGCCTACGAGCTGAACTATTCCTCGGATATCGACCTGATCTGCCTTTTCGACGAAAGCCGCTTTGCGCCCGACGACTATCACGAGGCGCGCGCCTCGCTGATCCGGGCCACACGCCGGATGTCGGCGATGCTGAACGACAATACCGCGCAGGGCTATGTCTTTCGCACCGATCTGCGGCTGCGCCCCGATCCCGCGGTGACGCCTGTCTGCATGGCGATGGAAGCGGCCGAGCGGTATTACGAAAGCCTTGGGCGCACATGGGAACGCGCGGCCTATATCAAGGCGCGGCCATCGGCGGGCGATCTGGCGGCGGGCGAGAGGTTCCTCAAGACCCTGCGGCCTTTCGTCTGGCGCAAGCATCTGGATTTCGCGGCCATTCAGGATGCCCATGACATGCGCCTGCGCATCCGTGCGCACAAGGGGCTGGGCGGGCCCGTGGTTCTGGCCGATCACAACATGAAGCTGGGCCGGGGCGGCATCCGCGAGATCGAGTTCTTCACCCAGACCCGGCAGATCATCGCGGGCGGGCGCGATCCCGAATTGCGGGTGCGCGGCACCGTCGAAGGGCTGGCGGTGCTGGCGCGCAAGGGCTGGGTGCCCGACACGGTGGCCGAAACCCTGACGCGGCATTACCGCGCCCACCGCGAGGTCGAACACCGGCTGCAGATGATCAATGACGCGCAGACCCACAGCCTGCCGCGCAACGACGAGGGCTTTGCCCGGCTGGCCGCGTTCATGGGCATGGAACAGGCCACGCTCGAGGCCGATCTGAAGGCGCGCATCAGTGAGGTGCATGAGCTTACGGAAGGCTTCTTTGCCGGAAGCGGTATCGTGGCCGCGCCCGAACCGCCCGCCCTCGAGGCCGAAAGCTTCGATACGGAAGTCACAAGCCGCTGGCGCAGTTATCCCGCGCTCAGATCCGCCCGCGCGGTCGAGATCTTCCAGCGCCTGCGTCCCGAAATACTGTCGCGGCTGGCCGGTGCGGCCAAACCGGACGAGGCGCTGCTGGCCTTTGACGGATTTCTGGCGGGCCTGCCCGCCGGTGTGCAGCTTTTCTCGCTGTTCGAGGCCAATCCCCACCTGATCGACCTGCTGGTCGATATCGTCGGCACATCGCCTGCGCTGGCGCAGCATCTGTCGCGCCATTCCGGTGTGTTCGATGCGGTGATCGGGGGGGGCTTCTTTGCGCCCTGGCCGGGGATCGCCGCCCTGTCGCAAGAGTTGTCGGCCCTTCTGGACAGCGAGGCCGATTACGAGCGCAAGCTGGATGCCGCGCGCCGCTGGGCCAAGGAATGGCATTTCCGCATCGGTGTGCATCACCTGCGCGGCCTGATCGAGGCCGAAGCCGTGGGCCCGCAATATGCGGACCTGGCCGAGGCAGTGCTGCGCGCGCTCTGGCCTGTGGTCGTGGCGCAGTTCGCCGCCAAGCATGGCGCGCCGCCGGGCAGGGGGGCGATGGTGCTGGGCATGGGATCGCTTGGGGTCGGGCGGCTGAACGCGACCTCCGATCTGGACCTGATCGTCATCTATGATGCCGACGGGGTCGAGATGTCGGATGGCCGCCGCCCGCTGGCGGCACGGCCCTATTACGCGCGTCTGACCCAGGCGATGGTCACTGCGCTGACCGCGCCCATGGCCGAAGGCAAGCTATACGAGGTCGACATGCGCCTGCGCCCTTCGGGCACGCAGGGGCCGGTGGCGACCAGCCTGACAAGTTTCCGCGACTACCAGATGACCGAGGCCTGGATCTGGGAACACCTTGCCCTGACCCGCGCGCGCCCCGTGGCGGGCGAGACGGGTCTGGCCGCGGATGTCGAGGCGGTGCGCGCCGCCGTGCTGGAGCGTGGCCACCCGCGCGACAGGATCATCGAAGAGGTGGCCACCATGCGCGCCCGGATCGCGGCGGCCAAGGCCCCCGAGGGGCCATGGGACGCCAAGCTGGGACCGGGCCGGTTGCAGGATGTGGAGCTGATGGCGCAGGCCGGCAACCTGCTGGCGCACAGCAGGTCCCGCGATGTCGGGCAGGGTCTGGCGGGCTGTGTCGCTTGCGGATGGTTGGATGACGCCGCTGGCGCAGCGCTGACCGAGGCTTATCTGCTGTTCTGGCAAGTGCAATTGGTCTCGAAATTGCTGAGCGACAGGCCGCTCGATCCCGCGCGGATCGGCGAGGGGGGATGCAGGATGCTTTTGCGCGAAACGGGCCATGAGACCCTTGAAGGGTTGGAGGCGGCCCTGATCGAGGTGGCGGCCCGGGCGGATGCGGTGATTTCCGCAGCCCTGGGCCAGAGCCCGGAGGATGCGGCATGAAGAAGGGCACGCCCGAGGACCCCAAGGGTCTGGTCGCCGAGGCCTACCGGATCGAGGGGATCACGCCCGGCGAGTGCCGCACGATCTTTCTGGACTGGGCGCTGAGCCTGCCGGACGGGTCCGACAGCCGCACGGTGCTGGCGGTGCTGGTCGAACGCCATGACTCGCAGGCACCGGATCACCCGATGACACAGGTGATGCGTGAGGGGTTGCAGGCCATGTCCCGCACCGGACGGCGCGGCGGCTGGCGGTCGCGCCCGCGCGACTGAACCGGCAGACAAGAGGGGGCAGGGGACAGGTGCTGCGCCCTGGGCGCGGCGCGTCAGGTGCCGCGGGGCAGGGTGGCCGCCGCGCGCGCAAGGGCGGTGATGCCCGCCCAGTCGCCGCTTGCGATCATCCCCGATGGGGCGACCCAACTGTCGCCGACGCAGACCACATTCGGCAGGCCGAGGTAATCCGCCGCATTCCCCGGACCGATGCCGCCGGTCGGGCAGAAGGTGATCTGCGGCAGGGGCGATGACAGGGCGCGCAGGGCGGCGGCCCCGCCCGCGACCTCTGCGGGAAAGAACTTTTGTGTCGTGTAGCCGCGTTCCAGCAGGGCCATCGCCTCGGTCGCGGTGGCGGCACCGGGCAGCAGCGGCAGGGCGCTGTCCTCGCAGGCCGCCAGCAGGCGGTCCGTGGCCCCCGGCGAGACCGCGAAACCGGCACCTGCCGCCTTGACGGCGCGCACATCCGCCGGGGACAGCACAGTGCCCGCACCGACCACCGCACCCGCGACATGGCCCATCTCGGCGATCACCTCGAGTGCGGCGGGGGTGCGCAGCGTCACCTCGAGCACCGGCAGGCCGCCCGCCACAAGCGCCTGCGCCAGCGGGCGGGCATGGGCCGGGTCATGGATCACGAGGACCGGGATCACGGGGGCCATGTGGCACAGGGCGAGTGTCGCCTCCGAGGCGTGATGCGGTGTCATGGGCGGTGCTCCGTCACAGAGGGCCGTTCCCCGGGCAGGCGCCGGGACATGGATATTTGCAGCAAGAAGAAACGGGGACCTGTGCGCATCTCAGACCACCACGGCGGCGCCGGTGGCGGCGGGGCCCACATTGGCGCGGAACATGGCGAAAAGCTCGCGCCCCACGCCTGTTCCATTGCCGGTCAGATCCGGGGTGGCGGGGGTGCGGGCGTCGAGATCGGACACCAGGGCTTCGATCTGCCCGGTGGTCGCGTCCAGGCGGATCAGGTCGCCGTCGCGCAACCGCGCAAGCGCGCCGCCCGCTGCCGCCTCGGGGCTGATGTGGATCGCGGCAGGCACCTTGCCGGAGGCGCCCGACATGCGCCCGTCGGTGACCAGCGCCACCTTGAGCCCGCGATCCTGCAACACGGCCAGCACGGGCGTCAGCGCGTGCAGTTCCGGCATGCCATTGGCCTGGGGGCCCTGAAACCGCACCACCACCACCGTGTCGGTGGTGAATTCACCCGCCTTGAACGCCTCTTTCACGGCCTCCTGGGTTTCGAAGACGCGGGCCGGGGCCTCGATCACGTGCCGCTCGGGGGCCACGGCCGAGGTCTTGATCACGCCGGTGCCCAGGTTGCCGGTCAACTGGCGCAGACCGCCCGTCGCGTCGAAAGGATCGGACACCGGACGCAGGATGCGTGTGTTCTGGCTGTCGCCCGCGCCGGGTTCCCAGGTCAGGCCCGCTTCGGTCAGTTTCGGCTCTTGCGTGTAGCGCTCCAGCCCCTTGCCGGCCACGGTCATCGTGTCGGGATGCAGCAGCCCCGCCTCGAGCAGCTGCCCGATCGTGTAGCCCAGACCGCCCGCGGCGTGGAAATGGTTCACATCGGCCAGGCCGTTGGGATAGACCTTGGCCAGCAGCGGCGTCACCTGCGACAGGTCGTGGAAATCCTGCAACTCGAGCAGCACACCCGCCGCGCGGGCCATGGCGGGCAGGTGCAGCACCAGGTTGGTCGAGCCCCCCGTCGCCATCAGCCCCACGATCCCGTTGACGAAGGCGCGCGCGTCCAGCACCTCGCAGACCGGGGTATAGGCATTCCCCAGCGCCGTGATCCCGGCCGCACGTTCCGTGCCCGCCACGGTCAGCGCCTCGCGCAGCGGGGTGCCGGGATTGACGAAGGAGGTGCCGGGCAGGTGCAGCCCCATGAATTCCATCAGCATCTGGTTTGTATTGGCGGTGCCGTAGAACGTACAGGTGCCCGGCCCGTGATAGGATGCCATCTCGGCCGCCATCAGGGCCGCGCGGTCGATCTGCCCGGCGGCGAATTGCTGGCGCACGCGTGCCTTTTGATCATTGGGCAGGCCCGATGTCATCGGCCCCGCCGGCAGGAACACCCCCGGAATATGGCCGAAAGTGGCGGCGGCGATCACGAGGCCCGGCACGATCTTGTCACAGACGCCGAGGTAAAGCGCCGCGTCGAACGTGTTGTGCGACAGCGCCACACCGGCCGCCAGCGCGATCACGTCGCGCGAGAAGAGCGAAAGCTCCATCCCCGTCTGGCCCTGGGTGACCCCGTCGCACATCGCGGGCACCCCACCCGCGACCTGCGCGGTGGCGCCCACGCGGCGCGCGGCCTGGCGGATCAGATCGGGAAAGCGTTCGAAGGGCTGATGGGCCGACAGCATGTCATTATAGGCGGTCACGATGCCGATATTGGGGGCGGGCGTCGTGGCCATGGTCGCCTGATCCTGGCCCATTGCGGCATAGGCATGCGCCTGGTTCGAACAGCTGAGATGGGCACGGCGCGGACCTTCCGCCGCGGCACGGCGCATCAGATCCATGTAGCGCGCCCTGCTGTCGCGGCTGCGTTCCTCGATCCGATCCGTGACACGTGCCACCTGATCGTGCAATGACATCACAATCCCCCCCTGGTCGGTCCTGCCCTGTCCGAATGATACTCCCGCTATAGGCCGTTAGCGGTAACGGCGCAAGCGGATCGGCATATCGCGCCGGCGATCCGGCCACCTGCTGGGGGCGAAACCTTGCGGCGGTCGCTGAAAAAACCGCGCATCCGCGAGTGGAAATCGCCCCGATCCGGTCACAAAGCGCCGATCTTGCAGAAAAATCGTCTTGAAATCAGGGAAAATTTGCCCCGGTTTGGCCTTAATGCCCCTGCATATCTTTCGACATTTTCGGGAAACTATTTTCCCCACAGGAGGTCGAGTATGACAGTTTTTCGCACGGCATTTGCCTTGATGCTTGCCTTGGGCCTTTCAGCCTGCGGCAACTATGACCTGTCCACGCGCAACGCAACACCCGAAGAGGCGCTGAAGGGGGCCGATGCGGTTCAGGCGCTTCCGTCGATCAAGGTCGTCGATCTGCGCATCAATGTTCCGCGCAGCCTGCGGGTCTCCGAGGCCAACAGCTATTACCCCGCAGGCGACATCGTCTGGCGCGGCGATGCCTTTGGCGACCGCCATGCCCAGATCGAGGCCATCCTGTCCGACAGCATGGCGATCGCGCAGCACGGTCACAAGGGCAGCACGCCCGCCGTGGTCGAGATCACGCTGAAGCGCTTTCATTCGCTGACCGAAAAGACACGCTATTCCGTGGGTGGCGTGCATTCGATCCGGTTCGATCTGACCCTGCGTGATCCCAAGACCGGTGTGGCGCTGGCCCCCACCCGCGAGATCCGCGCGGATCTGCGCGAATACGGCGGCGACCGCGCCATCGAGGCCGAGCGCATGGGCCTGACCCAGAAGCTGCGCGTCACGCGCCATCTGGCCAATGTGTTCCGTTCGGAACTGGAACAGCCCGGCAGCATGGCTGACCGCCGCGGCATCACGCAGCTGGTGGCAGGCCTGGAAACCGGCAAGCCGATCTGACCTTTCCAGCATTGTGAAACAGGCGTAAGAGGGCGGAATGACACCGCCCTCTCATCCCCCCGCATATCCGATCGTGCGCCTGCGCCCCAAGGCCCAGCCGCGCGCCATTCGCCATGGTTTTCCCTGGGTCTATGACAACGAGCTGGTCACCGACCGGCGCTCGCGCGGGTTGACGCCCGGCAGCCTTGCCGTGCTGGAGGATGCGGAACGCGCACCGCTGGCCCTTGTGACGGTGAACCCCAATTCCCGCATCATCGCCCGCGTGATGGACCGCGATCCCGCCGCGGTGGTGGATCGTGCCTGGCTCGAGGTGCGGCTGACCCGCGCGCTGGCGCTGCGGACGCGATTGCATGATCAGCCTTTCTACCGTTTGGTCCATGCCGAGGCCGATGGCTTGCCCGGCGTGATCATCGACCGGTTCGGTGACACGGCGGTGATCCAGCCCAACGCGGCCTGGGCCGAGCTGATGCTGGATGACCTGGTGGCGGCGCTTGTGGCGGTGACGGGCGTGACCTGCGTGATCAAAAGCGCCTCTGGCCGGGCGCGCAGCCTGGAAGGGCTGGATGATGTGGGCGGTGTTCTGGTGGGGCAGGCGCCCGCGGCGCCCGTGCCGGTGCCGATGAACGGTGCCACCTACATGGCCGATCTGACCGGCGGGCAGAAGACGGGGCTGTTCTTTGACCAGCGCCCGAACCATGCCTTCACCGCGCGGCTGTCCAGGGGCGCGCGGGTGCTGGACGTGTTTTCCCATGTGGGCGGCTTTGCCCTGGCGGCGCTGGCGGCGGGGGCAGATCATGCGCTGGCCGTCGACGGGTCCGATCCGGCGCTGGCCCTGGCGCGCGACGGGGCCGAGGCCACCGGCGTGGCGGCAAGGTTCGATACCCGCAAGGGCGACGCCTTCGACGTGATGACGGCCCTGGCGGCAGAGGGCGCGCAATTCGACGTGGTGGTCTGCGATCCGCCGGCCTTTGCGCCCTCGAAACAGGCACTTGAGGCGGGCTTGCGCGCCTATGAGCGCGTGGCGCGCCTGGGTGCGTCGCTGGTGGCCGAAGGCGGCTACCTGGTCTTGTGTTCCTGTTCGCATGCGGCCGAGCTGGACAAGTTCCACAACGCCTGTGTGCGCGGCATCGGTCGCGCGGGGCGGCAGGGGCAGCAGATCCACACGGGCTTTGCCGGGCCCGATCACCCGCTTCTGCCGCAGCTTGCGGAAAGCGGGTACCTCAAGGCGCTGTTCTTCCGCCTATGAAGGTGCTGCTGGACGCTTGCGTGCTTTACCCCACGGTGATGCGCGAGGTGCTTCTGGGGGTTGCGGCCGAAGGGCTGTATCAGCCGCTGTGGTCGGCGCGCATCCTTGAAGAATGGGCGCGCGCCGCGATCAAGCTTGGGCCGGGGGCCGAGGCGCAGGCGCGCGGCGAAGTGGCCATGCTGCGTGCCCGCTGGCCGGGGGCCGAGGTCAGCCATCCCCCCTCGCTCGAGGCGCGGCTGTGGCTGCCCGATCCGGCCGATATCCATGTTCTGGCCGCCGCGATCGCCGGGCATGCCGATCTGATCGTGACGCTGAACGCGCGGGATTTTCCGCGCAACATCCTGTCCGAGGAAGGGCTGGAGCGGCTGGATGCCGACCAGTTCCTGATGGCGCTGCATGACGATCACCCGCAGGCCGTGGCCCGTGCCGCCGAAGCCGTGCGCCGCGAGGCCGAGCGCCTGTCCGGCGAGGCCTGGGACATCCGGCGGCTGATGAAAAAGGCGCATCTGCCCCGCCTGGGCAAAAGACTGGCCGGGCCGCGCTAGGGGCGGCGCGCCCTATCCCTTGATGCCGTTCCAGCGCGCCTCGTTCCTTTCGATGGCGGCGATGCGGTCAGGTGTCTTGGGGTGGCTCATCAACCACGCGGGCACGACGCCGCCACGGCTGTTGGTCAGCGCCTCGAGCTTGGCGAAAAGCGATTTCTGCGGCGCGGTGCCGATGCCCGCCTTGACCAGCAGCGCCGAGGCATATTCATCCGCCTCGTACTCGTCCGAGCGCGACAGCCGCGCGGCCAGCATCGAGGTGAGGGCATTGGCGATCATGATCCCCACCCCCGGCAGAAAGCGCGACAGCACCATGGCCAGCGCCGTGCGCAACGCGTTCTGCCCCGAAAAGTCGATCATCCGGCGGCGCGCATGGCCCAGGGCCACATGGCCCAGCTCATGGGCGATGACGCTGGCCATTTCCTCGGCGGTGACGGCGCCTTCGCGGAACTTGTTGTAGAAGCCGCGCGTGATGAAGATGCGCCCGTCGGGCGCGGCTAGCCCGTTCACCGGCTCGATCTCGTAGAGGTGGACGCGGATGCGGGGCAGGTCCAGCGCCGCGGCCAGCCGGTCGGTCATCTGGCGCAACACCGGGTCCGCCAGTTCGGTCGAGCGGGCATCAAGCTCTTTCGCGGTGCGCCACGCCGAAAAGCGGTACATGGCGACAGCATAGAGGATGGCCAGAAGGATCGGGGTGAATTTCAACATCACCAAGATATGGGCCGGGGCGCGCGCGGCGGCAAGGGCCGCGCCTGCGTCAAGTCGCGCGGATGCGTATTCATGGAGCGATGAAGCCGGTTGTCAGGCTTTCCAGCGCACAGGCACGGACAGGGGGCCGCGAAAGGCCCATCCGGCAAAAGGGGCAGGGCCGTCAAGCGCAAGCTCCGGCAGATGGGCAAAGGCCATGGGCAGGGCCACATCCGCGATCAGGGCGCGCGCGGCGGCGGCACCGGCGCAAAAATGCGGACCCGCGCCAAAGCTGATGGCGGGGCCGGTGTCGCGGGTGATGTCGAAGCGGTCGGGCGATACGAAATGCGCCTCGTCCCGCCCGGCGGACGAGAACATGAAGAACACCCGGTCTTCCGGCTGGAAAGTCACGCCGCAAGCCGTGTCCACCCGCGCCACCCGGCGCGGCGACATGCCGATGGGCGAGATCCAGCGCGCATATTCGTCAAAGGCCTGCGCCCATGTCGCATGGCCCGCCCGGATCAGCGCCAGCTGATCGGGATGGGTCAGAAGCGCCCAGATCGTGCCGGCGATGGCATCGCGCGGCTCGTTCTGCCCGCCCGAGATGATTAGCTTGATATTGGCGCGGATGCTGTCCATCGGCAGGCCCGCCGCCTGCATGACCGAGAGGGCGGATTGATCGGGCCGCGCCGTCAGTTCGGGCAGCACCGCGTCGATATGCGCGTCGATCGAGGCGGTGCAATCGTGGCAATGCGCCGCGATCGCGGGGTCGCCCGCGTAGTTCGAGCAGCCGTCGATCATGCCCTGGCTCACGCGGTCCATTTCCGGGGCGGGCATCAGCCTCAGTCCGGTGATGGCCTTGAGCGCTTCGGCCGATACGGGCATGGCATAGTCGCGCACCAGGTCGCAGCGGCCTTTCGGCGCCAGATCGGCCAGGATGGCCCGGGTTGCGGCATTGAATTGACCAAGCCAGTGATCGCGGACCGTGCGCGGGCTGAGCGCCGGGAACAGCGCGCGGCGTTCCGCCTGATGCGCGGCACCATCCTTGCGCATCATGTTTTCGCCCATCAACTGCGTCATCAGCCCTTCGGGCTGGTGGCTGGAAAAGACCTCGATCCGTTTTTCCTGCGTGAAGATGTCATCGCGCCGGGTGAACAGCGTGGCGCCCAGTTCCGGTACGAAGGTTACGGGCGCCTCGGCCCGCATCTGCGCCAGCGCGGGGTAGGGATCGGCGCGAAAGGCGGCGGGGTCTATATGGGTGACGGGGGCGTCGGACATGGGGCAGGCCTTGCTTGTGGCGTTGCCCGCAGTCTGATCCGCCACCCGGTCCCGCGCAAGCCCCAGGCTGTCGTTCAGCGCGTTGTCAGCGTCTCCAGCAGGTATTCCAGCGCGCGTTCCTCGCGGGTCAGCCGGTCACGATAGGGGCCATCATGGCCGCCGCGCTCGTAATAGCGGTGACGATCCTCGCGGTGGCGGTCGTGGCGTGATGGCCGGGAAAACGAGGGGCGCGAATAGGAGGGGCGTGAATAGGACGCCCGCGCCCGGTCCGATCCGCGGCTGCCCTGCGACGCCTTTGCCGGGGTCAGTTGCAACAGGGTGGGGGCCATGTAGGCGGTGCCCGCAGCCAGCCCGATACGGGCCAGCAGGCGGCGGCGTGACAGGTCGGGATTGTGGTCGGTGGTCATGCGCAATACTCCCGCAGGGTCGAGACAGGGATCGGTTTGCCCTTGTCCTGACATAACGGCAGCTGGAGCGGAACCTTCCGGCGCGTCACGGCATCGTGAAGACCGGCGAACCGGCAAGACCCCGCGCGCCTTGCGCCTAGCGGGCCATTTCCTTCATGCCGCGCTCGATGCCCGCAAGGGTCATGGGCACCATCCGGTCCTCGAAAATCTCGCGGATCATCTTGATGGACTGGGTATAGGACCAGTATTTTTCCGGGACCGGGTTGATCCAGACGTGATGCGGCCACTGTTCGCGGGCGCGCTGCAGCCAGACCTGGCCGGCTTCCGCGTTCCAGTGTTCATTGGCGCCGCCGGGATAGGCAATCTCGTAGGGGGACATGCTGGCGTCACCCACGAAAATGCATTTGTAATCGGACCCGTAGGTGCGCAGCACCTCCCATGTGGGGGTCTGCTGGTCCCAGCGGCGGCGGTTGTCGCGCCACACACCTTCATAAAGACAGTTGTGGAAATAGTAGTATTCCAGATGCTTGAACTCGGTCCGGGCGGCCGAAAACAGCTCTTCCACGACCTTGACATGCGGATCCATCGAACCGCCCGCGTCCAGGAACAGCAGCACCTTCACGGCGTTGCGCCGTTCGGGCCGGGTCTTCACATCGAGGTAACCCTGTTCGGCGGTCGAGCGGATCGTGCCGTCCAGATCCAGTTCCTCGGCTGCACCATCGCGCGCCCAGCGGCGCAGACGCTTCAGCGCCACCTTGATGTTGCGCGTGCCCAGTTCGACCGTGTCGTCGAGGTTTTTGAACTCGCGCTTGTCCCAGACCTTGACCGCGCGCTGGTGGCGGGACTTGTCCTGCCCGATCCGCACGCCTTCGGGGTTGTAGCCATGCGCCCCGAAGGGCGAGGTGCCGGCCGTGCCGACCCATTTGCTGCCGCCCTGATGGCGGCCTTTCTGTTCCTCGAGGCGCTGTTTCAGCGTCTCCATCAGCTTGTCGAAGCCGCCAAGCGCCTTGATCTCTTCCATCTCTTCGGGGCTGAGGTGCTTTTCGGCCAGCTTTTCCAGCCATTCGGCAGGGATATTGACAGCCTTGAGCACATCCTCGATGCGGATATCCTCCAGCCCCTTGAAGGTTTCGGCGAAAGCGCGGTCGAACTTGTCGATGTTGCGCTCGTCCTTCACCATGGCGGTGCGCGCCAGGTAGTAGAACCCTTCCACGTCATAGGTCACCAGACCGCGCGACATGCCTTCAAGGAAAGACAGATATTCGCGCAGGCTGACCGGGACGCCGCCTTTCCTGAGGTTTTCGAAGAAGGGCAGGAACATCGGACTTACAGCGCCGCGCGATGCACGAAGAGGGTGATGAACAACCCCAGCAGCGCAAAGGCGATGGCATAGGCGGCCGCGTATTGGCCGATGTCCATCTTGTTGCCCTTGCGTCTTGCAGCTGTCGTGCCGCCAATGATGGCCCCCAGTAGCGCCAAGCCCAGTATGATCATATCCGCCCGTTTCTCCTGTTCAGCGGATTGAGGGCGCCGACCTCGCGCATCTTGGCGCGAATGGCCCCTTCCGCACCGAACCCGTAACGCGCCCAGCCCAGACTGTCCAGCCGCACGGCCTGCGCCTCGACGCCGCGTCCGGACAGATCCAGCCCCTCGGCGCGCAGCATGTTGAGCGTGGCGACAAGGGCCGCGTTCTCGTGGCGGATGACGACGGGCAGGTTCCGGCTGACCATGTCGACGGCATCGGCGCCGTTGCCCTGGGCCAACAGGTAGGCGGCCAGTTGCGCGCTGACCAGCGCGCGATGCATCGCGTATTCGGGCCGCTGGTCAAAGATCGCATCGGCCTGACGGAAATGGTCGACCGCGGCGGCGGGATCGAGCGGCAGGGTCAGGCGGCCCATCACGTAATGGGCAAAGCCCAGGCGATGATCGTCCAGCCGCATGACCCGCGCGATATCAAGCGCGCGTTCGCCCGCGGCGCGGCGCGCCCCCGGCGTGGCCCCCGGCCCAAGTGCTGTCTGCATGGCATCCGACCATGCACGCGGCGTGTCGGCATCGCGGCGCGGGGCAAGGCCCTCGCCTGCGGGATTGATCCGCGCCAGCACGCCGGGCAGGCGCGCGGCGACCTGTGCACGTGTCATGCCGGACTGTATCTCGGGCGCGTAGATGGCGCGCAGGATCATCATGTCATAGCCGGTCAGCACCGCATGCACGTTGTCATCGTTGAAGATCGATTGCGGCAAACGGTAGAGATCGTTGAGCGGCCCCAGGGACTGTGCCAGTTCCTCGTGCAGGCAGTCGCGCACCTCTTGCGGAGAGGCGTCATGGGGCACGAAGATCGCCATCTTCTCGCGCGTGGTCAGGCGGGCCCAATCGGTGCGCGGGCTGCGCCGGGCCAGGCGGAATTCCGACAGGCGCGAGATGTTGGGCACCACGAAACAGGCGGCCTGCGGAAGGTGGCTGCGGATATCGGCGCGGCTGACGGCCTCGATGGTGATGTTGGCGCCGGGTTCTGCGGTCTGGCGGATGTCGATGCCCGCCTCGGTGCGCAGCCGGAACAGAAGCCGGTTCAGATCCGCGTTCAGCGTGGGTGGCGGATTGCCGGTGACACGCACGGTCACGGGGCCCTCGAAACGGCTGAGGACGGGCAGGGAGCGGCCCGATTCCAGTTCGAACGTCAGGTCGATCACATCGCGCACAAGGTCACTGTTGGCGGTGACGAAGGTCTGGGGCTGCGGCGCCGCGAAGACGCGCATCGGGGGCAGGTCGCTATCGACCATCGCCACCGCGCGGCTGGGCATGTCGGAATGGGGGCCGGGCATACATGCGCCCAGCATCAGGCAAACTGGCAAAAGGATACGGTGAAACGGGGTTCTCATCAGTGGCGCACCACACCTTTGGCCGTCCTGCGGCCATTCACGGCGTGCGGTGCGGCCCTTTCGGTGATCCGGATCGGGTGCAGAACGGGGGGTGCAAGCTGTGGCAGAAGACCCGAAACGCTGCGTGAAAGAAATGTGGCGAGCTGCACCCAACGGGTGCGGCGTGTTAACTTTCCAGTCATGTCCTGCCCTTTATTTTTGTGTTCAGGGGGACTGTCGCCGCCTTTCCTGACCGGGCTAAGGACGGTTTGGGGCAAAATTGTGGCATTTCGCCCGGCCACCCCCGCGCAGATGTCACGGGGGCGGGGGCTGTGGTTTTCGGGTCGCGTCGGTGCTGGCGCGCTTCAGCGCTGTGCGCGTGCCATGAAGGCCAGCCGCTCGAACAGGTGTACGTCCTGTTCGTTCTTCAACAGCGCGCCGTGCAGCTTGGGCAGGGCATTGGCGCCATCGCGCTTGAGGTCTTCGGGTGCCAGATCCTCGGCCAGCAGCAGCTTGAGCCAGTCCAGCACCTCGGAGGTCGAAGGCTTCTTCTTCAGGCCGGGCGTTTCGCGCAGCTCGTAGAATTGCGTCAGGGCCGTGGTCAGCAGCTTTTCCTTGATGCCGGGGTGATGCACCTCGACGATGCGGCGCATGGTCTGTTCGTCCGGGAAGCGGATGTAATGGAAGAAGCAGCGCCGCAGGAAGGCGTCGGGCAGTTCCTTCTCGTTGTTCGAGGTGATGATGACGATGGGGCGCTGGCGCGCGCGGATCGTCTCGCCGGTCTCGTAGACGAAGAATTCCATCCGGTCGAGTTCCTGCAACAGGTCGTTGGGAAACTCGATGTCGGCCTTGTCCACCTCGTCGATCAGCAGCACGACCCGCTCGTCGGCCTCGAAGGCCTGCCACAGCTTGCCCTTGCGGATGTAGTTCTTGACGTCATTGACGCGCTCGTCGCCCAGCTGGCTGTCGCGCAGACGGCTGACCGCGTCATATTCGTAAAGACCCTGCTGCGCGCGCGTCGTGGACTTGATGTTCCATTCGATCATCCGCAGGCCCAGTGCGGCCGCCACCTGACGGGCCAGCTCGGTCTTGCCTGTGCCCGGCTCGCCCTTGACTAGCAGCGGTCGTTCCAGCGTGACGGCTGCATTGACCGCGACGGTCAGGTCCTCGGTGGCCACATAGGCTTCGGTCCCTTCGAATTTCATCGTATCTCCAACCTGATGAACGCTTTTGTTGCCGCACCCTATCGCGAAGCCCCATTCCCTGCAATGCAGCCACGAAGGGGTAGTGACAATCCGGCAAGGCTGGGCTATTTGCACCGCCAGGGGAGGCACCAGATGTCAAAGGACAACGCGATGACAGATGCGGGCCTTTATGAGGGAGCAGACATGAAAGCCGAATCCTTTCATTCCACAGACTACACACCAGCCGAAGACGAACCCTTCATGAACGAGCGTCACCTGGAGTACTTCCGGAATGCGCTTCTCAGATGGAAATCGGAAATCCTGGAAGACAGCCGCGACACGATTGAGGGGCTGCAGGACGGGACGCGCAACATTCCCGACGTGGCCGATCGCGCCTCCGAGGAAACTGACCGCGCGCTTGAACTGCGTACCCGTGACCGCCAGCGCAAGCTGGTCGCCAAGATCGATGCGGCCCTGCGCCGGATCGAGGATGGCGAATATGGCTATTGCGAGATGACCGGCGAGCCGATCAGCCTCAAGCGGTTGATTGCCCGTCCGATTGCCACGATGACGCTGGAAGCGCAGGAACGTCACGAGCGTCGCGAAAAGGTGCATCGCGACGATTGATGGCCGGGCCTGACCAGGAACGCGAAACAGACGCCGAAGCGGTGACGCTTCGGCGTTGTCGTTTGAAAGGAACCTCATGAGCCTTCTGGGGATGCGGGTCGTCGTGATCGGGGCCGGGATCGGCGGTCTGGCGGCCGCGCGCGCGCTGGCGCTGCGGGGGGCGGATGTCACGCTGCTGGAACAGGCCCCCGAAATCACCGAAGTGGGGGCCGGTCTGCAGATCAGCCCCAATGGCATGGCGGTGCTGCGCGCCCTTGGTCTGGACCGGGCGCTGCAGGATGCCTCGGTCCGGGCGCGGGCGGTCTGTCTCAAGGATCACAGGGGCGCTGCGGTGGTGCGGCTGGACCTGGGAAGGCTGGATGATTCGTCCTATCATTTCGTGCATCGCGCCGATCTGATCGACCTGCTGGCCGAGGGCGCGCGCGATGCGGGGGTGAAGATCCGCCTGTTGCATCATGTGACCGCCGTTGACGGCGGCGCGCAACCGGTCGTGCATCTGGCCACGGGCAGCCGGATCACGGCCGATCTGGTGCTGGGCGCGGATGGGCTGCATTCCGTTCTGCGTCCGGCCCTGAACGGCCCGCAAGCCGCGTTCTTTACCGGCCAGGTTGCATGGCGCGCGATCGTGCCAAATACCGAAGGCCGCGGCCCCGAGGCCTGGGTGCACATGGGCCCCGGTCGCCACATCGTCAGCTATCCCCTGCGCGATGGCAGCGCGCTGAACATCGTTGCCGTGCAGGAACGCAAGGCCTGGGCCGATGAAGGCTGGAACCACGCCGACGATCCGGACAACCTGCGCGCCGCCTTTGCCGATTTCGGCGAAGGCCCGCGCGCCATGCTGGACCGGGTGACCGAGGCGCGGCTCTGGGGGCTGTTCCGCCATCCTGTCGCGCGGGTCTGGCAGGGGGATCACCTGGCGCTATTGGGCGATGCGGCCCATCCGACGCTGCCTTTCCTGGCGCAAGGGGCTTCCATGGCGCTCGAGGATGCCTGGGTTCTGGCGGATGAACTGGCGCGCTGTGACAGCGTGGCGGCGGGGCTTGCCGCCTACCAGGTTCGGCGCGAGGGGCGGGTGCGCCGGGTGATTTCGGCGGCCAACGGAAATGCCTGGAAGTACCACATCGGCTTTGCCCCGCTGCGCATGGCGGCCCATGCGGTGATGCGTATTGGCGGCGCAGTGGCCCCGGACCGGATGATGCGGCAGTTTGCCTGGCTCTACGATCACGACGTCACAAAAGACTGACGCGGCCAGCCCTTGGGGGGCGTGTGGCCGCGTCTGACGATCTTTGCCTGATACGACGCGTCGACCTTAGTCGCGATCCCGGCACCATCTGCCACGGCAGTCCGAATTGCCCCGGTTGCCGTTGTTGCGGGCCTCGTCCTCGTCGTCGTCGTCTTCATCATCATCGTCGTAATCGTAATCGTCTTCATCGTCGTCGTCATCACGCGCCGACGGGTTCGGCAGGCTTGCGGTCACAACCTCTTCCGGCGGTGTCGCGGCCTCGTTACCCGATCCGGTTTGCGCGCCGGACGGTATGGTGCTTGCTGATAACGTCGGCTGGCTGAGAACCTGCATGCTGCCTGACCAGGCCTGCGCCAGCGATGCGCCGAACAAGGCCGTGGACAATACAACGCCACTTGTCATCAGCCCCAGCAGTATCAGGTATTCGGTAAGGGCAAGCCCTTTTTCTTCCCGCGCAAATCCACGCAGGCGGATCATTATCCGTTGCATCAAAATTGTCCCCACAAGCGATACCTCTAAAGTATACTCTTTTCCGACACATGTCGGAAATCTATCTTTCGTGACGCCCGGCCTCTCAAGAGCAGCGAAAAGGGGCGTCAAGGCTTTGGTTTTTCTAGTTTTTTGTGGCTAGAAGTGGAATAATTCCTGAAAAATGAGGGTAGTGTTTCCAGATTGGAAACCTGCGCGGAAATGCGAAATCATTTGCAAGCAACATGATCGCGCAAGCGGAATGATGATGCGCGGATGTTGTTCCATGCGACGCGCGTGCGATGGCGCACCAGCCCGCATGATCCGCTTGCTACGGTCAATTTCCGCGCGGCCGCGACCTCAATTGTCCAGCGTGATCCAGACCGGTACGTGGTCCGACGGTTTTTCACGCCCGCGCACATGTTTGTCGATCCCGACGCCGGTCAGCATGTCCGCGCAAGAGGGGCTCAGCAGCAGGTGGTCGATGCGGATGCCGTTGTTCCGCTCCCATGCGCCGGCCTGGTAATCCCAGAAGGAATAGTGCCCCGGTCCGAGGACGCGGGCGCGAAAGGCATCCGTCAGGCCAAGGTTGACGATGCGTCGGTATGCAGCGCGGCTTTCGGGCAGGGCCAGCGCATCGCTGCGCCAGGCATCGGGTTTGGCCGCGTCCTCGTCCTGGGGAATGATATTGTAATCGCCCGCCATCAGAAAAGGTATCTCTTCGGCCAGCAGCGCCTTGGCGCGGGCCTTCAGGCGCTCCATCCAGGCCAGCTTGTAATCGTATTTGGGCCCCGGCGCGGGGTTGCCGTTGGGCAGGTAAAGCCCGCAGATGCGGATCGCCTGCCGCCCCACCACGGTGGCCTCGATATAGCGGGCCTGTTCGTCCGCATCGTCGCCGGGCAGGCCGCGTGTCACATCCTCCAGCGGCAGTTTCGACAGGATCGCCACGCCGTTGAAGGATTTCTGCCCATGGGTTTCGACGTTATAGCCGCGCTCCTCGAAGATTTCGCGCGGGAAACCCTCGTCGACCGATTTGATCTCCTGCAGGATCGCGATCTCGGGCTGTTCCTCGTCCAGCCATTGCGGTAACGCCTCGATCCGCGCCTTGATGCCGTTGATGTTGAATGTGACGATCTTCATGGCGGCGCGTCCTCGGCTTGGGCTTGGGCTTTTGCTGCCCTGTCTATCCCGCAGGGGGGCGGGTCATGCAAGGGCGCTGTGACCCGTCACGTGCTGCACAAGTTCATGCGATGCATGAGGATAGCGCCGCAGTGAATTGATTACATGGAAAAAGAAATCCCGCACCCGCAGGACGAAGACGCGTTGGGGTTCTCGATCACGAAGCGCGCGCCGATCAGTTCCTCGGTAAAGTCGATGGTCGCGCCCGCAAGGAACGGCAGCGATACGGAATCGACCACGACACGTTCGCCTTCGCCCTCAAGCACCAGATCGTCCGACGCGGGCTGATCCAGCTTGATCTCGTATTGAAAGCCGGAACATCCGCCGCCCTCTACCGCGACGCGCAGCGCCTGGCCTTGTCCTGCGGCGCCGATTTCAGCCAGCCGGGCAAAGGCGCGGGGGGTCACTTTCGGGGGCAGTTGCATGGGGGATACTCCGGGATCGGCGGGCGTTGACACCGCGTTGTCGCACCCTAATTATGGTGTGCCGGGAAAGTGTTTTCAAGTGACTGGTTGCGCGACATGCCTCACGCGACCGCTGTTGACAGGTCTGTTCATGCCCAAGATCCTCGCAACGTCGACCGCGATCGAGGTGACGCCCGTTCCGGCCCCATCGCGTCGACCCTTCTGGGATGAACCCTGGATCGCGCCCGGCCTGCGCGCCATGCTCTTTGATGATCTTCCGCAGGGCTGGCACGCCTGTTTCCTGGCTGACGCCACCCGCTGGCGTGCCGCCACGGGCGGCCGCGATATCGATATCGACAGCGCCGCGCTGCCCGCCCGTTGCCTGACCGATCTGGTGTGCAAGGATGATCTTTCGGCCGCCGCGCCCCATTTGCTTGACCTGACGCTGGCCGCCGGCAGTGCTCCGACCGCCGCGCACCGGCTGATCTTCCGCGCCTGTCCGGGGCAATCGGTGGGGATATTCCTGCGCAGCCCGCTGCCATTGGACGCGCTGGCGGGGCATCTTGCCCGGCTGATGCTGCTGCCCCTCGAAGGCACATCCGAGCGACGCTTCTTCCGCTTCTGGGATCCTGCGGTCCTGTCGGTCTACCTGCAGGCCAATGCCGCCGATGCGCAGGCCCTGTCATGGCTGTTCCGGCCGGGTCCCGCGGCCCCGCCGCTCGACCTGCTGGTCGAAGGATCCTCCACAAGCTTTGCGCATTGGCACCTGGTCGATGACAGCCTGGTGCCCTTCACCGATGAGCCGCCCCACCTGCGCGCCCGCGACATCGAAATCTTCGATGCCGTCCGCCGCGAACGGGTCTGCGCCGCAGCCATGGATTGGGTCTGCGACAGCTATGGCGACAAGGGCGTGGCGCGCGATGTGCTGACCGCCGCGGCACTGCGCCAGATCGGGCCGCTGTCCGACATGGGCATCACATCAGAATACGCGCTGCGCTATGTTCTGGCCGGGTTCTACGTCGCCGGGCAAAGCCTGCGGCAGCTTGATCAGGCCGACCTTGCCCTTCTGTCGAACGAGGCGATCCCGCAGGACAAGCGGGCCGAGGATTTCCTGATCGCCGTGCAGGCCCGCACCGGGGTCGCCCCTCTGGAACAGGAGGCCGCGGGATGACCGGATTGCCGCAAAACCCCGGTTCCAGCCGGTCCGCCAGCAGCAGCACCGCGCGCTGCACCGGCACGCTGACGGTCGACCTTGTCTGGGGCAATGACATGGATGTGTCGGGCAGCTACATGCGCAACAGCCGCGTGGCCGTGGGCGGCGAGGTGACCGTGCGTGTCACCGGCCCGGTGAGACGCGATAAAAAGACCACCTCAGGCCGGATCGAGTTTGATGATCTGCCCTGTGGTGCCTATATGGTGAGCGCGATCTTTACCGGCAGTGATCCGCTTGTCGAAAGGGCGCGCCGCGAGGTCGGCAGCACGCGCTGGAACTACACGGCCAAGATCACATCGCTTGATGGCACCCTGTCGATGGACGCCAACACGAACAAATGCAATTTCTTCGTCTATGACATGATACAACAGGTCCATGACAGCGCCCCGACCTATACCTATGCACGGCGATTCACGTTTGGCCTCTGGACCAGGACGGTGCCCGATCTGGCCGGCAGTTGGGCCGAGCATGACAATTCCGCCAATGACAAGACCGAAGGCTGGCGCAACATCACCTACAAGGGCGCGCGCGCCGAACCCGTCAGGCCGGGGTCGATCCTTGCGATCAGCGCCACTTATTCCGATGCGACGGGGCATGTCGGGATCGTCTCCTATCCCGCGCCGGCCACGATTCGCGCGGAGGTGGCCGGGGCAAAGCATACGGTGTCGGTAATCATGCAGGGAAAAACCATTTCGGCTGACGGCCGCAGGGTCGTCGAGAACGACTGGGGTTTCCGCACCAGCAGCAGCCCCGCCACCAACAGCCTCAATTCCTCGGCTGCGGGGATCGAGGTCAAGAAATGATGCGCCGTGCGCTATTGCTTGGCGGTGTGGCCGTTGCAGCGGGGGCAGGGTGGGCCCTCACGCAGGGCTTCTTTGCAACAGGGGAGGTCGCCATGACCTATGAAGACTTTCGCACCCGCGCCATCGCCGATCTGGCCCATGACGCCGATGATCTGATCTCCTTCACCCCTGCCACAACGCCGCTCTTTCAGGAGATCCGCAGCGCGGCGCCGGCCTATCTTCCGCTGATGCTGCGCCTCGTGGATGACCCCACGGTGCCGGTGGCGGTCAAATTCGGGGCCTCTGCGGCGATGCTGGATCTGCCGGTGGTCGATCTGGCCGAATATCTGTCCCGCCTGGTCGACGCGGCGCGCAGCCAGCCCGGCCTGATCGACACGGCCGAGGCGGTGGCGATGAACCATTATCGCAGTTCCTCGTTTCTGGCGCCGGGGCAGGTGGCCGACTGGGCGCTGGTCGACCATGCCGGCCGTCCGCCCGTGGCCGCCGTCTTGCGCAAGCTGTGGGAGGCGCCGGATCTTCCGGCCTGGGCGCGGGCCGAGGGTACACCCCTGCACGATCTCTTCGCTGCCCGGTGAAATCCGACGTGCGGGCTTGTGGCTGCCGGCGGGCGCGGGTTAACTGCGGCTCAGGCCAAGGCAGGCAAAGGACAGGCAGCCCGTGACCAATCAACCCTATGCGTCGAACCCGGCTGAGACGCGCGGCCGACTTGTCCCCGAGGAAGAAAGCGCGTTTCGCACCCCCTTCCAGCGTGACCGCGACCGCATCATCCATTCCAGCGCCTTTCGCCGCCTCAAGCACAAGACGCAGGTCTTCATCGAGCATGAGGGCGATTATTTCCGGACCCGCCTGACCCATTCGATCGAGGTGGCGCAGGTTGCGCGCACCGTGGCTGCCGCGCTGGGGCTGAATGTCGAACTGACCGAGGCGGTGGCCCTGGCCCATGACCTGGGGCATCCGCCCTTCGGCCACACGGGCGAGGATGCGCTGCAGGCGCTGATGGCGCCCTACGGTGGCTTTGATCACAACGCGCAGGCGATCCGCATCGTCACCTCGCTGGAACGGCATTACGCCGAATGGGACGGGCTGAACCTGACATGGGAGACGCTGGAAGGCATAGCCAAGCATAATGGGCCCGTTGTGGGCGCGATCCCCTATGCGCTGGCCGATTACAATGCGCGCCACGATCTGGAACTGCACACACATGCCAGCGCCGAGGCGCAGGTGGCCGCATTGGCCGATGACATCGCGTACAACAACCACGACCTTCATGACGGGTTGCGCGCCGAGCTGTTTTCGACCGACGAACTAGCCGAGTTGCCGATCCTGAACGGCTGCTTTGCCGAGGTGGACGCGCTCTATCCCGGCCTCAACTATTACCGCCGCCGCCACGAGGCGTTGCGCCGTTTCTTCGGCATCCTCGTGTCCGATGTGATCGACGTCAGCCGCGCGAACCTGACCGCGCTGAACCCGTCCTGTGCGCAGGACATCCGCGATGCGGGACGGATGATGGTGCAATTCTCAGCCCCCGTCTGGACCGATCTCAAGGTGATCCGCGAATTCCTCTTCCACCGCATGTATCGTGCGCCCGCCGTCGTCACGATGCGCAAATACGTGACACATGTGGTCAATGACCTCTTCCCGCTGTTCATGCGCGAGCCGCAGCTTCTGCCGAAACAGTGGCGCAAGGATGTCGAGGAGGCGCAGGATCATCAGGCGCTGGCGCGGATCGTGGCCGATTACATCGCCGGCATGACCGACCGTTTCGCGCTGCAGGAACACAACAGGCTGCTGGGCTCGGACCCTGCGGATCGCCCGCCGGGGGTCTGACGGGCGCGAAAACGGCTGTTTTCAAGGCGATCCGCGCGCCCTGCGACCGCCCGCGCATTGACGCGGGCGCTGGCGGTGCTAAACCGCTGGGCGATCTATAAGGAAGATGTGATGAACCTGTTCACCCAGATGCGTGCCCATGTGCTGGATACGCTGGATGCCATGACTGCCGATGGCCTGCTGCCCGCCGGGCTTGATACCGCCGCCGTCACGGTGGAACCGCCACGCGATGCCGCGCATGGCGACATGGCCACCAATGCCGCCATGGTGCTGGCCAAGCCCGCCGGCAAGAACCCGCGCGACATCGCGACCGAACTGGCCCGCCGTCTGGCCGCCGATCCCCGCATCCTGACCGCCGATGTGGCGGGGCCGGGGTTCATCAACCTGCGCCTGTCCGACAGCCTCTGGCAGGGTGTTGTGGGCCTTGCGCTGACCGAAGGCGCCGATTTCGGACGCTCGACCATGGGGCAGGGCAAGCGCGTGAACGTCGAATACGTCAGCGCCAACCCCACCGGGCCGCTGCATGTGGGCCATACGCGTGGCGCGGTCTTCGGCGATGCGCTGGCCAGCCTGCTGGCCTACGCGGGTTATGACGTGACGCGCGAATATTACATCAACGATGGCGGCGCGCAGGTCGATGTCCTCGCCCGGTCCGTCTATCTGCGCTACCTCGAGGCGCGCGGGCAGGAGGTGGCCTTTGTCGACGGCACCTATCCCGGCGATTACCTGATCCCCGTGGGCGAGGCGCTGGCCGAGGTGCATGGCGATGATCTGGTGGGCAAGCCCGAAGCCGAATGGCTGGAGGATATCCGCGATTTCGCCACCGATGCGATGATGCACCTGATCCGCGAGGATCTGGCGTCCCTGGGCGTCGAGATGGATGTGTTCTTCAGCGAAAAATCCCTCTATGGCACCGGCCGGATCGAGGCCGCGCTGAAGGCGCTGGATGACAAGGGCCTGATCTATGAGGGCGTGCTGGAGCCGCCGAAGGGCAAGACCCCCGAGGATTGGGAGCCGCGCGAACAAACCCTTTTCCGCTCGACCGCGCATGGCGATGACGTGGACCGCCCGGTCAAGAAATCCGATGGCGGCTGGACCTATTTCGCCCCTGACATCGCCTATCACTATGACAAGGTCGAACGCGGCTTCGACATGCTGATCGACGTCTTCGGCGCGGATCACGGCGGCTATGTCAAGCGGATGAAGGCGGCGGTCTCGGCCCTGTCCGATGGCCGGGTGCCGCTGGACATCAAGCTGTGCCAGCTGGTCAAGCTGTGGAAGAACGGCGAGCCCTTCAAGATGTCCAAGCGCGCGGGCAATTTCGTGACCCTGCGCGATGTGGTCGAACAGGTCGGCCCCGGCGTCACGCGCTTTCACATGCTGACGCGCAAGAACGATGCGCCGCTGGATTTCGATTTCGACAAGGTTCTGGAACAGTCCAAGGACAACCCGGTCTTCTATGTTCAATACGCCCATGCGCGCGTGGCCTCGGTGCTGCGCAAGGCGGCAGAGGCAGGCATTGACGTGTCGGACGCGGCCTTGCAGGGCGCCGATCTGGCCGGTCTGTCCCACGAGGCAGAGCTGAACGTGGCGCGCAAGCTGGCCGAATGGCCGCGCCTGGTCGAGATCGCGGCGCGCACGAACGAGCCGCATCGCGTCGCGTTCTACCTCTATGAGCTGGCAAGCGATTTCCACTCGCTCTGGAACCGTGGCAATGACGAACCCGCCCTGCGCTTCGTGCAGGAGGGTGACAGCGCCACATCACAGGCGAAAATCGCCCTTGCCCGGGCCGTGGCCGTTGTCATTTCCGCAGGCCTTGGTATTCTTGGCGTCGAGGCTGTGGACGAGATGCGCTGACGGCAGGGATTTCAGCTTGGAATCCTGACCGAAACAAGGCGCACGAAGGGTCCCGGTCCGAGGCAGAGCAACGAAACGCGGGGGGCCATGTATCCCCCGTGTGTGAAAGGCGGACATGGCAGACACCTTCGCAGAGGAACGCGCCCCGGCGCGTGGATCGGGCAAATCGATCGGCAGGATCGCCAACCTGACCGGGGCCGCGCTTTCCGTGGCGCTGATCGTTGGCGTGACCGTCTGGGGGTACCGGCTGGTCATGCGCGACGTCAACGGCATCCCCGTGGTCCGGGCCATGGAAGGGCCGATGCGGATCCAGCCTGAAACACCTGGCGGCAGCACGGCCGAAAACATCGGTCTTGCCGTGAACGAAGTGGCCGCGACCGGCACCGCAGCCCCGCCACCTGATCGCATCGTGCTGGCGCCGCGTCCTGTCGCATTGGATGACGAGGATCTGGCGACAGCCGAACTGATGGCGGTGGCGCAGATATTCCCCATGCCGCAACCACCCGCCGCGCCCCTGGCTGCGGATGCGCCGCAACTGGCCGATGGATCCGCCGCTGCGGGGCCCGCCGGCGAGAATGGCGCCCCGTCCGACAGCCTGACCGGCGAGGCGCGGATCGAAACGGTAGCGATGACAACGGGCGCGATGACACGGGCCGAACCTGACTCGATGGCATCCATGGTCGATCAGATCCTCGCGCAGGTCCTGCAGGACGAGGCCGCCCCCTCTGGCGCCGCCTTGCCCGAGGCGTCCATCACCGTCCCAAGGGTCGAGGGCGGCATCAGCCAGTCCTTGCGCCCGCAGGCCCGGCCCGCGGCCATGGTGCGTCAGGCCGCCCTGCAATCCGCGGCCCTTGCCACCCCGGCGGCCGCTGCGGTGGTCGTTCTGGATGTGGACCCGGACAGCATTCCGGCCGGTACGCGCCTTGTGCAGCTTGGCGCCTATGACAGCCCCGAGGTGGCCAAGCGCGAATGGGACCGCATTGCCGCGCGCTTTGGGGACTACCTCGAAGGCAAGAGCCGCGTGATCCAGCTGGCCGAAAGTGGCGGGCGCAATTTCTACCGCCTGCGGGCGATGGGCTTTGCCGATATCAACGATGCGCGGCGGTTCTGCTCGGCCCTGGTGGCCGAACGCGCCGAGTGCATTCCGGTCAGCGCCAAGTGAGCGCCTTCGGTGCCACGATCCTCGATGCCGAGGGGCTGCGCCTGACGCCTGATGAAAAGGCGTTCTTTCGGGATGCCGATCCTTTCGGCTTCATCCTGTTTGCGCGCAACATCGACACGCCCGATCAGGTTCGCGCGCTCTGCGATGACATGCGTCAGGCCGTGGGCCGCGATGCGGTCATCACGATCGACCAGGAAGGCGGGCGCGTGCAGCGCCTGCGCGCGCCACGCTGGCGCGAATGGCTGCCCGCTTTGGACCATGTGACGGCTGCCGGCGATCACGCGGCCCGCGCCATGTACCTGCGCTTTCGCATCATCGCGGCGGAGCTGCGCGACCTGGGCATCGACAGCAACTGCGCGCCCCTGGCCGATGTGGCGGGGGCCGAGACCCATCCTTTCCTCTACAACCGCTGCTACGGCACCGACCCTGCCGGGGTTGCGGCGATGGGCCGTGCGGTGGCGGATGGTTTGCTGGACGGTGGCGTATTGCCCGTGCTGAAGCATATCCCCGGTCATGGCCGCGCCACTGCCGACAGCCACCTGGACCTGCCGCGCGTCACGGCCCCGCTGGAGGATCTGCGCGCCAGCGATTTCGCGCCCTTCGCAGCGCTCAATGACCTGCCGATGGCGATGACCGCGCATCTGGTCTACGAGGCGCTGGATGACGCGCCCGCGACCCTGTCGCCACGCGTCATGCGCCTGATCCGGGACGAGATCGGATATGACGGTCTGATCATGACCGATGACATCTCGATGAAGGCGCTCAGGGGCGATCTGGGCCAGATCAGCCGCGATGCGCTGGCCGCGGGCTGCGATGTGGTGCTGCTGTGCAATGGCACGCTGGACGCGCGCCGACAGGTCGCCGAGGCCTCGGGACGGATGACGCCGGCCGCACAGGCGCGCGCGGAACGCGCCCTTGCGGCGCGGCAGGTGCCGGATTTTGTTGACATCGCGGCGCTGGACGCGCAGCTTGAGGCGCTTCTGGACAGGCGCTTGCATGGCTGACAACATCTTCGAGGATCTGGGACATCGCGATGGTCCCGCCAGCGTGGCCGACCGGCTGGCGGCCGAGGCGCTGATCGTCGATGTGGATGGCTTCGAGGGCCCGCTTGACCTGCTGCTGACCCTGTCGCGTACGCAAAAGGTCGATCTGCGCAAGATCAGCGTGCTGCACCTGGCGCAGCAATACCTGGCCTTCGTCGAACGTGCCAAGGCGCTGCGCCTGGAACTGGCGGCCGATTACCTGGTGATGGCGGCCTGGCTTGCCTTTCTCAAGTCGCGGCTGCTGCTGCCGCCCGATCCGCAGGACGAGGGGCCCTCGGGCGAGGATCTGGCCGCGCATCTGGCCTTTCAGCTGGAACGGCTGGCCGCGATGCGCGATGTGGCGGCGCGCCTGATGGCGCGCGACCAGAAGGGGCGCGATTTCTTTGCCCGTGGCGTGCCCGAAGACGTGATGCGCATCCGCACCCTGCGCTACACGGCGACCCTGCTGGACCTGATGCAGGGCTATGCCCGGATCCGCACACGTGACGAATTCCGCCCCTTCGTGATGGATCGCGACTCGGTCTTCACGATGGAGCAGGCGCTGGAACGGATGCGCGGGCTGATCGGTTTCGCGGGCGACTGGACCGATATTTCCAGCTATCTGCCCGATGGCTGGGACAACGATCCGGTGCGGCGGCGGTCGGCCACGGCGGCCACCTTCGCGGCCTCGCTGGAACTGGTCAAGGAAGGGCGCGCCGAATTGCGCCAGTCCGACACTTTCGCCCCGATCCAGCTGCGCCGCCGCGAGGGCCGCGATGTCTGAACCCGATGACATGCCCGAGGCCGAGGACCTGCCCGAGGACGAAGAGCAAAGCCTCTTCGACGCGCCGCCCATGGGCGAGCAGGAGCGGATGGTCGAGGCGATCCTCTTTGCCACTGCCGAACCCGTGACCGTGCGCGACCTGGAAGCGCGCATGCCGCATGGCTGCGACGCGGCCGAGGCGCTGGTACATCTGCGCAAACGCTATTCCGGGCGCGGCGTGCACCTGGTCAAGGTTGGCGACGCCTGGGCGATGCGCACGGCCCCCGACCTTGGGTTCCTGATGCAGAAGGAAACGGTCGAGACCCGCAAGCTGAGCCGGGCCGCGATCGAGACGCTGGCGATCATCGCCTATCACCAGCCCGTCACCCGGGCCGAGATCGAGGAGATCCGCGGTGTGTCCGTCAGCCGCGGCACGGTGGACCAGCTGCTGGAAATGGAATGGATCCGCTTCGGCAGGCGCAAGATGACGCCGGGGCGGCCCGTGACCTTCGTGGTGACCGAGGCGTTTCTGGATCATTTCGGCCTGGAAAGCGCGCGCGATCTGCCCGGCCTCAAGGAATTGCGCGCGGCGGGCCTGCTGGACAACAGGCCCTCACCCGCCGCCATGCCGCAACTGGGCGAGGGCGAGGAACCCGAGGACGAAGCCGGCGCAGGTCAGAGCGAACTGTTCGAGGATTGATCGCGGATTTTTCGCGCCCGACCCTGAAAATTCCATATTTTCATGTTAACCTGCCGCTTGAGGCAGTCAGGTAACGGTAAGGAGTGCAGGATGAACGTCAATCAACTGATCAACATGGTCATGCGGCTTTTCGTGCGAAAGGCCGTCAACGGCGGTATCAATGCCGGGATGAAACGCATGGCGGGCGGGGCCAAGGGCGCCGGCGCAGGGCAGGGCAATCCCGGTGCGGCCCAGCAGGGCCAGCAGGCGGTGCGCAAGGCCCGACAGGCCGCGCGCGTCGCGCGGCGCATGGGCAAGATGTGACCCATCCTTGACGGCTTGCCCGGTCGATCCGTCAGGTTTCGGATATTTGCAGCAAGAAGAAACAGGGCTCGGCGCGCTGTCCTGGCCCTAGCGCATGCGGAAATGCTTGCTGAGTTTCAGGCCCTGGCCCTGGTAATTCGACGCGATCCCGCGCCCGTAAAGCTGCGTGGGCTCGGCGCTCATGCGTTCATAGACCAGGCGACCGACGATCTGGCCATGTTCCAGCACGAATGGCGCCTCGTGACAGCGCACCTCGAGTACGCCGCGCGATCCTGCGCCGCCCGCGGCATCATGGCCGAACCCCGGATCGAAGAACCCGGCGTAATGGACGCGGAATTCCCCGACCATGGCAAGATAGGGCGCCATTTCGGCCGCATAGGCGGGGGGGATGCAGACGGCTTCGCGGCTGACCAGGATATAGAAGGCGCCGGGATCGAGGATGATCTGGCCCGTGTCCGAACGGACGTCTTCCCAGTATTCGGCCGGATCGTACTGGCCGATCCGGTCCAGGTCGATGACCCCGGTATGCGGTTTCGCGCGGTAGCCCACCAGATTGCCCGTGGCGGGGCGCAGATCGACGGAAAAGCCAAGGCCGTCGTCGATCACCGCCTGGCCGTTGACCAGCGGGGTTGCGGCATGCAGCGCGGTCAGCTCGGCATCGTTGAGAACGGCCTGCCCGTCACGGAAGCGGATCTGGTTCAGGCGCATGCCGGGGCGCACCAGCACGGAAAAGGAACGCGGGCAGATCTCGGCATAGAGCGGGCCGGTATAGCCCTGC
This sequence comes from Rhodobacteraceae bacterium EhC02, assembly GCA_001650895.1. GTDB lineage: Bacteria > Pseudomonadota > Alphaproteobacteria > Rhodobacterales > Rhodobacteraceae > Seohaeicola. Next base: position 49,493 of record LXYH01000035.1, read on the forward strand.
GGGATTCGGTCGAATTCGGTGCCGCCATCGGTGATGGTGCGGGTCAGAAGGTCAAGCCGCCCGGTCGAGGACTTGGCATTGGCCACCGCCTGGATCGCGGCGGGCAGATCCAGCCGTTCCATCAGCGGGACGACATAGACGCAGCCCTTTTCGAGCACGGCGCCATCGGTCAGATCGACGCGGTGCATCTCGAATTCGGCCAGACGGTCGGCCACGCTGCGGCCGTGGCCTGCCAGGAACGAGGCGCGCACGCGGTAGGCCAGGTTGCCTAGGCGCAGATCAAGGCTGGCGGGCTGGATCTGGTCGGGCTGGGGGGCCGGGGTCGCGGCGATCTGGCCTGCGGCGATCATCGCCTCGATCTGCTGGCTGGGGATCACGCCGGTCATGTCACGCCTTTCCTGTGGCCGGATATGCAAATCGCCCGGAGCCTTTCGGCACACGAGCGATTGCAGAACCGTCGAATTGTTTTGGTCGGGCTAGCAGGACTCGAACCTGCGACCTTCCGTCCCCCAGACGGACGCGCTACCAGGCTGCGCCATAGCCCGACGGTTTGGCTGTAATACTGGATTTCACCGTGGGGGCAAGGGGTAATTCCCACTTTTCACCTCAACCCTTCCGGGCGGTGACAAGGCGGGTGGTCAGCGCGTCGATCTGCGCAAGAATCGGTGTCAATGCGTCGCGCTCGCTGCCGGTGATGCCATGCCTGCGCGCGGCCAGCAGCGCCAGAAGCCCCGGTTCTGTCCGGATGGCATCCATGTCGGGGGGCGGGGGCAGATCGGCCCCAAGCGGCGCGCGCGCGGCGACAGGGGGAGCATCCTGCGGGAGGGGGGCCATGTCGGGTATTTCCGC
>LXYH01000036.1 GCA_001650895.1 Rhodobacteraceae bacterium EhC02
TTGTCGCGTTTAGTTCCCGATTTCAATTGAAGCAGTAAGCTGAAACTGAAGCGCTGGAATTTCACCTTAGCGCTTCACCAACACGTCAAGGTTCCTGAGCTTCACAGCCCCGCGGCTTTGGTCAGGTTCACCCGGAACCTGTCGCGCCTGCGCTGATAGCGGCGGGTCATCTCGGCGGAGGCATGTCCGAGTTGCTTTTGAACATAGCGCTCATCAACCTCTGCCGACGAGGCGAGCCCGGCGCGTAAGGAATGGCCGGAGAACATTGCCAGCCGTTTGGCTTCCGGCAGATCGGACCTGACGCCGCTTTTTAGAACGGTCGCTTTGATCAGTCGCGCGACGTGCTTATCGGAGAGGCGCGCCTCCAGGGCGCTTTTGCCATCCCGGGCGATGCGCACGAAGACCGGCCCAAAGTCGATGCGTCCGAAGTGTAGCCATTGCTCGAGCGCGTGGACGGGACAGGTCTGCTCTGACGAACCACGCCCGACCTCGACCTCGCGCCACCCGGTCTTGGCGTATAGCGTCAGCAAAACACCGCCTTCGAAGACCTCGAGCCAGCCGCCGGAGTCCGGTGTATCATCCTTGTGTATGTCGAGGCTGACTACCTCCGACCGGCGCAGGCCGCCTGCATAGCCCAGAAGCAAGATCGCCCGGTCTCGGAGCCCGCGGAGATCGTAGGGAAGGGTGGCCACCATAGCCTGGATGTCCTCGGGCAAGATCGCTTCCTTCTGGACCGGCGGGCGCGCGTGCTTGCGTTTGATCCCGGCCAGAACCGTGGCGATGTGGCGATTCTTGCGATCAAGAGTGAACCCGCGCTGCCTGTAGTTCCAGGAAAGTCCCGAGAGACGTCGCTCGATCGTGGAGACCGAAAGGGCAGGGGCCTTCCCGGCTGGTGCAGCCAGATCAGCCACATAAAGTCCAACCATCTCCGGCGAGGGGGGCAGAGGTTCAGTGCCTTTCAGCCGGCACCAGCGGGTGAAGTGTTTCCAGTCGGCGGCGTAGGCCTTGTTCGTGTTCCCAGCCGTCGAGGCCTCGGCGTAGTCCCGGGCGGTATCGATCAGCCGGTCGAGCGTGCCGGAGCCGACCACATGGGTGGGCAGAGCGATTGAGGCTCGGTCCCGAGAGGTTCTCTCGTCGTGTTCGTCACTGTTCAGCGAGCCATACGACGCTGAGCTCGGAATCTCAGCGTCAGACGCCTCAGAATCCTCGATTTTCGTGCCGTTATTCGTGAGACCGCTCATGTCGTTCTTGTTCCATGAGTGAACACTAACGTATTGATATCATTTTGTTCATGTTCTTGTTTCATTCCCGGATTATAGTTTCATTATCGGACATAAGACACCTATTTTCCGGGTTTGGCCATGGTGGATCGATCAGACATCAACGCCGTCGACGATGCTGCGTGGGAACAGGCGGTCGCGCGGGAAGCTGTGATCCGCCGCCTTGCAAGCAAGGCGTCACCGAACCGTGCCGAGTTTCTCAAGGCCTGCCGCGATCTTGGTCTCAAGCGCTCCCGCCTGTACGAGTTGATCTCAGCGTACAAGGCGCGCCCGGTCGCTAGTTCCTTGCTGGCTGCTCAAGTCGGAACACCGACGGGCAGCCGTCGGCTGCCTGACGAGATCGAAGCGGTGATTTCGGGGGCGATCGAGGAGTTCTACAAGTCCCTCCAGAAGCCGAGCATCAACGCCCTGCAAAAGGAAGTGCGCAGGCGGTGCAGTCAAAGGGGTTTGCGTCCCCCATGCTGGACCACGCTGCGGGACCGTGTGGCGGCGATAGATCCGGCGGAACTCACGGCGGCGCGTGAGGGCGCTAAGGCCTCTCGCCAGCGCCATCACCCAGTGCCAGGCAGCTATCAGGTCGAACGGGCCTATGAGGTGGTTCAGATCGACCACACGCTGGTGGATGTCATCGTCGTGGACCGGGTTCATCGGAAGCCTTTGCAACGACCCTGGCTGACGCTCGCCATCGACGTCGCCAGCCGCATGGTGGCCGGATTCTACCTGACGCTGGAGCCGCCGTCGGCCTTATCGGTGGCACTGGCCATTCAGCATCTGGTGCAGCCCAAATTCGACTGGCTGGAGAGCTTGGGGATCGACGCAGACTGGCCAGCAGAGGGATTGCCTGAGACCATTCACGTCGACAACGCCAAGGAATTTCGCTCAAAGGCGATGAAGCGGGGCGCCGAGGAGCACGGAATTTCACTCCAGTACCGACCGATCGGTGCGCCGCACTACGGCGGTCACATCGAGCGGCTGATCGGCACGATGATGGGGGCGGTCCACCTGCTGCCGGGATCGACCTTCAGCAGCATCAAGGACCGCGGCGACTACGATTCCGTGGCCAAATCGGCGATGACGCTCGACGAGCTGGAGCACTGGTTGGCGCTGGAAATCACCCGTTATCATGCCGAACGGCACTGCTCGCTCGGGATTCCGCCGGTTGCGGCCTGGAACGAGGCATATGGGCGCCGCGAGGCACCTTTGCGCCGGCCTTACGATCCGGAGGGGTTCCGGATCGACTTCCTGCCGAGCACGGAACGCATGGTGCGCCGCGATGGCATCCATCTCTTTGGCCTGCGGTATTGGGACGATGTCCTGAGCCTCTGGGCGGGTCGTCAGGACCGGCAATTGCGCGTGTCCTACGACCCTCGTAACCTCTCCACGGTCTTTGTCCGGAGCCCTGAGGGTCAGCGCTATCCTGTGCGATTTGCGGACCTGCGCCATCCGTCGATCACCCTTGCGGAACATCGCCGTGCGCAGGCGATCTTGCGCGAGCGCGGGCGCGCGCTCGAGGATGAAGCCCTCATATTCGCGGTGATCGAGGAACAGCGCGCCCTGGTCGATGCGGCCAGCAGCAGGACACGGGAGGCCAGGCGGTTTTCCGAGAGACGGGACCGAGCGCTTGATGGGGTAGGGGCCTACGAGGCTGTAGATGCCGGTTCGGAGCCCAAGGAAAGCGAGAATGTGCTCCGGGACCACCCGGGATTCGAAGTCGAGGAATGGTCGTGACCGAAGGCTACGCATTTGCACATCTCGATCCGACCTACCGCCGGTTTGCGGCGCTGACGGATGAGGAGCGCATCGCTTGGATCCGGGCTGACCGTTGGATCGGTTTCGATCAGTCCGGGGCGGCTCTGGCACGTCTAGAGAACCTGCTAACCTATCCGCCGCGTGACCGGATGCCCTGTCTGCTGATCTATGGCGATACCGGCATGGGCAAGACCAAGATCGTCCGCAAGTTTGAACGCGACCACCCACCAAAGTTCAGTCAGGTGACCGGCGTTGACCACCGCCCGGTGGTTGTCGCGCAGGTGCCATCCGAACCCATCGAGCGCGATCTTTACCGCGAACTTCTGGCCGCCATGGGCGCTCCTGCGATGACAGGCGGCACGCTCGCCCGCGAGAAGGAATCTGCCGGTCGCTGCTGCGAACCGTGGGGGCGAAGATGATCATTCTTGACGAGGTAAACGGCATGCTGGCCGGTACCTTCCGTCAACAGCGCATCTTTCTCAATGCGATCCGGTTTCTGGCCAATGACCTTCGGATTCCACTGGTTTGTGCCGGCACGGATCTCGCTCGGCAGGCCTTGCTGACCGATGCACAACTGGCCGAGCGTTTCGAGGCGTTCCATCTCAAGCTCTGGCAGAACGATGCCGCCTTCGCCGGGCTCTTGAAAAGTTTCGAACGCATCCTGCCTTTGCGCGAGGCATCCGATCTGATCAGCGGCGAGGCCAGAGAACGGATTCACAAGCTGACCTCCGGCGTGACGGCGCGCATTTTCCGGCTGATCGAGACAGCGGCGGAAGATGCGGTTCGGTCGGGCAAGGAGCGCCTCGACGCGGATAGTTTTGGCGACAATCTGGTGCTGCCGCTGGTCTCGATGACCCAGACCGCTCGGCGGCGGGGGAAGCCCGTGCAACAACGGGTCGGGGCATGATGGTGCCGGCCAGACTGCCCGTCGCGCCGCGTCCGTTCCGGGACGAACTGCTTTCGTCCTGGGTGGCGCGGGTTGCCGCGCGCTACGGGGCGGAGCCCCTTGAGCTGATGGTATACTTGGGGGGTAGGGACGCAGGCGCGCGGCAGGTTGATGATGTGGCGCCGGATATGGGGCTGCTCATGCTTTGGGCGAAAGCCTGCAGGATTGATCCGGAACGGCTTCGTCGTAGGTCACTGGCTGCCCGATATCCTGTTCAGCCGCGGGATTGGTTTCTGACCGAGACCGTACCGGTGTGCCTTGCCTGTTTCGATGCGGATGTTGCTGCCGGTCGCGATGCCTATCTGAGGGTGAATTGGTGATTGGCGGAGCAGGTGGTTTGCCCGGTGCACCGGACCATGCTCCTGGACCGCTGCCCCGCTTGTCGCGGTCACCTGAGACCTTCCCTTCGCATGTTGAATGGCCTGCTACGTCCCTTCTGTCGCAAGTGCGATGCCGTTCTGACCGGTGGAGGAGGGGAGGCAGAGGACCTTTCGAAGGTGGATTTCGCTGCGGGAGCTCTCGAGCTTCAACGCCAGATCAGTGGAATCTTCAGAGGTGGTCCAGGCCGTCTTGATCGACTCGATCATGCAATTCGCACTCTGTGGGCGCCGCTCGATCGCGACGGGGCGGCCCGGCCGGTTCTCGCCCTCTGGTACGATGAACCGGGGTGGAACTGCCCTTTTGAGGCCCGCGCGGCCGTCGGTCGGACTGCGCCTCTTCAGCACCTAACAGTGCGCTGGCGGGCTCTGACGCTGGTGATCTTGCATGATCTCTTTGGAGCAGATCTGGTGCCCGGCGCTGTCCTGCCGGAGGCCGCCCTCGTTCTGTTCCAGCGAGCGGCCCCATTGCCGTGGCTGTCAGAGGGGCGAGGCACGCGGGCCGGCAAAGGAAAGCGTGGTATTGACGTAGGGGAGGAACGAGTCCGCAGATCGAGCAAGAGGCCCGTCCACCAGTTAAATGGAAATTTCCCAGACGAGAGAGGCGATTTCGGCCGAATCCGCCCATGAAACTAAAACGACACTAACATGTCGCGGAGCATACCCTTTCGTGTCCGATAAGGCAAACTTATCGGACATCATGGCAAAAGATAGAGCGAGGCGTTTTCTGTGCTATTTTCTGGAGAAAAGCGCCGCGATGGTTTAGGCTTCAGTCATGACATTTGCCCGACCGGAACACTCCATCGACACAGACACTCTACCCCGGATGCCCGCATGGGTCACCTCGGCACGTCCTGAAGCCTTTGAAGATGTGGCGTTTTTATCGGGCGCGGCGCTGAACCACCTGCATCTTGTGTTGGGACGCGAAGAGGTCCCCAAAGCCTTGTTGCGGGATCGGCTGGCGCTGCGAGCGGCCGAGGCATGTGCCGGGTTTTCTGGTCGGCCGGAAAGAGCCCCAGAGCTGCGCGACGCGATTCATCTTCTGCGCCCTGGCGATCTACCTGGTCCCGCGGGGGAAACTTACCTTGCCTGGCGTCGCGCGGTGGAGCGGCCGGTGTCGATCAAGGCTCTGGGCCGAGCCTTGCCGATCTTGGAGTTGGGCCAGATTGCTACATGGCTCGATACGGGGAAGGGAGCGCCGGTGACCCGTGCCGCGATGGCGCTGGATGCTGTCCTGACGGAGGCACCCCGTGCCGAAGTCCCGGCGTTGATCCTCGCGGACGCCGCCCTCGCCCAGGCGCTTGGTTGGGATCATGTCGTGCCGCTGCTGGCCGCGGGTTTGAAACGCACAGACCTGCGCAAGCGGGGTGACGATTTGCGCCTAGCCTGTCATCGCGCAGTGACCGCATCCGCGGTCGAGGCCGCGCGTCTGGCTGTCGATCTCGCGCGTCGGGCTTCGCTTTTGAAAGGAGTTGCACCAAAGCTTCGGGCCAAGGGGGCAGGGGCGGCGGTGAAAATATTCCTGACGCAGGACGCCGTGGCGCCCAGTGCCCTGCCTTTGCCGGACCGCGCGGCGCGGCGGCTCTGTGACCGGCTTGTCGATCTCGGCGCGGTCCGTGAGCTAACCGGGCGCGACACATTCCGGCTCTACGGGGTGTAGCCATGAGCATGGACAGCGAAAGTGGGAACCGGTTTCGCGGTTCGGACATGCGACCGGAAAGGAAGTCGAAGGATCGACCAGAAGCTGAGCTTGATCGCGAGTTGCTCGACCTGCCACCGGAGTTGCGCTGGCGGGAATGGATGCGCCGGATCGAGGCGGTGCTGTTTGCCTCTGCCTCGCCTGTACCGCGCGAGGATCTGGCGCGCATAGTGGGGCAGGGGACTTCGGTTGATCTGCTGTTGGAAGACCTTGCCGCTGATCTGGAAGGGCGGGCGTTCGAGATTGCCATGGTCGCAGGGGGGTGGATGTTCCGGACGCGGCCTGTTTACGCGCCTGCGATCCGCGCCGCAGCGGATGTCGGAGACCAGTTGCTGGACCTGAACGAGTTCGACGTCGCGATTTTGGCGGCCATCGCCTACCACCAGCCGATCACCCGCGATGGGCTCAAAGACATCTTTGGCAAAGAGATCAGCCGGGACCTGATCGGAAGGCTGCATGCGCAGGGTCTGATTGGAACTGGGCCGCGCGCGCCGCGTCGTGGTGCCCCCTATACCTTCGTGACCACAGACGCGTTCCTCGCAGCTTTCGGGCTGGAGAGCTTGCGCGACCTGCCAGACGCTGAACAGCTGAATGATGCCGGGCTGGCCGCGCGCGCCTGAAACTCACCGGGAATTTTTACAGCGCTTGCCGCTGCTGATCGAGCCGCGCGGCCGCCTGAACGAGATCCGCCAAATGCGGGCCAGCGGTGGTAGAGCAAGGCCCAGCTTTGGGCCGAGGCAGGACGGCATCGCTGAAAGATGTGACCAGTCCGCTCCAAGCTGGCGCAGCCTGAACGACGCGTTTCCAATAGATAATCGCGGAACTTCTTCTCTTTTCGAACGGCGTCGACCGCCCTTCCGCCAATTTCTGAAACAGCTGATAGCGATCCCGATGGGGGAGGCGCACGATGGATACACTCTGTTTACCAAATTGAAAGCAAGCCGATCCAAGAAGGTCCGGCAGTGATCGTCCTTCTGCCATTCTATGCCCTGCTGCCTGCAGACGAAGCAGATCGTCGATCAGACGCTCAAGACGCCGAACCCCATTGGTGGCAGGACGGGTGCGTTTGCAGAGGGCCGCGCCGCACCGGGCGCAGATCTGATGCGGCACAAGACGCTTCTGGCTGAACGGAGCCAATCCGCCCCCGCAAGATGGGCACCTGTCCCGAAGCCGACAACCGTGGTGAAAGCAAGAAACGCGTGTCGCCAGGCTCCAGCCTCGGCGAAAATAGGGCGTTTCGTCTTCCGTCAGACAAGCGGGACAGAACTGCAGCCAGGTAACCTGCCTCCTGGGTGCGCAACTCTGCTGAGGCGATGCCCGCAGGGGCAAACGCAGCCGGGCCAAGGGGTCAGGGGCAATGGTCAGAGCCGCGATGTCTTCCACGGGTATGCCGGTATGCTCTCGCAGAAACTGCAGGATGCGATCGGGCAACGCCCGATCAAGCCGCGCCGACCAGTTCTCACCCGGCGCTCCGAGAAGCGTGCCAAAATAGTGCGGAGGTATGCCGTTCGCGTAGGCGAGGCGGTGCAGCCAACTCGACAGAAGTTCACCTGGTGCGGGCATAATGCTCACTGGCCAACGGCTTCCCGCCACACTTTCATACCGCTCTGCAGATGTGACGGATATCTCGGTCGGCCCAAACCTCATGTCATATCGTGACGCAAAGCGGAATTACGGCGCCTCGAGAGAGGCACATAGCCGAGGTCCCACAGGGTTGCGCCCGTGATCCGGCCCTCACCGCGCGAGATTGCCGCCACTGCGGCACGGGTGACGATCTCGACAACCTCGCCGATCAGCCCCTCTGACAGATCATGGATGATCTTCGCCAAGGGTTCGCGCGACAGATCGGAGGTGTCGGCGAGCGGCAGACTGGCTTCCAGGCTGTCGAGAAGCGTCGCGAATTCCTCGTCATACGGCCATCGTGGAATGGGGATCGTATCGAAACGTGAGCCCATTTCGTCGGTGTCATGCACCGCATCGTAGATCGCGATTTCGCCGACAAGGACTGGTGAGATGTCATGCACCCGTGCGATCCGCCGCAAGAACGAGAAGATAGCCTTCACATCCTGGCGCCGCCCGCGCAATGCGCTGTGGAACTCGTCGAAGATCAAAAGGCGCGGCTTCAGGCGCTCCAGAAGATGATCGACCTGATCGCCGGCGCGGGACAGGCTGCGCCAGCCCGCGGCTTGTGGCGCGCGCAATCCGGACAGGATGCTGGCATAGAAATGCGACAGGCCTGCACCTTCCCGGGTCTGGATCACCCACACCTTTTGCTGGTCGGCGGTACGCAGATGTTCGATGGCGAAGCGTTCGGCGATCATGGTCTTGCCGTTGTGGTAGGGACCGGCAAGCAGCAAACCGCGTGGGCGCAGCGATGGCGGTCGCTCGAGCAGCAGTCGCATCGCGTCATGCGCCGCGCCGGCGGCAGGATGGCTGATCCAGCGCGGCGCGCGAACATGGGCGATCCGCACTGCGTCATCGGCCTGCAAGAGCGGGATTATGGCGGGCATGAGGTGATCCGGCACCCTACCAATCCTCGACAGGGAAGACCCGCCGAGGGCGATCCGGGTCGAGCTTTTCTTGGGTCGGGACGGAAGGCGCGGCGAAGTCGGCATAAGGCTTCTTTGCCTCGGTGGCATGCCGGGCGCGGGTCATCTCCTTCAACCGGCTTTTGGGGGTTTTGGCGGCGGCAGCAGTGGCTGCGATTTCGCGTCGGATGGCTGATGCCTCCTGCACAGGGCGCCGCTGGATTTCACGCCGCTGCTGTCGATCCGCCTGGTGCTGCCAAAGCGTGATCGGCTCGGCCAGTCCGTCCCGTCGCCTGACCGGCCGCCAGGCCTGCGTATCCGGATCCTTGACGTAGACATGGCTGATGTCGCGAGGATCATAGCACAGATCGAGCGGCTCCAGCCGGTCACGACGCGCAACCAGCGGGCCAAGCCAGGGCTCGAAATAGTCGATGGCGAAGAGACTGAAGCCCTGAGGTGAAATTTTCCGCGTCTTGCGTGGCAGGAAATTCAGCAGCACATCGACAGGCGCATCGATAGGCCGGTCCTTCGGCTGGAACCGATCTTCCCACTCTTTCGCCGGAACGGTCAGCCTGCGCGCATTCTGGCTCAGGTTGTGGTCGATGATCGCGAGCGCGATGCAGCGTTCAAGATCCGCGAAGCTGAGCCGTGCCCGCGCTTCCGAGGCATAGTCGCCCCGATCCGCGATGGAACGCCCCGTCTTGCCGGGCAAGGCGCGTAGCGCGGTGTTCACTTTCCCAAGCAGGCGTTCCACGACTCCGCCCCGATGCACGGTGCCCTTGTTCCGCATGCGTATGGCGATGCCATAGTCCGCGCATCCTCTGCTGAAGGTGCTGCTCTGGAACTCCTTGGCGGAATCGACGACGATTTGCTTCGGGCGACCGTGCATCGGCCAAGCATGATCGATACCGCGTTCTGCCAGCCAGTCAATCTTGCAGCACATCGCGTGCGCCAGACAAAGCGCGACAGACAGTCGTGACGGCCGCTCGAGGGTCAGGCAGAAGCCGATGATCGCGCTCGTGGCCACATCTGCAGCGATGGTCAGATAGGGACGACCAACGAAGACACCGTGGTCATCAATCACCTCAACAAATTGGATGTCTGCCGGCGTGTGATCGATCTGGACAACGTCGAGCGCGTGGTTAGCCCGGATGTAGCCCGGTCGCGGCTTCAGCCGGTGCAGGTGTTTACCATCCGACAGGCGGCGGCGGGCAATTTCTTCCGGGGCGAACAGAATGGGGATCCGCCGGGCGACAGTGACATAGGCGGGTGGAGTGTGCCCTTCCTCTGCGCAGCGGGTGCGGATCTCTTCAACGATCGGTGCAAGGTCCGGCTGCTCCGGGCGCAACCACATCTCCCGCAGGGTCACCGCGATGATGTTCTCGACTGCGGGGTTGATCCTTGGTTGTCTTGTTCCACTCCTTCGCGGCAGAAGGGACGATACCCTGCGCTCTTCCCGATACCGCGCCAGATAGTTGTAGACTTGGCGTGTCGAGAGCCGCAGCTCGGATGCCGCGCGCATCACGGCCTCACGCACCGGCGCCGCTCCGTCAAGAATCCGGTCCAACTCGCGCGCGGTACGCGTCGCCTTGGCCCACGCTTCATCCGAGGCATGCGCTTCGCCGGACGTCATCGATATGAAACTTCCGAGACCGGCTGGGTCATGCGCCAACAGGGCGGCCACTTGCTGAAATACGTAGCCAAAATTGAAGCCTTAAGCTGAAGAATGATGTGTGCTTACCCCGTATCATCCAGAAATCACGTAATAATCATGTGCTGAAATGGTGAAGAAAATGCGACA
>LXYH01000037.1 GCA_001650895.1 Rhodobacteraceae bacterium EhC02
AGCAGCCGGTGGTGTCCAGCGACAGTGCGTCGAAGCGCGCGGCAAGGCCGGTGGCGGACTGATCCACGGTGATCTCGGCGGCGCTGCCGCCCATGTCCGTCTGCACCCAGCCGGGATGGTAGATGCCCACCGCCATGCCGCGCGCTTCGACGCACTGTCGCTGGACACCACCGGCTGCTTTGAGACATGGGACGGGCGCGCGCATCCCTTCTGACAGGGGCGCGCGGCCTTTTTCTTCTTGCCTCAAATATCCATCCACATGGACCGCAGGCTAGTCGACCAGATCGCCGCGCACCTCGTCCAGCACCACGCGCCACCAGTCGAATGTATCATCCAGATTTCGGCGGGTGACACCGCCGAACAGGTTCACGTCCATGTCGACCGCAAGGTCGCCGTCCCGATCGATGTAGGCCGTGCCGAAACGGTTCTCGTCGTTCCAGGTGCTGACGACCTCGGCGCTGGGACGGGTGCCGATATACCATGTCGTGAATTGCAGCGACATGCAGTTCCGGCCGCCATCGTCGCAACCATAGAAGAAGACATCATAGGGCTGCCCGTCGATGCGGCCGCTGATCTTGGGGTCACCCACCCCATCCACATCCAGCATGGCAGAGCCATAGCCGCGGGCGATTTCCAAGATCGCGCCGGGATCGGACCCGTCCAGGATGTCATCGGCCGATTGCGCCGCAACCGGCGCGGCACAGATCAAGGCCATGGCGGTGGCCGCAGCAAGCTGGCGGGCCGCGCGGATACGTGCGGGTGGGCGCAACCCGGCGCGCAGGGCTGATGTGGTCATTCCGGTCTCCTGTTCTTCTTCGTGTCACTGCGGTCAGGGGCCTTCCCCCGCACCAGCTTAACGATGCCGCCCCCGATGCCGCAACCCGCAAGGCCATGCCCGTCGACTATCGTTCGAGGCGATGCCGCAACCACAGCCCCGGAACCGGCGGACATTCCGGGACATCTGATCACCAGCCCCGGCGTGATTGATATTGCGTGCAGGGCCGTGACGGATTACACGCGGGCGCAGCTTGCGACCAAGGACAGACCATGCCCGTTCTCGTGATGAAATTCGGCGGCACTTCCGTCGCCAACCTCGACCGGATCAAGCGCGCCGCCAAGCGGGTCGGCGTCGAGGTCGCAAAAGGCTATGACGTGATCGTCATCGTCTCTGCCATGTCCGGCAAGACCAACGAACTGGTCGGATGGGTGCAGGAAATCTCGCCCTTCTACGACGCGCGCGAATATGACGCCGTCGTGTCCTCGGGCGAGAATGTGACCGCCGGTCTGATGGCCCTGACGTTGCAGGAAATGGACGTCCCCGCGCGCAGCTGGCAGGGCTGGCAGGTGCCGCTGATCACCACCTCGGCCCATTCCGCCGCACGGATCGAGGAAATCCCGACCGACAACATCAACGCCAAGTTCGCCGAAGGCATGAAGGTCGCGGTCGTCGCGGGCTTCCAGGGCATCTCGCCCGAGGGCCGGATCACCACGCTGGGCCGGGGCGGGTCGGACACCACCGCCGTCGCCTTTGCCGCCGCGTTCAATGCGGAACGCTGCGACATCTATACCGATGTGGATGGGGTCTATACCACCGATCCCCGCGTCAGCCCCAAGGCCCGCAAGCTGGACAAGATCGCCTTCGAGGAAATGCTGGAACTGGCCAGCCTTGGCGCGAAGGTGCTGCAAACCCGCTCGGTCGAGCTGGCCATGCGCTACAACGTCAAGCTGCGCGTGCTCAGCTCGTTCGAGGAACCCACCGACACTGCAGGCACATTGGTCTGCGACGAGGAGCTTATCATGGAATCCAAAGCCGTCTCCGGTATCGCCTTCTCGCGTGACGAGGCCAAGATGACCCTCGTCACGATCGAGGATCGCCCCGGCATCGCCGCGGCCATCTTCGGCCCGCTGGCCGATGCGGGCGTCAATGTCGACATGATCGTGCAGAACGTGTCCGAGACCAATTACCAGGGCCATGCCGGCGGCGTCACCGACATGACCTTCTCCTGCCCGGTCGATCAGATGAAACGCGCCGAAAAGGCCCTGAACGACGCGCGCGAGGCCGGGCTGATCAAGTTCGACCGGCTTGAGGCCGATACCAACGTGGCCAAGGTCTCGGTCGTGGGCATCGGGATGCGCAGCCATGCGGGCGTGGCCGCGCGGATGTTCAAGACGCTCTCGGATGAAGGCGTCAACATCAAGGTCATCGCCACCTCCGAGATCAAGATTTCCGTCCTCATCGACAGGAAATACATGGAACTTGCGGTGCAGGCGCTGCATGATGCCTTCGAACTGGAAAAATCGGCCTGAGACAAGGCGATCGGTGGCCCCCTGCGGGCCGCGGATCAGACTTGCGGGCCGGCACGGAACGGGGAACTAGGCAGGCCATATGCCCGAACAGACCGAATCCGAAAGCCGCAAGCTGTTGCGCCGCTTGCGCGACGCGATGGCCGAAGACAGCGCCGGACAGGCGCGTCTGGACAAGATCACGCATCTGATCGCTGATTCGATGGGCACGGAAGTGTGCTCGATCTACCTGTTCCGCGATCTCGAAACGCTTGAACTCTGTGCAACCGAAGGCCTCAAGGCCGAGGCCGTGCACCAGACCCGCATGAAGCTGGGCGAGGGCCTCGTGGGCCGTGTCGCCAAATCCGGCAGCATCATCAACACCGCCAACGCCCCGCAGGAAAAGGGCTTTCGCTTCATGCCCGAAACCGGCGAGGAGATCTATTCGTCCTTCCTCGGCGTGCCGGTCCAGCGGCTGGGCGAAAAGCTGGGCGTGCTGGTCGTGCAGTCGCGCGAGGCGCGCGAGTTTTCCGGCGATGAGGTCTATGCCCTCGAAGTGGTCGCCATGGTGCTGGCCGAGATGACCGAACTGGGCGCCTTCCAGGGCGAAGGTGCGGCCCTTTCGGCACGTCACCAGCAATCGGTGCTGATCCGTGGCACCACCGCGCAGGAAGGTGCTGCCGAAGGCCATGTCTGGCTGCATGAACCGCGCGTGGTGGTCACCAACCCGATCTCGGAAGATCCGCACAAGGAAATGGAACGCCTGCAGGGCGCGGTGGAACAGCTGCGCCTGAATGTCGATGCCCTTCTGGCCAATACCGTAGGCGACAAGGACCAGAACGAGGTGCTGGAAGCCTACAGGATGTTCGCCAATTCCAAGGGCTGGATGCGCCGGATGGAGGAAGACATCGCCCGCGGCCTGACCGCCGAGGCGGCGGTGGAAAAGGAACAGTCCAACGCCCGCAACCGCATGGAACAGGTGACGGACGCCTATCTGCGCGAAAGGCTTCACGATCTTGATGATCTTTCGAACCGTCTTCTGCGCATCCTGACCGGACAGGGCAAGGATACCGGCGCCGAAATGCCCGCCGATCCCATTCTGGTCGCGCGTAACATCGGCCCCGCCGAACTGCTGGATTACGGCCGCAGCCTGCGCGGCATCGTGCTGGAAGAAGGATCGGTCGGCTCGCATGCTGCCATCGTCGCCCGTGCGCTGGCGATCCCGCTGGTGATCCGCGCCGCCCGCATCACGACCGAGGCGCTGAATGGCAACCTGATCATGGTCGATGGGGATCAGGGCGTGGTTCACCTGCGCCCCGAGGAAACCGTGGCCTCCGCCTTCCGCGACAAGATCGCCATGCAGGCCCAGGCGCAGGAACGCTATACCTCGATCCGCGACAAGCGTGCCGAAACCCCCTGCGGCCGCGTGATCGGGTTGCACATGAACGCAGGCCTCATGGCCGACCTGCCCAGCCTTGCCGGATCAGGCGCCGAGGGCGTGGGCCTGTTCCGCACCGAATTGCAGTTCCTGGTCCGCAACCAGATGCCCAAACGCTCGGAACTGTCGGCCCTCTATGCCCGCGTCCTCGATGCAGCGCAGGGCAAGCGCGTCGTGTTCCGCACCCTCGACATCGGGTCGGACAAGGTGCTGCCCTACATGAAGCCCAATGACGAGCCGAACCCGGCACTTGGCTGGCGCGCGATCCGCGTCGGCCTCGACAAGCCGGGCGTGATGCGCATGCAGTTGCAGGCGCTGATCCGTGCCGCCCATGGTCGCCCGCTGACCGTGATGTTCCCCTTCGTCGCCCAATACGGCGAATACCTGGCCGCCAAGTCCGAGATGGACAAGGCGATGGAGCGTGAACGCATCCTTGGCCATCCCCTGCCCGAGCGGCTTGAGGTGGGCGCGATGCTGGAAACCCCCAGCCTTGCCTTCGCCCCCGAACAATTCTTCGAAGAGGTGCAGTTCCTTTCCATCGGCGGCAACGACCTCAAGCAGTTCTTCTTCGCCGCCGACCGCGAGAATGAGCGCGTCCGCCGCCGCTACGACACGCTGAATGTCAGCTTCCTGACCTTCCTCGAGAATATCGTCGAACGCTGCCGCGCCACCTCGACCCCGCTCAGCTTCTGCGGCGAGGACGCGGGCCGCCCGGTCGAGGCCGCATGCCTCGCCGCCATCGGCTTCGACATGCTCTCGATGCGCCCCGCCTCCATCGGCCCGGTCAAGTCGATCCTGCGCCGCACCCGCCTTGACGGCCTGCGCGACGTGATCCATGCCGCCCGCGCCCGCGGCGAGGAAACCGCAAGGCCTGCGGTGATGGAATACCTCGCCAGCCAAGGGTGAGGGGCACCCCGGAAGTGCAGCCCCCGCGCGGAATCAAGGTGCGGCACGCACTGCCGCGCGATCGCCGACCCGCGCCCCCAACCCGTTAAAAAACGGTAAACGCGCTCCCGTAACCCCCTGAAAACAAACAATCCGCATCATGTCCGATCATGGGACAGGGCCGGGGGCCGTCCTGTCGGGCCTCAGATCTTGCGGCCTGCGCCTTCCCAATAGGGCTTGCGCAGTCGGGGTTTGAAGATCTTGCCGCTGTCCTCGCGCGGCAGGGCCGCGTGGAAATCCACCTTGCGCGGATGTTTGAAGCGGGCCAGCTTGCCTTCCAGAAAGGCCATGACCTCGGCCGCATCAGGCGTCCAGCCGGGCATCGGCTCCACCGCCGCCACGACCTTCTCGCCGAACTCGGGATCGGGCGCGCCGAAAACGGCCACATCGCGGATGAAGGGCGCGCGGATCAGCACCGCCTCGATCTCGGCGGGAAAGATGTTGGCCCCGCCCGATATGATCATGTCCTTTGCCCGATCCGTGATGAACAGGAACCCGTCCGCGTCCAGCCAGCCCAGATCGCCCACGGAAAAATGCCCGTGCTTTTCCGCCGCCGCCCGTGCTGCGGGATCGTTGGAATAGTCAAAGCCCCCGAACACATCCATGCGGGCGTGGATCTCGCCCACCTGTCCCGGCGGCAGCGGGGTGCCCTCGGCATCAAGGATCATCACCGTGCCGCCCATCTGCATCCGTCCCGCCGTGCCGGGCCGCGCCAGCGCCTCGGCCGAGGACACCATGGTCATGAACCCGATCTCGGTCGCGCCATAGCTTTCCCAGAACACCGGCCCCCACCAGTCGATCATCGCCACCTTCAGGTCATGCGGCCATGGCGACCCGGTGGACACCACGAACCGGACCGAGGACAGATCATGCCGCGCCTTGACCGCCTCGGGCAGTTTCAACAGGCGGCTCATCATCGTGGGGACCATGTAGACATGGGTGATCCGGTCCCGCGCGATCCGTTCCAGAAAGGCCTCGGGGTCGAATTTCGGGGCGACATGCACGCAGACGCCCGGCGTGACCAGCGCCGACGCCGTCAGGGTCGAGGGGGCCGAGTGATAGATCGGCGCGGCGGTGAAGAAGCGGTCGCCAGCCGAGAGGCGCATCATCTCGTCGCCCACCTGCCGCAGAACGGGTTCGAAATCCCGCCGTGCCCCGGTGCTGGCGCGCCGCACCCCCTTGGGCCTGCCGGTCGAGCCGGAGGTGTAGCGCATCAAGGGCCGCGTCATCGCCTTTTCGGACAGGGGTTCGGCGGCATCGACCAGGTCGGCCCATTCCGCGCAATCCGGCGCATCCGCGGCAGCGGCGGGTGAAATCCCGTAGGCTGCGCAAAGCGCCGGGCCCGGCGTGACGGCGATCACCTGCCGCCCATCAAGCACCGGGCGCAACGCGGCGATCAGATCGCGGTGGATGATCACCGTCCCTGCGCCGCTATCCTCGCAGATCGCGCCCACCTCTTCGGCGGCACCGTGCCAGTTCAGCGCGACGATCACCACGCCCGCATGGGCGGCCGCGCGCATCACCTCAAGCTGGGTCAGGTCGTTGCGCATGATGACCGCGACGGGCGTATCTTCGGCCAGACCCTGTGCGCGCATGGCCCCAGCCCCCTTGGCCGCCCGCGTCTCAAGCGCGGCGCGGGTCACGCGCCGGTCGTCGTCACCTACCCAAGCCTCGGTCATCGCGGTCTCCTCCTCCTGCTCCGGGGGGCAGTCTTGGGCAATTGCGCGCGATGTTCCACCCCTGATCGCCCCATGCATCGACCTTGTGCAAAACCGCGCCGTGGTGCATGAGCAGGCAACACCCCAGACAGTCGAGGGCACGGTGATGGATTACGGAAAACAGGGCGCAAACAAGTCGGCCAAGAACATGCCGCGCCACAAGGAACACAACGAGAAGGGAACCGACAAGAACCCCTACGGCAAGGCGGCCCCCAAGGCCGAACTGCTGGCCCGCATGAAAGCTGCGGCAGAGGCCAAGAAGAAGGGCTGAACCGCCCCCGGTCCGGTGTCAGAACCGGATCGTCGCCGCGTGATCGGCAAGGGCTGACAGCACGCTCATCGCGGCAAGGGCGGATGTGCGCGGATTTCCGGGCAGGGTCTGGCCGGTGATGGTCAGCCGCATCTCGCCGAAATCACCGCGCGCCGTGATCGCATGGGTATTGCCCTGCGCCGCTGGATCCGCGATTAGCCGCACCTGCGTGCCCTCGAAGCCCAGTCCGGCCAGGGCGACCGCCGCCGCGACATTGGCGTTCTTGGGATAGCGCAGCGCCGCCTGCCGCGCGTCCCCGTCGAAATGCACCGCCTCCGCCGTCATGGGCGCCCCAAGATCCAGCACCGCCTCGGCCGGCGATCCCAGCCAGCCCTGCGGCGGTTTGCGCCCCTCATAGGTCACGGCATCCAGCCGCCCCATCCGGGCCGCGCGCAGGGCATCAAGCCCGCCAATGGCCCCGGAACACAGGATCAGGCGCGTGCCACCATCACGGGCCGCCTGCTCCAGCCCGGCGGCAAGCGCCGCATCGGCCAGCGCCCCCAGCGACACGGTGATCAGCGGCACACCTGCCCGCAGAACCGAGGCCCCGTGCTGCGCCAGACCGGCATGGCCCGCGCAATCCACCATGATGTCGGGCAGGTCATCCCCGATGCGGTCGCGGCACATGACGGGACCCAGCGCGGCATGGGCCGCGTCGTGACGTCCCGCCCGCGCGATCACCAGCGAAAGCGACGCCCCCAACCCCGGCAGGCGCTGCGCCACATGCTGCGCGATGGCCCCATGCCCGATCAGCCCGACCCGCAGCATCGCACCCTAGCCTTCGGCCGGGCGCGTGTAGTCGTCATCGCTGACATGTTCCATCCAGGTCACGGCAGAGCCGTCCAGCGCCTCCTGCATCGCCAGATGGGTCATGGCATTGCCCGGTGCCGCACCGTGCCAGTGCTTTTCGCCGGGCGCGAACCAGACCGTGTCGCCGGGCCGGATTTCCCGGACCGCCCCCCCCTCGCTTTGCGCCAGACCCAGGCCCGACAGCACCAGCAGCGTCTGTCCCAAGGGATGCGTGTGCCAGGCCGTGCGCGCGCCGGGCTCGAAGGTCACGCTGACCGCGCGCAGCCGCGCGGGGTCCGGTGCCGTGATCACCGGCTCCATCCGCACATGGCCCGTGAAATAGGCCGCCTCGCCCCGTCCCGAGGGCCGTGCCCCGTTTTTCGTGATGTCCATGCCTGCGCTCCTCCTGCGGTTCTGCGCCCAGTGTCCCGAAAAGGGGCAGACAGGGCAAGCGCCGATCAGGTTCAGCGCCGGACGGGCTGGCGGGTCAACCGCTCACGCAGCCGCTGCGCCAGTTCGGCCTGCGGCACATCCCCGTCGATCGCCAGCTTGCGCAGGCCGAAATGCACATGGGCGATTTCCTGGTAGTAGCTGGTATAGGCATAGTTCGTGGCCGCCCCCGCCACGGCCCCCAGCACGGGCACCGTCTGCGCCGCCAGCTTCTGGCCCAGCACGGTCGCAAGGCGCGGCGCGACACGGGCAATCAGGCCATGCAGCACCGGCCCCGTCACCGTCAATCGGGTCGAGATGAAGGCCAGGTCCGCCCCATCGTCACGCGCCAGAGGACCGGCGGCAGAAAACACCTGAAGGCAGTCGAACTGCACATTCTCGGCGGCGGGGTCGAAATCATATTCGACCGCAACTCCCTGGATGGCGCGCAACAGGATCGTGGTGGTGATCGGCAATTCCGCCAGCGCCGAAGGCAACCCGCCGAAGCCGCCCGCCGCCCCCATCGCCGTGGTCACGGCGGTGTTCATCCATCCGGGCTGATCACCGACCACCCCGCGCGAGCTTTGCGCGGCCTTCATCGCCCAATGCAGCGCGGCCTCTGTCCCCTCGCCCAGCCGGTCGCGAACCGGGGTCGGCAGCCGCTCGAGCAGGGTTTCGGTCTGGCTGCCGATCAGGTTCAGCACCTGGATGCCAAGCCCGCCCGCGCGCGCATGGCGCAGGGCCAGCCTGTCCAGCGTGGCGTCGACATCGACGGGGATCAGCGAATGCGTTGTCATCGGGCCATCCTTGCAGCGGTTGCATGATAGATTGGATGCAGCGCCCCAAGGTTCAAGCACCCATGCTCAGGCAAATGGGCTGTGGATCACCCGACCCAGCGGGTCACGCGGCCCTTGACGCCCTGCCATGCGCCGTCGCTCAGATCCTGCCCCAGCACCCGGTCCGGGTTGGTGGGCGGCGGCATCTCGACCCCTTCGAGTTTCCAGAAACCGAAACGGTTGTAATAGGGTGCATCCCCTACCAGCATGACCCGGTCCCAGCCAGCGATGCGCGCACGCGCCAGGCTGTCCTTGATCAGCAGCGCGCCAAGCCCCTCGCCCTGCCGGGTGGGATGCACCGCGACCGGCCCCAGCAGCAATGCGGGGCTGTCGCCGACACGCACGGGCCAGTAGCGTATCGCCCCGGCCAGGATGCCGTCGCGATCCCGCGCCACAAGCGACAGGCCCGGCACCGGCGGCACGCCGTCGCGCAGGCGGTAGGATGACAGCGCCTCGCGCCCCGGCGCGAAACACAAGTCATAAAGCGCCTCGACCTCCCACCAGTCGGCGGATGTTTCCTCGGACAATTGGAACACCTGGGCCAGTCCTCGCGCGTCTTTTCCAGTTTCAGGTGGAAACGCCCCTAACATGGCGCTAGGTCAGGCACAAACCACAAGCAACGCCGAAGGCGACATAAACGAGGGACCTGATGTTCTACGAACCCAAGGACGGCCACGGACTGCCGCACAACCCGTTCAATGCCATCGTGACGCCGCGCCCCATCGGATGGATCTCGTCGCGCGGGCATGACGGCGTGGACAACCTTGCGCCCTATTCCTTCTTCAACGCTGTCGCCTATACGCCGCCGCAGGTGATGTTCGCCTCGACCGGGACCAAGCCCGATCGTGACGGCACCAAGGATTCGGTTGCCAATATCATCGAAACCGGGGTGTTCTGCGTGAATATCGTGGAATTCGCCATGCGCGATGCGATGAACGCCTCGTCCAAGACGCTGCCCGCCCACCAGTCCGAATTCGACCATGCCGGGCTGACGCGCGCGGAATGCACCACCATCGCCTGCGCCCGCGTGGCCGGTGCGCCCGCGGCGCTGGAATGCCGCCTGACGCAGATCGTGACCCTTGAGGGCGAGGGCAACACCCTGGTGCTGGGCGAGGTGACGGGCGTGCACATGCGCGACGATTGCCTGGTCGACGGGGTGTTTGACGTCACGACCTTCCGCCCGCTCAGCCGGCTGGGCTATCGCGACTATTCGGTCGTGACCGAGCTTTTTGCGCTCAGCCGCCCCGACGACTGATCACGGGCGCAATCACGGCTTGCGGCCCCCGCCGGAGGGGGTAACCTGACGGCAACGCAGGACAGCAAGGAACGGGCAGGCCCATGCAGACACGGATCGGGATCATCGGCGGATCGGGCATTTACCAGCTGGACAGCCTGGAAAACCCCGAATGGGTCAGCGTCACCAGCCCTTGGGGCATGCCTTCGGACCAGATCCTGACCGGCGTGCTGGACGGGGTGCCCATGGCCTTTCTGCCACGCCACGGGCGCGGTCATGTCCATGCCCCCTCGGATGTGCCCTACCGCGCCAATATCGACGCATTGAAACGGCTGGGTGTGACCGATGTGATCAGCGTCAGCGCCTGCGGCTCGTTCCGCGAAGGGATGGTGCCGGGCGATTTCGTCATCGTGGACCAGTTCATCGACCGCACCGTAGGCCGCGCATCAAGCTTTTTCGGATCGGGCTGCGTGGCCCATGTCAGCCTGGCCCACCCCACCTGCCCGCGCCTGTCGGCTGCCTGCGCCGATGCGGCCCGCGCCGCCGGTGTGACGGTGCATGAGGGCGGCACCTACCTTGCCATGGAAGGTCCGCAGTTCTCGACCCTGGCCGAAAGCCGCATGTACCGCGAGGCCTGGGGCTGCGACGTCATCGGCATGACCAACATGCCCGAGGCGAAACTGGCCCGCGAGGCCGAGCTTTGCTATGCCAGTGTCGCCATGGTCACCGATTACGACTGCTGGCACCCCGACCATGACGAGGTGGACGTTGCCCAGGTCATCGCGACGCTGGGTGCGAACGCCGCCCATGCCCGCGCGCTGGTCGCAGGATTGCCCGCACGACTGGGCGCAGAACGCGCGCCCTGCCCGCATGGCTGCGACCGGGCACTGGAACACGCGATCATGACCGCCCCCGACCGGCGCGACCCCGCCCTGCTGGCCCGCCTTGATGCGGTGGCGGGTCGTGTTCTATAGCACTGAGCATCACAGCGCATCCCGGAGCCCCCATGAAAACCATCAAGGATTACATCCGCACCATCGTCGATTTCCCACATGAGGGGATCCTGTTCCGCGACGTGACCACGCTTTTCGCCGATCCGCGCGGCTTTCGCATGGCGGTGGACCAGATGCTGCACCCCTACGCGGGGCAGCGCATCGACGTGGTCGTGGGGCTTGAGGCGCGCGGCTTCATCCTGGGTGGCGCCATCGCGCATCAGCTTGGCACCGGCTTTGTGCCGATCCGAAAGAAGGGCAAACTGCCCGGCACGACGATCAGCCAGGACTACAAGCTGGAATATGGCGAGGCCATCGTCGAGATCCATGACGACGCCATTCAGGCCGGCCAGCGCGTGCTGATCGTCGATGACCTGCTGGCCACTGGCGGCACGGCCGAGGCCGGGATCGGCCTGGTGGAACGGCTGGGCGGTGCGATCGTGGGCTGTGCCTTCATCGTGGATCTGCCGGACCTGGGCGGTCGCAAACGGCTTGAGGCGCTGGGGATGGAGGTGCACGCACTTTGCGCCTTCGAGGGGCTGTGACGCCTGGCTGATCGCGAGAGGGGGGGGCTGTCTGCCCCCCGTCCCTGCGGGACTCCCCCCGAGGATATTTGCGGCAAGAAGATCTCAGGCCTGGCGCAGAACAGCACCGGGGTTGAGAATTCCGTTGGGATCGAGCGTGTCCTTGATCTGGCGCATCACGGCCAGTTTCACCGGATCGCCATACCGTTCCAGATCGTCGATCTTCAGACGGCCGATCCCGTGTTCCGCACTGACCGAGCCGCCCATCTGGTGCACCAGGTCATGCAGGTCGTGCTTGACCCGGTCGCGTTCGGCCATGTGATCCGCGCGCGTCTTTCCGGGCATGGGGAAGACGTTGTAATGCAGGTTCCCGTCACCCAGATGACCAAAGCAATTGACGCGGAAGGCGCCGATCCCGGCGATCAGCGCATCGGCCCGCGTGATGAACTCCGGCACCAGCGCGACAGGCAGCGAGATGTCATGGCTCGAGACCGATCCGATACGGCGGTTCGCCTCGGGGATCTGTTCGCGCACCTCCCAGAACTGGTGACGCTGCGCCGCGTTCTGCGCGATCAGCCCGTCACTGACGAGGCCGGCGTCATGCGCCCGCTCAAACAGGGTTTCCAGCGCTGCGGCAGGGTCCAGCTCATGCGCAAGGCCTGCGTCGATCAGAACGAACCATTCGGGCGCGTGATCGAAGGGCTGGCGGATGTCCGGCAGGGTCTGGGCCAGGAAATGCAGACCGTTTGCATGCATCAGCTCGAAGGCGCTGATCCCCTCGCCCATCAGATCGCGCGCCAGTGACAGCAGGCCCAGTGCCGCAGCCGGGCTTTGCACGATCATCATCGCCGTGCCCTCTCCGGCCGGGCGCGGCACCAGCCGCAGGCTGGCCGCCGTGATCACGCCCAGCGTCCCCTCGGAACCGATCATCAGGTGGCGCAGGTCATAGCCCATGTTGTCCTTGCGCAGCCGCGACAACCCGTTCCAGATGCGCCCGTCGGCAAAGACCACCTCAAGCCCGAGGCAGAGATCGCGCGCATTGCCGTAGCGCAGCACGTTGACGCCCCCCGCATTGGTCGCAAGGTTTCCCCCGATCCGGGCCGATCCCTTGGCCGCGATGCTTAGGGGGAACAGCCGGTTCACGCCCTCGGCCGCGTCATGGATATCGGAGAGAATCGCGCCCGCCTCGGCGATCAGGACGTTTTCATCCGCATGGACCGCACGGATGGCGGTCATCCGCTCCATGGACAGCAACACGGGCGCGGGCCCATCCGGCATGATCTGCCCGCCCACCAGACCCGTGCCCCCGCCATAAGGCAAGACACCGATCCGGGCCGCGTTGCAGGCGCGCAGGACCTGTGCCACCTCGGCTGTCGTTTCGGGGGCGATCACCAGCCCGGCATGCCCCGCCCATCGTCCGCGCGGCTCTTCCAGGTAGGCGGGCGTCACCTCGCGGAAGGCGCGGGCGGGCAGATGATCGCGCAGGGCGCGGGCGAAATCGGGTGTGGCGGGGTTCAGCGTCATGTGCATGGTTCTATCACGCCGCCACTTGCCGTCCAGTGCGCGCGGCGCCTAGTCGTCCTCGCGCAGCAAGGCGGGCTGCAACAGCACGATCGTGGGCTGGCGTGGCAAGCCGCGCAGGGACAGCTCCAGCTGGTTTGCCCCCTCGTCAATCACGGCAAACTGGTCGCTCATCCCGGCGATGAAGGCGCGCAGGGTCGTCTCGCCGAACCAGTGCATCGGGATCACGACCGACGACCGCAGGCGCCCGATGACCCGCATCATCGTCTCGATGTCCAGCGTCAGCCCGCCATCGACCGGCGCCATGACCACATCAAGCCGCCCGATGGCGGCATATTGTTCGGGGCTGGGTTCCTGGTGCAGATGGCCCAGGTGACCGATGCACAGGCCCGCCACCTCGAAGATGAAGATCGAATTGCCGCGCGGCTCGACCCCGCCGAAAGACCGGATATCGGTCGAGACATTGCGCACCAGCATCTCGGTAAGATCAAGGTGATGCTCGACGCCGGCGCCGAATTCCTCGCCCCAGCCGCGCAGCACATGGGGAATTGCGGGGTCCGGCTCAGAAGTCCAATGGGTGGAATGGGCGTGGTTCATGGTGACCACATCCGGGATCAGGTCGACATTGCCGATGAAGCCTGTGAAATCGGTCACCGCGTTCAGCCCGCCTTCGGTCTGGATCAGGAACGAGGCATGGGCGACATAGCTGATCCGCACCGTGTCATCGGGCAGCGGATCACGGAAACTGGCCTTGTGCAGGTATTCAAGGCCGGGCGCC
The DNA here is from genome assembly GCA_001650895.1 of Rhodobacteraceae bacterium EhC02. GTDB lineage: Bacteria > Pseudomonadota > Alphaproteobacteria > Rhodobacterales > Rhodobacteraceae > Seohaeicola. The sequence continues at coordinate 13,798 of LXYH01000037.1, forward strand.
GATTGGGCAACGGCAATGCAATGGCTGGGTCTGCGGTCCTGTGCCGTGACCGGGGGGACCGCAACAAGTGCTGACAAGGTGAGTGCAAGGGGAAATGTCAATCGGACCATCGGGCATCCTCCTTTTGTCGTGATGAGCTTAGTGCTTTCATCCGTCGTGACAAATGCGCGCCATGTCCCTGGACAAAGGTTCACGCCCCGAAGCTGCGGCGGGCAACATTCTTGATCGCGTCAACCGCACCATTGGCAAACTCCAGCGTCATCACGGCCACGGCATGCCGGAAGGGTGGCTCCACCTCTTGCCAGAGCCGAATAGCAAGAACGGCCGTCCCATCGGCCAGCCAGATCACATCCACATCTTCCGCAGGGTGGTCGATGCAGCCGGCCAGGTGGACGGCATGCACGCCCGTGAGATTGGCCTCGCAGGCGCCGGTGATCGCGTCGAGGCCCATCTCGAGAGTAAGGCGCAATCTCGGGCTGGTCACTTTGCAAAAGTCTCGACCGATGTGACCGGACCCAGCCGCCGCGCGGCGTCCATTCCGATGAACACCTGCACGCGGCGATCATTGCGCAGAAAACCCCGCCGCAACCCGAAAATCGCCATCACGGGGGCAGGTTCGGACAGGGTATCTTCAAGCGTGATGCCGATGTTTCGGGCGCCCATGGATGACAGAACCGGCTCCAGTTGGTCAAGCGCAACACCCGCCAGGGCAGATTGCAATTTCACCTCGAGTTCTTCGACGCTGTCGGTCACGGCAAGTTGTGGCAATCGGTCGGCCATGGCATCTCCGGGGTTGGGCGCAAGCAGGGCCAGACAGGCCGACAGCATGAAGGCAAGGTGATCGCGCCGGGTCACAGGCTCATTCCCGAACCGGGCGCATCGCCGCTGGGCTTGCGGCGCGGAAGGCCGACACGCTCGGCCAGCGACATCGCGAAAGAGTTGCTGTTGGGGCCTGTCGCAACATAGCGGATCCGGCGTTCGTCAATCGCGATCCCAGCATTGATCAAAGGCGTGTGAAGGTTTTCGTCTTGATCTGCCAGCGTTACAAATCGGTTCGTTGGCGAATATTCACCGCTGCGCCAATAATTCGGAAAATACGTGAACTTGAGATACCCCATGTCTTCAGGGTCATCCGGGTCGGCTTCATGACCCTCTTCGACAGACTTTGTCGCATCACTTTGCATGGCACCGAACATCGGTCCCGCGATACCCGGATCACCGTCAACGGATGGGAATGCGCTATAGGTCGAGATGATGCCCGTCGCACCGCTACGATTCCAGCCCAGAACGAAAAGATGGTGCCATGAATAAACGTATGGAACGCTACCCAGCTGCCGGATGCCCATTTCATAACGCCATTCAGGGCATGTCGCACAGGTGCGGGCCTCACGATCCGCGCGATCGGCCGCCATTGTTCCTTCGGCGCTTGAACCTGAGCCCGAAGCCTCGGACCCGCGACTGCCGGCCGATCCAGAGCCGCTACCGAGGCTGCCCCCCTGCGAGGCGGTCGACCCTCCTTCGGAACTGCCGCCAGCCCCGCGCGTATCGCTGCTCTGTGATATGCCAGCGGCGTCTTGCGCGTCCTCTGCTACTGATGATGACATGACACTAGAACTCCACTTCACTGCGCAGAAGATGCGGTTTTATATCATGAACAAGGGAAAACATGCACTGCCCGTGCAGCACTTCCAGAAAAATTGCTGCACCGGCCTTTGCCGGTGCGCAGCGTGACGCGATACGATCGTTCAGCATCGTCGCAGCATCAGCGCCGTAATGGGCATGGATTGCATAGGCAATGTCGGTACATTTGCGCACCACCGCGTAATCCATGCCGCGGAGTGACAAACGCGTGCGCGCCAGCCTGTAGACTTGGCGCGGCGCACAGCCGCGCTTGAACCTGCGTTCAAGCTGTCGCGCATGGGCCAGCGACACCATGGCTGTGCCAGCATCGAACACCAAGGCCAGATCACCTGCCCTGTCAGGGGGGGCAAGGGCACAGGCCGCCAGCGCTGTATCGGCAGACGCGATTTCACCCTCGATGATCACCGTGAAACCACGCAGGCTTTCCAGCGGGGACAACAATTGCCGTTTTTCGAGAAACAGAATGAAATACAGGAAGAATTCGGGTTCCCAGAAGCGGCAGTAATACCATTTATCGTCGAGGTCGCGCAGACGCGTCAACTTGCGCAGGGCCTGCCGCATCGCGACAAGATCGCTGTCAGCGCTCAGGAAGGTGCACTGCCCCGCATTGGCAAGGGTCGCGAACAAAGTCCGATGTATATCCGACGGCGGGTGCGCATTGTCCTGGTGCGCCAACGTCAAATCGATCAGCCAAGGTGCATAAGGTGCCAGCGGCGAGTCCTCATCCAGATCGAAAAGGCAGACGCCCGGCACATCAGCTTGCGTCAATGCCTGGGCGATATCGTCATCCGCGCCCATCCAGCGGGCCGCCTCGATCAGCGCGTAAACCCGCCCCGTGCCCTGCTGTGCAAAAAGTGCATGCCATAGCTGCGGCGCGATCCAGCGCGGCGCCCCATCCGGGGTGTCATCCGATGCACGGTGGGCCGGGCGCAACTGCACACGCGTGGCGCCGCTTTGCGATATGCCCGCAGTGCTTTCGCGCAGAACTGTCGAGATCCCCACGCCTTGCGCCAGGTATGCCTGGTTTTGCTGACCAGGATCCAGTGGCGCAATTTTTGCGTCAATCAGCGACCGGCCGTCCTTGATCAGGCTGGAGCGCAAGATGGAGTGAGCCTGCACTTCGGTCTGTGCTTCGATGGCCCAGTCTGATTGCGCTTGCTGTCCATCACGGGACAGGTATCGCGCATGGGCAAACCACAGGGCCATGCAACATTCCTTGCAACAAAACTCACCACACGCGGTCGAGGGTCTTAAACTGAAAAGCGCATGTCAAGGCCCCTATGCAATCATGGGCCTTTGCATGTCGGCCTCAGCCCACGTCAGTGCGCCCGCGCCGGTCCATCCGCAGGGACGCGTAAAGCACATGGGTCCGCCAGCGCCCTGCGATCTGCAGATAGCTTTGGGCCACGCCCTCGTATTTGAAGCCGCAGCTTTCCAGCAACCCGCGCGAGGGCGTGTTCTCGGGCAGGCAGGCGGCCTCGATCCGGCTGAGGTCGAGGCGGTGAAAGGCGTGATGCACCACGGCCTCGATCGCCTCGCGCATGTAGCCCTGGCGCGCATGGCTGCGCCCGATCCAGTAGCCCAGTGTGCCCGCCTGTGCGGGACCCCGGCGGATATTGTCCAGCGTGATCGCGCCCAGCAGGCAATTGTCTTCGCGCCGGATCAGGAACAGCGGCAGGGCCGATCCGTTGCCAATGGTACGCTGCGCCCAGTAGACGCGGTTGGTGAAGGCCTTGCGCGACAGGTGATCGGTCGCCCAGGTCGGCTCCCACCGGGTCAGGAAATCCTCGCTGTCGCGGCGCAGCCCGACCCAATCGCGGAAGTCGGCATGGGCCGGAGGCCGCAGGGTCAGGCGTGCGGTCTCGATCCGGACTTTCCGACGCCCCAACAGCATCAGGCGGCGCGCCTGTCCTGGATTGCCTGCCAGTCCGGTGCCCCTGAAACAGGACCATAAAGCGCCAGTGCCGCAGGGGCCGCGCCGATCATATGCGCGGCCATGGCGCGCACGTCATCAACCGTGACCGCGTCGATGTGATCGACCACCTCGGCCAGCGGCGGAATGCGGCCCCAGACCTGCATCTGCCGCGCCAGACGTTCCGCCCGGTTCGAGGGGCTTTCCAGCCCCATCAGCAGCCCCGCCTTCATCTGGGCGCGGGCGCGGGCGACTTCGGCCTCGGTCATGTCATCGGCGGCGCGCTTCATCTCGTCCAGGGTGATCGCGGTCAGATCGCCCAGATCCTCGGCCGAGGTGCCGGCATAGATCGTCATCATGCCGGTATCGGCATGGGCGCCGGCCTGCGCGAAGATGGTGTAGCACAGCCCGCGTTTTTCGCGCACCTCCTGGAACAGGCGGCTCGACATGCCGCCCCCAAGGGCCGAGGCGTAGATCTGCGCGGTATAGATCGCAGGATCGGTATAGTCCGGCCCCTCGAAGGCCAGGGCAAAATGCGCCTGTTCCAGCGTCTTTTCGACCCGGTGCTCGCCGCCGATGAAATGCGCGGGCGCCGGATGGTGCAGGCGGCCCTTGGGCAGATGGCCAAAGATCGCCTCGGCCTCGGCGACGATGGCGTCGTGATCCACCGCCCCTGCCGCCGACAGGATCATGTTGGCCGGGCTGTAATGTTCGGCCACGAAGCCTTTCAGATCGTCGCGCCCGAAGGCCCGGATCCGTTCGGCCGGTCCCAGAATGGTGCGCCCCAGCGCCTGGTCGGGATAGGCCTGTTCCTGAAGCCAGTCGAAGATCACGTCATCGGGCGTGTCCAGCGCCTGCCCGATTTCCTGCAGGATCACGCCGCGCTCGACCTCGATCTCGCCGGGGTCGAACACCGGGTTCAGCACGATGTCGGACACGACGTCCAGCGCCAGCGGCACATCCGCCTCAAGCACGCGGGCATAATAGGCCGTCGCCTCGCGCGAGGTATAGGCGTTGATATAGCCGCCCACATCCTCGATCACCTCGGCGATCTCAAGCGCAGAGCGGCGCTTGGTGCCCTTGAAGGCCATATGTTCCAGAAAATGCGCGATCCCGTTCTGTTCGGGGCGTTCATGCCGCCCGCCGGACAGGACCCAGATGCCGATGGCCGCCGATTGCAGCCCCTCCATCCGTTCGGTGACGATGCGCAATCCGTTGGCAAGGGTGTGGGTGCGGACGGTCAATTGGCGATACGCTCTCTGATCAGGGATTCGATGGCGGCAAGGTCATTGCCGATCCGGGTGACACGCTCGGGCCGGTCGTAAAGATCGGCCATGCGCGGCGGCAACGGCGGGCGCACGGTTGTCGCCGCCTCGACCGCATCGGGGAATTTCGCGGGATGCGCGGTGGCCAGCGTGATCATCGGCACGGCGGGATCGCGCAGCGCCTCGGCCACATGCACGCCGACGGCGGTATGCGGACACAGCAACTCGCCCGTCGCCTTGAGGGTGCGGCCAATGGTGGCGCTGGTCTCGTCCTCGCCGCAGCGCCCCGAATCGAAGGCCTCGCGCAGCGCCTGCAGCGCGCCCTGGCTGACGGTGAACCCGCCTGCCTTCAGCTCATCCATCAGCTGCGCCACCGCGGCGCCATCCTGGTTGTAGGCGTAGAACAGCGCGCGTTCGAAATTCGAGCTGACCTGGATATCCATCGAGGGGCTGATCGAGGGGATCACCCCATCGGGGCGATAATCGCCCTGCGACAGGCAGCGGTGCAGGATGTCATTGTGGTTGGTCGCCACCACCAGCCGGTCGATGGGCAGGCCCATGCGCTTGGCGATGTAGCCTGCGAAGATATCGCCGAAATTGCCGGTGGGCACGGTAAAGCTGACGCGGCGATCCGGGGCACCCAGGCTGACGGCAGAGGTGAAGTAATAGACCACCTGCGCCAGCACGCGGGCCCAGTTGATCGAGTTGACGCCCGCAAGACGCACCCCGTCGCGGAAGTCGAAATCGTTGAACATGTCCTTCACGCGGGCTTGCGCATCGTCGAAATGCCCGTCGATGGCCAGCGCGTGGACATTGCTTTCCACCGGCGTGGTCATCTGGCGGCGCTGCACCTCGGACACGCGGCCATGGGGATAGAGGATGAAGACATCCACCGCATCAAGGCCGCGAAACGCCTCGATCGCGGCGGACCCGGTATCGCCGCTGGTGGCGCCGACGATGGTGACACGCTCGCCCGACCGGGCCAGCGCTGCCTGAAACAGCTGACCGATCAGCTGCATGGCAAAATCCTTGAAGGCCAGCGTCGGCCCGTGAAACAGCTCCAGCAGGTGATGGTTGCTGTCCAGCTGCACAAGCGGTGCGCGGGCGGCATGGCCGAAGCCGGCATAGGCGCGGGCGATGATGTCCTGGAATTCCGTATCGGTGAAGGTCTGGCCGATATAGGGGCGCATGATGCGAAAGGCGGCGTCCTCATAGGACAGGCCAGCCAGAGCGCGGATCGCCTCGGGCGACATCATGGGGATCGCTTCGGGCAGGTAGAGGCCGCCATCGCGGGCAAGGCCGGTCAGCATCGCCTGTTCGAAGGTCAGCACCGGTGCGGCGCCACGGGTCGAGATATACTGCACTGTCTTCAGCCTTTCACGGGTTTGCGGATGCGCCACAGGAAGAAACCGGTCATCACCGCCCAGACGATGGCCAGACCGAACCATGTGACGGCATAGCCCAGATGATCGTTCGGGATGCCGGATGTGTCCACCGGCAGGGGCGACAGCGCACTGTCCGGCAGCGACGTGGCGCGGGCGACGACCAGCACCGGCTCTGCCCCCAGATGATCGGCCATGCGCGGCAGGTCGCGCGCGAACCAGATATCCGCCTTGGCGTCGGGTTCGGGCGTATAGCTGTCCACCTCATCGGGCCAATGCAGATTGCCCTGCACCGTCACGGGATCCGGGCCCGCCACCGGCGTGGGCGACTGGATCGGCAGAAAGCCCAGATCGACAAGGATCCGGCGTCCCTCAACATCCATCGGGCGGATGATGCGATAGCCAGCGCCGACCTGTTTCTGGCTGACAAGCACCCGGATGGCGGGGTCCTGCAGCACACCGCTGACGGTCACCGGCAGATAGCGGTCGGCCTGCGGGTCGGGCTGATCCGGCAGCGCCACGGGGGCGGCCACGATGCGCGCGTCGATATCGGCCAGGATCGCCTCTTTCCAGTCGAGGCGCTGCATTTGCCACACACCAAGCCCCACCAGCACCGCGGTGCCGGCCAGACCGAAGATCAAGGGAAGAAGGATACGCACCAAGTCGGATAGGCCCTTTGAACGTGGAAAGCGCGCGGAACCCGCGCGCTTTGCTTTCTTTCGTTTTGTCCGCCGGATTTCAACCGCTAAAGCGGCATCCCCGGCGATCGGGACGATCAGCCGCCCCAGACGTAGACCGCAGCGAAGAGGAACAGCCAGACCACGTCAACGAAGTGCCAGTACCAGGCCGCCGCTTCGAAGCCGACATGCTTTTCCTGGCTGAAATGGCCGCGCTGCAGGCGGATCAGGCAGACGAACAGGAAGATCGTGCCGACCACCACGTGGAAGCCGTGGAAACCCGTCGCCATGAAGAAGTTCGCGCCATAGATGTTGCCGGCGAAACCGAAGGCCGCGTGGCTGTATTCATAGGCCTGGAACCCGGTGAAGATCACACCAAGGGCGATCGCGATGATCAGGCCCCATTTCATGTCTTCGCGGTTGTTCTCATGCACCAGCGCATGGTGTGCCCAGGTGGCTGCGGCGCCCGAGCACAGCAGGATCAGCGTGTTGATCAGCGGCAGGTGCCAGGGGTCGAAGGTCTCGATCCCGGCGGGCGGCCAGATGCCATCCACGGCGGGGCTGAGCGGGCCCATCGGGTACAAGGCATGCTTGAAGAAGCTCCAGAACCAGGCCGCGAAGAACATGACTTCGGACATGATGAACAGGATGAAGCCATAGCGCAGGCCGATCCGCACCACGGGGGTGTGATCGCCGACCTGGCTTTCTGCCACGACATCGGCCCACCAGCCGAACATCACGTAAAGGGTGCCGACAAAGCCGGCCAGGAACATCCAGGGCATCCCCTGCACCATCCACAGCACGGCCCCGTAGAGCATGACAAAAGCCGCAACCCCGCCCAGGAAGGGCCAGAGCGACGGGGCCAGAATGTGGTAATCGTGATTTTTCTCGTGCGCCATCTCGTTTCCCTCGTTGGAAGGCTTCTTAGTTCAGTGTGGTATCCGCGCCGGGGACAGCCACGTCAAGGGCTGCCTGTTCGGCGGGCAATTCGGTCTCGTAAAAGGTGTAGGACAGGGTGATCTGCTTCACGTACTGCCCGTCCCGGTCGGTAACGATCTCGGGGTCGACATAGAAGGTGACGGGCATCAGCACGCGCTCACCGGGCTGCAGGATCTGCTGCTCGAAGCAGAAGCACTGGATCTTGCTGAAGAACCCGCCCGCTTCATAGGGGGTCACATTGTAGCTTGCGGTGCCCGCCACAGGGCGGTCGGTCGGATTGTATGCCTCGTAGAAGGCAAGGCCCGTCTCGCCGATGCGGATCTCCATCTGCCGCTCGACCGGCTTGAACTCCCACGGCATGTCGCGGTCCTTGGAGGCATCGAACCGCACGATGATCGTCTGGTCCAGCACCTGATCGGGGGCGACGGTCGACACGCCCGTGGTGCCGCCGAACCCGGTGACACGGCAGAACCAGTCGTAGAACGGCACCGAGGCCCAGGCAAGACTACCCATGACCACCACAAGACTGGCGGCCTGCACGACGGTTTTCGATTTGGGGGACAATGCCATCACTCAGTCTCCTTGCGCCGGGGCGGCACCGGGAATGATCTCGGGCCGCGATACATGATCGAACGCCTGCATCGGATTGCCGCTTGTGACCTTGACCACGGTCAGGCCGAAGACGATCGCGATGAACCCCAACAAGACCAGCGCCAGGCCGATGTTGCGCCCGGCACGGCGGCGGTGCAGTTCATGTTCGGCGCGCAGGCTCATCCCCAGCCTCCCAGGCCGTAGGGCCGCAAGGCGGCTTCGGCGAGGATCGCACCGAAATGCAGGAAAAGATATAGAAGCGACAGGCCGAAGAACGACTTTTCGACCTTGTACTTGTCATCCTGGCTGGTCGCCTCGTCGCGGCGCCAGATCCGCACCGCACCGATCAGGAACAGGGCGTTCAGCACCACGGCCACCGCCAGGTAGACCGGCCCGCCGATCGAGGTGAACCCCGTGCCGATCGCCAGCGGCGCCAGCAGCAGCGTATAGGCCAGGATATGGTTGCGCGTCACGCGGCGGCCATGGGTGACCGTCAGCATCGGCACGCCCGCCTTTTCGTAATCGGCATTCATGAACAGCGCCAGCGCCCAGAAGTGCGGCGGTGTCCACATGAATATCAGCAGGAACATCAGCACGGACTCAAGCCCGATGCCGCCGGTCGCCACCGCCCAGCCGATCATCGGAGGGAAGGCGCCCGCCGCCCCGCCGATCACGATGTTCTGCGGGGTCCAGCGCTTGAGCCACATCGTATAGATGACGGCATAGAAGAAAATGGTGAAGGCCAGCAGCCCCGCCGCGACCATGTTGGACGCCAGCGCCAGCATCACCACGGCAAAGCCCGACAGCGCCACGCCCACGGCCAGCGCCTCGCCGGGTTCGACCTTGCCGGCCGGGACCGGCCGCTTGGCCGTGCGCTTCATCACCGCGTCGATATCCGCATCCCACCACATGTTCAGCGCACCCGAGGCCCCTGCCCCCACCGCGATGAACAGGATCGAGGCGAAGCCGATCATCGGATGCACGCCGACCGGGGCGGCCAGCAGACCCACCAGCGCCGTGAACACGACCAGAGACATCACACGCGGCTTGAGCAGCGCGACGTAATCGCCAAAGCCCGCCTCGGGCTGGATCGTCTGGGTGTTAATGCTTGCGTCGGTCATGTGTGGCCCCTGTAGGGTCGATCTTGCAGAAGAGGCGCGGCTTGCGCACCTCATGCGATCCGCAGGCAGGAACACCCCGCCTGCGGTCATGTCACGCCTTATTCGGCTGCCAGTTGCGAGACCTGAACCTCGCGCGGGGTGCCGCCATATTCCTCGATCGCACCGTCGAGCCAGGCTTCATACGCTTCCTCGCTCACGACCTTGACGGTGATGGGCATGTAGGCATGGTCCTTGCCGCACAGTTCCGAACACTGGCCGAAGTACACGCCTTCCTTTTCAGCCGCGAACCACAGCTGCGCCAGACGACCGGGCACACCATCCTGCTTCACGCCGAAGGCCGGGATCGTCCAGCTGTGGATCACGTCGCCGCCGGTGACCTGCATCACCACGGTCTTGCCCACGGGCACGACCACTGCGGTATCGGTGGCCAGCAGGTATTCGTCCTGGCTGTAGCCATGCTCTTCCAGCTGGTCGCGGCTCAGCATGAAGCTTTCAAAGCCGAAATCATGATCGGTGTATTCATAGCCCCAGTACCACTGGTAGCCCGTCACCTTGATGTTGATGTCGCCAACCGGGATTTCCTGCTGCTTGAACAGCACCGGCAGAGAGAAGGCACCGATGAAGATCAGGATCACGACCGGAACGACGGTCCAGGCAATCTCGACCGGGGTGTTGTGGGTAAAGGTCTTGGGGACCGGGTTTGCCTTGCGGTTGTAGCGCAGGATCACGATGGCCAGCAGCGCGCAGACGAAGATGGTGATCGCGGTGATGATCACCAGGATCATGCCGTCCAGCCACTGAAGGTCGCGCGCCAGTTCGGTCGCGGCCGGCTGGAAACCGATGCCACCCATGTGTGGCTTGCCGATGATCGGCAAGGCCTCCTGCGCAGCGGCAGGAACGGCAAGAAAGGCGGGGAAAAGCGCCAGCAGGCTTGTGAGTCGTCGCATATGTCACCCTGATCGGTTGAGGTGTTTCTGGGTCTTGATACGGTTATCCGTGGTGTATGCCATAGAATCCCGTTGTTTTGTCGAGGCGTGAAACCATATTCTTACAGACAAAACAACAACGACCATTGCGGCAAACGGACGCGAAATTGATTTAGATCAACTTGACGCGCTGCGAAAGACACAGAAAGCCCCCTCATGTCCGATATGGAATTCCGCCCCCTCGACGATCGAATCTCCCCTGAAACCGCGCTGGCGCTGCTGCGCGAGGCCACGGCGGGCGCCGATGACGGAGAGCTTTTCTTCGAGCGGCGCCGGTCCGAAGCGCTGGTCTTTGACGATAGCCGGGTGAAAACCGCCAGCTATGATGCCTCCGAAGGCTTCGGTCTGCGCGCCGTGCGCGGCGAGGTGACGGGCTACGCGCATTCCTCGGAAATCTCGGAAGCGGCACTGCGCCGCGCGATGGGCACGGCACGGCTGGCCGTGGGCGATGGCGGCGGCACCTGGGCCGAGGCGCCGCGCGCCACCAATCGCCGCCTTTATACGGATGCCGATCCGATCGCGGGTGTCAGCTTTCCGGTCAAGCTGGAGACCCTGCGCGAGATCGACGCCTTCGCACGCAGCCTTGACAGCCGCGTGGTGCAGGTCAGCGCGACCATCGCAGCCTCGATCCAGGAGGTCGAGATCCTGCGCCCCGACGGGGTGCACCTGCGCGACGTGCGCCCGATGACCCGCGTCAATGTCAGCGTGATCGTGGACCAGGACGGGCGGCGCGAAAGCGGCTCGGCGGGCGGCGGCGGGCGCGTGGGGCTGGACGGGCTGCTTGATCCCGCCGACTGGCAGGCCAAGACCCGCGAGGCGCTGCGCATCGCCACCGTCAACCTCGAGGCGGTCCCCGCCCCCGCGGGCATGATGGATGTGGTCCTTGGCCCCGGCTGGCCCGGCATCCTGCTGCACGAGGCGATCGGGCACGGCCTTGAAGGCGATTTCAACCGCAAGGGCACATCCGCCTTTGCCGGGCTCATGGGGCAGCAGATCGCGGCGCGCGGCGTGACCGTTCTGGATGATGGTACCATTCCCGACCGGCGCGGCTCGATCAGCATCGATGACGAAGGCACGCCCTCGGGCAAGACCACGCTGATCGAGGATGGCGTGCTGGTGGGCTACATGCAGGATCGTCAGAACGCGCGCCTGATGGGCGTGGCCGCCACCGGCAACGGCCGGCGCGAAAGCTATGCCCATGCGCCGATGCCGCGCATGACCAACACCTACATGCTGGGCGGCGACACCGATCCCGCCGATATCGTGGCGGACCTCAAGGACGGGATCTATGCGGTGGGCTTTGGCGGCGGGCAGGTCGACATCACCAATGGCAAGTTCGTCTTCAGCTGCACCGAGGCATACCGCGTCCAGAACGGCAAGATCGGCGCGCCCGTCAAGGGTGCAACGCTGATCGGCGATGGTGCGACCGCCCTCAAGAAGATCCGCGCCATCGGCAATGACATGGCCCTTGATCCCGGCATGGGCAATTGCGGCAAGGCCGGACAATGGGTGCCCGTGGGCGTTGGGCAGCCGACGCTGATGATCGGCGGGCTGACCGTCGGCGGCTCGGCCGCCTGACCCGCTCCGTCATCGTTCTGCAGGGATGGAACTGAAAACGGCCCGCCGGCAAGGCGGGCCGTTTTTCGGCGTGGTTTACCGCCCATTAACCACCCATCGTCTACACCTGATTCTGCAAGCAGACGGAGTCGTGATGACCTGGGAACCCACTTCTTCCACTCACCCCCCACTCCCACCCACCACGGAAGATGACCGGGTGTCATGGCTTCGTCTCTTGCGCTCTTCCCGTGTCGGCCCCGCCACCTTTTTCCGTCTGATGGCCGAACACGGCGATGCCGCCACCGCCCTGGACGCCCTGCCCGATGTGGCCCGCGCCGCGGGCGTCGATGATTATCGCGCCTGCCCCGCGGGCGTGGCGCTGGCCGAACTGCGCGCGGCACAGGCCGCCGGTGCGCGCATGATCTGCGCGGGCGATCCTCTCTATCCGCCCCTTCTGACCCAGATCCCGGATGCCCCCCCGATCCTGTGGACCATGGGTGATCCTGCCATCCTGTCGCGCCCGATGCTGGCGCTTGTGGGCGCGCGCAATGCCTCGTCACTGGGCACGCGCATGGCCCGGAACCTGGCGCGCGAACTGGCCGAGGCCGGTTTTGTCATCGTGTCGGGCCTGGCGCGCGGTATCGACACCGCCGCCCATGCCGCCACGCTGGGCACCGGAACCCTTGCAGTGCAGGCCGGCGGCGTGGACGTGCTCTACCCGGCTGAAAATGCCGCCCTTGCCCATGACATCGCGGCAACCGGGCTGCGCCTGTCCGAACAGCCCATGGGGCTGGTCCCGCAGGCCCGCCATTTTCCGCGCCGCAACCGCATCATCTCGGGCCTCGCGCAGGCCGTGGTGGTGATCGAGGCTGCGGCGAAATCCGGCAGCCTGATCACCGCGCGCTGCGCGCTTGATCAGGGGCGCGAGGTGATGGCCGTGCCCGGTCACCCCTTCGATGCGCGATCCTCCGGTTGCAACATTCTGATCCGCGACGGTGCCCGGCTGATCCGCAATGCCGCCGATGTGATCGAAGGGCTGGCGCCCGTGCCGCGACCCGAAAAACCGCAAGGTGCCGCCACCGTCACGCGGCCGCCTGCCCCCGTTACTCCCCCGCCCGACCGCCCCCG
>LXYH01000038.1 GCA_001650895.1 Rhodobacteraceae bacterium EhC02
TTCAGCTTACTGCTTCAATTGAAATCGGGAACTAAACGCGACAACCAAAGATCGTCCTCAGACGACTGTTCCACCTCCTCAGCGTCGAGGAAGAGAACGTCCGATTCATCATGCAACGCAGGCGCTTGAGGCTTCATATGTGCAAAATACTGGAATTCTGCACATTACCCAAGGGTTTTGTCAGAGTACGCCCACGCTCCTTATATAGCACGCGCGGGCGATGGTCGGCGAGGGCTCTCTGATCGCGCTCATTGTATGGAAACAAAGGGCATTCCGGTAAGCATAGCCACAGAGCACGCCCTTGCATTCGTTTACAAACGGTCGTTTAATAGCGATACATTAAATTGCAAACGGCCCATTTTCATGCCCCTGATAGGCTACGCCCGCGTATCGACAGAGGATCAGACCCCCCTGCCCCAGTCTGAGGCCCTGCAAACTGCGGGATGCGTCGAGATCTTCGAAGAGCACGCCTCAGGCGGCAATCGTGCCCGGCCAGTGCTTGCGCGTGTGCTGGAGCGCATCAGCAAGGGCGACACGCTGGTTGTCGTACGGATCGACCGGCTCGCACGGTCTCTGTCGCACCTTCTCGAGGTGATCGAACGGTTGGAGGCCAAGGGGGCGTTCTTTCGTTCCATTCAGGACCCGATCGACACCGGATCCCCGCAAGGCAAGTTCACGCTGCAGGTGTTGGGCGCCGCGGCCGAGTTCGAGCGGGCGCTGATCCGCGAACGTACCAAGGCGGGGCTGGCGAGCGCCCGTGCCAAGGGCCGGGTCGGCGGGAACCCGGGCCTACGCGCCCGCGATCCCGCGGCGTTACGCAAGGTGCGACTCGCGCGGCAAGACGGCTACATAGAGCGGCTGAACGAGACGGCTCAGGACTGGGTGCCACATGTCCGACGACTTCGACCCGATATGGCCTGGGAAGATGTGCTTCGGATCATCAATGGCCCCCTGCCCTACGACCGCCACTGGACGCAAAGCCGCCTTTTGCGCGCAGTGAAAGCCTATGTGCGCGACGGGTTTCTGCCCAATGAAGTGCTTGGTCGCGCTGGACGACGCGAAACCGACGACCGCCTGCCCGCGATTGTCGCTGGCATCAAGGGCGCCAACCCTGACATCATGCTCCAGGCGATCTGTGACCGGCTGGAATCCATGCGCGAACGCACTCCGCGCGGACGCGCCAGCTGGCAGCCGTCGTCCGTGAGGATGCTGCTGGAACGCGCGGAGAAGTTGGGCTTGCTGAAGTCCGCGCAATAAACACAACCTTGCAAATCTTCCAACTCATGGAACGATTGTAAGGTTGCAGCCCGTTTTCTGGTCAGGTGAATGGATTCACGACGCGTAACTGATCTTCGACCAGCAATCCGTCGTGCATATCTTCGCTCCACAAAGTCGTGCATCCAGCAATAAGAGCGGCCGACACAATCATCGCGTCATAGACCGACAGCTGGTATTTTTCTGCCAAAGCTCGGCCCACAAGATGGGTTTGCACAGACAGGTCCTCGACTGGACACAAGGATTGGACCCCTGCAAGAAAAGCGCCGGTCTCCTCCCAACTGAGACCGGCTTTCCTCCTGCAATTGACCATCGCTTCGTTCAGGACCTGCACACTGATCCGTGGCCCCTGCCCCAGGATGTCTTCCGCCCGATCCGCCTTTGGGCCGTCGTCAAGAAGGTAAAGAACGATATTTGTATCCGCGAATTCAGCGCTCATGCGTAGCGTCGCGGCTCAGGCGTGCGTCCTTGGATAGCTTTCCGCGAAACCGCCTTAGCCCTTGCAGGACTTCATCGGCGCGAGGTTGGCGCTGGACAAGCAAAGTACCGTCGTCCTTTATCAGATCGATTTGGTCTCCCTCTTTAAGGCCAAGTTCGCGTACAAGATCGGCAGGCAGCCGGACCGCGAGCGAATTCCCCCATTTTGCAACTTGCATGGTGTCGTTCCTCCAAGTGGATATACGATCCTATATGTATATCATCCTGCCGCAATTGCCAAGATCAGCATTCGACGACGACGGCGAACGGGCTTGTGTTTCGACGGTGAGATCACACAAGATGTGGAAAAAACTTGCGCGAATCCGACTCTTACGGCAATAGTCACGGAAACGAGGCAAAAAACGTCAATAACCGTGAACACGCCAAAGATGCGTAGCGCGGATCGAGAGGGCAGATGAACAAGACTTTCGTGCATCAGGACCTGAACGCGGTCATCCGCCAGCATTCCGAGTGGCTGGCCAACCAGCTGCATTCGCAACGCGAGAGCCTGTTTCCCCCTGACGCCACAAAGGAAATGCGCAAATTCACCTCCGGCGAGGCGGCAGCGCTTCTTGGTGTGAACGACTCATACCTGCGCAAAATCAACCTTGATGGCAAGGGCCCTTCGCCTGAACTGACGGCCGGCAATCGTCGCCTGTATTCCGCGCAGGACATTCAGGCCCTGCGTGTCCTGCTGGAAAAGACCGCGCGAAAGCCTGGAGACTATATCCCCGGACGGCGTGACGGCGATCACTTGCAAGTCATCGGTGTGATGAACTTCAAGGGTGGTTCGGGCAAAACCACGACTTCGGCACACCTTGCACAACGGCTGGCCTTGCGCGGTTATCGCGTCCTGGGCATTGATCTTGATCCGCAGGCCTCATTCACGGCGTTACATGGCGTACAGCCCGAATTCGATCTGACAGATGGCGGCACGCTCTATGACGCGATCCGCTATGACGACCCAGAGCCGATCCGCGCCGTCATCCGCAAGACTTATATCCCGAACCTCGACCTGATCCCGGGCAATCTGGAACTGATGGAGTTCGAACACGAAACGCCGCGTGCTCTTTCACAAGGCAACGCAGGCCTGTTCTTTTTCCGCGTGAAAGAGGCGTTGGCGCAGGTTGACGGCGATTACGACGTTGTGGTCATCGACTGCCCGCCGCAACTGGGCTTTCTCACCATGTCCGCACTTTCGGCCGCCACCGGCGTGCTGGTCACAATTCATCCGGAAATGCTCGACGTGATGTCGATGTCGCAATTTCTGCGCATGACGGCTGATCTGATGGACGTGATCGCCGAAAGCGGTGCGGACATGTCCCACGACTGGATGCGCTATGCGCTGACACGCTATGAACCTCAGGATGCACCACAAAACCGGATCGTCGCCTTTCTGCGCACCATGTATGGCGATGCGGTGCTCAACTCGCCAATGCTCAAATCCACGGCGATCTCCGATGCAGGTCTGACAAAGCAAACCCTATACGAAGTCGAGCGGAGCGCCTTTACCCGCACGACCTACGATCGCGCCCTTGAAAGCCTGAACGCGCTGAACGACGAAGTCGCTGATCTTATTCAAAAAACGTGGGGGCGGGCATGACGAGTGGCAAGAAAAAACGGATGTCGATGCTCGACAATCTCGCGGCAGCCGGTGGCCCGGCCCCTGCCCCTCAGGCTGGCGCCGTAACCCCTATGATGACGTCCAACCGCGCCCTGCGCTCGGCCCGTGATGCGGTCGATTCACATCATGTCTGGGAACTCGACCCGGCCAGTATCGTCGACGACCGAATGGCCGACCGGCTTGATCCGGCGGATGTGCATGATCTGCGCGCCGCAATCGAGGCGAATGGTCAGACCGTACCAATTCTTGTGCGCCGGCACCCGTCAGAGACGGACCGCTATCTGCTCGTCTATGGTCGCCGCCGGCTCGAGGCGATCCGCCAGTCCGACAAGGTCGCCAAGGTGCGCGCACTGGTCGCCAATCTGGATGATGACAGTGCCCTGCGTGCGCAGATTTCCGAAAACATGGCGCGCCGCGATTTGTCCTTCATTGAAAAGGCGATTTTTGCGCAAGATCTCGTATCGTCGGGCTTTGGAAATCAATCACAGGTTGCAGAAATTCTGACCGTGACCAAATCTTCGGTGTCCATGGCCATCGCCATCGCCGACATGGTCGGTACAGACCTCATCCGCGCCATCGGTGCTGCACACGGCATCGGCCGACCCCGGTGGGAGGCCATGGGCCGTGCCATCGCGGACAACGACCTGGATCGGGGCAGCCTGATCCGCCTTGCTGAGGAAACCCATGGCAAGGCCGATGTGGCCATGGTGATTGATGCCGCACCTTCGACCGACGACCCCTCTGTGCAGGCGTTCGAGGCCGTGTCGAAGGTTGTCACAAGGTTAGTCAAACCGGCCAAGGCCCCCTCCCCTTCTGCTGCATCCAGTCAGCCGCTCAGGATTGGGGGCAAACGTGGCGGCACGCTCAAACGCACCGCCAAAGGGATCTCGATCGAGTTGCAGAATAGTAAGTTTGCCGACTGGGTAGAGTCTGAAGCCGATGATTTGATTGAAGAACTTCACGAACGCTGGAAGCAGCGTTCAGAAGACTGAGGAAGAGCAGAAACCAAAAACAGGAGGCACGAAAAAGCCAAAGAAAAGGTCCCGCAAAGCGACCGCCCTACGAGACCCTGACTTGTTCTTAGCACTTTCAAGTTAGTCTCAGACGCCGTTTTTCGCAAGTCTTAAGTGATTCGCGGACCGTGATTTCTTTGTCGTCGTGAATGTAAAATGGACTACACCCCCGTAACGCCTTTCAGGCGACCCATAAATGCTGCCATTCTGCACTATCAGGCAGCGGCGCAACAGGACCTCCCGCCTTCCGGCGTCAACAAATGGGAAGCACTTCGCGAACTCGCCGCTGCCCGTATCGCCTTCGGCTTGTCCGACCGTGATTTGAGCGTGCTTCAGGCATTGGTCAGTTTCCATCAGGCCACGATCGTTGGCGGGAACCATAGTGAAACTGTCGTGCATCCGTCCAACAAGGCTATTTGTGAGCGCCTGAACGGCATGCCCTGCTCGACCATGCGGCGGCATCTGGCGAACCTAGTGCAAACCGGTTTCGTCGTGCGTTGCGACAGTCCCAATGGCAAGCGTTACGCGCGCCGGTATGGCGACGAAAAGATCGCTTTCGGCTTCGATCTGGCCCCCCTTGCCCAACGCTTCGTCGAAGTGTGCGAAGCCGCAGAGGCTGTCCGTGCTGCAGAGGAGCGCTACAAGCGGCTTAGATCCACTGTAAGCCTCATGCGCCGTGATCTAGCGGGTCTCGTCGACTACGGCCGCTCTCTGCGCCCTGACCGCGCCATCTGGGACCAGGCGTCCGACCTATGCGTCCTGACGGCGCGTGACCTTCGCCGCAAGCTCGACTTTGCAGAGTTGCAGCAGATTGAATCTGCATTGTCGGAAGCCCTCAACGCTATTAGGGACCTGTTGGAACCAGTGCAGTCACAAGATATGAGCACCAATGAAGTCACAAATGAGCAGCACTACCAGAATTCAAATAAAGACTCTTATGATTTTGAACCACGCTTAGAAAAAGCGCAGGGCGAGGGCAGCGTCTCCGATCCGGCGACAGCACTAGTTGTAGAGGGTGGGACTGATGAGCCTGTCTCGGTCGACAACAATCTACCTAGAATACCCCTCGGTCTCGTTTTGGCCGCTTGCTCTGAATACCGAACTTATGCTGAACGACCTGTGCGCCACTGGCATGATCTAGTAAGGGTTGCCGATGTAATAAGACCTATGATGGGCGTCTCACCTTCAGCGTGGGAAGAGGCCAAACAGTACATGGGCCCGGAAGAGGCATCGGTGGTCATCTTGGCAATGTTGGAACGCTTCGGCGACATCCGGTCACCTGGTGGGTATTTGCGGTCGCTGTCTGCAAAGGCTGCGCTCGGTGAATTCTCCTGTGGTCCCATGATCATGGCCCTTATGAGAAAGGACGCTGCATGAAAAGTTCACAGCTGTGAACTGCGTCTTGTTTCGTCGCGCAGAAGACAGGTTCACAGCTGTGAACTCATTGCTTAGGGGATCCGTCCACTTTCTCCCTAGGCGCGCTTTCCTGCGCAGAGCGCGGACTAACGAAAATCACACAGTCAGGTCACCATCTCCAAAGAGGTTTGGAAAGAGCCGCTCTCGATAATCCAACGGAAACGCCAACCGAACTGGCGTCTTCGGCGAGACGGAAGTCAGGTATCCGGCGGCGGTCAGTTTACTCAGTGTGTTGCGTGCCGTGCGCTCGGACGTCTTGAGCACAATCTGAGCATCGCCTCGTTCCAGTGCCCCATGCCGAAGAACCGCCGAGATTAGTTCCGGCGCTCGCTTGTCATCGATGGTATCTGCAACAAGACGACGATACCGTTGGTCCAGTCCGCCGAGATCGAACAATCTTGCTGAGAAGGTGATCTGGTCGAGCGTCACCTTTAGGAACCATTCACTAAACGTCTTCAGTGCCGCTTCTGACAGGTTGCCGCGTCCGTCGCGGTCTCCGCGGCGTGGACTGTCGGCCAGATCCATCATCCGTTTGTACTCGCCCCGATCGGTTAGCCCGCGGGCCAGCCCACGTGATACGGACCAGAGCCCTTGGCCACCAATCCCCGCTGTGAGGGCCATGGCATGAGACATCAGTCTGCTGACACGGCCGTTACCATCCGGGAAAGGGTGGATGTAGTTGAGCCGGTGATGTGCAGAGGCGATCGCGATGATCCGTCCGCTCGAAGACCGCGCCGCAATCTGAAACCGTTTGTCGAAATGGTCCATGAATGCCGCGACGCGCGACGATGAAGGAGGTAGGTGGCGCCCGACCGCAACTTCGCGATCGTCATCCTGTCGCATGCGTCCCGGAACGATGGGCTCTTGTGTTCCGTCGGGATATTCGATGACCCGAAACTCATCCGGCATCTCGTCGTAGAAGCTCTTATGGACCCAAGTCAGGAATTCGACGGATGTGGGGCGGGGCAGGGTGCCTATGCGATGCATCTCATCGATGGCCCGTTGAACGATGACGTGCGCCCGGGCCTCAAGGGCGAGAGGGCGGGCTTCTTCCTCAAGCTCGGCACCAGCCAGCGCCCTTTCGATGTCGCGGGGGCGCGTGTTGTGTCCTTCGATCAGGTTGGAGTAGTAGCAGTTCATCACACGGACGAGATCGGCAAGTTCGGCTGCGCTGTCAGGATGCAGCCCTTGTCCCAGCCCGGTGGCTTCCCTCTGGATGTCGACCGAAAGGTCTGCCAATTCTGTTGGAATATGCTCCTCGAAGAAGCAGGGTTCGATCCTGGCGGGTGTTTCCAGCATTTTGCCGATCTTCCATGTTTGCAAAGTAATTGAAAAACATACACATTTCGTACTTTCAAGCAAGGTTTTGCCGATATGCGTTGCCGATCTTGGATGCCGATCCATAATTGCTTCATGAAATCAATGGCTTCGGCAGATGTGCCGGGCTTTTCGGTTTTGTTGTGTGCCCAAAGGGGCCGGAAAAAGAGAAAGATGCCGTAATGGGGCTGTCGGCGAATCGAGCACGTTTCGCTTGTTTGTCAGCATGATGTGGAGTGCCGTTGCCCTTGATGCGCCTGCAGCGCGTCTACGAGGTCGTATGTTTCCATGCGCCTCAATTCCTAAGAATAGAAGGGCAACGACATGAATGTATTTATCGGACTGGATGTATCTCTGGCAAGCACGGCGATTTGTGTGCTGGGGCCGCAGGGGAAGGTTGTTGAGGAGTTGGATGCCGCCAGTGAGCCTGAAGCGCTGGTGCGTGCGATGGCGTCATTGCCGTACGCGGTCGACGCGATCGGGCTCGAAGCCGGACCATTGTCCCAATGGCTGAGCAAGGGCATCGAAGAGGCTGGATTTGACGTGGTCTTGATGGAAACGCGATTGGTGAAGGCCGCCTTGAAAGCCATGCCTATCAAGACCGATAGGCGCGATGCCCAGGGAATTGCCCGATTGTTGCAAATGGGTTGGTACAGGCCCGTGCACCGCAAATCCGTGTCCTCCCAGGAAATTCGCGCGTTGCTGTCGGCGCGCAAGTCTATTCAGCAGGCGATCATCAACATCGAACTCTCGATGAGGGGAGTGCTCAGGAACTTCGGCCTGAAGCTTGGGCATGTCACCCGGGTAAGGTACGAGGCCCGGGTGAGGGAGCTGGTTGCCGACAATGACATCTTGTCCGCCTCGGCGTTGACGCTTCTGCGGGCTCGGGGGCAGCTGAGGACAGAGCTGGCCAGCCTGGATGAAAAGGTCGTGGGGTTGGCGGAACATGACGATGTTTGCCGTCTCATGATGACAATGCCCGGTGTTGGCCCAATTGTTGCTTTGACCGTAAGATCCGCGATTGATGAGCCGGCCCGCTTCGCGAAATCAAAGGATATCGGTCCTTGGGTCGGGCTGACGCCGAGGCGCACTCAATCCGGAGAGATGGACATTGTCGGGCAGATTACACGAGCGGGTGATCGAGGATTGCGATCGGCGTTGTACCAGGCTGCGACGATCTTGATGCACCGCGCAGCACCGAACTGGTTGCAGGCCTGGGCACTCAGAGTGGCGCACAGGCGTGGATCGAAACGGGCCCTGATTGCGCTCGCGCGCCGAATTGGCGTCATTTTGCATCGCATGTGGATGGACGGTTCGCCGTTTCGCTTCACGCTGAACCCGGACCCGACGGCCTAAGCGACACGCATCAAGGATTTTTCGTAACGGAGGCATGAACTGCAACTGACAACAGGTACGCAGAGGTCCCTCTTCGGGACGAGGTTCCTGGAGATGCCGTAAGAACACTGGCTATCAACACCTGTTGAATGCGCGTGAAAGATGGGCACCCAGGACCAGATTTGAACCAGGCATAGAGTGGCAGCTTTGAGGCTGACTACGGACGGAAGAGCGAAGCCCGGGCAGGGGGAGCCCTCGGTCCTGAAGTGCCGTTGCAGTGAAAAAGAAAAAGTAAGCTTGTGATTTTGTGTCTTAAACCCGGTGAAGAAAGAAATGTTCACCGGAATTCTTGGCTTGCCGGAAACCCTTGACAGTGATCCGCCCCATTACGGAAGTGTTCTTCGGGTTTTGTGACTGACGGATGAGGGCCTTTGGGGTCCCTCAGATGGGTCCGGGCCGGGTTCCGGTCTGCCGTTCCGGATGAAGGGCATTCCCATGCAAACAGGTGTCTTGCGCGTGCTCCGCGCAACCGCCGCCTCCTGGTGGCGGCATAGAGAGCTGCGCCGAACTGGCCAGACGGCGCTGGCACAGCGGCTCGAACGCCAGACCGTCCTGCGTGATCTCGGCTATCTGAAGCAGGCGGCGTTATTGCCAAACGCGCACGTGATCTGCGGAGAGGGCGGGACATTCATCCATCTTGGTTGGACCACCGTGTCGACTCTCGCGCCGATCGAGCGTTTTCCCTTGGCCACTCTTGCGGTCGCACGTGGTACGCCGTTCATCGATATCCGACCCGTCACCGATGTCATCGCCTTCGCGAACCTGCCGCGGGTGGCGCGGGACGGATCGGACGACCCTGACCCTTGCGGTCCTGGCAGGTCCGTCTCGCTGACCACCTACATCGACATGGTCGAAGCCCTCGGTGCCAGGATCGCCAACGATCCGCGCCCCCGCCAGTCAACCTGATCACCATTCCCTCTCACCAACACTCGAAAGGAGGCCAGCCATGGCCCGATCCCGCACGCCCAAATTCGATGCCTCAGAGGTCATCACAAACGAAATCATCCGCATCATCGAGCGCGGCGTCCTGCCGTGGCGCAAGCCATGGACCGCAGGTGGCAGCTGTCGCCCCCTGCGCGTGGGCGGGGAACCCTACCAGGGAGTGAACAACTTCCTGCTGACGATGCGGACCGTGATGGCGGGCCACAGCTCTCCCTTCTGGATGACGCTGCCGCAGGCCAATGCGTTGGACGCAAAGGTCCGCAAGGGCGAAAAGTCCTCTGTCGTCGTTTATTACGGTCAAAGCCGGAGAGACGCCGGCGATGAGCATGATCACAGCGACGGGGATGATCACTCCGAGGAAGCCCGTATCTTCCGCTTCCAGAAATCCTACCGTGTGTTCAATGCCTGCCAGATCGAGGGCTTGCCCGACAGCTTCTACCCTGACCCGGAGCCCGTGCCCGAGCATCCGCAGTCCGAGCCCATCCCGCACATGCAGGCGTTTTTCGATGCCATCGACATCACAACCGTCTTCACGGGCACGGAGGCGTACTATTTGCCCCCCGTGGACAAGGTTTACATGCCATCCATCACGCGGTTCCAGGACCCGCGCAATTTCTACGGGGTCTGGGCCCATGAGCTGGCCCATGCCACGAAAGCTCCCCATCGACTGAACCGCGATTTCGGGTTCTCGAAGTTTGGCAACACGTCCTATGCGCGCGAGGAGATCGTCGCGGAATTGACCTCGGTGTTCCTGGGTCAGACGCTCGGCTTCACGGCGCATACGCTCGAGATGAATGCCGCCTACCTGCACAACTGGTTGCGGGTCCTTCGGTCGGACAAGGGCGCGATCTTCCGGCACGCCGCGGACGCGCAGCGCGCCTGTGATTATCTGATCGCCAGATCGGAGGTGGGCAGGGCAGGTCGCAGTGCCGAGGCCGCCTGACCGCACGGAGAACGGAGACACCCATGTCACGTAAGGAACCCAAAACGCTGCGGGTGGCCTGCTTCAACGACGGCCGCCGCAAGATCATCACCTTCAAGCGCGGTGCCTATTGGTGGAGCGCTGCCGAGGGCGCTTATCCGCTCTCGGCAGCGCTCGAGAGCATCAAAGAACAAGGCGGCTGGATCGAAACCATCCCCAACCCGAATTACAGACCCAAAGGGCTGTTCGGGTAGGGCGCCTTCGGCCTCGATTCATCCGCCAAGCGGAAAAGAAAAAGCGGGCTTTGAGAAGGGTGTTTCAAACCTCTCAAAGGAGATCCTCATGTCCATGAATGTTCAACCCCAGCCAGACCGTCCGGATCCGACCGTGATCGCGGCGCAAAACGACGCGTTTCGCAAGCTCGCGTGCCTTGGAGTGGCGCCCGCGCAGCCCACCCAGGGCCGAATGCATGTCACCCGCTCGCTCATGGAGGCCGGTGACGGCTTCATGGCCGAGGCGGTGAAGGCGACAGGTGAGTTTGCCACATTCGAGCCCGAGAATGATCCGGAAGGTTGGCACGATTTCGGGGCGGTCGAGATCCGGGGCGAAACTGTGTTCTGGAAAATTGATCTCTATGAGGCGGGTTCGGACTTCCGCTACGGGGCTGAGACCCCGGACAATCCCGCCACCACCGTGCGCGTGCTGACCATCATGCTGGCGCGCGACTGGTAGAAGGGCAGGGGACTCCTCCCCCTGACATCCGAGACGATGAAGGCCCACTGACCCCTCAAAGGGAAAGTGGGCCTTTTGTCGTGGTGATCCCTGAAGCCGGGGATTGGTCACGCGCGTGAAGGCGCGGGCCACACCTCACCCACCTGGAAGGATATCCCATGACCACAAGCTTTGCCCCTCTCACCGTTGCCATCGGCGATCTTGTCGCCCACCCCGCCAATGTGCGCAGCAACTCCCCGGAAACCTATGATCCTGAGAACATCGCCCATCTGAAGGCAAGCATCGCCGTTCTGGGTCTCCTGCAGCCGCTCATGGTCCAGAAGCTCGACGGCAAATACGCCGTGCTGGCTGGTGGCCGACGCCATGCCGCGCTGAAGGAGCTGGTCGCAGACAAGGCCGCGAAGGGGTTCACCGCGAAAACCAAGATCGACTGCCGCCTTGTGCCGGAAGACTGCGACGTCACCACGGCGCTGTCGCTCGCCGAGAACATCACCCAGGCTCCGATGAACGCAATCGACGAGTTTGAGGCTTTCGCCCGGATGATGGAGGTCGACAGCCAGACGCCCGAGACCATCGCAAAGACCTTCGGCACCACGGTTGCGGCCGTGAAAGGCCGGTTGCGCTATGGCCTTATCCACCCCGAGATCCGCGCCGCGGCCCGGGGCAAGGTGATCACGCTCGACACAATGAAGGCCTTCGCCGAGCACCCGAGCCAGGAGGCGCAGCACGAGGTCTTCGAGGCGCTCACGAAGGACGGCGGCTATCTGCAGGCCTATACCGTTCGTCAGGCGCTCAAATCCCGCGGCGTCCAGGTCAGTGACGATATCGGGGCCTTCGTGCGTGCGGACTACGAGGCACGCGGTGGCGCTGTCGCGGCTGACCTTCTGGATGAGCATTCCGTGCTTGAGGATGCGGCGCTGGTCGAGACCATCCTGCTCGAGAAGCTCGGTGCCGCTGCCGAAGAGGCCCGTATGAGGCTGGGCTTTGCCTGGGCTGATGCGATGGTGCGCTATGATTACGCGACCATGGCCGACTACGGCCGCGTCTATCCCGGCCCAATCGAGCCGGATGAGGTCACCCAGAAGCGCATCGATGAGATCACCGCCGAGCTTGAGAAATTGCAGCTTGAGATGGAGGATGAGGGGCTCGAGGAGGGTGCCTACAATGCCCTTTACGAGCGCGTGGACGCCTTGGAAGAGGAAGCCCGCGATCTGCAGGAGGCCTACAGCGCCGAGGACCTCGCGCGGTCTGGGGTGATCGCGTCCTGGTCGGGCGGGCAGGTGACCCTCCATGTTGGCCTCGTCCGCCCGGAAGACACCGTCAAAGAGGAGGGCGCGCGCGGCTCCTCGTCTGGCCCGACCGGGGAAGAAGCCCTGGACTCCGGCGAAATCAGCTACCCGGCCTCACTGGCCGAGGATCTCAAGACCGAGCGAGCGATGGCTCTCGGGGCCGCGATGGCGTTGCATCCTGAGGCCACGCTCGATCTCACGCTCTTCAAGCTGGTCAGTGACGTTCTGGCCAGCGGCATCAGTGTCACGCATGCGATCAAGATCGATGCCCGCAAGGAATACCGCAACCACGCCAAGATGGACGAGATCGACGAGACCTCGCTCGAGCAGGTGGCGGCGGCGCATGAGGCGCTTGATCTCTCGTGGCTCGATGACACCCGTGCGCCCGCCGATCAGTTTGCGGCGTTTCGCGCGCTGGAGGCAGGGGAGAAGGCCAAGCTCGTCGCCTATGCCACGGCCAGCACCACGCAGTCCTGCTTCGCTCGGGACCGCCAGCGCGACAGCCTGATGCATGCGTTCGAGATCGAGATCATGCCCGACATTCGCGCGCATTGGACGCCGAATGCGACGCTCTTCAACCGCTTTAAAAAGGCCTGGCTCCTGAAGATCCTCGGCGAGGATCTGGGTCTGGCCCAGGAGGCTATGACGCTAGCCTCGTCGAGCAAGAAGGAGATCGTCGCTTTCTGCGACAAGCTCTTCGCTGAACCCTTCGCCACCCTCACCGACGCGCAGCGCGCTGCCGTGGGCGCCTGGTGTCCGCCCATGATGCAGACCGCCGGTGTCGCCTTTGATGAGGCGGAGCCCGCTGCGGAAACCCCGGAGCCTTACGGCGACATCGCGCAAGCGGCCTGAGTCCTCACGCGACCCGCGCGTGGACCATGCCGCCCGCGCGGGTCGACCCTTCCAAACCGAACAGAAAGACATCCCCATGGCTATTCTCAAGTTCTCTGCCTCCGCTGTTGCGGCGCAAATCGCACATGCGCGTGCCTGCAAGACCTTCCTGCCCAACTGGAACGGGCCCGTGGACAGGCCGGCCCTGATCCTCATCGTCGGCAATGGTGTGCATCTGCGCTCAAACGGCATCGATGGCACGACCACCCGTATCGTTACCACCGAGCAGGCCGATCCCTCCTTCGCCTTCGCCGACGGCATGAACCCGTTTCGGGACACCGACTGGATGGCGCAGCGCCGCATGGCGTTTCGTGATCTGACCGGCCAGTTCTACACCGACATCCTGGATGACGTGCAGGTGCTCATCGACCGGGGGCGGGGGGCGATCCGGCTCGCCACCGATGGCCACAGCATTCGCGTCTTCGTACGCCGGGCCTCGGATTATGTCATCGGCGGGACCTACGAGGTGCCCTCGGGCCTCGGCGGCACCTTCCGGGTCATCCTCAAGGATGCCTGCGACACCTTCGCGATCGTGCAGAACTGCGGCAATTCGGCGTTTTGGGAAGACGAAGATGATGAAGCAGCACCAATGTCCCGAGAGCGCGAAGCGCGGCAGGGTATTGGTGCTTCAACTTATTCCCATAAACGCTGCGAGGATTTCGACGCCATGCAGCCCTACCGCGTGCCGCTCGATGCGCTGATGGAGATCGATGACCGGAGGGTGGCTTGATGGGATGGCTCTTCTATACCGATCGCCGCGTCCAGACCTACGCGGATGAGAAAGCGGAAATCGCCCGGCTCTGCACCTCTCATGGCGACAGGCGCAAAACCGAACTGGTAAAAGCCTGCAAGGTCGGCTCCACTTGGTATGCGGCGGCAAAGGTCACCAATCTTGACGGCACCCCTGTCGAGGACACGACCTATGTCACAGATGCTGATGGCTCGATCACCTTCGGAGCTGTCTTCCTCACCCGATATGACGACGGCTGTTGGGGATACAAAGACATGGAGGAAAGCGCGGGACCAGTCGAATCTCGCGCACCACTGAGCCTGTTGGCCCTGCTGTCCGAGCTGAAAGACCCAGAGAGCTATGCCCAGGACTGGCGTCAGCGTTGCCGGGACTGGGCTGCGATCCCGGACTACGAGGAGGGCGACAGGATCAAGCTCGCCGCGCCTGTGACCCTGACCGATGGCAGTACATGCCAGCTCGTCACCGCGACGCACTACAGGCGGGGCCGGCAGAAACGCCGCTGCTACCGCATCGAGGAAACCGGTGGGCTCGTCCGCCTGTCGAAGGCCTCGCTTGCGGGCTCGGAGCTACTCAGCTCCGCGAAAGGTGCTGCCAGCCCGGTGCTGGCGGAGTTCCTGGCGGGGCGAAATTAGGTCCTGCGCCGGACGGGTCATCGACCTGCCCGGCGACAGCAGATGCTGCGGCTTGTCTTGACAAGACAATGCAAATGCATTACCTATCGCAGGCAGCAAAGATCCCTCTCTTTCAGGAAACTGCCATGACAGCGCTCGCACAAGATGTCTCGAAACTCACGGATCGGTATCAGACGACCGTGCCGGCGGGTGTTCGCAAGCAACTCAAGCTGGGCAAGGGCGACCAGATTCGTTACTGCACCGAGCCGAGTGGCAGGGTCTATATCGAGCCCGTGCGCAGCGACGAGGAAGATCCCGTGCTCGGAGCCTTTCTCGATTTTGTCGAGGCCGATATCAAGGCGCATCCGGACCGCATTCGGGCGTTCGATGGGGCTTTGCATGACCGTCTTGCAGCACTGGTCGGAGACGTTGATGTCGATCTCGATGCGCCGCTATCGCTCGAGGATGAATGAGCGGCGATAGCGTGCCCGCCCAAGCGCCCCTTGTCGTGAATGGATGGTCGATTTATGCGCACCCACTCTTTCTGAACCAGCTCGAAGGGCTGGTCGAGGAGGTCGAGGCGCGTAAGGCTCGCGATCCCAAGACCTGGCACAAGAAAAACCCGACGAAACGGCTGGCCGCCATCTTCAAGCTGGTCACCGAGGCCATACCGGCAGATCCGGGTGCCGCCGCCTTCCGGCAAGGCGGCACACTCGGCGATCACCGCAAGCACTGGTTCCGGGCGAAATTCTTCCAGCAGTATCGGCTGTTCTACCGGTTCAACAGCGATGCGAAGGTCATCGTGGTGGCATGGGTGAACGACGACAAGACCCTGCGCGCCTATGGCAGCAAGACGGATGCCTATGCGACGTTCAAAGGGATGCTGGAAGATGGCAACCCACCTGACAATTTCGACGCGCTCTTGAAAGAAGCTGCAGCGGCAGGCAAGCGGTTCGAGAAATCCCTTGAAGCGGTGCCCGATCGGTAAGTGGGCCAGCTTGCTGTGACCCTTTGGCATTATCGTTTACGACGCCACGCTCGAAGATGTAGCATCGGCTGATAATGCGGTCGGAGAAAGCACAATGAATGAGACGGAAAAGGATAGGCAGCACCTCGGGCTAGAGGAGCAATGCGCGCCTGACCTGACGGGGCACCGTTTCCCAATTGCTGTGCGCGTTGCAGACATGCCCGATGACCTCGGCAAGCTGCTGGATATCGGGCTCGAGGAGCATTTCCGTGGCCGCTGAAGCGAATTCTTATGACACGTGGTTTTGCGCGCAGGTGCAGGCCGCGCTGGAGGATGCACGCTCGGGAACATCTCAGGTTCAGGTGATGCAGGCCGCACAGGCATTGATTGATGCGAAGCGGCAGGTCGAACCCAAGTCCTGACCAAGCCTTGGAGGTCAGCGCGGTCTGACCCCCGTCACCCTGAAAAGCGAAAGCGGGCTTTTTGTCCTTTGGAACTCAGACCCTGATCCAAAGGAAAATCCCCATGTCCAAACCCAGAACGGCCAACCCGGCTCTCGCAATCTCCGAAGCCGATCTCGCCTCTGCCCTCGCGCAAATCGGCACGGAGGTCGATGACCAGCCCCTGCGCAGTTCAGCGCTCGCGCGTATCATGCGCGAGACGTTTCATGGCAGCGATGCCGGTGGCGCCTGGGACTGGCGCATGGCCTATGACATGATGCAGGCAGCGGCCATCCAGGTGCTTCTGCGTGGGGCCGGTGCCACAGCAGACATCGCCAACGCAAAACTCCTCGCCTCACGTCTCCTTACGGAAACCCGCCGGTCAGAGCAGCAGATCCGGCTACAGCAGTTTTCCACGCCGCTGCCATTTGCGGCGCTGGCCTTGCGGGCGGCAGCCGTTCGCAAGGGCGAGACCGTGCTGGAGCCCTCGGCTGGCACCGGTGCCCTGGCAGCTTTCGCCGCCCGGGCCGGTGCCACGCTTTTGCTCAACGACATTGACCCCTTTCGCCAGCACCTCCTGCGCGCGGTTTTCGGCGGAGAGGTCACAGGCCATGACGGCGAGCATATCGATGATCTGCTGCAGACGCCGGTTCTACCCGACGTCGTGGTGATGAACCCGCCCTTTGCCTCCTCGGTCGACCGATCCCGCGACAAGCACATCGCCGCCAAACATCTCATTGCGGCTGCAAAGCGTCTGGCACCCGGCGGGCGGCTGGTGGCGATCATGCCGCCGGGGTTCAGCCCCGAACGTGATGGCGCGCATTGGTCGCGCGCCTGCGGTCTCCTGACGCCGCGCTTGGCGCTGACGATGCCGGGACAGGTCTATCGCAAGCTCGGCACCTCTGTCGAAACCCAGCTGATGGTCTTCGACAAGGTGCAGGAGGACGGCGAAATGATCCGCGTCCCTGTGCGGGATCTGGATGAAGCCTTGGCATATGTCGATGCTGTGGCCTCAACCCGGACCGAGATGCGCCCCGTACAACAGGCAGCGGCGATCCCTAACGGGCGGCCGACCGTTCCATCCTCTGCTCCGCGCAAGACCGCCGCTGCGCCTGTCGCCCCCTCCAAACCCCGGGCCAATGCCGTCCGTCCGCTCAGTTTCAAGAGCCTTGAGACCCCGCGCGACAACACGCCGATCTCGGACATCTATGCGCGCTACCGTCCGCAGCGGATCGAGATCGCGGGTGCGCAGGAACATCCCACGCCGCTCGTTGAAAGCATCGCCATGGCCTCGGTTGCCCCGCCCCTGCCCTCAAACACGGGCAGTGATGACTTGCGCCTGCCCGCCCGGTTGATCGAGGAGGGACATCTCTCCGAGGCGCAGCTCGAGACCATCATCATGGCGCATGATGCCCATGGGCGTGATCTGCCGGGGCGGTTTATGATCGATGACGACCAGACCAAGTTGACGCGCGCCGATGATGACCCTAGTGCCCGGGCCTATCGCCTCGGTTACTTCCTCGGCGACGGCACCGGTTGCGGCAAGGGTCGCGAATGCGCGGGGCTCATTCTCGTGAACTGGCTTTCCGGGCGCAGGAAGGCGATCTGGGTCTCCAAATCCGCCACGCTTATCGAGGACGCGATTCGCGACTGGACCGATCTCGGCGGCTCGCCCGCCGACATCCAGTCGCTCTCCAAATGGAAACCGGACCAGCCCGTCCCGATGGGCGACGGTATCCTCTTCGTTACCTACGCCACGCTGCGGTCCGCGGGCAAATGCGGCACCACGCGGCTGAGCCAGATCCTCGACTGGATGGGCGCAGACTTTGAAGGCGTGCTGGCCTTTGATGAGGCCCATGCCATGCAGAACGCGGCAGGGTCCGAGCAGGGCAGGGGGGTCAAACCCTCCCAGCAGGGCCTTGCAGGCCTCCGGCTGCAACTGGCAGCACCCCGGGCTCGCGTCTTCTACATCTCGGCCACGGGCGCCACGAGCGTGCACAATCTGGCCTATGCCGCGCGGCTGGGGCTCTGGGGGCAGGGGCCGGAATACCCCTTCCCGAGCCGCGAGAGCTTCGTTTCTGCGATGGAAGCCGGCGGTGTCGCCGCCATGGAGGTGGTCGCGCGTGATCTCAAGACGCTCGGGCTTTACACAGCGCGTGCCCTCAGCTTCGACGGCGTTGAATACGATGTGCTGGAACACGCGCTCACCCCGGCCCAGATCGAGATCTACGACGCATACGCGGCTTCGTTTCGGACGATCCACCACAATCTCGAGGCGGCGCTGACAGCGACCGGCGTCAATGACGCCTCGGGCGAGACCAATGCCTCGGCCGCTCGCGCCTCGGCCAAGTCCCGCTTCGAGAGCACGAAACAACGGTTCTTCAACCATCTCCTGATGGGCATGAAAGCCCCGACCATCATCCGCGCAATCAAGGACGATCTGGCGGCGGGCAAGGCTTGCGTCATTCAGGTTGTCTCGACAGGTGAGAGCCTGTTGAAACGTCGGCTTGAAACGATGGACCCGGAGGACGAGCTGGTCGAGGGCGCGCTAACGCCGCGCGACTATGTTCTGGGCTATCTCGAACAGGCCTTCCCGATCCACGCGCAAAAGCTCGTGGAGATTGACGGCAACATGGTGGCGGAACCCTTGCGGGATGAGATCGGCGCGCTCGTTGTCTCGCGCGAAGCGCTCGCCCTGCGCGATGCGGCCATGATGGAGTTGATGACGCTGGCGCCGATCCCCTCGGCGCTCGACCAGATCCTCTGGGCCTTTGGCGACGAGGCCGTGGCAGAAGTCACGGGGCGGTCCATCCGGCCCCTCAAGGCCGAGGATGGCCATCTCTTCATCGAGAAGCGCTCCGCCAGTAGCAATTCGTCCGAGACCCAAGCCTTCATGGACGGCGAAAAGGATGTCCTGATCTTCTCCGATGCGGGTGGCACCGGTCGATCCTACCATGCGGCGCAAACGGCGAAGAACCAGAAACGGCGGCGGCACTATCTACTGGAGCCCGGCTGGCGCGCAGATGCGGCCATTCAGGGGCTCGGCCGCACGCATCGCTCGGCTCAGGTCAGCGCGCCCTTCTTTCGGGTCTGCACCTCGGATGTGCATGGCGAAAAACGCTTCACCTCGACTATAGCCAAACGCCTCGACCAGCTGGGGGCCCTGACCAAGGGTCAGCGCGAGACCGGCTCGCAGGGCATGTTCCGCGAGGAGGACAATCTCGAAAGCCCGATCGCGCGGGCCGCGCTGCGTGGGTATTTCGCTGATCTTGCCGCCGGGCGCGCTGAGGCGATGAGCTACGAGAGCTTCACCGACTGGACAGCCCTGCGACTGATCGACAAGGACGGTGTGCTTCTCGAGGAGCTTCCCCCGATCCAGCGGTTTCTGAACCGGGTGCTGGCGCTGCCCATCCACATGCAGAACGCGCTCTTTACCGAGTTCATGCGCCGGATCGCCGATCAGACGGAACGGGCGCGCGCGGCGGGCACGCTCGATCTCGGCGTGGAAACCCTCCGTGGCGAAAGGATCGAGCAGGTCTCCACGGAGGATCTCTGGACCTGCCCGAAATCCGGCGCGGTGACGCGGATCATCGGGCTCGAGGTGACCGACCCGGTGCATGTCCTGGGCGCCGAAGAGGCCATGTCGCGCAACCCGGACAAGACCACGATGGTCAATCGTGCTTCCGGCCGCGCGGGGCTGATCTCGGCGCGCCCCATGCAGATGTACGATGAGGATATCGTGACGCTGATGCGTAAGGCAGTGCGGCCAAACGGGTCGAGCTATCTGGAGGAGACGCGGTTCGAGTCCTCCGCCTGGGAAGACATCGGGAGGCCCGAGTTTGCAGGGCTTTGGGATGCCGAGGCTGCGTCCCTGCCAAAAACCACCACGACCAAGCTCTACCTGCTGACCGGACTGCTGCTGCCGATCTGGAAGGATATTCCGACCACCAATGAGCGCATTTACAGGGTTACGCCCGACGGGGCGACCGCGATGATCGGGCGGACGCTGAGCGAGCAAGGCGCGGCAGCGCTGCGCGCCCGCTTCCTCGTCTCCAACCCGCAAACACCGCAGGAGATGTTGACCGCTGTCCTCGGCACCACCGCGCCTGTCGATCTGGGCCGGGGTCTCACCCTGACCCGTCGCCGGGTCGCAGGCGAGATGCGTCTCGAGCTAGGCGGCGCCGACAAGGGCATGATTGATGGTCTCAAGGCCCTCGGCTGCTTCACTGAGATCATCGCCTTCCAGTTGCGGGTGTTCCTGCCGCATGGGGACGGGATCGACACATTGGGCATCCTCTCCCGGATTGTTGGAACCGGCCCAGACGCCACGCGGGACGTAACTTCAGTGGCAGCAGAATAGGCGAGGGGACGATCATGACACTCGAAGAGATCAAAGCCGCTGTCGATGCAGGTCAGGCCGTACATTGGGCCAACACCGGCTACCGCGTGCACAGGGACAGACTCGGCCAGTACCTCATCACTTATGTGCCGAATGGTAGCTGTATCGGGCTGACCGACCGGAGCGGGCAGCGGCTGAACGGGGATGAGGCAGAGTTCTTCATCGCGGAATCGGAGGAGGGCGACGAGAAGAGCCAGGACAGCCATTTGAGACCAGACGGGCAGGGGAGGGGCTCAGCATTCGGCGGAGGGGTGGCACAACCACTCGGGCGGCAGCGCTGAACTGGGCGCAGGGCAGAAAGGAAAGCGAGCTTTCTGGTTTGTGATCCCATGAGGGGTCGAAAAAGCAATCCCGGTTGCGCTGGCAAGAACGTCAGGCACCGGCCAATCCCAAAGGAACTATCCCATGTTCGCAGGAACCCTGACCCGCAATGCGGAGACCGCAGCCGCCCAATACGCAGGCACGATCCACTCGACGCGTTTCGACATCGCCATCCAGCTTGAAACCCGTCCGAAGATGTCCGAGCGCAGCCCGGATTTCGACGTGACCGCGGTCAACAAGTCGGGCCGCAAGGTCCGCATCGGCACGGCCTGGAACGAGACAGGCAATACCAGCGGCAACCCCTATATCTCGATGCAGATCGATGTCGGCCTCGGCCCGTTCCGCGTCAACGCCGTGCAGACGAAAGAGGCGCGCGCAGCCAAGAGCGGCGAGTTCGAGATCATCCCGCTGGTCTCGAACGGCCTCATGAAATCCGGCTCGATCTCGGGTGAGCTGACCGCGATGGACGCCGACAACGCCTTTGCCGGCTACATCGCCAACATGATGTTCGATCTCGACTTTATGCTCATCGAGAACGACTATAAATCTGAGGAGACCCACCCCGATTACCGGATCGAGGTCAGCTCGCCCCGTGGCAAGCCGATCCGCGTTGGTTCGGCCTGGATGGCCAAGAGCAGCCGCACGTGCAACGACTACCTGTCGCTGCTGATCAACACGCCCGATGGCGATCTGCGCGTCAACGCCGTGCAGAACGAGGAACAGCGCGGCGGCAAGACCTTCTCGATCATCCCGTTCATCGACAGCAGGGAACAGCCGCAGGACGCGGGCGCGGGGCTGTCGCTGGTCGCTTGACCATAGCACGAGGCTTGAACGCAAAAAACAACAAGTGGGAACCGTGGGGACGCGGTTCCCACTTGTTGCTTAGGAGGATGCCTGGCAGATGTTGATCGAAGAAGGTCTGACCTTATCGAGGTGGGCAATGGCTCGGGTGGTGCTGGCGTGCGGTGCGTTAAACAGCGGCCGTTATTGGCAAGCTCAGCGAGACCGGGCGACCGTCGCCATAGAGTGCATGATGACTTACGAGACCAGGCCATAGGGCGAATCGCCTGGGTTTCGCTCCGTCGCGTGTAGTCCTCGCGGCGACGAGGACAGAATGCTCATTGCCCACTGTGTAAACGCATTCATAGACGGGTTTCCCGTCACCGGTTTGATCAACTAGGACATAGCTGCAAGAAAATGGAATGCCCTGATCAACAAGTTCTTTAATCCGTTCAACCGTGATCAAAGGTAGTTTTTCGGTATCAGACGTGAATTCCATTTCTTGCCATCGCACCAACTGGGCTGCCCCCATCGAGTGGTCCGGTGTGAATGTTAGTGCATGGTCGGCCTCTGGTCTATTGGGACGATGCTTTCGGGTGCTGGTGGCCGGTATCCCAGAGCGCTGTGCGGTCTGACTGTGTTGTAGTGGCGCCGCCATCGCTCGATCAGGATCTGGGCCTCTCGCAGCGTATAGAAGACCTCGCCGTTCAAAAGTTCGTCCCGGAAGCGGGCATTGAAGCTTTCACAATAGCCGTTCTCCCATGGAGATCCTGGAGCGATGAAGGCCGTCTTGGCGCCTACCGCGCCAATCCAGGTGCGCACCTTCTTGGCGATAAATTCCGCGCCATTGTCGGACCTTATAAACGCGGGCGGGCCGCGCGAGATGAACAAGTCAGTCAGAGCGTCGACCACGTCGGTTGAATTGAGCTTGCGTTTGACACGGATGACCAGGTGTCGCGTTGTTCTTAAATCCGAGACGGCGCGCGCTGGAGGCTATTCCTTACCCTTAAATGTGAGATTCTGCTTCCGGAAGCAGCGCGCTTCTCAGGTTTCGTTTCACTATTTGATCAACTGCGGCAAGCAAACGTGGCTCCTTTCCATAGGTGCGCAGTAAAGCGGCTCTTGCAAATCCGTCGATACTGCGGCTGAACATCGCCGCTTTGATAAGCGGATGTGCCTGAGCCGCAGCGATGGCGGCAAGGCAGAAGATCCTGACGCCTGGTCTGGGGTGCTGCAGTGCGAATGCCTTATCCCCACGGACAGTCTTGAGTGCCATGGCAAAGGTCACTGCCCGCATGGCACGTCGAAGGTGGGCGGCACTGTTGGACGCAATCGCGAGTTCGAGATGCCCTGCCCCGCGGCGCGCGCGGTGGAGCAGCTTTTCGGACGCGAGCTCGCCATGTGGAATGGCGAAGATCGAAACAAGCCTTGTGCCGCAAATCTGGCAATCGAATGCCCATGCCCGCCGCCAGTGCCTCAGCGCAAGGCCCTGGCGGGAACAATCGGGGCAAGATTGAAACGGGAATTGTGCTGTCAACAGTGCTTCTGCTTGTGACATTGGCGGAAAAACCAGAGACCCTACAGTTTTCGGATCAAGACGAGCAGCGATGGCTATCTTCTCTAAAGTTGCCATATCAACTTCAAAATCAAACGTGGCGGGATGCCGAACGGAGATACCGATATGGGCCATCAGCTCGTCGACCTCACAGTAGTTTATGGTCGCCAACCGTATCAGCCAGCCAGAAAGTAGTTCATCCGGGACAGGTGCGACGGTCTTCGGCAGTGGGCGGAGCGTCACCCCCCTGCCCTCTCGAGCCGCCGTTGATGCGTAGCGTGGCGGGACCAGACCGGCGTCCAATTCGCGATAGCATCATCGGTGATGCATTCCTCGCCTGAATGTATGGCATCGATGGACAGATCCTTGACCAAAGCGAAGATGCGTGAGGTCACCCCGCCGGTCTGTGCCAATATCTGCTTGAGCGATTTGACCTTCAGGTGAGATTTTTTCTCCAGCGGCAGAGCCGCGATCAGGGTCTGGATCATGTCCGAGAACTCCGCGTCATCACGCCAATTCGGCAAGTGATGCTCGTCCAATCGCCGCGCTAGCTGAACGTCGCCGCGAATGGCATCGACCGCTTCGCTGACACCAAAGCAAGCCAGCGACGCCTCCAACTCGTTGCTGAGATAACGCAGGACGTTCAGAAAGCGGCGCTGTTCGCGGTGCGTGCCAGCCAACAAATTGTGGACCTCGTCGATCATGATCATCCGCAATCCAAGGTCGCGAAGAAGGCTCACAACGCGAACCTCCAGTGAAGCAACGCTTTGTGCGCGCAAACTCAAGGCCGCTGCAGGCGCACCTACCGCGGCGAGGATATGTAGATAGAACCGCCGCTCGTCAGGGGCCGGCGGCGCCTGAAGCAGAAGAAGCGGGGTGCGAGTAATGCCCAATTCCGAATTATATTCCGGCGCATACCTGCGCGATAGGTTACGGGCGATCATGGTCTTGCCGATGCCAGAGGCACCATGCACGAGAAGGCCAGGCATGCGGGTTTGTCGTGGCGCCTCGATCAGGCTCTGCAACCTAGCCAACAC
>LXYH01000039.1 GCA_001650895.1 Rhodobacteraceae bacterium EhC02
TCTGACGCTGGACGCCCTGGTGGGCACGTCGCCGGGAAAGCAACCCTTCAAAATGAACAGGACCCCGGCATGACCCACAGACGCAGGCGCCGACACCACAGCCTACTGAGCGGCCTTGCTCTTGGAGTTGCGATATCGGTTGGTCCGATCCACGCGCAGGATGGTTATCCTCCGCTCGATGTTCTGCTGCAGTCACAGACCACGGTGATCGGCGGTGTCGGTTCGAATGGTGAGCTGAAGCTGACGCAGACCAACTATTCCGATGTGAGCGTAACCGGCAACTTAGTCGCACGTCGGGCTGACACGGTGACAGCAACCGCCGCAGCCATCTGCAAAACTCTGTCGATCACACTGGGCGACCTGAACCCCAGCTGATCCGACCAGTTGACATCAAGGCCCGGTCCCATAGGGGCCGGCACAATCCCAGAGGGCTGATCCTATGTTCCTGACGCACAATAGCTTTCTTCGGTCAGTACAAAGGCATGTGAAACGCGCACACAGTGCTCTGTTAGGGGTATGGTGTTCGCTGCTGGCGCCAATCGGTGCGGAATTCATCGGCTTGATGCGGGCCATCTTCAGCCTTCAATCTGTCGCGTTCTCTCCGCAGTTTGCCATGTCAGGCCGCCATTGCCGCCAAAGCCAGAAGTCCTTCCAGCGCCTGCTTGAAGGGGCCTTCCACCTCGATCTCGTCACGCATGCTTGCCATGCGGAACATCGTAAGGATCCCGAGTTCGGCATCAGACAGGGGCAGCCCGAGGACTTCGACCAGCACCTCGTGGACACCGGGATGATATTCTTCAATCGCAATCATGAGGAACAGGCGTTCGTCCATGCCAAGCGTCTGGGCCAGCGACGGGATCCTATCCAGCGGGACGCGGGTTTCACCGGTCTTGAGCATCGAGATGATATTGGCGTTCTTGAAGCCGACACGATCAGCGATCTCACGCTGGGTCAGTTCGGATTTTTCGATAGCGTCCGCAAGCATCATCGCGGTGGGGCTGATGGTCGTCATGTGCATCTCCTGTGCAAGTGTGTCTCATGCACAGTGATAGTCTGATCGCTGGGGTCCGCGGGTGGCGAGCGGATCGGTTCAGGCTGTTGGCGACGGTGCTTTTCCCACGCTCCAACATTTGGGCCGCCCGCAGCAAATGAGTCCGGTTTTGCAGGCGACAAACCCCTACGGAGAACAGCGTTTTCGCATAGGGTTTACGTAGGGGTTACATATGGGTTTTGGGCTTCGGTATTTCTGCGTGGTGCATAGATGCAGCATTATCCGGTGTTCCTAGCTGTCCTGAGCCGCCGCTGATCGCTCTCTCCAAGGTTCCGACACCGTCCCTGATTTTCCTGCCGCCAAGGCCTTGTCACGCATACTCCTCTCTCTAGGACTTCGAAGTTCCAACGGCGAGCGGCTTTAGGCGAGGCGTTTGCCTTTCCCTCTGGACGGCTGCGGATCTGTATGTGTCCTGATATGCCGGCTTCGTGATGAAGGCTGTCAAGTGCCGCCTTTTATCGAGCCAAAAGGATTCAACGACCAGGCGACTATCAGCTCAAGGACAGCTCAGCCGTATGACAAAGATAGAGATCCCACTGGCATTCAGGGAACGTCCAGTTTGGCCCAAAGACGAGCCGGCACCCTGCATCGGTTACACCGTTGAACCGTATCAGCCGCAGCCTGGTCGATCCGTGCAGAAGGTTTTGACGGGACGAAAGCTGCTGAGACCACTGATCGACCTGAACGCATATGTCTGTCGGGCGGAGATCGACTGGCTGGAATTGCGGCTCGTGATCCCGGCTTTCCGCCAAGCCCGGAACTTGCAGCCCGCGATTGCCCGGATGCTCAGCGACATTGGATCTGACTCGACAGTCTTCGTCTCGGGACCTGACCGCAGGCCCGGATATATGGGCAGTGACTTCATCCTGAAGTTCCAGCAGCCAAACCCACGGGAACTGGGGCATGTCCTTGCCAAGGTCGCTGGCAGCTACGGTTTGGACAGCGCCAAGATGTCAGAACTCCAGATCATGGGTGTCGAGATCTCTGTCGATTTCTACGTCAAAGGCACTGGAGGTCTTAGCGAGGGCACGGCCAACCTCAAGCGATGGCAAATGGTGGATATCCTGCGCCGCCATCTCAAGCCGGATCCAGTGCTCACCGAACTCCCGGCGGCCGGGCCTCGCTTCTATGGTGGCAAGTTCGGTGGGGGCGGCGCTACGCATTTCGTGAACCCAAGCGCCTCGGATCTGGGACATCGGCTTCTGGTTCTTGCGCCGGGTCTTGGTCTGGAGCCAGAGAGTTTGGTTGCTCTGGATCTGAACAAGCACAGTCAACCTGACGTCGATGCAACAAGCTGGATCGGCGCGAAGGACTTTCACGTCATGCTGCGCACCATGGACAAAGTGACCGACCAGCGTGATCCGGCTAGTGGCACCTTCCTGGACTTGTCGAAGGCAGAACGTCGGGCGCGGGTGGAAGTCACTTTGCAGGGCAAGGTTGACGAGGTTGGCGGTCACGGCGCCGTTGGCCTCAAGACCTTGGGCGATCTTGCTGGTTTTCCGTTCAAGACTATCCGCAGAACGTTCTTCGAATTCTATCTGGCTACACTTGGGGAACAATGCGACGGCACCGCGCTCGGCATCAAGCTGCGCGCGAATGAAGAGGAGATCTTCCGCCGCAGTGGCGTCTACGGCCTCGACCGCTTCCACAGGACTGTTCAAATGGTGAACAAGGCCCGGATCGCCAAGGGCGAGCAGGACGTGTCGGTTGTCAGGCTGGGCGAAAAAGGCCGCATGCTGTCTTGGATGGACATGAACCAGAAGATCGATCGTGCTCTGAAGAAGCTTGGTAAGGATTGGGGAGCGTTGTTTTAGGCTCTTGAGCAGCTCTACTGTCTGCCTAGATGCAGGCAAGTGCCTGAGGCTCGCGAGGGCGCGCATAAGCGGCGTCCGCGAGATTTCATGAGGGTAGGGTGGACGTTTCTGTAAGGCGCGCTGTGGCGCGCTCTAGCAAGCTTTTTACGTCCGACTTGAGCAGGCGTGGATGGCATTGCCGGACTGTCAGGAGCGGTAGGCCTATGCCTTCCGAAATAGGATCACGTTGTCCCCACGCATGAAGGCAATCGCCCCTTCGCTTTCCAGTGCTACTATCGCTGCATCGCGCGCGTCCTTGTCGGAGCGGAATTGCTCATCCCAGACATGGCTTGTTCCCTCATGGTCGACGACCTCGAGTGACCAAGCCTTTTCCGTCTCCAGTCGGTAGATCTGGATCGAGAACGGATAGCCGTCCACCAGCACTCTTTGGCTCTTATCCGAGGTTACAAGGTTTGGATCTTGGTAGTCGGTCATGTTGGGTCGCAGCTTGCTTGTTTACACGCACCACTACTCTGCTGCATGCGTACTTGTCACCCCAAATGCTTCAAGCCAATAACTGGCAGCAAGCCTTCTGTTTGGTATATGCCTGAGGCTCGCCAGGCCGCGCGTAGGCGGCGTCCACGGGCTTTCATGAGGGTAGGGTGCTCCTTGCTGCAAAGCGCGCTGTGGCGCGACCTCAGCGAGCGGCTCTTTCGGACAGCATTGGCAAAATGCGGAACCGGGAGAGCATTCACCTCTCACTTCGCGTCTCGATCTGGTGGATTGCCCGGTTTGCTGGCAACTTTTCTTGACCGATATCCGCGGTGTCGCTCATCCACTGACCGGTTTGGGGATGAAGGCCCGGTTCATGCCAGGTTGAGGGAAGCTGGTTTTCAACATTGAAGAATGAGGGTGGCCCGCCGCGCGTCCCTTATAGCTAATTACTCTATAACTTATTCTTCTTCATATTTATAAATAAACGCGCTTAGGCGAATTCTTGGAAAACGCTCCATCTGAGCAAGGCCCCTCTCTCCAGTCTTTCATTCACGGACAGCGGAGCGGGATCCGAGGATAAGTTGCCGACCCTCATAACCTTGCAGGGGCTATGGTCTCTATAGTGGTCTATCTCTTGCATGCACTCTAGACAGTCTGTCAGGGCATTACACTCCGAAGGGTGGTCGGTTTGTTGTCTGCAGGCGTTTCTGCTTCCTTGCTTCCATCTTCTGTCTCAGTTCTTCTCGTTGCCTGTCGTGCTGTGCTGCGGCCTGCAGAACCCGTGACACCGTTGTTGTCTGCCACCTGCCTTTGCCCGAAGGTGTTGGTATGCCAGCATCATTCAGTTGTCGGGCGAGGTCAGCCAGGTTGGGTCTATCATTGTCGGGCAGGCTGTCTCTAATCTTCTCTATCTGCTGACGTAGCTTCAGAGCCTTGGTTCGGGCGAGGGCTGTCTTGGCTGCGTTGGCCTTTCTGGAAGCTGCCTTGCTCTCATCCGGGTTCTTGCTTGCGGCAGCCTTCTTTGCCCTAGTGGTTCGGTCCAGCCGCTTGGCCGCTTCTATGCTGGCGAGATGGAACAACCCGACAGCACCTATCCCAAGGATCGTGTTGTGCTGCCGGATGCTGAACATCCCGGGCAGGTTGCCTAGCAGGAACTTCACTTGCTTTTTGATACCCTCCGTTTCCGTTGAGCTGATTAGGCGGGTGAGGTCCTCGATGATGACTCCTTGACCTGCGGGATTGGTCTCGAGGATTTCAGCAAGTGTGCTGTGTGGTATAGGTTGTTCATCAACGGGCTGCCTGCTGAGCATTGTGCGGTGGCTGAACGCGATACCTGCCAACTGCCCGTAAGCTTTAAGGGTCAAGATCTGGGATCTGACATGGGCAGTCTTCAGTAGAACGTCTTGCTTCACCTTGGAGTGATCACCGTTATAGACGATCATGCTTCTGGATGGAGTGCTCGTGCCGTTCATTCGTGTTTTACATTCCGTGATATTACGCAATGTAATTCGCCTGCTCAGCTCAGGCTGTCAATAACCCATGACGAAATCTGAACTTTCTGCTGTCCTGACAGGGAAACAGCCCGACGGACGTGCCCCGATGTTGTATAATGATCACAGCAACATAGCCTGAAGGAAACCCTCATGAGCAGAAGTATCAAAACCATCCGGGATGCGTGTGAAGCCTGGCTGAAAGAGTGTCAGCGCAACAACCTCGAACGCGCGACCATTCGCAGCTATCGCGGGCATGTCGACCACCACATTGACAAGAAGATCGGGAGTCTGCTGGTCGCCGATCTGACGCGTGGTGATATCGCGGAATTCATGGATGATCTGCAGGATGAGGGCCTGTCTCGTGCCATGACCCGCAAGGTGCTTGGCAGCCTGCGCTCTGCTCTGGACAAGGCCATGCAACTGGACTGGATCGACCGCAACGTTGCACGTGACGTGAAGCTCAAGCGGAACCGGCGGGATGAAGACGAACGCACCATCCCGACCAAGGACGAGATCAGAACGATGATCGGCAAGGTCCCTGATCGCCACCGTCCCCTGATCGTCACGGCCATCTTTACTGGAATGCGGATCAGCGAACTGCGGGGGCTCACATGGGACTGCGTCGACTTCGACGCCAGGTTGATCCACGTTCAGAAGCGCGCGGACCGCTTCAACGAGATGGGAAAGCCCAAGAGCCGCACCAGCAAGCGCAGCATTCCGATGGCTCCGATCGTGCATGACACGCTGAAGGCATGGACGTCGGTCTGTGCACGTGGCGAACTGAACCTCGTCTTCCCAAACGGCAAGGGAAACATCGAGAACCACTCGAACATCCACAACAGGGTCTTCGTGCCCTTGCTGATCGAGAACGGGATTGTCGATGACGCGGGCAAGCCGAAGTTCAGCTTTCACGCCCTGCGCCACGCTGCTGCATCACTCTTCATCGAGCAGAACTGGCCCCCGAAGAAGATCCAGTCCCTGATGGGGCATTCCTCGATCAACATGACGATGGACGTCTACGGACACCTGTTCCACAACCCGGAAGATGACGTCGAGATGTTCGCAAAGATGCAGAGCGATCTGCTGGCTGCTTAAACCGCAAGATGCTGGACTGGGATTTGGTGTGTTGCCAGAGCTACTCCCTCAAGCCTTGGGCAGATTTCCGAGTAATTTAAGCAGCGGCCTGCACCTGCTTATCGGTTGAGATCTTGCAAAAAGAACGGTTCGTGTCTCTGCGGGTTTATGATGTCCGACGAGCCGCTATGCCTTACATGGTATCGACCCTGGACCTAACGCAGTTTCACGCCTCCATGATTTACCCCCAAAGGCTGCACACGGCTTTACTTGACGTGCCCGCGCAATCGGGCATCATTCGATCAGGGAGGATGACAAGATGTGCCAGATTTTTGCGGGCCAAGATCCCAGTCGTTATGAATACATCACCCGCCGCCTGAGGTTGAATGGTCAGTCTACCAGCATTCGTCTTGAACGGGCGTTCTGGAGGATCGTCGATCAGATGGCCGAGAAAGACGGCGTCTCCACACCGGCTTTCGTGTCCAAACTGCACTCCGAAGTGCTGGAACAGCACGGCGAGGTGACCAATTTCACCTCGCTTCTGCGCTGCGCCTGCACGATCCATCTGGGCGAGTTGGACCAAGTGCCGCAAGGCGTTTCGCGCTTCGCCGCCGAGTGATGAAAATAAAGCCCCTGTAGTAGTCATCTACTACCCGCAGCGCAAATTGGTCCGGTAACCTTACCAGAACAACAAAGTTCTGGAGGGCAAATGGCCAAGACTATTCATTCCATGATCCGCGTGCTGGAAGAGGCGCGCGCTGTGGCATTTTACGAAACGGCCTTTGGCCTGCGCGTGGCCGACCGGCTGGATTTCGACAGCTTTACCCTGATCTACATGTCCAACGACGAAAGCAGCTTCGAGCTGGAACTGACGGTCAACAAGGGACGCACTGAACCCTACAATCTGGGCGATGGTTACGGGCATCTGGCGGTGTCCGTGGATGACGTCGAGGCCGAGCATGCCCGCCTGACCGCAGCAGGTCTGTCCCCGCGCAATCTGGTGGATTTCAAGAACAACGGTGTGCAGGTCGCCAAGTTTTTCTTCATCGCCGATCCGGATGGCTACCAGATCGAAGTTCTTCAACGCGGGGGCCGCTTTCAATAGCAGCCGCCAATCCGGTCGTCGGCAACGGCGGGCGATTTCATCTCAGGGAGGAAACGTAAATGTCAAAACTGGAACGAAAGGGGCTGACCCGGCGCGCGCTGCTGGGCCGCGCCGTAGCCGTCGGGGCGCTTGCCATTGCGGGGACAGGCTTCATTGCTGCCCCCAATGCAGCATGGGCCATGGAAGTGTCAGTCATCACGCCCGAGCAGATGGCGACGCTGATGCAGATGGCGCGCGACATCTATCCGCACGATCAGGTCGCCGACCGTTTCTACGCGGTCGCGGTCAAAGTGTATGATGATGCAGCGGCCAAGGATCTGGTCGACGCAGGCATCGCGGCACTGAAT
Organism: Rhodobacteraceae bacterium EhC02; assembly: GCA_001650895.1. Taxonomy (GTDB): domain Bacteria; phylum Pseudomonadota; class Alphaproteobacteria; order Rhodobacterales; family Rhodobacteraceae; genus Seohaeicola. The sequence goes on from LXYH01000039.1 coordinate 7,359, forward strand.
GCCGCTGCACAGGCGCAGGGCCATGCCGATTACCTGTCGATCGGTTGGGAGGAGGACCGTGTGAAGGTGCTTCAGGCGGTCGAGGGCGAGGTCTTTTTCCAGACCGTCCGCGCGGGTCTTGTGACCGGCCTTTATAACCAGAAGGACGTCTGGCCGATCTTCGGCTATGAGGGCGAGTCCTTCAGCCAGGGCGGATATATCGACCGTGGCTTCGACGATATCGACTGGCTGTAAGGGAGGGCACTGACATGGTTGCGAAATTTGATCTGAACGACGATTCGGTCGTCGTCATCATCGGCACTGGCGCTGGCGGCGGTGTTCTGGCCAATGAACTGGCGCAAAAGGGCGTCAAGGTCGTGGCGCTTGAGGCGGGCGGACGTTACCTGCCCGACGACTATATCAACGACGAATGGGAAAGTTTCGGCCAGTTGGCCTGGCTGGATGCCCGCACCACGAGCGGTGACTGGCGCGTGGCCAAGGATTTTGCCGGTCTGCCCGCCTGGATCGTTAAGGCAGTGGGCGGCACCACGACCCATTGGGCGGGCGCGTCCATCCGCTTTCAGGAGCATGAGTGGAAGGCGCTGACCACCTATGGCGCGGTCGAAGGGGCAAACCTGTTGGATTGGCCGATCGACGCCGCCGAAATGGCGCCCTGGTATGCGCTGGCCGAGACCAAGCTGGGCGTCACCCTGACCGAAGGGCGCGCCGGTCTGCCCGGCAGCAACAATTACAAGGTCTTTGAAGCCGGTGCCAAGAAACTGGGCTACAAAGAGGTCCATACCGGGCGCATGGCCATCAACTCGTCCGAATATGACGAACGGCCAGCTTGTCAGCAGACGGGTTTCTGCTTTCAGGGCTGCAAATGGGGGGCCAAATGGTCAGCCGCCTATACCGACATTCCGCGCGGTGAGGCGACGGGCAATCTGGAAGTGCGCGAACATGCCCATGTGGCGCGGATTCTGCACGATGACAGCGGCAAGGTCACCGGGGTCGAATATTTCGACAAGGACGGCAATCTGCACTTGCAGAAGGCGCGGATCGTCAGCGTGGCGGGCAACAGCTTCGAAAGCCCGCGCCTGCTTCTGAACTCTGCCTCTGCCATGTTCCCGAACGGGCTGGCCAACAGCTCGGATCAGGTGGGACGCAACTACATGCGCCACACCACGGGCTCGATCTATGGCATCTTCGACAAGCCCGTGCGCATGTGGCGCGGCACTACGATGGCCGGGATCATTCAGGACGAGGCTCGTCACGATCCTTCACGCGGCTTTGTCGGCGGCTACGAGCTTGAGACGCTATCGCTTGGCCTGCCCTTCATGGCGGCCTTCCTCAATCCCGGTGGCTGGGGGCGTGGGTTCACCACGGCTCTGGATCACTATGAGAACATGGCCGGGATGTGGATCGTGGGCGAGGATATGCCCCAAGCCACCAACCGCGTCACCCTGTCCGACACCAAGGATCAGTGGGGCCTGCCCGTGGCCAACGTGCATTTCGACGACCACCCCAACGACGTCGCGATGCGCAACCACGCCTACAAGCAGGGTATGGCGATCTATGACGCGGTGGGGGCGACCCGGTCCTTCCCGACCCCGCCCTATCCGTCCACGCATAACCTTGGCACCAACCGCATGTCGGAACGGCCCGAAGATGGCGTTTGCAACAAATGGGGCCAGACCCATGACATCGCGAACCTGTTCATCTCGGACGGCTCGCAGTTCACCACGGGGGCATCGGAGAACCCGACACTTACCATCGTGGCGCTGGCAATCCGTCAGGCGGACCATATCGCGCGTGAGATGGCGGCGGGCAACCTCTGATCTATAACAAATCCGGGCGCCTGCATTAGCATGGCGCTCGGTCTTTTTTATGCATTCTAACTCAGATCATTTTGACGCAATCTGGACTTTCGTCGTGACCGATATCGCACGTGGACCGCCATCCTAAGTTGCCTCGTCACCCGCCAGTAAGTTCTGCGGGCTCTTGCGCAACTGAATTGCAATCCGAGGAGCTGCGGTATGTTCTGATTTAGAAAGTAGCACGCAAGCTAGTATGGACAATCGATCCTTATGAAACGGTGTCTGGCTTTCTCACACCTCTTACGTCGAAGATCACATCATAATGTTCTTAAAGATGCAGAGAGATTTGTGGGTAGCATAATCTAACACTCCGAAAACAGGGAAAATCATAATCCGCGTGTCGGGGGTTCGAGTCCCTCCTCCGCTACCAAGCATTTCCTTGAATATCTGGATGTGCCGCATGCACTCGGCGTCATACGGCGCCTGTTCCTAGATTGTGTTGCCACTCGGTTTGCCGGGCTGCTTGTTCGCAACTGTATCTGTCAGGAGGTCAGGGATGCCCATTGCAGTCTTAGCATGCAATCAAGCTGATTCATCGGCTGCAACTCGGCTTCAAGTTCGTACGCGAGTTCAAACAGTCTCCTTTCGCCTCCAATTGGTGCAATGAGGTGACTGCCCACTGGCATGCCGGTGTTTGACCCGATTGCACAAGGCACCGACATTGCAGGGCATCCGGCAAAGTTGATGGGTGCCGTATACTGGAGGTGCATGACCATTTTCGCCGCCAGATCCTCGTTCCATGTTCTGTTCCATGCGTCTTGATCAAGCTTGGGGCAGACCACAGGAGATACGGGGGTCAGCAAGATGTCCACCTCTTGGAAAAGCTGCTCAAACAAGTCTTGCAGAGAGTGAAGGTAGAGCATCGCGCGCTCGATCTGACCTTCGGAAAGATCACGCAGCGCTTCGGCTCCGCTGGCAACAAACGGCGTTACAAGGCCGCTGTCGCCGATGGGCTTGCCTGTGCTGGCCTCTACCATTTGCCGCAAAAGGGTGAGGCGTGTTGAAAAGAACGCAGTGTAAGCGTTGGTGAATTCGTCGAGATTTACTGGAAACTTCACTTTGACAAGCGTGTGCCCCATGCTCGACAACAGATCGCGCGTCCTCGTCAAGGCAGTGGTGACGTCTTCATCGACAGGCCCAATTGGTGAAACATACCCGATCCGGAGGCGATCTGCGCAGGGGGCAGCAACATAGCCTACGGGCCGCAGAGCGCCCGTCTTGTTTTCGGTAAGCGAAAAAAGCAGCGCACTTTCGCGCACGGTTCGGGACAAGACGTGATTGGTTTTGGCGATGTCATGCCCGCCGCCTGCTTCGCCCGAGTGCATCCGCCCTCTGCTGGGCTTCATTCCGAAGATGCCTGTTGCCGATGCAGGGAGGCGGTTCGAGCCGCCACCGTCTGTGCCGTGCGCCATCGAGACAACGCCCGAAGCAACGGCGGCGGCTGACCCACCAGAAGATGAAAAGACTGAATATTCCGGGTTCAACGGGTTTTTGGTTGCGCCAAATACGGCATTGTCAGTTGTGATACCTGCCGCAAATTCGGGGACATTCGTGAGCCCCAGAATGTTCAACCCTGCGTCTTCGATCGCATCAACATACGCCACATTCTGTTGCGGCACGTTTTGCAGCATCAGCCTTGAGCCATCTGTTCTGGGTAGGCCGCCGACGTCGATCATGTCCTTCATCAGAAACGGAACGCCCGCAAATGGAGTGGCCGTGCGTGCGTTCCTTGTGCGATCTCTTGCGCGGTCAAAATCACATCTCGTCATGAAGTTCAAAACCGGATTGAGTGCTTCAATCCGGTTGATTACAGCATCGGTTATTTCCAATGCTGTGGCTTCGTGGCGCTCTACCAGTTTTGCCAGATCAATGGTGTCCAATCCCGCGAACTGGTCTGATATGATCATGCTTTCGCCCCGGGCTCGGAGAGTTTCAGTATCCCGCATGCCGCATCCACAAGAACGCCGATCAAGGCCTCATTCTCCTTTGGCAGATACTTGCGCGGGCGCAAGGTATGCTGGGTCAAGACGATCAGATTCAACTGTAGCGCATTCTCAATCGCGACTGTCGGGTCCGGATGTCCGATCTGTCCGTGAAATACATCGAACTTGTCACGCATCTGGGAAAGGAAACGGTTCGTAAGCTGATATCCGCGCTCAGCGATTTCCGGTGCATCGTGGGACAAGTCGACGACTGCGGCACGCGCGCCGACGTGACTGGATAGTGCGATCAGTGCGAGGCTCAGAACGCGTGTGAACATGGAGCGGATGTCTTCACCTTCCTGGATGTCTTCGACCAAATGATCGATCGTCTGCTCCATGAAGGCGATATATCGGCTGTATAGAATTTCGGCGACTTCACGTTTGTCCTTGAACTGATGGTAAAACGATCCGGCCGAACATCCTGACGCTGAAATGATGTCGGAAACCTTGGTTGCGCGGTACCCGCTCTCAGCAAACAGCTTCTCGGCGGCATTCAGAATTTTGAGTCGACTTTCATGACTTCGTTTCTGAAGTGGTTTTTTTGATTTCGTGGAAACCTGCATCCGAACGCTCCTCACCTTGATCTTACTGTAGCGGTCCAAATTTCTGGAGGCCAGATCACTTGTGACAAAAACAGTATTGAAATTCTGATTCTGTTTTGGTACCTCTTGAGAAACGGGGGGGGGATGGCTGTGATAAGACTTGAGCGAACGGGCGCAGTGGCCCACATCGTTTTGGACAACCCACCCGTCAATGTGTTCAATGCGCAAATCCACAAGCAGTTCCACGACACCTTGCGGGAGTTCTACTCAGACACATCTTTGAAAGTCGGGATCTGGCGCAGCACCGGCGACAGAGCCTTTTGTGCGGGTGACGACATCAAATCACCCCGTCCGGACCTTTCGCAGAGCGAGATGATCAATCGCCATTTCGGGGCAACAGCAGGTCAAAGCATTCAGACCTATCCGGGCTGGGAGCGCGAGACATTGCGTCTGGTTCAGACGAAGCCGCTCATTGCGGCCGTTCATGGTGCTTGTGTGGGCCAAGGGCTGCTTTACATGCTCATGATGACGCAATTGCGCATCGCAACGCCAGCCGCCAAGTTCGGATTTCCAGAGATCACCCATGGGATGGGCGGTGCTGCGGGCGCTTCGCAAATGGCGCAGCAGATTCCCTACACGGCCGCTATGCAAATGGTCCTGACCGGTGAGTTGATGGATGCGGATTTTGCCCTTCGCAACAATCTGGTGAATGAGGTTGTTAACCCTGAACGGCTGCTTTCACGCGCAGTCGAACTTGCCGAGCGTATCGCTGGCTTCCCAGCCCTTGCGCTGCAAGTTGAGTTGCAAGCCTATGAGCGCACACGGCACCTGAGCCGTGACCTCGCGCTGGATGTTGTCGAGGACATGTATCGCCTGCAGCGGCTTGCCTTTGATGCAAAGCCACCCCTGTCAGAGTGATCAACATGCATACTCCGATCAATCCGCTTGATCTCTTCCTGCACGATGCCGCGCGCCGGTTTGGACCGCTCGATGTCGCCCATTGGGTACTGTCGGGCGAGCGGCTGACATATGATGAGTTGGCTCGACAAGTCCGCGCCTGCGCAACAGGTCTGGCGCGTCTTGGGGTTGGAACTGGTACGCATGTTGCCGTCATGCTGCCGAGCTGCCCGGCGGGCACGATCACATGGTTCGCGCTGGCACGCCTTGGTGCGGTCTTGACGCCCTTGAACCCGGCGTATGTGTCGTCAGAGCTGGCCTATGCTCTGGATGATGCGGACGCTGAAGTGCTGATCATCGACACATCTCTGGCGCATCATTTGCAAAGCGATGATGTCCGAGCGTTGAACCTGCCTTTGGTAATTACCCATGGTGCGCAAACCCCGTCCTGTATCAATTGGCAGGACCTTCTACAGCACGGCGAAGGCGCCGCACCGCAGCCGATGCAAGACAGCGGTCTGTTCTCTATCCAATACACATCAGGCACAACGGGCCGCCCAAAAGGCTGCATGCTCACGCAGGCCTATTGGGACCATTTCCGAGAGGGCGCGCGCGCCGAATTTGGCGCGCATGAGATACGCTCAATTCTCATTTGGGCACCGTTCTTCTACATGGATGCTCAGTGGCAACTTCTCTTGTCGATGCACGCAGGAGCGACGGCGCATATCGTCGAAAAGATGAGCCTGTCAAACCTTCCTGCTTGGCTGGACAAGTTTCAGGTGAACTACTTCTCCTTTCCAGAGCCGTTCATTCAATCTTTGTCGGAAGCCGAGGCTTATGGTTGGCCGCTGAAGTTTGTGAATACCTTTGCGTGGCGTCCACACAACATCGAAAAGCTGCGTCGCCTTTTCGGCCCAATCGGACGCGATGCATTTGGTATGACAGAAGTGGGCGGCGTGACCGCATCACCAACCGATCTTGACATCAGCAGGCACCCGGGAAGCTGTGGCGCACCCTTGGAAGGATGCCGTATCAAGATAGTGGACGGCGATGGAAACGAAATGCCCGCAGGGCAGTCGGGTGAGCTGCTGGTCATCACTCCGAAGATGCTGCTTGGGTATTACAACAATCCCGCCGTGACCGCCGAGAGCTATGTCGGGTCGTGGTTTCGGACAGGTGATCTGGCAAGCATTGATGAAGATGGTTTTCTCTACATCACAGGCCGCTTGAAAGAGATGATCAAGCGATCGGGCGAAAACATTGCCGCCCGCGAAGTGGAAGCCGCGATTTTGCAGCATCCTGCCGTTCAGGAAGCCGCTGTTGTGGGCGTCCCGGACCCTCTGCGCAAAGAAGAGGTCAAGGCTTTCATCATTTTGAATGAAGGATCCATCGGCAACGAGGATCTTGCAATGTCCATCGCCGCGCACTGTGGCGATCACCTCGCTGCTTACAAAAGGCCAAGATACATCGAATTCACCGCAGACTTTCCAAGAACAGCCAGCCGCAAAGTGGCGAAACACAAGCTTGCTGAATTGCCTGCCGTTCACGGCGCAAAAGCTTGGGATCAACACGTCTGGTCACAGAAATAAACCACTGCCAAGTAACTAGAACTCCAGGGAGGAGAACGAAAATGAAACTGAAGACAATACTGATGAGTGGGATTGCTGGTGCAGTTGTTACGATGACTGCGGTTTCGGCACAGGCCGAAACAGAGCTCCGTTGGGCAAGTTCTGCACCCGCGGGCACACCTTGGGTCAAGCATTCTGAAGCCTTTGCAGAGGCGTTCAAGGAAACGACTGGAGGCGAATATAACGTCGCCTTGTTCAACGGCTCGCAACTGGGCACTGAAGTTGATGTTCTCAAGCAGGTAACCCGTGGTCGCATCGCGATCGGCGCTGTGTCCACCCCCGGCATGGCAACGCAAGTGCCGGAGGTGTCGCTTTTGTCAGCCCCGTATCTTTTCAACTCGATTGAAGAGGTCGATTGCGTCTATGACAATCACCTGACAGACGCGCTGAACCCGCTCTTTGAAGCGCGCAACCTGAAGCTCCTCCAGTGGAACGAACTCGGTTTTGCCAATATGTTCGGCCCCGAAAAGATCACAAGCCCAGATCAGCTTGGTGATATGAAAGTGCGTGTAAACGTCTCTCCTGCGGCCAAGAACTTTTACGATGCCTTGGGTATCAATGGGATTTACATTCCGTTTTCCGAGATGACATCCGCCTTGCAGACAGGCCTGATTGAAGCCGGGAGCATCCAGAACATCCTCTATGTCGCGATGGGTTTCGGAAAGGCAGCCCCACACCTTACTTTGACCAATCACAGCCATGACAGTGGCATGATCGTAATGAACCTTGATGCTTGGAATGACCTTGGCAGTGATAATCAAGCCAAGCTGATGGCGTCATTGCCGGATCAAAACGGATTGCGCGCCGGTGTCCGGGGCATGGATGCTTATTTGATCGGTGAGTTCAAAAAAGCAGGCGGCCAGGTCTATGAACTGACCCAAGAAGAGATGGCTGCGTGGCATGACCTTGGTGGTTCTAAACATGCTGAACTGGTGGCGGAGATTGGCGGAAGCGCTGAAGCTTTCTGGTCTGATCTGACCAAGGCCGTGGCGGAGTGCCGAAAGTAAGTCAGTTCTGCACGGGCGGCGGGAAATCCGCCGCCCTCTTTTGGAAGGAGCCTTCATGGCCCGCTTCATGCGCATGTTCTTTTTGATAGAAGCGGGCCTGGCGGGCCTTTGCTATGCCGTCGTAGCACTCGCCATGATCTCCGATGTCTTCGCACGCGAGTTTTTCAACTATTCGATCTATGGCGTTCAACGTGCAGCCGTCTTGTTCGTTATCGCCACGGCCTATTTTGGTCTGGGGTTGGCAACATCACAAAACCAGCACTTGCGGCCTCGGTTTGCTGATGGCTGGGCTCCAGCACGATATCAATCACTTGTGACGCGCCTGGGGGATCTGCTCTCTGCAATTGCCTTTGCAACGATGGGCTATTTTTCCTTCATGATGGTGAAAGCAAATCATGAATGGGACGAAACCATTCCGGTCATCCTGATCCCGCTTTGGACTGTTCAGTGGATCATGCCCTACGGGTTCTTCTCCGCGGCGATACGCTTTGTAGTCTTCTTCCTGCGGCCAGACCTTAAACCTTCAGAACAGGTGGCCGAACAATGATGTCTTTTCTTCTCTTTGGATTGATCGTTCTTCTGCTGGCCTTGCGGCAGAACCTGATCGCAATTCTGTTCTTCAGCGCGGCCTACATTCACATGGTCTATGGTGATGGCCAGATCCAATACCTGCTGGAAGACATGTGGAACGCCGTCAACAAAGAGGTGTTCCTCTCCATTCCGCTCTTCATGCTTGTTGGCTCTGTAATGACCAAGGGCTCCATCGCGACCCGGCTTGTGGATGTCATGCGCCGCGCAACCTGTGCGCTGCCGGGCGGACTTGGTGCTGCTGCGATCCTGTCTTGTGCATTCTTTGCCGCGATCTCTGGATCGAGCATGGTGACGCTTCTGGCCGTTGGTTCTATCCTTTATCCTGCCTTGCTGAACGAGGGGTACGACAAGAAGTATGCGCTTGGCGCCATTACCAGCGCCGGGACATTGGGCGTGATCATACCGCCGTCCATTCCGCTGATCGTCTACGGGATCATTACAGATACGTCGATCACAGACCTGTTTCTCGCGGGCCTGATCCCGGGGCTGATGCTTACGGCTGTGCTTTTGACATACTCGCTGATCAAAAACCGTCGCCTGCCAAAAACAACTTTTGATGCACGCGCCTTTTTTGCGGCCATACGGGACGGCATATGGTCGCTGCTTATGCCTGTCATTTTGCTTGGTGGCATTTATTCTGGCTACTTCACAGCCACGGAATCCGCCGCCGTAGCTCTGGCCTATGCGATGTTTGTCGAATTTGTGATCTACCGGGAAATGACGTTGCGCAAACTCGCCGCGACTGTGGTAGAGACGTCGCAGTTGCTCGGCACGCTTGTCCCCATAATTGCCATTGCCATGAGCCTCAACATTTTGCTGACCACTGAGATGGTTCCCCAGTCCCTTGCGCAATGGCTAAACACCAACATCGAGAGCAAGCTTCTGTTCATTCTCGGCGTGAACCTTCTGCTTCTGGCCGTCGGGTGCCTTATGGACATTAATGCCGCCATTCTGATCATGGCACCAATCTTGATGCCCATCGCCAGCAGCTATGGCATCGATCCGGTCCATTTCGGTATCATCATGGTGATCAATCTGGAGATTGGCCTTCTGACACCGCCCGTAGGGTTCAATTTGGTCGTAGCCATGACAGCCTTCAAAGAGAAGTTCTCCGATGTCACCGCCGCGGCTGTGCCATTTGTTGGGATAATGCTTCTGGTGCTAATTGCGGTCAGCTTTTTCCCATGGTTGAGCCTGGCGCTTCTTGAATAGGGATTACTTCACCTAGGCTCCAGACTCATTGATGTTCAAAGCCAGAACAAGACGGTTGCGGCGAGGGCGATGGCTGAGAGGAAGACCTTCGGGCATCTGTCGTAGCGAGTGGCAACCCGGCGCCAATCCTTCAGGCGACCAAACATAATTTCGATCCTGTTACGGCGTTTGTATCGACCCTTGTCGTATTTGACGGGCTTTGTTCGTGATTTTCGGCCAGGGATGCACGCCTTTATGCCCTTGCTTTGCAAGCCTTCACGGAACCAGTCGGCATCATAACCTCTGTCGGCCAGAAGCCATTGCGCAGGTGGAAGGCTGTTCAGCAATGCCGCTGCACCAGTATAATCGCTGGTCTCGCCTGCGCTCATGAAGAAGCTGATCGGGCGGCCGTTTTCATCTGTGACGGCATGCAATTTGGTGTTCATGCCGCCCTTGGTTCGGCCAATCAGACGACCGCGCCCCCCTTTTTCAACCCAAGGCTTGAAGCTGTGCGGTGTGCTTTGAGATAGGTCGCGTCGATCATCACAGTCTTTGGAGCTGTCGCCTCAGCGGCCAACCCTTCCATCATCCTCGCGAAGACGCCAATGTCGCCCCACCGCTTCCAGCGGTTGTAGAGGGTCTTCGCCGGCCCGTATTCCTTCGGCGCGTCGGACCACCGCAAGCCATTGCGATTGAAGAATATTATTCCACTCAGAACGCGCCTGTCATCCACGCGCGGCTTGCCATGGCTCTTTGGAAAGAACGGCCGAAGCCGCGCCATTTGTTCGTCCGTCAGCCAGTAAAGATTGCTCATAATGCCCCCAGAATTTGGGAGTTTGAATCATGCCAGCTTGACAGCCTCAAGCGGATTAATGGGTCTGGAGCCTAACGGCTCAAGCCTACGCAGAAGGGACTTGCCCGGAAAATGCAGTGAGCATCAACTGAGCAACCACGAGGTGTTTTTTAGAAACGGGAACGGACCGACGCCGGAGTTTTAACGCGAAACCATGCGACTGGCGTTGAAAAGGGGCGGGACGCATGTAGCGCGCTGCAGGCAGGACAAAATATCAACTTTTCCTTTATCATTTTTACAACACGGAACCGAATTCCATGCATATCGGAACCTGACGGTTTCCGGATTTGGAATGTTATACTAAAACTGCAATCGAACGATTTCTCTTTCCGCGAAGGGGTCCGAGATGGCTATTTCAAAATCGCATCCGTTTCTTGGCCTTGCTACCTTGATTGCCGCCCTTGTATCTGCGCAGCCTGGTGTGGCGCAGCAGAATGGCAATGCGGATTCCGCGACGGACACCACGCCTTACACATTCGATGCCGGTATCGCTGTGACAGGTCGCGTGACGGATAATGTCTTTCTGACTGCGAATGACCGCCGGTCCGATGTCGTGACGATCCTGTCGCCATGGATGGCCCTGTCGTACCGCGCCGAGGATTTCAGGCTGAATCTTGAAGCAAGTAGCGATATCGGGCGCTTTGCGGACTATTCGCAGGAAAATTATGAAGACTACTTTCTGGGGGCTGAAGCTCAGTACCGAATAAATGAGAGTGTCTTCGCGTTTGGCGGTCTGGATTACGAGCTTGTGCATGAAGGGCGCGAGTCTCCTGATGATGTGAGCGGTTTGCGTCCGACCGAATTGCGCGAAGCAAGCGGGTATGTCGGGATTGGCGGGCGGCTGGCTGATCGGACGTTCCGTCTGGGTTTGAATGTGCGTGACCTGAACTTTGACGACACGCCCGCCGCACTGGGTTCCGTGGTCGACAATGACGATCGTGATCGCCGCCAGATCGAACTGGGCGGGCGCATCGGCGTGGCTGACCTGGGTGAGGGCGAGGTTTTCCTGCAAGGCATCTACGACCAGCGCGACTACGATCAAGCGGTGGACAACCTCGGGCTTGGGTTCCAGCGGAGTTCGCAGGGCTATCAGGCCGCGATCGGATACAACGGCAGCATTGGACCTCTGCGGGGGGAGGTGCTGCTTGGCATGATTTCCCAGTCCTATGACGATCCGCGTTTCGGCACGACGAGAGCGCTTGATCTCGGCGTGGACCTGACGATGCCGCTGGATAATCAAACATCGCTTGATGTCATTGTTGACCGCACACTCGAAGAGACGACGCTCAGCGGCGCCTCGGGCTATATCTCGACGTCTGCGGGGCTGCGTCTGCGGCACCGTGTGGCCCCCGACATGTCGCTGGCCGCCTATGCCTTTCTGACGCAGAACGATTATCAGTCGGTCGCGCGGACGGATCATCTGGCGGAAGCAGGGGTATCCCTGCGCTATTACCTCAATCCCCGGGTCTATCTTGATACGAACTATGACTTCCGGCAGCGACAGTCGGATATTGCCGGTGCGGATTACGACGAGCACAGGATTTCCCTGACCTTTGGGGCGTCGTTGGAGCCGCGCTTTGAAGCGGAGCCGGGCGATCTTGTGCAGGCTGGCGATGGCGGCTTCTATGCCGGTCTTGCCATCGGTGATACGGCCCTGCAAACCAAGGTTGACGGGCCGCGCGGGTCCGGTGGCAGCCTGACCGCCGACTTTGGCGATCATGCCGTGGCAACCAGCGTCTTTGCGGGATACCGACAGCATTACGGTGCCCTTGTCCTGGGCGCCGAGGCGGATTTCGAAGTCAACAGCACATCCTGGAGCCATGCCGGGAACCGCAACTTCGGGGTGGATCGCGGAAACGCCCTGTCGGCCAGCGTGGTGACCGGCTTGCAGACCGAAAGCGGAAACCTGTTCTATGGCCGTTTCGGCATCGTGTCCGCTGCCTTAGACAGCAGCTATCAGCGCGGGACCGAGCCCACCGTTTTGGACGATGCACGCAAGACAGGCATGCTGTTCGGCGTCGGGGCCGAAGTGCCGCTGGGTCACGGGTTGTCGGGACGCATGGAGTATCAGCTGCGCGCCTACGAGGATTACGGGATCGGATCGCCCGCGGACACCGCAACCCCTGATAATTTCGCCAATGTGGAAAGCGCCGTCCGGTTCGGACTCGTCTATGATTTCGCGCCCGGCGCGCAGGCGGCCAAACCCGCTGTGACCAGAGATTTCGGCGGGCTTTATGCTGGGGCGCAACTTGGGCATGGCTCGTTGCTAAGCGACAATACAGGGCCGCGCCCCGATGATGCTGCAACCGCCTTCACCCTTGTGGCAACGCGGGCGGGACAGGGTTTCACGGGTGGCGGTTACGTCGGCTACGGGTTTCAGTCCAACCGCGTCTACTTTGGGGGCGAGGCCGAAGTCGAACTGTCCTCGGTCGACTGGAACGTGGAACGCAGCCCCGTCGGGCGCATCTATTCCGCCAAGAAGACCGCCACGGCCGGTCTTGGCCTGCGCTTGGGTTATGTCTTGAACGACAATGTCCTGATTTACGCAAGGGCGGGCATGGTCCGGTCGGATTTCGACTTCGATTACAGCTTCCGCAGTGCCGACATCAGCCAGAGCGTGGGCATCGACGGCATCCGCATCGGCGGCGGGATCGAATTTGCGGTGGGCGAAAAGATGAATGTCCGCCTGGATTATACCCAGACCGAATATGACGCGAATACGATTGATTACGGGATCGGTGTGGACAGTTTTGACACGACCGAACGCCTGTTCCGGATCGGTGTGACCCGCCAATTCTGACAGCCCAGCAACGCTCGCATAGGTAGTATTTTAATCTACAGAGTTATCATTCTGGGTTTGACATATGTCAAGTCCAGAATGTGAATATCATGCTTTCATGCATTCGCGTGTGCTAGTTGAGGCATCACTAGGTGCCCCTTGCACAATACATATGCAATTGGAGGGGATGACATGCTGAAAAGCGTTTTCAAGAAACAGTCTGTAAAGGTGTGGTTGGCTGCCAGTTGCGCCGTCGTGGCATTGTCGACATTGTCCGTCGTGCCGGACATGGGCTTTGCACAGCAGCAAAGAGGCACGACCGCCGGACAGGGCGGGCCATCCGGGGCAGCTGGCCAGCGCGGGGGAGTCGGCGGCAGCGGCGGAAGCAGCCAGGGGCTTGGCGGTATCTTCCGGGATCTGTCCGATGACAGCACCAACATTGAGACTCGCATCACGCGCGGGAAAGGCGAGCGCGTGATCATCATCATCGAAGGGGATGACGACAGCGATCGTCCCGCCTGGGCAGGTGGGGCCAAAGAGTTGAACCCACAGCGCGGCGATGGAAACCCGAACCCCGGCACGACCAAGGGCGATCTCTATGGCGACCTGGTTTACCTGTATCGCGATCCGATCACGGGGCTTCCGATACTGGTGGACGGATATGAACAGGCCTGCACCAACAGCGACTGCACCGAGTACGAGCCCATCATCGACGGCGAAGTCCCGGAAGGCGCGATCGAGGTGGATTTTGGCCGCACCAACATCATGCGGGCACCCGCTTCGGTCACGGAGCATTCGCTGGATGAAGTCGTCAACAAGCTCTTCCCGGTCGACGCGGACGGCAATCCGGTGGCCGTCACGATCACGACGGATGAGGCAGGTCGGATTGTGGTTGACGGGGCCACCATCGACTCCCCGCTTGAAAACTACGCGCTCTATCTTGCCTTGCTCAGTGGCACGATCAGCATTCCCGGTTTTGATGACCCCGTGCTTCTTGCAACCAGTGCCCTGGCGGGGGCTGCCGACAAGACCGGTGACATCACTCTGGATTTCGTCATCAACGTGAACGAGATTTCCGACCTCAGCAGCGCTGGCCTGGACTATTACGATTACACCGGATTCAGCTATGTGCGGGATTACGATGACGATGCCAACGGTGACGGCACAATCGATCCGTATACCTACTACTACTTCGATACGGACGGAACGACCGTTCTGAGTGCCGAGCTCTGGATCGATGACTATCTTGCCCTGACGAATGGGGATCTGCCATCCTCCACCGATTATGCCGCGCTCTTTGCGCAGGCATCGGATGATGCGCTGGAAGTCATCGAACTGGTTCATACGCAGATCCATGACGCGCAACTGCCGGGGACGATCCCGGAGTAAGCATCGGCAGGTGCACGTAAACCGTCAGCATAGGGGGGGGCGGTGCAACACCGCCCCCGCAACATGTGATGGAAAGGATATGGGATATGCCAAGCGACATATTGGATCGCCGTGTGTTCGTCGCGGGTCTGCTTTCAATGGCGCTGACAAGCGTCGCGCAAGCGCAGCATACCGATGAAACGCACACGGATCACGCATCGGGCGGCGGCGGGCGCGGGGGAAGTGGCGGTCACTCCTCCGGCGGGCAACGCGGGCGCCCCACGGACCCGCATGGCGAAGACGACGAACACAGCGATGACCATGGCGACGATCACGGCGACACGCACGACGATGATCATGGGGATGACCATGCCAGCGGGAAAAAGGGCAAGGGCCCGCGCTACAAGGGTGGGCGCGAAACCGTGTCCGTTGGCGTCAGCCATGGCCGCTCGCTTGAGGATAGGGTGCTCAAGGTCCCTTCGTTCTGATGTGACTTCATCCTGAAGTTCCAGCAGCCTAACCCACGGGAACTGGGCATGTCCTTGCCAAGGTTGCTGGCCGCGACGGTCTGGACTGCGCCACGGTGTCAGAACTCCAGACAGGCGATTTGCGCTTGAAAAGTCATCACGAGAAATTCAGGGTTGGACGATGGACGGATTTCACAAGAAGCTGACGGCGCTGCGCCACGACTTTCATCGCTATCCCGAACTCGGGTTTCAGGAGGCGCGGACGAAGGCAAAGGTTGCCGCGATCCTGCGCGGTCTGGAGCTGGAGGTGCATGAAGGCGCGGGCGTTGTCGGAATCCTGCGCGCAGGGGGCGGCAACCGCGCGATTGGACTGCGCGCAGATATGGACGCGCTGCCGATCGCCGAGCAAAGCACGCATGACCACGTCTCGACCAAGCCTGGGGCGATGCATGCCTGTGGGCATGACGGGCATATGACCATGCTGCTTGGTGCGGCAGAGACGCTGGCCCGCAACCCGGATTTCGATGGGACCGTGGTGTTTATATTCCAGCCGAACGAAGAGCATGGTCTGGGCGCACAGGCGATGATCAAGGAAGGCGTGCTGGACCGTTTCCCGATCGACGAGGTCTATGCCATTCACAACTTGCCCGGCGCGCCGACGGGGCAGATATCGACCCGGGTCGGGCAGATCTGCTCCAGCGAAAGTCTCTTTGAGATTTCCATAGCTGGTCGTGGCGGGCACGCGTCCATGCCGCATGTCGGTGTTGACGCGATCACGGTCGGCGCGGAAATGGTGCTGGCGCTGCAGACCATCGTGTCGCGCAAACTGTCGCCCGGTGCCGGTGTGGTCGTTTCGGTGACCGAATTCCTGACGGACGGACAGCGCAACGTGTTGCCGGGGCGTGCGGTGCTGAAAGGCGATGTCCGGTCGCGTCTGCCGCAGGATCGTGACGCGGTCGAGTGTTTCATGAAACAGATCGTGGACGGCGTGGCCTCGACCCACGGTGTAACCGCCACGCTGCGCTTCAACACAGAATTCATCGAGACAATCAACGCGCCGCTGCCTGCCGAGGCCGTGGTCCGCGCCGCCCGTGCTGTCGGGCTTGAGGCAATCGGTGATCGCCAACCGATGAGCTTTTCCGAGGATTTCGCCCATTTCAGCGCCGCCGTTCCGGGGTGCTTCCTGCTGATGGGCAATGGAGAGACCGGACCGCACGGACAGCCGCTTCACGCGGCCGATTACGACTTCAACGACGCGCTGTTGCCGATAGGGGCTGCCTTCTGGGCAGAACTGGTCCGAGATCGCTTGCCAGCCCGAAAGTGTTGATTTCCAACGAGAACTGACCCGGGTTTTCCATCGAGAACTGACCCACCTTGAGGTTATGTTGCGTGGATCAGGCTTGGGTCAGGACATCATTGCCCTCCTTCTTTTTCCGTGCAGCTGTGGCGGATCTGGCCTTGAAGCGGAAGCTGTCGTTTCCGGTCTCCAGGATGTGGCAGCGATGTGTGAGACGATCGAGCAGTGCAGTTGTCATCCTGGCGTCCCCAAAGACGGTGGCCCATTCGCTGAAGCTCAGGTTCGTGGTGATGACGACACTTGTGCGTTCGTAGAGCTTGCTCAGCAGATGGAAGAGCAATGCGCCGCCTGACGCGCTGAACGGCAAGTAGCCGAGCTCGTCTAGTATCACGAGATCGAGGCGGACGAGGCTTTCGGCAAGCTGCCCGGCTTTGCCTCTTGCCTTCTCCTGTTCGAGCGCGTTGACGAGCTCGATAGTGGAGAGGAAACGGACCTTGCGGCGATGATGTTCCACAGCCTGCACGCCAAGGGCTGTCGCGACATGCGTTTTGCCAATGCCCGGGCCACCGATCAGCACGACGTTTTGTGCGCCGCCCATGAACTCGCCCCGATGAAGTTGGTGCACCGTGGCCTCGTTGATCTCGTCGTCCATCGGGCTTGAACCGATGGCGCCCTGCTGGACGACCGGCGAAGTCGAAGCCGGAGAGGTCCTTGTCGGCTGGGAAGCGAGCAGCCTTCATGTGGCAGGCAATGGACCCGACCTCCCGCTCGGCGACTTCGGCCTTCAGCAATTGCCAGTACGCATCGAACGGCATCTCATGCGTTTGCAGCAGATAAGCCCGGACCAGGAAGGCCCGGCTGTGTGACAGCTTGATGTGCGCGACTTGGAGCTTCGTGCGCTCGCCACCCAGAACGGCAAAATCTTCGTTCCAGTCGAACTGGAATGCCTCGCCCGGGCGAAACGACAGCGGAACGAAGGTGCCGCGGCCTGTCGTCTGCTGCTCTCGCTGGCGATCTGCGCGCCACTCTCGGGCGAAGGCTGCCAAGCGGTTGTAGCATCCGGTGAAGCCGAGCGCGACCAGATCAGCATGCATCCGCTTCCGGGACCGCCGTTGCTTACGCGACTTCCCCGCCTCGGTCTACAACCAACCTGCCAGCTTGTCGGCAAAAGGATCAAGTTTGCTGGGCCGCTCCGGCGTCGCAAAGCAAGGCTCGATCGTCCCCGCGTTCAGATACTTCTTGATCGTATTGCGAGACATTCCGATCCGCCGTGCGCTCTCGCGGAGAGGCAACTTCTGTCGTAAAGCCATGCGTCGGATGATGTTCAAAAGTCCCATGTGGATCACTCCGTTGACTCCCTGCGCTCGTCGCGTGGGGGAAGGGTCACATGGGTCAATTCTCAATGGAAATTAGGACGCTACCCGGGTCACTTCCGGGTGGAAATCAACAACGTCATGTTTTGGAAATCTTGATCCGCAACGAGTCACTTTTCCGGCGCCTGAATGTAAAAACTAAATGCTGTTGTGGTCGAGATGTATGTAATTCGGCAGCAGGAAGTGCATTGTGTCAAAATTTGAGAATCATGAAAATTGCGATTTCCTTGTATTTCGATACCTGAAATCCGAAAGCGCGCGTGTTATTATCTTTTGCTACATTAATATACAAATGAAATACATCATTGACCTGTGCAGTTTTCCCATCCTAACGAAGAAAAGTATGTGGAAAATAAAGATTAAAAACAGATATTTAGCGATCATTTCTCTGAAATAAATCTGTTGGTTGATCGAATTCATATTCTGGATATGAAGTGAGAAGATAATTCAGCATCAGGAATATATGTTTTCCCCCTGTCGTATTCGGATGGCTTCGCAGGTTGACCTGCGAGCCTGGCGCGCCGCATTTAGGTCATATTCGGGATGTGGCCGGAAATACTGCCGCAGCAACATTAAAAGGCTAAGAATAATGGCAAAAATGCGATTTGCTTTGAACAGCATCAGTAATCGTCGAAATCGCACTTACAGCTGTGTCGACGGCTCTGCTTCGATCAACCGGCGGCTTGCGGCTGTAGGCATGTGGTCATGTGGCCTGGTCCTGGCCATGGCTGCGATCAGCGAAGCTTCAACATCAGACTACGGTGTATTCACCTCCAGTGCCGGTTTCGACAATGACGCCCGGCACATGATCGATCCCATCGGCAGCGCCCGAGACGACAACGGAAATCTGACGATCAACTCTGGTGTGCGAAGCGGCGGTGGCTTGGCATCCAATTGCGGACTGAGTTCCACAGCGATCGGAAACATGGTCTCGGTCACGGTCGATGGAAGCTACAACACGATCATCCTGAACTCAAATCAGACCAACAATGGCAGTGTGTCTGCCACTACCTCGCTCAACGGGAGCTTGAAGTTCGGATGCTGAATACTGGTAAGAAAATAGCCGCGGGCTTCGTTGCCCTGAGTGTCCTTGCGAACTGCACCGGTGCAGAGGGCCGTGCCCTTTACGATCCAATCGAAGCGCGCCCGGAACTGAAAGGTCCAATGGCTGTCGATGTCGAGACGCCGATGAGCGGACCGATGAGCTGTGTCCGCGACAAACTTTCGGGCCGTCAGAAGTCCAGGACCCTGACCGTGGGCAAGATCGACGACTACACCGGGTTTTCGCAGGATACGACCCGTCCCGTATTGACGCGCGGTGCGACTTTGATGGTCATCTCTGCGCTGGACAAACTGGGCGTGCCCCTGGTGGAGCGGTACGATACAAGCGTAGCGGATCTGGAGTTGCGCTACGCCAACCAGAAGCTGATCGGCGCCGAGAACGAGGAACAACCTTACAAGGAGATCCTGGCCGGTGTTCTTGATCCCAGCGACTACATGATAATGGGCGGGATCACAGAGCTGGATTTCAACATCTATTCGACGGCTTTCGACCTGCAAGTCGGAAGAGGATCGCGCAGCGACCGGCTCTATGCCATCTCGGTTGCGGTGGATCTGCGGATGGTCAACACCGAAACACTTCGGGTTGTGGATACCGTCAGCTTCAAGAAACAGGTTTTCGGTCGCGAAAACCAGAATGGTCTGACCCTCGAACTTCTGGATACCGGTCTCGGTGTGTCCAGTCGCGAACGTGCACAGGAACCCATTCAAACAAGCATTCGGCTCGTATTGGAGCGAGCCGTCATTGAACTGATCAGCGGATTGTATCGGGTTGATACCGGATCTTGCCTGACAGTGAACGGCACGACGCCAGCTGCAACTAACGCCGTGCCTGAAAACCCACCCAAGTCCAAAACTTAAAGGAGATTTTCTCATGAACACTACATTCAAGACAACTGTTGCGTCTAGCCTCATGCTGGCTTTGCTTGGCTCCACTGCTATTGCCGGTTCTGACCGCAATTGGGGTGAGCAAGGATCGGAAACCACCAAACTGGTTCTGGAGCAGATCAATCTGGACGACATGACCAGTGACCTGAACGTCGTGATCGGTGAGGGCGCCTCGGCGGCCAAGAAAGGTGAAGACGATGGTCGCGAGGGGGCTGACAGAGGCCGCGAAGGTGGCGACAAGGCCCGTGAGAGTGCCGACAAGGGCCGTGATGACGCAGAGCAGCGTTCGATGGACGCAATCGAAGTCACGTCTGCAGCGATTGCAAACACGATGAGCATCGACGGTCTGGGCAAGTCCGAACTGGACATCAACCAGTACGCGCATTCCGATGTCGAGGCGAAACTTGACCTGAGTGTTGCGAATGTCGAGCTGGAAGACGGCCTGTCTTCGGCAACGACAGCCGCTATCGCCAACACCGTTTCGCTGACCAACCTGAGTGTCGACGAACTGGTTATCGATCAGGACATCACGGATGACGTGAAGGCTGAAGCCGACATTTCCTTCGACAATGTCGAGCTGAAAGACTTTGCGGCAACCACTGCGGCCATCGGCAACACCGTATCCATGGACGACTTCGGTCCCTATGCCCTGACCCTGACCCAGGACTTCCTTGGCGAAGAGATCGAGGCCAGCCTGAAAATCGATCAGGATGGGCTGAAGGGCGATACCCTCGACGCGACCTCCGCCGCCATCGGCAACACCGTGTCGGCGGTCTATTATGACAAGGATATGTCGATCACTCAGTCCGTCGGTGAGCGTGTGGAAGACATCTCGGCCTATGCCCGTATCGACAGCGGTTCGGTGGATGATGTGACCATGACCGTGGCTGCGATTGCCAACACGACCACCCTGACCGGCGGTGTCGGTTCGAATGGTGAGCTGAAGCTGACGCAGACCAACTATTCCGATGTGAGCGCAACCGGCAACTTGGTCGCACGCCGGGCTGACACGGTGACAGCAACCGCCGCTGCCATCGGCAACACTCTGTCGATCACACTGGGCGACCTGAACCCCAGCTGATCCGACCAGTTGACATCAAGGCCCGGTCCCACAGGGGCCGGGCACAATCCCAGGGGGCTGATCCCATGTTCTTGACGCACAATAGCTTTCTTCGGTCAGCACAAAGGCATGTGAAACGCGCACACAGAGCTCTGCTAGGGGTATGGTGTTCGCTACTGGCGCCAATCGGCGCGGAATTCATCGGCTTGATGCGGGCCATCTTCAGGCAGCATCTTCAGACCGCATTTTTCAGCAAGGCTGGTGTGATTATCGCGATGATCGTTGTCTTGATGGTCACCGAAGAGCTCAAAGACAGGTCGGCGATCATTTCGCAGCAGATCAGCTCAGTTTCCTCCCAATTGATGCAAAATTGATCCGACCTGATCACAAGCTGGAATTTGCAACCTCTTCCTGGCCTGTCTGCTCTGTCTGCTCTGTCTGCTGTTGGATGGATTATCCCCTGGCCAGTGCCGGTGCCGTCGGCAGTCCGGATCAGCTTTCGCGCCGCCCCCTGGGCAGGTTCTGGACAATCAGTCTGCGATTGCGAGGATCAAGACGTGGGTCACGGCAATCCGCGAAAATGCGTCCCCCGGCATGGCGCTTGTAGGAATAGACACGGCGCTGCATAAATGCGCTTCAAGACCTTGCTTGGGTTGGCGGATCTTGAGGCGCCAACGCGGAAAATCCACATGAGGAGACGACACCATGAAATGGGCTAGGGGCTACACCAAGGGCGGATCGCAGGTCATCGGTGTTATTCACAATGACGAACTTCATCCGCGTGATGGTCTTGGGTCGGATACCGCCGTGGGTGCGCCTGTGCCGCTTTCAGAGATTACGCTGCAGGCTCCGGTTCAGCCGGGCAAGTTCATCGGCCTGTGGAACAACTTCAAGGCCGCAGCCGAAAAGGGCGGGATGGATCACCCCACGCATCCTCTCTATTTCCTCAAGTCCGACAGTTCCCTTTCGGGGCATGGTGCCAGCGTCGAACTGCCCCCCGCAGCAGGGCGGGTTATCTTTGAGGGCGAGCTGGGCATCGTGATTGGCAAAACCTGCAAGGATGTCAGCCCCGAAAAGGCAGCCGAGGCCATTTTGGGCTACACCTGCATCAATGACCTCACGTCGATCGATGTTCTTCACGCGGATCCATCGTTCCCGCAATGGACCCGTGCCAAAAGCTTTGATGGGTTTGGCGTTGTCGGCCCGGTCATCGAAACAGATGTGGACTGGCAGGATCTTGTGATCCGCGTCCTTGTGGATGGCCGGGAACGCCAGTCATATCCGGCATCCGACATGATCTTGCCGCCAAACGAGATTGTCAGTCTCTTGTCAAAGGACATGACACTCAATCCCGGCGACCTTATCGCCTGCGGGACATCCGTGGGGGCCCGCCCGGTCAAGCCGGGGATGGTGGTCGAAGTTGTGATTGACGGTATCGGTGGGGTCAGTGTGACCATGACATCGCCTGCTGACGGAGGCTGAGTATTTTGCGGGGACCTTTCAGTGCCCCGGTCGTCTTGCGCGGGTTGATGCGGTGCGGCCCGAAAGCCGCCTAGGCATAAAGGCCAAATCCGGGTTGATCCGACACCCTCAGGCTGTTGCCTGATGGCTTTGCGTGACCGGAAAACTGGTTGGCTGTCCAATCCGCATATTCAAGGAAATGTGCATTCGGAATGGCCGCCAAAAGGTGGCTGCTGATTTCAGGGTAAAGGTGGGAAGAGACTTTGATCCCGTATTTGTCGGCAAGCCTTGCTGCTCTGAGCCACTGCGTAACGCCGCCGATTTTGCCGACATCAGGCATGAGATATCTGCTGGCAGACAGCCGCAAAGCGCGATCCACTTCCGTCGGTGACCACAGGTTTTCGCCAATCTGGATCGGAGTTCTGAGCGTGGATTGCAGGGTGGCTGTCTCTTCAAGAAGGTCGGCATGGATCGGTTCTTCGATCCACAGCAGGCCAAGCCCGTCGATTTCCGCGCATCTCCTGATTGCCTCGGACGGTGTAAGTCCTTGGTTGTAATCCACCATCAACTGGATTGAGGATCCAAAGGCATTGGCAAGCATGTCCAGTGCGCCCATGTCACCTGCCAGGGTTTCATAACCAAGGCGAAGTTTCATGGTTGTGTTGCCGTTCTTCAGAAAACTCTCGGCTTGCTGCCTGATCGTCCGTTGATCACCGATCCCAAGCCCCGAGCTTTCATAAGTCCTCACCTCGGTCGACGTTCCCCCGAGTACGCGGTGGAGCGGTTGGCCAATCGCTTTTCCGACCAAATCCCAGACAGCCATGTCCACGGCGGCCATTGCCATGGTGACGATGCCGGTGCCGCCAAAAAGCTTGAAATGCCGAAGTATCTTGTCAGTTACGTTTTCTGGCAGGCACGGGTCGCCGCGGACCACTTGAAACACCGCTTTCGTCGCCTCGTTGAGCGCAGGTAGAAGCGTTCGATTTGGAGAAAAAAGATAGCTTTCACCGGTCACGCCGCATTCCGTCATGACCTGAACGATCAAAAGTGGGGCGACCTCCAATGATCCGCTTGATGTTTGCAATGGTGTTGGCAGGGCGGGATATGCTGTCTCTAGGCGGATTGACGACAGGTGCAAACCGGATACCTGCTCGCTGATCTTGGCGGGAAGGATCGATGCATGCGTTGTTTCAAACATTGTTCAGGTCCAGATTGCAGGGTCTTGCAGAAGTCATAAGCACCACGACCAATCCGGCAAGTGGAACATGGCGGCCCTGATTTTGCAGTTCAAAGGATTGATGGGAACGGGGCACGGCGCGTGGTTGTCACGCAGCCTCGCAGTTCTTCAGTCATTGCCAAAATGAAAATGCGCCAACCAGCAAGGTTCGCCCTGACGGACCGCGTTGCAGCCTCTTGAACCGCGCCGGCTGTCCGTCGTCAGAGACTTTCGGACTTTTCCAGCCGTTTCGCAACGATGGCTCTGGTCAAGTTCCTTTTTCGGTTTGGGTTTCAGCAGCTTGGCGCTGCAACTGGCGTTTCTGGATCGTTTGCTTCTCGATCTGCGACTTCATTTTCAAATTCGTCGCTCTTTTGCCGCGATCCCCTCGCGGCGGCAGGGCGCGGCGCGGCTCTCCTGCCTGGTCGGCCTTTTGGCGCCACGGTCAGTCGGTTTTGATTCTGTCTTTGGAGCGGTTGTCCGTGTTTTCGACAGTGATGCAGTTTGATTTTCCGCATCGCGGAAGTTGTGGCAGAAACGCCGTAACGTCACGGTAAAATAAATCCGGCCCGCTTCCGGGGCTGAATTGACCCCCAAGTGGCAGTTTTTGCACCTGCAACATCGGCAGGTCCTGGCGTGGTGCCTCCTGCCGAAGAGAGCGCCGGTTCGCCTTGAAAAAGAATGGCAATCGCACTTCGCCATTTTCGCGGAACGATATTCTGCATTGCGGCATATGCCGGTGAAATATGACTCTGCGGCACCGGATTTTCGCGCGCGCCTGCCGGATTGCGCCGCCCCGCGCACAACCTGCGGGTCTGTCAAATGCTTGACTTGTGGTCATCCTGTGCAAGGCTTTTCGATATCGGCCTGCGCTGAAAACACAAATGAATTTGCAGGGCTGATCTTGGGAGGGAAGAATGAGAACAATCGTAAAACGCGGCACTGTTGCCGCCCTGTCGCTTGCTGTCATGGCATCCGCGGCCTTTGCAGAGAACGTGAAGATCGCCTTCATAGATCCACTGTCTGGCCCCTTCGCCTCAACCGGCATCAACGGCCTGCACCAGTATGAATTTGCAGCGGAAGCCCTTGTGAACGCCAATGGCGGTGTTCTGGGGGGACAGAAATTCGAGATCATGGGTTTTGACAACAAGATCAGCCCCAAGGAGTCGCTGATCCAGCTGCAGGTGGCGATTGACCAGGGCATTCGCTACGTGGCGCAGGGCAACAGCTCGGGCGTGGCGAACGCGTTGACCGAAGCGATCGACAAGCATAACCGCCGTAATCCGGACAACCGTGTGCTGTTTCTGAACTATTCGGCTGTCGATCCTGCGCTGACCAATGACAAGTGCAATTTCTGGCATTTCCGCTTTGACGCCAATGCCGATATCAAGATGGATGCGCTGACCGATGTGATGGCTGTGGATGACAGCATCAAGAAGGTCTACATCATCGGACAGGACTACAGCTTTGGCAAGGCTGTCGCCTCGGCGGCGGTCAGCTTTCTCGAGGCCAAGCGCCCCGATATCGAGATTGTCGGCAACGAACTGCACCCCATCGGCAAGGTCAAGGATTTCACGCCCTATGCGCGCAAGATCGTGGCCTCGGGGGCTGATGCGGTGATCACCGGCAACTGGGGTTCGGACATGCTGAACCTTGGCAGATCGATCATTGAAAACGGATTCGAGGGGCCGATCTACACCTATTACGCGGCAGCCGACGGGATCACCGCGGCCTTTGGCGAAACCGGCAAGGGGTCGCTGCGGCTGGTGTCGGAAGGCCCGCTGAACCCGATCGCTTCGGATCGGGCGGCAGAGTATGTCAAGGCGTTCAAGGCCAAGTATCCTGATGGCAACGTCAGCCAGGCGCGCATCACCAACGTGATCGAAATGCTGGCCCGCGCCATCAACGATGCCGGCACCGCCACCGACGTCGTCGCCGTGGCCAAGGCGCTGGAAGGCATGGAACATGACAGTCTGTGGGGCGGCAAGATCCTGATGCGTCCCCAGGACCACCAGGCGATCCAGGATGTGCATATCTTTGCGCATACCAATGAAGCCGTGCAGTTCGACTACGACAATTCGGGATACGGCATGGTTGTCGAAAGCTCGGTTGTCATGGCTTCGGCCGATGCGCCGACCACCTGCAACATGACGCGCCCCTGAGCTGCGCTTCATCCCGGCCCCGTGCGCCTGTGCCGCGCGGGGCCACACCTGCAAGAAAAATGACCTGAAAAACAGGGGGAGTGAGGCATGGACCTCATACTGGTGAACCTTATCGACGGTTTGGTCACGGGGCTGTTGCTGTTCATGCTGTCCGCGGGCCTGACACTTATTTTCTCGATGATGGGCGTCTTGAACTTTGCCCATGCCAGTTTCTACATGTTGGGGGCCTATTTCGCCTATCAGATCAGCATCTATCTGGGGTTCTGGATGGGGCTGCTTGTTGCGCCGCCCCTGGTGGGCATCGTGGGGGCTGCGGTCGAACGCTATGGTCTGCGCCGGGTGCACCAATATGGCCATGTGCCCGAGTTGATCTTTACCTTCGGATTGGCCCTGCTGATCGAGGAACTGGTGAAGTTCATCTGGGGCAACGACCAGATTGCCTATCGGATTCCCGAAATTCTGGAAGGCGCGGCCTTTTCGATCTCGAGCTATGACATCCCGGCCTACAAGGTGTTCATGATCTTTCTGTCGCTGGGGATATTCGCGGGGCTGCTGTTTGTCCTGACGCGTACCCGCGTGGGCATGATCATTCAGGCCGCACTCAGCTATCCGCGCACCGTCGAGGCGCTTGGGCATAACGTGCCGCTGGTCTTCATGGGCGTCTTTGGCGTGGGCACGGCGCTGGCGGGCGTGGCGGGGGTGATCGCCGGGCCGGTTCTGTCGACCTTTCCGGGCATGGCCTTCGTGCTGGGGTCGATCGTTTTCGTGACAATCGTGATTGGCGGCCTGGGCAGTCTGGGCGGCGCGCTTGTTGCGGCGTTGATCATCGGCTGGATGACGACCTTCGCCAAAGCCTACAACATTCGCATGGAGGATATCCTGACCAGTCTTGGCTTTACCAAGCCCGAGCCGGTTTGGGACAGCGCATGGGCCGATCTGTGGACACTGACCTCGCCGCAGATTGCCGATATCTTGCCCTATCTGCTGATGATCCTGATCCTTGTCTTCCGCCCGCACGGCCTGTTTGGAAAGCGTGACGTATGATGCAGAATCCGGACAATACCCAAGGCCGCATGGATGGCGGCATATCGATGAGAACGGCCATGCCCTGGATCCTGGCGGCGCTGCTACTGCTGGTCATGCCGTTTGTCTTTCAATCCAACAGTGCCATCACGATCATGAACCAGATGGGCATCACCATCGTTTTTGCGCTGAGCTACAACATGTTGCTGGGGCAGGCGGGAATGCTGTCCTTCGGTCATGCCGTCTACATGGGCGTGGGCGGTTTCGTCTGCGTGCATGTGATGAACTGGGGCATTTTCGGCAGTATCCCGCTGCCGGCCCTGCCGCTGGTGGGCGGGATCTTCGGCATGCTTCTGGCCTGCGTCGTGGGCTATTTTTCCACCCGAAAGGCGGGCACCGTCTTTGCCATGATCTCGCTTGGTGTGGGCGAGCTGATCGCTGCCTGTTCGGTGATCATCGTTGTGTTTTTCGGGGGCGAAGAGGGCGTTTCCGGTGACCGCACCTATGGCTTGCCGTTCTTTGGCGTCGAGTTCCTGAACCAGGTCGAGGTCTATTACCTGACCGCGGGCTGGCTGCTGATCTCGGCGATGCTGATGTATCTGTTCTCGCGCACCCCGATCGGACGCATGGCCAATGCCGTGCGCGACAACCCCGAGCGGGCCGAATTTCTGGGCTATTCCTCGCGCTGGGTGCGGTACAATTCCTTCGTGGCGGCCGGTTTCTTTGCCGGTATCGCGGGGGGGCTTTTTGCCATCAACTACGAGATCCTGACCGAGGAAAACCTGAACCTGACCACCTCGGGCTCGATCCTGCTGGTGACGTTCCTTGGCGGTGTGGGGGTCTTTTTCGGGCCCGTGGTGGGGGCGATCGTCTTTACCCTGCTGCAAACGGTCCTGAGCCTCGAGACCGAGATCTGGTCGCTTTACGTGGGCGCGCTGTTCGTGGCGACGGTGATGTTTTTCCCCAGCGGTCTGGCCGGGGTCATGCAAATGCATGTTGTTCCCATCAAGCTGGGCAAGTGGCGGCTGCTGGTCATGCCCTATGTCACCACCCTGGTGCCGGCGATTTTCTGCATCATCGGCGTGTCGGGGCTGATCGAGGTCCTGTTTCATGCGCGCCACGCGGCCATCGGGGAAACCGAAATGACGCTCTTTTGGGTGACCTTCCAGCACACAGCGATCTTGCCATGGGTGGTTTTTGCCCTGCTCGCGCTGAGCGGCTTCTGGTTGGCGCGCAGGAATGCACCCTCTCTGCTGGATGCATGGCACAGGGCAAACACACCGGATGGGGCGGATACATGACAGCGGCACTGGACATCAAGGGTTTGCGCAAGAGCTTTGGCCAGACCGAGATCATTCGCGGCATCGACCTGTCGATCAACAGGGGCGAACGCCATGCGATCATCGGGCCGAACGGGGCGGGAAAATCGACCCTTTTCAACCTGATCACCGCGCGTTTCCCGCCCACCTCGGGCAGCATCAGCCTGCATGGGCGCAATCTTCAGGGGCTTGCCCCCTACCAGATCAACCGGCTTGGCCTGTCGCGGTCGTTCCAGATCACCAATATCTTTCCCAAGATGTCGGTCTTCGAGAATGTGCGCTGTGCGCTCTTGTGGGCGCAGGGCTATCGCTATTCGTTCTGGAACATGGTCAGCCGCTCGCGCGCGCTGACCGAAGGCGCCGACGCGATATTGGAGCAGATCAACCTGAGCCAGAGGCGCGATCTGCCTGCGGGCGTTCTGTCATATGCCGAACAAAGGGCGCTGGAGATCGGCATCACAATCGCCGGGGGCGCCGATGTGATCATGCTGGATGAGCCCACCGCCGGCATGAGCCATTCCGAAACGGATTATATCGTCGAGCTGATCCGCACCGTGACCGAAGGCAAAACGCTGGTCATGGTGGAACATGACATGGGCGTCGTCTTTGGCTTGGCAGACCGCATTTCTGTGCTGGTTTATGGCGAGATCATCGCAACGGGCGCACCCGCCGAGGTGCGCGCGAACGCCCGCGTACAAGAGGCCTATCTGGGCGCCGCTTTGGAGGCAGAACACTGATGCTGGACGTCACTGACATGCATGCCTATTACGGCAAGTCGCATATCCTTCAGGGTGTGTCCCTGAATGTCCAGGAGGGCGAGATCGTCGCCCTGCTGGGGCGCAACGGTGTGGGGCGGTCGACCACGTGCAAGGCGATCATGGGCGAGCTGGAACCCCAAGGATCGGTGCGTTTCAAGGGGCAGGAGATCGCCGGCAAGAAGGCCTATGAAATCGCCAATCTCGGTATCGGTTACGTGCCTGAAAACCGCGATATCTTTCCAGGGCTGACAACCCGGCAAAACCTGACCCTTGGGCTGAAACCCGGCCAGAAGGACGGGATGGGGCGCTGGTCGATGCAAAACATGTTCGAGATGTTTTCCAACCTCAAGGAGCGCGCCGATGTCGAGGCCTCGGTGCTGTCGGGGGGCGAGCAGCAGATGTTGACCATGTGCCGCACCCTGATGGGCGACCCCGATTTCGTGATGATCGATGAACCCACCGAGGGGCTTTCGCCGCAGATGGTGCGCAAGGTGGCCGATATCCTGCAGGAGATCGCCCGCCGCGGCATTGCCACCTTGCTGGTCGAGCAGAAATTGTCGATTGCCATGGACATTGCCGACAGGGTTTATGTGATGGGCCATGGGCAGGTCGTGTTCGAGGGCACCCCCGACGATCTGCGCAGACGTGACGATGTGCGCAAGGAATGGCTTGAGGTGTAGGCCGGACCTGCGCGGCGGTGATGTGCGGTAAAGGTGCGACAGCAGTTTATCCCCCGGCATTGGGCATTGATCCGGGGCGTTTGGGCCGCATCGCGGACTGGCAGGACCGCCATGTGCAAGCGGAAGAATTCGCGGACAGCGCGGTGCGGATCCTGCGCTGTGGGCAGGGTGTCTATTTCAACGCCGCAGGCGGACCGCGATGATCAAGCGCTTTTTGTTGCTGCTTTGCCTTGGCCTTTCCGCAACAGGACTTGACCCTCTATCACGAGTTCAGCTGCAGCGCGTCCGGTGAAATCTGAGGTACTTCCGGTTTCCTGGACAGGATTGGCGCTTTCCAGATGCTGGTCTGATCCGTCGTTCCTTGCGTCGCATGGTAGAACGACGGCAGCGGGATCGGCAGCAAAGCATATTGCTGGCCCATGGACAGTTTCGGATGGTCGGGTTCGATCATGCCGTGCCTCGCTTCCCACCCCATGGCTTGAGCTTTCTGTCCCAGGAAAAGCTGCGGCCACGACCCAGTTTTCCGGGACCACCTCAATGAAGATCTCCGGGGCCGGGGTCTGGCGTCAGGGCAGCCCGCGTGCGCCCGCCAGTCGCCTTCCCGCATGACGAAGGTTGCGGACACTCAGGGTCCTTGCCGCAATGCTTGCCTGATGGGCGAGAAGCGCCATGCCCGGCAGCAGCAGCAGGCTCAGCACGGTGGACAGCGCGACCCCGCCAATCACCGTCAGCGCCATGGGTTGACGGAAGGCCGCGCCCTCAAGTCCGGGCAGTGCGGCCGGAACCATGCCGGCGATCATGGCCAGGCTTGTCATCAGGATCGGCCGTGTCCGGTCCCGTGTCGCCTTCATCAGGGCCTGCGCCATCGTCATCTTCCCGCGCTGCAACCGTTGCGCCCTGTCGATCAGCAGAATGCCGTTCTTGGCCACGATACCGAAAAGCAGCAGCATGCCGATCAGCACGGGCAGGGACAGCGGCAGGCCTGTCGCGACAAGTACACCCATTCCCCCCGCCAGTGAGAAAAGCAAGGACACCAGAATGACCATGGTCTGCCCTGCAGATCGGAACATCACCAGCAAGGTCGCCGTCAGCAACATGAGGCCAGAGCCCATGGCATCTGTCAGGTCTCGCATCATCTCCTGCCTCAGCGCCGTATCGCCTGCAGGCAGCAGGACAAGGCCGGGCAATCTGTCTTGATGGGTCTCTACGGTCATTTTCGCGACACGCGCGATGTCACGCCCGGCAGCATCGTCGGTTGGGTCCGCCACGATGCGCTGTACGTAAAGCCCGTCCCGTCGTGACAGGGCAAGCGACGAAAGATGCATGTCGATCCCGCCCAGGGCCGCGAACGGAACCCTTCCGCCATCAGGCAGACGCAGCCCCAGGAAGGCCAGATCCGGCATTGCCGTTCCAGGGCCCCGATCCATCAGGCCGATATCCATGTAGACCGGAACACCGTCCTGCCGTGGAAGATCCAGATAGGTGACCGGGGTGTCCCGTGACACCGAAAGGATGTCCATGATCTGCACGATCCGGGCATGCTCCAGGCCAAGAGGGCGCAGGATCTCGGGGTCGGTGGTCAGCCGGATCTGTGGAAGCCAGCCGCCGGGAACAATGGGGGCGGGGCCCGCCTGTTCCATGCTGGATATGGCGCGCATGACTTCGGTGACACCTGTTTCCAGCGTGGTGCGATCGGGTGCCGCGATATCCAGCGCCAGCTTCGGCAATCCGTTTGCCTTCAGAACGGCGGCCGTCATGTCCGGCTGCGCTTCCAGGATCGCCCGTATGGCATCTTCTGCCACAAGCGATCCGTCCGTCGCGATCATCAGTCTTGCATTTTGATCAAGCGCGGTGGGAAGCAGCATCGTCACCGAGCCAACCCGCTGGTCCCCGAGCAGGGATTTTTCCACCTCTCGCAGGTTTTCGCGGCGTCGATCCGGGGCCATGGCGGATGGCTGCGCCAGTTCGACCCATATTGTTCCGCTGCGATCCATCGGTATGAACGAACCTGGATGCTTCATCGCGGCGACAACGGATCCTGCCGCGATCACAAGCGCCCCTGCCACGCCAAGCCAGCGCAGCCTGAGGCTGCCGATCAGCAAGCCATGATAGCGCCGCGTGATCGGGCCGCTTGGCCGCGTCTTCGCGCGCTTGCCTGCAACGTCGGGGAAACGCGCGGCGAGAGGCGGGATCACAAGGCGCGACACGGCAAGCGACATGATCGTCGCGATGCAGAGCGTGGATCCGAAAGCCCAGAAATAGCGCCCTGCCTCACCCGGCATTGCGGCGACCGGCGCGAAGACGGCAAGGATCGCAAGGCTTGTGCCGATGACGGGCAAGGCGATGTCACGAACCGCTTGCGTCACGGCCTTGCGCGCCTTGATGCCACGGGCCATGTATTTGTGGATATTCTCGATTTCCACGATCGCGTCATCCACAAGGATGCCGGATGCCAGGGTCAGGGCAAGCAGACTGACGATGTTCAGGCTCAGGCCAAGCAGGTCCATGACCAACAGCGTGGGCAGGACCGACAGCGGCAGCGCACAGGCTGCCAGCATGGTGGCCCGTGATGCCCGCAGCGTCAGGGCGATCACGGCGATCACCAGAACGGCCCCTTCCAGAAGAGCACGCCGCGTTGCCGCAAGCGATTCGATCGCCCTGTCTGCCGGGCGGTGCACCACATCCATCTGCAGGTCAGGCAGCCTGCCGGCCAGTTGCACCAATTGGTCGTCGATTTCGGTCAGGACAGTGCCAAGGTCGGCGGCAGGATCGACATGGACCTGCACGAAAAGTGCAGGCTGGCCATCATGATGCGCGATCCAGTCACCGTTTGTCGCGCTTTGCCTCACCTCTGCCACGGCGGCAAGCGGGACGGTCGATCCCTGTCCGCTGCGCAGCGGCAACCGGTCCAGCACATCCGTCACGTTGTTCTGCGGGCCGGATTGGGACAGGCCCAGCATGACTGTCCCCGCATGCGGATCGGTGGGCATGACTGCCCCCGTGGTGCGGCCGGCGCCGGATGCGATCTGTTGCATGACTTCATCAAGGGTCAGATCCGCATCTTCAAGCCGCCCAAGGTCCGGCCGGATCGTGATCCCATGCTGCTGTGCGCCGCTGACGGTGATGTCGGTCAGCCCGTCGATCTGGCGCAGCGCGGGGCGGATGATGTCCCGCATCGTCAGGCTGGCGCGCAGGATGTCGCGGTCGCGCGGAACGATGGCAATGTCGACTGCGGCCTGTTCCCTCGATGAAAGTGCCCTGATGCCGTTCATGCGAAAGGCGATGTCCAGATCCGGGATCAGCGCATTGATCCTGTCGGAAACAAGCGCCACCGTGTCTTGCGCGGAACGGGAATCGCGCAGATTCAATGTCAGTTCCACCCCTGAGGGTCTGACCTTGGACCGGATCGCGGTGATCTGTGGCAAGGCTGCAAGCGCCTGCTCGACAGGCTGCGCCAGGTCCTTGTCCATCCGCTCGAGTGAGGCGTTGTCCGCCTCAAGATGCAGCGCAATCCGGTTGTCGCCCAGTTCTGGAAGATATGTCAGCGGCATCTGCAGGCCGGCGCGCAAGCCGAGGACAGCCAGAATGCAGATGATCACCAACGGCAGCCATGGATGGCGCAGCGCCCAGTCTGCAGGTCTCATCTTGACGCCTGCACAGCCATGATGCGGGCATCGGCATCCGACCAGGCAAGGCGCTTTCGCGGCTCCGGCACCGGTTGCACGGGGCTGCCGTCCCGCAGCAGGGAACCGGCAAGCGTTGCAATGGTCGCGCCTTCCGGCAGCCCGTCCTTGATCTCGGCCAGATCGCCATCTGGACGCGCGGCGATTGCCACGGGCGTCGCGACGGCCTGCCCGTCAACGATCCGCAGCACGCCGGGACCCGACGGCAACTGAACAAGCGCCGACGACGGGATCAGCATCGCCATGCGCCGTTCCGTGATGATCTGGCCCCGCACATGGGATCCGGCGACAGACGGGACATCGTCTTCCAGGGCCACAGTGACCTCTGCAAGCCCGCCGCTGTCGCTATTGCCCGGTGCGATGCGGGTGACGGCACCGCGCGTCGTCAGGCCATCGGCCAGCCACAACTGCACGGGCTGTCCCGCTTGAATACGCGCCAGTCTGCCCGGCGGAACCTGCAGGACGGCTTCCATCCGGTCGCCCTGGGCCAGGCTGATCAGGGCGGTGCCCGGCGGCGGTGTCGCGCCGGGATTTGCATCGACCCGCATGACGCGGCCCGCAACCGGCGCCAGGATCGTCATCTCGTCCACAAGCGTTGTCGCGCGGTTGGCAAGGATGCGCAGCATCTCGGCTTTCACCAGGGCCTGTTCCAACCGGCTCTGGCGCGCCTCGGCATCAAGCGCGGCACGTTCCAGCGCGCGCAATGCATCAACCCGCTGCACATCGGATGATGCGCCTTTTTGCGCCAGTTGCGACAGCCTTTCGACGGTGGCATTCCGTTGCGCCACTTCCGTTTTCGCCAGTTGCACAAGGCTTCGGGCCTCTGCGACCTCGGCCAGGGCGGATTGCAATTCACCTTGTGCCAGCAAAAGCGCATGCCGGGCCTCGTCGGTCTCCAGCCGGGCCAGAACCTCGCCTTGCCGGACAAGGGCGCCCTCGTGAACCAGCAATTCGGCTACCGGCGCCGGGGTCCGCGGCATGGCAAGCGTGATGACATTGGAGGGCCGCACATGGCCGAAGGCATGCAGCACCTCTTCGACGGGTTGCAGGCTGGCCGTCAATACGGTGATGGTCGCAGGCCGCGCGCCGCTGTCGGCCTGCCCTGTCTGCGTGGTCGTCAAGGACAACGAGCCATAGGGGGTCAAGAGAAGCACGAGCCCTACAGCCCCGGCCGTGATCATCCATTTCATGACAGTTCTCCCAAGGCTGCGATCAGGCGCTCATTTCGGCGCGATTCAGCGCACAGTGCGACCAC
>LXYH01000040.1 GCA_001650895.1 Rhodobacteraceae bacterium EhC02
GAAATCGACGCGCTGGTGGGATCCGTCCGCGAACTGGGCCGCGTGACCGGCACCCCGACCCCGACCATCGACACGGTGCTGGCCCTGGTCAGCCTGCGCGCAAAGGTGGCGGGCCTCTACAGCGCTTGAGCCCCGCAAACCAGCCTCGGCGCCGCCCATGCCGGCGCCAAGGCAGTTCAACCCGGCCAAGCACAGCATGCCGGCGTCACGTCCACCCATCCTGTGCCATGGATCAACAAAGCTTGCTTTCGCAGCCATTGCGTCGGATGCTGGCGGCCACCTTGGCGATACTGAGCAGGAACCCTGATGTATCTCGCGCCCCTCTTCGCAGAGCTTGAGACCGTCTTTTCGGGATCGCAGGACATCGAGGCTCATGTACGCGCGGCGCTGCGTGAGGCGCGGCTCGAGGGGCATCCTCCGGCAGCGCCCACCCCCCTGCCCCAACCCTTTCTGGATGTGATGACGCGCCCCGACGCGCTGCCGGTCTGCAGCCTGATCGCGGCGTTACCGTTCGACTGGGCGCCGCCGCAAACCTCAAGCACGCCTCTCTATGTCGAACACAGCCGCGCGAAGGTGCATGTGGAATTGCTGGGGCCGGACGGGCTGATCCGGTCGGATCGTGTGCGGCTGGGCCTTTACGGGATGACGCCCCATGCCGAATACGGCATTCGCACCCATCCGGCCGAAGAGATCTATGTCATGCTGGCCGGTGAAGTGGACTGGATACGGGGCGACGCGCCCTATCAGCCACATCTACCCGGAGAGCGATCGCACCACCCTTCGATGATGCCCCATGCCTCGCGCACCCGCGATACGGCTTTCATGTCGGTCTATGCCTGGCACGGCGACATCTCGACCCGTGATTACGTCTATGCTGGTCTGCCTGCGCGATAGTGGCGCCAGATGTTCAGGCGGCGCTTGCGCACCTGTCCTGCGTCCATGGCGCGGCGAACTATGACGTCGCCAGACGGCTTTCCAGCAACTCGCCTTTGTCCTGCAGCAATGGGTAGGCGATCATGGCAAAGGATGTGTTCAGCATTTTCAGCGCGCGCAGCAGGTCGATGTGTATCGCGCTGGTCTCGAAGGTTTCGGTCATGCCCTTGCGCAGGCGTTTCAGATGCCGTCGCTGCAGGTTCTGCTCAAGCTCGCGCACCTTCTGCTTCTGCTCCACCAGTTCCCGCGCAAGACCGATGTCTTCCGACATGAGCACCGAAATGCCCTGTTGCACGTTGCGCAGCACCACGTCGTGAAAATCACACAGTTCGCGCCAGCCTTCGGGCGAGAAATGAACCCCCTCGGCATCCTTGCGCTTGGCAAGATCGACCATCTTGCGCGCAACCATGTCCGCGCCCGCCTCGAGGTTGACGGCGATGCCGGAAAGATCGAAGGCGCGTGTCCCGGTATCCTCGTCCGGGTCATTGCTGCGCACCCGCGACAGGTAGGTGCGCGTCTCAAGCGAGATTCGGGCGATGTTCTGCATCTCGGACCGCAGCCGTTGCACCACCGCGTCGTCATGATGGTCGAACAGACCGATGGCGTCCCGCATCATGACCTCGATCCGGTTGCCCATCTCCACAAGTTCGCGTTGCGCGCAACCAAAGGCGCGCACGGGCTGGTTCTGCACCGCCAGATCCAGCGCGCTGCGCCTGCTGCCATCCGCAGCCACACTGACGGGATCGGCGACAAGCCACCGCGCGACCTGCATGAGGGGCCCGACGATCGGCAGGCAGCACAGCAGCAGCGCAAGATTGAACAAGACATGCAGATGCAGCGCCTGTTGCGCCGCATTGCCCCCCAGCCACCCGATGGGCAGGGCGAGATGGGACAGCGCGAAAAGCATGATCACCGCCCCGCCCCCACGCAACAGCAGATTGGACCAGACCACACGCCGCACGGCCGCTTCGGCCTTCATGGTCAGGAAGAACGCGATAACAGAGCCGCCAAGATTTGCCCCGAGGACCATGGCAAGGGCCGCCTCGACCGGCAGCAACCCCTGCCCCGCAAGGGTGGCAAACAGCAGGACTGCGGCCACGCTGGAATGCACCAGCCATGCGAAAAGCGCCGCGATCAGAAATGACGACAGCGCATCCCCCGCAAGATACAGCATCGCGGCCTGCGCACCCGGACTTTCGGTCAGCGGCAGGCTCGCACCCCGGATCAGATCCAGCGACATGAAGATCAGGGCCAGTCCGATCAGGATACGCCCGATCTGACGCAACCTGCGGTCAGAACTGCGCAGGAAGATCAGCACGCCCGAAAGCATCAGAAGCGGTGTGATCGCGGCAATGCGCGAATTGAGGATCAGTGCCACGATGGCCGAGCCGAAATCGGCGCCCAGCATGATGGCAAGGCCCGACAGGCTGCCGATGGCACCGGTCGATACGAAGCCCGCCATCAGGACCGCAACCGCGGTCGAGCTTTGCATCAGGATCGCGGCGGCAGCCCCCGACGTGGCCGACGCCAGCCGGTTTGCGGTCGACCGGCGCAGCCAAAGCCGCAGATGCCGCCCGAAGGCCCGTTCGAACCCGGTGCGCACCAGTCGCACCGCCCAAATGAGCAGCGCCGCAGCAGCAGCCATGTTCAGGATGAAAAGTATCGGCGTGTTGTCCATCAGGGCAGGTCTTGCAAACAAGTCGGAAAGCGGATCACCCTCATGTCAGAACCCGAAGGGTCCGTCGCCATGATCAAGCGGCAACGCGGCCCATGTCCCGCCCGGTGCGGTATCGATCACGGCGCATCCGGTCGGTCCCGACATGAACCCCACGGGCGCCGCCTCGCGCCGGTCCAGCGCAAAGGCGCTGCACAGCGAAGGTGCGGTGCAGACCGCGTGCTGCCCCAATTGTCCGTGAAAGACGCCGTGCACATGCCCCGCGACAATCCGCAGGGGTGTCTTGCGCCGGGCAAGGCCTCGCGACAGGTCGTCGGGATTTTGCAGCGCGATGGCGTCCATGAAGCGGATGCCGGTGCGCAGGGGCGGATGATGCAGGGCCACCAGGACGGGCCGGTTTTCTGCCATGTCCAGGGCCTCGGCCAGAAGATCAAGGCTTTCACGTCGCAACAGCCCGCCGCCCTGCCCCTCGATCAGCGTATCCAGACCCACGACACAGGTATCTCCGATGTCCTGCACCCAGTCGATCAGACCCGTTGCGGGAATGAAGGGCAGATCGCCGAAACAGTCCCTGAACCCCTCGCGCGTGTCGTGATTTCCGGGCACCGGCAGAAGCGGCAGGCCCAGCCTGTCCAGTTCCACGCGCGCCCTGTCATAGCTTGCAGCGGTTCCATCATCGCTGATGTCGCCGGTCACGATCACCGCATCGATCAGCCCGATGGCCGGCAGCCTGAGCAACAGCGCATCGACCGCCTTGCGCAACATCTCCGGTGTATCCAGCCGCCCCGAGGCCAGAGCGCCCGGCGCAACCACGTGCAAATCCGAAAGCTGCAGGAAACGTGCCATGGTCTACTTGATCCCCGCACGCAGGAAGGCCTGCACGAACTGGCGCTGGAAGACCAGAAAGGCGACCAGCAGAGGCGCCACCGACATCATCGTGGCCGCAGAAATCACCGAGATATCGACCCCGTTTTCAGGCGCGCCGAAGATCGAAAGCCCCACCGTCAGCGGCCGCGTATCCGGCGAATTGGTCACGATGAGCGGCCAGAGGAAATTGTTCCAATGCGTGGACACCGAGACCAGCGCATAGGCAAGATAGGTCGGCCGCGCCAAGGGCACGTAGACGCGCCACAGGATCCCGAACCAGCCGCACCCCTCGACGCGCGCGGCCTCATGCAGTTCGATCGGCACCCCCTTGAACGCCTGCCGCATCAGGAAGATGCCGAAGGCCGACGCCATGTAGGGCATCCCCACGCCAAGGATCGAATCGAACAGTCCAAGCCGCGACACCATCGCGTAGTTTTCGACGATCAGCACTTCGGGCAGGATGAACAGCTGCATCAACACAAGGATGAACACGAAATCCCGCCCCGGAAACCGGACCTGGGCAAAGGCGAACCCTGCAAGCGTGGTGACGATGAACTGGCCGATCAGGATCACGGTCACCAGCAGAAAGGTGTTGAGGAAATACTGCAACCAAGGTGCGCCCGCCCATGCGACACGGAAATTGTCCAGCGTCCAAGGGGCCGTCACGTTGAAGTTCACGGCATCCGAGGTCGAATGGAACGCCGCCCAGAAGGCAAACAGCAAAGGCGAGATCCAGATGACCGCCAGCAGAAGCGCGCCGAAGGCCTCGATATGTCGGGAAAGCGCGCTCATTGGTAATGGGTCCGTTTGTCGAGAATGGTGAACTTGATGCCCGCGACGACACCAAGCACGACAAGCACAAGGATCGTCATGGCCGCCGCATGTGGCGCATCGAAGAAGGCAAACGCCATTTCCCAGATGTAATAGAGGATCAGCTTCGAGGCGTCGTTCGGACCACCCTTGGTCAGGATGAACAGATGGTCAATCAGCTTCACCGAATTGATCAGCGCATTCACCATGATGAACAGCGTCGTGGGCATCAGCAGCGGCAAAACGATCCGGCGGGTATAGGTCCAGCGGCTGGCCCCCTCGATATCGGCGGCCTCCTTCAGGTCTTCAGGGATGGTCTGCAGCGCGGCAAGATAGAAGATCATGAAGAACCCCGCCTCTTTCCAGATCGTCACCACGATGACGGCCCAAAGCGCGGTTTCAGGCTGACCCAGCCAGTTGACCGAAGGCAGGCCGAACAGTGATCCGATCTGATCAAGTACGCCAAGTCCGGGTGTGTAGAAGAACAGCCACAGGTTCGCCGCAGCGATCATCGGCAGGACCGTCGGCGTGAAATAAGCCGTTCTGACAAAGCCGCGCGCCGGAATTTTCGAATTCGCCCAGAGGGCCATCCCAAGCGCAATGGCGATGGAGATCGGGATCGTGGCCCCGGCATAGATCAGGTTGTTGGTGACCACCTTCCAGAAGGTCGGGTCGGCAAACAGGTCGGTATAGTTCTCGGTGCCCACGAACTCGCTGGGGCGCCGGCGCGTGCCGCGACTGAACAGGCTGGACCAGAGCGTCGCAAGCGATGGATAAAACGCGAAGGTCGTCAGCAGGATCACGGCAGGCGACAGCAGCAGCCAGCCGTATACGGCCTGCCTGCGGCGTTCGATATTGACGTGATGCGCCATGAAACGACCTTTCGCCGATGGAAAGGCGGGTGCCGGACGACAGGCCCGACACCCGCAGGATGCTTACTGGTAGTCCTTCAGCAGTCGCACGGCCGCGCCCTGCGCTTCGGCCAGCGCATCGGCCGGTGACTTGGCTCCGGTCAAGGCCGCCTGAATGGCGTTGTTCAGCCCCTCGCGCACCCGCGCGGTCTCGAAGGTCGAAAACTCGGCCACCGCGTTTTCAAGCTGGTTGCGCGCCACAAGTGCCGGCGGAAACGCAGCCGTATAGGCCTTGAGAGCTTCGGTTTCATAGGCGGCGGGCGACACCCCCATATAGCCGGTGGCGATCGACCATGCCGCCGCCTGCTCGGGCGAGGTCATGAACTCGATCAGCTTCATCGCGGCGGCGCGTTCCTCGGCAGAGGTGTCCTTGAACACGTAGAAGTTGCCGCCGCCCGTGGGGGAACCCGGGCGCACGTTCGCCGGCAGCTCGGCCACACCGAAATCGAAGCTGGCGTTGTTCTTCACAGCCGTCAGGTTGCCGGTGGAATGCCACATCATCGCTGTCTGACCTTCAAGGAAGGCCTGCCGCAGCGTGCCCCATTCGACCGTGCCTTCGGGCATGATGCCATGTTCTGTGGACAGCGACTTCCAGAACTCCAGCGTTTCCACGACCGCAGGATCATCGAAATAGGTGGTCAGACCGTCATCCGACATGACCTCCTTGCCGTTCTGGATCGCCAGGGCCTGGAACATCCAGTAGGGATATCCGGTCGAGGGGATCATCAGACCGTAGGTGCCCTCCTTGGTCAGCGCCTTGCCCATCGAGATCATCTCGTCCCAGGTGGCCGGTGCGGCCTCGGGGTCCAGCCCGGCTGCACGGAACATGTCCTTGTTGTAATAGGCCACGATGGTCGAGCGCTGGAACGGAATGCCCCAGGTCTTGCCTTCGACGCGGCCGTTTGCCATCAGCGCAGGATAGAAACTGTCAAGCCAGGCCGGATCGACACCTTCGATGTCGTCGAACGCAACGACCAGATCCTGTTCGATCAGATCGTAGGCATCGATGGAGAACATCACGGCAAGTTGTGCCGGTTCGCCCGAGGCCAACGCCGACAAGGCACGCACGCGGGTATCGTCATAGTTGCCCGAATAGATCGCGTTCACCTTGATATCCGGGTTCGCCTTCTCGAATTCTGCCACGATCCCGTCGACAACTTCAGTAAGGGCACCGCCAACCGCAATGGGATAATACATGGTAAGTTCGGTTTCCGCGGCAACAGGTGCTGCCAGCAGGGTCGCAAGGGCGCTGCTCATCGCAAGCTTGTTCATCAGTGTCATGTAGTCCTCCAGGTTTTACAAGAAGCGCCCATGCCTACTCGGCCGGACGGGGTGGTCGCGTTTCTGCTCTCTGGCCGCTCGCGTCGAAAAAATGCAGGTGTTCATCAGCGAAACCGATATCGAGCGACTGTCCCGCCGGGATGGTCTTCAGCCCCGGCATGCTGACGGTCAGCCCTGTCGCAGACGGATGTGTCAGACCGATGAAGGTTTCCGAGCCCAGGAATTCGCATTCGGACACCTGACATCTCAACCGCCCCTGCCCGGGCGCCGCGACATGCACGTTCTCAGCCCTGAGCCCGATCAGCGGCACCCCTTCAAAGCCCGGCAGGGCCGCGCCCTCGATCAGCGCCATGGGCGGTGAACCGACGAATTCGGCGACAAAGGTATTGGCCGGTCGGTAGTACAGATCCTCAGGCGCGCCGATCTGCTGGATATGCCCGTCCTTCATCAGCACGACCATGTCCGCCATGCTCATCGCCTCGGTCTGGTCATGCGTGACGTAGACAACCGTGATCCCGAGATCGACCTGCAGCTTCTTGATGTCCTTGCGCACCGATGCCCGCAACTTGGCATCAAGGTTGGACAGGGGCTCATCCATGAGGCACAGCGGCTGGTTCGCGACGATCGCGCGCGCAAGGGCAACGCGCTGGCGCTGGCCGCCCGACAACTCGCCCGGCTTGCGGTTCTCGTATCCAAGCAGCCCGGTGATCTCGAGGGCGCGCTTGAGCTTTTCACGCCGCTCGGCCGCGGCGACCCTGCGCACCTTCAGACCGAAGACGACATTCTCGGCCACGTTCAGATGCGGGAACAGGGCATAGGACTGAAACACCATCGACAGATTGCGGTCCGATGGGGCGGCTGTGGTCACGTCGCGCCCGTCGATGCTGATCCGCCCCTCATCCGGCAGCTCGAGCCCCGACAGAAGCCGAAGGGTGGTGGATTTTCCACACCCTGAAGGCCCCAGAAGCGCCACGAAAGACCCACGCGGAATAGACAGCGAGACGTTCTCGACCCCCAGTTGCCCGTTCCATCGCTTGGCGACATTCTCGACATGAACAAAAGGCGTAGCCATGATCAATCCGCGTCCTCGGCGAAAACGATCCGGGAGCCAAGGCTCTCGGCAAGCGATGAATAGGGGGCAGAGGGCGGGCGGTCGCAAACGATCAGGTCGATATCCGACAGGTTGCCGCCAACGGCGGGCGCCATGCGTCCGAACTTGCTGCGGTCGATCACAAGGATGGACTGCTTGGCATTCCTGCGCATCCTCTCGGTCGCGCGAACCTCCGACTGGTGAAATTCCAGAAGACCACCGTCCTGATCGACGCCGGCGGTACCGAAGATGGCGAATTCCGCACGGTAGCGGCTGAAGAACTCGACAACTTCCTCACCGACGAAATCGCGATCCGGCAGGCGGATTTCGCCACCCGGCAGAATGATGCGATTGGACAGCTCCTCGCTCAGGGCCATTGCAGCGCTCAGGTTGTTGGTGATGACCGTCAGTTCCTTGCGGCGATGCAATGCGCGCGCCACGCTGAGCGCGGTCGAACCGATCGAGATGAACACCGTTGCGCCATTGGGAATGCGCGCCGCTGCGACCTCGGCAATCGCGCGCTTTCCGACAAGGTTGGTGCCTGCACGCTGATCGAAGGGGGTGTTCAGCCTTTCCTCGGCCAGTTCGATCCGCCCATGCGCCCGGCACAGCGTTTCGCCATCGCACAGGATGTCGAGGTCACGGCGGATGGTCTGGGTCGTGACACCAAGCATTTCCGCCAAGGCCCCCACGCTCACCCCTCCCCGTTCCTGGACGACTTGCTGGATCAAGTCGTGCCGCCTGACCTTCTTGGACGCCATGTCACCTCCCGTTGCTTTGCACAAAGCCTAGACAGCCAAAAACAACAAAACAACATTTTTTTAGATGGAATTCGCACTCATTCATCGCCGAAACACGGCAAGACACCCCAAAACCGCAGCCTCTCGCCTGAAAACACTTAATTTTCCACGATTCTGGTCACTCTCGCACCTGACATAATGTTGTTATGTCGTTTTTTTATTTCATTTACATGACAGAGCGATAAAATAAGCTGCATCGACACAGCGGGTGCAGTATTCCGGCATGACATCAACGACAGGAACGGGAAGGTCAGCCGGCAGGATGGACACAGTCGACAGTATATTCGATCGCTACGAGGTCATTCGGCACCGCCTTCCCCATGCCACGACAACCAATCGGACAATCGACATAGCGTCGCTTCTGGACGTGACCGAAGAGATTGACGCCTTTGTCTTCGACGCTTTCGGGGTCCTGAACGTGGGCGAGGTTCCCATCCCCGGCGCAGCTGCGCGCCTTGACCAGCTGCGGGACAGGGGGCACGCGATCCGCGTCCTGTCAAACGCCGCGAGCTATGACCACGGGGCGGCGGTCGAAAAGTTCGCAAGACTGGGCATGAACATCCTGGAACACGAGGTGATCACCAGCCGAGATGCCTCGCTTGCCGATCTGGCGCCCGGCCTCTGGGGCTGCATCGCCGCACATGCCGACAGGTTGCAGGACATTCCCGCCGCCACGGTGCGCCTGCAGGATGCGCCCGCCGACTATGACCGCGTGGATGCGTTCCTGTTCCTGTCCACGGAAACCTGGGACCCGGAGAAACAGAATATCCTGGAAAGTTCGCTGCGCGACAATCCCAGACCGGTGATCATCGCGAATGCGGACCTCGTGGCGCCGCGGGAAGGCGGGTTCACGCGTGAGCCGGGCCATTACGGCCATCTGCTTGCCGATCTTGGGCTTCCTAACATCAGCTTCCGGGGCAAACCCTTTGACAGTGTCTACGACCTGATCGAAGCCTCCTTGCCGGGGGTGGCGCCGCAGCGCATCGCGATGTGCGGCGACACGCTGCACACCGACATCCTGGGGGCCGCGGCCCGTCAGTGGAAAACCGTTCTTGTGACACGTGACGGCCTGTTTGCGGGCGTGGACACGACAAGCTATTGCGAACGCGCAAAGCTGTTTCCGACCTGGCGACTTGGCACGATCTGAAACCGATGACCAACGCGGTTCAAGCGTCCCCGCAGGACAGTGCTGCCGGACCGATGCGAACCGGTGCAGGAATGGACACAGATGCCGCGTCCTGCTTGGCGCAATGAAAATGCCCGCCCGAGGCGAGCCTCAACGGAGGGCACGGCAAATGCTTGCCTCGCGCCCTGGTTGCCAAATGCGGCAATCCGGATCGACATCTGCCTTGCATGGTCAATGGCACCGGTCTGGCCTTCGGGATCGTCGTCGCAATCCATAAGGGCTTGGGTGCAAAGCCATATGGGACACCTCGGCCCTTTCCTCACATGACCCTGCCATTTTGCCGAAACCTTGCCCTGTCTATCCTTGTTTCTTTTGCTCTCTTGCCTCTTGGCATGGCTCCTCCTACTGCTGGACAATCGGAGCCATTCATATTTCGTCAGATCGAGCACAGCACAGATGCCAACCGGCTCCCCTTCACAAGTCACCGGCTACGCTGCGGCATGGACCATCGTCCTGGTATGGTCCTTTTGGCTGATCGTGAGCCGGGTTGCCAATGACAGCGGGCTGACGGTCTATGATCTGGCGGCGATGCGCTATGGTTTGGCGTCGCTGGTGGCGCTGCCGCTCTGCATCTACTACAAGCCGTGGCGCGGACTGCGTCTGTCGCAAATCGTCGTGCTCTCGTTCATTTTGGGGCCCGTCTATATTCTCATTGTATTTTCAGGCTTTCTTTATGCGCCCGCGGCTCATGGAGGCATCTTCATGAACGGGGTTCTGCCCCTGATCAGCATCGTTTTCGGGATCTTTCTTTTCCGCAAACTTCCGGGCGCGACGCAAGTTTTGGGGGCGGCGCTGATCCTTGTGTCTTCGGTTGTGCTGGCGTGGGATACGAGCGTTTCAAAGATCCAGAATGCATGGGTCG
Source organism: Rhodobacteraceae bacterium EhC02 (assembly GCA_001650895.1). GTDB lineage: Bacteria > Pseudomonadota > Alphaproteobacteria > Rhodobacterales > Rhodobacteraceae > Seohaeicola. The sequence goes on from LXYH01000040.1 coordinate 10,416, forward strand.
GCGATCTGATGTTCGTGACAGGTGCGATCTTTTTCTCCGTCTATCTCATCCTTTCCGAGCGGTGGCAGCTTCGGCCGATGCAGATCATCTTTTGCGGAACCGTCGTCAACGCGGCTCTTTATCTGCCGGTCTGGCTTCTTTGGCTGCCGTCCGGCCTTGCAGAAGCGCCCTTGCGCCCCCTGCTGCTCCAGGCTGTCTACCAGGGTTTCGTGCCCAACCTGATCGGTCTGCTCTTCGTGGCCCATGCGTCACGGACAATCGGGAACGGAAACACCTCTGCCATCCTCGCCGCCGTTCCGGGTGGAGGAGCCCTCCTGGGACTGCTCATTCTTGGCGAGGGTCTGAGCCTGACAAGCGTCACGGCGCTTGTCATCCTGACGGTCGGCCTACTGATGAGCGTGCGACAGAGAAAATCCCAACTGAACTAAACGGCTGCGTCTTGCCGTGATCCATGGGGCCACATGGCGCAGGCCTGCAGCAAGCATGACCAAAGCCCGTGCCGCAGACGCGGCTTCCGAACCATGTTCAAAAGACCCTTGTGCGTCGTTCCGTTGCCCGCCTCAGCGCGGGCTGAAGCTGAAGCCCTCTGACAATGCCCTCTCAAGGGTTCTTGCTGAAACGCTCGGCGCCGTAGGGAGTGAGATCGCAGTTCGGTGACCGTCCGGTCACGAGATCGGCCACGATATTTCCGGTCCGCGGCCCCATCATGAAGCCCCAGTGGCTATGCCCGAAAGCTCCGATCAACCCGGGAAGCCCGGGCAATCGCCCGATGACCGGCAGGCTATCAGGAAAGGAAGGTCTGATACCGGACCACGTTTCCACGGCACCAGCGCGAAGGTCCGGGAACATCCGTCGCGCATTGGCCGTGAGTGCTGCGATCCTTTTGGGATTGGGCGGCCTGTCCAGCCCCGAGAATTCCGCCGTGCCTGCTGCCCGCAGCCCCATTTCCATGCTGGATGCCACGAATTTCAAATCCATATCCATGACCGAATTGTTCAGATTCACCCCCGGATCGCGAAAAACCGCGTGATATCCACGCTCGGATTCAAGGGGAAGCTTCAAACCAAGCGGCTCCAGCAGTTTCCTGGACCAAGCGCCTGCGGCAACGACCACGGAAGGTGCCTGCATCGCGCCAATCGAGGTTTCGACGACCCAGTCCTCGCCCTCGCGGCGCAGGGCCCTTACATCCGCCTGCACTATCCGCCCCCCAAGATCGCGCAGCTTTGCGGCCAGAACGGCGCCGATCCGGCCGGGCGACAAGGCCCGCGCCTGCCCGGGAACAAGGATCGCGGCACTGTAGTCTTTGGAAAGGGCCGGTTCGAGGCGATGCAACTCGGCGGCACTGAGGTACTCGACTGTGGCCCCGCTTGCCCTGCGCAAATCGTTCTCCAAAGTATCCAGCCGCGCTTTGGCAGCATCGCGATAGGCAAGGACATAGGCGCTGTCCCGGATCAATCGCTCCTCTCCCGTTCCATCAAGGTGTTTGCGATAGAGAAGGATATTGTCATGGTTGAGCGTATCCATCGCCGCCGAAGTGCGGCGAACCTGCGCCTCGTTTCCATTTGCAAGAAAACTCAAGGCCCAGGGCAAAAAGCGCGGCAGATAGGCCAGGCGCACCGAAACCGGTCCTTTCGGGTCGATCAGCCAGCTGGGGATGTTCTTCCACAATCCCGGCAGTGATTGGGGAACCACTGAAAATGGTGAAATGACCCCGGCATTGCCCATCGATGCGCCTTGCCCGGGGGCATCGCGATCGACAAGGCAAACAGGAACCCCACGCTCTGCCAGTGAAAGGGCGCTGCAGATGCCGACAATTCCACCACCGACAACGATGGCTGCCGCATCCTGCTTCATCCTTGCCGCTCCTGCTTGCGCGCACTGCTCCACTGATGAAGCAGGACCGGCGCCATCACAGCCAGGGCGATCAGATCGGTCGGGGTTCCAGGCGCCACCATGAACAGACCTCCGATCGCCATGACAGTCCGCGCCATACCGCCAAGCGGCGTCATGAAAAAGCCGGCAACTGCGGTACCGATCGCGAAGATACCAAGTGCACAGGTGATCGAAACCTGAAGAAAGGATGTGAGCGTGAAGTACTCAGGCAGGACGATCAGCATGGTGGGCGCGTAGACAAACACCATCGGCACCATCAACTTGCCGACACCCAACGTGAAGGCGTTCAGCCCGGTCCGGAACGGATTGGCCCCGGCAATCCCGGCAGCAGCATAGGCAGAAGCGCAAACCGGCGGTGTAATCTCGGAGATCACGCCATAGTAGAGCACGAACATATGCGTTGCCAGAGCAGGCACACCCAGCTGCGCCAGAGCCGGCTGCGCCACGGCGACCAACATGATGTATAGCGCAGTGGTCGGCAGGCCTGCCCCCATCAGAATGCAGGCCATGGCGATCAGTACCAGCGAGAGGAACTGCTGCAATCCGGGCTGGGTAAAGATCTCTCCCGGAAGCCAGCCTATCAGCGGATGAAGCCAGATGGACATGTCGGCGGCCCCATTTGTCACCATGAAACCCATGCGGAACCCCACACCGGTCGTATTGATGACCCCCACCACGATCCCGACCGCGGCAGAAGCGGCGCCGACCGCCAGTGCATATTGCACCCCTACATGCATGCTGTCGAAAAGGTCCCTGACGTTCTGGCGCTCGTTGCGGTGCAGTGAACCCAGGATGGTCAGCCCGGCAAGGATACCGGCAAGCGTGGGTGAAAACCCTTCACCGCTTGCTGGCGATGCCTTCCAGAAGATGAAAGCCAGCAGCGAAAGCGGAACCACAAGTGTCAGTGGGCGGTCGAAAGCACAAAATCCCACGACGATGCAAAGCGATAGCCCGAGAAAGGCCGCCATGTTCGGCGAATAGCCCGAGAACAGGACCGTCAGCAGTGCCACCAGCGGAATGACGGTATACCAGCCTTCACGCCAAACCCGCACAAAGTTTGGCAGGTCCTCTTTGCGATAGGCGCGCAAACCCAGCTTGCGGGCGGTAAAATGCACGATCGACAGAACGCCGACATAATGCATCAGTGCAGGCACGATCGCCGCGATCACGATGGTTGTGTAGGGAACCTCAAGGTATTCGGCCATCAGGAAACTTGCCGCTCCCATGATCGGCGGCGTGATCTGACCGCCCGCCGACGATGCGGCCTCCACCCCCGCGGCGAAGTGGCCGGGATAGCCCATCTTTTTCATGTTCGGGATTGTGAGCGATCCTGTCGAGACCGTGTTTGCGATGGACGATCCGGAAATGGTGCCGAAGAAGGCAGAGGATACGACCGAAACCTTGGCAGGTCCTCCCGTATAGCGGCCGGCAAGGATCATGGCATTGTCGACGAAGAACTGCCCGAGGCCCATGCGCTGCGCGACCACGCCGAACAACACGAAGTGAAAAACCACGGTCGATACGACCCAAAGGGTAACGCCGAAAATACCCTCGGATGGGAAGTACATGTTGTTGACGAACTGTCTCCAGTCCACGCCCGGATGGCGCAGGATCTGCACCGGGATGGAGGGACCCAGCAGGGCATATCCGATGAATACGAGTATGATAAGCGGCAGCACGAAGCCGATGGTGCGGCGCGCGATTTCCAGGACCGCCAGGATCAGCACGCTGCCCAGAACCACATCCGTTGTTGTGGGGTTGCCTTGCCGCAGGGTCTGTTCCGGGATCTCGAGGCCGAAACCGGTAAAGCCGCGCCAACTGAGCCACAAAAACAGCGCGGCAAGCACAGCCCCGGCCATCAGCGCCCAGTCATATAGCGGGACATTGCCGGGCCGCAGCCAGGATGGCCCCGTCCAAACCATGGTTTGCGCACTTCTGAAGAGGGGAAACCCGGTCAGGATGAAAAAGAAAAGACCGCTCAGATGCAGGCCCATATGCACATGATCCACCGGCGTACCAAAACCAGCTGTCCAGATGTGATAAAGTGCAAAGCAGATCGATGCCCAGTACAGAAACGGCTTCAGGATCGGACCGTTTTCCCGGGTATTCAGCGCCGAGTCATACTTTTTCTCAAGTTCTTCCAGAGCCTTGGCGTCAAGCTGGCTTTCAGGTGTCATTTGGACTTTCCAGGCATTTTAAAGGGTAAGCGTGCGGTTGCGCATCGTAGGAACGGGCCGGCACCAAAGGCACCGGCCCGGTCTTGAGGGCGGTGCCCTATTTCAGCATGCCCGCTTCGCGGTAAAAGCGCTCTGCGCCGGGATGCAGCGGAACACCGATGCCTTCCACACCATCAAGGGCCGTTTCAATGGTGATGACCTTGCCCTTGGGGTGACCGCCATCAAGCAGCTTGCGCGCGGTTGGCGACCACATCGCCTTGGTGATCTGGTAGATCAGTTCTTCATCCTGATTGGCATTCGTGATCAGGATACCCGAGACCGCCAGCGTATTCACATCATAATCCACGCCGGGATAGGTCCCGGCCGGGATCTTGGACTTGATGTAATAGGGCACAGCTTCGTTGCCCGTGCGCAATTCCTCGTCGCTCCAGCTGTAGAGCTCCATGCCCTTGGTATTGTCGAGCTGGATCATCGCGGCCACCGGTGTGCCAGCCGCGTAGAAATAGGCATCAAGCTGACCGTCAGCCAGGCGTTCGGCGCTCTGGGTGTTGTTCAGCTCGGCCTCTTCGATGTCATCGCGTGTGATGCCATGTGCCGCCAGGATCAGCTCGACAGCGATCTGGGTGCCCGAGCCTGCCTGCGCGATCCCGACACGCTTTCCGCGCAGATCGGTAAGGCCGTTCAGCTTGGCGCCCTTGGGCAACACAAGGTGAAGGTCCTCGGGAAACAGGTTTGCAATCACCCGCACATCCGGTTTCTGGTTGCCTTCGAAGACGCTGGTGCCCTTGTAGGCGAAGTGCAGCGTAGCAGCCCCCGTCAGACCCGCCTCCATCTGGCCAGCCTGCACCGCGTTCACGTTATGCGCCGAGGCGTTGGTGGACTGCGCCATGGCGACCAGCCCCGGCACGCCGCAGTTGCCGCCGTCTTCGCAAGGCCTTGACCCTGGGGGGTTGGAAATGGCGTTTGCAATGATGCCCCCGATCGGGAAGTAGGTGCCGCCAGCGCCCCCGGTCCCGATCCGGAAAAAGGTCATCTCTTGCGCCGATACGGCCCCGGCCATCATCGCCCCTGCCAGGGCGACTGCGGCAATCTTTCCATAGAATTTCATCGTTCTCTCCACTGTTGCGCGACTGTTTTTTGTCCGGCAACCATCTGCTCCGCATAACCGCGCGATGGCGCAGGCACGCCCTTTCGAACGCAAAACAATGTTGAGTGCGAAAAAACATTAATACAAATTCTAAATTTTTGTATTTATATAAATTCGGGTAATGCTGGGCATCGGATGAAACTGAGTCAGATCACAATTTTTCGCGAAGTCATGCTGAGCGGATCCGTCTCGCAGGCGGCGCGAAATCTTGGGCGAACACAGCCGGCAATCAGTACGGCCATAGCCCGACTGGAAGACGAACTGGGCTTCAAGCTTTTCGACCGGCAGGGGCACAGGCTGCACCCTGTGCCTGAAGCGCATTACCTGCTGTCCGAGGCGTCCGACATCATGGAAAGACTCGCCACGACCGAGCGAAACCTGAAGAACCTGAAGAACCTCGAAACCGGAAACCTTCGGATCGTTGCGATGCCAGGCCCCTCGGTATTTCTACTGCCACGCCTTGTCAGCCGCCTGACCAAAGGAAACGACAAGATCCGTGCAACGATCATCACCCGGAGTTCGCCCCAGGTCCATCAGCTCATCTCAACGCAAAGCTACGACCTTGGAATCTCTGATCTGGGCGTTGACAGCGACATCAACTCTTCCCTCGTCAACATCACCCCCGTGATCAGCAACTGCTTGTGCGCAGTCCCCAAGAACGATCCCCTGGCGGATCTTGACCTTATACGGCCACAGGATCTGTCTGGCCGTCCGATGGCAACACTGAACACGGATCATCAGACCTATCGCAAGACAAGGGAGGTGTTCCGGGACGTCGGCGCTGATTTCAGGGTGCGCTACGAGACACAGTACTTTCTGCCGCTACTGACCTATGTCGAGGATATGCAGGCCTGTGCAATCGTCGACACCCTGAGCGCGGAAAGCTATTTGCGCTACCGAGGCGCCAGCGAGTGCGGCGTGGCCTTTCGCCGCTTCGCGCCACAGATACCGTTGACCTTTGCCACCTTGACCCCAGCCCACCGGGCCCAATCCATGCTGGCGGCCGCCTTTGCAAAAGCCTGGAAAGCCGAAGTCGTCGCCATCAACGCGCGCTGGGAAAATCCGCTGCCCGATGTTCTGCAAGAGGCTACTGATGCTCAAACCTGAACCCTTCTGGTGGGAAGACGCCGGCACCCCGTCGGCACCGCCTCCGATGCCTCTTCCCGATGACGTCGATGTGCTCATCGTGGGTGCAGGCCTGACAGGACTGTCAGCCGCGCGCACACTGGCGCGGGCCGGAAAATCGGTCCTTGTGCTGGATGCCGGCGCGCCAGGCATCGGCGCCTCCAGCCGCAATGGCGGCATGGTTGGCGGCGGGCAGAAGATGTCCCCCGACCAGTTGATCGCGCGCTTCGGCCGCGACACTGCGATCGGGCTCATGCGCGAGGCCCATATAGACTCGGTTGCTTTCGTCGAAGACCTGATCGCATCAGAGGGGATTGACTGCGATTTCCAGACAACCGGCCGGTTTCGCGGTTTGTGGAAGGATGCGGAATACGAAACCGTCGCGCGCAACCTCGACCAGTTGCGCCAGTTGTTTCCACTGCAGGCCGAGATGGTCCCGCGCGCGCGCCAGCACGAGGAAGTCGCGAGCGATCTCTACCGTGGGGGCGTGATCTACCATCGGCATGGCGCCTTGAACCCGGCGAAATGGGTTGCCGGCCTCATGATGGCAGCCATACGTGCCGGTGCGCTGATCCAGGGGGACACACCTGTATTGTCACTCGAAAAGTCCCGCGGGCATCTTGTCGGAACGGCAAGGGGTACCGTGCGCGCCAATGCAGTGCTGGTTGCGACCAACGGCTATACCGGCAAGCTGACCCCAGGCCTGAGGCGCAGGATTATCCCGGTACCCAGCTTCATCGTGGCCACCGAACACCTTGGTCAGAACCGCGTAAGAAGCTTGATCCCCAATGGTCGGATGATTGTGGAAAGCCGCGAACGGCATTGCTACTACCGTCCCTCCCCCGACGGGGAACGGATCATCTTTGGCGGGCGAGCCTCCATGTTCAATGCGCCCAGCTCCCTGACGGATACCGACATGCGCAAGCTTCTGGAACAGGTCTTTCCCTCGCTCAAGGGTGTCGGCCTGACACATTCCTGGCGAGGGCGAACAGGCTTTACATTCGAATTCCTGCCCAATGTTGGCCAACATGACGGGATCTGGCATGCCATGGGATATTCCGGCAGCGGCAACGCAATGGCACCCTGGCTGGGACACAAGGCGGCTCTCGGAATTCTCGCCGACCCCGCGGCCGAGACAGCCTATTCCCGCACGGGTTTTCCCCTGCGCTGGTGGCATCGTGGCCAACCATGGTTCCTGCCGTTCGCGGACATTACCTTTCGGCTGCGAGATGTCTGGAACGCGAGGCTCAGGGACTGACCGGACCACCCGACAGGTGGTGTCAGACGAATTCGAACCAGTCTCGACCTGGACAGTGACACTGCCCCTCATCCCGCGCAAAGACCACGCCACTCGGCGAGAGCGGCGGCGCGGTTGAGCTTGAAATTGGGTCGAGTTGAGAGGCTGCGTTCCTGATTGAAGTGGTTCGAGACAGAGGCGTGGACGGCGGCGAATTTCTGTAAACTTCGCATGCGCCTGAACCGAAACATCGCCCTCTCCCTTTGTCGGAATGGCAAGTGTGAATTTTCAGCCCTGTTGTTCGCCCACCGGCCAGTTTCCTGGCGATCTGCTGCACCGATCTGCTTCAGCGCCGCACCATACGATCGTAACCGGTCCGTGACGATAACCTCTGGGCGACCATGCTTACGCATTGCTTTCTTCAGGAATTTCAACGCTGCTGTCTTATCACGCGTCTTCGTCACAAAGCTTTCCAGGACCTCGCCTTCGTGATCCACGGCCCGCCACAGGTAGTGCCGCTCCCCGTTGATCTTCACAAAAACCTCGTCCAGATGCCACCGCCAGCAGCTGGGTTTCATCCCCTCGATACGCCTCTTTGTGATCTCTGCGGCGAACATTGGGCCGAACCTGTGCCACCAGAACCGGACGGTCTCGTGGCTCACGTCGACGCCACGCTCATGAAGCAAGTCTTCGACGTTCCGAAGCGAAAGCGGGAACCGCACGTACAGCATGACCGCCAGGCGGATGATCTCAGGGCTGGTTTTGAAATACCGAAATGGACTGCGTTTTGTCATCCGGAGAGGCTACGCAACCGCCCTGCCCGTCTCAAGCTGGTTTCCTCTGACAATGCTGGCCGAAGGTCTTCCTCTCCGCCGTCGCCCTCGCCGCAACCGTCATGTTCTGGCTATGACAAAGAACGAGCCCTGACCCTAAGGCTCTTTACCAAAGATATAAGGGCTTGTCACAAGAGGATGCACATAAAGCTTTGAACGGTATTAAAATTACGGCGAAGCAGGGTGCCTTGGATGAAACATTAAAATATCACCTTGATGCGAAGGAAGCACCTGCAAAGGCAATTGAAGCAAGAGCAAAGAAGGCACTTCTTAAGCTTGTTGAAGCAACTAACCTAAATGCGGAAAAGCGCGAAAGAATCAATTATTTGATTAAAAATATGGGCATCCCTGTGAATGGGCTGAATCTAGATAGAAAGAAAAAGAGCGACCCAACCCAACAAAGGATTGATAGAATGCGGAAATCACTAATTGCAACACTCTTGTTCATGCTATCAATTGCACCCTCATTTGCCTCTGCAGAGGAAGTAGATGGTGTAAGAGCACGGAGTATGATTGAAGAGGGGCAGGTGCTAGGAATGACGTTGATGGATGCCTCCCTTATGGAGATATTTGAGACAAGACACCCGGGTTTTGTTTACAGTGTATTAATGAATGGGAAATTGTGGTATTGTTTTCACCTTGATATGACCGATTGGTTCTGTGAGACGTTCGAGTGATAAGTCCAAAATGAAGGTTAGGGTCAGGACTTCGGTAACGGGGTCGTTTCAGTCAAGCGGTTTTGCGCATGCGGGTGCTGCAAGACGAATTCGAACCAGTCTCCGAATGGACAGTGACGCTGTCCTTACGCCGCGCAAAGACCGCGCCACTCGGCAAGAGCGGCGGCGCGGTTCAGTTTGAAACTAGGTCGACTTGAGAGACTGCGTTCCTGATTGAAGTGGTTCGAAACAGAGGCGTGGACGGCGGCGAATTTCTGCAAACTTCGCATGCGCCTGAACCGAAACATCGCCCTCTCCCGTCGTCGAAACGGCAGGTGTGAATTTTCAGCCCTGTTGTTCGCCCACCGACCGGTTTCCTGGCGATCTGCTGCACCGATTTCCTTCAGCGCCGCGCCATACGATCGCAGTCGGTCCGTGACAATAAACTCAGGGCGACCATGCTTACGCATTGCTTTCCTTAGGAATTTCAACGCCACCGCCTTGTCACGCGTCTTCGTCACGAAGCTTTCCAGGACCTCGCCTTCGTGGTCCACAGCCCGCCACAGGTAGTGCCGCTCACCGTTGATCTTCACAAAAACCTCGTCCAGATGCCACCGCCACCGGCTGGATTTCATTCCCTCGATACGCCTCTTTTTGATCTCCGAGGCAAACATCGGGCCGAACCTGTGCCACCAGAACCGGACGGTCTCGTGGCTGACGTCAACGCCACGCTCATGCAGCAGATCCTCAACGTTCCGGAGCGAAAGCGGAAAGCGCACGTAAAGCATGACCGCCAGGCGGATGATCTCAGGGCTGGTTTGAAATACCGAAATGGGCTGCGTTTTGTCATCCGGCGAGGCTAGCCACTGCCCAGCCCCGCCTCAACCCAAGTTCTTCTGACAAAACCCAGCGAAATAGTCGGGAATTCCCGGCCCTTTTTAATTGGCCCAAGGCGGGGCGATCAGAGGGTGCCAGCGGCGGCGGCTTCGAATTGGGCCACGGCGGCGGCCGAATAGTCATCCGTCAGCATCATATCCGCCACGGCGGCCGAGATCGTGAAACAGTCGTGCCCCATTTCGGACAGGCGGCACATCTGGTCGGTGTCGCGCAGCGAGGCGACGAGCACGCGGGTCTTGTTGCCGGTCGTACGGGTGACGGCCAGCATCTGGGCCATGACCTCATACACAGACAGGCCGGATTCAAGCATCCGTCCGAAATAGGGGGCGATGTAATCGGCGCCCAGTGCGCTGGCGACCAGCATCTGCTTGGCGTCATAACAGGCGGTCATCAGGATCGGGCAGCCGGCCTTTTGCAGCGAGGGAACGGTGCGGATGGCCTGTTCGACCAGTGGCACCTTGACGACCGTGCGCAGCCCGGCCTTTTCGCCCGCCTCCAGCAGCCGCGCGGCCCATGGGCCGAAACTGTCGGGCGCGCCATAGACCTGCGCGTGCAATTCGCGCGCACCCAGATCAGCCGCGCGTTTGGCCATGTCGGCCCAGTCGATCCGAGGATAATCCAACCCCGCACGGGCCGCCAGCAGCGGGTTCGTGGTGATGCCCGTGAACATGCCCGTCGGCATCAGGCGATCCCAATCGGCGGTAGTGGCGCTATCGAGGTAAAGGTCCATCGGCGTTCCTTTGCAGTCAGGGCGAGAGGGCGGACTCGAGCTCAGACAAGTTGGGCGGATTACAGCCAGCCTTGGCGCAGTTCAGGGCGGCGGCCTGCGTTGCGCGGTGCAGCAGCCGCGCCACATCCGAGGGCGACAGTTGCGACAAACCCGCAGGCGACAGGTAGCCCATCGTGCCAAGGCCCACAAGCAACGACGCCATGAAGGTATCGCCCGCACCAACCGTATCTTCCAGCGGATCGGCCTTGGAGGCAGGCGCGTCGATGCGGGTGCCGTTGATCCATGCCGAAGCCCCGTCGCCGCCACGGGTCAGGACCGTCAGGTGCGCGGAGGTCAATGACAACAGCCGGGCCATAGCCGCGTCTTGCGACAGGTCTGGAAAGAGCCCGATCAGGTCCTCGTCCGAAAGTTTCAGCAGGTGCACATGGGCGAGGATGCGAAAGATGCGGGCGCGGTAGCTGTCCAGATCGCCGACAATCGTCAGGCGAACATTGGGATCAAGGCTGACCAGCACGCCACGCTTATGGGCGGCCGCAAGGGTTTGTTCCCACGCCCCTGCATCCGCACCGTCGATCAGCGTCAGTGATCCGGTATGCAATGTCGCCACATCAATGCCTATGCTTTGGGCAAGGCTTTGGGCGGTAACGGCGCGTTCGGCCGTGCTGCCGCGTTCGAACAGATAGGCAGGAATGCCATCGGTGATCGTGACCAAGGCCATTGTCGTCGGCAGGTCATTTCTCCCGCCCGTCAGGGTCACGCCTACTTCTTCCAGGCGCGCGGCTAGCAGGACGCCCCATTCATCGGTGGAAATCGGCGAGACATAGCGCACCGTCCCGCCCTGACGCGCAGCAGCCACGGCGACGTTAAAGGGCGATCCGCCCGGATGGCTTTCCGTTATACCGCCTTCGGTGACGCGGTCGATCAGGTTTTCGCCACCGATGGCAATGACTGGATCAGCCATTTTCAACAAGGCCTCGTGCGCGTTCGAAGACTGCAAAAACAAAGGTGCTTGCCCCGATAACCAGCGCACCCATCACCAGAAACGGCGTCGTGACGCCATAGCCCATGGCTGCGACAACGGGGATCATCAGCAGGAACATCAGTGCAAGGCCCAGCGTGGTCAGCCAGGAGGTGCGAAAAACCGCGACCGAAGCCAGCACGGTCAGCGCCAGCAGTGCCAGCGCGCCCAAAAGATTGGCCGAGGCGGTCGTCATCGCGACCTCAACGGCGGCGGGTTCCATCAGGCGGGCCGTGTGGCCTGGTGCCAGTTTTTCGCCAGCCTCGCGCAGGGCCATCGCGGCGTTATGTTCCATCAGGCTGATCCGCGCGCCCAGCCAAAAGCTGGCGGGCGTCATCAGCGATAGGAACGCCATGAACGCGCCGACAGCAGCCAGCAATTTGCGCACCGCTTCGGGATCGCGCGATTGGCGGACGATGTCGATGCCAACAGCGACTAGGATAATGCCGCCGGTCACGACCATCTGCCAAAACGTATCAAGCTGCGCCAGCGTCAGGCCGTTGTTGATCAGCTTAAGAAGGATCACGCCCATGAACGTGCCCCATAGCGACCCGCGCCCGCCAAACAAAGAGGTGCCACCGATCACGACCGCGGCGATGGCATCTAGTTCCCACATCTGGCCATAGTCGGATTTCGCATAGGGCGCGCGGCCCAGAAACAAGAGCGCGCCAAAGGCTGCCGCGAAAGAACCGATCATATAGGTCATCAGCGTGTAGAGGCGCGTATTAATACCAGCCTGCCGCGCGCCCGGCTCGTTCGAGCCGATGGCATAGACATAGCGACCATAACGAGTGTTGGCGATGATGATGGACAGGACGATGAAAAAGGCGATGAAGATCAGCATCGACATCTGGAAGGTGCGGAAAAAGCTAAGCCAATGGGTGTCGACAAAAGCGCCGATCTTGGCGGCAAAGCCGTCCAGCTCGCCCGCCTGATTGGCCGCGCGCAGGTCGGAAAACGGATTGTAGCGGCCGAAATAGTCGAAGATTTCCGGCAGTTGCGGTGTCGCTTGTGCCGAGGTGGCAAGGTGCCCCGTGCCGCGCCAGATCGACAGACCAGCCAGCGTGACGATAAAGGCAGGCATCCCGAAATAGGCCACCAAGGTGCCATTGAATGTGCCTATCAACAGGCCAATTCCCAGCCCCGTTGCGATCGCCAATGCGGGCGGAAAGCCCCAGAAACTGACTAAATAACCCGTAAGCGCCGCCGTCAGGCCCATCACGGACCCTACCGACAGATCGATACCCGCCGTCAGAATGACCAGCGTCATCCCCGCCGCGACCACGCCAATGGGCGCCGAGTTGTTCAGAATGGTCATCAGGTTCGATGGCCGAAAGAACATTGTGTCGGTGGTGGCGAATTCGATAGCGATGCCAAGTACGATGATGGCCAGCAACGCGCCCGACCACTCGGCCCGGAAAAAGCGGATCAAAAGAAGGATCAGCCGATCCTGCATCGAATGCCCGCGCGTCGGCGTGCCTTGCAAATCGTCAGTCATGGCGCGGGCCTTTCTGTGAGGGGGCGTAATATAGAAAAGGGGCAGGCCGCTGGATGTGCGGAACTGCCCCGGTGGCGTGGATTACTCCATACCAATCATTTTCTTGTATTCCGCCGAGGTTTCAGGGGTCACAAGGAAATAGCCGGTGTCGATACGCGGGTTGACCGCTTCGCCACGGGCTGCGGCAGCGGCGGCTTTGATGCCCTGATAGCCCATCTGATAGAGCATCTGCGCGGTATCGGCGTGTACCCAGCCTTCGTCCATGGCGACGATCGCATCCGAGGCCCCGTCAAAGCCAACCAACTTTACGTCACCTGCAGAATAGCCGAGGTTCTCCAGAGCGGCCTTGGACCCCATCGTACCGCCATCCCATGCGTTGACGATCATCTTGACGTCGCTGCGGGCGTTCAGGATGGCTTCGACGCCTTCCTGGGCTTGCGCCGAATCCCACTCGGTCGGTACTTCGATCACTTCCGAGCTCGGACGCTCGGCCTTGAAGGCTTCAAGGAACCCGTTGCGGCGCTCTTGGCCGGTCGATTGCGCCTGATTGCCGGTCACATAGATGATCGCATCGCCATCGGCGACGAGGGCGGCGGCAGCCTTTCCTTGCTCTTTGGCGACGGCGAAGTTGTCGGTGGCGACGAACGAGGTCACCTCGGCACCCGACACGCCGGTGTCGATGGCGATCACGGAAATGCCTGCACTCATCGCGTCTGCGACCGCCGGGGCGATGCCTGCGCTGTCAACCGGGGCCACAGCGATGGCCTTGGCGCCTTGCGCGACAAGGTTTTCGAACACTTCCAGCTGGCTCGACAAATCGCCCTGGAACGACGGGCCAACGGCGACCAGTTTGACGCCTTCTTCCTTCGCGGCGTCTTCGGCACCTTGGTTGATCATCATCCAGCCCGCATTAGTGGCCGACTTGGTGACGTAGCCGATAACGTCTTCGGCCTGCGCCGCAGTGGTGGCCAGCAGGGCCGCAATAGCCGCGCCAGCGAAGGTGAATTTCATTTTCATATCTGTCCTCCCAAAATCGCCGACTCCTCATCGGAAAGACCGGCGCAGATGCTCTAGACAGATCGATTCTCGGTCGTGTTGTCAATAAATAACTCAACTTGATTTAGTTATTGACACAGGCGTCGCTGTAGTGACTTCTAAAGGACGAGTCGCGCCCGCACCGGTTCAGCCGCGGAGGAGAAGATATGACCGCCCAACGCAAAATCATTCTGGAAACCCGAGGATTGACCAAACATTACGGCGGGGTTCAGGCGCTGAACGACGCGGATTTCACAATGTATGCCGATGAGCATATCGCCATCGTGGGCGATAACGGCGCGGGAAAATCCACATTTGTGCGCAATATTACGGGTGTCGAGATGCGCACGCGAGGCGAAGTGTTCATCGATGGCGCGCCGGTCAATTTCGCTTCGCCACAAGAGGCGCGCGCCCATGGCATCGAAACGGTTTATCAAAACCTTGCGCTGGCCGATCATCTAGACGTACCGGCCAATATCTTTCTGGGCCGCGAAGAGGTGAAGTTCCGCCTTGGCCCGCTGTCTTGGCTGAACAAAAAGGCGATGAACGCACGCGCCAAGGAATTGCTAGAAGAAACCGGCATCAAAATCCCAGACCTGAGCCAACCTGTCGCCGGGATGTCCGGAGGTCAGCGGCAATGCGTCGCCATCAGCCGTGCGGCGGGCTGGGGATCAAAGCTGATCATCATGGATGAACCGACAGCGGCGCTGGGGATTCAGGAAACCACGCGGGTGGAAAACATCATCCGTGGCCTGAAAGAACGTTGTGTGCCCGTGATCATCATTTCGCACAATCTGCGGCAGGTATTTAACCTAGTGGACCGGATCGTGGTTTTTCGTCAGGGGCGCATCGCGGGTGTTCTGAACGTGAAAGAGGCCAGCGGCAACGATGTGGTGGCAATGATTACCGGTGTCGATCAGGGTGTGCACGAAAACGCGAGCTATATCTGATGCTAATCGGGATTGACCCCATCCTTGGACCAGACCTTTTGGCGACGCTGCGCAGCATGGGCCATGGCGACGAAATCGCCTTTGTCGATGGCAACTATCCTGCCGAGGCACATGCCAAGCGCCTGGTGCGTGCCGATGGTTTGTATCTTGTGCCGCTGGTGCGGGCGGCCCTGGCGGTGCTGCCGCTGGATGACGATGTGGACGCGCCAATCCTGCGGGCCTGCAATGCCAATCACCCGCAAACCCCTGATCCTATTCATCAGTCGGTCGAGGCACTGGCGCTTACCGCGGCACCGGGCTACACCGTGGCTGTGCTGGAGGGGGCCGCGCTCTATGACCGCATCCGCGCCTGCCACACCATTGTCGCCACAAGCGAGCCCGCGCTGTATGGCAATGTGATCTTGCGCAAGGGCGTGATCCGGCCGGAGGGGTCCAATGCTGCACGCTGACATTCCCACGCTGCACCCCCGCCCCGAAAACGAGCGCCTGATCCTGAGCCTCGTGCGGCAAGCCGACGGGCTAAGCAAAGCCGAGATCGCCCGCGCCACCGGCCTGTCGGCGCAATCGGCCACGAATATCGTGAACCGCCTTGAAAACGAGGGGCTCCTGAGCGCGGGCAAAAGCGTACGTGGCAAGGTTGGACAGCCGTCAAAGCCCTATCAGATTGCCCCACAAGGCGCGCTGAGCCTTGGTATCAAGGTGGGGCGGCAATCAGCAGAAATCGCGCTGATGGGGTTTGATTTCCAGTTTCAGAAGCATCGGCGCATCACCTATGACTACCCAGTGCTGGACGCGGTACGCGAGCATGTGCTGACGGGTGCCCGCGACATGATCGATCAGCTGCCCCCGGATCAGGCGCAACGGCTGATCGGTATCGGCCTTGCCATACCCGATGCGCTGGAAAGTTGGGAAGGCGCGATTGGCGCGCCTTGTGGGTCAATGGCGGCATGGCGCGACAGCGATCTGCGCGCCGATATCGAGTCGCATTTCGCCATGCCCGTCTTGCAGATGAACGACGCCTCGGCAGCCTGTCTGGCTGAGCTCAAATTGGGCAAGGCGACCGAGGCACGTTCGTTTCTGTATGTCTATGTCGGCACCTTTGCGGGCGGCGGACTAGCCATTGACGGGCGCGTTTACGAGGGGCTTTCGGGCAATGCCGGCGCGCTGGGATCAATGCCGATGAAAATCGTCCGGTCCGGCAAGGGGGAACAGCTTATCGGCGCGGCCTCTCTCCATGATCTTGAAATGAGCGCGCTTCAGGCGGGCGTGGACCCTCAGGTGTTTTATGGCGAAACCGCTTTGCCCGATGAGGCAGAGCGCGTCTTTGCCACATGGCTGGACATAGCCGCCCCCGCGCTGGCGTTTACCTTTGTCGCCGGGCAGGCCATTCTGGATTTCGACACGATGGTGCTGGATGCCAGCCTGTCACCGGCGATGCGCGCCCGTTTGGTCAACGCCGTGCACGCCATGCTGCCAGCGCATGACACCCGCGGCCTGCGCCCGTTTGACATTGTTGCCGGTGACCTTGGCTTGCGCGCCAGATCCTTGGGCAGCGCATTGCTGCCGTTTCAGGCCGTGACTGAATTCGAATTGAGGTTCTGCCAGACGAATTCGAACCAGTCTCCGAATGGACAGTGACGCTGTCCTTATGACGCGCAAAGACCGCGCCACTCGGCGTGAGCGGCGGCGCGGTTGAGCTTGAAATTGGGTCGAGTTGAGAGGCTGCGTTCCTGATTAAAGTGATTATAGACGGAAGCGTGAACGGCGGCGGTGGTGTCAGACGAATTCGAACCAGTCTCAGCCAGGAATGTGACGCTGCCGCTTATGCCGCGCAGAGACCGCGCCACTCGGTGAGAGCGGCGGCGCGGTTCTGTTTGAAGTAGGGTCGGCTGGAGAGGCTGCGTTCGTGGTTGAAATGGTTGGTGACGGAGGCATGGACGGCGGCAAACTTTTGCAGACTTCGCATGCGCCGGAAGCGGAGCATCGCGCGTTCCCGTCGTCGGAACGGCAGGTGTGAATTTTCAGCCCGGTTATTCAGCCACCGGCCAGTCTC
Source organism: Rhodobacteraceae bacterium EhC02 (assembly GCA_001650895.1). Lineage (GTDB taxonomy): Bacteria > Pseudomonadota > Alphaproteobacteria > Rhodobacterales > Rhodobacteraceae > Seohaeicola. The sequence continues at coordinate 27,665 of LXYH01000040.1, forward strand.
TTGTCGAGAGCCCGCGCCGATCTCTCTCAAAGCGGCTCCATAGGCTCGTAGCTTATCGGTCACGATCGTTTCAGGCTGGCCGTGCTTGCGCATTGCTTTCCTGAGGAATTTCAGCGCCGCCTTCTTGTCGCGTGCCTTTGTGACGAAGCTCTCCAGCACTTCACCCTCATGGTCCACAGCGCGCCAGAGGTAGTGCCTCTCGCCGTTGATCTTCACGAAAACCTCATCGAGATGCCACCGTCAGCGGCTGGATTTCATCCCCTCGATCCGCCGCTTTCGGATCTCAGCCGCAAACATCGGACCAAAGCGATGCCACCAGTACCGGACGGTTTCGTGGCTCACGTCGACGCCGCGCTCGTGCAGAAGATCCTCCACGTTCCGGAGGGACAGCGGAAACCTAACGTAAAGCATTACCGCCAGGCGGATGACCTCGGGGCTCGTCTTGAAGTACCGAAAGGGGCTGCGTTTTGTGATCCAGGCAGGCTACAAAGCCGCCCTACCCGGCTCAAGCCTGTTTCTTCTGACAAAGCCAACGGGTAGATTGCGCCGACGGCGGCTATCAGCCATCAATGACA
>LXYH01000041.1 GCA_001650895.1 Rhodobacteraceae bacterium EhC02
GAAGAGGAGCCGGATTATCTGCCGCCCGGACCGCGGGCCGAACCACGTGAAACCGAGGTCCTCGACGATTGGCGGAAGGCAGAGGCGGGTCATGCCGCGCGTCTTGCCCGTGTGGCCGGTCGCGTCGGCGCGCTGGACGACCGCCTGAAGCGCAGCCCGGAAGGATGGCGGCACAGGTTAGCCCTGATCGAGGCTGCCGACCTCAGCTGGTTCGTGGGGGACCGCATCGGCCCAGATCGGCTGACGCTCTGGATCTCCATGCGCTTGTCCGGCGTACAGGACGACACCGCATCACTTGCGCGGGTTGGTTGGGCGGTGCGGCGTTTGACAGGGGGGCCAAGCCCAGAGGTGGACCTGTCCGCCTTCCTCGACCGTCGCGATCCCGATAACATGACAGATGAAGCCGAGCCTTTCGCGGATCGTGCGGGCGGTTGGCTGAACCTGATGGCGCAAGCCGCCGAGCTGCACCCGATAACCCGTGCTTGCGCGGGTTATCACCTCTGGAACCTCGCGGGCCTCGGGCTGCACGGCGACCGAATGGAAGCAGCGGTTACGGCCGCGCGGATCGCGGCCACCGAGGGCAAGGGAGCAGTCTTTGCACCTCTGGCCATGGGCGGGGCAGGGGGGCTGCGCACCGGTGGCCCACCCGCTGACCGCCTGGCGCGCTGGCTCGACGGGATGGAGACCGCCTGCCTGACCGCAATGAGGCACCTTGACGATATTGAAGCGTGGTCAGTGCGGGCGGAAGCCGAGATGACCTCACTTTCGGGAAAGACTCCTCGCGCCTTGCGCGCCGTGTTGACCGAATGGCCCCTTGTATCCGCCCCGATGGCCGAAGCTCTGATCGGCGCCAGTCGCGCCGCCGTCCAGCGCAACCTCGCCTGGATGGAAGCGCGTGGTCTGATCCGTGAGGTGACCGGGCAAGGACGCTATCGGATGTGGCGTACTACGAACTGAAGGATGCGGCAGACTTCGCCGATCTTGTTGACGGCAGTGGTGTACTCCATAACCCGCGCGCCAGTAGGATGCGAAGAAAACCGTTTGCAGTTAATGCATTTGTTGCACTTATTTCATATATGGTGGTAGACAGCAGAAAACGGAGAGGAGACCACCATGAACATGTTGGCACACCGGCATCTTCCACCGACCCCGCAGGACGCTGCGATCGCGCGTGTCTCGGGACAGGCCTTGTCGCGCTTTGCGGCAGCCCGAGGACCCTTGAAGCTTCGCGTTACAGACGCGGAGCAGATGGAACCGATTGAACTTCCCGCCGGCGCTGTTGCGCTACTCATGGAGATCCTTGAGGCGATGGCAGCCGGTCGCGGCGTCACCATCATTCCCGAGAACGCCGAACTCTCGACAGTCCAGGCGGCAGAGGTGTTGAATGTCTCTCGGCCGTTCCTGATCAAATTGCTTGAGGATGGCAGTATCCCGCATCGGAAGGTCGGCAAGCATCGCCGCGTCCGCATGGAAGACGTCATGTCGTACAAGGCGGCCATCGACAACGAGCGCGAAGCCGTCCTTGATCAACTGGCCGCCGACGCACAGGACCAGGACATGGGCTATGGCTCGAAATGAGCCAGTACACGGTGCTGTTCGACGCGAATGTTCTCTACCCCGCGCCAATGCGGGACGCGCTGATGCAATTGGCTGTCACAGATCTTTTCAAGGCCAAGTGGACTGCTGACATTCATCGGGAGTGGATTGATGCCCTTCTGCGCAATGAACCTCATCGGGACCGCGCGGCGCTGGAACGAACACGTGACTTGATGGACAGGGCCACACGCGATTGTCTGGTCACCGGCTATGAGGCCTTGGTGCCGGCCCTCATATTGCCGGATCCCGACGACCGGCACGTTCTGGCGGCCGCTATCGTCGGGCGCTGTGACGCCATCGTCACTCAGAACCTGAAGGACTTCCCACCAGAGGCACTTGCACCATTCGGCATCGAAACTCAGCACCCCGACGACTTTTTCCGGAACCAGCTTTCTCTCGCGCCCGGTCTGGTCTGCTCCGCGCTGCGAAAAGTTCGCGCCCGCCTCAAAAACCCGCCCAAGAACGTTGACGAATAACTGTCGATCCTGACGCAACAAGGGCTGGTCGCAACTGTTGCTGACCTGGAGCAGTTTGCCGATCTGCTCTGATTGGCGCCATCGCGGGTCTTGGCGTGCTCAACTCGTTTTGGCATTGCAGGTGCTAACCTCTCCATTGTCATCGCGCAATCTCCCCAGCCAATACAGCTCGACCATGCACAGCCAGCATGGCCGTGAACCGCTGGCATCCAAACTGGCGGATGACCTCGAGAACCCGCGCCTCATAAGCGGCCATACCGATCTTGCTACACAGGTCGGAAGCATGAAATTGGCGGTTTGTGCTCGGCGCGGCCTTGATCTGATCGCGTAACTCGCGCTCTCTCGGATCGAGCATCACCTGCGGTTCGGGCACTTCTCTTGGTCGAGGTGTAGCGCCTGGCGCGGTGCGCCATCTGCGCATGAAGCCGAGCAAAAAACCCGCTGGAACCTTCTCGTTGCCGCGCGCGCGGTTAAACGCAAGGAAGCGATCCCAGATCACTTGCGTGTCGACATTCCAGCATGGAAGCACGGTCTTCGCAGCCTTGATCAAGTCGGCCCAGCATGTCTGGAACACGTTCGAAACTGCATTAATTGAGAACGGCAGTGCAAAAGTTTGCCACGGAAGTGGCGGGATAGTCCTGCTGCGGGCAGAGTAAAACTTTGCCACTTTGGCCCTTTCTGGCGACAGGGAGGGCGGGGGTATTTTAATCGTGGAACTCTATCGGAAGGTCCGTCTCGCGCGGCGGGGCGGCATGAGCGAACGCGCTGCGGCAGTTCACTTTGGGATATCGCGGGCGAGCGTGAAGAAGATGATGAGCTTTTCGGTCCCGCCTGGATATCAACGAACGGCTCAGATCAAGCGGCCCAAACTCGATGGCTTCACTGGCTTCATCGACCAGTGGCTGCTGGAAGACCTTAGCCGGAACCGCAAGCAGCGGCATACCGCCAAGCGCATTTTTGAGCGGCTGCGGGACGAGCACGGGTTCAAGGGCGGCCATACGACGGTCAAGAATTACGTTCGTGAACATGGCCGGCGCAGCCGCGAGATGTTTGTCCCGCTGGCGCATTCCCCCGGTCATGCACAGGCGGATTTTGGCGAGGCGATGGTGGTGATCGGCGGTGTGGAGCAGAAGGCACACTTCTTCGCGCTGGATTTGCCCTTCAGTGATGCCTGCTTTGTTCGGGCCTACCCGGCAGCCGTTTCCGAGGCTTGGATTGATGGCCACGTCCATGCCTTCGCCTTCTTCGGCCGTGTTCCGCAGTCGGTGCTTTACGATAATGATCGGTGCCTTGTGGCGAAGATCTTGCCGGATGGCATGCGCAAGCGGACCAAACTGTTCAGCGGGTTCTTGTCGCATTATTTTATCCATGACCGCTATGGTCGGCCTGGCAAAGGCAACGATAAGGGCGCTGTTGAAGGCCTGGTTGGATATGCACGGCGCAACTTCATGGTGCCCATCCCCCGCTTTGCGACATGGGACGCCCTCAATCTCTGGCTGGCGGAGCAATGCCGCAAGCGTCAGGCGGACGTTTTGCGCGGGCACAGCGACAGCATCGGGCTACGTCTGGTGCGTGATCTTGAGGCGATGATGGATCTGCCCGCATCGCCGTTCGACGCCTGCGATCAGGCCAGCGGCCAAGTAAACTCGCAATCCTTGGTGCGCTACAAGACCAACGATTACTCGGTTCCGGTCGCCTACGGCCACCGCGATGTTTGGCTTCGTGGCTATGTCGATCAAGTGGTCATTGGCTGTGGCGGTGATGTCATCGCCCGCCACCCACGGTGCTGGGATCGCGAAGACATGGTCTTTGACCCGGTCCATTATCTGCCCCTGCTGGAGCAAAATCCATTATCTGCCCCTGCTGGAGCAAAAGGTGGGTGCCCTCGATCAGGGGAGTGGACAAAACATGGGGGTCATCCTCGTCGTTGCGGCCCGTGCTAAGGTGAGTTCTTTGCGTGGGGGGCTGCCATGGACGTACGGATTACAATCGAAACTACCTTCGACAACGGGGAGAAGCGCACTCATCAGCTTGACGGCATTTCACGACCCTACCGGGTGACCAGTCCAGACCGGATCGGGTTGCGCCTTGAGGATGGGAAGAGGGTTGTCGAGCAGATTCAGCAGGCAATTCTTTGCGATCAGGTTGAGGAAATCATCCGAGAAAGCCGCGTATGCCCGGATTGCGCCTCTGTTCGTGCCATTCATGACTATCGCACGCGCGATCTCGACACGCTCTTTGGGCGGGTTCGGGTCAAAGCCGCGCGCTTTCGCCGCTGTTCTTGTGATGCCAGGTCAGCGGCGATGCCCGGTGGACCTATTTCTCCGCTGGCCTATTTCTTTCCTGACCGAGCTACCCCGGAGCTGCAGCGGCTCCATGCGGAACTCGGGGCCCGGCATTCCTTTCGCGAAGCCGCGCGGCTGATGAAAAGCTTCCTCCCCTGCCATCCGCCCCATCACACCACGGTGCGTGACCGGTTGGGAAGAGTAGCCACTGCGCTCGAGAAAAATCGAAGGGCATCAAGCGATCCCGTTGAAGCACCGCCCAACGGTGGGTTGACGGTTTTTCTGGACGGTGCGCATATCCGCTGTCGACCGGAGTATCAGCAGCGACACCTGGATCTTGTGGTAGGTAAGATTGAAAGTCGCAATATGTGCCGACGATTTGGCTTGGTCGCCAATGCGACGACATCGCCAGGCAGCCGGATGCGAGAAGAGCTGTCAAACTTCGGATGGAAGCCGGGCCGTCTGTTGACGGTAATCTCTGATGGCGAGCTTACTCTCCCGAACCTCATACGGAATGCCATGGGTGGCGACGGCCAGGTGAAGCATATCCTCGACTGGTGGCACATCTCGATGCGCATTCGACATGTCGAGGCCGCCGTTCAGGGTCTGCTTCGGCTACCGGGATTCACTGGAATTCCGGTGCTGTTTCAGCGCCCCGCGGAAAGTCTACGCTGGTGGCTGTGGCATGGCAGAGCACGGATCGCGGAAACTTATCTGAAAGGGCTCATGCACGATTGCACCCGCCTTACGGAAGAACCTCTGGCTGTCCGCACCGCTGCCGCTCGTGTGCAGGCCCGCTGCGAGACACTGTACACCTATCTCGCGAACAACATGGAATCCCTTGTCGACTATGGCCGACGGTACCGTAACGGGCTGCCCATCTCGTCATCTCGTGCCGAAGGATCAGTCGATGACATTGCCAATGCTCGCATGGGAAAGCGCAGAAGGATGCGGTGGTCGCCCAAAGGGGCTCACCGAGTAGCCGTCACAAGGGCTGCAGTTCTCGATGGTCGGCTGACCGTCGCAAACAGAAAACGCGCAGCATGACCCCCATGTTTTGTCCACTCCC
>LXYH01000042.1 GCA_001650895.1 Rhodobacteraceae bacterium EhC02
GTTGCTTTCCCGGCGACGTGCCCACCAGGGCGTCCAGCGTCAGATGAACACGGCTGTCCCCACCAAACAACAAACCAGTGGCAGCCCTCACTTAAGAGTGGGGTGAAGATCAAACCGGTGTTCTGCGCGGCGACTTTGACAGGGCCAGCAGCGTGGGGCCTGGCGATCATGGCCTGCGCTGGCTGATGTGCCGCAAGGCATCCTGAACAGCGCCGGTCGTGGCTTTTGTCCCCGGATCTGCCTGCGCCGATGGTAAGACCGCGTGCGCATCGATGAGTGGCGCGATCGCGGCCGGCAGGGTGCGGGCAAATGCAAACGGCCGCCCCGAGGGGCGGCCGTTCTTTTCATGGTGCGAACTTGCCGGATCAGAACAGGAAGTTTTCTTCCTGCAGGTCGTGATGACCGCTGATCTTGACCGAGAACGTGTCGGTCCCCGTGTCACCGGTCACGATCGTCACATCCTCGCCATCGGTCGTGTCATGGCTGAAGGTCAGCTGACCCGCCCCGATGGCCATGTCGCGACCAGCAAGGGTGAAGGACTGGTTGCCCTCGATCCCGGCATCGGCGTCCAGATCGCTGAAGCACAGGACATCGCCAGCACTGAAGCCCCGGATGATGTCGCCATCGGCTGCGGCAGCGCTTTCGAACACGAAGGTGTCGTTGCCTTCACCACCGTCCATCACGTTGACCGCATCGCTTGCGATGATCGTGTCGTTGCCGGCACCACCGATCACGTTCTCGATGCTCCAGAGCGTGTCGATGCTGTCACCGACCATGACCGCACCGCGATCATTTCCGGCGCTGCCCAGGCGGACATTGGCATCCGCGAGGATCGCGGACATGTCCAGCGTGTCGGAGCCTTCGTCACCGAAGTAGACATCGTTGCCATCGGCCACGGTTGCCACGAAGCGGTCGTGACCTTCGCCACCATGCACCTCGTCGTCCCCGGCACCGCCATTCAGCATGTCGTCGCCGGCATTGCCGAAGATACGATCCGCCCCGGCTTCACCATAGACCATGTCGGCACCGTCACCGGCCAGGATGTCGTCGTTACCCTCGCCACCGAACAGCATGTCACGGCCTGCGCCACCCATGATGCGGTCGTCGCCTTCGTCGCCATAGGCGATGTCGTCACCGGCACCAGCCAGCAGGACATCGTTGCCTTCGCCGCCGAAGACCATGTCGTCCCCATCGGCACCGAGCAGCATGTCAGCCCCGGCCATGCCGTTCAGGACATCATTGCCGGATTTGCCGGTCAGGGTGTCGGCCATGTCGGTACCCGACAGGACCATGTCCTCGTCGGCAACAGGGGCCTCTGCGACAACCGGTGCCTCTTCGGTGACCGGTGCCTCTTCGACAACCGGTGCCTCTTCGACAACCGGTGCCTCTTCGGCAACGGGTGCCTCTTCGGTGACCGGTGCCTCTTCGACGACAGGCGCCTCTTCGGCAACGGGCGCCTCTTCGACAACCGGGGCCTCTTCGACAACCGGTGTCTCGGTGACCACGGGTGTTTCGGTCACGGTTTCCTCGGTCAACGGCACGTCGTCAACCAGGGGCTGCTGCGGTGCAACATCGTCGTCAACGGTGCCCGAGGTGTAGCTGAAGATATCGAGCGGCAGATCGGTCATCCCGGTGTTGCGCGCCACGATGTCCCCAAGGGTCACGTTGCCGATGAAGTTGTTGTAGACCGGCAGGTCGCCGATGCGATCGGTATAGTAGAACCGGTCGCCTTCCTGCAGACGGTCCAGCTGCTCGTGGATGATCACCCAGAAGGTATGACCCACGACACCGCCCTGGATGTGGCTTTCGGCCAGACCACCCACCCAGAGATCGACACGGTCGATGCCCTGGACAACCATTGCCCCGTTCTCACCAGGCACCAGCGTGATATCCGGGTTGGCCTGCTGGAAGGCGGCAATCGCGTCGCCTTCAAGCACCAGGTCCGGATAGGCCTGCTGGAACTGCGCGATCATGGCATCCGACAGGTTGTTGCGGCTCTGGAAGTCCTCCCACGAAGCATAGGGCTCCATGTTCAGATCCGACAGTTCGATGGCCTCCTGGATATAGGGGTTGGTCGAAGCCGCCAGTCCCATCTTCACCTGGTTCAGCGTTCCAAGACCCACATCCCAGCCACGAGCGACGTTGAACGCGAAGAGGTCGGCACTGATGCGGACCAGATCGTTGCGCACCGCATCCACCACCTGGAAGTCGATCTGTTCGGAAGGCTGCTGCACCATGCCGCCCAGGATCGCACTTACACCATACTGTGCATAGCCCGGCTGCGGGATGTATCCCATGCCTGCCAGTGCACCCACGGCCTCGGCGCCCATGATGTCGACGGTACCGTCGCGGTTCATGTCCACGGCGAAGGCATCGGGATCGTTGGTCGGGTTCAGGAAGGCATCAAACAGCGGCACATCCACCGGCTGACCATCGGCATCCAGAAGGGTCAGGGTCTGACCGATCTGCGAGTGGCCAAAGCGGTAGGCCGCCGCGGCGAACTCGTGGCTGATGCGTGCATCTGTCGACGGATCATACTTGTCATGACCGTGACGTCCCGAGCCCTGCAGCCCGCCCAGCAGCGTATCGGCGAAGTCGTTGAACACGACCTGCTGATATTCCGCCTCGTTCAGGGCTTTCGCGGCCTGGAACAGTTCCTCCGGGGTGCCCTCGAAGCCCGAGGCCTGGAGCAATTCCACATGGTAGTTGTGGTTGCGCGCCCAGACGGTGTGCATCGCGGTCAGTCCGACGTTCTCGTTCGCGCGCCCATCGCCGCCCACGAAGTGGTCGAGCAGGTTCATGAACGGGTTCTTGTCGATCAGAAGCGGCCAGGTTTCCCCCATGAAGTTGTCGACCAGGCCCGAGACGGTGGCGGCGTGGTAGTTGCCGTCAGCATCCAGCAGATCCGGGTAGTACTCCAGCAGGGTCACGTCGCCACGATCGGTGCCCGTGAACACGGTCTCGTTCTGGATGTGGTGATCCAGCAGCTCGCGCAGCGTGGACATCAGGCGGAAGCCTTCTGCCGAGGGATCCTCGCCACCCATCAGGACATGCGCCCCGATACCACCGTTGCCATCGCTTTCGCGCAGCAGCTGACCCACAAGGGAGGACGAGCCATAGACCTGGTTCTGGTCCACGAAGGGCGAGGTGATGTTCTCGTGCAGAGGCACACCATTCTCGTCATAGCCCACCACGGTGGCGCGGGTCAGGTCGGCCGGGTTGTCCGAGCCGGGCGCCATGGTCATGCCGGGGCCACCGATCTGGATCGATCCGTTGCCACCCTTCGGGATGAAGGTCAGGCCGTGATCGAAGTACTGACCGAAGGCCATCATGAACATGTTTGCCGAGGCTGCCTTGGCCGCATCCGCGTCCTGTGCACCCAGCGTGTTCGAGATCTGACGCGGGTCCAGGCCTTCGAAGATCGGGTTGATCTCGCGGTTGCCCGTCGCCTCGTCAAACGCGCCGTAACGCGCTTCGGTGATGCGGATATAGGGTTGATCCCCGGCGCCAAAGCCAGGGTTGACCAGGTTGTTTTCCATGCCCAGCAGGTCGCGGCTGCCGATGATGAAGTCGGCAGGTTCAGCCGCCACATCGCCCTCTTCCGCCGGAAGTGCGGGCGGCGTGCCCTGACCCGTGATCATGTACTTGAGCGCATCCACATCGGTCTGCGTCAGGGCGATCTGACCCCGCGGCAGCTGGAAGACGCCGGCCTCGTTCACTGTGCCGACATTGACCAGGATGTTTTCGGCGGCGGTGCCGGCCACGACGATACCAGGCTCGACGCCGGGTTCGGCGGGGACGAAGCTGACGCTGCGCTGCCCGTCGGACAGGGTGACCACGCCGTTGGCCTCGGTGCGGACCACATCGGCCAGCACGGTGCCCTCGGGCAGGACGATGACGTCCTGTTCGCGGATCGTACCGGCGATGGTGTCGTTGCCGCCAACGCTGCGGAACAGGATCCGGTGCGCCGAGGTCAATGCGCTGATGTCGATGTTGTCATCGCCATCGGTGCCGTTGACCGTGATCGTGTTGAAGGCCAGCGAGGTCGGGTTGAAGTCACCGAAGACCTCGACGTTGTTGACGCCGCCGCCTGTGTTGATCTGGATCTCCTCGATATTGGCCAGCTGTGCGATCACCGTTTCCGCGCCACCTGCAACCATGCGGGTGATGACGATGTCGGTGCCCGCCTCAAGTGGTGCGCCGGTCCAGGAGCCCGCCGCATAGACGCGGAAGGTCTCGTCCGAGGCATCGCCGTTCGCGGTGAAGGTGTCGCGATCCGCGCCACCGTCGACCACATCCGATCCGCCACCGACGCTCCAAGTGATTGTGTCGTTGCCAGCCTCGCCAAAGATGACGTCATCACCTTCGAGACCGTTGATGGCGTCATTTCCGGCACCTGCAAAGACCACATCTGGCCCGAAGGTTCCGTTTAGCAAATCGTTGCCGGACGTTCCAAAGATCAGACTCGGGTCGGTCCGCACATCGACTTCCATATCTGCAAAGCGCAGGATTTCGATGTTTGTGAGGCGGTCGGTTCCGTCCCCGTCAATTGGGTTGGGGCGACCATTGATCGGGTCGATTGGAACCGGACCAGGGGTCACGTTTACATGAGTGACCGTAACGCTTCCATCTGCATTCAGCCGGATGTCGTAATTGTCGCGCACGTCGTAGTAGACGGCCACGTCCACATCAGCTTCCTGACCCGCGTCAAGGATTTCACGCGTGATCTGCAGCTGTGTCGGAGAGATCGAACCATCCAGAAGCTGCGGCAGGATTTCCCGAAGGCTGTCGATGCTCTGGATTTCAACGCTCGGGTCGTTCGCATCGCGGATCGAGATGCGGACATTCAGCATCAGGTCACCGTCGATGACATCGTCGCCGCCGCGTCCCTGGATCACGTCGCTGCCGGCACCGCCAAGCAGGATGTTGCCACCCGTGAACAGTTCCGCAGGGTCGGTCCCCATCAGGTTGCCCAGAAGCTCACGCAGGCCATCGATGCGGTCCACGCCTTCCTGGGTCAGTTCGTTTGCAAAGAACGTGATCTCGTTGTCGAGCGGCCCGGCACCAACCGGTGCGGCATCGCCGATACGGTTGTCGCCCCAGATCAGGTCGTCATGCTGCGTGCCCGAGACGGCTTCGGCGTCGATGTAGCGGTCTTTGAAGAACTCGGCCTGCTCCGGCACGATGCGCCGGGTCAGATCGACTTCGGCCCCGGAATTGGCGTCCTTGTGGACGATCCAGTCAAAGCCAAGCTCGGCAAGGTTCACATGCGTACCTTCACCCTGCACCAGGATATCGTCGCCGCTTTCCCCGTGAAGGTCGTTGTCGTTCGGCCCGCCCCAGAGAACGTCATGGCCCTGAACTCGTGATGCGCCCATGTTGTCGTTGTTGTCGCCAAACAGGAAGTCAAAGCCGTCGCCGCCTTCGATCCAGTCGTCGCCTTCACCGCCATCGACCACATCGGTGCCGGACCCGCCAAGAACGAAGTCGTTGCCCATGCCTGCGAAGGCATGCTTGCCGTCGTCGGCTCCCATCATGATGACATCGTTGCCCTGACCGCCAAAGATCAGTTCCGCAGCACCACCGCCGGCCGAGATCACGTCGTTGCCGTTTTCGCCATGCAGGAAGCTGATGTCGTCACCGTCCCTGATGATGTCGTCGCCTTCGCCACCGCGGAAGGTGTTGACGCCCGAACCGCCGATCAGCAGGTCGTTGCCGTCACCACCCCAGAGCGCATCGTCGCCCAGGCCGCCGACAAGGATGTCGCGCTGCGCCGTGCCGCCCAGCACCACATGCTCGCCGCCGTTGAACTGCAGCAGGTTGTCGTATTCAAGCACACCCTCCACGAGCGGGGCATCGACAGTCGCCGTTGCACGTTCGACAAGGCTTGTGCCCATGCTGGCAAGGAAAGGATCGACGTCGGTCGAGACCGGATCCGGGATCGCCTGCACGGACTGGTCCACCTCGAGGATATATTCCATCGCGGCGAAGATGTCGGCCGGGATATGCGCGCCGCCTTCACCGATGTCGGTGTTGCGCACGATCATCGAGGCGAAGGAGTTGTTTTCAAGCTCGCCGATCATGTTCATGCCGTTGGTGCGGCTCAGGTAGTAGAAGCGGTCACCGTTCTGCAGGTTCTCCATCTGGTGCTGGAACACGAAGCCGAAGCTCGACCCCAGCATGCCGCCGAAGGGCATGATGGCTTCCGCCAGGCCACCGATCCAGAACTCGACATCGTTGATGCCGGTTTCGCTGGCGGCCCAGGCGCCGGTTCCGTTGACATAGTCCAGACGGTCCGCAGGCGCGCCTTCGCCACCCAGCACAAGGGCCGTTGCCGCTGCGCGCTTGTCGTCCACGGTCACGGCGGAGACGATTGTCTCATGCGTGCCGTAAGCGGCAATGAAGTTCACGACCGAGGCCGGGTTCTTCAGATTGGCGGCATAGTCGGACCAGCTTTCGTAGGGGCGCAGGAATTCGCTGCCGGTTGCGGCAAAGAACTGCTCGCGTGCTTCATTCAGCGAGGGCACGCCGGTGTCACGGCTGCGCGCGATGTTCAGCGCAGCAAGGTCAAGCGGCAGACCGACAAGGTTGTCACGCAGCGCGCTGGTGATGAACTCGTCGATATTGGACCCGATTTCACGCGACATGCCGCGTGCCACCGCACCTGCAGCCTCATCCGAGGTAAGGACCCCATCCTGATCGAAGGCCACCGGGTTGAGGAAGGCGGTGATCAGGTCGGTCGAGGTGTTGACGCCGCTTGCGTCCATGGTCTGGACGTTCTCGGTCAGCATCGAGTGGCCGAAGCGGTAGACCACATGAGCGAACTCGGCAAAGATCGAGGCGTTGATTTCCAGCGAGCTGTTCACCATGAACACACCGATCTGCGGCTGAACGCGGCGGCCGAACTCTTCGAAGGCCAGGTGCTGATACTGCATTTCGGTCGCGAACTTGGCGGCCTGGAACAGGCGCTCGCCATCCCAGGTCAGGGCTGCGGGCGTTGCGGTTGCAATATCCTCCTCAGTGATCGGCGCCACCAGCCATTCGTTGATGAAGGTCAACTCGCCACTGGCAAGAATGGTCTGCTTCATCTCGTCGATCTGACGGTTATGCTCGGAGTGGAAAATGTGGTGGACGGCGGTCAGGCCAAAGTTCTCGTTGCCGCGGCCGTCACCTGCGATGTAGTGGCGATCCAGCAGTTCGTTGTCATAGGTTTCGTTCTGGCCGAACTGGTTCGGGATGATCGCGTTGCCGGTTTCGGTATCCGCATCCGGTGTCTTGATGGCGGTTTCGCCGGTGAAGCGATCCACGACATAGGTGCCGGGGGCCGCGTTATGGGCGATATCCTCGACGAAGGCGTGACCGTTGCGCAGTGCCTGTGTGGTATCGACCGGGTTGGCCAGGTCACCCTCGATCAGGATATGCTCGGGCGCGCCGTCCACGACACCGAAGTCGGGGTTTGCCACGACAAGCTGCGGCAGGCCGTTCGGACCGGGGATGAAGTTGCCATAGGGGTCGGTGGCCAGCAGCGGACCATCCAGAACATCGGCGTCGGACAGGTTGATGCCCAGAAGGTCACGGGCCTGCGCCTTGACGTCGCCCCATGTGGACATGCCGCCGCCTGCGCCGTCCAGCAGATGACCGGTGGCCATCGGCACGCCATCATTCAGCGCATATTCGCGCAGGAAGACCTGGTGCGAGGGGTGCGAGGTGTAGGTCTGGTTCTGATCGACCCATGGCGTGGTCTTGTTGAAGTGCTCGCGCACGTCATCGGCGGTGCCCAGGATCCCGTCGGGACCGGGCTGGTTCGTCGCGCGGGTCAGCACCATGAAGTTGGTGGGCGAACCTTCGACGTAAAGCGGATCATCCGGCTGCAGCGGAATATAGACGGTGCCGCTGCCGCCCTTGCCGATGAGGTCGAGACCGTGGTCGAAGAACTGGCCGAACAGCGTCATCCACGAGTTGTAGGGCGCCGAAAGACCTTCATCCGGCGTGACGTCGGGCAGGCGCAGGTTGTTGCCGTCCATCTCGATGGCGTGTGTGGTCAGCAGCGTGTCCAGCGCGGTCTGCGCAGTCTCGACAGCGGCTTCAGCCGCGGCGGTCGCAGCGGCCACTGCGTCGGGGGTGTCCACCGCCGCGAGGTCTGTGGTAGCCGTTTCCAGCGCAGTCTGCGCCAGTGCTTCGGTGGCCAGGGCGGCGTTCAGGTTGCCTGATGCCAGTTCGGCGGCAGTGATCGCGCTCTGAGCGCTCAGTGCGGCATTCGCCACGTTACCCATGGCGGTGATCATGTCGGTGCTGGCGGCCTGGGCTGCGGTCAGTTCGGCCTGTGCCGTGGTCACGTCGCCCGTGGCCGTGGTCACATCCGCCTCTGCGGTGCCAACAATGCCGGACAGGCGCGTCACTTCGGCATCGGCCGCGGTCAGCGCGGTTTCCAGCCCGGACAGTTCCGTTTGTGCCGCCGTCACTGCGCCGGCGGCCGCATCGGCTGCGGTCTGTGCCAGATCAACGGCTGCTTGTGCCGTCTCGACAGCGGTCTGTGCAGCAAGATAGGCCGCGCTGTCCAGCTCGGCGTCCGCCAGCGTGGTACGCGCGGTGGCCAGATCAGCCTGGGCCGTCTCGAGGTTTTCTGCCGCGGTCGTCTGCTCTGCGGTCAAGCTGGTGACCGTGCCGGACACCGTGTCACGCTGCGTGGTCAGGCTGGTCACAAGGCCCTGGGCCGTGGTCAGGATGGTCTGTGCGCTGGCCGCTGCGATATCGGCTGCGGTATCCGCGGTGGTCGCCAGTGTCAGCGCCGCATCCGCTGCATCCAGCTCGGCACGAGCGGCAGTATACAGGGCCGCCGCCGCGCTCATCTGTGCGAGGTTGGTGGCAGGGTTCGCCACATACAGAGCAAAAGCCGCCATGAAGGCAGACTGCGCCGTCGCCTCTTCGACCACTTCGGCTTCATAGGTCGCCTGTGCTGCGTCCAGCGCCGCCTGCGTAGCGACGGCAGCCTGCTGCGCGGTCGTCAGCGACGATTGTGCGGAGACAACCGAGGCTTCGGCCGTCTCCAGCTGCGTGTTCAGATCGGCCAGCTGGGTCTGCGCTGTCGCAAGACGCGCTGCAACATCATCGACAGCAGCCTCTGCCGAGGTCACAAGTGCCTCGGCAGCGGTGACGGCGGCCCGTGCATCCTCGAGACCCGTCGGAGCCGTCATGCCGGCCAGGGTATCCCGCGCTTCGCTCAAGGTGGTCCGTGCGCTGCTCAGTGCATCCGCAGCGGTCACGCTTTCGCCTTCCAGACGGGTCACTTCCGCTTGCGCCGCGTCACGCGCCGTCAGTGCCGCTTCGGCCACACCTTCGGCGGCAGTCAGGTTTGTCTGCGCTGTTGTCAGCCCTTCCTGGGCCGTCACAAGTGCCGCCTGGGCCAGGTCCATGGCATCCTGGGCCGCGCCCAGGTCACCTGCGTTCTGCAACGCCAGAAGTGCGGCGCTGGCGTCTGCCAGAGCCGTCTGCGCGTCGGTCACGGCCTGATCAGCGGTTGCACTGACCGTGGTCAGCGAAGCGACATCGGCAACCGCCGCGTCATGGGCCTGCTGGGCCGAAGACACAGCCGCTTCAAGCGCCGCGCGCT
Source organism: Rhodobacteraceae bacterium EhC02 (assembly GCA_001650895.1). Taxonomy (GTDB): domain Bacteria; phylum Pseudomonadota; class Alphaproteobacteria; order Rhodobacterales; family Rhodobacteraceae; genus Seohaeicola. Next base: position 9,611 of record LXYH01000042.1, read on the forward strand.
GCAGCGCAATGGCGGCGTCAACGTTGGTGGTTGCGGCCTGCGCGTCACGCAGGGCGCGGTAGGCGGTGGAGATTTCGTTTGCGACGCTCAGCATCGCCTGACCGGTCATGCCGTTATGCGACAGCATCGCGGCGATGGCGGCCGGGTTCGCCAGTGTCTGGTCGGCAACCAGGTTCGAGATGATCCGCGGGTCGGCGTCATAGACCGAGCCGCTGGTCTGCAGATAGGAGGTCTGCCCCGCCTGCGGCGCGCGCGGGTTGGGATCCGCCAGATGCGCCTCGGCAGGCTGGGTCAGGAAGGTCGAGTCCAGCAGGCGCGGCATGACCTGATCGGCAGAGCCCCAGGTCTCACGGCCTTCCGTCAGGTTGTTCAGGGTCCCGTCCACAAGACGCAGGCCCAGCGACAGAGAAGGATTCGCGATCAAATCGGTAAGGGGAGTGCCAGCTGCATGCTGTTCGGCGATCAGAATCTGGTCAAGAATGTGCTTGAGGTCATTGGTGTTGACGAAAACCATTGTCGTTCTCCTGGTTGAATACGTGGGCGTCCGTGAAGGACTGGCGAAAATGCCGATTTCATTGCCCTGAAAGTGACGCAGAACGCGCTGCACGGGATGCACTCTCTGTCGGACCACTTTGTGCACCAAATGCCGATAGGGAGGTCAGACCAAGGTCCCGGTCGGGACGGGCCAGCGTTTCGGGCCGATAGTGCACGGCAAACAAAAAAGCCGGCCCTTGTCGGGCCGGCTTTTCCTGCGGGGGCAGTGCGCCTTGTTTCATGAATGGCGCTGGTTGGTCTTTCGTTTGGGGGTGGGCGGTCAGTGTGCCACGACAGGCGCGGGGACCAGCGCCATGATACGTTCCCCAAGCTGGTCGGCGGTGTCCGTCACCACGTTGAAAACAAAGGCGAAGGCGACAATCGAAATGACCAGGCTGGCTTTCGAGAAGAAGGCTGGCAGGATCTGGATTTTAAGGATCCCATCGATCAGATCGGTGAATTCCCGTGCCAGCGGCAGCAGGGCCGCGTTCCATGTTCCCGCAACAGCGGCGCGGGCCGTGACCTGAGCGTGGCGCGAACCGCGAAACGAATTGGCTGCATATTTGTTCATCGGGACCTCCGTCGGCACGACGGGTCGCCCGCCGCATGAGTTGCATGC
>LXYH01000043.1 GCA_001650895.1 Rhodobacteraceae bacterium EhC02
AAAAACCACTTGCACCAACGGGGGCATCCATACATGCACAAATCGGCTGAGGGCTGGAGTTCCCCTTTCCCCGGACAGACTTATCCTGTGGCTTCGGTGATGGGCGTGCCGAGCGCGGTGAAGCCGTTAAGCACGGCGAGCCTGACCTGGAACTCGGCAACCTGACGGTCAAAGTCTCGGGCGGACAGGCGCTGCCCCAAGAGCTTGATGCAGTGCATCTTGGTCTCGGCGCGGCTTCGGCGGTGATACCCGCTCCATCGTCGCCAGATCGTCCGGCCAACCCGCTTCGATGTCCGCAGGATTTCGTTCCGGGCTATGGCCCCGGCGCTGTCGGGTTTCCAGGGCTTGGCGTTCTTGCGGGGCGGAATGATAGCGGCAGCTCCACGGGCGGCGATGGCGTCATGGCACTTGCGGGTATCGAAGGCCCCGTCGGCAGTGACGCTGGCGATCTCCTGATCGGGCGGGATCTGATCGAGCAGCTCGGGCAGCATGGGCGCGTCGCCGATCTCGCTGGTGGTGAACTCGGCAGCGCGGATTTCCAAGGTTTTCTCGTCGATCCCGATGTGGATCTTGCGCCAGACCCTGCGCTTCGTGCCGCCATGCTTACGGGCATTCCACTCGCCTTCGCCCTCGACCTTGATCCCGGTGCTATCGACCAACAGGTGCAGGGGGCCGTCCGAGCCGCGGTAGGGAATGTTCACCTTCAGGGTCTTTTGGCGCCGCGACAACGTGCTGAAGTCTGGCACGGCCCAGTCCAGGCCGATCAGCCGCAGCAAGCTCTCGACAAACCCCGTGGTTTGCCTGAGCGCCATGCCAAAGAGGACCTTCATAGTGAGGCAGGTCTGGATCGCGGCATCGCTGTAGTCGCGCCGTCGACCACGCTTGCCGGTCGGCGCCGCTTCCCAGATCATGGCGGGGTCGAACCAGATCGTCAGCGAGCCGCGGCGCTTCAGCGCTTCGTTATAGGCCGGCCAGTTCCTGGTCTTGTAGGTCGGAGGTGTCGGTCTGCTCATGCCTTCCAGCTACCATGCTGGATTCACGAGATGAATCCCTCACGGGATTTGTGCATGTATGGATGCCCCCGTTGGTGCAAGTGGTTTTTGAACGGCTTGAGCGTGTGATCGGGTGCGGTCATGTATCAGGCCTCTCATTGCGGCAACTGATACAGCCGCGGGCCGGTATGGCGATGCGCGGATCAGAAGCAGATCAACAGACCGAGCTCATTGGCTCCAGCACAAATACTGCCTTCTCTGACCCGGATCTTGTCGATCCTTTGCCCTTACAGTTCAGTGACCTCCTCACACTCCCGACGCGCCGGGGCGGAATGGAAAGCGCAGTGTGCCTATGCCATCGTCGCCACGGGGTTCCGGTAATCTTCTTGTTTCGTCATCATGGCCCAGAGGCCACGTGCCATTTTGTTCGCCAGCGCGATGGCGACGACCATGCGAGGCTTTCGAGCCCGCATGCGCGTCAGCCAGCCATTGTTCGGGGTGCCAAACCGCTCAACCGCCTGCAGAACGGCCATGGCGCCCGAGACCAAGAGCGTGCGGATGTCACGCTGCCCCATCTTCGACGTCTTGCCCAGCCGGGCTTTGCCGCCCGTCGAGTGCTGTTTTGGCACGAGCCCGAGCCACGCGGCAAAGTCACGCCCACGCCGGAAGGTCGCCAGATCAGGTGCGAATGTCTCGATCGCAAGCGCCGTGATCGGGCCCACGCCCGGCATGGTTTGGAACCGCCTCGCCACATCGGCCTCTTTGGCCGCGCTCCTCATCTTGAGGTCAAGCTCTGCGACCAGCGCATTCAGCCCTTCAATCTGTGCCAGATACATCTGCCCCAGATCCCTGACACCCTCAAGCAAAGCGGTGTTGCTGTCTTCAATCGCATCAGCCAAGCGTTTGAGCTGAGCTGTCCCCGTCGCCGCGACCAATCCGTGCTCAGCCAGGTGCCCGCGCAGAGCGTTGATCAGCTGGGTGCGCTGGCCGACGAACATCTGCCGCGTACGAAACAGCATGGCGCGCGCCTGTTGGTCTTCCGTCTTCACCGCGACAAACCGCATGGTCGGACGTAATGCCGCTTCGACAATGGCCTCGGCATCCGCGGCGTCATTCTTCTGCCGCTTGACGAATGGCTTGACGTAGACTGGCGGGATCAAGCGCACAGAGTGGCCAAGCTTCTCGATTTCGCGCCCCCAGCCATGTGCCGTGGCGCAAGCCTCCATGGCAACAACGCAGTTGGGCTGCTGGGCAAAGAACACCAGCACCTGGCCCCGAGAAAGCTTCTTACGAAACACGACAGACCCATCGTCGCGCGCCCCATGCAGCTGGAAAACGCGCTTTGCCAGGTCAATGCCGATGATGGTAACTTCCGACATGGACGTCCTCTCCTTCTGTGATGGTTTCAACAAGCATCACATTGGCACATTGCGATGCCGTCAGGAGGGGGCATCCACGCCATCAACAGAGCC
>LXYH01000044.1 GCA_001650895.1 Rhodobacteraceae bacterium EhC02
GGGCCACAGCGGCCGGTGCGGGGGCTGCCACGGGGCGGGGCGTTTCGGCGGGCAGGGGTGTGGCCGAGGACGGGGGCACCGGTGTGGGAGAGCCTGCACCGGGGGCCGACACGACAGCCGCGCTGCGCGCCGGCGCTTCGGCATCCGGGACCGGGATCAGCAGATACTGGCCTTCGCGGATGGTGTAATCCGGGCCTAGCCCGTTCCATTCTGCCAGCGAACGGACCGAGACATTGTAGAGCCGCGAGACGGTAAAGGCGGTTTCCCCGCGCACGACCTTGTGGCGCGTGGGTTCGATCCCGACCTGGGGGGCGGCGGCGGAAGCAGGGCGGGCCGCCGGTGTCGCCGCAGCCGTGGTGCCTGAGGCCGAAGCCGGGGGCAGGGTCGTGGTGCTGACCGTGGATCCGCCAGAGCGGTCGATCGCGCTGCTGGCAAGGGCGGTGATATCGGTGCCGGGCGGCTGGATCGTGCCGAAACCGCCGGTGGCGGCCGAGGGTTCGGCCACCCGGCGCGGCAGGGCCACGATCTCTTCGGGGCGCAGCGGATCGGCGGGGCGCAAGCCGTTGAAACGGGCCAGTTCGTCCGGGCTGACGCCGACGCGGTTTGCAAGGTCCGTGACGGTATCGCCCTGGCGGGCCACGGCCACCTGGTAATTCGGGTAGGAGATGACGCCGCGCGCATCGGGCGCAGGGCGATTGGCCACCGGCTGTCGCGAGGCTTCGGCGGTGTCGAGCGTATTGCCGAAATTGCCGCGCAGGTCGAAGTCCAGCGGCCTGTCGCAGGCGGCCAGAAGCCCGAGGGCGGTTCCGGTCAGGATCACACGGCGCAGGAACTGGCCTGCGGGCAAGGCATGACGGTCACGGCGGCTGGTCTGGGGCATCTCGATTTCCTCTGTCCTGCCCCTTGTGCCGGGGCTTTGCTTTTGCATCGCGGTCCCCAGGTCCCCTGGGGCGGTGTCCCGTATCCTGTGTCAGTCCCGCGCCGGTGTCCTGTCTGTTCCGTCGCTGGCCTGCCTGTTCAGTCGCGTCCCAGCCCCTCGACCAGAGGCACGAAGCGGACGGGGCGCAATTCGTCGTAATCAAAGCCCCCCTCGTGACGGGTCACGCGGATCAGGCTCTGCACCGTGTCGGACTGACCGACCGGCAGCACCATGATACCCCCGATTTTCAACTGGGCCAAGAGGGGGCCGGGCGGGTCCTCGGCGGCGGCGGTCACGAGGATGCGATCAAAGGGCGCCTGATCCGGCAGGCCATGGCTGCCGTCGGCGGTAAAGGCGGTGATATTGGTCAGTTGCATCGCCTCGAACAGGGTGCGCGCCTCTTGCACCAGGCGGCGGTGCCGGTCGACCGTATAGACGCGCCGTGCCAGCTGCGACAGGATCGCGGCCTGGTAGCCCGACCCCGTACCCACCTCCAGCACGGTGTCGCGCGGGCTGACCTGCAGCGCCTGGGTCATCAGGCCGACCACCGAAGGCTGGCTGATCGTCTGTCCGCAGGCGATGGGCAGGGGCATGTCCTCATAGGCGCGTTCGGCGAAAAGACCGCGGATGAAGGGGCCGCGGTCGATCCTTTCCATGGCGGTCAACACGCGGCTGTCCGTCACTCCCTTGGAGCGCAGGGCATAGAGGAACTGCATCTTGCGTTCCGCCGTGTCGTTCATTCGATGCCTTTCAACTGGTCCAGAAGGTCATGGGCCGTCAGGTCCGCGCGCATCGGCGTGACCGAGATATAGCCATCGAGGTTCACGGCGGCATCGGTGCCGGGCAGGGTGGGCACATGCTGTTCGCCCCCCTTGATCCACAGGAAACGCCGCCCCGAGGGCGAGAGGTGCGGTTCGACCGAAAACCGGGTATTCCGGCGGAACCCCTGCGGGGCCACGCGTACGCCGCGCACCCCCTCGGCCAGAACCGGAGGGAAGTTGATGTTGTAGAAGACGCGGTAATCCGTGTCGTCCTCTGGCGCGGGTGTCGCCGCCAGAAGCTTGCGGATCAGCGCAGGGCCATGAACGGCTGCGGCCTCGAACGGATCGGGGGCGGCGAAATTCGACGGGCCCAGGTATTGCGACAGCGCCATCGCCGGAATGCGTTGCAGCGCGGCTTCCATCGCCCCGCCCAGCGTGCCGGAATAAAGCGCGTTCTCGGCCGAGTTGTTGCCCCGGTTCACGCCAGACAGCACCAGGTCAGGCCGCGCATCGACCATCACGTCATGAATGCCCGCCAGCACGCAATCGGCCGGGCTGCCTTCGGCGGCAAAGCGGCGCTCGCCCAGCTTGGCGATCATCATCGGATGGGTATAGCTGATGCAATGGGCCACGCCCGATTGCTCGAAGGCCGGGGCCACGACCCAGACTTCGCCATCGGGGCCCGCAAGCTCGGCGGCGATGCCTTCCAGCACGGCCAGACCCGGCGCGTTGATCCCGTCGTCATTGGTAATGAGAATGCGCATGCCTGCCCCGTTCCGCCCTTTTTTCATGGTGTAGAGGAGCGGGACGTCAGGGGCAAGAAGGCAGGGCAGGAAAGCCCGCGCAGGGTCAGGCGCTGAGGCTGGGTTCCCAATCCGAATAGTCGGGCACGATGCTTGTCCCGAAGGCGGTCAGCGTCAGCAGGTCACCCTCGCGCGACAGCTGCCCCCGGTCCAGAAGATCCAGGACCGCGCGCCGCGCGCTGGCCCGATCGGTTTCAAGCGCGCGGGCCAGCATCTCGACCGCCTGATCAAAGCCGATCGTGCCGATCGTTTCGGCCGTATGCATCGTCAGCTCGAACAGGCAGGCATGCAGATGCCAGCCGATCGTTTGTGCCGTCTCACGCAGATAGGTCGCGTCAACCCACAGAAAACATTCGGGTTTTTTGTTCATTTTCGCACTCATACAACACTAACCAGTCAACTTTTCTCAACTCTCATGCCCAGGGGGGCCGGACATGGTCACAGGTTCGGGGCCCACCCGCGATCAGGCCAGGCTTGCCAGAAGGCGCGCAGCCTCGTCACGGGGATGGGCCAGCGGTGTGCGATCCTCACCGGGGAAAAAGCGCGCCCTTGTGGCGGTTGCCATGGGGGCAGGGGTCAGCACATGCACGCGCGGGCCGGTCTTTTGGGCCTCAGCCGCCCAGCTTTGCGCAAGCGCCACCTGTGCCGCCTTGGTGGCACCGTAAGCGCCGAAGAATTTCTGCCCGGCGCGCGGATCGTCAAAGAACAGGGCGGTTCCCGCCTCGCCCAGCAGCGGCGCGACATAGGGGATCAGCTGGCCCGTGGCGGTGACGTTGCAGGCCACGGATTTGTCCCAGTCGCGCGCGTCGATGGTATTTGCGGGCGACAGGGGGGCGGCATGCACCGCCGTATGCGCCCAGAGGTCGATCTTGCCCCAGCGGTCATGGATCGAGCGGCACAGCTGCGCCATGGCGTCGGGCTTGGTGATATCCATCGGCGCCAGGGTCGCCTGGCCACCCGCCGCCTTGATGCGGTCGTCGAGTTCTTCCAGCGCGCCTGTCGTGCGGGCCACCGCCACGACGTGATGGGTGCCGGCCAGGGCTTCGGCCAGGGCGGCGCCCAGTCCGCGCGAGGCACCGGTGATGAGGGCGATCTTGTCGGACATGTCAGCTCTCCTTGCGGGATGCGGTCGGGCCGGGTGTGGGCGAGCGCGCGCCCAAGGTCAAGAGGGCATGCCCGTGCCGCGCGTTCTGTCGCGCCGGATTCGCCCGGTCACGGCATGGCCAGGCGCTGTGCCTCGCCGTTGCGGGTCAGATGGATCAGGCCCGGTTCGATGCCCACCAGCGTGGCCTGTCCGATCCGGTCGCCGGGGCGGATCTGGCTGATCCTGCCAGTGCCCGCGCGGATCAGCGCGCGCGATGCCTCGCCCGCGACGACCGTGCCCAGAAGCGTGATTCCGTCCAGCGGCAGCAGATCCTCCAGCGTGGCTGCGGCCTGGGTCTTGGGGGTGGTCGGGGTGGTGTCGTCCGTGGTGCTCATGCCTGTGTCGCGCCTTGTTCAGGGTCTTGTCAGGCGGGCGATGTGGCATGGGTGCGCGGGCAGGAAAAGGGCAGGCGTGCCCATGCGCGGGGCATGGGCGATGGCTTGCCGGTCTGTCGCGATGATCGGCGCGGCTTTGCGCGCAGCGGCTGCGGCGGATTGTCCGGGGGCCTTGCGTCGGCCAAGAGGCAGGGGGCCTTGGGCCGCCTATTCGGCGGCCTTCAGCTGGAAGCCCTTTTCGATCATGTCCGATGGTGCCACCGGATATTCCCCCGAGAAGCAAGCATCGCAATATTGCGGGCATTTCGCATTGCGGCCCTGCGCCTCGCCGGCAGCGCGGTAAAGCCCGTCAAGCGAGATGAATTTCAGGCTGTCCACCGCCAGGTAGTCGCGCATTTCCTCTTCGGTCATGGTGGCGGCCAGCAGCTTGTCGCGCTGCGGCGTGTCCACCCCGTAGAAGCAGGGCCAGGATGTCGGCGGGGAGGCGATGCGGAAATGCACCTCCTTGGCGCCGGCGTCCAGGATCATTTCCTTGATCTTGCGGCTGGTGGTGCCGCGCACGACGGAATCGTCCACAAGGATCACACGCTTGCCGCGGATCAGGGCGCGGTTGACGTTCAGCTTCAGCCGCACGCCCATGTTGCGGATGCTTTCGGTCGGTTCGATGAAGGTCCGGCCCATGTACTGGTTGCGGATGATGCCCATGCCGTAGGGAATGCCGCTTTCATGGGCGAAACCGATCGCCGCGGGCGTGCCGCTGTCGGGCACCGGGCAGACAAGGTCCGCATCCTGCGGCGCTTCGCGGGCCAGTTCCACACCGATCTGACGGCGGGTTTCATAGACCGAGCGCCCGCCGATGATGCTGTCGGGGCGCGAGAAATAGACATGTTCGAAGATGCAGAAGCGGGGGGATTGCTTGCGGAAGGGAAAGCGGCTTTCCAGCCCGTTCTTCTGGTCGATCACGACCATTTCGCCCGGTTCGATCTCGCGGATGAATTCCGCGCCGATGATGTCCAGCGCGCAGGTTTCCGACGACAGCACCCAGCCATCGCCGATCCGGCCCAGCACCAGCGGGCGCACGCCCAGCGGGTCGCGCACACCGATCAGCTTGGTGCGGGTCATGGCGACGACGGAAAACGCGCCTTCCACGCGGCGCAGCGCGTCTTCCATGCGTTCGGCGATATTGCGCTGCAGGGACCGCGCCATCAGGTGAATGATGCATTCGCTGTCGCTGCTGGACTGGAAGATCGAGCCGCGCTCGATCAGCTCGCGGCGCAGGGCGTCTGCATTGGTGATATTGCCGTTGTGGGCGATTGCGGCGCCGCCCACGGAAAACTCGCCGAAGAAGGGCTGCACATCGCGGATGACGGCGCCTTTCGATCCGGCGGTGGAATAGCGCACATGCCCGATGGCCAGGGGGCCGGGCAGGGTCTGCATCAGCGTCTGCGAGGTGAAGCTGTCGCGCACATACCCAAAGCGGTGGGCCGAGTTGAAGCCGTGTTCGGGATGGTGGCAGACGATTCCGCCCGCTTCCTGTCCGCGGTGCTGCAGGGCATGCAGGCCGAGGGCTACGAAATTGGCCGCATCGGTGACACCCAACACGCCGAAGACACCGCATTCTTCGCGAAGCTTGTCATCGTCATCGTTGCCGTAGGCATCGAAATCGAAGGGATGGGCGGGAGGCATCTGTTTGGACAAGGCAGGCTCCGAATCCGTAGGGCTTGGCACAGCCCTCTCATAAGGGGTCCGCGCGGCAGTGTCACGAAAGGATCACACTGGCAAAAGGATCACATGTCCGGGATCGGCCCACAAGCCGCCAAAGCGAAGGGTCTTATCGCGGTGTTTCGCAGACGCCCACCAGGGTTTCATACTGCTGCGCGATCCATCCCAGCGCCTGATCGGGGTTCCGCTCGCCGATCTGGCCGGTCAGATTGGCAAAGACGCGCGCCGACCGGCTGTCGTCGATCATCGCGATTTCTTGCGCAGAGACCACGGTTTCATAGGCAAAGAAGGCGACCGCCACCAGAAGGATGCCGCGCAACACGCCGAACAGGAACCCCGCACCCTGGTCCAGCCCGCCAAGAACGGACCGTTGCACAAGGCTGGAAAACAGCGGTGTGAACAGCGACGTCACGACCAGCGCCAGCGCAAAGACCGCGCCGAAGGCCGCGATGATGGACAATTCGCAACTGTCGGCGATCATCGCGCCCACAACCGGGATTTCCTTGACCAGTGGTTGCACCTGCGGGGCGAACATGAAGGCCAGGAAAGCGGCCACGATCCAGCCGACGATCGCCAGCGCCTCGCGCACGAAGCCGCGGCTATAGGCCAGCAGCGCCGAGACCACGATGACCGCGGCGACCACGCCGTCGATGATGGTAAAGCCTTCCATGTCGTCCCGTTCCTTGCCCTGCGACGCTTAACCGGCGCCGAATACTTCACCTACAAAGGCCGTCAGATCGCCCATGCGGGTCAACGTCAAACCACTGTCCGCGCCGGGCTTGCCGCCCGCCGGCGCGATGGCTGCTGTGAAACCAAGTTTTTGCGCCTCTTTCAACCTGTTTTCAGTCTGACTGACCGGGCGCAGCGCACCCGACAGGCTGATTTCACCGAAAATCACCGTTTCCGCGGGCAAGGCGGCGTCTTCCCGCGCACTCAGCAGGGCCGCGGCGACCGCCAGATCCGCAGCGGGTTCGGTCACCTTCATGCCGCCCGCCACGTTCAGATAGACATCCAGCCCCGTGAACGGAATGCCGCAGCGCGCTTCCAGCACGGCCAGGATCATCGCAAGACGCCCGCCGTCCCAGCCCACCACGGACCGGCGCGGCTGCGAATGCGGCGAGGGGGCGACCAGCGCCTGGAATTCCACCAGCAGGGGGCGCGTGCCCTCGACACCCGCAAAGACCACCGATCCGGGGCTGGGCTGGCCGCGTTCGGACAGAAACAGCGCCGAGGGGTTCATGACCTCTGCCAGACCCCCGCCCGTCATCTCGAAGACGCCAATCTCGTCGGCGGGGCCAAAGCGGTTCTTGACCGCGCGCAGGATGCGGAACTGGTGGCCGCGCTCGCCCTCGAAATAAAGCACGGTATCCACCATGTGTTCCACCACGCGGGGACCCGCGATCTGGCCATCCTTGGTGACATGGCCCACCAGGATCACCGACATGTTGCGCGTCTTGGCAAAGGTCGTCAGCTCATGCGCGGCGGCGCGCACCTGGCTGACCGATCCCGGCGCGCTTTCGACATTGTCGGCCCACATGGTCTGGATCGAATCGATCACGGCCAGTTGCGGCTTTTCGGCCTCGAGCGTGGTCAGGATGTCGCGCAGGTTGGTGGCGGCCGCCAGTTGCACCGGCGCATCCGCCAGCCCCAGCCGCTGCGCACGCATGCGCACCTGCGCCGAGGCTTCTTCGCCCGAGACATAGATCGTCTTGAGGCCCGCCTGCGCAAAGCGCGCGGCGGCCTGCAACAGCAGTGTGGATTTGCCGATGCCCGGATCGCCACCCACCAGAATGGCGCTGGACGGGACCAGCCCGCCACCCAGCACGCGGTCCAGTTCGGATATGCCCGAATTGGTGCGCGGCGGTGGGGCCTCTTCCGTGGCAAGGTCGGTCAGCCTGATCGGTGCGCCCCGCCTGGCCCCCAGCGATTTCGAGGCCGGTCCCGCCGACAGCGGCGCCTCTTCCACGATGGTATTCCAGGCCCCGCAGGCGTCGCAGCGCCCGGACCATTTGTTGAAGGATGCGCCGCAGGCGTTGCACGAGAAACTGTTGGATTTTGCCATGCGCCAGTGATGCCTCAGCCGCGCGGGGCGGTCAAACCCTCAATGCGGGGGCAGGGGGCGAAGATGGGTGCTTCTACTCGGCCGCGCTTGCCAGGTTGGCGGGCGCGCCTTCGGTCACGGGCCTTTGCGCCTGGCGGCGGCGCATCTGGGCGCGGTTTTCCAGGCCAAGGGCTTCGGGCATCAGGTCGGCCAGTTCCGACCGCAGGCGCGACAGTTGCGCGGCGGTGCCGGCCTCTTCCTGTTCGATCTGCTGCATCCAGTGGCGCAGCTCTTTCGTGATGGCCTTGGCCTTGACCAGCCGCCCCTTGAAGCGGGCGATCTCTTGCTGGCGCTGGCGCAGGAACATCTTGGCGCGCCCCACATTGGCATCCGAATAGGTGTCGGCCAGCGCACGGCTGACATGCGACATCTGCGCGGCCAGTTCCAGAAGATCGGGCTCGAGGTCGGCCAGATCAGGGTGCCGGCGCATGTAGGCCAGTCTTTCGCGCATGGAATCGAATTCGGAACTCAGCTGGAAAATGCCTGCACGGTCCGCCGCATGGGCGTGAAGATAGGCCTGCGTCACATCCTGCATCCCAAGGGAAAAATGCCGGTGCGATGTCTCCAGCGCCATGATCTGCGCATGCGTGGGCAGAAAGCCGGCCAGCATCACGCAGAACACCGTGCCTGCGATCTGGACGATCTGGCCTGCATTCTCGTGGATGCGGTCGCCGATCTGCACCGCGAAACCAAGCCAGGGCAAAAGGCCCACCGCGGCCCCGAGGGTCAGGATGCAAAGACCGATTGCCGATATCAGGACAAGACCGAAGGACATGGTTTGAAGAATGACCTGGGCTGACCGGGTCACGGACCGAACAGAAGACAGCATGTTTCCCCCAGAAACACCGAACTCGTTAACCAAACCACGGTAGACTGATCTGTCAGCAATCCCAAAGCGGAATCTCTGTTTTCCCCCGTTAACCGGGGTTCGGCAGGAGACTGGCGCAGGCATTGTTTCCAATATGGAAACAGATGGCGCGCTTCGGGATCAGTGTTTCGCTTCAAGCTGCGAAATGATCAGCGAGGCCAGCACGCAGCCGGTAAAAAGGTAAAGCCCCCAGCCAACCTCAAGCCGGCCCACGCCCGCGCCTTTGGCCAGCACGATGTAAAGCGCGACCAGAAAGATGTCTGCCATGGCAAGGCGGCCCATCAGCGTGGTCGCCGGCACCAGCCGCCGGGGCAGTCTGCCCGCCTGGATCAGCGCGATGCCCAGCGTCTTGAGGATCGGCGCCGCAAGCGCGAAGATCGCCACGACGATGGCCAGAAACACGTCCTCGGCCCACAACGTCCGCAACCCCGAGATGACCGAGATGTCGCGCCCCCCGAAAAAGGGCAGCACCTGCGCATGCAGCAAGGGCGCCACCCAGGCCACCGGGTAAAGCAGCAGCAGTGACAGGTTGGCGATCCGCAAGGTCATGTGCATGGGGCCAGTCAGACCAGTCCCGGCCCGATGGTCAAGCGCCATCCGCCGCGCCGCGTCACGCGCTGGCCAGCCACAGACCGCACAGGCCGGTCAGCAGCAGCAGATGCAGCAGGTCGATCCAGCGCCAGCGCGCCCCTGTCACAACGCCCGAGGCCAGCATCAGCGCGCTTGCCAGCAAGGGCAGCGCCATGCCGCCGGCGGCATTGGCCAGCGCATGGGCCGCCTGCGCCACCCCGCCACCCGTCAGCCCCAGAAGCGGCGGGGCAAAGCGCGCGGCGATACCGGCCAGCGCCACCAGCAGGGCCAGCAGCGCGGCCAGCCGCGCCGCACCCGACGCCGCCAGCAGGCGCAGCAGCGCGAGGATCAGCAGGGCCGGCAGATAGAAGGTTGTCTTGAGGGCCAGGAAGGCCAGAAGGATCGGGCTTGGCTCGAAGAGCGCGCTCATCGCACCGCCTCGATGGGCCCCTCTGCGCGACCGTGGATGAATTGATCCACGTAAGGATCACCCGAGGCATCCATCTGCGCCACCGGGCCGGTCCATTTGATCACGCCCTCATGCAGCATGGCCACATTGTCGGCGATGGCGCGCACCGATGACATGTCATGGGTGATGGTCATGGCGGTTGCGCCCATCTCGGTCACGATCTCGCGGATCAGCTCGTTGATGACACCGGCCATGATCGGGTCCAGCCCGGTCGTGGGTTCGTCGAAAAAGATGATCTCGGGCTCGGCCGCGATGGCACGCGCCAGGCCCACGCGCTTTTGCATGCCGCCCGACAACTCGGCCGGCAGCTTGTCGGCCACATCGGGCTTCAGGCCCACGCGCCGCAGCTTTTCGATGGCGATCTCGCGGGCCTCGGCCTTGGGCCGCTTGAGCGCGCCGCGCATCAGCCGGAACGCCACGTTCTGCCAGACGGGCAGGGAGTCGAACAGCGCGCCGCCCTGGAACAGCATCCCGAACCGCGCCAGAAAGGCATCGCGGTCGCCGCTGCGCACGTCCTTGCCATCCACCTCGATCAACCCGGCATCAGGCGTCACCAGACCCAGCACGCATTTCAGGGCGACCGATTTGCCCGTGCCCGATCCGCCGATGATCACCATCGATGTGCCCTTGGGCACATGCAGGTTCACACCGCGCAACACGCGATTGGACCCGAACGCCTTTTGCACATCAGTCAACCGGATCATGCCGAGAAAAACGCCTCCGTCAGGATGAAATTCGCAGCCAGGATCAGGATCGCGGCGGCCACGACCGATCCCTTGGTCGCCCGGCCCACGCCCATCGCGCCGCGCGCGGAATTCATCCCGTAATAGCAGCCCATCAGTGCCGCGATGAAGCCGAAGACCGCCCCCTTGGCCAGGGACGAGACGATATCGCGCAGTTCCAGGAAATCGGCTGTGTTCGTCAGGTAGGTGGTGGCGTTGAAGCCCAGCCTTTCGGTGCCGACAAGAAAACCGCCGTAGATCCCGATCACGTCGCCTACGCCTACCAGCAGCGGCATCACCAGCGTTGCCGCCAGCACGCGGGGCAGGGTCAGGTACTTCATCGGATGGGTGGACAGGGTCACCAGCGCGTCGATCTGTTCGGTCACCTTCATCGTCGCAATTTCCGCTGCGATGCTGGAAGTCACCCGCGCCGCGATCATCAGCCCCACCAGAACGGGGCCCAGTTCGCGCACCATGCCGATGGCCACGATCTGCGGCACCACGGCCTCGGCCGAAAAGCGCGACCCGCCCGCATAGATCTGCAAGGCCAGCGCGCCGCCGGTAAACAGCGCCGTCAGACCGACCACGGGCAAGGAGAAATAGCCGATCTGCAGCAGGGCATGGCCGAATTCACGCGGATAGAAGGGCGGGCGCACCAGGTGGCTGATGGTCTGCGCGGTGAATATGGCCAGGCGCCCGATCGCGGCCAGAAGCGCCAGCGTCGCCCGCCCCAGCCGGCCAATGGGAGCAAGCAGCCTCATGCGCCGGCATAGCGCCGCTGATAGCGCCGCCCCAGCGAGGTCAGGATCTCGTAGCCGATGGTGCCGGCCAGATCGGCCAGCGTGTCGACGGTCTGCACGTGGTTCAGCAGGTCCAGCGCCGCGGGCACCTCGGGCAGATGTGTGATGTCCACCGTGATCAGATCCATCGAGACGCGGCCCCGTACCGGGCAGGGCGTGTCGCCCGCGTAAAGATGCAGCCCCCGTGACAGCGCGCGGTGGATGCCATCGGCATAGCCGGCGGCAACGGTGGCCAGGCGGATCGGCGCTGTCGCGGTCCAGGCATTGCCATAGCCCACGGTCTCGCCGGCTTCGACCACGCGGGTCTGGATCACGGGCAGGCTGACATGGGCCACGGGCTGAGCTTGCGCGAAGGGCGCGCCGCCATAAAGGCCGATACCGGGGCGCGTCAGGTCGAAATGATAGGCGGGCCCCAGCAGGATGCCGCCCGTGGCCGACAGCGAACGCGGCACGTCCAGCCCCTCGGTCATCGCGCGGAAGCTGGCCAGCTGCGAAGCGTTCATCGGATGATCGGGCTCGTCCGCGCAGGCCAGGTGCGACATGAGCAGGGTGATGTTCTGCTCCAGCGCGATATCGCGCAACGCGGCCCATTCGGCGGGTTCCATCCCCAGCCGGTTCATGCCGCTGTCCAGCTGCACCCCGAAAGGATGGCCCGGCAGCGCCTCGACATGGCGCAGCATCTGGTCGATGGAATTGATCATCGGCGTCAGATGCAGGTCATGGATGCGGTCGGTGTCGCCCGCCATGTGACCTGAAAAGACATTGATCTCGGGCCCCGGCCCGAGGGCTTCGCGCAATTCGGCGGCTTCCTCGGTCACGGCCACGAAAAAGCGCCGCGCGCCCGCCCGCGCCAGCGCACGCCCCACGCGTCCCGCGCCCAGGCCATAGGCGCCCGCCTTGATCACGGCGGCGGTTTCGACACCAGCCCCCGAGGCGGCATCAAGCGCCCGCCAGTTGGCGGTCAGCGCATCAAGATCAATGGTCAAACTCGCTGCTGTCATGGGGCCGTTGTGGCATGCCCGGTTCCAAGGTCAAGGCCAAATCGGCCCCCGCGCGCGCGGCACGGGCTGCGGATGGATATTTTGGGCAAGAAGAAGCAGGCAAGGTGCGGCGCGTTTCTTCTTGCCTGAAATATCCTCGGGGGGAGTCCCGCAGGGACGGGGGGCAGACAGCCCCCCTGACCACGTCAGAAACCCACGTCCTCGCCGCCGCTGCCCTGCTGCCAGGGCTTGACGAGGTTGCCGAAGCGGGTGAAGCGCCCCTCGAAGCTCAGTTCCACGGTGCCGATGGGGCCGTGGCGCTGCTTGCCGATGACCACCTCGGCCTTGCCGTGCAGGCGTTCCATCTCGGCCTGCCAGGTGGCCATCTTTTCCAGTTCGTGATCGCCCGGTTTTTCGCGTTCCTTATAATATTCCTCGCGGAACACGAACATCACCACGTCGGCATCCTGTTCGATCGACCCGGATTCGCGCAGATCGCTGAGCTGCGGGCGCTTGTCTTCGCGGTTTTCGACCTGGCGGCTGAGCTGCGACAGCGCGATGACGGGGATGTTCAATTCCTTGGCGATGGCCTTGAGGCCCATCGTGATCTCGCTGATCTCGTTCACCCGGTTCTCGGATTTGCCGGCGCCGCGCACCAGCTGCAGGTAGTCGATGATCAGCAGGTCCAGCCCGTGGGTCCGCTTTAGGCGCCGCGCGCGCGCGGCCAGCTGGCTGATCGGAAGGGCGGGTGTGTCGTCGATGTAGAGCGGACAGGCCTCCAGCGATTTGGCGGCCTCCACGAAGCGGCGGAATTCGCCTTCCGTCATGTCGCCGCGCCGGATCTGTTCGCTGGGCACTTCGGCGGCTTCCGACAGGATCCGTGCGGCCAGCTGTTCGGCGCTCATTTCCAGGCTGTAGAAGCCCACGACGCCGCCTTCCATCGTGCCTTCGTTGCCGTCGGGCAGGATGCCGCGCTTGTAGGCCTTGGCGACGTTGAAGGCGATGTTGGTGGCCAGCGATGTCTTGCCCATCGAGGGCCGGCCGGCCAGGATCAGAAGGTCCGACTTGTGCAGCCCGCCCAGCTTCTTGTCCATGTCGATCAGACCGGTCGAGATGCCCGCCAGCCCGCCTTCGCGCTGATAGGCGGCATTGGCCACGTTCACCGCATCGGTCACGGCCCGCAGGAAGGACACGAAACCCGAATCCGCCTTGCCCTGCTCGCTGAGCTTGTAGAGCGCCTGTTCCGCCTCGACGATCTGCTCGCGCGGCTCGGAGGCGATATCGACCTTGGCGGCCTTGGCCACGATGTCGCGCCCCAGCCCGATCAGCTCGCGCCGGATCGCCAGGTCATAGATCATCTGCGCATAGTCGCGCACCGCGTAGGCTGAGATCGCCGCCCCCGCCAGGCGCACCAGATAGGCGGGTCCGCCCAGTTCCTCCAGGCCGGCGTCGCCGTCGAAAAACGCCTTGAGCGTGACTGGCGAGGCCAGGTTGTTCTTGGCAATGCGCGCCGCGGCCACCTCGAAGATGCGCGCATGCACGGGATCGAAGAAATGCTGCGCCCCGATGATCTGCGCGACACGGTCATAGACATCGTTGTTGGTCAGGATCGCGCCCAGCAATTGCTGTTCGGCCTCGATCGAATGGGGCATCGTGTCGGGGTCCTGGACAACGGTGCCCGTCGGGTTGAATGCGGTTATCGTGGTCATGCTCGTCCCTGTCATCCCAGGCCAGCGTCATAGAAAGCGCGGGGGCCGAGGGCAAATTGTATGTTTCTGGGGATAGCTTGTGCATATCCCCGAACTGGCCCTTCACCACACCGCATCATGCGGCCTGCCGGGTGTGTTGGTCAACATGTTGATCGCCGTAATGGGCAGATCATGGGCCGCGCGGTCGCGGGTGGCGGTTTCCCGCTACCCGCCATGCCCGGTTTGCGGGCTATTTTCCGGCCCGTGCCTCGCGCCAGGCGTCCGGTGCGGTCAGGAAGGATTCGACTTCCGACATCGTGGCCTCGTCGAAGGCGCCCGAGGCGCGCGCCTCGGCCAGAACGTCCCACCAGGTGCACAGGTAGTGCAGCGCGACACCGTGATCGGCCAGCACCTTTTCGGTCTGCGGGAAGATCCCGTAGTAGAAGATCACCGCCGTGTGCCCGCAGGAGGCGCCGGTTTCGCGAATCGCGTCCACGAAGCTCAGCTTGGAGCCGCCGTCGGTCGTCAGGTCCTCGACCAGCAGCACGCGCTGGCCTTCGGTCATCGCGCCCTCGATCCGCGCGTTGCGGCCGTAGCCCTTGGGCTTCTTGCGCACATAGGTCATGGGCAGGGCCATGCGTTCGGCCACCAGCGCGGCAAAGGGAATGCCCGCCGTCTCGCCGCCCGCGATATTGTCGAAAGCCTCGAAGCCCGCATTGCGCATGACCGTCACCGTCAGGAAATCCATCAGCGTCGACCGGATGCGCGGATAGGAGATCAGCTTGCGGCAATCGATATAGACGGGTGAGGGCAGGCCGCTTGCAAAGATGAAAGGCTCGTCCGAATTGAAATGCACGGCCTTGATTTCCAGCAGCATCCGCGCGGTCAGGCGCGCCATTTCCTGCGCGGAAGGGTAGGAGGAGGGGATCATGAGCGTGTCCTTATGATCGGAAAGGATGGGTTACGGGGCGACCTGCCAGTAAAGCGGGAAGCCGGGATCGAAGACCGTGACCGGCCCGTCGCCGCCGTCTATCTTGGCCGGATAGGTGACGGGGGCCGCGCCCTTGGTCAGGGTGATCCGGTCCTCGTTCACGGGCAGCCGGTAATAGGTCGGCCCGTTGATCGAGGTGAAGCCTTCCAGCCGGTCCAGCGCGCTTTCCTCTTCGAAGACATGGGCCAGGATCGACATCGTGTTGGTGGCGGTGAAGCAGCCCGCGCAGCCGCAGGCATGTTCCTTCAGCGCATCCACATGCGGGGCCGAGTCGGTCCCAAGGAAGAACCGCGCATCGCCCGATGTGGCGGCGGCGCGCAAGGCCAGGCGGTGGCTTTCGCGCTTGGCCACGGGCAGGCAGTAGTAATGCGGCTTGATCCCGCCCACCAGGATATGGTTGCGGTTGATGATCAGGTGATGCGTGGTGATCGTGGCGCCCAGATCGGCGGGCGCGGATTTCACGTAATCCACCCCGTCCGAGGTGGTGATATGTTCCATCACCACGCGCAGGCCGGGCGTGGCGCGGCGGATCGGGTCCAGCACGCGGTCGATGAACACGGCCTCGCGGTCGAAGATGTCGACCTCGTGATCCGTCACCTCGCCATGCACGCAAAGCGGCAGGCCGATCTCGGCCATGCGCTCCAGCACGGCGCGGACATGATCGAAATTCTTGACGCCCGAAGCCGAATTGGTGGTCGCGCCGGCGGGATACAGCTTGACCGCGCGCACCAGACCGCTGGCATGGCTTGCTGCCACGTCATCGGGGTCCGTATCCTCGGTCAGGTAGAGGGTCATCAGCGGGTCAAAGCGCATGCCGTCAGGCAGGGCGGCCATGATCCGGTCGCGATAGGCTGCGGCCTGCGCTCCGGTGACCACGGGGGGCACGAGGTTCGGCATGATGATCGCGCGCGCAAAGTGGCGGGCGGTTTCGGGAAGGACCGCGCGCAGCATCGCGCCATCGCGCAGATGCAGGTGCCAGTCGTCGGGGCGGCGGATCGTGATCGAGGTGCTCATGCCCGTCGCTTACACAATACGCGCGCAGGGGGCTAGTGGTGCGGTTGGCAAAAAGCGCGGGGTGCTGCCGCTTTTCAGGCCTTTTGCGCCGCCGCACCGCCATTGCCGTTGCGCGACTGCGGGGGCGGGGTGAATTCACCGGCGGCGGCCGCCTTTTCCAGACCGTCCAGTCGGCGGCGGATTCGGGGTGCGTGCATCCGCTCGACCACGTTGCGGCACAGCAGCAGCGCGAGATAGGGGCGGTGATGCGCGTCCAGATGGCCCAGAAGGCCGCGCATATAGGCCGGGTGTTCGCGCCGGGCGCGGGCGAGGCGCGCGAAGGCCGCACCGGTCAGACCGCCCTCGGCGGCCAGTGTCAGCAGCGGGGCAAGCATCTCCATCTCGACCAGGTCGCCCTGCAGCGCGTCGCCCATGTAGCGCAGGCGCAGCTTGGTGACATTGGGGCGGGTGAACAGCGCCGCATGCATCGCGTCCAGATCCTCGGCCGGATCATAGAGCACATAGCCCTGATGCGCCGCATCCATCATGTCGGGCGCATAGCCGTAACGGTCGGTGAAACTGGTGCGGCGCATATGGGCAAAGCGGTTGTCCCATTCGGTTACGCGCGGATCCAGCGTGGCCTGCGGCTGCACTGCCAGAACGATCGCGCCGGGCGAGGCCACCGAAAAGGCCGCAGCCGCATAGCCGCAGGGGCCCGCGCCGTAGAATATGACGCGCTCGTATTCCTCGAAATACCCTTCGTCGGTCAGCCGGTCGAACAGGGCATAGACCTGCGGATCGCGGAACCATGTATCGCCGTCGCTGACGAGGCACAGATGCGACCATCCCTTGTCGCGCACCATGTCCCAGCCCAGGGGCTGGCCGATATCGGAATGCAGCTGGATGCCCTGCACGGTCTCGAAACTGACCAGAAGCGTCTCGTCCCCGTCGATGCGGGTGGCGAAGTGTCGTCCGCCCAGGTCTTCAAAGCTGCCGAATTCCTCTGCAATAGCAGAGAGTTGCGTGATCCATTCACGCTTTTTCAGCCCGGATAGCGACCGGTTCGGCAGGATTTCGGCTTCGGGCATGACTGCACGTCCTCATTGGCCTGTCTTGTGTGACAGGTATCTTTGCAATCTGGAATAGCGGTCATTTTGGGCGAAATTTGGGAGAATTGAAACCACTTCAAGGCCATTGCAGGGCATAAGCCCGTCCATGCCTCTGGCTGTGGGTCTCAGCCCTGCGCGCGGGCGGCCATCGCGGCCATCGCATGGGCCAGCAGGGGGGCGGCCTCGGATTCGGTCAGGGCGCGCGACGGCGGTGTCATCAGCAGCCGTCCCATCAGGGCGCGCATGTCTTCGGATTGCATCAGTGCAGCGAAGCGCGCATGCCGCCAGGCCACGGCCTCGCGGTGCAGCCGGGCCAGAACCGGGTCAGCCATAAGCCGGTCAAGTTCGGCCCGCATCCGGGGGGCCAGCGCCAGGATCGACCGGTCCTCTTCGGTGCAGAAATTCCGCTCGACCCAGTAATCAAGGCCCAGATGGTCCTCGGCATGCACCGCGCGGCCCCGGTCGGCCTTGAGGACATAGCTTTGCATCGCGCCCAGCGGATAATGGTTGAGCTGGACAAGCCCGTGATTGGGCCGTCCGAAAGGCGAAAACAGGCCCGTCCGGCGATAGCGCGCAGGCAGTTCGCGCCCCTCGCCATCAAACCAGCGCGCGCTGTCCACCAGGTCGGGCGCGGGTGCGCGGGGGCGGTGGATGCCGGGTTTGCCGTAGGTGCCATCGTTGCGGTAGAGCGTCTTGAACATCGCCGCACGCCAGGGCCAGTGGATCACCGCCGGGGCGGCGCGGGTGAACTGCGCGGTCACCGGTTCATCCTTGAAGGCCACCACCCCGGCATTGCCGAACAGCCGCCATGTCAGGGTGATCGCATCGGCCCCCGGCAGTGCGGCCAGAAGGGCGGTCAGGCTGCGGTCGCCCACATGGATGTTGACGAATTCGTCGATGTCCAGCGGCAGGATCCAGTCCGCCTGCTGCAAGAGCGGATGATCCGACGCCCGCTTGAGGCCCGCAAACTGGATGCCCGCCTTGTCATATGGGGGCGGGTTGTGTTCATGCGCCAGCTTGCCCATCTCGGCCAGCCGGTTCAGCATCCGGTCCGATCCATCCTGGCAATCGTTGGACAGCACCAGGAAATCCGTGAAGCCGACGGCGCGGTGATGGGCCAGCCATTCCAGCAGGAAAGCCCCTTCGTTGCGCTGTGTCAGGATGGCCAGCGCGCGCATCAGCTTTCCATGTCCAGCGCCAGCGCATAGGCCACGCGTTCCTGCGCGGTCAGCTTGACCTCCAGCGCCTGCTGGAACAGGTCCTGAAACTCGGGCATGGCCTGCAATTCGGCGGCCTTGGCGCGGTGCCAGTCCAAGCCCTGCTCATGCAGGGCGCGCAGGGTGTCGTCGCGCATCATCGCGTCGAATTCCGCCCGCATCCGGGGCGTGTTGCGCTTGATCGTGATGTCGCGCACATCGCACCAATCCATGCGGATCCAGTAGTTCAGCCCGATGGAGCGGTCCACATGCAGCGCGCGGCCCCGCTGGCGCTTGATCAGAAAGCTTTCGGCGGATCGCAAGGCATAATGGTTCAGTTGCAAAAGGTCGTAGCCGATCGACTTGACCGAGTTGCGCCAACCCTTTTCGGCCGCCTCGCGCGTCATGTCCTGGCCCGATCCGTTGACCCAGCGCACCTGCTCGCGCAGATCGTCGCGCAGCTTGTTGGGGCGGTGGCAGCTCAGCTTGGCATAGGCGCCCATGTTGCGGAACATGGTCTTGAATCCCCAGACCGTGTGCGGCTTTGGGCAGAAACGCGGGGCGCACCATTCGAACTGGTCGATCACGAACCCGTCCGACAGGCCGGTGACGCCGCCATGGCCGAACAGCCGCCATGTCATCGCGACATTGGTGGCATCCGGCACGCGGTCAAAGAAATCGTCCAGCGTGCCATTGCCGCAGCGCACGTTGATGAACTCGTCCACGTCAATATGGATGATCCAGTCCGCATCGCGGATCAGCGGTTCCTTCAGCGCCTTGTTCAGCGCGGATTGCTGGGGCGAATTGCCCTTCCAGCCGTCGTTGTTGCGATGCTGCAGAAGGCCCATCTGCTGCATCCGGTCAAGGATCTCACTGGTGCCGTCGGTGCAGTCGTTGGTGTAGATCAGGAAATTGTCGACCCCGATGGCGCGGTGATAGGCGATCCACTCGGCGATATAGGGGGCTTCGTTCTTCATGCAGCCCACGATCACGCGGCCCGTCGATCCCGGCGGCAGGTCGCGCAGCGCGCGCGGCGCATAGGCGCCGGCCAGTTCTTCCTCGTTGACCATGCCGAGGCGGTTATGCGGCCGGAAGGGCGAGGCGTGCAGCTTGTGGAAATTCTCGACCGCCAGCGGCGGCATGATCCGAGCGGCAATGTCGCTGAGTGTGGCGGGCGGCGTCTTGCCCCGCGTTGTCGCTTGTTGCGGCGCGGCTGGGGTCGGTGACGTTGACGGTGACGGGGCTGGCGCTGTCCGGTCGACCGTCGGCGCGGCGGCGATCGGGGCGGGGGGCTGATCCTTGCCTGCAGCCTCGCGCGCTTCTCTTGTGGCAAGCCGCTGCGCCCGGTCGATCCGGGCGCGAAACGCCAGAAGGTACTGGCTGGCCCGGAAGCCCATGCCGGGATCGGCCTCGGGCAGGGGGGCGGCGGTCCTGGCCCCCGCCTTGGTCTTGCGCGCCTTCGGCTGGTCAGGCAGCAGACCCGCCAGCGCGGGCTGGTTGTCCGCCAGCCCTTTCAGACCTGCCTCAAGCGGCGCTACGATCCCGGAAAGTGTTGCGGGATCAATGGGATCACCGTCGACCTTGATCTCTTGAATCAGCTTCCGCCACAGCGCGCGCGGCACGATCTGGCCGGTCACATCCTGCAAGCGGTGCAGCAGCGCATTCAGCTGGCGCGCACGGGCGACCCAGGCCGCGGCCGGTTGTCCAGCCGGCTTGGCGGGTGCCGCCCGCCCCAATGTCTCTTCGATATCGAAGGTCGCGCGGATCTCTTCCGTCGCATCCTCGCCGTGGATTTCGGGCGCATCGCTGCGCCGCAAGGTCAGGCTGCCTGCGCCGAAAACACCCTCCCAGTGTTGCACAAGCCGCGGCAGGTCCAGCCAGAAGGGCGGGGTCTGCGCCTCGAAGAAATTGCCCTTTTCGGGGTCGATCACGGGGGCTTCGGCCAGCGCCGCATCCCACCATTGCCCCGCGTCCAGACCTTGTTCCAGCGTCAGGGGGCGGCTGCGCCCTTCCATTACCTGCGCCGCATAGTGCCGCGCCAGCATCCGGGCGGGGGCATCGACATGGGCATGCAGGCGGATTTCGTCACCCAGCGGCGCCAGCAGATCGCGCAGGCGTTCCAGCTCGGACCGGCGGGCCAGCGACTGGCCCAGGTGACTGGCCGACAGGATCACCGCGCGGGGCTGATGCGTGGCGATGTCGCGGGCCAGCATCGTGGCCAGTTCGGCGCGCAGGGCGGCCTGTCTGACAGGGTCGGCATGGCCGCGATTGAAGCGCAGCGCATCGACATGATCGGGGTCGGTGACCGCCATGAAGAGGCGCGTGTGGTTGCGCGCACCGGCGGCGCGGGGGAACAGGATGCCCTTGGACAGCATCTGTTCACGCTTGTCGGCCATCACCGCCTGCAGGCGCGCGGTTGCCTGCCCATCCAGGCCGATATGCAGATGAATGACGGTCATGCGGCCTGTCCCTCGGTGCTCCGGGCCGGGTGGGGATTGCGATTGGCCCGGCCCCACCATGTCAGACGTCGCCCGATATGGGCGCCGATGCGCGCAGGCGCCGCGGGATCGGACAGATCATAGCGCAGGAAGGCCGGATCGCCCTGAAACAGCGCGTCAAGATGGGCGTAATGCCCCTCGATCCAGCGGATGCGTTCGGCGGTGGTGCCGCCAAAGCCACGCGGCAGGCCGGGAATGTCGCTGCCCGGCAGACGCTCGGTCCCCAGATCGGACCAGCGCAACATGCTGTCCGACAGGGCGCGCGGTTCGCGCCAGCTGGCCAGAAAACGCACGCCGGGGTGATGGGTGCGGATGGCCTGGATCAGGCCCCAATCCATCTGCGGCCAGAGCGATTGACCCGCGCGCAGGCTGCTGATCTCGGTGAAGGCGTCGAAATCGTCCAGCCCCGACAAGGGATCGCCCGTGTTGAAATAGCCGTCATAGAACCGCCGCGCCACATAGGCGCCATGCAGGTCGGTATCCGTGGTCTGTCGCCGCCTGATGCGGAAATCGGCCACTTTCAGCCCCGTCAGCTTGAGGGCATGGGCCAGTGTCGTCGTGCCGGTCTTGGGCAGGCCAAGGTTGACGATGCGGGTGCGGGGGGGCGTCAGGCTCATGCGGCATCCTCCCACAGGCCCAGTTCGCGCAAGAGCGCCTCCTCCTGCGGGGGCAGGGTCGAGGCGGCGCGCAACTGCGCCTGCATGTCCCGGTAGGCGGGCTGCGCCAGCAGGGCATCGCGGCGCGCGCGGTGCAGGGCCACGCAGTCAAGATGCAGCGCGTCGATTTCGGGGTCGGCGCGCAGACGCGCCAATTCGGCCTCCAGCGTGGGAAGGTAGCGGTGGATGCTGGCATCCTCGATCGCGGGATCGTTGCGTTCGCGCCAGTAGGTGTCATCGAAGGCGCGGTTTTCGCGGTTCACATCGCCCCGGTCGTTCTTGACCAGGTAGCTGTCGAGGCTGCGCAGCGCATAATGGTTCAGCGTGGCATGCACCCGCGCGCCCATGGCCGGAAACTTGCGGATGCGGCGCGGATTGGCGGCCACAAGGAACTTGTGCGGCACCGCGCGCCCGCCGCCATCGGTCCAGCGCGGATGCTTGCGGGGCGGCAGCTTGGCCTTGAAGAAGGGGCGGTGCGCGCCGTAATAATGCAGCGGAAAATCCCGCCTGATCAGTGATTTGACCTCGATCGCGGTTTCGCCGCACCAGATGTCGGGGTTATGGCTGCGCGTGAATTGCGCGATCACGGGGCGGTCGTCGAAGGCGTCGATGCCTGCATTGGCGAAGAACTGGAAGCTGATGCTGATCGCCTGCGGATCGCAGCAGGCTTCGATCAGTGCCGGGATCGTGTGATCGCCGGCGTGGATGTTCAGGAATTCGTCAACATCCGCGATCCAGACCCAGTCGGCCCCGGTCACGATGTCCTGGGTGGTGGCGTGTTTCAACGCCTCCATCTGGTAATTGCGCCCCTCGGCGGGGTTGGGCAGATGGCGCAGCAGGCCGCGCGCGGCCAGCGCGTCCAGCAGACGATCCGTGCCATCGCTGCAATCGTTGGAATAGAACAGGAAATCGGTCACGCCGATCACGCGGTTGAAGGCGATCCATTCCAGCAGGAAGGGACCTTCGTTCTTGACGCAGGTCACCGCCGTGATGCGCAGGCCCGATGGGCCGCCCTTGTGCTGGCCCGCCTGCCGTTGCAATTGCAGGCCCGCCCGCGGGGCCTTGTCCCGTTCACTCATGACACCGTTGCCCGTCTTCTGCCCTGGACGGGTTGGTCCCGCCCGATGCCCCGCCGTTGTGGCAGGTTATTCTTTCGCAAAACCATCGCAGGTCCGGCGGAATCCGTCAATCTTTCGATAAAGTTTCCCCAACCTTTGGTCATTGCCGTCACGTCGTCTTGCCTTGACGGCGACCGGGACCAGTTGCAGGGTTCGGGCCAAAGGGAGGACCACATATGCCGCTGCCGCAATCCATCGACGAGGTGCAGAGCCTGCTGGCCGGACAGGATTATGTCTGCGGCCGGGCCCTGGCCACGGTCACGTTCCTGTCGTTGAAACTGGGGCGTCCGCTGTTCCTGGAAGGCGAGGCCGGCACCGGCAAGACCGAGATCGCCAAGGCCATCGCCGCAGCATTGGGCCGCCGCCTTATCCGGCTGCAGTGCTACGAGGGGCTGGATGCCGCAAGCGCGGTCTATGAATGGAATTTCGCCGAGCAGATGATCGCGATCCGCACCGCCGAGGCGACGGGCGGCGCAGACCGCGACGCGTTGAAATCCGAGCTTTTCACCGAAGATTACCTCATCGAACGCCCCCTCCTGCAGGCGATGCGCCCCCAGCCGGGCGGCGCGCCCGTGCTGCTGATCGACGAGCTGGACCGCACCGACGAACCCTTCGAGGCTTTCCTGCTGGAGGCGCTGTCGGATTTCCAGGTCACCATCCCCGAACTGGGCACGATCCATGCGCCCGAGCCGCCCATCGTGATCCTGACCTCGAACCGGACCCGCGAGGTGCATGACGCGCTGAAACGCCGCTGCCTCTATCACTGGGTGGATTACCCGGCTTTCGAGCGCGAGATCGAAATCCTGCAGGCCCGCGCGCCAGAGGCGTCAGAGGCGCTGAGCCGCGAGGTGGTGGCCTTCGTGCAACGGCTGCGCACCGAGGATCTGTTCAAGAAACCGGGCGTGGCCGAAACCATCGACTGGGCCAAATGCCTGCTGGCGCTGGATGTCATCAGCCTCAGCCCCGAGGTGATCGCCGACACGCTGGGTGCGATCCTGAAGTACCAGGACGACATCGCCAAGCTGCAGGGCAGCGAGGCGAAACGCCTGCTGGACGAGGCCCGCGCATCGCTGGAGCCCGCGTGATGCAGGCGCCGGTGCAGGCGGGGGGCTGTTTGCCCCCCGCACCCCCCAAGGATATTTGCCGCAAGAAGAAACAGGGATAGGGCGTGGCTGAATACATCCCCCTCGAGTTGCCCGACAATCCCCGGCTGGCCGAGAACATCACCCATTTCGCCCGCGCCCTGCGCAAGGCGGGGCTGCCCATAGGCACCGGCCGGGTGATCGACGCGATCCGCGCGGTGCAGGCGGCGGGATTTACCGACAAGCGCGATTTCTTCTGGGTGCTGCATGCCTGTTTCGTGAACCGGCCCGAACATCGGGCGGTATTTTCGCAGATCTTCCGGCTTTACTGGCGCGATCCGCGATACCTTGAACACATGATGTCGATGATGCTGCCCGCCATTCGCGGCGTGCAGGAGGAGCGCAGCGCGCAGGCCGCCGAAAAGCGCGCCGCCGAGGCGCTGCTTGATGGTGCGAACCGGCCCGTGGAGCAGGAAAACCCGCGCGAGGAGGAGACGATGATCGAGGTCGACGCCTCGATGACCATCTCGACCGAGGAGCGGCTCAAGACGCTGGATTTCGAACAGATGAGCACCGCCGAGATCGCCGCTGCCAAGCGGATGCTGGCGCGGATGAGCCTGCCCGTCAAACCCATCCCCTCGCGGCGCGGCCAGGCCAGCCTGACCGGCCACCGGATCGACTGGCGGCGCACCATGCGCGCCTCGATGCGGCGCGGCGGCGAGATGCAGGCGCTGGCCTTGAAGGCGCCCCGTCCACGCTGGCCGAACCTGGTGGTGCTGTGCGACATTTCCGGGTCGATGAGCCAGTACAGCCGGATGGTCCTGCATTTCCTGCATGCGGTGGCCAACGAGAAGGGCGCGGGCTGGGCGAAGGTGCATGCCTTCACCTTCGGCACGCGGCTGACCAACATCACCCGTCACCTGGCCACGCGCGACGTGGACCAGGCGTTGAAGGCGGCAGGGGCCGAGGCGCAGGACTGGGAAGGCGGCACGCGGATCGGGTCCTGCCTGCATGCGTTCAACCGCGACTGGTCGCGGCGCGTCATGGGGCAGGGGGCGGTGGTCCTTCTGATCACCGACGGGCTGGACCGCGACAGCGCCGCCGACCTGGGCCGCGAGATGGAACGGCTGCACCTGTCCTCGCGCCGGCTGATCTGGTTGAACCCGCTCTTGC
The DNA here is from genome assembly GCA_001650895.1 of Rhodobacteraceae bacterium EhC02. Lineage (GTDB taxonomy): Bacteria > Pseudomonadota > Alphaproteobacteria > Rhodobacterales > Rhodobacteraceae > Seohaeicola. The sequence goes on from LXYH01000044.1 coordinate 24,699, forward strand.
GCTGGGACGGCTTTGCGCCCAAGGCGCGCGGGATCGCCGCCATGCTGCCCCATGTGGACAGTTTCCGCGCGGGCCATTCCATCGACAGCCTCGAGGCGCTTGCGGCGGCCATATCAAAGCTGGATGATGCGGGCGAGAAGACGCGGCTGATGGCCGCCATGCACGACGGCTGACTTGCGCCGCGCGCGCGCCCTGAAGGGAGGACAAGACCCATGACCGACAGATATGACCGCATCCCCGAGATCGCGCTGGACTGGCACCGCGACGGGCGCGGCGCCGTGCTGGCCACTGTGGTCGAAACCTGGGGCTCGGCCCCGCGCCGTGTGGGCAGCCAGCTTGTCATCTCGGGACGCGGCGAGATCGAGGGATCGGTCTCGGGCGGTTGCGTCGAGGGCGCGGTGGTGACCGAGGCGCTTGAGGCGCTGGAGGAGGGGCGCGCGCGCCTGCTGGAATATGGCGTGAGCGATGGCGACGCCTTTGCCGTGGGCCTGGCCTGTGGCGGCACGATCCGCGTACTTGTGGAACCCGTGGGGGCAGAGCTGACCGAGGATCTGCTGGCGGCCCTGGTGGCCGCGCGTGCCGCACGGCGCGCGGTGGCTTACCTGGCCGATCTGGACAGCGGCGCGCGGCACCTGACCACGGATGGCTATCCCGAACGCTTCCGCATGGATCGTTCGGGTTTCGAGGAGGAAGGCCGCGTGTTCGTGGCCATCCACAACCCGCCGCTCAGGATGATCGTGGTGGGGGCGGTGCATATCGCGCAGGCACTGGTGCCGATGGCGCGGATCCTGGGCTATGATCCGGTGATCGTGGACCCGCGCGATGCCTTCGGCAGCCAGGCACGCTTTCCCGGCGAGACGATCCTGAACGACTGGCCCGATGACGCCATCGCCGCGCTGGGCCTGGATCCGCGCACGGCACTGGTGCTGCTGACCCATGATCCCAAGCTGGACGATCCCGCGATCGAGGCCGCCATGGCATCGGACGTGTTCTATATCGGGGCGCTGGGGTCGAAACGGACACATGCGTCGCGGGTGGAACGCCTTGCGGCCAAGGGCATCGCGCCCGACCGGATCGCGCGCATCCACGGTCCCGTGGGGCTGGACATCGGGGCGGCGGGACCGGCCGAGATCGCGCTGTCGATCCTGGCGGAATGCACCCAGGTGCTGAGGCGGGGATGAAATTCGGCCCCGTTCCCCTGGCGCAGGCCACAGGTGCGATCCTGGCGCATTCCGTCGATCTGGGCGGCAAGCGTCTGCGCAAGGGTGTGACGCTGGACGCGGGGCATGTGGCGGCGCTGGCGGCGGCGGGGCATGGCCGGGTGATCGTCGCGCGGCTGGATGCCGGCGATGTGCATGAGGATGCCGCCGCCGCGGCCCTTGCCGCGGCACTGGTGCCCGATCCGGCGCGGGCCGGTCTGCGCCTGACCGCGCCCTTTACGGGGCGCGTCAACCTGATCGCCGAAGGGCCGGGTGTCGCACTTCTGGATGTGCCCGCGCTGACCGCGCTGAACGCGGTTGATCCGATGATCACGCTGGCCACCGTGCCCGCCTTTCACCAGATGACGCAGGGCGGCATGGTCGCGACGGTCAAGATCATCTCCTATGGTGTGGCGGGGGCGGATCTGGAACAGGCCTGCGCGCTGGCGCGGGGGGCGGG
>LXYH01000045.1 GCA_001650895.1 Rhodobacteraceae bacterium EhC02
ACCTCCGTCGGCACGACGGGTCGCCCGCCGCATGAGTTGCATGCTATCATGGATGCCTCAGACGGCGCGCCTTGATCATAAGGCTTGACCGACAGCTGGTATAGTCAACTACTCACATCTGGGATGAGCAATTCCGCTCCGACAGAGACGCGCGCAATGCAGCGATAGAAGCATTGGAAAGCGAAGGGGCGGCTGCCTTTATGCGTGGGGACAACGTGATCCTATTTCGGAAGGCATAAGACTACCTCTCCCGACAGTCCGGCAACGCCATGTCACGGCTAACTTCGTTCCCCAACCAACTTACAAGATAGAACTTGCTGGTGGCTGCTCTTGAAATGCTTTGCCCCGTCAGGGCAAACCGCCATCTCCTTGTGGACGAAGTGAGAACCGGGGGTGCACGTCAGCCCAAAGTTACTATGTTGCAGCGATTTAGTAGATCCGAGAATGCCGCCGCGCTCTTCGAGACGGCAGTCGTCTGATTGACATAAACGGCCCAGAACGGACTTTCGTGGTCGATGCAGCGAACGGCTGCTTTGGAGCCCCTTTTTTCCCCTGCGCCGCGCCATTCATGCATGTCCGCTCTATGACGCTGGCCCACTTGCCATGCCTGCAATCATCGCACCCAGCGCGACCAGATGCACCAGCATCAACGCCTTGTCATTCCACAGCACGCCAACGGAAAACCACCCCAATACGCCGATCAGGAACAGGTAGAGGTTCCATGGCGTCCATCCGAACCCGGTCGCGGTGTAGCCCATGATCTGGATGATCGAGGCACCCCATTTGACCACGAAAACCGCGCGGTCAAAGCGGGGGCGGGCGATGATCGCATCAGACGGCACGGGTCAAACCACCGTCGATCCGCAGGTTCTGGCCGGTCATGTAGCCGCCACCGTCCGAGGCCAGGAGCGAAATCACCGAGGACACTTCCTCCGCCCGCCCATAGCGCCCCATCGGAATGCGGGCTTTGCGGTCTTCGGTTTCCGGAAGACTGTCGATGAAACCCGGCAGAACATTGTTCATGCGAATATTGTCGGCGGCATATCTGTCGGAAAAAAGCTTGGTGAAAGCAGCAAGCCCCGCCCGGAACACGCCCGAGGTCGGAAAAAGCGGATCAGGCTCGAAGGCTGCAAAAGTCGAGATGTTGATGATCGTGCCGCCGCCTTGTGCCTGCATCACAGGGGTAACCAGACGCGTCGGGCGAATGACGTTCATCAAATAGACCTCCATGCCTCGGTGCCAGTCGTCATCCGACAACTCAAGCACCGGCCCTTTAGGGCCATGACCTGCCGAGTTGATCAGCGCATCCACGCGGCCCCAACGGTCCGCAGCGCCTTGCACCAATGCGGACAGGTCATCGGGGTTGGTGTTGGAACCCGTGACGCCAAAGCCGCCCAGTTCAAGCCCAAGCGCCTCGCCCTTCCCTGATGACGAAAGGATGCCCACCTTAAATCCATCCGCAGCCAGTCGGCGGGCGGCATCCGCGCCCATGCCACTGCCGCCTGCGGTGATCAGTGCTACTTTTTCTACTGACATTGCTTTCTCCATCTCTACTTTGGCATATCAATAGTGCACTCTGGCCGATATCTCGCCTGAGAACTGATGCGTCATGCCTGTAGTAAAGCTATTGTCAAATGTCCCAGCTTCCACCTCTCAACGGGTTACGCGCCTTCGACGTGGCTGGCCGGTATCTGAATTTCCGTGCCGCTGCGGACGAACTGGGCGTCACGCAAGGTGCCGTCGCCCAGCAAGTGCGCCAGCTTGAGGCGCATCTTGGCGTGACCCTGTTCGAAAGACGGCCCAAAGGGCTGGCCTTCACCTCTTCGGGCCGGAGTTATCACGCCAATGTCGGGGCCGCGTTCGACGCACTGCGCAATGCGACCGATCAACTGAAGCCGGAACCCGGCAAAGTCCTTGTCAGTGTCACGCCGACATTCGCCGCAAAATGGTTGATCCCCAACTTGCCTGACTTCTCGGTCAGGCACCCTGATATCGACCTGCGCATTCTGGCAACGGAAAAGGTTTCGAGTTTTCATGGCGACGGAATTGACCTTGCCGTGAGGCAGGGAAAGCCACCCTTCGGTGCCTCGCTCGATGCGCACCTTCTGTTTCGTCAGGAGGTGATCGCCGTGGCAGCACCCGGCCTCGTTGACGGGCACAGTCTGCCCGTTGAACCGCAGGCCATATCCGCCATGCCCAAACTGCACGACTCGCATGATCTCTGGCCCAGATTTCTGGGACTGCTGAACGTCGAGGACAAGGGCGGTCGTGGACTTCGCCTGAGCCAAACCTCCCTCGCCGTGGATGCTGCGCTTTTTGGTCAGGGTGTTGCTCTGGTCAGCCGCATTCTTGTGGCAGCCGAGATCGGAGCCAAGCGGTTGATCCAGATCACACCGCAAACCCTGTCCGGCGAACAGGATTTCTATTTGCTCGCCGCGCGAAAACCCAGGCAGAACAGCGCGGTTGCGGCCGTGGTGACGTGGTTTCTGTCTCGCGCGGAAAAGTAGCTCCCTCCTTGGTGCCCAAGGGAAAACTGCCGATTTCAGCCATTTCAGCCGCCACGGCGAAGAGACGCTTTGTCCCGCATCACTGAGCTTGGCCCACACTGCAGAGAACTACCACTTTTGTCTTGCCGCCCAAAGTTACGGACGCTGCACTGTCAAAGAAGGTCCAGCAAGCTCACCGTTTCGCGTCAAGATGATGCAGCACAATATTGAACCCTTCCTCAGGTGAAGGGGGGACAAAGTGTTTCGAGATCTGTCGAAATTGCTCTTCGCTCACCGCAAACGGATGATCACCTTGCGCATTGCGTGCGTGAAGACGTGCGATACACACTTCGTCTGGCACATCTAAAACATGAAGCTGATGTGCGGCCTCAGTTTGTTCCAGAATGCCCCGCATCCATTCACGCGAAGCAATCGTGTTCGCCTGGAAGTCAAGAACAACCGACATTCCCTCATTGAGCAGGGATACAATGTGCGGCCCCATAACCTCGCGAAACTTTGACATGCATCGCATGTAATCGGGAATGGACACCATTTCTTCAGAAAAAAGGCCGTAAAGCCATTCATCTTCAGCAATCACGATGGTTCTGGCCGTGCGACAAAGTTCGGCAGTTAAAGTGGATTTTCCAGACGCAATCTTACCGCACAACAAGTGCAGGGTTGGTGTTGTCGAGGACATTTGAATAACCTTGTTCGGAGCTGCTTGCGCAGTGGACGTTCGAATTTAAATGCAACCCGGCCCGGTTTTCAGACCGGGAAGGTAATTCGGTTTTGATCCTGACGACCAAGCTTCTGAACCAAGGTTTTCATCCACTTCTTGTGACACGCGAGGGTCATTTTGTCTATCGGTGGGACGGGCATTCTGTCGTGTGGCTCCTACGACAGCTTTGCCCCACACAGCCGACTTACGCGCGGAATTCACCAAAGGTCAGCTTGCCCGTTCAAAGCGCTACGGACAGCCAGAAACAGTAACACGCCCCGTTCCAGACTTGCGTCTTTGAGAGGCAATGCTTTCAGGCACAGGTATCAAACCCGGCTATCAAATGACGATTGTCAGGAAATGCTTGGTAGCGGAGGAGGGACTCGAACCCCCGACACGCGGATTATGATTCCGCTGCTCTAACCAACTGAGCTACTCCGCCGAAGCGAGTTGCGCTTTACGAAAGCGCGGGTGGCCCGTCAAGGGCCAAACAGCAACACGCACCTTCTTTGCGGAAAAAGCGACAGCTTAGCGGCCCGGGCATCAGACCATGCCACGCCTGCAGAACGCGGCCCAAGATTGGGCCTCCCTTCCCAAAATGCTTAAAAATTAGTCATTGCGGGAAAAAAATAGGCGAACCCTTCGAATTGCCCGCCTGAAACCATTGGGGTCTATGTCTCTCGCGCATACGGCCCGCCATGATCCGTCCGTTATCGAAGCGTGACTGTCGGCACATGCGCCGCAGGGCACGCAACCAAGCGAACCAAGGGAGGCGGCCATTCTGGACGCTGTGCAGATTCTACCGCCTGCCAGTTGCGCCGGCCCGCCACGCGCAGTGGGCACGCTTCTTCTGCAATCGAAGCATCGGACGGACAATGCCACATCGGTATTGGGCGATCTGCGGCATTCGGGCTGCCTCAAGGCGCTGTTCCCGCGTGGACCGGCGGATCGCCTGAGCGCGGTTCTGGTCAATACATCCGGCGGGATCACGGGTGGCGACGACCTGCGCGTCGAGGCGCGGATCGGCGCGGGTAGCCGGCTGAGCCTGACCACGCAGGCCGCCGAACGCATCTACCGCGCCAGCGGCACCGCACCCGGTCGCGTCAGCACACGCGTCACGGTCGAGGCCGGCGGCAGGCTGGACTGGTTGCCGCAAGAGACGATCCTTTTCGATGATGCGCGCCTGGACCGCAGGCTCAGGGTCGATCTTGCCGATGATGCGCAGTGCCTGCTGGTCGAAACGCTGGTCTTTGGCCGGACCGCCATGGGCGAACATGTCGGAAAACTGGACCTGTCTGATCGTATTTCCGTCTGGCGCGATGGGCAGCCCCTGTTCATAGACCGGACGCGCCTTGGCGGAGACGCCTCGGCGCTGTTGCGCCGCCGCGCCCTTGGACAGGGTGCGGTTGCGGTAGCCTCTGTCCTTCTGGCGACGCAGGCCGGCAGCAGCGCAGCGCCCGCCTTTCTTGAACGGTTGCGCCCGCAGCTGCCCGCGCAGGCTGGCGCTTCGCTGATCCGGCCGGGTCTGCTGTTCCTGCGCATGACGGCGCGTGACAGTTTCGAACTGCGCCGGAGCCTGATCCCGGTGCTGGCACTGCTGAACGATGGGCCCCTGCCCCGAACATGGATGATCTGAGATGAACCTGACCCCGAGAGAAAAAGACAAGCTGCTGGTCGCCATGGCCGCCGAGGTGGCGCGCAAGCGCCTGGCGCGGGGGGTCAAGCTGAACCATCCCGAAGCGATTGCCCTGATTACCGATACCGTGGTGGAAGGTGCCCGCGACGGCCGCTCCGTTGCGGACATGATGCAGGCGGGCGCGCAGGTGATCACCCGCGCCGACTGCATGGAGGGCGTGCCCGAAATGATCCACGAGGTGCAGGTCGAAGCGACATTTCCCGACGGCACCAAGCTGGTGACCGTCCACAACCCGATCCGCTGAATGGCACAGGACACAGGTACAACGAAGGGACCGCAATCATGTTCAAACGACTTTTCACCGCCTCCTTGCTGACACTTGCCGCCAGCCCTGCGCTGGCCCATGTCGATCCAGTCGCCCATGGCTCGGTTGCGGCAGGGTTCACGCATCCGATCTTTGGCGCCGATCACGTGCTGGCGATGGTGGCCGTGGGGCTTTGGGCCGCGATGCTTGGCGGACGGACGATCTGGGCCGTGCCCATGGCCTTTGTGGGGGCGATGGTGCTTGGTTTCGTGCTGTCGTTGGCGGGAATTCCGCTGCCGATGGTCGAGCCGATGATCCTGACCTCGGTCATCATCATGGGTGTTCTGGTGGCGATGGCCGTTCGCCTGCCGCTGACGGCAGGCATGGCGGTGGTTGCCGGGCTGGCACTGTTCCATGGCCATGCCCATGGCACCGAGATGGGTGGCGCAGGCGCGCTGGCCTATCTGCTCGGCTTCGCCACGGCCACGACCCTGCTGCATGGCGCGGGCCTGCTGCTTGGTCTGGGTCTGGCGCGCCTTGCACAGGGTGCTGCACTGCGTGGGATCGGGGGGGCGGTGGCCGCCCTTGGCACCGCGCTTGCGGCCTTTGGTTGAGGGGGCAGCGATGATTCCCGGCGAGCTTTTCCCCGCATCCGGCGACCTGACCCTGAACGCAGGGCGCGAGGCGATCACCCTGATGGTGGCCAATACCGGCGACCGACCCGTGCAGGTGGGCAGCCATTACCATTTTGCCGAAACCAACCCCGCGCTGGATTTTGACCGCGCCGCCGCGCGCGGGATGCGGCTGGATATCGCCGCCGGCACCGCCGTGCGCTTTGAGCCGGGCCAGCGACGCGAGGTGCAGCTGATCCCCTATGGCGGGGACCGGATCGTGCAGGGGTTCAATCAGGCGGTGATGGGGCCGCTCTAGGCCCCGCCGCGCGCAACATTCGTCAAAGGATCATTCCGATGCCTGTCAAGATTTCCCGCCCGGATTACGCGGCCATGTATGGCCCGACCACAGGCGACCAGCTGCGGCTGGCCGATACCGACCTGATCATCGAGGTCGAGCGTGACCTGACCGCCCTTGCCGTGGGCAGCGCCATGAGCGGCGGCAGCGGGCCGAATGCGGCCATCTACGGCGAAGAGGTCAAGTTCGGCGGCGGCAAGGTCATCCGCGACGGGATGGGCCAAAGCCAGGTGACGCGCGCAGGCGGGGCCGTCGATACGGTCATCACCAATGCCCTGATCGTGGACTGGACGGGCATCTACAAGGCCGATGTGGGTCTGCGCGACGGGCGCATCCATGCCATCGGCAAGGCGGGCAATCCCGACACGCAACCCGGTGTCAGCATTATCGTCGGACCGGGGACCGAGGTGATCGCGGGCGAGGGGCGCATCCTGACGGCGGGCGGGTTCGACAGCCATATCCATTACATCTGTCCGCAGCAGATGGAGGATGCCTTGCATTCCGGCGTGACGACCATGCTGGGCGGTGGCACCGGCCCCGCGCATGGCACGCTGGCCACCACGGTCACGCCTGGCCCCTGGCACATGGCGCGGATGTTGCAGGCGGCGGATGCCTTTCCGATGAACCTGGCCTTTGCGGGCAAGGGCAATGCCTCGCGCCCCGCCGCACTCGAGGAGCAGATCCTGGCGGGTGCCTGTGCGCTGAAGCTGCACGAGGATTGGGGCACCACACCCGCCGCGATCGATTGCTGCCTGTCGGTCGCCGACGCCATGGATGTGCAGGTGATGATCCATACCGACACGCTGAACGAAAGCGGTTTCGTGGAGCACACGGTGGGGGCACTGAAGGGCCGCACGATCCACGCCTTCCACACCGAAGGCGCGGGTGGCGGTCATGCGCCCGACATCATCAAGATCTGCGGGCTGCCGAATGTCCTGCCATCATCCACCAACCCGACCCGGCCCTTCACGGTCAACACGGTGGATGAACATCTGGACATGCTGATGGTCTGCCATCACCTGGACAAGTCCATCCCTGAGGATGTGGCCTTTGCCGAAAGCCGCATCCGGCGCGAGACGATTGCGGCGGAAGACATCCTGCACGACATGGGCGCGTTCTCGATCATCGCGTCCGACAGCCAGGCGATGGGCCGGGTGGGCGAAGTGCTGATCCGCACCTGGCAGACCGCCGACAAGATGCGCAAGCAGCGCGGCCGCCTGCCCGAGGAGACGGGCGAGAACGACAATTTCCGGGTGCGCCGCTATATCGCGAAATACACGATCAACCCGGCCATCGCGCATGGCATATCGGCCCATATCGGCAGTATCGAGGTGGGCAAGCGCGCCGATCTGGTGCTGTGGAACCCGGCCTTCTTTGGCGTGAAGCCCGAAATGGTGCTGATGGCGGGTACGATCGTTCTGGCGCAGATGGGCGATCCGAACGCTTCGATCCCGACGCCGCAGCCGGTCTATTCGCGGCCCATGTTCGGGGCTTACGGGCGGTCGCTGGAGCATAGCGCCGTGACCTTCGTGTCCGAAGCGGCGCAGGCCGACGGGGTGCGCGCCAAACTGGGTCTGGCCAAGCAAACACTGGCCGTGACGCACACACGCCAGATCGGCAAGGCCGATCTGAAGCTGAACACGGCCACACCTCATATCGACGTGAACCCCGAGACCTACGAGGTGCGCGCCGATGGCGAGTTGCTGACCTGCGAGCCAGCAACGGTGCTGCCGATGGCGCAGCGCTATTTCCTGTATTGATCCGAAAGGCCGATCCGATGTCCCTGCCCCATACCCATCATCTGACTCGCGCCGCCGATCTTCCGCCCGCGACGGATCAGTGCCTTCTGACCTATGATGCACGCTTCCTGCGGCGCAAGCGGTTGGAGACGGTGACGGGCGCCCCCTTCCTGGTCGACCTTGCGCAGACCGTATCGGTGGACCAGGGCGACGGGTTCATCCTGTCGGACGGGCGCGTGATCGCGGTGCAGGCCGCCGCAGAGGCCCTGCTGGAGGTGCGCGGCGCGGATCTGGTGCGGCTGGCCTGGCATATCGGCAACCGCCATACCCCCTGCCAGATCGAAGCGGACCGCCTGCTGATCCAGCGGGACAAGGTCATGCGCGACATGCTGGCCCTGCTGGGGGCTGAGGTGGCCGAGGTGACGGAACCCTTCACACCGGAAGGCGGGGCTTATGGCCATGGCCGCACCCATGGTCACAGCCATGGCGATGCGCATGGCAACCCAGTTTCGGATGGGCATACGCATGCGCATGGTCACGATCACGGTCATGAACATGGTCACGACCATCATCATCACGCGCATGAGCATTGAGATGATCCCGACGCCCCATCTTGTGACGCTGATGCAATGGCTGTCGCCCGCTTATCCGGTGGGGGGGTTCAGCTATTCCCACGGGCTGGAATGGGCCGTGGGCGCGGGCGATGTCACCGATGCCGCAGGCTTTCAGGAATGGCTGGCGGACATCCTTGAATATGGCACCGGTCGCAATGACGCGATCCTGCTGGCCGCGGCATACCGGGCCCCGGACGCAGCGGCCTTGCGCGACGTGGATGCCGTCGCCCGCGCGCTTGCGCCCTCGGCCGAACGGTTGCTGGAGACAACGGCACAGGGGGCGGCCTTCGTGCGCACGACCGCAGACATATGGGCAATCGACCTGCCGGCGCTGTGCTATCCGGTTGCCGTTGGCAGGGCCGCCGCCCTCATCGGTGTGGGGCTGGAACAGGTGCTGCCGCTTTATCTGCATGGCTTTGCCTCCAACCTGACCGGTGCGGCGATGCGATTGGTGCCGCTTGGCCAGACCGAAGGACAGCGCGTGCTGGCCGCGATGACCCCGCTCTGCGATCTCTTGGCGCAAGAGGCATTGGCCGGCGATGGTCTGGACGATCTGGGCGGCTGCGCCATCCTGGCCGATATCGCGGCGATGAAACATGAAACCCAGTACACAAGGCTTTTCAGATCATGACTTCACCCCATGGCCCTTTGCGGATCGGCATCGGCGGTCCTGTCGGCGCAGGTAAGACAACCCTGACCGCAGCCCTGTGCCGCGCCTTGCGTGATGACTATTCGGTAGGTGCGATCACCAATGACATCTACACCCAGGAAGACGCCGAGGCGCTGATGCGGATGCAGGTCCTGCCCATGGACCGCATCATCGGGGTGGAAACGGGCGGTTGCCCCCACACGGCCATCCGCGAGGATGCCTCGATCAACCTGGCGGCTGTCGCGGAAATGCGCGCGCGCCACCCCGAGGTCGAGGTGGTCCTGATCGAAAGCGGCGGTGACAACCTGTCGGCTACCTTCAGCCCTGAACTTGCGGACCTGACGATCTATGTGATCGACGTGGCGGCAGGCGAGGAAATCCCGCGCAAGGGCGGGCCTGCGATCACGCGGTCCGATATCCTTGTGATCAACAAGACCGATCTTGCCCCGCATGTTGGCGCCTCGCTCGAGGTGATGGAGCGCGACGCGACAAGGATGCGGGCGGGGCGACCCTTCGTCTTTGCCTCCCTGCGCAGAAGCGAGGGGCTGGATGATGTCGTGGGTCTGATCAAGAACATCGGCGGCCTCTGATCCTGTCCGCCAAAGGGAAAGGGACATGCCGATCAGCCTTGGTGTGACATCGGCCGAACGAAAGGCCGGATGAACCCCATGCGGCCTCCCTGCCCTTGCGGCTATTGCCCGATCCGAAAAACGTGACATTCTACGGCCAGCGACACATGAGGAGCTGGCCGATTTCCAACAATGACCCCTTCAGGCTGATCACCCTGCGCCATCTGCGGGTGATCGCGGCACTTGCCGATCTGAAACTGGTGGCGCGCGTGTCCGAGGCCCTCAACGTCACGCAACCCGCCGTGTCCAAGCAAATAGCCGAGCTTGAAAAGATCGTGGGCGTGCCTGTGGTCACGCGCGAACGCAACCGGCTTTACCTGACACCGATAGGCCAAAGACTTGCCGAACATGCGCGGCAGGCCCTCAATCAGCTGGATCGCGCAGCCTTCGACATCGAGGCCATGGCCAGCGGCCTATCGGGATCGGTCTCGGTCGGCGTTGTCAGCTCGGTCGCGCCGACCCTGTTGCCGGGTGCGCTGGCGCTGTTCAAACGTAGCGCGCCCCAGGCCAACATATCCATCCAGGAAGGGCATTTCGTGGAACTGTTGCCCGAACTCGAAGCGGGCATGATCGATGTCCTGATTGCGCGGATATGGCAGCCACAGGAAATGCCGGGCATCGATCAGATGGCGCTGTTTTCGGAACCTGTTCTTGTCGTTGGCGGGCGCGATCATCCGCTCGGGAACGAGACAGAGCCGACATGGTCAGACGCGGCCGCATTCCCCTGGATCTTGCCACAAACGAACTCTGTCGCACGGCAAGCCATCGACGCCCTTTTCGCGGTGAATGGGCTTGCGCCGCCCAGCAACACGATCGCGTCCTTGTCCATCGCGCTGAACCTGGAGATCCTGCGGGTCATGCCGGCACTGGGTTTCATGCCGAAACGCCTTGCGCAGACCCATGCCGCACGCGGGGAAATGGTGATGCTGCCGCTCAACACGCAAGGCCTGCTATCCGAGGCGCGCTGTTTCTGGCGGCGGGACAAGACCGCCCAGAACGGCACCCTGTCGCTGTTTCTGAAGTGTCTTCAGCAAGCGACGGATGACCTCAAGACCATTCCATTTGGTTAATGTATTATGCCATATTTGGCTCTATTTTTAAGCATTTCATAAGCATACCTTAATCAAACACTCGGTTTGGGAGGGCGCGTGTGATGATTCTGACCCGGCTTGCGCCCATGGCTTGCCCATGTCCGTGACGGCAATGACAGCATGCGATGTCCTGGCGGGATTCCGGTCCGGGACCCTGTCACCGGTCGATTACCTTTCGGCCTGCCTGGATCGCATCGCAACAGTAAATCCCAAGATCAACGCCCTTGCCGCGATGGATTCCGCGAACGCCCTTGCAGAGGCGCGATCAGCAACAGTGCGCTGGAGGGCGGGGCAGCCGAAAGGCCCGCTGGACGGCTTGCCCATCGGCGTCAAGGATCTGCAGGACACAAAGGGGATGCTGACCACCCATGGCAGCATTGCTGCACGCGGCAACGTGCCGGACCGGGACCTGCCAATGGTCGCGCGCCTGAGGGCCGCAGGTGCCATAGTCCTGGCCAAGACGAATGTTCCGGAACTGGGCGCAGGCGGCAACAGTCGCAATCCGGTCTGGGGGGCAACCGGCAATCCGTTCGACCCGAACCTGATCGCGGGCGGGTCCTCGGGCGGGTCGGCGGCGGCACTTGCGGCAGAGCTTTTGCCGCTTTGCACAGGCTCGGACACAGGCGGTTCGCTGCGGATACCGGCAGCCTTGTGCGGGATCGTCGGATATCGCCCATCCGTGGATGTGATTGCGCATCCGACACGACCGCTTGGCTGGTCCGGGATTTCGGTGCTGGGACCGATGGCGCGCACGATGGATGACCTGATCCTGATGCTGGGGATCTGCCAGGGGCATGATCCCGACGACCCCTTGTCGATTGCCGCCGTGCCCGACCGGTTCACGGCACTGCCCGACATCGACCTCAGGGATATGCGGGTAGGCTACAGCGCGGATTTCGGCGGCGCCGCCGTCGACCCCGAGATCCGAAAGACCTTCCTCGCGCGGATCGCCCAGATTTCCCCGCATGTGCGGGACTGCCGCCCGGCGGATCTGGCCCTGGGCGACATGGATCGCTGCTTTGACATCCTGCGCGCGGAAAGCTTTGTCTCAGCCTTTGGTGCCGCGCTGGACAAGACGCCCGAGGCCTTTGGCCAACATATCGCGACCAATGTCGCCCTTGCGCGCCGCATGACGCTGGCCGATCGGGCCTGGGCCCATGGTGAACAGACGCGCATCCTGCGTCGCTTCAATGCCGTCATGCGGGATTTCGACATCATACTGTTGCCGACAGCCCCGGTTTCCCCTTTCCCCTGGACGCAGTCACATGCACAGGTCATCGACGGCCAGGAAATGGACATCTACTACCGCTGGCTTGCGCTGGCCTATCGCGGCTCGCTGTCCGGGGGGCCCGCGATCACCCTGCCCTGCGGACGGGATTCCAGCGGGTTGCCCTTCGGGATGCAGATGCTGGGCGCGGTGCGGGGGGATGAGGCCCTGCTGGCCAGCGCGCGCGCCTTCGAAACACTCTTCGCGCAATCGGAGGCGACCGCCCGGCCAAGACCGGATCTTGCGGCGACGGCCCCGTCCCGGATCGATCTGCGTTCGATCGTGACGCATCCGCCACTGCCGACGGACGGCAAGGATGCCGCCATGCAACCCCTACGGACGGCGGTATAGACGATGTATTATGTCCCCGTTGTCTTTGTCATCCTGCTGATCTCGGGCACGGCCTTTGCCTATCTGATGGGGGCCGTGTCGATCTTGACATTCATCGCAACCGACAAGGCGCAATTCCTGTCGGTTCTTCCGCAACGGATCTTTGCGCAGCTTGACGTATTCGCCTTCATGGCGATGCCGATGTTCATCCTGACCGCCGAAATCATGAGCCGGGCCGGCGTCACGCGCAGCCTGATCGACTTTGCGATGTCCATCGTGGGACGGTTCAAGGGCGGGTTGGGGCATGTGAACATCCTCACAAGCGTGTTCTTCGCCGGCATCTCGGGGTCCGCCGTAGCGGATAGCGCGGCCCTGTCGCGCACCTTCGTGCCGGAAATGACCGCGCGCGGATACGACCCCTATTATGCCGGTGCGATCACCGCCGCATCGTCGATGATCGGGCCGATCATCCCGCCCTCGATCATCATGATCATCTACGGCGGGCTGACTGGTACATCGGTTGCGGCCCTGTTCATCGCGGGCGTGATCCCGGGGCTGATCCTGGCGATCAGCCTGATGGCCCTGAACGCAGGCCTTGCCGTCGCACAGGACCATCCCGGGGGCAGATCCGAGTCTCTGCCGCGTTTTCTGCCCAGCCTTCTGAACGCGGCGCCAGCCCTGTGTCTTCCCGTCATCATCCTTGGGTCACTTGTGTTCGGGCTGGCCACACCGACCGAGGGATCGGCCATCGCCGTGCTTTTCGCGCTTGCGGCGGGGCAGTTCTACAAGGGGCTGGACTGGGGCATGATTTTCGACGCGGTCGAAGCGACCGCGAAGATGACGGGTACGATCTTCATCATCCTCGCCGCGATCTCGGTGCTGGGGTACCTTGCCGGGCAACTGGGTTGGTCGCAGGCCTTGGCGGGCTGGGTCGACAGCTTTGGCCTCACCGGGACGAAATACCTGTTCTTTCTGATGGCGGTCTTCCTGATCGCGGGCATGTTCATGGACACGCCCGTGGCGCTGACCTTGCTGATCCCGCTGTTTGCCCCGCAAGCGCTGGAGCAGGGGATAAGCCCCATCCACCTGGGCATCGTGCTGTGCTTCAACCTCTGCGTGGGTCTGATCACGCCGCCCTTGGGCAAATGCCTGGTCGTCGTCGCGGCGCTGACCAATCTGAATTACTGGCGGCTGGCCTATACGGCGCTGCCCTTCATCGCCGTGCAGGTTCTTGTGTTGCTGGCGCTGGTCTACTGGCCAAGCCTCAGCCTCGCATTGCCACGCCTGTTCGGCTTTTCCGTGAACTGACGACGAACTGGGAACTGGGAGGTACCTCATGAAACTCAAGGCACTCACATTGGCCGCACTGCTGGCCATGTCCACCACGGCCACGGCCGAGGTCAAGATCGCGCTGGATGGCAAACCCGACATGGAGCAATCGGGATCCTACAACTGGGCCTTCGCTTTCGGCAACGCACTGAAAGCCGGCGGCATGGAGCCGCGCGAAATGCCTGCGGGCTCTGTCGGAAACGAGGCCGAGAAATTCGACCAGGTTTCGACCGGCCTGTTGGAGGTGTCGTTGTCGGACGTGCGCTCAGTCGCGCAGGTCGATCCCTTCATCTACGGCGTACGCCTGCCCTATATCTTCGATGACGCCGCCCACATGGATCGGGCGATTGCCGCAGGACAGGTGTTCGACCGCCTGAACAAGAGCCTTGCGGCACAGGACGTGCGGGTGGCCGCCCTTGTGCCGATCGGCCCGTCCTCGGGGATCATCACCACCACGCAGGCGGTGCGCAGCCCTGCCGACATGTCCAGCCTGCGGATGCGGGCGCTGGATGATGCCCAGATCGCGATGTACCAGGCCTGGGGGTCCAGCGGCACGATCGTGCCGTGGGGCGAAGTACCTGCCGGCTTGCAGACCGGTGTGATCGATGGCTACCTGAACTCGCCTTTCGTGCCGGTGATGTTCGGCCAGACCGATTTCGTGCGCAATTTTTCCGACGCGGGCGTGATCATTCCGATGCGGGCCGTGATCATGTCAAAGGCATGGTATGACGGGCTGAGCGACGCCGAGCGCGCGACCGTGGATGCCGCCGTTGTCGCGGCGGATGCGGCCAACCGCGACTGGCTGGCCAAAGCCTCGGAATCCGGTCTGACCGCGCTTGAGGAAAAGGGCGTGACGGTCCAGCGCCTGAGCGCAGAGGAACGCGCCGTCTTTCGTGCAGCATCCAAGGCCGTCTACGAATCCGACCTGATGCCCAGCGCCGACGTCAAGATCTGGACCGATCTGTCCGACGCCAATCGCTAAGCCGGAACGGCGGGCCGTCACCCGGCCCGCCCATCCCATTCGAGCGGAGATACATGATGCGCAGGATGATCATCGGCCTCAGCAATGGTGTTCACCAGGCTGTGCGCCGCATCGCGGTCCTTGCGGTTTGCCTGATGTTCTGCACGGTGATGATCCAGATCATCGCGCGTTACGTGTTCTTCGCGCCTCCTGTCTGGACCGAGGATGTTGCCCGATACGCAATGGTCTGGACCGGGCTTCTGGGGGCAACCCTGTCTTTCAAGACCCGCGCGGACGCGGTCCTGATGGAGAGCGTGTTTCCCGCGCGCCCGCATGTCCTTGGGCATCTGTCCGAGGCGATCCAAAGCGCGGCGGTTCTGACATTCGTGCTGCCGGTGGTCTATTTCTGCTTCATGGGCCTGAAGGGCGGTTTGGCCAAAGGCTACCTTGCACGCCAGTCCGGGCTGACGGCCGACACGCTTGGGATACCGATGGTCTGGATATCGGTCTCGGTGCCATTGTCGATGATCATCATCCTGCTGCACCTTGCCGCACGCTGGGCCGAAGGCACCACAAACGACGAAGGCCCGGCGCAACTGGATTGAGGTTTGGCAGCTGCGATCCCGAACAGGGATATTCGGGGCAAGACCAGGCGGACGGTCACGCCCCTGCAGGACCCTCAAGCAGGATGACTGAACAGGCAGCCTCGTCAAAGCCGATGACGCCACCACCGTTTTCCGCCAGGGCGATGCGCGCCTTTTCCGCCTGACGGTCGCCTGCCTCGTGGCGCAATTGCAACGTCAATTCGTGGATCATGGACAGACCCGTGGCGCCGACGGGGTGACCCTTGGACACAAGCCCGCCGGAAAGGTTGATGGGCAGGCGGCCACCCAGCGCCGTTGCGCCCGATTCCATCAGCGCGCCGCCCTTGCCATCTTCACAGAAGCCCAGCATCTCGGCCTGGAAGATCTCGCAGAAGGACGTGGCGTCATGCACCTCGGCAAGGTCCACATCGGCGGGTGTCAGGCCCGCTGCCGCATAGGCTTTTTGCGCGGCGACACGGGACAGGCCAGGCTCTTCCGGGGCGCGATACTTGCCGCCCGTCAGGACCGAGGCGCGGACCTTGACCGCGCGGGCCTGCACATCGGCGGGCTGGGCGCGCAGGAAATCCCCGGAACACAGGATCGCCGCCGCGGCACCATCCCCGATGGGCGCGCACATGGACCGGGTGAGCGGGTAGGAAATCGGCCGATCCTCCAGCACATCATCCACCGCGACCTTGAAACGATACTGCGCCTTGGGGTTCAGCGATCCGTGATTGTGGTTCTTGGACGCGGCGATGGCGATCTGGCGCTGCGTCGTCCCATGGCGCTGCATGTGCCAGGCGGCCTGCATCGCATAGGTATCCATGAAGACGGTGCCGCCCCCCGCCTTGGCGTCGAAGGGCTTGCCAGCCTCCTGCCCCCGCGCGGCGTAATAGGCGTGCCATTCCTCGGGATCCAGCTGGTCGATGCCACCGTCAAAGATTTCCTGCGTACGGGCCGCATCGCCGGGAAAGAAGGTCTTTTCCACACCGATGGCCAGCGACACCTCGGCCTGCCCCGACAGGATATCCTTCCACGCACCATGAAAGGCCATAGACGCCGTGGCGCATCCGCCTTCGACATTGATCATGCCGACACGTTCGGGAAACAGCCCCTCGCGCACCAGCGGCGTGAAGCAGACCTGCCCGCGGATGTTGCGCTGCCCGAAGGTGCCCATGCCGCAATTGCCGAACCACCCCATCTCGATATCGGCCCCGGTTTCAAGCCTGGCATCGGCCAACACATCCAGATAGGCCTCTCGGGTGAGGTCCTTGAAGCCGGCATCAGGCCGCTTGCCGAACACGGTGCAGGAAGTGCCGAGGATATAGACGTCACGCATGCCGGGTTTCCTTCCGATCCCGGGTCGATCCCGGGGAATTGGCTCTTTTCATCGATCTTTATGTTTGACAGTCGCCAAACAATCATTTGATTTATGTCATGGAACGATCATCGCTTCAAGGTATCGATCACGCGATTCGGATCATGGCGGGCTTGAGGAAAACAACTGTTTGTTTCTATGACGTCATGGTGAATGGCCATCCGCATCAGGGAGAAGGGATGCAGGAGGGCAAGACAAAGATCAACCAACGATCAGGGAGGACGTTGTAATGAAACCGATTTTCAAGGCTATCGCCATCACCGGCGCCATGGCGGGCCTGCTGGCTGGAACGGCAGCACAGGTCACGGCACAGGATTATCCGTCGCTGTCATTGCGCCTGGCGCATCCGCTGCCGCAAACTTGGCCAGCCGCGGAATGGGACGGCTGGTGGGCCGAGGAAGTCGCCCGCCGGTCCGGCGGCAAGATCCAGATCGAGGTCTTCTGGGCCGGCCAGATCGGCAGCCTGACCGAGATCAAGTCACTTGTGTCGAACGGCGCTGTCGACCTGGGTGTCTTCGCCCAGGCTGTCCATGCCGAGGAACTGCCGCTGACATCGGTGTCGGCCGGATTGCTCAACCGCGTGTCGGCAAGCCCTGCGGTGGCAGATACGCTGGCAGGCGCGCTATACGCCACCGATCCCGTTCGCGACGAACTGGGGGCCCAGAACCTGCATGTTCTGAAATGGACCGTCCCCTCGACCTATACCTTGCAGTGCAATCGTCCGATCAACAGCACGGCCGACCTGGCCGGGCTGCGGGTGCGTGCGGTGGGCGGGGCCTATGTTCCGATCTGGATGGAGTCACTGGGCATGGTGCCGACCCGTGTGCAGGCAACCGAGATCCGCGAAGGCCTGACGCGCGGCACACTGGACTGCAACTTCGGCCCGATCGAATGGGCGACCTTCTCGGGTTTCGAAACGGCAGCCCCCTACTGGTCCGACATCAACACCGGCAGTTTCACCACCTTCCAGCTTTATGTGTCGAAATCCGCCTGGGACGCTTTCCCGCAAGAGGTGCGTGACCTGATGACCGAGGTCGCCGAAGAGGCGATGGCCAAGGACCAGGCGGCGCTTGAAGGCGCGGCGGCCAAGGCCGTCGAGGCGTACAAGGCTGCAGGCGGTCAGATCGTGAACCTGTCGGACATGGACGCGCTGGTGGCGAAATCACCCGACATGATCAGCATCTGGGAACAGCGCATGACCGAGGCCGGGATGGCGGACAAGATCGCCCCCCTTGTCGGACCGATGCGCGAGGCGCAAAAATCCTTCCAGAACTGATGCGTTGACATGTCATCGGGCGGCCATTCCAAATGGCCGCCCGTGCCACGCCGCCCGACAGGAGGGATCATGCTGATTGAAAGACTGGCCAGTGCCGTCGCCGCGATTGCCCTGGCCGTGGTCATGCTTGTCGGGGTGACCGATATCGTCGCGGGCGAAGTGCTTGGCGTCTTTCTGGCCTTCAAGGTCGACATGTCGGGCACGCTGACGGCTGCCGCCATCTTCCTGGCATGGCCGCTGGTTCAATCACGCAATGAACATATAAATGTTGACCTTTTTTCTGGAATATTTCCGCGCTGGAGTGTCATCCCGCGCGAGATAATTGCAAAACTGGCAGGCTTTGTCTTTTTCGCGCTGATCGCGCGCGGCACATGGAAGGTAGCGCTCGACAGTCTTGCGATCCGCGAGAAATCGGCCGCGACCCTTGGCTATCCGATATGGCCCGCGAAACTGGCCTGCGCCATCGGCGCAAGCCTTGTGCTGCTGGTCATCACCATCCAGATCGGGCGGCTGATCCTCGGGATGTGGCGCGGCCGGAACGGGCGTATCTGATGGGCGGGCTCGAGACAGGTCTGATCGCCTTCGCGGCGCTTCTGGGATTGCTGGCGATGGGTGTCCCCGTGGCCTTTGCCCTGGGGGTTGTTGCGGCTGCGGGAATGTATCTGACGGTCGGGTCCACCTTCCTGTTCACGACGTTTCAGACCACGCCCTATACGCTGAACAGCGACTATACATTCGTGGTCGTGCCGATGTTCGTGCTGATGGGCGGGATCGCCGGGCGTGCGGGCATCATCAGCGATCTCTATACCGCCGCGCATTACATGCTGGACCGCATCAAGGGCAGCCTGCTGATGGCGACGATCATCGCGCAGGCAGGTTTTGCCGCAGCTTCGGGGTCGACCGTCGTTGCCTCCAGCGTCTTCACCCGGATGGCCCTGCCGGAAATGCTGCGCTTTGGTTACAACGGCGGCATCGCGGGGGGCTGCATCGCGGCGGCAGGCACGCTTGCGGGGCTGATCCCGCCATCCATCGCGATGGTGCTATATGCGATGCTGACCACGCAGCCAGTGGGCGAGTTGCTGATCGCCGGCATCATTCCCGGCGTGCTGACAGCGGGGGCCTACATGATCGGCGTCCGGGTGATGCTGATCTTTCGTCCGGAATGGGCGCCGCCTTCGAAGATGACGATCACCTGGGGGATGCGGGGCCGGGCGATGGCCAAGGTCTGGAGCGTGCTTCTGCTGATGACGTTGGTCATGGGGGGCATCTATGCAGGATATTACCCGCCTTCCGCCGCCGGGGCCGTAGGCGCGGCAGGCGCATTGGTGATCGCGCTGTCGATGCGCCGGATCGGTGGACGCGACATCTGGGAGGCGCTACTCGAGGCGGCGCGCATATCGGCCATGATCTTTGCCATCGTGATCGCGGGGCTGATCTTCAGCCGCTTCCTGCTGATCAGCGGCTTCATCGGCGAGGTGCGCGGCTTTGTGATCGCAAGCGACCTGGGCGTGACGGGTTTCCTGCTCATCACCATCGCGATCTTTCTCGTGCTGGGGATGTTCATCGACTCTGTCTCGCTGCTGGTGATCGCGGTGCCATTTCTTTATCCCATCGCGCAGGCGTTGCAGATCGACCCGATCTGGTTTGCCGTGATCATCATCAAGCTGATCGAGATTGCCGCCATCACGCCGCCCGTGGGCCTGAACCTTTATGCGGTTCTGGCGGCGGCCAACGGCGCGCTGAAACCGGGCGAGCTGTTTCGCGGGATCACGCCTTTCATCGCGATCGAATTCGTGGTGCTGGGCCTGCTGATCGCCTTTCCGGCGCTGGTCACATGGCTGCCGACGACAATGTAGGAAGGATGACAACATGACCGAATTGCTGGATCAGCCCTTCGTGAACATCAGCGACATGCTGGCCCAACACGGACGTTTCAAGGCGCGGCGCATGGCTGTGGTTTGTGGCGATGTGCAGCGGACATGGGGCGATTTCGACGCCGGGATCAGCCGCATCGCCAATGCGCTGATTGCGGATGGATTGCAGCGCGGCGACCGGGTGGCGGTGCTGATGGATAACGCGGTCGAGATGCTTGAGGTGGTCTTTGGCGTGATCCGCGCAGGTGGCTGCGCCGTGCCGTTGTCAGGCCTGCTGACGGGTGAGCAGATGGCGGGGCTGATCGCGGACAGCCGCGCGACCCGCGCCTTTGCCAGCGTAGGTTTCCGCGAACGGCTTGAGGGCGTGCGCGGCACACTGGGACAGGTGACGCTTTGGGTGGGCTTTGGCTTTGAAGGCACGGGCTGGACCCGTCTTCAGGACTTCATCGCGGGGCATCCCGCCACTGTGCCCGACATACGCCACCGTCCGGGGGATGATTTCAACATCATCTATTCATCCGGCACCACGGGCCTGCCCAAGGGGATCGTGCAGACACATGCCGCGCGGCTGCACTTTGCGTTTTCCAACGCGATCGAACTGGGCATCACATCGGATGCGCGCACGCTGACCACGACCTCGCTTTATTCCAACGGCACATGGATCGTGATGCTGCCCACGCTTTTCGCGGGCGGCACGCTGCATGTGATGCCCGCCTTCGATCCGGCAGGCTTTCTGCAGACAGTCAAGGCGCGGCGGATCACCCACAGCTTCATGGTGCCGGCGCAATTCATCATGATCCTGGATCATCCGGCCCTGGCCGGGGCGGATACATCATCCTTGCAGCGTGTGCTCTGTGCCGGATCACCCTTGCGGCGTGATGTGAAGAAAAAGGTTCTCGAACGTCTGACACCGGGCCTGTGCGAGCTTTACGGCTTTTCCGAAGGCTTCGCCGCGATCCTCAAACCCGGCGAGCCGGACGACAAGTTCGCCACCGTCGGCACGCCCGTGATGGGTTTCGACATGCGGGTGATCGATGCGGAGGGGCGCGAATGCCCGCCCGGTCAACCCGGCGAGATCGTGGGTTATGGCGCGGGCATGCTGCGCGAGTACAACGACCAGCCCGACCTGACCGAGGCGCTGATCTGGCGCGACGCACATGGGCGGACATTCATCCGGTCCGGTGATGTGGGGGTGCTGGACGAGGATGGCTATCTGACCATCATCGACCGCAAGAAGGACATGATCATCTCGGGTGGGTTCAATGTCTTTCCTACGGATGTCGAGGCGGTCGTGGGTCAGCACCCGTCCGTGGCCGATGTCTGCGTGATCGGTGTGCCGCATGACAAATGGGGCGAGACATGCCTTGCCCTGGTGATCCCGCGCGGGGATGCGGACCCCGCTGACATCAGGGAATGGGCGAACGCGCGGCTTGCAAAATACCAGCGCCTGCATGCCGTGGAACTGCGCGACGAGTTTCCGCGCAACGCCTTGGGCAAGGTTCTCAAACGCCTGCTGCGCGATCCCTACTGGTCGGAGGCCAAGATATGATCACCTCAGGACAGGCCGCCATCGTGACCGGCGCGGGCTCGGGTCTGGGCGAAGCGGTGGCGCGCCGTCTGGCTGCGGATGGTGCGCGCGTGGCGGTCATGGACCGGGACGCAGCGGCGGCGGAACGGGTGGCCGCGGATATCGGCGGGCTGGCGATCGCCTGCGACGTGACCGATGCCGCCGGGATGGCGGCGGGCTTTGCCCGCGCCCGCGCCGCACATGGCCCGGCGCGGATCTGCGTGGCCTGCGCGGGCATCGGCCCGTCCCGCAAGATCCTGTCCCGCGAGGGCGATCCCATGCCGCTTGAGGCCTTCGACAGCGTCCTCGCCGTGAACCTGTCCGGCACCTTCAACACGCTGCGCCTTGCCGCGGCCGAGATGGCGCAAGCCGACCCGCTGGAGGGTGGCGAACGCGGGGTGGTCGTCACCACGGCCTCTGTTGCGGGTCATGAGGGGCAGATAGGCCAGGCCGCCTATGCCGCATCCAAGGCCGGGGTCATGGGCCTGACCCTGCCTGCGTCGCGCGAACTGGCGCGCTTCGGCATACGTGTCGCCTGTATCGCGCCGGGCGTCTTCGGCACTCCGATGTTCTACACTGTCGCACCGGAATGGCGCAAATCCATCACCGATGGCGTCCCCTTTCCCAAACGCGAAGGAACCCCCGCCGAATTCGCCGAGATGGTCGCCTTCATCGTCGGCAACCAGATGGTGAACGGCACGACCTTCCGCCTGGACGGCGCAGTGCGGCTGACCTGAGGCGTCACGCCTCGCGTGGCATGGTGCTGTCCAGGGATGCGCGCCCTGCTTGTCGTGCGCGCCATGCAGCCAGGTTCGGCCTGCTGCCCAGCCAGTCCCGATCCGGGAAGCGGAACGCCGCATAGTCAAGCGCCGTCGCCGTGGCGATGGCGGCCATGTCCGGCCCCTCGGCCATGTCGCGGGGTGGCGCGGCCTCAAGCAGGTCGAAGGCCGCGTTGACGGTACGGAACCGTTTTTGCCCGATCACCATGCTGTCGAAATCCGGCGCCGACTTGCGGGTGATGATGATGGCCGCCATGACATCGATCGCGCCAAGTGCCGCGCCGGCCTGCCGCAACATCGCCGCCAGCCCCTGCTTGGGGAACAAGGGCGGCTCAGGCGCCAGTTGATCCAGCCAATGCAGCACCATCGCGCTTTCGGAAATACCGGTTCCGTCTTCGGTGATCAGGGCAGGCACCCGCTCGTGGACATTGCCACCCACGAATGCGGGATCACCACCCCATGGATCGGTCACGCGCACCTCGACCCTGTCGGCAAGGCCCTTTTCGATCACCGTGATACGCGCCAGACGGGCAAAGGGCGAGGTCAGGTTGGTGAACAGGATCATGCGTGTCTCCGTAAATTGCCCAGCATCATCGCCGGTTGCCATCGCATCAGCATCGGAAAGCTTGTCACCAGAAGCAAGCCCACAAGTTGCAAGCTGACATGGGGGATTGCGCCCCGCCAGATCCGGGTGGCCCCGACCATCGCAGAAGCGGAAACCGCGGGGCGAACGTCGCAAGGTTCCTGCGCCGCGGCGCCACGCAAATCCTGTTCGGATCGCATATTCCCGACGCTTTGCGCCATGCGCACTGAACCCCGGGTTGACCCGTTTTCGGCATAAGGCACGCCCTCCCGGACGCGGCATGACTGGACAATGCGGAAAGCTGATGCAATAGTCAAGCAAACGATTGCTTGGTGAATTGACTGTTGCTAGTAAGACGGCGCGAAACACACTAGATGCAACCAAAAAGTGAATCGCGCCAGGCATGACCGGGAGGAGCCCTTGAACAACCCGTTGAAATCGGCGACGGCGTATTACGATCCGACGCTTCCACAAGTGGTCAGGAACCCCTACCCCTCGCTTCTGGCGCTGCAACGTCACGATCCGGCGCATTGGAGTCCCAAGCTGAAAGCCTGGGTCCTGACACGCTATGACGATGTCAAGGTGGCCCTCACCTCGACCGAGATGTCGGTCGACCGGATCAAGCCCTTCTATGAGAACCTGCCTGCGGCAGAGAAAAGCGTTCTATCCGAACTGATGCGCTATCTGACGCTGTGGCTGGTGTTCCGTGATCCGCCCGAACATACCCGGCTGCGCCAGTTGATGAGCCGCGCCTTCACCATGCGCGCGGTCGAAGTGCTGCGCCCCGGCGTGGAAAATATCTGCGACATGCTGACGGATCGGCTGCCGCGCGGGCAAGCTTTCGATTTCGTCAACGATTTCGCCATGCAACTGCCCGCGATGGTCATCATGGACCTGCTTGGCGTGCCGCGGGACCACATGTTCCACCTGAAATCCTGTTCCGACCGGATGCAGCTGTTCATCGGATCGGCGCGCAACGCACCCGACAAGTATGAACGCGCAGCCGAAGGCGCGCAGGAGATGGCAGCCCTGTTCCGGGGTCTGATCGCAGAGCGCAGGGCCGAACCGCGCGATGACCTTATCTCGGCCTTCATCGCCGCGCGCGAAGCCGATGACGCCATGACCGAGGATGAACTGGTCGCCGCCTGCATGCTGGTCATGTTCGGTGGGCATGAAACGTCCGCGAACCTTCTGGCCGGGGGCATGGCCAAGTTCATCGCCCATCCCGAAGCGGCACGGTTGCTGGCTGACAAGCCCGAGCTTGCGAAATCCGCGGTCGAGGAATGCCTGCGGCTGGATGGCCCGTCCGGGTCCATGGCGCGGCTGGTGGCGACAGAGCATCGGCTGCATGACAAGACCCTGCGCCCGGGCGAGCGTGTCTTTGCCATGATCAACATCGCCAACCAGGACCCCGACGTGTTCGTTCGGCCTGATGAATTCGACATCACCCGCAAGCCGAACCGGCACCTGACATTCGGATATGGTCCGCATTTCTGCATGGGTGCGGCCCTGGCGCGGCTGGAGGCCGAGGTGACGTTTCCCCGGCTGGTTCAGCGACTGCCGACACTGAAGCTGGCGCAGGAACCTATCGAATGGCATGCAACCATCATCATGCGCGGTCCGCGCGTCATGCCGGTGGAATTGCACTGACGCGCATCATCCTTGCGGATAACGTTCCGCAACAGCAAAGGATAGGAACACCATGGCAGAGACTGTCATCGCTGGCGGTATCCGCAGTGCGCTGGGGGCCTTCGACGGGTCCCTCAGCGGGATCGAGATGACCGACCTGGCGGCGACTGTGGCCGCCGGCTGTATCGCGCGGGCAGGCATCAACGGCACCGACCTGGATCACATCGTGCTGGCGTCCACCGTGCCATCGGGGCGCGACAGCCTGTTCGGCGCGCGCGTCGTCGGGATCAAGGCCGGGTTGCCGGAATCCTCCGGGGCGCTGGCGGTGGTGCGGGCCTGCGCCTCGGGTCTGCAAGCGATCCTGTCGGCAGCGCAACAGGTGGACAGCGGCCATTCGCGTCTGGCGATCGCGGGCGGTGCCGAAAGCTATTCCCGTGTGCCGCACGCCGTCACCACCCTGCGCGGCGGGGTCAAGCGGGGGCCTGCCGTGATGGAGGACATGCTGGACTGGGCCTATCGCTGCCCTTTCAGCCAGGAATACATGGGCGAGACAGCCGAAAACCTGGCAGAGGATTTCGGGCTGACCCGCGCCGCAATGGACGACTGGGGCGCGATGAGCCAGAGCCGCGCCCTTGTGGCGCAGGCCTCGGGCTTTCTGGCGCGGCAGATCATGGGCGTTGATGTGGCCGACCCCAAGGCGGGCAAGGGTGCCATGCGGATCTTCGATACCGATGAATGCGTGCGCGCCGATGCCACGCCGGAAAAACTGGCCCGCCTGCGTCCGGCCTTCCGCGCGGGGGGCAAGGTCACGGCGGGCAATGCCTCGACCGTGAATGATGCCGCGGCTTTCGTTCTGGTGGGCGACCGTGCCACGCTGGAGGGCAAGGGCATTGCACCGCGCGCCCGTATCGTCGACTGGACCGTCGTGGGGGTGCCGCCCCGCATCATGGGCCATGGCCCGGTGCCCGCGATCCGCGCATTGCTGGACAAGCAGGGCCTGCGGATGGCCGATATCGACTATGTCGAGATCAACGAGGCCTTCGCCGCCGTGAACATCCATGCCGAGGCGCAGCTTGGCATCCCGCGCGAGATCCACAACCTTTACGGTGGGGGCATCAGCCTGGGTCATCCGCCCGGCGTCACCGGTGTGCGGATGTGCCTGACCGCCATGCAGCACCTTGAGGATACAGGCGGACGCCGCGCGATCCTGTCGATGTGCCTGGGTGCCGGTCAAGGCATGGCCATGCTGATCGAGAGGGCATGATGCAGACGCTCTACGAAGCTTTGGCGCAGATCGTCGCAGCTTACGGAGAGCGGCCATTTCTGTGCGTGCCCCCGCGCGCCGGCCGGCCCTACCTGTCGCAAGGGACCGAGATCAGCTTTGCCGGGATGCTGGGCGCGGTGGACACTTTGGCCGATGCATGGGCAAAGGCTGGCTGGGGGCCGGGGCATCGCGTGGCGCTGGCGCTGGACAATCATCCCGCCCATGTGATGCATTTTCTGGCGCTGAACCAGCTTGGCGTGTCCCAGGTCCCCGTCAATCCCTACTACCTGCACCACGAGATGGCGTATCTGCTGGACCATTCCGCCGTGAACATCGCCATCAGCCTGCCGTGGAACCGGGCCAAGATCACGGATGTGTCGGATATTCCCGTGATGGTCTGGAGCGATGACAGCATACCGGCGGAATTCACACCACCGCCCGCGCCACGGCCCGCGCAGGATGGACAGCCCGGCCTGAACACCGAAATCGCGCTGATCTATACCTCCGGGACAACCTCGCGCCCCAAGGGGGCGATCATCGACAATGACTATGCCTTTGCGGTCGGGCGGATGTATGCGGGACATGGCGGTGCGCTGACGGTGCGCGACGGGGTTGAGCGGATCTTCATTCCCCTGCCCTATTTTCACGTCAACGCCGGGATCAACACGATCGCGATGGCGCTTCTCAAAGGCGTCTGCCTGATCGTCCCGGACAGGTTCCACGCCGAGACATGGTGGGACGATCTGGCGGCAAGCCGCGCCACGGCGATGCATTATCTGGGGATCATCCCGCCTGTCCTGATGAAGGCGCCACCACGTCCACAGGACAGGACTCATGGTTTGCGCTATGGCCTTGGCGCGGGGCTTGACCCTGCGATCCATCGCGCTTTCGAGGAACGGTTCAACCTGCCCATGGTCGAGGTCTGGGGCATGACCGAGACGGGGCGCTTTCTGGCCGATTGCCATGAGCCGCGCCAGATCGACACCCGCGCCTTTGGCCGCCCGCTGCCTGAACATCTGCTGGCCAGGGTGGTGGACGATGCGGGGCGCGAGGTGCAGCGCGGCACGCCAGGCGAGCTGGTCGTGCGCGCGCCCGGCCCCGATCCGCGCCAAGGCTTCTTCAAGGGCTATCTCAAGAACGATCAGGCGACCGAAGAGGCCTGGCGCGATGGCTGGTTTCACACCGGCGATGTGGTGACACAGGCCGAAGACGGGATGCTGATGTTCGTCGAACGCGCCAAGAACATCATCCGTCGCTCGGGCGAGAACATCTCGGCCGCCGAGGTCGAGAATGCGCTGATCGACTGCCCGGCCGTTGGGGCTGTCGCGGTGATCGCGGTGCCGGACGCCATGCGCGATGAAGAGGTTTTCGCCGCCATCGTGCCAGCCCCCGGACATGCGCCGGGACAGGCGACAGCCATGGCCGTGCTGGACTTCGCCCGCGACCGTCTGGCCCATTACAAGTTGCCGGGCTGGATCGTGTTCCGCGACAGCCTGCCTGTGACCGGCACGCAGAAAGTGCAGAAACACCGCCTTTACCCTGACGGGGCCGATCCCTGCGCCGATCCGGCCGCAATGGATCTGCGCCACGCAAAGGCGACCATCAGAAAGGCAAGAGCATGAGCGGACCCGATACCGGCAGGGTCGAGGTGACCCGGGATGGCGCGATCGCAGTGATCCGGTTTTCCAACTCACCCGAAGGGTTCATGGACGAGGGTACCGAAGCCGGGCTGACCGCCGCGCTCGATCAGACCGAAGCTGACAGCAGCGTCCGTGCGGTGATCCTGACCGGCGGGCAGGAGGGCGTCTTCATCCGCCACTACGATGTCCGCATCCTTGAGGAACGCGCGCGCAAGATGGCGGCGCGCGGGATGGTCTTCACCCCTGACAGGCCCGTGCCGGAACCGGCGCTGCATCGCGCCATGCGCCGGATCGAGGATAGCGCGAAACCCCATATCGCGGCGATCAACGGGGCAACGATGGGCGGCGGGTTCGAACTGGCCCTGGCCTGCGACATCCGCCTTGCGCAGGCGGGGGACTATCCCATCGGCCTGCCAGAGGTGAACCTTGGCATCCTGCCGGGGGCCGGCGGCACACAGCGCCTGCCGCTGCTGGTCGGGCAGGCGCGCGCGCTTGAATACTGTCTGACGGGTCGGACCTTTGCACCGGACGAGGCCGCGGCGGCCGGGCTGGTCAATGCCTGTGTCACCGGTCCCGTTCTGGATCACGCGCTGGCGATGACCCGCCGGATGATCGCCAACCCGCCGCTGGCGCTGGCGCATATCAAGCGGCTGATCCGTGGCGCCAGTCCCGATCCGGACCGGATGGCGCAGGAGCGTACGTTGTTTTGCGACCTCATGGTGCAGGACGAGGCGATCGAGATCATGGCCCGGATGAACCGCAACGGCGGCGACATCCGCAATCCCTGATCAGGCAGGACCAGTATGGAACCGGGTCGTGATCAGCACCTTGCCGTCGCGCCCTTCGCGGGCCGCATGGGCCACGGCCTCGGCAGCGCGTTCAATCGGGTAATGCGCATCGACCTTGGCACCGATTCGCCCCTCGCCCAGCCAAGCCACAAGCTGGGCATAGACCTGCTTGATCCGCGCGGGCCCTGCCGTGGCGAACCATGACGCCAGCCAGAAGCCGCGCAGGGTCAATCCGCGAAACACCAGATCATGCGCGCTGAGGCGCGGGCTTTCGCCGGACAAGAGACCGTAATTGACGACCGTGCCGCGATCCGCGACGGCGGCTGCCAGACGCTCGGTCGCGGCGCCACCGATGGCATCCAGCGCCAGACGCGCCTTTGCGCCATCGGGCAAACAGGGCGCGGGCCCGGTGCCATCGTCCACGATCACGACCTCGGCGCCCAGCGCGCGCAACGCCTGTGCCGCCCCCTCGCGTCGCACCACGCAGGCGATCCGCAGGCCCAGCGCGGCGCCGACCTTGACGACATTCTGTCCCACCGCCGAATTGGCCGCGTTCAGGATCACCCAGTCACCCGCCTGCAGGGGCACGATATCCTCGAGCATCACCAGCGCGGTCGCCGGGTTCGCCTTGAGCATGGCCGCCTGATCCAGATCGACATTGGCGGGCAGCGGCACGACATGGCGCGCCGGCAACGTAACCTGTTCGGTCCAGGTATTGCCCGGCATCGGCATCACGATATCGCCGGGCCTGAGCGTGACATCGGGCCCTGCGGCGCTGATGCGGCCCACCCCCTCGCTTCCGGGCACAAAAGGTGCTGGCGGACGCACGCCATAACGCCCCTCCAGCATCAGCAGATCAGCCGGATTGATCGTCACGATCATCATGTCCACCGTCACTTCGCCGGGTCCAGGCGCGGCGGGTGCCGATTTTGTCGTGACAGCAAGCTCTGTCAGGCCATTTCCTGTTGCTTCAATGGCGCGGATGGTGTTTTCGCTCATGTCGAACCTGCTTGCGGAAGATAGTTAACAATCGTTCGTTCGTCAGCTATATCGACATGACCCCACCCGCGCAACAACCCCTGTTCCACACAAGAACAAGACAGGCTCGACCATGACAGACCCAGACACAGAGACAACAGCGCCAGGCAACAGGCGCGAGGAATTGCTGGACCGCGCCGGGGAGTTGATGGCCGCGAAGGGCTATGACGGCACGTCAATGCGCGATATCGCCAGCGCCGTCGGCATGTTGCCCGGTTCGCTCTACTACCATTTCGAGTCAAAGGAAGCCCTGTTCCTTGCCCTGCACCAGCGTGTTGTCGCGGTGATGGAGGCGCGCGTCAGCGCGGCCTTGGCTGCGGCGGATGACGGCGATTTCGGCCCCTGGGACCGCCTTGAGGCGGCCGCCACGGCACATCTGGAAGGGTTGATCGAAACCGGCAACCTGGTCGCGATCGTGTCCCCGGAATTCCTGGGAGAGCGTGAGGGGATCAGCGCCCAGATCCGCGTGGAGCGGCGTCGCTACGAGCAGATATTCCGGGATCTGTTCAGTGCCTTGAGCCTGCCGCAGGACGTGGATCGCACGCTGTTGCGGCTGCATCTGTTCGGCGCGCTGAACTGGGCTCCGATCTGGTTCGATACGGCCAGGGGACATGACGCGCGCACCGTGGCCCGCCAGATCATGGGCGTGTTCCGCACGGCCTATGAAGGCAAGGGCGCCTGATTTCAGACCGTTGCGGCGAACCTTGCGGACAGCAGATCCAGATCCACGCGGATTTCGGGACGGATCGTACCATGCCGGGGCGCATCGCGCAGGGTGGTGAACCAGTGATCCGGCGGGGTACGCCCGCGCCGGTTACCGCGCCAGACCAGACCGCGCAGCACATCCTCGGCCTCGGGGGGCAACCTTTCGGGTATCTCCTGCCCCGTCAGGGTAGCCCACACACCCGTCCAGGCGCGACCGACGGACCAGGGATTATACCCGCCGCCGCCCAGAACCAGGTAGCGGTCGGTCAAGGCACCCAGCGACGCGACAACCGACCAGAGCGCCCCATTGGACAAGGTCAAACGTGACTGCGGGTCTTCGGCCAGCGCATCAGCACCGCATTGCAGCACAATCGCGTCGGGGGCGAAACGGGCGACTGCCGGAAGGATCAGCCGATCACGGATCAGCGCCATCTCGGTGTCGTTCAACCCCTTGGGCAGCGGCAGGTTGAACACATTGCCCGCCCCCGCATCCGTCAGCGCGCCGGTGCGTGGCCAGCGGTTCACCTCATGGGTCGACACTAGCAGAACATCGGGATCATCGCGAAAGGCATGATCCACCCCGTCGCAATGGTGCGCGTCGATATCGACATAGGCGATGCGCCGCAGACCCTGGCGGCGCAGCGACAGGATCGCCAGAACCGGATCGTTGAAATAGCAAAACCCGTTGGCGTGATCCGGCATGCCATGATGCGTGCCACCTGCCGGTGCATAGACGACGCCGGGTCGCGCGAGGATCTCGCCTGCAAGCAGCGCACCGCCTGCCGATGTGGCAGGGCGGCGAAACACCTCGGGAAAGACCGGGTTGGCGTGGGTGCCGATATTGTGGCGCGCGCGGACTTCGGGCGTAACCTGCCCCTCGGATTCGGCCTGTTGGAGGGCCGCGATATAGGCCGGATCATGCCAGAGCGCCAAGGCGGCGGGCTTGGCCCGCGGACTGGTGACATAGGCGGATGCGTCCAGCCATCCCAGGGCACGGGACAGGTCCATGACCGTGGACACGCGCGGCACACGCAGCGGGTGCCAGTCGCCGTAACTGGACCCTCTGTAAATCTCAGAGCCGATGAAAAGAGGGGGATTCATGTGCGCATGAGGCAGGCCGTTCTGATCAGCCCTTGGCCAGCATTGCCTCGATCTGGCTGGTGATCCGGCCCGACAGCGGCTTGACCGGCGAGCCGAATGTGCCCGCGACACTGCCATCGGGTGCAATCAGGACCTTGTTGAAGTTCCATCCCGGCACGAAACCTTCGGTCCGCGAAAGCCACTGGTAGAATGGGTGCGCCGACGCCCCCTTGACCGAGGTGATCGTGGTCATCGGAAAATCCAGCCCGAAATTGACCTCGCAGAACTCGGCGACTTCGGCATCGGTGGCCAGTTCCTGGCGGAAATCGTTGGACGGCACGGCAAGCACCACAAGGCCACGATCCCTGTAGCGATCATAGAGCGCCTGAAGTTCGTCATACTGCCCGGTATAGCCGCAGCGCGATGCCGTGTTCACCACCAGAACGGGCTGACCGCGCCAATCGTCCAGGGACAAGACACCACCGTCGATGGAATCGAACATGAACGTGCCACGCGCATTCGCGGGGTAGGTCAGGATCACCGAAGCCACGGCCAACAGCATCGTGAGAAGGATGGCAGGGTAGGTTTTCTGCAGAAGGGTCATCAGTTCAGGCTTTCGCGTCGAGGATCAATGGCCACGGCCGGACTCGTCTTCGGCTTGCAGGGACAGATAGGCGATATCGAACTGCTGTCCAGTGACGCGGCACATGATCGGCAGTTTGTCGCAGATCACCCAAACATGCGCCATGCCTTGCAATTGGCGGCACTTCGGCCCCAGATGGCGCAGCAGGACCGAATAACAAGGGAGGGATGCAGAATGCTGGACAGGCTCGAGACGATCGTGGGCCCCGCCAATGTGGTGAAGGGGGCCGATCTGGCAAAATGGTCACGCGACTGGACGGGCGTCTACACATGGACGCCGCTGGCCGTGGTGCGGCCCGGGTCCACCGCAGAGGTGGCCGCAGTGCTACGCCTTGCCAATGACACCGGCACGGCTGTCGTTCCGGTGTCCGGCAATACCGGGCTTGCCGGTGGCACCAAGGCCGAAGGGGCGATCATGCTGTCGCTGGACCGGATGAACCGTATCCGCGAGGTGCGCCCCGAGGCACGGATCGCCATCGTCGAGGCCGGTGTGATCCTGTCCAGCCTGCACGATGCGGCGAATGCCCATGACCTGATCTTTCCACTGACCTTCGGTGCGCGCGGCTCGGCCATGGTCGGCGGCTTCCTGTCGACCAATGCGGGCGGGTCCAACGTGCTGCGCTATGGCAACACCCGCGATCTGTGCCTGGGCCTGGAGGTCGTCCTGCCCAGCGGCGAGGTGATGGACCTGATGAGCGAACTGCACAAGGACAACTCTGGCTACAACCTCAAGCACCTGATGATCGGGGCGGAAGGGACGCTTGGCATCATCACCGCGGCCGTTCTCAAGCTTGCTCCGAAACCGCGCGCCTATGCCACGGCGATGGTTGCGGCTCCTTCGCTGGATCAGGCGCTGGTGCTTCTGAACCGCCTGCGCGAAGCGACGGGTGGCGGGGTCGAGGCCTTCGAATTCATGCCGCGCGCCTATATCGAGGGGCATCTGGAGAAGTTTCCCGGTGCCAAACCCCCGTTCGAGCAGATGCATGACGTCAATATCCTGGTCGAGGTCGGTGCGACAGCGCCACGCGACTGCACCCCCGGCCCGGACGGGCGCGTGCCGGTCTCCGTACACCTGGAGGAAGTCCTGGAGGGCATGTTCGAAGAGGGCATGATCCTTGATGCGGTCGTGGCCCAGTCAGAGGCCCAACGCGCCGAGATGTGGCAACGCCGCGAGGCGGCGGCTGAAATCGCGTTGACGCGGCGACCGATCGTGAACAATGACGTGGCCGTGCCGCTGGACAAGGTCGCCGTGTTCCTGTCGCGCATTCACGACCGGCTGAACGTTCTGGACAAAGGCGCGAAAGAGCTGATCGTCTCGCATCTGGGCGACGGCAACGTGCATTATACCGTCTGGCCGATCTCGCAGGACCCGGCCGTGCATGATGCGATCATGGAAGCAGTCGAGGATGTGGTCCTGGAACTTGGCGGCAGCTTTTCGGCCGAACATGGAATCGGCATGTCCAAGCTGCCCTCGATGGCGCGACGCAAGAACAAGGTGGCGCTGGCCGCGATGCGCGCGATCAAGGGGGCGCTTGATCCCAACGGCATCCTGAACCCCGGCAAGGTCTTGCCAGGCTGACACCTGTGCCTCCGGCGGGGATATTTTGGGCAAGCAGAAACGGCGGGCGCTGATCAGCGCCAGTCGAAAAATCCCGGACCTGCCTGCTTGAGCAAGGATTGCGCCATGTCTCGCGCCATGTCGGGCGCGTCGGCAATCGTGCAGCTGCGGTCATCGGCGATCTTTTCAGACCCGTCCGGGCGCAGCACCTCGCCACGCAGGCGCAGGGTGGTTCCGTCGAGTTCTGCCAGGCCCGCGATCGGCGTCTCGCAGGACCCGTCCAGCGTGGCGAGGAAGGCGCGTTCGGCAGCCAGACGCTGACCGGTTTCGGTGTGGTGGATCGCCTCGAGCATGGCGGCGGTATTGGTGTCATCGGCGCGCCGCTCGATCCCGATGGCGCCCTGCGCGACGGCAGGCAGCATGTCATCGGGCGAAATGGCGCCACGCGCCACATGGGCCATGCCGAGCCGGTTCAACCCGGCCTGCGCAAGGAAGGTGGCGGCGGCCACGCCATCGGCCAGCTTCTTGAGCCGGGTCTGCACATTGCCCCGGAATTCCACCACTTCCAGATGCGGGAAGGCATTCAGAAGCTGCGCCCGACGGCGCAGCGAGGACGATCCCACGCGCGCCCCTGCGGGCAGATCCTTGAGCGAGGCCACATCCTGCGCGACGAAGGCATCGCGCACGTCCTCGCGCGGCAGATAGGTGTCCAGCAGCAGCCCCGCCGGCTGCAAGACCGGCATGTCCTTCATCGAGTGCACGGCAATGTCGATGGACCCGTCCAGCAGCGCCTCCTCGATCTCGCGGGTGAAGAGGCCCTTGCCCCCGATGTCCTTGAGCGGCCGATCCTGGATCGCGTCGCCCGTGACCTTTATGACCACGATTGCGAAAGCCTCTTCAGGCAGGTCGAAGGCCGCCATGAGGCGCGCGCGCGTCTCATGCGCCTGAGCCAGAGCCAGCGGAGAGCCACGGGTGCCGATCTTCAGCGGTGAGGCGGGTGTGGGGCGTGTCAGAGTCATGAGACAGTTGTTAGTCATGTAAAGCTGACCTGACAAGCACCAGATGCTTGACATCCTTGCGCCCAAAGGGGACGAAACTGTCAACCGAAGGGAACAGATATGACCGATAAAACGATTTTGCGGGCACTTGCCGGGGAAACGCTGCCCACTCCGCCGATCTGGATGATGCGTCAGGCGGGCCGTTACCTGCCGGAATACCGCGCCACGCGGGAAAAGGCCGGGGATTTCCTGTCGCTGTGCTACAACAGCGAACTGGCCGCAGAAGTGACCCTGCAACCGATCCGCCGCTATGGTTTCGATGCGGCAATCCTTTTCGCGGATATCCTGCTGGTGCCGCAGGCGCTTGGGGCGGATCTGTGGTTCGTCACCGGCGAGGGGCCGCGCCTTTCCACGATCACCTCTCAGGCAGGGGTCGATGCGCTCAAACCCGTTGAGGCGATTCACGAGACGCTGAACCCGGTCTACGAGACCGTGCGCATCCTGAGCCGCGAATTGCCGCGCGAGACGACGCTGATCGGTTTTGCCGGCGCGCCGTGGACCGTGGCGACATATATGATCGCAGGGCAAGGCACGAAAGACCAAGGCCCGGCCCATGCGCTGAAGGCCGGGAACAGGCCGGTGTTCGAGGCGCTTCTGGCGCGGATCACGGCGGCCACGATCGAATACCTGTCCGCGCAGATCGACGCGGGCGCCGAGGTCGTCAAGCTTTTCGACAGCTGGGCAGGATCGCTCAAGGGTGCCGATTTCGACGCCTATGCTCTTGAGCCCGCGAAGGAGATCATCGCGGCTCTGAAGGCGCGCCATCCCGGCATCCCGGTCATCGCCTTCCCGCGCGAGGCAGGCGAGAAATACATCGGCTTCGCACGCGCGACAGGTGCCGATTGCGTTGCCGTGGATGATTCGGTCACCGCCGAATGGGTCGCGCAGCATGTGCAGCCCGACAGCTGCGTGCAGGGCAACCTCAAGTCATCGCATATGGTGACAGGTGGCCAGGCCCTGGTGGACGAAACCCGGCGCATCGTGCAGGCATTGAAGAACGGCCCGCATATCTTCAACCTGGGTCATGGAATCACGCCGGATGCGGATCCGGCCAATGTCCAGCTGATGATCGACACGGTGCGCGGGGGCTGACGCCCCCCGCATCACGCGTCGGG
Organism: Rhodobacteraceae bacterium EhC02; assembly: GCA_001650895.1. Classification (GTDB taxonomy): domain Bacteria; phylum Pseudomonadota; class Alphaproteobacteria; order Rhodobacterales; family Rhodobacteraceae; genus Seohaeicola. The sequence goes on from LXYH01000045.1 coordinate 35,281, forward strand.
ATGGGTCAGACCCATTTCGCCAAGGGCGGCAGGCTCATCAGCACGGCATTGGCGTCATGCCCTGTCTCGAGGCCGAATTTCGTCCCCCGGTCGTAGACCAGGTTGTACTCGGCATACAGGCCGCGATGGACAAGTTGCACATCCTTGTCAGCCTCGGCCCAGGGTTGCGGGCGGCGCTTTTCCACCAGCGGCAGGTAGGCGGGCAGGAAAGCCCGCCCGATATCCTGGATCAGGCTGAAATCCGCGCCCCAATCGCCGGTATTGTGATCGTCCAGGAAGATGCCCCCAACCCCGCGCGCGCGGCCACGGTGCGGCACGAAGAAATACTCGTCCGCCCATGCCTTGAGGCGCGGGTAGTGCCCTTCGCCGTGCGGGTCCAGATGCGCCTTCTGCACCGCATGGAAATGGTCGGTATCCTCGGCATATTCGATACAGGGGTTCAGGTCGGATCCGCCGCCGAACCACCATGCACCCGGCGTCCAGAACATGCGCGTGTTCATGTGCACCGCCGGGCAATGCGGGTTCTGCATATGCGCCACAAGGCTTATGCCGGAAGCCCAGAAGCGCGGATCATCCGCCATTCCCGGAACACCGCGCGCAGCCATCGCTTTCTGCGCGCGCGCGCCCAGCGTACCGTAGACGGTCGAGATATTGACACCAACCTTCTCGAACACACGGCCGCCGCGCATGACGCTCATCAGGCCGCCACCGGCATCCGATCCATCGTCCGAGGACCGCCGGGTTTGTGTCACCTCGAACCGGCCAGCTGGCAGATTTGCCGTGGGGCCTGCAGTCTGGCTATCCTCCAGCGCCTCGAAAGCGGCCACGATATCGTCGCGCAACTGGCGGAACCAACCGGCGGCGGTGTCTTTCTCGGTCTGCATGGCCGTGGCGATGGTCGAGGTCTGGGTCATCAAGGCGTCCTGTCTGGTTTTGGTCTACACTCCCGGAAAACCTAACAGCCGACAAAGCCCAACGCCAGAACCCCGTGATGTCCCCGCCCGCTTCTTCTTGCCGGAAATATCCCGGGGGAGTCCGCAGGACGGGGGCAGCGCCCCCCTGCGACCTGCGGATCAATGCGCGGGCGCGATGACCGGGTCCAGAAGGCCGCGACCGCCATCAACCGTCATGATCTGCCCGGTCATGAAGCTGGAACAATCGGACGCCAGATACTGCACCGCTTCCGCCAGTTCGGAGGGTGGCGCGATACGACCCAAGGGCGTGCGAGCGATGATCTGGTCGCGGTAGTCGGGGTTGTCCTTGATCGCGGCCTTCAGGCTGGCCGACATGACGGACCCGAAAGCCACGGCATTGACCCTGATGCGGTGCGGCGCCAATGCCAGCGCCAGCGATCGGGTCATCTGGTCCAGCGCGGCGGTCGAGATGGAATAGCCCATAAGGTCCGGATGGGTCCGCTGCGCCGCAAGGCAGGAGATGTTGACGATCGTACCCGCCGTCTCGACCTCTTCGAGATCCTCGGCCTGCTTGATCATCCGCCGCGCGACCATCTGCGACAGCCTGAGCGAGGTCAGCAGGTTCTGCTCCAGCAGCGTATCGACCGATGTATCCTCGGGGTCGAGAGCGTCGGTCGTCACGATCTGGCGCGCACCGTTCACAAGGATATCGACCCGGTCGAAGGCGTCGATGGTGGCAGACAACAGGTTGGCGATGGTCAGCCGCTCACGCAGGTCACCCGCGAAATAACGGTGGCTGTTGCCATCCTCGTTCGGGCCCAGCTCCTTGCGCAGGCGATCCTCGTCGAGATCCGCAAAGACGACATTGGCGCCCTTGTCCAGGAAATGCCTGCCGATGGCATGGCCGATTCCATAGGCGCCTCCGGTGACGATGGCGGTCTTGCCGCTGATGGAAAAGGACATGTCGGATCTCCGTTGTTCTGGGAAAGCTAGCCGATCTCAGCGTCGCTGGCGAGACCGTGGCGCCGTGGGGCGCGCCGCCGCAAGAATCTTGAACCGGTTGTCACCGGCAAGTTCGCTGACCTCTGCGAAGTGCTGCGCCAGTGCGGTCTCGTAGGGCAAGTGCCGATTGGCGACAAGCCAAAGCCGGCCCTGTGCGGTCAGCATGGCGGCGGCGGCGGCGATAAAGGCGCGGCCAAGGTCGGGATCGGCGGCGCGGCCGGTGTGAAAAGGCGGGTTCATCACCACCGCATCCACAAGGTTGTCGGGACGCCATGTCGTTGCATCCGCCCAGTGAAACCGCGCGCGAGGGTCGGCCAGATTGGCACGGGCACAGTCCAGCGCAACATGATCCGCCTCGACCAGGTCAAGGGTGCGCACCGTGTCGCGCGCCAGGATCCGGGCGGCCAGATAACCCCAGCCCGCCCCCAGATCGACCAGATGTGCGCCCAGCTTTTCCGGCAGGCTGTTCGCCAGCAGGCGCGAGGCCGGATCGATCCCGTCAGCCGAAAACACCCCCTCGGCCGTCACGAAGCCGCCTTCAACAGGCTGCGGCCCCCGCGCATGCCAGTCGGCGGGCACTGGCTGCGCCGCAAACCACAGCATCTTGCCATGGGCCTTGGACAGCACCATCGGCGACAGGCCCTGTGCGCGCAGGTCGCGCAGCATCGATTCGATTCCGTCGGTCTTTTGCCCATCCACGATCAGCAGACCGCCCGTCCCGACAAGATCGGCGGCCTGCGCCAGAAGCGCGCGACCCTGCGCCTTGGCGCGCGGCAAGCAGACCAGCGCCACCGCACAGGATTCTTGGGGCGCGCGTGCACAAGGATAGCCTGCTGCGGCAAAGGCGTCATGATCCGGCTTGAACCCGGTGATCACCGTGACCCTCTCGGTTGGCAGACTGGACAGATCGGTTCCCGCCCTGGGGCCGAATACGGCAATCATGCCGCCATCGGGCAGGGTCAGGTCGCCACCCGCAAGGGCCAGCGACAGGCGCTCGGACAACATATGATTATTCTTTTTCCATGGTGCATTGCAGCGGGTGCTGATGCCGCCGGGCGAAATCCATGACCTGGGTCACCTTGGTTTCCGCAATCTCGTGGCTGAACACGCCAACCACGGCCAGGCCCTTCTTGTGGACAGTCAGCATGATCTCGAAGGCCTGGGCATGTGACATGCCGAAGAACCGTTCCAGCACATGCACGACGAATTCCATCGGCGTATAGTCGTCATTCAGCAAAAGCACCTTGTAAAGCGGCGGACGCTTTGTTTTCGGCCGTGTCTGAAGCACAACCGAGGCATCGCCGTCGCTGTCTTTCTTTTCAGACATCATGATAGGCCGCTGGATCATCTGGCGCTGCTTCGCTTTCGCATTCATGCTGAGTTTTGGCTTTGATGGTTTATATAACCTCAATGGCCCGATAGAAAAGAGGCTGCTCCGGGATCGATGGGCAAGAGATGCAGAATCTGACCACAATCGGCTTTGATGCGGATGACACGCTTTGGCAGAATGAACGGTTCTTCCGGCTGACCCAGGCACGTTTTGCCGACCTCTTGCGCGACCATGCAGAGCCCGAACATCTGATGGAGCGCCTGCTTGCCGCAGAACGCCGCAACCTTGGCCACTACGGCTTCGGCATCAAGGGGTTCGTTCTGTCGATGATCGAAACGGCCATCGAGGTGACCGAGGAACGGGTTCCCGCCAGCGTGATCGGCGAGTTGATCGCCGCCGGACAGGACATGCTGCGTCACCCGATCGAACTGCTGCCCCATGCAAAGGGCGCGATCGAGGCCCTGTCAGGCACCCATCGCGTGATTCTGATCACCAAGGGGGATCTTCTGGACCAGGAGCGGAAGCTGGCGCAGTCGGGGTTGGGCGATCTGTTTCACGGTGTGGAAATCGTCTCGGACAAGACGCGACCGGTCTACGAGGCGATTTTCGCCCGCCATGGCGACGGGGCGGCGCGCGCGATGATGGTGGGCGATTCCATGCGCTCGGATGTGGTGCCGGTGATCGAGGCGGGCGGATGGGGTGTCTTTGTCCCGCATGGTCCGGCCTGGGATCTCGAAAAGGCAGATCCCCCGGCGCAGGCCCCCCGCTTTCATGAACTGGGCACCCTCGCAGAGCTGCCCGAACTGGTGCATGGCATCGGCTGAAAAACCGGCAAATGAGTGCTGAAAGGGGTCTTTTCCCGATTTCGGCATGCGCGCCACAAGGCGCGCAAGGCGGCGCAGGGCGCAAATACAACCATACCGGTTGTTATGCGATCCAACTGTACCACAACATGTTGCGGCCAAAACCTGAAAGCCACACAGCCAAACCTAGAAAGCCTATAGAAATGAACACTTTATTCAGCGCAACTCATGTGGTAACCTGAAAACATAAAAATTGACCGACCGAAACATCGGCGGCGTGAGGCAGAAGGCAGTGACAATGAAGGTTCGGCGCAGGCAGCCGGCCCGATACGGGCTATTTATATTCACGGCACTTTGGTTGATCGTTGTGCTTCCGTTCAGCGTGCGGGCCGCGCCCTATGCCGCGCTGGTGATGGATGCACGCAACGGCGAAGTCCTGCATGCCGAGAATGCCGATACACGGCTGCACCCCGCCTCGCTGACAAAGATGATGACGCTCTATGTCGCCTTCCAGGCGATCGAACGGGGCGAGATCAGCCTTGATACCGTCGTGACAATTCCCGCCGCCGCCGCAGCCGAGCCGCCCAGCAAGCTTGGCTTGCGCCCGGGACAGAAGATCAAGCTGCGGTATCTGATCCGCGCGGCTGCGGTCAAATCCGCGAATGACGCGGCACATGCCATCGGCACCGCCGTCGAAGGGTCCGAGGCCGCCTTTGCCCGCCGCATGAACCGTACGGCCGCCGCCATGGGCATGACCCGCACGACCTTCAAGAACATGCATGGCCTGACGGAAGAAGGGCATATGTCGACGGCCCGCGACATGACGATCCTGGGCCGTCACCTGCTCTATGACTTCCCTGAATACTACAATCTTTTCTCGCGCCGTTCGACGGATGCGGGGATCGCGCAGGTCAACAACACCAATCGCCGCCTGCTGGATGCCTATCGCGGTGCGGACGGGATCAAGACCGGTTACACGCGGGCCGCAGGGTTCAACCTTGTCGCGTCGGCAGAGCGGGGCGACACGCGTATCATCGCCACGGTCTTTGGCGGACGCTCGACCGTATCGCGCAACCAGCGCGTCGCGGAACTGCTGGACCTCGGCTTCAAGAAGGCCCCGTCGCGCGTGGCGCTGCGCAAGCCGGTCAAACCGGATGCCGTCCCGGGTCGCGGCCCCGGCCAGGGCGATGTGGAAACGCAGGTCGCATCCGCTGGCAGCGGCGACACGGGCCGGCCGGCTGCCGGCAAGACGATCCGCTTGGTCACGGCTGTCTCATCCAGCCTGCGCCCCGTCGCACGCCCCGGACAGGACATGCCTGCCCCGGTTCTGGTGGCCCTGAAAGACGATATCTCGCAGGCCTTGAGCGAAGTTGCGGCCCAGACAGCAGCACGCGAAGCCGCCGCCGCGCAGACGGCCCCGGCCGCATCGGAAGTGGCCGTCGCGGTATCGCTGACGCCGCCTGCCGCCATTCCGGACCGCCCCGCGGCCACACCTGCGGAAGATCCGGCACCCGAGGTTCTGGCCGAAGTCGAGACCGAGGGCACGGATGAAGAGCTTGCCGAATTGACCGAAGCCGTGGTGACGGCGACAGCCGCGCCCAGCGCGGCGCCTGCCGCACCTGTTGCCAACGCGGCCCTGGCTGCGATCAAGCCGCGCGCGCGCCCCGAGGGGCTGGTCGTGCTGGCAAGACTGCCCGCGGACAGCACCGCCCAAAGCGAGACGCAGGCCACCGAAACCGCGCAAGCCAGCCAGGCCAGCCAGGATCCCGAAGTCGTGACGCGGCTGAGCACATCGGGCGGGCGCCACTGGGGCATCAACGTCGGCCGCTACGGCAACCGCCACGCCGCCGAGAAGATCCTGCTGCAGACAGCCCTGACCGAGATCAACACGCTGGACGGCACCCTTCGCAAGGTCGTGCCGGGTGGCGGCGGGTTCGACGCCAATTTCATGGGAATGACACGGGAAACGGCCGATCTTGCCTGCCGCAGGTTGCAGGCCCGCCAGATCCAGTGCTTCATGATCGGGCCAAGCTGATCACGCCTTGACGGGATCAGGGGGGGCTGTCTGCCCCCCCCCAACGTCTCACTCTGTTCGACGTCCCCCCCGAGGATATTTGCGGCAAGAAGAAGCGTCTGGCGCCGTTCAGGGTTTGGGATGGTCGTCCCAGTCCTTGTTGAGAATGCGGCGCGCGTCGCCTTCGGGGTCGTCATACTGGTTGCTGCGCACCGTGTAGAGGAAGGCCACGAGGCCCACGCCCCCCAGCAGCAGGGATATCGGGATCAGGTAGGACAGAACTTCCATCGGGTTACTTGAGCCTCAGCGCGTTGAGCGAAACGGTGATCGACGAGAGCGACATCGCCAGCGCCGCCACCAGGGGCGTCGCAAGGCCGATCACGGCCACGGGCACCGCGATGATGTTGTACCATGTGGCGATGCGGAAGTTTTCCTTGATGCGACGGATGGCCGATTGCGCGGTTGTCAGCGCATCGCCAATCGGTTCCAGATCGCTGCCCAACAGGACGATGTCCGAGGCAACACGCGCGGCATCCAGCGCAGACGCCGGCGAGATCGACACATCGGCTGCGGTGAGCGCGGCGGTATCGTTCAAGCCGTCGCCCACCATCAGCACATGGTGCCCCGCAGCCTGCAGGTCCGCGATGCGTGCGGCCTTGTCTGCGGGCAGCGCATCGGCCTGCCATTCGGCAATGCCCAGACGCGTGGCGAGCGCCGCCACGACCGGTTCAGTATCGCCCGAGATCAGGATCACACGCTTTCCTTGCCGCATCAGGTGCTGCACCGCATTGGCGGCGCCGGGTCGCAGGCGGTCGGTAAAGGTAAAGGCGCGCGGGGCGGCATCGCCAATGGCAAGCCAGGCGGTTGTTTCGGCCCCCGGGGTGGCCCCGGTCCATGCGGCGCGGCCCAGCCGCACAGGCTGCCCTTTCCAGATGCCCTGGGTGCCATAACCCGGCACTTCGGTCAGATCCGCAACCTCAGCGGGCGTGATGGCTGCCGCACGCGCCGCATTGGCCAGCGAGACCGCAAGCGGGTGCGACGACATCTCGGCCAGGGCCAGGGCGACGGCCGCCTCGCCCTTGTCATGTGCGGCCAGATTGGTCAGTTCGGGCGTACCGGCCGTCAGGGTCCCGGTCTTGTCGAAGACGACCGTATCGACCTGCGCCAGCCGTTCCAGCGCTGTTGCATCCTTGATCAGCATGCCCTTGCGGAACAGCCGCCCCGATGCCGCGGTGGTCACCGCCGGCACTGCCAGACCCAAGGCGCAGGGGCAGGTGATGATCAGCACGGCGGCCGCGATGTTCAGGGCGGTGCGCACATCCCAGGAATAGAAATACCAGCCCAGGAAACTGAGCGCCGACAGGATGTGCACCCCCGGTGCGTAAAGCTTGGCGGCACTGTCGGCCAGCGAGGTGTAGCGCGACCGGCCGCTTTCGGCGATGGCCACCAGATCGGCCATGCGATGCAGCGAGGTGTCGCGCCCCACGGCAGTCGCGCGGATGGTGAGCGGACCTGTCAGATTGACCTCGCCGGCCGAAACGGCGCGGCCCGGTTCGGCGAAGACAGGCAGGGTTTCGCCCGTCAGCAGCGAGCGGTCGATCTCGGACCGGCCCTCGGCGATCACGCCATCGACAGGCATCCGCCCACCGGGGCGGACCAGTATCAGATCGCCGATGCGCAGTTCGGACACCGGCAACTGCACCTCGGCCCCGTCGCGCAGCGCGATGGCGCGCGGCACTTCAAGGGCCGACAATTCCTGCGCGGCGGACCGCGCGATGGCGCGGGTCCGGTGATCCAGGTAGCGCCCGGTCAGCAGGAAGAAGACCAGCGCCACGGTCGCGTCGAAATAGGCGTGATGCCCGGAGAGCGCCGTTTCCCAAAGCGATGTGGCCAGCGCCAGCACCAGCGCCAGCACGATGGGCACATCCATGTTCAGGCGCCGCGCGCGCAGCGCCGCCCAGGCGCTTTTGTAGAACGGCACGCCCGAGAAGGCGAGCGTCGGCAAGGCAATCGCCGCCGATATCCAATGGAAGAGATCGCGGGTAGCATCCGTGGCGCCCGACCAGACCGCCACGGACAGCAGCATGACGTTCATCATGGCAAACCCTGCCACGGCCATCCGCATCAACAGGTCGCGACCCGCGCGGTCGTTCTGCGTCACCGACAGGGTCCCGGCGTCCAGCTCGTGCGCCTCATAGCCCGCGCCTTCGAGGACCTTGACCAACTGATCGGGCATGATCGCGGGATCGGCCTCGACCGTGGCGCGGCGCAGGGTCAGGTTGACGCGCGCCGAACGGACACCCGGCACCGCGGCCAGCGCCTTTTCCACCGTCGAGATGCAGGCCGAGCAGTGGATCGTCGGCAGCGACAGCGCGATATGGGCGTCCTTGTGCAGAGCCTGTTCGGCCAGCGCCTGCGCACCCGGGGCGGCGACGCAGGCAGGGCAGGCCGAAATCGAAGGGCGCAGGGCTGCGGTCATGGTCCTGTTTTTCCTCTTAGCGGGTCACATGCAGGACGACGCGCTGGGTGAACTGCGTGCCATCCTCGGCCAGGGCGGACATGCGGATGTTCCAGTTGCCATCCGCCAGCGACACGGGCGCCACATAGGCCGCCCCATCAAAGATGAACTCGGGGCGGATATCGTCTGCGACATGGGTGGCACGGCCGATCACCGCGTCAAGCCCGCCCACGCGCACCGGCTTGCCCTGCGTGTCGGTGATGCTCAGGATCACCTCGCCTTCCGCGGCGTCGGCACGGACGGTCCACCCCAGCGCCTCCTGTGCCGCCTTGCGGGCGTTGAACTCCTGGCTTGCGACATAGGAATTCTTGACCTCAAGGCCAGGGAAGGTGGCAACGGCGGACCAGGCAAGCACGAGGTTGACGCCGATGATCACACCGAATGCCCCCACGAAGATCATCAGGACATGGCGTCCGGTCAGTTGTTTCTCGGCGTTCATTGTACTCTCCCGTTGAAGATCGTGTCCTTGTAGACGCGGACGTCATTGGTCATGTCCTGGACCCAGAGGCGGATATCCACACGACCCTGCGTCGCAGCCGGGGTATCGGGTCCCGCCACCACGTAGACCCGCTGCAGGAATGTGGTGTCGGCAGGCACCATGACAGTGTCACCTTCCACAGATTCCAGCGCAACCGTGAAGGGCTGATCGCCCTCGACCGTGACGCGGAAGGGATGATCCTCGCCCTGCTTGTTCAGCAGGCGCACGTCATAGGTGTTGCGGATCGAGCCGTCGGACAGGACCACGAAGGTGGGGTTGCGGATCGGCGCCACCGTCATCTCGATATCCGAACGCACCAGCAGCGCGACCATCAGCCCCACGCCCACCAGCGACCACAGGCCTGTGTAAAGCATAGTGCGCGGGCGCAGCACATGTTTCCAGATCGGCTTGGGCGCATGGCCCGCGCGCTCTGCCGTCTCGTCGGTCAGGGCCATGTAGTCGATCAGGCCGCGCGGCTTGCCGATCTTGTCCATCACGTCGTCACAGGCGTCGATGCAAAGCGCGCAGGTGATGCATTCCAGCTGCTGGCCGTCGCGAATGTCGATCCCCATGGGGCAGACGTTCACGCAGGCCATGCAGTCGATACAATCGCCAAGCTGTTCCGCGCCCTCGCCCTTGCGATGCTTGCCGCGCGGCTCGCCGCGCCAGTCGCGATAGGCGACGGTCAGCGTGTCCTCGTCCATCATCGCGGCCTGGATGCGCGGCCAGGGGCAGGCGTAGATGCAGATCTGTTCGCGCGCGAAACCGCCGAAGAAGAACGTCGTCAGGGTCAGGATCAGCATCGTCGTATAGGCGACGGGATGGGCGTTAAGCGTCACCAGATCGCGCGCCAGCGTGGGCGCATCGGTGAAATAGAAGACCCATGCACCGCCCGTTGCCAGCCCGATCAGGAACCATGAAATCCATTTCGTCAGCCGCAGGCGCGCCTTGCGCAGATCCCATTTTTCCTGCCGATGCAGGCGCAGGCGGGCGTTCCGGTCACCTTCGATCCAGCGCTCGACGAGGATGAAAAGATCGGTCCAGACCGTCTGCGGACAGGCATAGCCGCACCAGACACGGCCCAGCGCCGAGGTGAACAGGAACAGGCCCAACCCGGCCATGACCAGAAGGCCCGCGATGAAATAGAACTCATGCGGCCAGATCTCGATCCAGAAAAAGAAGAAGCGGCGGTTGGCCAGATCAACCAGAACGGCCTGATCCGGCAGGTTCGGTCCACGGTCCCAACGCAGCCACGGCGTGATGTAGTAGATACCCAGTGTGACCGCCATGATCACCCATTTGAGGTTGCGGAAATTACCCGAGACGCGGCGCGGAAAGATCGGCTCGCGCGCGGCGTAAAGGCTTGGCGGGACATCTGGTTCAGTCTGGGACACGGGGGAATCGCTCCGTCACATGCATGTAGGATGGCCCCTTTTCCCAGTCTTGCGGCAGCGCAGCCTTGACCTGCATCAAATTCTGACTCTGCGAGATACCTATTCCGCAAGGTCAAGCGTATCGGCGGGTTGCCTGCCACAGTGGCATGGCGGTCGGGATTACGGATTGCGCAGGCCGGAAATGGACCCGCCGCCCGACCGGAGGAACCGATGAGGCGGCGGATCTGGTTGCCGGTCAGGGAGGGCCGGCAAAGACAGGATCGCCTGGGCCATCCCGTCCGATCAATTGGTGCCGGCCTTCCAGGAAACGCGCGAACAGGACGGAAGGTCCGGCACCGACCCTTGGGCGCTTGTAACGCCCAAGGGTATCTCTCGGGGCGATTACTCGCCGCCGCCCAACTGGTGGACATAGGTCGCGACGGCGCGGATCTCGGCCTCGGACAGACGGTTCGACCAAGACGGCATCACGCCGAAGCGCGAATAGGTCACGGTCTGGGTCAGGGTGTCGTGGCTGCCACCATAGAGCCAGATGGCGTCGGTCAGGTTCGGCGCGCCCTGGGCGCGATCACCCGTGCCGTTTTCCATGTGGCAGGCGGCGCAGTTGTCCTGATAGACGACCGATCCCGCCTCGACCAATGACGCATCCTGCGGCGTGCCCGACAGGGACATCACGTAGTTCACGACCTGGTCGATCTCTTCCTTGGCAAGGATGTCGCCAAAGGCGGGCATCTGCGACCAGCGCGCATCCGGGTCCTCTTCATTGCGGATACCGTGGGTGATCGTGGTATGGATCGCCTCGATATCGCCGCCCCAGAGCCAGTCATCATCCAGCAGGTTCGGATAGCCCGATGCCGCAACACCAGCCGCACCCGACCCATGGCACTGCGCGCACCAGGTGCGGAACACGGCGGCCCCTGCCGAAGTTGCATAGGTGCGCAGTTCCACATCATCCGCGATCGCCGTCAGCTCGGCCGAGGCCAGCTGCGTGTTGATCGTGGCATTGGCCGCTTCGGCCGCGTCGATTTCCGCCTGTACGTTGGCGCGGGTGGACCAGCCCAGAAGGCCTGGCGTCGCTGCCTTGATCCCCGGCCAGGCCGGATAGGCAATCGAGTAGAGAACCGCCCAGACAATACAGGCATAGAAGGTCCACAGCCACCAGCGCGGCAATGGGTTGTTGTACTCCTCGATCCCGTCCCAGCTGTGGCCGGTCGTATCCACCTCGGGCTTCTTGGAGTGATTCTGCGGTTGCTTTGCCATGTCCTCACGCCTCCTTGGCGTCACGGGCGCGGGCAGGTGTGTCACCTGCGGCGGCGGGTTTGTCGTCGTGCCGGAACGGGATGTTTGCCACGTCGCTGTAGGTCTTGGTGCTGCCGGGGCGCATCACGAAGATGACCATGCCCACGAAGAACAAGAACAGTGCGAGCAGCATCCAGCTGTCGGCGAATTCGCGCAGAAGGGAATAGGTTTCCATGATCCGTTTCCCCCCTTAGCGGCTGGCGTCAGGCGTGAAGGTCGAGAAATCGACCAGCGTGCCCAACATCTGCAGATAGGCGATCAGCGCGTCGGTTTCCGAAATGCCGGGTTGCCCGTCGAAGTTGCGCACCTGCGCACCGGGATAGCGTTCCACCAGCCCGTCCCAGTCACCGTCGGGATCGACCTGCACCGCGAAATCGGCGCGGGCGTTCTCGATCATCTCGTCGGTATAGGGCACGCCAACCATGCGATGGGTGGCCATCAGCTCGCCGATATGCTCGCCGTCGATCAGCCGGTTTTCCAGGAAACCGTACTTGGGCATCACCGATTCCGGCACGACCGATTGCGGATTACGCAGGTGCACCAGGTGCCAGTCGTCCGAGTAGCGTCCGCCGACACGGGCAAGGTCCGGCCCGGTCCGCTTGGACCCCCATTGGAACGGGTGGTCGTACTTGCTTTCGGCGGCCAGCGAATAGTGACCATAGCGTTCGACCTCGTCCCGCATCGGGCGGATCATCTGGCTATGGCACACGTAGCAGCCTTCGCGGATGTAGACATCGCGTCCGGCCAGTTCCAGCGGGGAGTAGGGGCGCACGCCCTCTACATCCTCGATGGTGTTTTCCAGCCAGAACAGAGGTGCGATCTGCACGATCCCGCCCACGGTCACCACAAGGAAGGCGAAGATGGCCAGCAGCGTCACGTTCTTTTCGAGAACGGCGTGTTTGTCGAGAATTGCCATTGGTCCGGCCCTCCTTATTCAGCCGGGACTGCGGAATGCGTGGCCTCAACGGCCGGTGCGCGCTTCACAGTCATCCAGAGGTTGTAGCACATGATGATGGCACCCGTGAGGAACATGACCCCACCCAGACCGCGCACCACATACATCGGGAACTTGGCGGCCACGGTGTCGGCAAAGCTGTTCACCAGGAAACCGTTGGCATCCACTTCGCGCCACATCAGGCCCTCCATGATGCCGGTCACCCACATGGCGGCGGCGTAGAGAATGATGCCGATGGTCGCGAGCCAGAAGTGCCAGCTAACCAGCGAGAGCGAATAGAGCCGCTCACGGTTCCACAGTTTCGGCACCAGGAAGTAGAGCGCGCCGAAGGTGATCATCCCGTTCCAGCCAAGCGCGCCGGAGTGCACGTGGCCGATCGTCCAGTCGGTGTAATGCGACAACGAGTTGACCGCGCGGATCGACATCATCGGCCCCTCGAAGGTGGACATGCCGTAGAAGCCCACCGAAATCACCATCATGCGGATGATCGGATCCGTGCGCAGCTTGTCCCAGGCCCCCGACAGCGTCATCAGGCCGTTGATCATGCCACCCCAGGAGGGCATCCAGAGCACGATCGAGAACACCATGCCCAGGGTCGAGGCCCAGTCAGGCAGCGCGGTATAGTGCAAGTGGTGCGGACCGGCCCAGATATAGATGAAGATCAGCGCCCAGAAGTGGATGATCGACAGCTTGTAGCTGAACACCGGCCGCTCGGCCTGTTTCGGAACGAAGTAGTACATCATGCCCAGGAAGCCGGCGGTCAGGAAGAAGCCCACGGCGTTATGTCCGTACCACCACTGCACCATCGCATCCTGCACGCCCGAGAAGACCTGAACGGACTTGGATCCGAAGACCGACACCGGAATGCTGAGGTTGTTGACCACATGCAGCATCGCCACGGTGATGATGAAGGACAGGTAGAACCAGTTCGCCACGTAGATATGCGGCTCCTTGCGCTTGACCAGCGTGCCCAGGAATACGGCCAGGTAGGCCAGCCAGACGATGGTCAGCCACCAGTCGACATACCATTCAGGCTCGGCATATTCCTTGGACTGGGTCGCCCCCAGCAGATAGCCGGTTGCCGCCAGTACGATCACCAGCTGGTAACCCCAGAACACGAACCACGCGAGGTTGCCGCCCCACAGGCGCGCGGCGCTTGTGCGCTGCACCACGTAGAAGGAGGTCGCGATCAGCGCGTTGCCCCCAAAGGCGAAAATAACCGCCGACGTATGCAACGGGCGCAAACGCCCGAAATTCAGAAAACCCTGCGCCCATTCGAAATTGAGAACCGGAAAGGCAAGCTGAAAGGCGATGATCACGCCAACCAGAAACCCGACAACCCCCCAACCAGCGGTGGCGATCACGCCGGCGCGCACGACGCCGTCCATGTATTCACCGGAGAGGTCGCGTTTCACGACGGGTTCCCCGGTCTGGCGCAGCGTCCAGAGAAAGACCCCACCCGCTGCTGCTGCCACGACAAGCGCGTTCACCAGATAGGCAAGGTCACGTGCGTAATTGGCCGCAATCAACGCGAACAGCGTGATGAGGCCAAGCACGATCAGCTTGATATAATTCAACATTTTGCGTCCCTTTTGTCCTGTCCCGGTGATTCGTCACGATCTCGGGGTTTCTTAAGACTGGGGCAGTGATGCAATCTGCTGGGCCTGCTTGCCTTGATCTGTGTCAAGGCTGGGGGGCTAGGTCCTTGACGCGTGTCAAAGTGGCTGGCCCGCACGCGTGTTAGCCTTTTGGAATGCAAGACTTCAAAGGAGAGTGACATGGCGTACAAGACACTGTTTTCGGTAATCACCGACACCGCCTTGGCGGGTCCCGTGCTGGATCAGGCAACCGCCATGGCAAAGGCATGGGATGCGCATCTGGATGTACTGTGCATGGGGCTGGATCGGACGCAGACCGGATTTTACTATGCCGGCGCGAATGCGATGATCCTTCAGGAAACGATCACCCGCGCCCAGGAAGAGGCCGCCGAGGTCGAAGCCCATGTGAAAGAAATCCTCGAACGCAGTGACATCCGGTGGAGCCTGGACAGCGGCGTGGCGCAGCTGGCCGACATGGGGCGGCACGTGGCACAGCGCGCGCGGTTCTCGGACCTGGCGATCCTGCCGAAACCCTATGGCGAAAAACGTGGGGTCGAACAGGAACCGATTCTGGAATCGGCGATGTTCGACGGCGCGACACCCGTGCTCATGGTGCCCGAATCCGGGCCGGCCCTGACCAACCCCAAACGGATCATGCTGGCATGGAACGAAAGCGACGAGGCCTTGGCGGCGTCGCGTACCGCCCTGCCCTTCCTGAAGCAGGCCGATCTTGTCCGGATCGTGGTCATCAACCCGCCCGTGCATAGCCCGACGCGGTCCGATCCCGGCGGCCTGCTGTCACAATACCTGTCACGGCATGGCGTCGCTTGCGAAATCGACGTGCTGTCCAAAACCCTGCCCCGCGTGTCGGATGTGCTGATGCGTCATGCAGAAGACACTGAATCGGACATGATCGTGATGGGTGCATATGGTCATTCGCGGTTCCGCGAGGCGATCCTGGGCGGCGCAACACGCAACATGCTGGAAAACGCCAAGATCCCGGTATTTCTGGCACATTGAAGCCTGGATGAGAAAAGGCGCGGCAGGCTCCGGCCTGTCGCGCCCTTTGATCCTGCCGGATGGACGTCAGGCCAACAGGCCCCCGTCGCTATCATCCCCCGCTTCTTCCAGAAGGCGGGAGAAATCGGGCACGGTGACATGGCGCTTGCCCTGAAGCGATATCACGCCGTCACGCTTTAGGGCAGAGATCTGGCGGCTGACGGTTTCCAGCGTCAGGCCAAGATAATCCGCCATCGCCTCACGCGTGAGGGGCAGATCAAAGACCATGGCACCCTTGGGTGTCCGCAGGTTCAGCGAGGCGTCACGCCGCGCGATGATCGTCAGAAGCGATGCAATCTTTTCGCGCGCGGTCTTGCGGCCCAGCACCAGCATCCATTCACGCGCCGCGTCCAGCTCGTCCAGGGTCATCTCAAGCAGGCGATGTGCGATATGGGGCGTACGCTCCATCATCGCTTCGAAAGGCTTCTTGCGGAAACAGCACATGACCAGATCGGTCGTTGCAACCACGTCATAGGCTGACCCGTCGCGACCGGGGCGGCCCACGAAATCCGATGGAAGCAACAGGCCCACCATCTGGGTGCGGCCATCTTCCATGGTCTGTGTCAGCGTGGCGATACCCGACACGACAGACCCCACGAAATCCATGCGATCACCCGACCAGATGACGGTCTGGCCAGCTTCGAACGAGCGGTAGTACTTGATCTCTTCCAGGCGCTCAAGTTCGTCGCTTTCGCACCGAGCGCACACTGCCCTGTGTCTGATTGGACAATCGCCACACTCGACCGAGTGAGACACGGTTTTCTCATTCAGCATGATGACACTTCGCGCACTTGATCTGGGTCAAAGAAATATTTCCCAATTGTCTAGAAGGGTAGACACATGATGGTGAAAAAGCAACTCGCAAAACTTGGTCTCTTCGACGCGAAAGTGCCGAGATATACCAGTTACCCGACCGCCCCGCATTTTTCGAATGCTGTTGGCGAGGACAATTACACAAGCTGGATCAAGGCGATAGCCCCCGGTTCAGACATATCGCTTTATTTGCATGTCCCCTTTTGTCGCAGGCTGTGCTGGTTTTGCGCCTGCCGGACACAGGGCACCCAGAGCGACGCCCCCGTCGCGGCCTATCTTGAGACGCTGAAAGCCGAATTGACACTGCTCAAGCGGATCCTGCCCGAAGGTGTGCGCCTGTCGCGGCTGCACTGGGGCGGCGGAACGCCCACGCTGATGTCGGCGGCGATGATGAGCGATCTGGCCGGGGCAGTGTTCGATGTGGCGACCATGGCGCCACAGGGCGAATTTTCGGTCGAGATCGACCCGAATGAAATCGACGATGCACGGCTGGATGCCCTGGCTGCGGCCGGGATGAACCGCGCCTCGATCGGGGTGCAGGATTTCGACGAAGCGATCCAGCAGACCATCGGGCGCATCCAGGGCTATGACATCACCCGCGATGCGGTTCTGGCGATCCGTGCGCGCGGTGTCACCAGCCTCAATGCGGATATCCTGTTCGGCCTGCCGCACCAGTCGCGAGCGCGGATCACCGAAAGCGTGCAAAAGCTTCTGTCGCTCAACCCTGACCGGGTGGCGCTCTACGGGTATGCGCATGTGCCATGGATGGCCAAGCGCCAGCAGATGATCCCCTCTGATGCCCTGCCCACGCCCGAAGAACGGCTGGAGCTGTTCGAAACGGCGCGGAAACTGTTCCTTTGGGATGGGTATGCCGAGATCGGGATCGACCATTTCGCCACACAGACCGATGGGCTGACCGTGGCGCAGAAGGCCGGGAAACTGCGGCGCAATTTCCAAGGCTATACGGATGATCCTGCGGATGTGCTGATCGGGGTCGGGGCCTCTTCGATTTCGCGGTTCCCCCAGGGATATGCGCAGAATGCGCCGGCCACGGGGGCGCATACGGCAGCCATACGCGACGGGCGGTTTTCCGTATCCAAGGGGCATGTGTTCACCCCGGATGACAAGCTGCGCGGCCGGATGATCGAGGCGCTGATGTGCGATTTCAAGGTCGACAGCCAGGAATTGCAGGACAGGTTCAATGTGTCGGCAGCCGACATCAAGTCCCTGTTCGACAAGGTGATGGCGGATTTTCCCGGCATGCTGACGCTTGCCTCGGGTGTGCTTGCAATCCCGGTTGCGGCGCGCCCCCTGTCACGGATGATCGCGCGGAGTTTCGACGCCTATGACATGAGCAAGGCCGGACATAGTTCGGCCATCTGATACGACCAGAAAGGGGGCAACCCCGTGCGGCTGGCGAGTTTCAATGTCCAAAGCCTGCGGCTGCGGTGGCCGGGCGGCCACCCGCGGCTGGACGGGGCGCGTGATGCCGATGTGCCGGCCGATCGCGGGCCGGCGGCCGAGGCGCTTGATCCCGAGGACCGGCGCCTGACCGCCGCCGTCCTGGCCCGCGCAGATGCCGATGTGATCGCCCTGCAGGAGGTCTTCGACCAGGACACGCTGGATCATTTTCACGATCATTTCCTTTTGGCCGCAGGTGTCGCCCCCTATCCCTACCGCCATTGCATCCCCGGCAATGACGGGCGGGGCCTTGATGTGGCGGTCATCAGCCGCCTTCCCCTCAGTGCCGTGATCAGCCACGCGCAAGAGACACCGGCCCGCCTGGGGCTTGAGGTGCCGCACGGGGTCGACCCGGACATGCCGGTCTTCCGGCGCGATTGCCTGCAGGTCGAGATGGGCCTGCTGACCCTTTTCATCTGCCATTTCAAGGCCCCCTACCCCGATGCCAGGGCAACCTGGCCCGTGCGCCGCGCCGAAGCCCTGGCACTGCGCTGTCTGGTCACGCGGCGCTTCGCCGATCCTTCCGCCGCTTTCTGGCTGATTCTTGGCGACCTCAACGAGCCACGCGAGGCCACGCCAGAAAGGGCCGCGCCCGCCATCGCCCCGGTGACCGCCCCTTTCAGCGTTGACCTGATGGACCGCCTGCCCATTGC
This sequence comes from Rhodobacteraceae bacterium EhC02, assembly GCA_001650895.1. Taxonomy (GTDB): domain Bacteria; phylum Pseudomonadota; class Alphaproteobacteria; order Rhodobacterales; family Rhodobacteraceae; genus Seohaeicola. The sequence continues at coordinate 53,569 of LXYH01000045.1, forward strand.
CGAGCGGTGGTCATGGCATGAACCCTTCGGCCCCGATCTTGGCAGTCCGGATGTGATGCTGGCCAGCCCTGCACTGGCCCAGCGCTGGCCGGATGCCTGCCCGCAGATCATCCGCCACGGCCTTGCGCTGGAGGCCGCCGCATATGACGGGCCAAGGCTGGCAGGTGTGGGCAAACATCGCCCGCATGCCAGCGATCATGCCGTACTGACAATAGAACTTCCGGGAGCCGAGGGATGATCCGCACTCTGATTTTTTCAGCCGCAATCCTGACTTGCGTCGGCCTATCGCCGCTTCGGGCGCAGGATCACACCTGCGAGAACGGACAGGCGCAGGTCACCGGGGCCGACCCCGATCTTGCCGGGCATCTCTGCACGGTCGTGGACCGTGCATTGGAACAATTGTCCCAATGCCACCTTGTCCAGAAGGACCCGTTGACCATCAACATCGTGGATGGTTTCGGCGATGACAGGCCCGGATGCGTCGGGATATTCGATTGCGCCAACGACCGGATCGAGATCCTGCGGCCCGAGGTGATGGGCCAGAGCCTTGAGGATAACCGCCGTTTTTCGCGTCTGCCGCTGATGTCGCTCTTTGACAGCGTGGTGGCGCATGAAATGACCCATGCGCTTGTCTACCAGAATTTCGGCGAAAACAGCGGAAGCTGGGCCCAGAACGAATACATGGCCTATGCGATGCAGATGGCCTTCCTGTCGCCCGAGGACAGGGCCCTTTTCATGCAGGGCTTCACGACGGACCGGCCCGGATCACTGGCCGGGATCAATGTCCTGATCATGCTGATGGCCCCGGACGCCTTTGCCGCAGAGGTGTGGCTGCACTTCAGCGCCAAGGGCAATGGCTGCGATTTCATGGGGCAGCTTTTGTCGGGCGAAAAGGAAATCGGCAGGATTTCACACTGACGAGGATCACGCTCAGGCGGTCAGATCCAGCGCCGCGGCCAGCAGGGTGCGGGCATATTCCGTGCGCGGGTTGGCAAACAGGTCCTGCGCCTCGCCTGCCTCGACCACGTCGCCCTGTTTCATCACGATCATCTTGTGGCTCATCGCGCGCACAACGTTCAGATCGTGGCTGATGAACAGATAGGCCAACCCGTACTTGAGCTGCAGCGCACGCAGCAGGTCGACGATCTGGACCTGCACCGTCATGTCCAGCGCCGAGGTCGGCTCGTCCAGAACCAGAAGCTTGGGCCGCAGGATCATCGCGCGCGCGATCGCGATGCGCTGGCGCTGACCGCCTGAAAACTCATGCGGGTAGCGATGCATCGTGGCCGGGTCCAACCCGACCTCGGCCATGATCTCTGCCACCATCTGGCGCTTGTCCTGGCCCGGTGCCACACCGTGCACACCCAAGCCTTCCGCGATGATCTGCTCGCAGGTCATGCGCGGCGACAGGCTGCCGAACGGGTCCTGGAACACGATCTGCATGTCCTTGCGCAGCGCGCGCAGCTTGGATGTGGACCAGGCGCGCACGTCCTGACCGTCGAAGGTGATCGCGCCCTCGGACGCGATCAGGCGCATGATCGCCAGCGCCAGCGTGGTCTTGCCCGATCCGCTTTCGCCCACGATCCCCAATGTCTCGCCCGCGCGGACACTGATCGTCGCGTCGTTCACCGCCTTCACATGCCCCACCGTGCGCTTGAGAAACCCGCGCTGGATCGGGAACCAGACTTTCAGATGATCGGTGCGGATCAATTCGGGGGCGTTGTCCGGCACGGGGGCCGGATGCCCGACCGCGCGCGCGCCCAGCAACTTGCGCGTATACTCATGTTGCGGATTGGCGAAAATCTGGGCCGTGGGCCCCTGTTCGACAATCTCGCCACCTTTCATCACGCAAACCTTGTCGGCGATGCGGCGCACGATGCCCAGGTCATGGGTGATGAACAGAAGGCCCATGTTTTCGGTGCGTTTCAATTCCGCCAGCAGGTCAAGGATCTGCGCCTGAATGGTTACATCCAGGGCGGTCGTGGGTTCGTCTGCGATCAGCACATCGGGCTTGTTGGCAAGGGCCATGGCGATCATCACCCGCTGGCGCTGTCCGCCCGACAACTGGTGCGGATAGGCGCCAAGGCGACTTTCGGGATCACGGATGCCGACCTTTTCAAGAAGTTCGATGATCCGCGCCCGCGCGGCGTCACCAACGATTCCCTGATGCAGGGCAAGCGATTCGGACAGCTGCCGCTCCAGCGTATGGAGCGGGTTCAGGCTGGTCATCGGCTCCTGGAAGATGAAGCTGATGTCATTGCCGCGCACCTTGCGTAGCATCGCCTCATCCGCGCCGATCATCTGCTGGCCGTCATAGCTGACCGACCCGGACACCTGCGCGCTGTCACCCAGCAGCGACACGGTGCTGAGGGCGGTTACCGACTTGCCCGACCCGCTTTCGCCGACCAGCGCCACGGTCTCGCCCCGTTCCAGCGTGAACGACACACCGCGCACGGCCTGCGTCAGCTTTCCGTCCTGCCGGAAGGACACGTTCAGGTCACGGACCTCAAGCAGGCTCATTGAAAGGTCTTCCTGGGATCAAAGGCATCGCGCACGCCTTCAAAGATGAAGACCAGCAGCGACAACATGATGGCAAAGACAAAGAACGCGGTGAAGCCAAGCCAGGGCGCCTGCAGGTTCTGCTTGGCCTGAAGCGTCAGCTCGCCCAGCGAGGGGGCCGAGGATGGCAGGCCGAAGCCCAGGAAATCCAGCCCGGCCAGCGTGGCAATCGTGCCCGTCACGATGAAGGGCAGCATCGTCACGGTCGCCACCATCGCGTTGGGCAGCATGTGGCGGAACATGATCGTCGTGTTGCTGACACCCAGCGCCTTGGCTGCGCGCACGTATTCCAGGTTCCGGGCGCGCAGGAATTCTGCGCGCACCACCCCCACCAGCGCAGTCCAGCCGAACAGGACCGTGATGAACACCAGCAACCAGAAACTTCGCCCCAATATCGCGAACAGGATGATGATCACGTATAGCGCAGGCGTCGCGCCCCAGATCTCGATGATGCGCTGAAAGATCAGGTCGACCCAGCCGCCGAAATAGCCCTGGATCGCACCTGCCATGATGCCCACAAGCGATGCCAGCGTGGTCACGATCAGCGTGAACAGGATCGACAGGCGGAAGCCGTAGATCACACGCGCCATCACGTCGCGTTTGGTGTCATCGGTGCCCAGCCAGTTCTGGCCGTTGGGGGGAAGGGGTGCGGCTCCGGGGCGATCCACCGTCGTGCGATAGCTGTAGGGGATCAGCGGCCAGAGCGCCCAGCCCTGTTCGATCGCCTGCCCGTTGACCAGGCCGATCCCGGCCTGTTCCATGGTCCCTTCGGGATCGTCGAAACAATCCTCAAGCCCGCCGGATGCGATGAGGCATTGCACCTCGATATCGCGGTAGGGCGCTTCGGTCTGGAAATCGCCACCAAAGGTGGTCTCGGGGTAGAAGCGGAAGATGGGCGTGTAGAATTCGCCCTGGTATTTCACAAGGATCGGCTTGTCATTGGCGATGAACTCGGCGCAGAGCGACAGGCCGAACAGCACCGAGAAGATGATCAGCGACCAGAAGGCCCGCCGGTTACGCTTGAAATTGTTCCAGCGGCGCTGGTTCAGCGGTGACAGGAACGCCTTTTTGGGCGCGGCGATATCGGCCGGCATGGGTGCGGGCGTCACCGTGGGATCAGGCAGGGTGGCCATCGCTTATCCCTCCCTCTTCTCGAAATCGATGCGCGGATCGACCAGCACATACATCAGGTCCGACAGGATGCCCACAACCAGCCCGATCAGGCCAAAGATGAACAGCGTGCCGAAGATCACCGGATAATCGCGCGCCACCGCCGCTTCGAAGCCAAGACGCCCCAGGCCATCCAGCGAAAAGATCGTCTCGATGATCAGCGATCCGCCGAAGAACACGCCGATGAACACGGCCGGAAACCCCGCGATCACGATCAGCATCGCGTTGCGGAAGACATGGCCGTAAAGCACCTTTTTCTCCGACAGGCCCTTGGCGCGGGCGGTCATGACGTAGTGCTTCTTGATCTCGTCCAGAAAGCTGTTCTTGGTCAGCAGGGTCAGCGTTGCGAAAGCCGATATGGTCGAGGCCGTCACCGGAAGCGCGATATGCCAGAAATAGTCACCCACCTTGCCCAGCAGCGACAGTTCATCGAAATTGTCCGATGTCAGCCCCCGCAACGGGAAGATCTGCCAGTAGGACCCGCCCGCGAACAGGACAAGCAGCAGGATCGCGAACAGGAAACCGGGGATCGCATAGGCCACGATGATCATGCCTGATGTCCATGTATCGAAGGGCGAACCATCCTTGACCGCTTTTCGGATGCCCAGCGGAATCGACACGGCATAGGCAATCAGCGTGGACCACAGGCCAAGGGTGATCGACACCGGCATCTTTTCCAGCACGAGGTCGATCACGCTGATCGAACGGAAATAGCTCTCGCCGAAATCCAGCCGCATGTAGTTCCACAGCATGTTCAGGAACCGTTCCAGCGGCGGCTTGTCGAACCCGAATTCCTTCTCCAATTGGGCGATGAATTCGGGCGGCAGGCCCCGCGCGCCGGCATATTCGCTGTCTGATCCGGCCCCGGCACTGACACCTGCGTCACCGCCACCGGCGAAGCCTTCGAAGACGTCACCCTGGCCCTGCACCTGTGCGATGATCTGCTCGATCGGGCCGCCCGGCACGAATTGCACCAGGGCAAAATTGATCACCATGATCCCCAGCAGCGTCGGGATCACAAGTGCCAGACGGCGAAGGATATAGGCGCCCATGCCCCGCGCCCCTTAGCGGATCGCGCCAGAGGCGCGCAGCGCCTGCGCCTTGTCCGCGTTGAACCACCAGATCGACAGCTCGCCCATGCCATTGGGCGGCGGGTTATCGGTATAGGGACGCTCGTACATATCGAAATAGGCGATGTTATGCTCGCCCTTGTACCACTGGGGCACCCAGATGTGCATGGCGCGCAAGACCCGGTCCAAAGCCGACACGGCGGTTTCCAGGTCTTCGCGGGTGGTCGCGTTCTCGATCGTCTTGATCAGCGCGTCCACCGCCACGTTGTTCACACCGGCGATGTTGTTCGACCCCTCGACCGCGGCGGCCTCGCCACCGAAGATGCCGCGCAATTCGATGCCCGGCGTCTGCGACATGGAATAGCGGCGCGTCACGATGTCGAAATCGAAGTTCTTTTCCCGCTCCTGCGACTGGGCGCTGTCGACGCGGGTATAGACCGCGTCCACGCCAAGACGGCGCAGGTTTTCGACATAGGGGTTGATGATGCGCTCGAAACTGGCGCTGTCGTTCAGCACTTCGATCCGCAGCGGCTGACCTGCCGCGTTCACGCGAATGCCATCGGCCCCGACGGTCCAGCCCGCTTCGTCCAGCAAACGCCCGGCGGCGCGCAGCACCCTGCGGTCAGCCACGTTGTCGGGGCTTGATACGGCAGGGGTAAAGGCGGGTTCGGTGAAAACAGTTTCGGGCACATATTCGCGCAGCGGTTCCAGCAGGGCCAGTTCGGCATCCGAGGGCAGACCCTCGGCCTGCATGGTGGAATTTTCCCAGAAACTGTCGGTGCGCGCATAGATTCCGTAGAACAGGCTTTCATTGGCCCATTCGAAGTTGAAGGCCATGCCGATGGCCTGACGCACGCGCGGATCCTCGAACACCGGACGGCGCAGGTTGAACCAGAAGCCCTGCGTCCCGGCAGGACGGCCATCCGGCAGGGTTTCCACCTTGACGGCCCCGCTCTGAACCGCCGGGAAATCATATCCCGTGGCCCAGATCAGCGACATGAATTCCTCGCGGTACATGTAGGCGCCCGCCTTGAAGGCTTCGAAGGCGGTGGTGTAATCCGCGAAATACTCGATCTGCAGGATGTCGAAATTGCTCTGTCCGACGTTCACGTTCAGATCGCGCGCCCAGTAGTCATCGCGCCGCTTGTAGCTGACGGACCGGCCCGGATCGACGCGGTCCAGCATATAGGGACCCGACCCAAGCGGCGGCTCGAGCGTGGATTCCGCGAAATCGCGGGTCTCGTAATAGGCGCGCGAAAAGATCGGCAGGCCGGCGGCGCTCATGGCCAGTTCGCGCAGGGCGCCATCTGGATTGAAGGTGAACTTGACCGTCAGATCATCGATCGCCTCGACCGATTTGAAATCCTTGAACAGCACCCGGTAAGACGGCTGGCCCTTGTCGCGCAGCACCTCGTAGCTGAAGACCACATCATGGGCGGTGACGGGCGTTCCATCGGAAAAACGCGCCTCGGGGCGCATGTGGAAGATCGCCCATTCGCGGTTTTCGGGGTATTCGATCGTATGGGCGACAAGGCCGTACATCGCGTCAGGTTCGTCCAGCGATCCGGTCATCAGCGTGTCGAAGAACACGGTCGACAGGGCGGCGGCATTGCCCTTGAGGATATAGGGCGTGAGGCTGTCGAAGGTGCCGAATCCCCAGGTCGAGAATGTGCCGCCCTTCGGCGCCTCCGGGTTCACATAGTCGAAATGGGCAAAGCCCTCAGGATATTTCAGATCCCCGAAGGTGGAAATGCCATGGGCGCGGATGATCCGCTCTTCGGCCCTGAGGGGCGCCATGGACGCCAGAACAAGCAGGCATGCCATCCCCAGCGCCATCAACATGGCGACAAGGCGGGGCGGCGTGGATTGGGCGGTGCGCGCGGCGGCGCTGCTGCGGGGCCGGTTCAAGTGCTCATCCTCCTGCTGGTGCGGCCGGTACGATCCGGTCCTCGTTGGTCAAACTAAGCTAAAGGGCGGCAAGGGCCATATTCAAGTTGAGATTGGGTGATCTTTCCGTGATCGACGGCAAAGTGACCGGCGCGGAATGAAAAAGACCGCCGATGCATGGCATGGCGGTCTTTTGATCGTCTCAACAAGACGGGATCAGTTGTCGATGCTGTCCAGGTAGGCGATCAGGTCTGCACGATCCTCGGGGGATTTCAGACCTGCAAAAGCCATCGAGGTGCCGGGCGCATAACCACGGGGGTTCTCAAGGAAAGCCGACAGGTTTTCGGGGGACCAGACGTCGTCGGTGCCGATCGCGCCGGAATAGCCAAATCCGTCTGCCGCACCTTTCTGACGGCCGACAATACCATAAAGGTAAGGGCCGGTTCCGTTCGCGCCGGGCTCAAGCTTGTGGCAGGCAGCGCATTTGTTGAACTGGCGCGCGCCGCGGCCAATGTCGGCCGCAGCCAGCAGTTCCTCGAAGTTCACTTCTTCGACAATTTCGGCGACTTCTTCGGCACCGGTGTCGATCACATAGGCCTGCTGGGTTTCGCCGTGACCGCCGCCCGTGTGATAAAGTTCCTCAGCGCCCCACTTGGCCAGAAGGAAAATCAGAAGAGCACCGCAGAAGGCACCCAGGGTCTTGGTGAAGGTCATCGTGTCAAGCATGTCTCGCCCGTCCGTTGAATCGGTTTGCAATTTGGTCGCTATCCGGCGGGTATCTATTGCTTCCCCTTCTGCGTGGCAAGGTATAGTTACCGCGACCAAACGCCCACCGGGGCGAAAAGTGACCCGAATTCGACAGGAATTGACCGTATGACCAATCGCATTGCCTTTCAGGGGGACCTTGGTGCCTATTCGCACGAAGCCTGCGTGGCCGCCCGCCCGGACCTTGAGGCGCTGCCCTGCCGCACCTTCGAAGAGGTGATCGAGGCGGTGAATTCGGGCCGTGCCGCCATGGCGATGCTGCCGGTGGAAAACTCGACCTACGGGCGGGTTGCCGACATTCACAGGCTGCTGCCCGAATCCGGCCTGCATATCGTGGGCGAGGTCTTCGTGCGGGTGCGCATCTGCCTGATGGCGCAACCGGGCACAAGGCTTGAGGATATCCGCAAGGTGCGGGCCCATCTGGTGCTGATCCCGCAGGCAAGGGCCTTTCTGGACCAGCATGGCATTGCCGCCGAAGCTGCCGCCGACAGCGCGGGCGCCGCAGCAGAGCTGGCGCGCGATGGTGCCGGGGACCAGGGCGTTCTGGCCAGCGAACTGGCCGCGCAGATCCACGGGCTGGAGGTTCTGGCCCGCGACATCGAAGATCACGGTCATAACACGACGCGCTTCCTGCTCATGGCCCCGCAGGCCGACATGACACGCCGGTCCGACCACATGATGACGACATTCATCTTCCAGGTCCGCAACATTCCCGCAGCACTCTACAAGGCGATGGGTGGTTTCGCCACGAACGGTGTGAACATGACCAAGCTGGAAAGCTACATGGTGGGTGGTTCCTTCACGGCGACGCAGTTCTATGCCGATATCGAAGGGCACCCCGACGATGAGAATGTGCAGCGTGCCCTGGAAGAGCTGCGCTATTTCACCAATGAGTTGACGATCCTGGGCGTCTATCCGGCCGACCCCAAGCGTTATTGAACCGAATAGCGCACCGCGTCAGGACAAAAGGAAACCGCATGAAAGTCCATATTCTCGACGATTGGTTCGACACCCTGCGTGCTCTGCCCTCTTTCGCCCGGCTCGAAGGGCATGAGGTCACCGTCTGGACCGATCATGTGGAAGACGTGGACATCCTTGCCGACAGGCTGGCCGAGGCCGAAGCGCTGGTGCTGTTCCGCGAGCGCACGGCCGTGACGGCCGCGCTTCTGGACCGTCTGCCGAACTTGCGCCTGATCTCGCAACGCGGGCCCTATCCGCATGTGGACGTTGCCGCCTGCACGGCACGCGGGGTGCTTGTGTCGTCGAACATGAGCGCGGGGCTGCCATCCTATGCGGCGGCCGAGCTGACCTGGGGACTGATCCTGGCCGCGATGCGGCAGATCCCGCAGCAGATGGCCAGCCTGCGCGCGGGGCACTGGCAGATGGGCGTCGGGCGCACGTTGCGCGGGCGACCGCTTGGCCTGTTCGGCTATGGACGCATTTCTGGCGTTGTGGCGGGTTATGCGCGCGCCTTCGGCATGCCCGTGCATGTCTGGGGATCAGAGGCCGCGCGAGAGAGGGCGACAGCCGACGGGCTTTTCGTTCCCGAAAGCCGCGAGGCGTTCTTTGCCGGCTGCGACGTCATCAGCCTGCATGTGAAACTGACGCCTGCGACGCGTGGCATCATCACGGCTGCGGATCTGGGCGCGATGCGGCCCGGATCGGTGCTGGTGAACACCTCGCGTTCCGGCCTGATCGCGGCAGGCGCGCTGCTGGACGGGTTGAACGCGGGTCGCCCCGGCACGGCGGCGCTGGATGTGTTCGACACCGAGCCGCTGGCGAATGTCGCCAACCCGCTGATGTCACATCCAAACGTGATCTGCACACCGCATATCGGCTACGTGACCGAAGACGAACTGGACATGCAATTCGGCGATATCTACGACCAGATCAACGCCTATGCGCAGGGCGCGCCCATCCACCTGGCCAACCCGGAGATCGGCCCGAAAGCCTGATCCGCCAAGGCTCAACCCAGGCGCTTGGCGCGGTCTTCCAGATCGCGGGCATAGTCGGCCATCCTGAGGTGGAACTTCTTGTTCAGGTTGGTCCGCGCCAGTTTCAACGACTGTACCAGCAGCCGGGCCGAAATCGACCTTGGCTTGAGCTCAAGTTCCACACTCAGCCGTGTGCGGCCTCGTGACAGGGCCAGCATTTCAACCTTCATGTCGGTTTCAAGCCCCTGTGCCACAGAATGAAACCGCATGTTGTTGGGCGGATCATATTCGGTCATCCGGATTTCAAGCTGGCGTTGCCGCCCACGCGCCATGAAGCTGGCCGACCAGCTCATGCCGATGCCGGGTTTTCGCATGTTGTCGGTCCGCTGTACCTCGGCCCCGCGCCGCAGGGCGGCCCTTTCGAGTGTCTCGAAATCGCTGACCAGCGCAAAGACCTGTTCGATCGGCGCTTCGATGTCTTCCTTGGAAGAGAATTTCATAACCGTTCACTCGTACATTTGGGGCGCCGACATTGGCGCTTCCGTCGACCATAGCGCGCAGGACCATCCTGGCCAGCCGTCCAGGCTGCAGGCGCATTTCGGACAAGATGCGTCATATAGAGGCGCAGTTTCATGTCAATCAAGCCGGTCCGCAAGCCAATTGCTGAGGATGAAATGAGCAATCGCCCCCTTGCGCGCGGGCAGCAGCTTTGGATGGCGCCCCGCGAAGGCTTCGAGCATGTCGTCGCGGCTGACCCACATCGCATCCTCGATCTCGACCGGGTCGATCGTGATGTCGCGGCTGGTTGCCTCTCCGCGGCAGCCCAGCATCAGCGAGGATGGAAACGGCCATGGCTGACTGGCAAGGTAGTCCACCTGCCCGACGCGCACGCCCGCCTCTTCCCAGACTTCGCGGCGCACCGCCGCCTCGATCGTCTCGCCGGGTTCGATAAATCCGGCAAGCAGTGAATACATCCCCTCGGGCCAGCCGTGCGAGCGCCCCATCAGGACAGAATTGCCATGCGTAATCAACATGATGACCACGGGATCGGTACGCGGAAAATGATGCGCCCCGCAGGCCGGACAATCGCGCTGCCAACCCGCCTTCGCCACCCTGCTGGGCGCGCCACAGACGGCACAGAACCCGTGCGTGGCGTGCCAGTTCAGCAGCGCACGGCCACTTGCGGCCAGCTCCGCGTCGCGCGGGCTGATCCGTGTCATCACCGCCCGCAATTCCGCAAAACGGTGCGTCTGCGGCAGCGCGGGATGCACCTGTTCGCTGCGATCGACAAAGCTGTTCACGGATGACAGGTCCTGGTCGTCGGGCGTCCAACCCGCCAGATCATGGGCAAAAACCGCCGCTTCGTCCTCTCGCCCCAGGAAGAAGGGGTCGGATGCCGCGGCCGACAGGATCGGGTGATCAAGTGGCAGGCGGGCCAGCCCGCGCCCGTCGGGACCATCCGCAAGCAGAGGCTTGCCACGCCAGAACAGGATGGTCCTGCTGGCCGGATCCGCCATGGCTTGCTGGAGCGCAGGCGCATCGCCCCGCAGTTCGGCTGCCCGATCCAGACCCGATCCCCCGAATGTGACTGTTTCCGCGATTTTCATTCTGCTCTTTGCCCTTTTCCGACCGCTTGCCGCGGCACGGTATGCTTCCGGCGAGAGATTGGCACCGGCACTTGCGGAATGCAAAGCATCACGGTGAAAATCCAACTCTTTCGCTTTCAGGTAGTTTTTTCATGCGCTATACTACCCTCGCTGGATACGGCGGCGCCCCCCCGACCGGTCAGTGCCCTTTGCATGTGGTCCAGCCTCGACCGAGGCTGATTTGGTATGATGAAACGTGACTTTTTCTTCGCTTGAACATGATCCTCCCCAGTCCTGCGCACGGTCGAAGGAAATCGACCTGCGCCTCATGCAGACAACAGACCTGCATGCCCATCTTCTGGCCTATGACTATTCGTCGGATCGACCCGCGGACAGGATGGGGTTGGCGCGGCTGGCCAGCCTGATCCATACCGCACGGGCAGAGGCGGCGAATTGCCTTCTGCTGGATACCGGCGATTTCCTGCAGGGCAACGCCCTTGGCGATCTTTATGCCGATCCGCGGCTGACCGCGCCCGGGCGGCCCCATCCGGTGATCGAGACGATGAACAGCCTCGGCTATGATGCGGCAACCCTGGGCAATCACGATTTCAACTACGGCCTTGATTTTCTTGGTCGCACCCTTGTCGGCGCGGACTTTCCACTGGTGTGCGCCAATGTCGCGCACCGGCTTGGTTGCGATCCCCGCGACGACGACACCTGGCTGCCACCATGGACGATCCTGACACGCAGGGTCCGTGACAGGACCGGGGGGTGGCATGACCTGCGGATCGGCATGATCGGCCTGCTGCCGCCCCAGATCGACATCTGGGACCGGCAGCACCTTGAAGGGCGGCTCAAGACCCGCGACATGATCCAGGCGGCACGTGCGCATGTGCCCGAGATGCGCGAAGCCGGTGCCGACATTGTCGTGGTCCTCAGCCATTCCGGGATTGCACCCGAGGATGGCAGCACCCGGATGGAGAATGCAGCCCTGCCGCTTGCCGCCCTGACCGGGGTCGATGCCCTGCTGTGCGGGCACCAGCACAGGACATTTCCGGGGCCCGGGTGGTGCGGGATCGAGGGCGTGGATGAAAAGGCCGGAACGATCCACGGCAAACCCGCCGTCATGGCGGGGTTCTGGGGCTCGCACCTTGGGGTGATCGACCTGACCCTGCGCCGCACCGCCGATGGCTGGCATGTCAGTGACCATCACAGCGGGTTGCGTCCGATCTTCAAGCGGGCCGAAGACCGCAGGGGACGCGCTTTGGTTGGCGATGACAGCGCCGTGGTGGCCCTGGCCCGCGACGCCCATGCCAGAACCCTTGCCCATATGCGCCGTCCGATCGGTCACTCCAGCAAACCGCTGCATTCCTTTTTCGCGCTGGTGGCCGATGACCCCTCGATCCAGCTTGTGGCCGAGGCGCAGCGCGCACGCGTCGCCGCATTGCTGGCCGGCACACGTGACGGGGACCTGCCGCTTCTGTCCGCCGTCGCACCTTTCAAGGTGGGTGGTGCCGCGGGGCCCGAGCATTTTACCGATGTTCCGGCCGGTCCGCTGAGAATTCGCAATCTGGCGGATCTCTATGCGTTTCCGAACCTGTTGACCGCCGTACGTGTGACGGGCGCAGCCTTGCGCAACTGGCTGGAACATGCCGCCGGGCAATTCCACAGGATCCAGCCGGGCACAGAGGATCAGATGCTCTGCAATCCCGATTTCCCCAGCTACAATTTCGACGTGATCTGCGGCCTGCGCTACGTGATCGATCCGTCGCAACCTGCACGCTTTGCCCATGACGGCAGACTGCTGGACCCAAGGGCACAGCGCGTGCGCGAGATCACATGGAACGGACGCGCCATTGCGCCGGACGACAGCTTCATCGTGGCGACCAACAGCTATCGCGCCGGGGGTGGTGGCGGCTTTGCCCTGTCAGTCGAAATGCGCGACGTGTCCCTGCACAGACCGGCACGCGGCAGCGCGGAAACCATCCGCGAGGTGCTGGAAGCCTATGTGGCGGGGTGCGGCCTGATCACGCAGGTGACGCGTCCGGTCTGGCGGTTTGCGCCAGCGCCCCGGACCTCGGCCCTGTTCGACAGCGCGCCCGCCGCGGCAGAGGCGCTGCATGATCTGAGCGGCGTGCGGATAGAAAGCGCAGGATGGGCACCGCATGGCTTTGCCCGGTTCCGGCTGCATTTCTGAGCCGCAGCCAATCGGTGACTGGCGGGATTCACCGGCTTGCAATGCAACGCCGCGCCGCCTATATGGGCGTTGAGAGGTTGGCGCGGGCAGGCACCTCGCCAACCCGGTCAGGTCCGGAAGGAAGCAGCCGTAACGAGCCCCGCTTGGGTCGTTGTCCAGCCTCTCACCTTCATTCCCCGATGAATGCCGGACAGACGCGGGCCTTGCGTCGGCCCCTGAAACCCGCCAAGGATCAGGCCTGACCGCGATCCCTGACGAAAGGCCATGATGCCCGCTGACAGCCCCCTGAACGACGACACCGGCAAGCTTGACGGGCTGGCAGCCTTGGGATGGTCCGACTATTTCGCGGACCAATGCGGGCACGAGGACAGCGGGGGCCTGCGCCCCATGCGCATCATCTCCGTGCAGCGGGCGATGGCGACCGGTCTTGACGCTGACGGCGAACGGCCGCTGGGGTTTCCGCCGGAATTGCGCGCAGGCGGTCTGGCCGTCGGCGATTGGGTGCTGGTCGATCCCGAAACCGGGCGCATCGAAAAGGTGCTTGAGCGACAATCGCTGCTCAGCCGTCGCGCCGCCGGGGTCGAGGCCAAGCCGCAACTGCTGGCCGCCAATGTGGACACGCTGTTCATCACGACCTCCTGCAATGCCGATTTCAACCCCGCCCGTCTGGAACGCTACCTGGTTCTGGCGCTGGATGCGGGGATTGCGCCCGTGATCGTACTGACAAAGACCGACCAGACCGATGCGCCTCAGGACTATGCCGATCAGGCGCGGGCCCTGTCGGACAAGCTGGCCGGGGTCGTTGCCCTGAACGCCAAGGACCCCGCACAGGTCCGCCTCTTGTCGGAATGGTGCGGACCGGGCCGGACCGTTGCCTTCGTCGGCTCTTCGGGGGTGGGCAAATCGACCCTGATCAATGCCCTGACCGGTAGCGACCAGGCCACGGCCGCGATGCGGCAGGACGATGCCAAGGGGCGGCATACGACCACGGCGCGGTCACTGCACCTGATGGCCGATGGCGGGCTGGTCATCGACATGCCGGGCATGCGCGAGCTTGGCCTGCATGATGTCTCGGGCGGGATAGACGAGCTGTTCGAGGACATCACCGCCCTGACCGGGCAATGCAAGTTCCGCGACTGCAAGCATGTCTCGGAGCCCGGATGCGCGGTACAGGCCGCCATCGCTGCAGATATGCTGGACCCCGCGCGACTGGACCGCTGGCGCAAACTGAAATCCGAGGACGCGCTGAACACGACATCCATGACCGTCAGCCGCCGCCGCGCGCGTGCCCTGACACGGGCGCACAAGGCCGAATCGGACGCGCAGCGCAAGGCCAAGGGCAATAGCCCGCAGCCCAAGAAGCCGCGCAAAGGCTGATCAGCGGCGCGACTTGCGTCGCGCGGCCATGGCCCATCGCATCTGGTCTTCGGTTTCGATGGCGCATGGCCTGATGCCCCGCAGCCTGTCCAGCGCATGACCGGGCACCTCGCCCGCCTCGATCATGAGGCGTAGCGCGATCATGCCGGACCGGCCGCAGCCCCCCTTGCAATGCACAAGGACACGCCCCCCACCCGAGAGGGCGGCAAGGATCTGCGTGCTGATCGCGGGCCAGCGCGATGCCGTTGCATCATCGGGCACACCGTAATCCGCGATCGGCAGATGCACCCAGCGGGCGCCGCTTTCCTGCATGATCTGGCCCAGATGCTCGGATCCGTTCTCGATCATCTCGATCCGGGTGGTCAGGCTCAGCACTATGGCGGGCCGCCAGGCGCGCAAATGATCCAGATCGCCGGCGGGATCACCCAGCCGCCCCGGCAAGGGGGCAATGGCCAGGATACCGCCCGACACCGGCAAGGCATGGATCACCAGACCTGACATCTCAGAGCGCGCGCGCCGCGAAGGTGTCGCAGCGACCGATCTGCCCGCTGTCATAGCCGATGGCGAACCAGCGCGCCCGCTGGGCACTGGTGCCATGGGTGAAGGTATGCGGTTGCGGCACCCGCCCCGCGCGGGCCTGAAGGCGGTCATCGCCGATCATCCGGGCCGCGTTCAGCGCCTCCTCCAGATCGCCTGGCTCCAGCAGCCCGTCCACGGCCCGTGCCCAGACGCCTGACAGGCAATCGGCCTGCAGTTCCAGCCGCACGGTCAGGGCGTTGCCCTCGGTGGTGCTGGCGGCCTGCCGGGCACGGTGAACCTGCCCCAGGATGCCCATCTCGTTCTGGATGTGGTGGGCCACCTCATGCGCGATCACGTAGGCCGCAGCGAAATCGCCCTTGGCGCCCAGTTGCCGCGACAGGGTGGCAAAGAAATCGGTATCCAGATAGGCTTTGCGATCGGCCGGGCAGTAGAAGGGCCCCGTCGCCCCGGATGCGCCGCCACAAGGGCTTTGCGTCACACCCGAGTAAAGCACCAGAACCGGCGGCTGATAGGTGCGCCCCGCCTGGTCCTGCATGACCTGCGACCAGACCTGTTCCGTGGTTGCCAGCACCCGGCCTGCGAACTCTGCCGCCTGCTGTTCCTCGGGGGTGGGTGCGGATTGCGTGATCTGGCCACGCGGGTCCTGATCCTGCAGCAGCGGGGTCACGTCGATCCCAGCGAAATAGCCGATGGCCAGCACCAGAAGAAAACCGACACCGCCAATCCTGGCACCGCCCCCGCCAACCCGTCGCTGTCCGCGCCGGTCTTCGATATTGCGGCTGCGCCGCACGTCCTTCAACCGCATGGTCGATCCCCCCGGAACCCATCCTGTTGCTGCCAGACTACACCAAAGCCGAGATGCGAAAAGCCCGGATTACCCTCGGCGATGTCTGGACGCGGGCGGGCCGATTGCCTAGGTTGACATCTGTTCCCTGAGCCAGAGGCCCCATGACCCAGACCCCAGAAACCGGCTACCGCGTTCTGGCCCGCAAGTACCGGCCCGAAACCTTTGCCGATCTGGTCGGGCAGGATGCCATGGTGCGCACGCTGCGCAACGCCTTTGCGGCAGACCGCATCGCCCAGGCCTTCATCATGACAGGAATCCGGGGCACGGGGAAAACCACGACGGCGCGGATCATCGCCAAGGGGATGAACTGTATCGGCGCGGATGGCACGGGCGGGCCGACGACCGATCCCTGCGGAACCTGTGAACATTGCGTCGCGATCATGGAAGGCCGCCATGTCGACGTGATGGAGATGGACGCCGCATCGCGCACCGGCGTGGGCGATATCCGCGAGATCATCGAAAGCGTGCATTACCGGGCGGCCTCGGCGCGCTACAAGATCTACATCATCGACGAGGTTCACATGCTGTCGACCAGCGCGTTCAACGCGCTGCTCAAGACGCTGGAAGAACCGCCCGCCCATGTGAAATTCATTTTCGCCACGACCGAAATCCGCAAGGTGCCCGTCACAGTGCTGTCGCGCTGCCAACGCTTCGACCTGCGCAGGATCGAACCCGAGGTGATGATCGCCCTGCTGCGCAAGATCGCGGCGGCAGAGGGTGCGCAGATCACCGACGATGCGCTGGCGCTGATCACGCGCGCCGCCGAAGGCTCGGCCCGCGATGCCACCTCGCTGCTGGACCAGGCGATTTCGCATGGTGCGGGCGAAACCACCGCCGATCAGGTGCGCGCGATGCTGGGCCTGGCGGACCGGGGCCGGGTGCTGGACCTGTTCGACATGATCATGCGCGGCGATGCCGGCGGCGCGCTGTCCGAACTGGGTGCGCAATATGCCGATGGTGCCGATCCCATGGCGGTGTTGCGGGATCTGGCCGAGGTGACGCACTGGATTTCCGTGGTCAAGATCACACCGGACGCGGCCGAAGATCCCACGGTCGGCCCGGATGAGCGCGCGCGCGGTCAGGACATGGCCGATCGTCTGCCCCTGCGCGCGCTGGCGCGGATGTGGCAGATGCTGCTCAAGGCGCTGGACGAGGTGGCGCAAGCCCCCAACGCCATGATGGCAGCCGAAATGGCCGTGATCCGGCTGACCCATGTGGCCGACCTGCCGACGCCGGAAGAACTGGTGCGCAAGCTGCCCGACCTGCCGCCCCCTTCGCCGGGTGGTGGCCCATCGGGCGGCGGCATGTCGGCGGGCCATGCCGAGGGTGCAGCACCTGCCATGACACGCGGCGGCGCCGTGCCATCCGGCGGTGGTGGGTCGGGCAACACCGTGCAAGCCGTGGCCCTGGATGCCGAACAGGCGCTGGCCCGCTTTCCGACATTCGATCACGTGATCGACCTGATCCGCGCCAATCGCGATGTCAAACTGCTGGTCGAGGTGGAAACCGGCGTGCGCCTGGCAGCCTACCGCCCCGGCCGGATCGAATTCGTCCCGGCCGAAAGTGCCGCGCATGACCTGGCCCAGCGGCTGGGGCAGCGGCTGCAACTGTGGACCGGGAACCGCTGGGCCGTCAGCGTGGTCAATGACGGCGGCGCCGCCACGATCGCCGAGGCCCGCGACACGGCCGAGGCCGAGCTGAAGGCGAAAGCCGAGGCACATCCGATGGTCAAGGCGGTTCTGAGCGCCTTCCCGAAGGCCCGCATCACCGAGATTCGCAGCCCCGACAAGCTGGCCGCCGAGGCAGAGGCCCAGGCCCTGCCCGAGGTCGAGGATGAATGGGACCCGTTCGAAGACGATTGAAACACGGCGCCGGCTTCACCGGATGGGCCGCAGATGCAAACAGGAGAGAAACAGGATGCTCAAGGGACTAGGCGGTCTTGGCGACATGGCCAAGATGATGAAAGCCGCGCAGGAAATGCAGCAGAAGATGGCGCAGCTTCAGGAAGAGATGCACCAGATGACGGTCACGGGCGAATCCGGCGCAGGGCTGGTCAAGGCCACCTGCACCGTCAAGGGCGAGCTGAAGAGCCTTAATATCGACCCTTCGATCTTTTCGGCCGATGACAAGGAAGTGGTCGAGGACCTGATCCTTGCAGCAATCAAGGATGCGCAGGGCCGCGCCTCGGAAAAGGCGAAGGAAGAGATGGGCAAGCTGACCGAAGGCATGGGCCTGCCCAAGGACATGAACCTGCCGTTCTGACAAGGCCGGATCACCACCAATGAGCGCGAATCGCGAGATCGAGGCCCTGATCGACATGATGGCCCGGCTTCCGGGTCTGGGGCCGCGTTCGGCCCGTCGCGCCGTGCTGCACCTGATCCGCAAGCGGTCCTTGCTGATGACGCCACTGGCCGAACTGATGCGGCAGGTCGCAGCCTCGGCCCGCGAATGCCTGAACTGCGGCAATATCGGCACCGGCGACATCTGCGAGATCTGCGCCTCGGACAAGCGGGCCAACGGCATGATCTGCGTGGTCGAGGATGTGGCCGATCTTTGGGCGATGGAACGGTCCGGTGTCTTCAAGGGGCGCTATCACGTGCTGGGTGGCACCCTGTCTGCGCTGGACCAGGTCGGCCCCGAACAGCTGCGGATTCCGCGGCTGGTGGACCGGGTCGACAGCGAAGGCGTGACCGAGGTGATCCTAGCGCTGAATGCCACGGTCGACGGGCAGACCACGGCCCATTACATCGCTGATCAGCTTGAGGGACGGGTCACGCTGACCTCGCTTGCGCAGGGCGTGCCGATCGGGGGCGAGCTGGATTACCTCGACGACGGCACGATCACCGCGGCGCTGAACGCAAGACGCAAGGTCTGATCACCGCGTTCATCGCGTGTTTTTCGGGGCAAGCGTTGCAATGGATATTTGCAGCAAGAAGAAACAGGCGCGCGCGTCAAGTGATCCCGCGCGCGCCGGTCTTGTCAGATGACCACGACATCCAGCGGCGGGAAGCCGTTGAAGCAGACCGAGGAATAGGTCGAGGTATAGGCACCGCAATTGCGGATGATGAAACGGTCCCCCGCCCGCAGGCCCAGCGGCAGTTGCACGGGGCGCTTTTCATAAAGCACGTCGGCGCTGTCACAGGAGGGGCCTGCCAGGATGCAGGGGCCGGTTTCCTCGTGGTCGCGGTCGGTGATGAACTGGTAGCGGATCGCCTCGTCCATGGTTTCGGCCAGACCCGAGAACTTGCCGATGTCCAGATAGACCCAGCGGCAGATGTCATCCTCGGACTTGCGCGACACCAGCATCACCTCGGCGGCGATCATGCCGGCCTCGGCCACCATGCCGCGACCGGGTTCGGCCATGATGCGATCGGCTCCCTGGAACCGTTCCTCGACCATCTTCATCACCTGGGCGGCATAGGCGGTCGGCGCCTCGATTTCCTCGCCATAAAAGGCGGGGAAACCGCCGCCGATGTTCAGCAGGTCCAGATCGAAACCGGCGGCGCGGGCCGTGACCCAGGCGGCGGCCACGTGATCGAGGGTGCT
Source organism: Rhodobacteraceae bacterium EhC02 (assembly GCA_001650895.1). Lineage (GTDB taxonomy): Bacteria > Pseudomonadota > Alphaproteobacteria > Rhodobacterales > Rhodobacteraceae > Seohaeicola. The sequence goes on from LXYH01000045.1 coordinate 73,047, forward strand.
TGTCCACATCTCGGCGCGGCGGGTCTGGCTGCCGACATGGAAGGACATGCCCACGGGTTTCAGCCCCAGATCGGTGGCGCGTGCCATCAGCGGCACGACCATATCGGGCGCGCAGCCGAACTTGCGGCTGAGCGGCCAATCCGCCTCGGTCGAACCGACGAGAAGGCGGATGTAGACCTGGGCGCCGGGCGCATGAATGGCAAGCTTCTCAAGCTCTTCCTCGGCATCTGCGGCGAAGACGCGGATACCGGCCGCATGGGCGAAGGCGATATCGGAAGCGCGCTTGACCGTGTTGCCATAGGAGATGGTTTCGGGCCGTGCGCCCAGGCTCAGGCACAGCTCGATCTCGCCGCGCGAGGCGGCATCGAAATGGCTGCCCTCGGCGATCAGGGTCGACAGGATCTCGCGGGCGGGGTTTGCCTTGACGGCATAGTGGATGTCGGCGCGGCCCAGGCCCGCCTTGAGCGCGCGGTATTGATCCGCGACGATCTGCCGGTCCAGCACCAGCGTGGGACGGTCAAACGACGACTGGCGGATGAAATTTTCAATGCGATGGGATGCGCGGACGGCGTCGCCGCCCAGCTGGGGGTTCACGTAGGCGTTCATGGTCATCTCCAATAGACCCGGATCAAAGACCCGACCAGTTCAACAGGAGACGTTACCGTCGCTACGTAAACACTGAGGGTCGAACCCTCGGCCAGAGGCGCGTGCGTTGGCGTCTATATCTGCGCATTTAGGACCAGTGAAAAATTCACGCAAGATATTTTCCGAAGCCCCGCAAAAAAAATTTCGGCGCTTCATCCCCGTAGTGGACCATGCGGGAAGGCCCTGCATAAACAGGGGCTTCATGCGGGCAAGGCGTCCTGTTGCGCCCATTCGGGCAAGCTGCGCCCGAGCGCCAGTTCCGCCCCCAACCGGCCCAGTTCGTCGCTGCATTTCGCACCGCGCCCGCAGCCGCCGACAGCGACCGACAGGCGTGGCCCTACCCGTTCCAACGCGGGGACATTCCGGGGGGTAAACGTCGTGATGCAAGGCTGGACATGGCTTGAGGCCACACGCAAGCCGGGCATCCGGGCGCTTACCTGGTCTGCCAGCATCCGCCCTACAGCGGGATTGCCCCCTGAACGGAACCAATCCTTGATGTCCTGCGTATCGCGCAGGATCACATCCACCGTGTCGCCCCCCATTTTCAGATAGACGCGCCCATCGGGATAAAGGATCGGAGGCAGCAGATAGGGATCGTTGCCATCCGGCTCCAGCCAGATCAGCGAGGGCATGGCGGCAAGGCGCGCAGCCTCTGCCGCATCAAGCTCAAGCAGCACGACAGTACGGGCATAGACGGTCAGCGGCAGCGGTTCAGGCAGGATCATGTTGGCGAAACCACCCGCCGCCACCAGCGCCTGATTGGCCGGAACATCGCCCTGATCGGTCCGGATCCGCAGACCTGTCGATGTCTCTTCGATACCCAGCACGGTATCTGGCAGGATCCGCGCGCCGGCCTGTTCGGCAATCCGCATCTGCGCCCGCACCAGCACGCGTGGATTGATATGGCCCGCACCTTGCGTCTCGTGCAGCGCCAGCGTGCCCGGATCGAAACGGAAGAAGGGGAAACGCGCGGCAAGGTCCGGCCCCTGCAGCACCTCGCATGGCAGGTTGCCCTGCTGCTGGACCGCGCGCAGGCTCATGATGTAGGGGCTGTTTTCGGCCCCGGCCATGACCGTTCCCGTCTGGTGAAAGAAGCGCAGGCCACTATCTGCTTCGATCTGGTGATAGCGCGCAATGCTGGCCTGGCTGGCGCGGCTCCAGAATGGCCATGGATCCAGGGCGCGCGTGATCCGACCCTCGTCATAGTGGCTGGCGAAAACGCCGGGATGCGTGGCCTTGTCCTGCGGTTCGGGCGGCCCGATCAACACAACGCCATGCCCGGCCTGGGCCAGGTGGCGGGCGGCGGCCGCACCGATCATACCGGCGCCTATGACGGCGATGACCATCTGATCCCTCCTTCGGGCTGTCATGCCGAAGATTGCCCGAAGCGATGCGGGCCTGCCAAGCCCGATCGGACGGCGGAAATGAAAAAGCCCGGGTCTTGCGCCCGGGCTTTTCGGTCTTGCCGAAAACGGCGGCTCAGCGGCGGCTGTCCTCGTCCTCGTCATCCTCGTCGTCATGGTCCGGCAGGTTGAAGAAGCTGTCGGCGTCGTACTTGGTTTCCGGCTTCTCGTCCTCGTCATCCTGACGCAGCGTGAATGTCTCAAGGCCTTCGATGGCCGTCGGCATCCGGGGGCCGTCATCCATGCTCAAGGACTGTTCGGTACTGACCAGCTTGCGGCGTTCGTCATCCGACATGACCACACCGTCGGCGGCGCGCTTGGCGGCGGCTTTCTGCACGGCGGCGTCCAGTTCGGACTGCTTGCACAGGCCAAGGGCAACCGGATCGATCGGCGAGATATTGGCAATGTTCCAATGGGTACGCTCGCGAATCGCCTGGATCGTCGGCTTGGTGGTGCCGACCAGCTTGCCGATCTGGCCATCGCTCAGCTCGGGGTGGAACTTGACCAGCCAGTAGATGGCCGCCGGACGATCCTGACGCTTGCTGAGCGGGGTGTAGCGCGGACCGCGGCGCGTTTCCTCGCCAACCGCGGCGGGGTTGAACTTGAGCTTCAGCTTGTGGAGCGGATTGGCCTGGCCCTTGTCGATCTCTTCCTGCGTAAGCTGGTTGTTCGCGATGGGGTCGAACCCTTTCACGCCTGCCGCCACATCGCCATCCGCAATACCCTGCACTTCAAGTTCGTGCATGCCGGTGAAATCGGCGATCTGCTTGAAGCTCAGCGTGGTGTTGTCTACCAGCCAGACGGCGGTGGCCCTGGCCATGATCGGTTTGGTCATGTCATCATCTCCTTGACCCGAATGCGCCCCTTGTCGGCAAATCTTTCCCGCCGCCTGAAAAGGCTGCCCTTTAGGGGGCGGGTTACCGTTGTCGGGGAACTTGGCCGGTATATAGTGGAGAAGGCTTGCCAAGAAAAGCCCGAATGCACCTGACCGTCCTTGCCAGTGAACGGAGCCACCATGCCCGCCCTTTCCCGATTGATCGTGACGCTTGCCCTGGCGTTGTGCATGAGCCCCCCCTCGCTCGGTCTTGCCGATGGCGAGAGGCCGGGCGAATTCGACTATTACGTGATGTCGCTCAGTTGGTCACCGAACTGGTGCGCGCTGGAGGGCGATGCCCGCAGATCCCCGCAATGCCGCGACGACAGCGGCCATGGCTGGGTGCTGCATGGGTTGTGGCCGCAATATCATCGGGGATGGCCCAGTTATTGCCGTACAACCGAGCCGCAACCCAGCCCGGCCATGACGGCCGCGATGGCCGACATCATGGGCACACCGGGATTGGCCTGGCATCAGTGGCGCAAACATGGGGTGTGCAGCGGGTTGTCTGCCACGGCCTATTTCGACCTGTCGCGCCGCGCCTATGCCAGCATCACTCGCCCGGCCGTGTTCCGCAAACTGGACAAGCCCGTGCGCTTGCCCGCCGGGCTGATCGAAGAGGCGTTCCTGAAGGAGAATGACCAGCTTGAGCCGGACATGCTGACGGTCACCTGTCGCGATGGCCGGATACAGGAGGCCAGGATCTGCCTGTCGAAAGACCTGACCCCCGTTCCGTGCGGCCGCGACGTGGTGCGCGACTGCACGCTCAAGGACGCCTTGTTCGATCCGTTGCGCTAGCGCGGATCAGACCAGCAGATCGTCAGGCGACACGCCCGAGGTGACGGCGGTCTTGAACCAGGCCGGTTGGCGGCCCTTGCCGGTCCAGGTGATGCTGGCATCATCGGGGTGGCGGTACTTGGGTGCTGCCGGTTTGCGCCGGGTCTTGCCCTGCGTGGCACCGGTCAATTCAGACAGCGAAAACCCCATTTCACGGGCTTTTGCCTCGAGCGCTGCAAGCGCCTGAAGTTTCTGGCGCTCTTCAAATCCTTCGATAGCTTTCGCGATTTTCTTTTGAAGGACTTTCAGTTCTGTCAGCGACATTTCTTCCAGGTCGATTTGTTCCATTACGGTCACATCCATTGTTGTCGGTCGAGGCAGTACGATCGTTTCAAAAACTACTACCTGGCACCATAGAAAAATCAATCGATCAGAGCTTTTTACATACAACCAGATTTTTGAAAGGCCAAATAAATTTGACTGAATTCCAGAAATAGATCTTCACCGTGCTTTTGGCGGACTCTTTCGAATTGGAATAGCCGACGAAATAATCGCAATGCGTGTATCGCGATGAATCCGGCAATTTAAACGCTTCGCACCACTGGCAGGACATTGACGCGAAGATCATGTCAAACAGTTGTTTCACAACAAAAAAAGGGGGGCATTGCCCCCCTTTCGTCATGACTGAACAAGCTTGGCCTACAGCGTCAGGATCGTGCTGCCTGTAGTTTGCCGACCTTCCAGCGCGCGATGCGCATCCGCGACCTGATCAAGCGGGAAGCGCTGATCGATCCGAATCGATACATCACCGGAAAGCACTTTTTCAAAAAGATGCCCTGCCATTTTCTGACATGTCGCATGATCGCCGATATGGGTATATACGGTCGGCCGCGTCAGTTGCAGCGATCCTTTCGCGCCCAGAATGCCAAGATCAAAAGCAGGCACCTTGCCGGAGGCATTTCCGAAGGAAATCATCATGCCAAGCGGACGCAAACTGTTGAGAGAGCCCTCGAAAGTATCCTTTCCGACGGCATCCATGACGACATCGACGCCCTTGCCGCCCGTCAATTCGCGCACCTGCGCGGCGAAATCACCCTCGCGGTAATTCAGGCAATGCGTGGCGCCATGATCAAGTGCCAATTGGCATTTCTCGTCCGTGCCAGCGGTGCCGATGAGGGTGATCCCCTCGGAACGGGCCCATTGGCAGGCGATCAGACCAACCCCGCCTGCCGCTGCATGAAACAGCACGGTGTCCCCGCGCTTGAGCGGCACGGTACGGTGAAACAGGTATTCGACCGTCAGCCCCTTCAGCATCATGGCCGCACCCTGTTCGAAGGAAATACCTTCGGGCAGCGGGCAGACCTGCGCGGCCGGCATCACGCGCGCCTCGCAATAAGCGCCCGGCGGCTGCGAGGTATAGGCCGCGCGATCACCCACCTTGAGATGCGTCACACCCTCGCCCACGGCCTCGATCACACCCGCGCCTTCCATGCCCAAGGCATGGGGCAGCGGCAGGGGATAAAGCCCGGTACGCTGATACACATCGATGAAGTTCAATCCGCAGGCATGGTGCCGAATGCGCACCTGTCCGGGCCCGGGCTCGCCCAGCGCGCGATCCACCAGCTTCATGTTTTCGGGTCCGCCGAATTCTTCGATTACAACGGTTCTTGCAACGGTCGTCATTGGGTTTCCTCTTCCCTCGTCTTTGCACGCTTGATTTGCGGCAAATCTGTCTTTCTTCACCTGGTGCTTACGCCACTTTCAAAACGATCTTGCCGATATGCCCGCTTGCCTCCATCCGGGCATGGGCCGCCGCAGCCTGATCCAGCGGGAATTCGCTATCCATCACCGGGGCCACGCGCCCGGCATCCAGCAGCGGCCAGACATCCGCCCGCAGCGCATCGGCGATGCGCGCCTTGGCCAGGTCGCTTTGCGGGCGCAGCGTGCTGCCCGTCATCGTCAGGCGGCGGCGCATCAGATCGCTGAAATTCACCTCGACCTTGGCCCCTTGCAGAAAGGCGATCTGCACCAGACGGCCATCATCGGCCAGGGCGCGGAAGTTGCGGGGGATATACAGCCCACCCACCATGTCGAGGATCAGATCGGCACCACCCTCGGCGCGCATCACCTCGACGAAATCCTCATCGCGGTAGACGATCGCGCGTTCTGCCCCAAGATCCAGACAGGCCTTTGCCTTTTCTTCCGAACCGACCGTTACGAAGACCCGCGCGCCAAAGGCGCAGGCCAGCTGGATCGCCGTCGTGCCGATCCCGCTGGAACCGCCATGGATCAGGAACCGTTCACCCGCGCGCAGACCGCCACGCTGAAAGACGTTCGACCACACCGTAAAGAAGGTCTCGGGCAGGCAGGCCGCCTGTTTCAGGTCCATGCCCTTGGGCACGGGCAGGCAATGGGCCGCGGGTGTCGCCACATATTCGGCATAGCCGCCGCCAGGCAACAGCGCGCAGACATGGTCGCCCACTGCGATGCCGCTGACGCCCTCGCCCAGCGCCACGACCTCGCCCGCGCCTTCCAGACCGGGAAGATCGCTGGCGGTGGGCGGGGGGGCGTAAAGGCCGGCACGCTGCAAGGCGTCGGGACGGTTCACACCTGCATAAGCCAGCTTGAGAACGACCTGACCGGCTGCGGCCTCGGGGATGGGTCTTGTGCAAGGCTTGAGCACTTCCGGCCCGCCCGGTTCAGAAATCTCGATGGCGCGCATCGTCTGGGTCATGTCTTTTCCTTCTTTACTTGGTGCCGCTATTCCAGCGGCCCGGCCAGCCGCCTTCGGGCGCGCCTTTTCCGGGCGCGCGTATCTTTCCCAGAACCGCGATAGGGGCGGCCAGAAGAGAGCTCAAGGCCTTGTTGTCGCGCACCGTCGCCTTGAACTTCTCAAAGCGCATCACGTCGTCGATCCGGCGGTCCAGGAAATCCCAGGTCGCCTGATGGCCAAGCGAATCATCGCCCAGCCAGAAGAGGACCGTTGCGCCGTAGACGCCCGACAGCGTGGCGCGCTTGGTGTACCAGTTGATGTCGTCCGAGGTGTCGCCCAGCGTGGTCCAGATCAGGTCGCAGGTGTTCCAGATCGCGCGCGCCCCGTCTGCCGCATAGACGGGCAACGAAAACAGCGTCGTGCCACGCCGCACGGCTTCCTTGTCATCGGCCGCTTCCAGCCTGTACCGCACCGCCAGCGCAACGCGGTCGCGAAACCGCATCGCCGACAGATCAACCTGCTGCAGTCGCTCAAGCATCAGCGCGTCGCCGCGCGCGTGATAGGCCAGCGCAAGATCCACGGCGCCGCGCGGACAGGCGGCGCGCGCCGCGGCGCGGTCGATCCCGGTATCGGCGATGGCGGCGGCGAAACTGGCCTCGGACCAGCCATCGAAGGGCACATGCATCAAGGCCGCGTCCAGCAGGCGGTCTTTCACATCTGTCTCTGTCATCAGGGGTTCCTTCCTGTGCACAAGGCCCGATAGGGTGCATCGGGCTTACCCTAGACAAGTAGGGCGCGCTTTGCTATACGGCCACCTCCTGCAAATTCTTGCAACTCAAACTTAGAAAGGTGGTGAAAACCACATGCAGGTTAGTGTTCGTGACAACAATGTCGATCAGGCCCTCCGGGCTCTGAAGAAAAAGCTGCAGCGTGAAGGCGTATTCCGCGAAATGAAGCTCAAGCAACATTTCGAGAAGCCGTCCGTCAAGAAAGCGCGCGAAAAAGCTGAAGCCGTTCGTCGTGCCCGTAAACTGGCGCGCAAGAAAGCCCAGCGTGAAGGCGGCCTTTAAGGCATCCTTCTTCAACAGCTTGAACGCTATTGAAAACGACCCCCGTGCCCCGCGCCCGGGGGTTTGTTTTTGGGCGCAGCCGTCCCGCCCCATGATGGGACATTCTTTCGATACAATAATATCAATGGGTTACAGGTTCGCGCTTACCGCATCTTAATCTTTGAGCCTAAATCCGGCCCTGACGGCGAGAGGGGTCAGACCCGCCAGCGGCGCAGCACGCGCGCGATCCGCAGGCCGAAACGGCGCGCGGTTTCCAGATCACCGGGTTCCACCATCAGCGTCTTGTCGCGTGACGAGGTAGCCCCGAGGCCCAGCCAGACGCCGCTTTCGTTGATCCCGGGATTGGCCTTGTTGGCAGGCGCTCCGATCTGGTCCTGACCGACCCAGACCATGCCATGCTGCGCGGCAAAGATGCTCAACTGGATCAGGGTGTTCAGCTTGTCGCCCCCGGGAAAGGTCGCCACGGTAAAACCGGCCGCGATCTTGTCGGCCCAGCCCTGATTGGCCCAGATTTCGCCGGTCTGATCCATGAAGGCTTTGAACCCGGCTGCGGCACTGCCCATGTAGGTCGGCGCGCCCATCACGATGGCATCGGCCTCGTCCAGGGCCTGCCAGTCGATCTGGCCCATGTTTTCGACGTCGATCAGGCGGGCGTCACACCCCCCCTCGCCCAGAGCGGCGGCAATCACCTCGGCCAGGCGCCTGGTATGGCCACGGCCCGAGACATAGGGGATCGCAACATTCGCCATGATTACCGTCCCTCTGACAGGATCATGTCTGCGGCCTTTTCCGCGATCATGATCGTGGGTGAATTGGTATTGCCCGAGGTGATGCGCGGCATCACGCTGGCATCGACCACGCGCAGGCCGCCGATGCCGCGCAAGCGCATCGCGCCATCCAGCGGGGCGGCATCATCCGTGCCCATGCGCACCGTGCCGACAGGGTGAAAGATCGTCGTGCCGATATCGCCTGCGGCTTGCGCCAGTTCGGCGTCGGTCTGGGCGGTGATCCCGGGCTTCATCTCTTCGGGCGCGTATTTCGCCATCGGGCTTTGCGCCATGATCTGCCGCGCCTGCCGGATCGCATCCACGGCGACGCGGCGGTCGCCTTCGGTGCTGAGGTAATTGGGGGCGATGCGGGGGGCATCGCGGGGATCACTGCTGGTGATCTCGACCGTGCCGCGGCTTTCGGGGCGCAGGTTGCAGACGCTGGCCGTCATGGCCGGAAAGTCATGGAGCGGCTGACCGAAGGCCTCGAGTGTCAGGGGCTGGACGTGATACTCCAGATCGGGTGTTTCCAGATCCTCGCGCGAGCGCGAGAAGGCGCCCAGCTGGCTGGGCGACATCGACATCGGTCCGGTACGGCGCAGCACGTATTCCAATCCGATTTTGGCCTTGCCCAGCAGTGAATTCGCCATCGTGTTCAGCGTCGTGGCACCCGTCAGTTTCCAGGCGCAGCGCAGTTGGAGATGGTCTTGGAGATTCGCGCCGATTTCCGGGATGTCGCGGATCACCCCGATCCCGTGACGGGCCAGCACGGCTGCGGGTCCCAGCCCGGACAGTTGCAGGATCTGCACGGATCCGATGGCGCCTGCGGACAGGATGACCTCGGCCCGCGCCCTTGCTGTTCTGACCTGCCCGCCCTGCAGGTATTCAACACCCACGGCGCGACCATCTTCGATCAGGACGCGGCGCGTCTGGGCATGGGTTTCCACCTGCAACCCCTGCCCCGTGCGCGTGCGCAGAAAGGCGCGCGCGGTATTCATCCGCCAGCCGCTGCGCTGGTTCACGCGGAAGTATCCCACACCTTCGTTGTTACCGGTGTTGAAATCGGTGGTTTCGGGCAGGCCGGCCGCGACGGCTGCGGCCTTCCAGTCGTCCAGCACATCCCAGTGCAGGCGCTGGTTTTCGACCCGCCATTCGCCACCTGCACCGTGCATGTCGCTTGCGCCTTCGACGAAATCCTCGGATTTCTTGAAATAGGGCAGGACATCATCCCAGCCCCAGCCAGTCAGCCCCATTTGCCGCCAGCCGTCGTAATCCGCCGCCTGACCGCGCAGATAGAGCATGCCGTTGATCGACGAACAGCCCCCCAGCACCTTGCCGCGCGGATAGATCAGTGATCGGCCGTTCAGGCCGGGCTCTTCTGCCGTGCGATACATCCAGTCGGTGCGCGGATTGCCGATGCAGTAAAGGTAACCCATCGGGATATGCACCCAGTGATAGGCATCGGTGCCGCCTGCCTCGAGCAGCAGCACCCGGTGGCCTGCGTCGGTCAGCCGCTTGGCCAGAACGCAACCCGCGCTGCCCGCGCCGACGATGATGTAATCCCAGGTCATGCAAGTCCTCCGTTGCGGGGCAATCTGGGCGAAGGCCGGGGCAAAGGCAACGGCTGCCGCGATTCCGTGGCGTGTCAGACCGGAATGGCGGTGGTCTTGAACACGGTCCGCAGGGCAAAGCTGCTTTGCATCTGGGCGACACCCGGCAAGCGCGAAAGGTGCTGACGGTGGATGCGGGCGAAATCCTCGGTATCTTCGGCCACGATCTTGAGGATGTAATCGGCGGTGCCCGCCATCAGGTGACATTCCAGCACGTCAGGGATGCGCGAGACCGCCTTTTCGAAGGCATCCAGCAGATCATCCGCCTGACCGGACAGCGTGATCTCGACAAAGACCAGCGTAGGCAGGCCCATCTTGCGACGATCCAGCAGGGCGACATAGCTGCTGATGTATCCGTCTTCCTCGAGCCGCTGCACACGGCGATGACAGGCCGATGCCGACAGGTTCACCTCTTCCGACAGGTCTGCGTTTGAAATGCGCCCCTTGCGCTGGAGAACGGAAAGAATGCGGCGATCTGTCGGGTCAAGCGCCATGAAACGAAGATTCCTTCGATGAATTGCCATTTGACTCGAAGGATATCCGCAAAGGCAGGCAAAATGCGACCCCGAATTCAAACGATTTGCGCGGGCTCTGCGTCATCATGGGCGCAATCAAACACCAAGGGAGAGAGACCAATGAAAATCGGATGCCCGAAAGAGATCAAGCCGCAGGAATTCCGCGTCGGCATGACGCCCAATGCAGCGATGGAGGCCGTGGCGCACGGCCACACGGTGCTGATCGAAACCGGCGCGGGTGTGGGTGCGGGTTTCGCGGATGCCGACTATGTCGCGGCCGGCGCGACGATCATTGCAACCGCCGCGGATGTGTTCGCGCAGGCCGACATGATCGTGAAGGTCAAGGAACCGCAGGCCGGCGAGCGCAAGATGCTGCGCGAGGGGCAGTTGCTTTTCACCTATCTGCACCTTGCACCGGACCCGGATCAGACCCGTGACCTGCTGGCCTCGGGCTGCACCGCGATTGCCTATGAGACCGTGACCGATCGTTCCGGTGGCCTGCCCTTGCTGGCGCCGATGTCCGAGGTGGCGGGCCGGTTGGCGCCGCAGGTCGGTGCATGGACATTGCAGAAGGCCAATGGCGGGCGCGGTGTGCTGATGGGTGGCGTGCCGGGCGTGGGGCCTGCACGTGCCCTGGTGATCGGCGGCGGTGTCGTGGGCACGCATGCGGCCAAGATCGCGGCAGGCATGGGGGCGGATGTCACCGTGCTGGATCGGTCATTGCCACGCCTGCGCTATCTGGACGATGTGTTCGGGGGGCAGTTCAAGACGGGCTATTCCTCGGCCGGGTTGCTGGCAGAGTTGCTGCCGCAAGCCGACATGGTGGTGGGGGCGGTGCTTATCCCCGGTGCGGCGGCGCCCAAGCTGATCAGCCGCGCGCAACTAGGCATGATGAAGCCCGGCGCGGTGCTGGTGGATGTGGCCATCGACCAGGGCGGCTGTTTCGAGACATCGCGCGCCACGACCCACCAGGACCCGATCTACGAGGTGGACGGGATCATGCATTACTGCGTGGCCAACATGCCCGGCGCGGTTGCGCGCACCTCGACCCTGGCGCTGGGGAATGCGACGATGCCCTTCATGCTGGCACTGGCCGACAAGGGCTGGAAGCGCGCCTGCGCCGAGGATGCGCATCTGCTGGCCGGGATGAACGTACATGCGGGGCAGCTGACCTATGCCGCCGTGGGCGAGGCGCTGGGGATCGCGACGGTCGATCCGAAAACGCTGGTGGCGTGAAAGATCGGGGCGCGGCGGGTGATCCTGCCGCGCCCGCTGGATCAGGCCAGGATCCAGAGGTGGAACAACAGGCCCGAGAGGAACGCGCCGGACAGCGAAAGCGCGATATAGAGTGCAAAAACGCCCGGTCGCACCAGCGCCCAGACCGCGATGGCCGCAGGCAGGGACGTGACGCCGCCCGCCACGAGGAAGGCCAACCCTGCGCCGGGGGCCATGCCCTGTGCGACCAGACCGCCGACCAGCGGAAGGGCCGCATAACCGTTGAGATAGGCCGGAACGCCGACCAGGGTGCCGATGGCGATGGGGGCGATGCCCGCGCCCCCCAGAACCGAGGTGACGGTCTCGGCGGGGATGAAGGCCAGCATCAGGCTTTCCAGCAGGAAGGCCAGCAGCAGCCATTTGGTCAGGAAGAGGGTCGTGTTCAGTGCCTCGCGCCCGAACTTCATGCGCCGCGCCGGATCATGCCAGAAGCGCCAGACCACCGGCTTTGGCGCGCGCACCCTGGCACCTCCGCAGCCGCCATTGCCGATCCCGTCCCGCAGGGGCATGGCCAGACCGCCCGCCCGCGTCACCCAATGGACCACGCTGCCGCCCATCAGGCCAAGGCCAATGGCGGCGAGCGTCTTGGTGACGGCGAACTCCAGCCCCAGAACGCCCGTGGTCAGGGCAAACATCGACGGGTCCATGACGGGCGAGGCCAGCCAGAAGGCCATGACCGCCGACAGGGGAACCCCCATCGCCAGAAGTGCGGCGATCAACGGGATCACCCCGCAGGAACAGAAGGGCGAGAGCGCGCCCGCAAGCGCGGCCATCGCGATCATCAGCACAGGCGCGCCGGTGAAGGCGCGGGCGATCAGGTTGTCGGCCCCCGTGGCCCCGGCCCATGCGGCAATCCCGATGGACAGCAGCAGGAAAGGCGCGGTGTTCAGCAGGGCCGCAGTTGCGAATATCGCCGAGGCCTGCGCCTGGGCCGCATCCATGATGGCCAGCACGGCAAGGATCAGCGCCGAGGCCAGCCAGACCCGGTGCTTGGCCCAGATCACGCGGGCAAGCGCCGCGGGGTGGCGCGGATCAACGGTGGCGTCAGTCATCTCTATTTCCCTAATTTATTGGTTTCTTACTGTAAAAAAATCAGGCCACCTTGCACGTTTTGGACAGTGTCACGCCGCTGCAGCATTCCGCAGTCAGAAAGTCCACAGTGCTGTGCATCACGTCGTAATCGACCCGGTTGATCACGGTCCGGCCCTGCTTTTCCTGCGTGACCAGACCGGCATCAACCAGCGTGGACAGGTGATGCGCCAGCGTCGACGGCGCGATATCCAGATGTTCGATCACATCCCCGATGCTAAGCCCCTCGGTGCCCGCCTTGACCAGCAGGCGATAGATCGACAGGCGGACATCATGGCCAAGGGCGGCCAAGGCGCGGGAAATGGGGCTTGCGGTTGTCATGCGGGAATTCATAACCACAAAACCGGTTATGTCAATGTTTCATCTCGTGGCGACAGGCGGCGCACCTGATCAGACGCGCTGCGCCTCTTCCAGTTCGCGGACAAGGCGGCGCTCTTCCTCGACCTTGGGGGCGGTGAAGCGCGCCAGCAGCAGATAGGCAACGGGGGTCAGGTAGAGCGTCGACAGCGTGGCAAGGCCCAGGCCGCCCACGATCACCCAGCCCAGCGCCTCGCGCGCCTCGGCCCCGGCGCCCGAGGACAGGATCAGCGGCACGCCCCCCAGCACGGTCGAGGTCATGGTCATCATCACGGGCCGCAGGCGGATGGTCGAGGCATCGAAGATCGCCGTTTTCACATCCGCGCCACGATCACGCAGCTGGTTGGCGAATTCGACGATCAGGATCCCGTTCTTGGCCATGATCCCGATCAGCATCACCAACCCGATCTGGCTGTAGACATTCAGGCTGAGGCCGCTGAGCAGAAGCGCAAAGATCGCGCAGGCCAGCCCGAAAGGCACGGTCGCCATCACGACGATGGCCGAGATGAAGCTTTCGAATTGCGCCGCCAGCACCAGAAGCACCACGAGGATGGCAAAGGCAAAGGTCACGATCAGGCCAGACGAGGTCTGATCCAGCGCGGCCGCCTCGGCCAGCGGGACAATCGTGTTCTCGGGCGCGATGATCCCTTCGGCGAGGATGCGCACCTCGTCCATGGCGTCACCCAGCGACATGTCCGGGGTCAGGCCTGCGGTTATTTCGACCGATCGTGCCTTGCCCTCGCGTTTGAGCTCGGGGGCGATGGCGCGTTCTTCAAGGCGCACGAAACTGGACATCGGGATCATCTGTCCGTCCGAGGCCTGCACGAAGATGTTTTCCAGATCCGTGGGATCGTTCACGGGATCGCTGCTGGACAGCATCTGCACATCATAAGAGGTGTCGTCGATGAAGACCGAACCCACGCTGCGCCCATCCAGAACCGCGCGCAGGGCATTGCCAAGGCCGGTGATGTCAATGCCAAGGTCCGAGGCGCGGGCGCGGTCGATCTCGACAAACAACTGCGGCAGGGTCGTTTCATATTCCAGCCGCACCTGACCCATGGCCGGGTTCTGCTGCATGGCCTGCACCAATTGGTCCGCGACCTGGGAGAGCTGTTCGTAATTGCTGCCGGTGATCGCGAAGCTGAGGCCGCGGCCCGCGCCACGGATCCTGAGAGAGTTGGGCTGGATCACGAAGGCGCGCACGCCCACGACGCTACCGAGGTAGCGGTTCACGTCGCCCACGATCTCTTGCTGGCTGCGGGCGCGTTCATCCCATTTGGCAAGGGTCATGACCACGAAGCCGCGGTTGGAGGCACCGAAACCGGTGATCGAGAAGACATTCGTCATCTCGCCGCTGTCGCGCAGCGGGGCCATCGCGGTTTCGATCTCTTGCAGCTTGGCGCTGGTGTAGTTGAGGGACACGCCCGTGGGGGCGGTGACCGACATCAGGATGATGGCGCGATCCTCGCGCGGGGTCAGTTCCTGCCTGATGCCGCCCGAGACCAGAACGGCCGTCAGCGCGAACAGGCCCGCGACGATCACCACGACCATGGGCGCGGCCAGTGCGGCCCGCAGCGTGGCGGCATAAAGGCCTGCCAGCCTGTCGCCCAGCCAGACCATCGGGCCTTTCTCGGGCTGGCCGCTTTCGGCGCGGGCCAGAAGGCGGCTGGCCAGAACCGGCGCCAGCGTCAGCGCCACGACCGAGGACAGCATGACCGCCATGGCAAGGGTAAAGCCGAATTCCCGGAAGAGGCCGCCCGCCTGACCGGGCAGGAACGACAGCGGAATGAACACGGCCGCCAGCGTGGCGGTGGTGGTGACGACCGCGAAGAACACCTGCTGCGTGCCGAGGACGGCGGCAGCGCGCGGCCCCATCCCCTCGGAGCGGCGGCGCACGATGTTTTCCAGCACCACGATGGCATCGTCCACGACCATGCCCGTGGCCAGCACAAGCGCCAGCAGCGTCAGGATATTCACCGAGAAGCCGACCATGTAGATCGCGGCCAGCGTGCCGATCAGGGCGACCGGCAGGGTCAGGGTGGGGATCAGGGTGGCGCGCCAGTCACGCAGGAACACGAAGATGACGGCGACCACGATCAGGATCGCCAGGGACAACGTGGTGACCACTTCGCGGATGGAGCCGTTGATGAACACCGCGTCGTCCGAGGTGACGAAGATCTTCACGTCATCGGGCAGAACCTGCTGCAATTCGTCGATGGCCTGATGCACGCCGTTGGAGATATCCAGCGTGTTGCTGGTGGCGGCCCGGATGATGCCCATGCCCATGCCCGTTTCGCCATTGGCGCGCAGGACCGTTTCGTTCGGCGCCGGGCCAAGCGTGACGCGCGCCACATCGCCGATGGTGACGTTCGGACTCAGCTCGAGGGCCTCGAACGCCTCGGGGGTGATCACGGTCGCTGTCGTGCGCACGTTGATGGACTGGCGGCTGCCTTCCAGATCGCCTGCGGGCACATCGAAGGCCACATCGTTCAGGGCGCGCGCCATATCGGCCAGCGTCAGGCCCCTGCTGGCCAGTTCGAGCTGGTCGATATCGACGCGGAAAATCGCCTCGCGGTCGCCATAGATCTGCAGGTCTGCCACGCCGGGAATCGAGATCAGACGGTCTTCGACCCGGTCGCGGACCAGTTGGGTCAGATCCTGGGGCGAGCGCGTGTCGGATGTGACCGCGACCCGCATCACCGGATCGGCATTGGCATCGGCCTTGATGATCTCGGGCTGGTCGGCATCGTCGGGAAGGTCATTGGCGATGCGCGCGACGGCATCGCGCGTGTCGGTGGCCGCAACGTCCAGATCCACCCCGTCGTTGAATTCCAGCGTCACCCGGCTGCGGCCGTAGCGCGATTCCGAGGAAATGGTGCGCACGCCGGACACACGACCCACGGCCCCTTCGATGCGGCCGGTCAGTTCCTGGTCGACCGTTTCGGGCGAGGCGCCCGAAAAACGCGTGGTGATCGTGACCACGGGGCGATCCACATCGGGCAGCTCGCGCACCTCGACCCCGAAGAGGGCGGCAAGGCCCGCGATGATGATCAGGGCATTCACCACGAAGGCCAGGATCGGGCGGCGGACGAACAGCGCGGTTCCGGCGGTCGTGGGCGCGGGATTGGCGGGGTTTTTCATCTTGCGCGCCTCAGAGCGTCGCAGCGGGCGCTTTGCCGTCGCGCGCCGTTGCGGCCTCGTTCGCAGGGGCGACATCGGCGCCGGGGCGCAGGGTCTGCACGCCTTCGATCACCACCATGTCACCTTCGGACAGATCGCCTTCGACCAGAACCCGGTCGGGGTTGCGCTGACGGATGACCACGGGCACACGCTGCGCCTTGCCATCCTGCACCCGCCAGACGAAAGACCCCTGGCTGGACCATTGCACGGCCAGCGCATCGACCGAAGGATAGGCCTGACCGGCCACGTCAACGGTGACCTCGAAGGCCATTCCCTCGCGCAGGCGATCCGACTCGTTGTCCAGCGCGGCCTGTACCCGCAAGGTGCGGCTGGAACGGTCAACGACGTTGTCGATCGCGGTCAAGCGGCCCGACACGGGGATCGGCACCCCCGACATGGAGCGAACCTGCACCTCCATACCGACTTCAAGCGCGCCAATCGCGCGTTCCGGCACACGGAAGTCGATGGTGATCTGCGAACGGTCCGTCAGCACCCCGATGACATCCTGCGCGGTCAGCCGGTCGCCATGTTCGACATCGAGCAGACCAAGCCAGCCCGAGATCGGCGCGGTCACCACGGTCTGATCCAGATCGACCTCGGCCTGACGGATGGCCAGCAGCGCATTCTGCAAGGCAAGCTCGGCCTCGCGAATGCGCACCGTCGTGACGGCACCGGAATCGCCCAGGGTCGTGAGGCGGCGCAATTCATCCTCGGCATCGGCCTGCATCAGGCGTGCACGCTCCAGCGCGATGACCTCGGCGCGGTCCTCAAGCCGGACCATGACCGCGCCCTCTTCGACATATTGGCCGGATTCCACCTCGACCGCGCGGACGCTGCCGGTCCGTTCGGCGCGCACATCGACCGAACGCAGCGCGCGCCCGTCGCCGATGGCGCTGACCCTCTGGCTCAGCACCTCACGGGTGACGCGATCCAGAACAACCTTGGCCGGCCCGCGCGGCCCGAAGCCACCGCCGCCCGCGGCCTGCTGGCCGTTGGCAGCAGGCTCGATTCCCAACAGCCCCAGAACACCCATCCTGTCCAGTATCGGCTGGGCCGAGGGCACGAATGCAATCCACAAGGCCAGCACGGCTGCGACCGCGACAAGCGACAGAAAGGTTTGTTTGATCAAGGACATCGGGTTTCCTCGGATGATCGGAAGCGCGTAACGCGAAAGACCGTTTGCCGGCCATGGCCCCGATCAAGACATGATTTCCTACAAATTACGGATAACAAGTAAACTTTTGTCCGCAATAGGCAACATGATGCGCCTGACCGCAACAAGCGAAAAGACCCGCACATCGCGTGCGGGTCCTCTGTCTCACGTGCTCTTGACTGGCCGTGAAGCCAGCGGGTCACTTCTTCAGCGCATCCCGGATTTCGATCAGGATATCCAGTTCGCTGGGTCCGGCGGGGGCCGCGGGTTCCGGTTCGGGTTTCTTGATCGCCGCGTCGCGCGCGCGGTTGACCGCCTTGACAAGCATGAACACCACGAAGGCGATGATCAGGAAATTGACCACGGCCATGATGAAGCGCCCATAGGCGAAGACAGCCGCGCCCGCCTCTTCGGCGGCGGTAATCGAGCTGTATTCCCCGCTGCCCAGCAGCACATACATGCCCGAGAAGTCGATACCACCGATCACAAGGCTGATGATCGGGTTGATAAGGTCGGCCACCATCGAACTGACGATCGCGGTGAAGGCCGCGCCGATGATGATACCCACAGCCATGTCCATGACATTGCCACGCGCGATGAAGTCTCTGAATTCTTTAATCATTATGTCCCTCTTTATTGGCTACCATACCGGCCATGCGACCGGTCCGTGTTGCACCGCTCCAAGGATGCGCGCCTGTTTCACTGGAAAGGCGAGCATTCACGCGGACGTGCCGTCAAAAGATATCACGCGCCACGGCGGCGGGACATGAAGATATCAGGGAGACTGCAATCCGTGCAGAACACATGCAAAACGGTAACATGGCACCGTTGGGCGGCGCGGCTGTCAGTTCTGGCTATCGGGAAGATGGTGGAGCCTAGGGGGATCGAACCCCTGACCTCTTGCATGCCATGCAAGCGCTCTCCCAGCTGAGCTAAGGCCCCATCTTGTCAGCCCTTGTCGGGCCGTGTCGTCGCACCCCTGCGGGGTGTCGCGGTTCTTTAGGCAATGGCGCGGGCGGGATCAAGCGGAAAATTCCGCCCGCGGCCAGTCATTCGACGAGGTCAGATTTCGTCATCGTCCGAGGCGACATCGGCGATATCGTCAAGCGATACGTTGTCATCCTCGTCGTCATCCAGCAGATCATCATCCAGATCCACATCGACCTCTTCATCGTCCAGAACGTCCTCATCGGCATCCAGATCGACGACTTTCATCTTCTTGGTCGCAGCATCCTCGGCATCAGCGGCGATCATGCGGCTCTTGCCGATGTCGAATTCCACCACTTCACCGGTGTAGGGGCTGACGATCGGGGTCTTGTTCAGGTCGTAGAAACGCTTGCCGGTTGTCGGGCAGACGCGTTTCACACCCCATTCTTCCTTGGGCATGGATATCCCTTTCAAATCTTGTGTCTTGTCGACGATCCGCGCCAACTGCCATAACGGGTCACGCGTGTCAAAGGCTTTAACGGAACGCTTGGCGCAGGGTCGAGAGGGCATATGGGACAGCATTTCCTGCCGGGCAACCCCCCGGTGGCCATCACACTTCGCAAAACCGCGCAGGCGCGCCGCATTTCCCTGCGGATCTCGCGGCTTGACGGGCGTGTGACGCTGACCTGCCCCTTGCGGGTCAGTGACCGCGAAGCACTGGCTTTCGCACATGAAAAGGCGGACTGGCTGCGTCAGAACCTGATCGCCAATCCCGGACCCGCGCGGATCGGGATCGGCGCCGAGCTGCCGCTCGAAGGCCGTCTGCTGCGAATCGCAAGCGGATCAGGGCGGCTTGTCCGCGTCGAGGACGATCATCTGCTGGTGCCCGGTGCGCCCGACAGGTCCGCCGCCCGGATCGCCGGTTTCCTCAAGCACATGGCGCGGGACCGGCTGGCTGCGGCCTCGGATCATTATGCCGCACGGCTTGGGCGAGGCTATGACCGCATCAGCCTGCGCGACACGCGTTCGCGCTGGGGATCGTGCACGGCGGACGGGGGGCTCATGTATTCGTGGCGGCTGATCATGGCACCGCCCGAGGTATTGGCCTACGTCGCCGCCCATGAGGTCGCGCATCTGGCGGAAATGAACCATTCCGATGCCTTCTGGTCCGTGGTCACGCGGCTCTACGGTGATTACCGCGCCCCGCGCCGCTGGCTGCGCGAGAAGGGCGGCGATCTGCATCGCTATGATTTCGGCGGCTGATCCGAGGTTGACCCTTTCCCGATTTGTGATCACATGGCCACATGCAGACAGTCATCACCCGCACTGACCCGCTTCCCAATGCCCATGACCGGGTTTACCGCGGCCTGCGCAGCCGGATCATGCATGGCGACATCGCGCCCGGGCAGGCGCTGACGCTGCGCGGGATCGGCAAGGAATACGGTGTCTCGATGACGCCCGCGCGCGAATCCGTCCGCCGCCTTGTGGCAGAGGGCGCGTTGACGCTGTCATCCTCGGGGCGCGTCTCGACCCCGGAACTCAGCAACGAGCGGATCGAGGAACTGGCCGCGCTCAGGTCGCTGATCGAGGTGGAGCTGGCCAGCCGCGCCCTGCCCCGCGCCCACATGGCGCTGATCGAAAGGTTGCAGACGATCAACGCCGCCGTGGGCGATGCCGCGATGCGTCAGGATGCCGTGGCCTATATCCGCACCAATCTGGAATTCCACCGCACGCTTTACCTGCGTGCGCAGGCCCCCGCGATGCTGGCGATGGCGGAAACCGTCTGGTTGCAGATGGGTCCCACGATGCGCGCGCTTTACGTGCGACTGAAACGCAGGGATCCGCCGCATTTCCACAGGCTGATCATCGCCGCGCTGAAGGCCGGGGATGAACCGGGGCTGCGGCTGGCGGTGCGGTCGGATGTGACGCAGGGCCTCAAGATGCTGGCGGGGTGAAAGGGGGCCGCATGGCACTCTCACAGAGTTTCCTGGTGCTGGCGGGCCTGTTTCTGGCGGGTCTCGCCGCCGATTGGCTGGGCATGCGCACGCGGCTGCCCCGCGTCACGCTGCTGCTGCTTGTGGGCGTGGTCATGGGCAGCGCCGGGTTCGACCTGATCCCCGCCGAAGCCGTCGCCTGGTACGAGGCCTTGTCCGTCATGGCCCTGACCATGGTGGCCTTTCTGCTGGGCGGATCGCTGACCCGCAAGACGCTGGCGGCCCATGGGCGCGCGATCCTGTTCATTTCGGTCGCGATCGTTGCGGTCACGCTTGCACTTGTCGCCGCCGGTGCATGGCTTTTGGGGGTGCCGCCGGGCGCGGCCCTGGTCATCGGGGCCGTGGCCACCGCAACCGCCCCCGCCGCAACCCAGGACATCATTCGGCAGTCCGGCGCCAAGGGGCCATTCGTCGATACGATCAAGGGCATCGTGGCGATTGATGACGCCTGGGGCATGATCGCGTTTTCGCTGGCGCTGGTCTTTGCCGTCGGCCTGTCCGGCACCGGCGTTCAGGAAAACCTTCTGGCGGCGGCAGGGCGCGACATTCTGGGTGCCATCGCCCTTGGCCTTGCCATCGGACTGCCGGGCGCGTTTCTGACCGGTCGCATCACGCGGGGCGAACCCCTGCAGACCGAAGCCCTGGCGCTTGTCTTCCTGACTGCGGGACTGTCGCTATGGCTGGGCGTGTCGTTCCTTCTGGCCGGGATGACCGTGGGCGCGGTGATCGTGAATGTCGCCCGCCACCATGACCGCGCCTTTCACGAGATACGCCATGTCCAATGGCCCTTCATGCTGCTGTTCTTCCTGCTGGCGGGCGCCACGCTCGAGATCGAGACATTGCGACAGATCGGCCTTCTGGGCGCGGCCTATATCGTGCTGCGGATCGTGGCCCGCCTGATCGGCGGATGGCTGGGCGCGCGGATCGCGGGACGCAGCCCCAAGGAAGCCCTGCTTTACGGCCCCGCCCTGCTGCCGCAGGCAGGCGTGGCTGTGGGCATGGCGCTGGTGGCGGCACAGGAATTGCCCACCAGCGGCGAGATGATCCTGACCCTCACGATAGGCAGCACGGTGATATTCGAGTTTATCGGACCGCTGGGAACACTCTGGGCGCTGCGCAGGGCAGGCGCCATGGGCAAGCGGTCTGCCTGATCAGGCCGCCAGACCCTTGCGGCCCATCTCGATGTATTTCTTGCGCCGATCCTCGATCAACTTCTTGCCCTTGAGGTCGGACAGTTCGGCCAACATCGCGGCAATCGTCTCGCCCACGGCCTTGATCGTCTTTTGCTTGTCGCGATGCGCGCCGCCGACGGGTTCGGGGATCACGCGATCGGCCACACCCAGCTTGCGCAGATCCTGCGCGGTCAGGCGCAGGGCTTCTGCCGCCTCTCGCATCTTTTCTGCATCCTTCCACAGGATCGAGGCACAGCCCTCGGGGCTGATCACGGAATAGACCGAATGCTCCAGCATGGCGACGCGGTTCGCGGTGGCAAAGGCCACGGCCCCGCCGGAACCGCCTTCACCGATGATCACGCTGACCAGCGGCACGCCGACCTGCAGGCATTTCTCGGTCGAGCGGGCAATCGCCTCGGACTGGCCGCGTTCTTCCGCGCCCTTGCCGGGATAGGCGCCGGGGGTGTCGACAAGGGTGATCACCGGCAGGCCGAAACGGTGCGCCATATCCATCAGCCGGATCGCCTTGCGGTAGCCTTCGGGCCGGGCCATACCGAAATTGCGTTCGATCCGGCTTTTGG
The DNA here is from genome assembly GCA_001650895.1 of Rhodobacteraceae bacterium EhC02. Taxonomy (GTDB): domain Bacteria; phylum Pseudomonadota; class Alphaproteobacteria; order Rhodobacterales; family Rhodobacteraceae; genus Seohaeicola. The sequence goes on from LXYH01000045.1 coordinate 95,149, forward strand.
TGTCATTGCCCTTTTCATGGCCGATCACCATCACGGGCGTATCGTTGAACCGGGCAAGGCCACCCATGACCGCATGGTCATCGGCAAAATTGCGGTCCCCGGCCAGCGGCGTGTATTCGGTGAACAGCGCCTCGATGTAATCCTTGCAATGCGGACGATCGGGGTGGCGGGCGACCTGGCATTTCCGCCAGGGCGTGAGATCCTTGTAGAGCGACACCAGCAAATCGGCGGCCTTCTTGTCCAGAGCGGCTGCTTCGGCCTCGATATCCATCTCGGCATTCTGGCGCGCCATGGCGCGCAGTTCCTCTGCCTTGCCTTCGATCTCGGCAAGGGGACGTTCGAAATCGAGATAGTTGGTCATCCGATCACTCCGGCTGTCGACGCTTGGTATATGGCCTCCTCGGCCGCCGGATGCAACGGCATCATGACGGATCGGACCCTGCACCCGCGCTAGACGGGGGCAAGCACGACCGGAACAAGCGAGGCGACCAGCAGTGCGGCCATGCTCCAGTTGAAAAGGCGCAAGCGTTTGGGACTGGACAGAATGCGCCCCATCTGCTGGCCCATCACGGTCCATGTGCTGACAGAAGGCAGGTTGATCAGCGCGAACACCAGCCCCACCCACAGGATGGCCACCACGGACCTGTCCGGCGCGTAAAGCGTGATCGCCGTCAGCGCCATCTGCCAGGCCTTGGGGTTCACCCATTGGAAAAGCACCGCCTGCAAAAAGGTGAAGGGCCGTGCCCCCGCCCGCGCCGCATCCGGCGCTGCGGCATGGGCAATCTTCCAGGCCAGCCACAGCAGGTAGGCCACGCCGACAACGGTCAGAATCAGATGCGTCACCGGAAATGCGTCGAAAATGCGTACCAGCCCAAGGCCCACCAGCACGACCATCAAGCCGAATCCCAGCCCGATTCCCAGCATATGCGGCACCGTCCGGCGAAACCCGAAATTGGCGCCCGACGCCATCAGCATCAGGTTGTTGGGCCCCGGCGTGATCGAGGAAACGAGGGCAAAGGCCGAGAGTGCAAGAAAGCTGTCAAGCGTCATGACGCAACACTATGCGAAGTGGCGCGCAATTAGTTTGCTATTTTGCAAGAATCGTGCAATCAAAAACAACAAATGACCGATACAGACAAGATCAACGCACACATATTGCGAGAGCTTTCTCGCAACGGCAGGATCAGCAACACTGATCTGGCCGACAGGGTTGGCCTGTCTCCTTCCGCCTGTTTGCGCCGGGTCCAGGACCTGGAACGGCGCGGTGTGATCAGGGGATACCGGGCGATCCTTGACCCGCTGTCGATGGGGGTCGGGTTCACGGCCTATATCACGGTCGGACTGAATTCTCACACGAAAACTGCACAGGAAGCCTTCGAACGTGCCATCGCGCGCGCGCCCGAAGTCCGCGAATGCCACAACATCACGGGCAATGTGGAATATCTGCTGCGGATCGAGGCTGCGGATCTGGCGGCTTACAAGCGCTTTCACACCGATGTTCTGGGCACCCTGCCGCAGGTCAATTCGATCACGTCTTTCGTCGTCATGGGATCACCCAAGGACGAACGCGGCTGAGGCACGCCGCGCCTGCCGTTTCTTCTTGCTTCAAATATCCAAGTAACAACCGCCCCGCCAGTACGACGGGGCGATCATCGCGCGATGATCAGCCCGTGATCATCTCGGACTGGCGCACGATCACCTCGGCCTGCTTGATCGAGGCGATGTCAACCAGGCGCCCCTTGTAAACGGTGGCGCCTTCGCCGCGGGCCTTGGCCTGCTCCATCGCGTCAAGGATTTCGCGCGCCTCGGCCACAGCCTCGTCAGAGGGGGTGAAGATTTCGTTGGACAGCGCCACCTGCTTGGGGTGGATCGCCCATTTGCCGACCATGCCCAGCGTGGCCGAGCGGCGCGCCTGGGCGCGGAAACCCTCGTCATCGCTGAAATCGCCGAAGGGGCCATCCACGGGCAGGATGCCATGGGTGCGGCAGGCCGCGACGATGGCGGTCTGCGCCCAGTGCCAGGGATCGGACCAGTATTTCGCGCCCTCGTGCAGCATGTAGTAATTGGCCTGCGTACCACCGATGCCGGTCGTCTGCATCCCCATGGAGGCCGCGAAATCGGCGGCGCCCAGGCTCATGGCCTGCAGGCGCGGGCTGGAGGCGGCGATCGCCTCGACATGGGCGATGCCGGCGGCGGATTCGATGATCACCTCGAAGGTGATGGGCGTCTTGCGGCCCGTGGCGCGTTCGATCGCGGTCACGAGGGCATCGACCGCATAGACATCCTCGGCGCAGCCGACCTTGGGGATCATGATCTGGTTCAGGCGTTCGCCGCCCTGTTCCAGCAGGTCGACGACATCGCGATACCACCACGGGGTATCCAGCCCGTTGATGCGGACGGACAGGTACTTGTTGCCCCAGTCCATTTCGTTGATGGCCTTGATCACATTGGCGCGGGCCCTGTCCTTGTCGGAGGGGGCGACCGAATCCTCGAGGTCGATGTTGATCACATCCGCCGCGCTGCTTGCCATCTTCTCGAAGATCGCGGGGCGCGAGCCGGGGCCGAACAACTGGCAGCGGTTCGGACGGGCTGGGGCGGCAGGCTGGATGCGGAAGCTCATGGGCTTGGACCTCTCGGGTAAGGATATTGCGTATTTCTGGCGTCATTGGGTATGAAATTGCGCAAGTGGGCGCAAGCGCCTTTTGCAGCTGCGGCATGATTGCCGCAACGCCGCATTCGACGCGCGAGTCGGCAGCAGCTACCGAAGAAACTGCGCAAATAACGGACAAATGGCGGAAGATCTTGCGCGACTGCGAATTCTGACGCCCGATTTGCAATGCAATCCCGCGCGGAATCCGTAACCCTCGGGTCAATACGCATGTGAAAGGGCAACGCGATGATCGAAACCCCCTATCTTCTGTTCCTGGGCGATGCGCCCGATGGTCTGGCCGCCAAGGTCGCGCAGGGCATCAAGGACTGGCGCCCGCACAATGCCGTGGGCCAGTTCCGCATGGAGGGCTGCAAAGCCGATATGCGCCTGCCCGACATGACGCTGGAGGAGGCGCGCGCCGCCGGGGCCAGGACGCTGGTGATCGGCGTGGCCAACCGGGGGGGCGTGATCTCGGCCGCGTGGAAAAAGGTACTGGTGCAGGCACTGGAAGAAGGGTTCGACCTGGCCTCGGGCCTGCACAACCTGCTGCGGGACGAGCCCGATCTGGTGGCCGTGGCCAAGGCCTGCGGGCAGCAACTGCATGATGTGCGCGTGCCCTCGGTGCAATATCCCATCGCCAACGGGGTGAAGCGGACCGGCAAGCGCTGCCTGGCTGTCGGCACGGATTGCTCGGTCGGCAAGATGTACACCGCGCTGTGCATGGACCGCGAGATGAAGGCGCGCGGGTTGAAGTCGAGTTTCCGCGCCACGGGACAGACCGGCATCCTGATCACCGGCGACGGCGTGCCGCTGGATGCGGTGATCGCGGATTTCATGGCCGGGTCCGTCGAATGGCTGACGCCGGACAATGACGCGGATCATTGGGACATGATCGAGGGTCAGGGAAGCCTGTTCCATGTGTCCTATTCCGGCGTGACCATGGCCCTGATCCATGGTGGCCAGCCCGATGCGCTGGTCGTGTGCCACGAGCCCACGCGCGAACACATGCGCGGGCTGCCCGGCTACAAGCTGCCATCGCTGGAACAGGTGCGGGATATGGCCCTGGAACTGGCAAAGGTGGCCAACCCGGCCTGTCAGGTGATCGGCTATGCAATCAACACGCAACACATGGGCGAGGATGAGGCGCAGGCCTACCTGGCGGATGTGGAGGCGCGGCTGGGGCTGCCGGCGACCGATCCCTATCGTTACGGCGCGGACAAGCTGGTGGACGCGCTGGCCGCGATCTGAGAGGTCTTGGACCGCAATCCTCTGGCGCGCTGAGGCTGCGCCGGGGGATTTGAGTATTTTTGGCAAGATGAAACGGGGACGGATCATGCAGATCACGGTCGAGCGGGATGTGTTCAAGCTGGCGCAGGTCTTTACGATCAGCCGGGGATCGCGGACCGAGGCGAAGGTTCTGACGGTCCGGATCGCGCAAGGCGGCGTGACGGGCTGGGGCGAATGTGTGCCCTATGCCCGCTACGACGAAACGCTGGAGTCGGTGACGGCTGAGATCGAGGGGTTGCGCGGGCCGCTGACGCGGGCGGCGCTTTACGATCTTCTGCCAGCAGGGGCCGCGCGGAATGCGGTGGATTGCGCGCTGTGGGATCTGGAAGCGAAGCAGACGGGTCGCCGCGCCTGGGAACTGGCGGGTTTGGCGCGGCCGGGGCCGGAGATCACCGCCTATACGCTGTCCCTGGCCGAGCCTGCCGAGATGGAGGCGCAGGCGGCGAAACATGCGTTCCGGCCGCTGTTGAAGATCAAGCTGGGCACGCCCGATGACATGCCCCGGCTGGAGGCGGTGCGGCGCGGGGCCCCCAGGTCGACGATCATCGTGGATGCGAATGAGGGCTGGTCGGCTGCGGTCTATGCCGATCTGGCGCCGCACCTGGTGCGGTTGGGCGTGGCGCTGGTGGAACAACCCCTGCCCGCCAGCGAGGATGAGGCCCTGATCGGGATGGAGCGGCCTGTGCCCGTCTGTGCCGATGAAAGCTGTCATGACCGCGCGAGCCTGCCGCATCTGGCGGGCAAGTACGATTTGGTCAACATCAAGCTGGACAAGACCGGCGGGCTGACCGAGGCGCTGGCCTTGCGCGATGCGGCGCTGGAACAGGGCTACAAGGTCATGGTCGGCTGCATGGTCGGCAGCTCGCTTGCCATGGCACCTGCGACATTGGTGGCCCAGGGCGCGATGGTGACGGATCTTGACGGGCCGCTGCTTCTGGCCGAAGACCGGGACACACCGCTTCGCTTCGACGAGGCGGGCGTGCATCCGCCCGAACCGGGCCTTTGGGGCTGACCGGCAGCCCCGCAGCAAGGAGACAAGACATGCGCACCGTCTATGTGAACGGAGACTACCTGCCCGAGAATGAGGCGAAAGTGTCGATCTTCGACCGGGGCTTCCTGATGGCCGATGGCGTCTATGAAGTGACATCCGTTCTGGGCGGCAAGCTGATCGATTTCGAGGGGCACCTGAAGCGGCTGGAGCGGTCCCTGTCGGAGCTGGACATGGACAAGCCCGAAGGCTTTGACAACCTGCTGGAGATACACCGCGAACTGGTCCGGCTGAACGGGATCGAAGAGGGGATGATCTATCTGCAGGTGACGCGCGGTGCGCCCGGTGACCGGGATTTCGCCTTTCCCGACCCGGAGGTGACCAAGCCCACCCTGGTGCTGTTCACGCAGAACAAGCCGGGTCTGGCCGCCAATCCGGTGGCGCAGAAAGGCATCAAGGTGATCAGCATCGAGGATATCCGCTGGGGCCGGCGCGATATCAAGACGGTGCAGTTGCTCTATCCGTCGATGGGCAAGATGATGGCCAAGAAGGCCGGTTGCGACGATGCATGGATGGTCGAGGATGGGGCGGTGACCGAGGGCACCAGCAACAATGCCTATATCGTCAAGGGCAACCGCATCATCACCCGCCAGCTGAGCAACGACATCCTGCACGGGATCACCCGCGCCGCCGTGCTGCGCTTCGCGCGCGAGGCGCAGATGGAAGTGGAGGAGCGCGCCTTCACGATCGCCGAGGCGCAGGATGCGGACGAAGCCTTCATCACGTCAGCCTCGACTTTCGTGATGCCGGTTGTGGAAATCGACGGGGCGAAGGTGGGCACCGGTGCGCCGGGCAAGGTGGCGGCACGGCTGCGCGAGATCTACCTGGACGAGAGCCTCAAGGCGGCTGTCTGAGGCATCGGGGTGCGCGCGCGGGCTTGCCCCCGCACCCCACCGTGGGGGCCTTGCCCCCACACCCCCAGGATATTTGCAGCAAGAAGAAACGCCAGCGAGACACGTCAGCAAGACAGGGGCGCCGGGGGTTACTTCGGCGCTTTTTTCGTGACGTTCTCGGCGAAGGCCACGTCGAAGGCGGCTTTCTTTTCGGGACTGGCCTCGGTCTGGTTGCGGGCGCGCCAGTCTTCATAGGGCATGCCGTAGTAGATCTCGCGCGCCTGATCCTTGGTCATGTCGATGCCACGTTCGTTCGCGGCCTCCTGGTACCAGCGGCTGAGGCAGTTGCGGCAGAACCCCGCCAGGTTCATCATGTCGATATTCTGCACATCCGGGCGCTGCACCATCAGGTGATCGCGCAGGGCGCGGAATGCGGCTGCTTCCAGTTCGATGCGGGTCTGGTCGTCCATTCTGTTGCTCCTTGTGTGATTTACTGCCCGGTATCGGCCAGCGCCTGTTGCAGGATCGGGGCAAGGCGGGCGGCCCATGCCATCTGTTGGTCAGGGGTGGCGATCAGGTCGTTGCGGACCTCGATCAGAGCGTTCAGCCGTTCCCAGGCGATGGCGTGACGCGCGATGGCATCGCCGGGCAGGTGGCCGCCATAGGGCTCGTTCTCGCCGATGCACAGATCGGCCTCGGCCCGAAGGCGCGCCAGCAGCGGGCGGGCAAAGCGCGTATCGGCGGCGTAGAGCACGCCCACATGCCAGGGGCGCGGCGGGCGGCCCTGCAATTGCGGGGTGAAACTGTGGATGGAGACAATCACGGTGTCATCGCGCCGCGCGGCCAGTTCGGCCAACGCCGTGTGATACGGGCGGTAGCAGCGGTTCAGGCGCATCTCCAGCTCGTCGCGCCCCGCGTGGCGGTTGGCGGGGATGATCGTGCCATCGTAGAGCTTCATCAGCAGGGTCGGATCATCCTCGCCCCGGTTGGGATCGATCACCAGGCGCGAGAAATTCGACAGGATGGCGGGGCATCCCAGCGCATCGGCCAGCGCGCGAGTAACGCCGGCCGCGCCCACGTCATAGGCGATGTGACGTTCCATATCGCAGCGCGCCAGACCCAGATCGCCGCCATTGACGAAAGCGGGCACCGTATTGGCGGCGTGGTCACAGGTCACCAGCCAGCGCGATGCGCGGTCATGGCCGGTGATTTCGAAAGGCGCGTATGTCATGGGGCTGTCATTTCCTTTGTGGAAGACCTAGGACAGTTGGCGACGGAATGGAATTGCAGAGCGTTCGCAATTGCGCGATTGCTAGCGATAACATGCAGGATGCAGGCCAGAGATCGAGGAGACAGGATGAGACGGCACCGGAATGTGAAGATCGTGGCAACGCTGGGGCCTTCATCGAATGACTATGCGATGATCCGCGCCCTGCACGAGGCCGGTGCGGATGTGTTCCGTCTGAACATGAGCCACGGCACCCATGACGATATCCGTGCACGTCACGAGATCATCCGCCAGATCGAAAAGGATCTGGACAGCCCGATCGCCATCCTGGCGGATCTGCAGGGGCCGAAGCTGCGCGTGGGCAGTTTCGCCCGTGGCGAGGAAGAGTTGTCCGAGGGCGCAGCCTTCCGGCTGGATCTTGACCCGGCCGAGGGCGATGCGAGCCGGGTCTGCCTGCCCCATCCCGAGATTTTCGCGGCGCTGGAGCCGGGCGCGAACCTTCTGGTCAACGATGGCAAGATCCGCCTGACGGTGCAGAACTGCGGGCCGGATTTCGCGGATTGCACCGTGACTGTCGGCGGCACGATTTCGAACCGCAAGGGTGTGAACGTGCCCGATGTGGTGTTGCCGCTTGCGGCCTTGTCCGAGAAGGATCGCAAGGACCTGGAATTCGCCTGTGCGCTGGGGGTGGACTGGCTGGCGCTGTCCTTCGTGCAGCGCCCCGAAGATGTGATCGAAGCGCGTGAACTTGCCGCCGGACGCGCCGCGATCCTGTCGAAGATCGAAAAACCCAGTGCCGTGAAATGCTTTGACGACATCCTTGCCGTCAGTGACGGAATCATGGTGGCCCGCGGCGATCTGGGCGTGGAGCTGCCGGTGCAGAACGTGCCGCCGATCCAGAAACGCCTGGTCCGGCGCTGCCGGTCCGCGGCGAAACCGGTGATCGTGGCAACCCAGATGCTGGAATCGATGATCGAAAGCCCGATGCCGACCCGCGCCGAGGTATCCGATGTGGCAACAGCCATCTACGAGGGTGCGGATGCGATCATGCTGAGCGCGGAATCCGCAGCCGGACATTACCCGGTCGAGGCGGTCAGCACGATGAACAACGTGGCTGTCGAGGTGGAAAGCGATCCCACCTACCGCGAGGTGATCGAGGCCAGCCGCAAGGCGACCCGCACCAGCGTGGCCGACGGGATCGTGGCCGCCGCGCGCGAGATCGCCGAGACCACGGATATCAAGGTGATCTGCTGCTATACGCAATCAGGCACCACGGCCCTGCTGACGGCGCGCGAGCGCCCGCGCGTGCCCATCATCGCGATGACAAGCCTGCGCGGCACCGCACGGCGCCTGGCACTGACATGGGGCGTAAACTGCGTGATGACCGGGGCGCTGGACCGCTTCAAGATGGCCGTGGTCAATGCCGCGCGCGCCGCGCGCGCGCAGGGCTACGCCACCGAGTCCGACCAGATCCTGGTCATTGCGGGTGTGCCGTTCAACAAGGCCGGCACGACCAATATCCTTCGCGTCGCCCCCTGCGCGGAACGTTTGATTTTCGCCACTGATCCAGAGTAGTCTGGCCCTGTACTTTTTATATGTTCATCATGGTTGGGGGCACGGCCATGGATACTGATCTTGCATTGGTCATCGGGCTTGTGGTGCTGGGATTGTCGGCGCCATCCATCGTCAGCGCCATCTCGGACGGGCGCGCGCCGCGCACGGCGATGTTGACGCTGGTCATCGGCGGGGGGCTTACGCTTTATGCCCTGACCCAGAAACCCGGCGGCTACCGGATCGACCAGGTGCCAGAAGTCTTCATCAAGGTGATCGCCGATTTCGTCTGACGGGCCGATGCCGGAAAGCGGCAAAGCGGCCTTTCATGGCGGCTTTGGGCTGGACAGCCTGCCCGATCCCTCGTATATCGCGCGCTCTTACTGCGGGACCGGCCAATGTGGCATGCCGAGTCGCGCGTGAACCGACCCAAAGTCAAGGAGACGGAAATGCCCAAGATGAAGACCAAGTCGAGCTGCAAGAAGCGGTTCAAAGTGACGGCGACAGGACGCATCCTGACCGCTCAGGCCGGCAAGCGCCATGGCATGATCAAGCGTCACAAGAAGTTCATCCGCAACGCCCGCGGCACCACAGTCATGTCGGCCCCTGATGAGAAGATCATCAAGTCGATGATGCCGTACGATCGTTAAGGAGAAGCTGATATGTCTCGCGTCAAAAGCGGTGTAGTCACCCACGCCCGTCACAAGAAGATCATCAAGGCCGCAAAAGGCTATTATGGTCGTCGCAAGAACACTTTCCGCGTTGCTGCGCAGGCCGTGGACAAGGCCAACCAGTACGCAACCCGCGACCGCCGCGCCCGCAAGCGGAACTTCCGCGCGCTGTGGATCCAGCGGATCAACGCAGGTGTGCGCGCATTCGATGAAACCATGACCTATTCGCGCTTCATCAACGGCCTGGCCCTGGCCGGGATCGAAGTGGACCGCAAGGTTCTGGCCGATCTGGCAGTGCACGAGCCCGAAGCGTTCGGTGCCATCGTCACACAGGCGAAGGCCGCGCTCGCGTAAGCCACTCCCCTACCGGAGTTGCAGATAAAGGAAGCCGCGGACCTGTTCAGGGTCTTGCGGCTTCTTGCATGAACGGGCCATGCCCTGCGGGGACTGGTCACAACAGCAAGGAACGCCGTGTGATGGACGATCTGAAACGCAAATACCTGGACCTGATCGCAGGGGCCGCGGATGAGGCCAGCATCGAAGAGGTGCGCCTTGCCGCCCTTGGCAAGAAGGGCGAATTGAGCCTGAAGATGCGTGAACTGGGCCAGATGAGCCCGGAAGAGCGGCAGATCGCAGGCCCCGCGCTGAACGCGCTGAAGGACGAGATCACGAGCGCGCTGTCCGCCAAGAAAGCCGCCCTTGGCGATGCCGCATTGGACGAGCGCCTGCGCGCCGAATGGCTGGACGTGACCCTGCCGGGTCGTGGCCGCCGCGCGGGGACGATCCACCCGATTTCGCAGGTCTCCGAGGAAGTGGCGGCGATCTTTGCAGATATGGGGTTTTCGGTCGCGGAAGGCCCGCGCATCGACACCGACTGGTACAATTTCGACGCGCTGAACATCCCCTCGCATCACCCGGCGCGGGCCGAGATGGACACGTTCTACATGCATCGCGACGCGAATGATCCGCGCCCGCCGCATGTGTTGCGCACGCATACAAGCCCGGTGCAGATCCGGTCGATGGAGGCGCATGGCGCACCCATCCGCATCATCTGCCCCGGTGGCGTCTACCGCGCCGATTACGACCAGACCCATACGCCGATGTTCCATCAGGTCGAAGGCCTGGCGATCGACAAGGATATCTCGATGGCCAACCTGAAATGGTGCCTCGAGGAATTCGTGAAGGCGTTTTTCGAAGTGGACAACGTCGAGCTGCGCTTCCGCGCCTCGCATTTCCCGTTCACGGAACCGTCGGCCGAGGTCGATATCCGCTGCTCATGGGAAGGCGGCACGCTGAAGGTTGGCGAGGGCGATGACTGGCTGGAAATCCTGGGCAGCGGCATGGTGCATCCCAAGGTCCTGCAGGCGGGTGGGATCGATCCCGACAAGTGGCAGGGCTTTGCCTTCGGCATGGGCATCGACCGGATCGCGATGCTGAAATACGGCATCCCCGATCTGCGGGCATTCTTCGATTCAGACCTGCGCTGGCTGCGGCATTACGGCTTTGCATCGCTGGATCAGCCGACGCTGCATGGCGGCCTTTCGCGTTAATCATTGGGCGGGCGCTGCCCGCCACATCCAAGACACAGGTGGGTCCGATCCCACCGAACGAGACGGGACAGCAACATGAAATTCACCCTCTCCTGGCTGAAGGAACATCTCGAGACCACCGCCTCGGTGGATGAGATCACCTATGCACTGACCGATCTGGGGCTTGAGGTCGAAGGCGTGGAAAACCCCGCCGCCAAGCTGGCCGAATTCACCATCGGCAAGGTGATCCATGCCGAAAAGCACCCCGACGCCGACAAGCTGCGGGTCTGCAAGGTTCTGACCGATGAGGGCGAGACGCAGATCATCTGTGGCGCGCCCAATGCGCGCGAAGGGATCACCGTGGTGATCGCCAAGCCCGGTGTTTACGTGCCCGGCATCCACACCACCATCGGCGTGGGCAAGATCCGGGGCATCGAAAGCTTCGGCATGATGTGTTCCGAACGCGAGATGGAACTGTCGGAAGAACATGACGGCATCATCGAGTTGCCCAGCGGCGAGGTGGGCGAGCGGTTCACCGACTGGCTGGCCAAGAATGACCCCGCCAAGGTCGACCCGGTGATCGAGATCGCGATCACCCCCAACCGTCCCGATGCGCTGGGTGTGCGCGGCATTGCCCGCGATCTGGCCGCACGCGGCCTTGGCACGCTAAAGCCTGCAAAAGAGGCCGAGATCAAGGGCAGCTTCCCCTGCCCCATCGGCGTCAGCATCGACGAGGATGCGCGCGTGGGCGGCTGCGAGGTTTTCGCCGGTCGTCTGATCCGTGGCGTGAAGAACGGCCCCAGCCCCGAGTGGCTGCAAACCCGGCTGCGCGCCATCGGGCTGCGCCCGATTTCGGCACTGGTCGACATCACCAATTTCTTCACATTCGACCGCAACCGCCCGCTGCATGTCTTCGATGCGGACAAGGTGAAGGGCAACCTGCGCATTCATCGCACCTCGGGTGGCGAAACGCTGGTGGGCCTGGACGATAAGACCTACACGTTCGACGCGGGGCAGGTCGTGATTTCCGATGATGCGGGGATCGAATCCATCGCCGGCATCATGGGCGGGCTGTCCACGGGCTGCACCCATGACACGTTGAACGTGTTCCTTGAGGCGGCGGTCTGGGATACCGTACAGATCGCGATGACGGGCCGCGCGCTCAAGATCAATTCCGACGCGCGCTATCGCAACGAACGCGGGATTGATCCGGCCTTCAACATGGAAGCGGTCGATCTGGCGACGCAGATGATCCTTGATCTGTGCGGCGGTGAGGCGTCCGAGGTTGTGGTGGCGGGCCAGGTGCCTGACGTGGCCCGTGCCTACAAGCTGGATACGGCGCGGGTGCAGTCGCTGGTGGGCATGGACATCCCCGAAAGCGAACAGCGCCAGACCCTGACCAAACTGGGCTTCAAGCTGGAAGGCAACATGGCCCATGTGCCCAGCTGGCGCCCCGACATCCTTGGCGAGGCTGATCTGGTCGAGGAAGTGGCGCGTATCGCATCGCTGACCAAGCTGGTCGGCAAGCCGATGCCGCGTGCCCATGCAGGTGTGCCCAAACCGATCCTGTCGCTGGGCCAGCGGCGCGAGCAGATCGCGCGGCGCACGGTGGCGGCGCTGGGGTATAACGAATGCGTCAGCTACAGCTTCATCGATCAGGCGGCGGCCGCGCTGTTCGGTGGCGGCACGGATGCAACGATGCTGGCCAATCCGATCAGCGCCGACATGTCCCACATGCGCCCCGATCTGCTGGCCGGGCTGTTGCAGGCCGCGGCCCGCAACCAGGCACGCGGCTTTGCGGACCTTGCGCTGTTCGAGGTGGGCCATGCCTTCACCGGCGGCGAGCCGGGCGAACAGGTGGTGCAGGTCGCGGGCCTGTTGGTGGGTCGCACAGGCCCGCGCGATCCGCATGGGTCATCCCGCGCGGTCGATGTGTTCGACGCCAAATCCGATGCCGAGACGGTTCTGGCTGCCCTTGGCGCGCCCGAGCGGGTACAGATCCTGCGCAACGGTGCCGCGTGGTTCCATCCGGGGCGGCACGGGGTGATCAGCCTTGGCCCCAAGAACCCGCTGGCGGTTTTTGGCGAGGTGCATCCGAAGGTGCTGGCCGCGATGGATGTCAAAGGGCCTGCGGTGGCCTTCACCATCTGGCCCGCCGCCGTACCCGCGCCGCGCAAGACCGGCGCCACACGGCCCGCGCTGGTGATGCGCGATCTGCAGGCGGTGGAGCGTGATTTCGCCTTTGTCGTGGACAGCACGGTCGAGGCGCTGACCATCGTCAATGCCGCTTTGGGGGCGGACAAGGCGCTGATCGATCAGGTGCGCGTCTTCGACGAGTTCACCGGCGAGAAGGCCGAGGCGCAGATGGGTGCGGGCAAGAAATCCGTGGCGATCACCGTGCGGCTGCAGCCCACGGAAAAGACCCTGAAAGAGGCCGAGATCGAGGCAGTGGGGGCCAAGATCATCGAAAAGGTCGCCAAGGCCACCGGCGGCGCGCTGCGCGGCTGAACTTGATCCGCAACGAAAAACGCCGCCCCCTGATCCGGGGCGGCGTTGTTCATTTCATCATTCCGCGAATGCTCATTCCAACCGTGCCGGAAAGCCTTCGGCGCGCAGATCCGTGCCCAGCACATCCTCCAGCAGCTTGACGATCTGCGTCGATTGCGCCTCGCCGCCATAGGCCGCGCGCCCCTTGACGAAGGTCTGCTGCACCTGCCCCGCCAGATCCAGCGGCACGCCGAATTCCTGCCCGAAGCCCATGGCGAAACCCAGGTCCTTCAGGGCCAAATCCATGCTGAAGGCGATGTCATAGCTGCCGTTCAGGATCAGCTGACCTTCGGTTTCATGCACGAAGGATGTGCCCGAGGATGCCGAGATCGCCTCCCACGCGGTTTTCAGGTCAAGGCCTGCGCGTTTCGCAAGCATCAAGGCCTCGCCGTCGGCGACCAGATGGATGAAGGCCAGCATGTTGGTGATCACCTTGATCACCGCGGCCGACCCCAGCGGGCCGATGTGGAAGATGCGGTTTCCCATCGCCTGCAGGGCCGGGCGATGCGCCTCGAACACGGCGGCTTCGCCACCGGCCAGCACCGTGATCTCGCCCCGCGCGGCCAGATGCACGCCGCCTGTCACGGGGGCTTCCAGCACCTGCACACCCTGCGCCTGCGCCAGTGCCGCCAGCCGCAGGATATCGTCACGACCCAGCGTGGACATTTCGACCCAGGTCATGCCGGGGCGCATCACGGGCAGCATCTGGCGCAGCACCGCCTCGGATACCGCAGGCGACGGCAGGCAGGTCAGAACCGTGTCCGAGGCCGCTGCAACATCGGCGGCGCTATCGGCCCAGGTGGCACCTGCCGCCACCAGCCGATCCGCAAGGCTGCGGTCGCGGTCATGCACCGTGACGGCAAAGCCATGACGCAGCAGGCTTGCGGCCAGATGACCGCCCAGGTTGCCCAGTCCTACAAATCCCAAACGCATCATGCTGTCCTTCCGTTGAATGCGATCTGGAATCGCTTGCGTACTTCTGCGTCGACCGCCGGATCGATCAGTGATCCCGCCTGCGACAGGATACGGTCCATCCGCCCCCGCGCCTCGCGCAGCAGGTCGGGCTTGCCCGCCTCGGCCCATTCCTTGGGGCTCATCCGGTTGCCAATTTCGGGGTAGATGTATTCGGTTTGCATCAATGCCAGGGTCTGGGATGCGCCCAGGTAATGGCCCGGCCCTTCCAGGCAGACCTCGCGCATCGCCTGGATGCTGACGCTGTCCTCGGTGACGTCGATGCCGCGCACGCAACGCATCACCTGCCCCAGCATGTCATCGCCCAGAACCAGCGATTCAAGGCAGAAGCCCAGAAGCGAGGCATGCATGCCGACGGCCTCGTAGACCATGTTCAGGCCGGACAGGCCCGCCAGCACGTTGGAGATGCCCTGCTCCCAACCGGCCTGCATGTCGGGCAGCTTGCTGTCGGCGATGCCCGCCGCAGCCCCACCCGGCAGACGGTAGAACTGGTGCATCTGGGCGCAGCCCGCCGTCAGCAGCGCCTGTTCGGCGCTGCCGCCCGACATGGCGCCGGTGCGCAGATCGGACACGAAGGGCCAGGTGCCGAAGATCGCGGGATGGCCCGGCGCCATGGCGTTGACATAGACCACGCCTGCCAGGCATTCGGCGACTGCCTGCACGATGGCCAGCGCGATGGGCGCGGGTGCGGTGGCCCCGGCCTGACCGGCGGACAGCAGCAGCACGGGCATGCCCGCGCGGATGCAGGCTTCCATCGTCTGGCAGCTTTCCGTGGCGAATTTCATCGGCGGCACGACGAAGCAGTTGGAATTGCTGACGAAGGGGCGGGCGCGCCACGCGGCTTCGCCACCCGCGATCATATGCAGCAGATCAAAGCAGCCATCGACATGCGAGGGGTCCGAAAAGGACGTGCCCACATGTTTCTTGGTGCCCGCGCAGCAAGCATAGAGCGTGTTGATATCCATCTGGAAGTTGTCGACCACGTCACGGCAGACCATCGCGCGCTGAAAGAAATGCACATTGTCCAGATTCTGGGTCAGACGCGCGGCATCGTAGAGATCCTGCGCCGTGCTGTCGCGGTAGCTGTTGGTTTCCAGATCGACGACATGCACCGCGGCGCCTGCCGTGCCGAAATGCACGTTGCTGCCTGTCAGGTGCAGATCGTATTTCGCATCGCGCCCGAACAGGGTGATGTCGCGCGCGGCCAGCGCCAGCATGTCCTCGACCAGGGCGCGGGGAAAGCGCAACCGTCCGTCATCGCCAAGGATCGCCCCCGCCCGCGTCATGATCTCGATCCCGGACGGCGGGGCATCGGCAAGACCGATGGTTTCCAGCGCGTCCAGCGCGGCCAGGTGAATGCGCTGCATCCCCGCTTCGGTCAGGGGTCTGTATTGCCCGCCCGGCATGCCGGGGCGGACCGGGCGCATGCTGTCGGAAAGGGGCGCGCCCCTTGCTGCCACGCGGGCCGCCCGCCCACCACTGCGCCGCGCGCGCGACGGCGCGCAGCCGTCGTCCATCAAGGCCTCGCTCATGCTTTCATCCTTTCGCCCGTAGGGTCATACATGGGTGCCAGCGAGGGCCGCGCCGCATGACGTCGCCCCGCCACTTCGATTTCATAGGTAGAGGACAGCACCTCTTCCGCGCTTTGGCCGGCGCAGGGCACATAAGCCATGCCCACGGCACCGCCCAGCGCATGGCCGTAGTTGGCAGAGGTCACGATCGACACGATCTGGCCATCCCTGACCAGCGCCTCGTTATGGAACAGCATCGGTTCCGGGTCCTGCAGCAGGAATTGCACCATGCGGCGCGACAGCCCCGCCTCGCGCTTGCGCAGGACAGCATCACGGCCGATGAAATCGCCCTTGCCCGTGCGAACCGCAAAGCCAAGCCCGGCCTCGAGCACATGATCTTCATCGGTGATGTCATGGCCCCAGTGGCGATAGGCCTTTTCGATGCGGCAGCTGTCCAGCGTGTGCAGGCCGCAGAGGGTGAGGCCCATGTCGGCGCCCGCCTCTTCCAGCGCCTCGAAGACATGGGCGGTCTGGTCGCTGCTGACGTACAGCTCCCACCCCAGTTCACCCACGTAGGACACGCGATGCGCGCGGGCGAGGCCAAGGCCGATCTCGATCTCGCGCGCGGTGCCGAAGGGATGGGTGTCATTGCCCATGTCGTCCGGGCTGACACGCGCCAGAAGATCGCGGGAGTTCGGCCCCATCAGGCAGAGCACGGATTCTGCCGCCGTGACATCGGTGATGACCGCGAAATCGTCGCCCAGGTGGCGACGCAGCCAGGCCAGATCGCGTTGCAGGGTCGCCCCCGGCACCACCAGAAGATAGGCGGTTTCGGTCAGGCGGGTGACGGTCAGATCGGATTCGATCCCGCCGCGATCATTCAGCATCTGGGTATAGACGATGCGGCCCGGTGCCACGTCCATGTCATTGGCGCAAAGGCGTTGCAGGAACGGCAGCGCCCCCGGCCCTTCGACCCGGATCTTGCCGAAGCTGGTCATGTCGAAAAGGCCCACGCCCTGCCGCACCGCCATATGTTCGGCGCGCTGGTTGTCGAACCAGTTCTGACGCCCCCAGTCGTAGCGGTATTCGCGTTCCTGCCCCGGTTTGGCGAACCAGTTGGCGCGTTCCCAGCCCGCAACCTCGCCAAAGACCGCGCCGCGTTCGGCCAGATGACCATGCAGCGGCGAGCGGCGCACGCCACGCGCGGTTTCCACCTGCCGGTAGGGGTAGTGATCGGCATAAAGCAGACCCAGCGTTTCGGTCACGCGTTCCTTCAGATAGCGGCGGTTGCGCTGGAAGGGTTGCGCGCGGCGGATGTCCACCTCCCACAGATCGAAGGGGGGCGCGCCTTCGGTGATCCAATGTGCCAGCGCCATGCCCGCCCCGCCCGAGGACACGATCCCGATCGAGTTGTATCCGGCGGCGATCCAGTAGCCGCGCTTTTCCGGGGCTTCGCCCAGATAGTAGCGGTCATCGGGTGTGAAGCTTTCGGGGCCGTTGAAGAAGGTGTGGATGCCTGCGGTCTGGAACAGCGGCATGCGGTGCATCGCGTGTTCAAGGATCGGCTGGAAATGGTCGAAATCCTCGGGCAGGCTGTCGAAGCAGAAATCCTCGGAGATGCCCTGCATCCCCCATGGTTTCGCGCGGGGTTCGAACGCGCCCAGCATCATCTTGCCCGCGTCTTCCTTGTAATAGGCGCATTCATCGGGCACGCGCAGCACCGGCAGGCGGCCAAGGCCTTCGACCGGTTCGGTCAGCAGGTAGAAATGTTCGCAGGCATGCAGCGGCAGGGTCACGCCCGAGGCCGCGGCCAGGTCGCGGCCCCACATGCCGCCGCAGTTGATCACCACATCGGCGGCGATATGGCCCTGACCCTCGGCGGTTTCCCAGTCAACGCCGGTCACGCGCGCGCCATCGTCGGTGACACGCGTGACCTTGACGCCTTCGACGATCCGCGCGCCGCGCATCCGCGCGCCCTTGGCCAGCGCCATGGCGATATTCGCGGGGTCGCATTGCCCATCCAGCGGCAGGTGGACGCCGCCCAGCACATCGCCCACGTTCAGATGCGGATACATGGCCTTGATCTCGGACGGCGAGATTTCGGCCACATCCACGTCAAAGGCGCGGGCCAGCGTGGCCTGGCGGCGCAATTCCTCGAGCCGGTGTTCGGTCAGCGCGACCGAAATCGATCCGGTCTGCTTCATGCCGGTGGCGACGCCTGTTTCAGCCTCGAGCTTGACGTAGAGATCGGCGGAGTATTTCGCCAGCCGGGTCATGTTCTGGCTGCCGCGCAACTGGCCGATCAGGCCGGCGGCATGCCATGTGGTGCCGCATGTCAGCTGCTTGCGTTCCAGCAGGATGATATCGGTCCAGCCCGCCTTGGCCAGGTGATAGGCGACCGAACAGCCCGATACCCCACCCCCGATGATCACGGCCTGCGCCTTGTTGGGAAGGTCCACCATGGTCAAGCCACCTCATGCCCGGCGGCGCGGATCTGGTGCGCCAGTTCTTCGATATGGGCCGGGCCCACCTCGCAACAGCCCCCGACGATCGTCGCGCCCTGCCCGATCCAGCCCATCGCATGGGCGGCATAGGCCTGCGGCCCCAGATCCTGGCGCGCCGAAAGCGCGTCGACCGTGGGTTTGTGGCCCAGGAATTCCTGCGTGATCCGGGTAAAGCCGTTGGCATAGGCGCCAAAGGGTTTGCTGCCTGTGGACAGGATATCCAGCGCCGCCGGGATCGCCTCGGGGACCGAGCAGTTGATCAGGATGGCGTCGGCCCCATCGGCGACGGCCATGGCATCGCCCAGCGCCTCGCCCGAGCGCAGGCGCGTGCCGTCCGCATCGTCCACGGTCAGCGACAGCCAGACGGGCAGGCCGGCCTGGCACGCGCCGTCAAGCACCGCGCGGGCATGATCGACAGAGGCCACGGTTTCGCAGATCAGCAGATCGCAGCCCTTGGCCAGGGCCTTTGCCACCTCGGCATAGCGGGGTGCGGCCACGTCATGGGGCGGGTGGATATCGGGGCGGTAGCTGGCGATCAGCGGGCCGATGCTGCCCGCGATGCGCCCGCCGCCATGGACATCACGCGCGGTCTGCGCCTCGGCCAGGGCCAGGTCGATCAGCGTATCAAGCTGCCCTTCCAGCGGGGTTCCGATCAGCCGGTCGTGGTGTACCGCATAGCTGTTGGTGGTGGCGATGGTCGATCCGGCATCGAAATAATCCCGGTGAACGCTGCGCACGATGCCGGGATGGTCGACCATCACCTGGGTCGACCACAGCGGTGTCGGGCGATCCCCGGAGCGGTGGACAATTTCCTGCCCCATGCCCCCATCGAGAAGTGTGATCCTGCTCAAGATCTGATCCTTTCATTGGCCGGATCCCACAGCGGGCCATCCGGCTGCACGACAGCGGCGCACCGCTGGCCAAAAATCTCGACGTCAATCGCGGTGCCGGGCACTGCCAGATCCGCCCGCACCATCCCCAAGGCGACCGACGCCCCCACGCGGTAGCCCCATGCGCCGCTGGTGGTTTCGCCCACGATCTGTCCGTCATGCCAGAGCGTGGACATGTAGGGGGCATCCTGATCGCCTGCGTCCACCTTGAGGGTGACAAAACGCTTGGTCACGCCCGCCTGTTTCTCGGCCAGCAGTGCCGCCTTGCCGGGAAATTCCTTGGACCAGTCGATGAAGCGCTCAAGCCCGCCTTGCAGCAGGGTGTAATCGGTGGACAGATCACCCTTCCAGGCGCGATAGCCCTTTTCGATCCTGAGGGCGTTCAGGGCGAACATGCCGAAGGGCGTTGCGCCCCCGCCTGTGACGGAATCCCAGATCGTGGCCGTATCTGCCGCGGGGCAATGCACCTCCCAGCCCAGTTCGCCCGCGAAGGAGACCCGCATCAGGGTGCAATCCACGCCACAGACGCGCGCCTGCTGCGCCGACAGCCAGGGCAGGGTCAGGTCCGCATCGGTCAGAGGGGCGAGGATGTCACGCGATTTGGGGCCAGTGACCAGCAGGCAGTCGTATTTGTCGGACCGGTCATGCACGGTGATGCCGGCAGGGGCCTGTCGTGACAGCAATTCGCCATCATGCAGTTGCGCCACGCCCGCCGTGATCAGCCAGGTGCAATCGGGCCCCTGCGGGATCACCGACATTTCGGTCACGATCCGGCCCTTGTCATCGGCGAAATAGGCCAGCCCCACGCGACCCACGCGCGGGATCCGCGATGCCGTCAGGCTGTTGACGTAGTCCTGCGCGCCCGGCCCTTCGACCGACAGGCGGGTGAAGCCGGAAATCGCCAGAACGCCACAGCCATCGCGGACGGCGGCGCATTCCTCGGCGACGCGGGGCGCCCATGGACCGGCGCGATCCCAGGTCTGGCTGCCCTCCCAGCTGGTGTCGTCACCAGGTTTGGCGAACCAGTTCGCCCGCTCCCAGCCGTTGTAGGCACCGAATTGCGCGCCTGCATCCTTCAGACGGGAATGCAGCGCCGACAGCTTGCGATCGGCCCCGGCGGGCCAGCGGGCGTGCGGGAAATGCATGCCGTATTCGTGGCCGTAAACCTCCATGCCCTTTTCGATGCAATAGGCCGGATCCTCGAAGCCGGTGAAACGGCGCGGATCACAGGACCACATATCCCATTCGGTGCCGCCTTCGGTGATCCATTCCGCCAGCACCTTGCCGGCGCCGCCCGCCTGGCAGATGCCGAAGGTGAAGACGCAGGCCTCGAAGGCATTGGGCAGGCCCGGCATCGGACCGATCAACGGATTGCCATCGGGGGTATAGGGGATCGGGCCATTGATGACCTTGCTCAGCCCGGCCTTCTCCAGCAGCGGCACACGGGCCATCGCATCGCCGATGTACCATTCAAGCCGCTCCAGATCGTCGGGAAACAGCTGAAAGCTGAAATCCTCGGGCATGGGATCTTCGGGGGTGATCCAATGCGCGCGGCAATTGCGTTCATAGGGGCCAAGGTTGAAGCCATGCTTTTCCTGCCGCAGGTAATAGCTGCTGTCGACATCCCGCAGCAGGGGCAGCTTGGCCCCCTGCGCCGTGGACCATTCAGCCAGTTCGGGGACAGTATCGAACAAAAGGTACTGGTGGCTCATCACCATCATCGGCACATCGCGGCCGAACATCGCGCCGACTTCGCGCGCATAATAACCGGCGGCGTTCACCACCTTTTCGCAGCGCACCTCGCCCTTGGGTGTCACGACAACCCATTCATCCCCCTCGCGCCGCACGCCGGTGACCGGGCAGAAGCGTTCGATCCGCGCGCCCATCTGGCGCGCGCCCTTGGCCAGGGCCTGGGTCAGCTGTGCCGGATCGATGTCGCCATCATTGGGATCATAAAGCGCGCCCTGCAGGTCATGGGTTTCCAGAAAGGGATAACGCCCGCGAATCTCGTCCGGACCCAGCAGATCAAGGTCCATGCCCTGGTAGCGGCCCATGCCGACCACGCGGGCGAATTCCTGCATCCGTTCGCGGCTATGCCCCAGGCGCAGCGAACCGGTGACATGATAGTTCATCGGATAATCGACCTCGGCCCCGAGACGGCGATAGAGATCGGCCGAATAGCGCTGCATGTTCATGATCGACCAGCTTGACGAGAAGGTCGGCACATTGCCCGCGGCATGCCATGTCGATCCCGCTGTCAGCTCGTTGCGCTCCAGCAGCAGGCAGTCGGTCCATCCCGCGCGTGCCAGATGATAGAGGGCCGATGCCCCCACCGCACCGCCACCGATGATGACCACTCTTGCCTGTGTCGGAAAATCCGCCATGCCCTGTCCCTTCGTCTTGCATTCGCTTGCCGACTATCAGTCGAGCCAAGGCCTCTATCAATCCGGGCCAGCCGGGTTTATTGATCGGAAAAACCGATCAGGGTCCGCGATGCAAACCGAGCTTCTGGAAACTTTCCTCGACCTGTGTGAAACGCGCAGCTTCAACCGCACCGCCGACCGGCTGGGGGTGACGCAATCCACCGTATCGGGCCGCGTGCGGGCATTGGAAACCGCGCTGGGGTGTCGCCTGTTTCATCGCTCGCGGGCGGGTACGGGGCTGACGACCGAAGGGCTGCGGTTCGAACCGCACGCCCGCGCGTTGCGACACGGATGGACCGAAGCCTTGCAGGACACCGCCGGATCCGGCAGCCGCGCCATGACCCTGCGGATCGGGCTGCAACGCGATCTGACCGATCACCACATCGGGGACTGGATGCGGCAGTTCCGCGCCGCCCTGCCCGAGGCGGCCTTCTACATCGAGGCGGATTATTCCGCGCAGATGTGTGCCGATCTGGTCAGCGGGGCGCTGGACCTGGCGCTGCTGTTCACGCCAAAACCGCAACCCGACCTGCATTTCGAAACCGTGGGCGAGTTGTCCTATCGCATGGTATCGACGCAGCCGATCAGCTTGGCCAACCTGCCGCTGGAACGCTATGTGCGGGCCAATATCTCGCCTGCCTTCAGCGCCGCACATGCGGGGCTGTTGCCGCAGTTGACGGTGGCCCCGGTTTCAAGCGGTCAGAATGCGACCGTCGCCGGTCTGATCCTGGCCCTGAATGGCGCGGGCTATGTGCTTGATGATACGGCCCAGGCGATGATCGAAACCGGCCAGGCCCATGCGGTTGCCCAGGCACCACGCATCCCGCAACCGGTCTTTGTGGCCTTGCCGCTGCGCCAGCGGCACCGCCCCTTGCAACGGCGCCTTGTCACGGTCCTGCGCGCGCATTTTTCCGCGACGACGGCCCGGAAATGACAAACCCGCACCAAGGGCGCGGGCAGGTTTGCCATGGTCGTTGCGCTCAGGCGCTTACCACTCGGTCGGGCCCTTGTCGGCGAAGGCATGCACCAGGAAGTCGATGAAGGCGCGCACCTTGGGCTGGGTAAAGCGACCCGGCGGATAGACCGCATAGATGCCCTGGGTTTCCACGGGAAGATCGGGGATCGCATCCTCGACCAGGCCCTTTTCCATCGCTTCGGCGTAAAGGAAGCTGGGCAGATAGGCGATGCCAAGCCCGGCCACACAGGCGTTCAGCAGGGATTGCCCGTCATTCACGCTCAGCCAGCCTGCGGTGCGGACCTGGCGCTTTTCGCCCGAGGGGGCGGTCAGCTTCCAGACGTTGCCGTTGGACTGGTTGGAGTAATGCAGCAGCTTGTGATCGTTCAGGTCGTCGATCTTCTGCGGGCGACCGTATTTCTCGAAATAGCCGGGGCTTGCGATCATGCGCTTGGTCGTTTCGGTCAGCTTGCGGGCGCGCAATGTGCTGTCCTCAAGCTCTCCGATCCGCACGGCCATGTCGAAGCCTTCGCTGATCAGTTCGACATAGCGGTTGTTCAGCACCATGTTCACCGTGATATCGGGGAATTCTGACAGGAATTCGCCCAGCACCGGCGACAGGTGGTTCACCCCGAAATCGGTGGCCACGGAAATCCGCAGCAGCCCCGAGGGCGCGGATTGCATCGATGTGACAAGGGCATCCGCCTCGCCCGCATCATTCAGCACCCGACGCGCCCGGTCGTAATAGGCCAGACCGATCTCGGTCGGGCTGACACGCCGCGTGGTGCGGTTCAGCAGCCGCGCGCCCAGGCGTGCCTCAAGGCTCGAGACATGCTTGGACACGGCCGATTTGGAAATGCCCATCTTCTTGGCGGCATCCGTGAAGCCACCCTGGTCCACGACCGTGGCGAAGGCTTCCATTTCCGTCAGACGATCCATCCGCGACACCCTTTCATTTGTGTTGTTTCCGGTATCGCGTCGAAATCAGGCATCACTTGGGCAGGGTGCGGACAATATCGGGGTATTGTCGGGGATCGTTAATGGCATGGAAACAGGTGGCGGAAGGGCCGAACCCTGCTTCTTCTTGCCAGAAATATCCGAAAAAACCACGCCTGCCACGCGGTCATAGGGTGGCGCAAAGCCTCTTTCGTTGGGGCTGGGCGCCACGAAATTTGATCATATGGAGCCTGTCGGCATGATTCATTTCGCAGATAATCAAATTTGTTCCCTTTGCATTTGATCAAATATATTGAGACGACAGAAGCAGGGTTTCAGCCAGGGGCATGACACCATGGACGGCAATATGGAAACAACCGCGGACAGCTTGGCCGGCGTGCCGATCGCCCGCCTGGAAACGGTGCGCGCCAGAGAGGCCGCAACCTACGCCGCGCGGCGGCCGCGCACGCAGGCTGCACTGGCAGGCGGCACAGAGGCCTGGCTGGACGGTGTCCCCATGCACTGGATGAAGGATTGGCCGATGCCTTTCCCGATGCTGGTGGCTCAGGCCCGCAAGGCGCGGCTGACCGATCTGGACGGGCACCGGATCGACGATTTCTGCCTTGGCGATACCGGCTCGATGTTCGGGCATTCCCCTGCCCCCGTGGCCCGTGCCATCCGGCGACAGGCCCGCGCCGGGCTGACCTATATGCTGCCTACCGAGACCGCGCTTGAAGCGGGGCGGTTGCTGTGCGAACGCTTCGGCGCGTTCCGCTGGCAGATCGCGACGACCGCCACGGATGCCAACCGCTTTGCCATGCGCGTGGCCCGTGCGGTGACCGGGCGGCCGAAGGTCCTGGTCTTCAACGGGTGCTACCATGGCACCGTGGACGAGGCGATGGTCGCCCTGTACGAGGGTCAGACCGTCGCGCGCCCCGGTCTGACCGGGCAGGTGGCTGACCTGACGCGCACGGCTGTCGCGGTGGAGTTCAACGATCTGGCGGGGGTCGAGGCGGCGCTGGCCACCGGCGAGGTGGCCGCGATCCTGACCGAACCGGTGATGACGAATTCCTGCATGGTTCTGCCCGATCCCGGCTTTCACGAAGGGCTGCGCGCCCTGTCGCGCCAGTATGGCGCGCTGCTGATCATCGACGAGACGCATACCATCTCCAGCGGGCTGGGCGGCTATACCGCCGTGCACGGGCTGGACCCCGACATTTTCGTGGCGGGCAAATGCGTGGCGGGGGGCATGCCCACGGCGATCTGGGGGCTGCGCGACGATGTGGCCACGCGCCTTGCCGCCTATGACGCGACGCGGCCTGCGGGGCATTCGGGGATGGGCACCACCCTGTCCGCGAACCCGATGCAATTCGCCTGCCTGCGCGCCACCCTGTCCGAGGTGATGACGCCCGAGGCCTATGCCCATATGGAGGCGGGTGCCGCCCGGCTGGAGGCGGGGCTTGCCGCCGCCATCGCGCGGGCTGGCGCGCCCTGGCATGTGGTGCGCGTGGGTGCGCGGGTCGAGTTCATCTGCGCGCCGGATCCCCTGCGAAACGGAACCGAAGCCGGGGCCGCGCATCAACCCGCACTGGAGGCCGTGATCCATACCTGCCTGCTGAACCGGGGCTGCCTGATCGCCCCCTTTCACAACATGATGCTGGTCAGCCCCGTGACCACGATGAAACAGGTCGACCGGCTGATCGCCGCATTCGACGCGACACTGGCCCTGCTTTTCGGGCCTGACGAGGCCCAATGAGGACTGACATGACGACCCAGACCAATGCCCCCTCGGGCGCCACCATCGCCGAGGCGCAGGCCTTTCTTGAGGCCCACCCCGAGATCGAGGCTTTCGACATCGTGCTGCACGACTCCAACGGGATCGGGCGGGGCAAGATCATCCGGCGGCACGAGTTGCTGGCCTTCTACCAGTCGGGGCGGTTCTTGCCGATCTCGATCCTGGGGCTGGATATCTGCGGCGAGGACGTGCACGAGACCGGGCTGATCTGGGACCAGGGCGATGGCGACCTGCGGGCCTGGCCGATCCCCGGCACGTTGAAGCCGCTGCATGGCACCATGCCGCCACGCGGTGAGGTGCTGATGTCGCTCTACACGCTGGAGGGCGCACCGATGACTTCGGACCCGCGCCATGCGCTGCAGGCGCAGGTCGATGCCATGGCGGCCGAGGGGTTGTTCCCGGCCGGCGCCTTCGAGCTTGAATTCTTCCTGCTGGCCAATGATCGCGGACCGGACGGGCGCGTGCACCCCGCCGCCGATGTGCTGGACGGGCGCGCCAGCCACCGGACCGAAGTCTATTCGGTGGATCACCTGCACGGGATGCTGCCGCTGTTTTCCGACATCTACGCGGGCGCCGAAAAGGCGGGGATCAAGGCGGAAACCATGATCTCGGAATACGCCCCCGGCCAGTATGAGCTGACGCTGCATTACCGTACCGATGTGATGCAGGCCGCCGATGACCTGATGCGGCTGAAGCGGATCGTGCGGGCGCAGGCCCGCGCGCATGGGGTCACCGCCTGCTTCATGGCCAAACCGGTCGAGGATTATGCCGGATCGGGCATGCATTTTCATGTGTCCTTGCAGGACGGTGACGGGCGCAATGTCTTTACCGAGGCGGTGGAAGGGGAATGGTCGCCCCAGATCCTGCATGCCCTTGGCGGCTTGCGCGCCACGATGGGCGAAGCGATGCTGGTGTTTGCCCCGCATGCCAATTCATGGCGCCGTTTCGCCAACCAGAGCTATGCGCCCGTGTCGACAAGCTGGGGCGTGAACAACCGGTCGGTTGCCCTGCGCATCCCTGCGGGCGACAAGCGCGCGCGGCGGATCGAACACCGGCCTGCAGGGGTGGATGCGAACCCCTACCTGGTGGCGGCGACCGTTCTGGCGGGTATCCGGCACGGGCTGGCGCAACGGATCGATCCCGGCCCCGAGACAACGGGCAACGGCTATGACGAGGCGGGCGGGGATGACGGCATTCCGCGCGACTGGGGTGCGGCCATCGCTGCGGCGCGGGCGTCGGCCTTTCTGAAAGACGCCCTGGGCGAGGACATGCACCGCACCTTCGTGGCTGTCAAAGCCGCCGAATATGCCCGCGTGGCGCGCACGATCTCGGACGTGGATTACGACCTTTATCTGCACACGGTGTGAGCGCGTGCAGATGTGGGACTTGGATATTTGAGGCAAGAAGAAACAGCGGTCAGAGAGTGGCCGCCAACCTTGTGCCCTGGTCGATGGCGCGTTTCGCGTCGAGTTCGGCGGCCACATCCGCGCCCCCGATCACATGGGCGGTGATGCCGCGTTCGGACAGCGCATCGGCCAGGCTGCGCTCGGGCAATTGGCCCGCACAGAGCACGACCGTATCGGCCGGAACCACGCGCGGGTTTTCCCGCGCCTCGCCAAAGGTGACATGCAGGCCTTCGTCATCGATGCGTTCATAGTTCACCCCACCGATCATCTGCACGCCCTTCATCTGCAGGGCGGCGCGGTGGATCCAGCCTGTCGTCTTGCCCAGCCGCTTGCCCGGGCGTTCGGCCTTGCGCTGCAAAAGCGTGACCTGGCGGGCGGGTGCGCCGGGGCGCGGGCCTTCGACGGCCAGGCCACCGCGCGCCTCGGCGGGATCGGCAACGCCCCATTCGCGCATCCAGTCGGGGATGCTTTCGGTCGGGCTGTGCCCTTCGTGGACAAGATATTCCGACACATCGAAGCCGATGCCGCCCGCGCCCACCACGGCGACGGTTTTGCCCACGGGCGCCTTGCCCGCCAGAACGTCGATATAAGAGAGCACGTTGGGGCGATCCTGACCGGGAATGCCGGGATCGCGCGGGATCACGCCGGTGGCGATCACCACCTCGTCAAAGCCTGAAAGATCATCGACACTGACAGGGGTGTTCAGCCGCAGATCGATGCCAGCATCGGCGACCATGGTCTCGTACCAGTCCACCAGCCCGTGGAATTCCTCCTTGCCGGGGATCTGTCGCGCCATGTTGAGCTGCCCGCCCACGCGGGCAGCCCGATCGAACAGCGTGACCTTATGGCCGCGATCCGCCGCGGTCAGCGCCACGGACAGTCCCGCAGGCCCTGCGCCCACCACGGCGATCGTCTTGGGCGCGGCGGCAGGGGCAATGACGAGTTCGGTTTCATAGCAGGCGCGCGGGTTCACAAGGCAGCTTGAGATCTTGCCGCCGAAAGTGTGATCCAGGCAGGCCTGGTTGCAGGCGATGCAGGGCGCGATGCTGTCGGCGCGTCCGGCCATGGTCTTGACCACGAAATCGGGATCAGCCAGCAGCGGGCGCGCCATCGACACCATGTCGGCGCAGCCCGTTGCCAGAACATCCTCGGCCACTGCGGGCGTGTTGATCCGGTTCGAGGTGATCACGGGGATGCCCACCTGACCCAT
Organism: Rhodobacteraceae bacterium EhC02; assembly: GCA_001650895.1. Classification (GTDB taxonomy): domain Bacteria; phylum Pseudomonadota; class Alphaproteobacteria; order Rhodobacterales; family Rhodobacteraceae; genus Seohaeicola. The sequence goes on from LXYH01000045.1 coordinate 123,095, forward strand.
CAGCTTTTTCGTGACCCAGGCGAAGGCCGCGCGCGGAACGGAAGTCGCGATGGTGGGGATGCGCGCCTCGTGCCAGCCGATGCCGGTGTTGATGATGCTGGCCCCGGCCTTTTCGATGGCCTGTGCGAGCTGCACCACCTCTTCAAAGGTGGAGCCGTTGGGCACAAGGTCGATCATCGACAGGCGGTAGATGATGATGAAATCGTCGCCCACGGCGGCGCGGGCGCGTTTGACCACCTCGATGGGCAGGCGCATCCGGTTTTCATAGGAGCCGCCCCAGCGGTCGGTGCGCTTGTTGGTATGGGTCACGAGGAACTGGTTGATGAAGTAGCCTTCCGATCCCATCACCTCGACCCCGTCATACCCGGCCTCGCGGGCGCGGGCGGCGGCGGTGGCGATGTCGTGGATCTGTTTTTCGATGCCTTCCTCGTCCAGTTCCCGCGGCGGAAAGGGCGAGATCGGGGACTTGATGGCGCTGGCCGAGACACATTCGGGGCCGTAGGCATAGCGGCCCGCATGGAGGATCTGCATGGCGATCCTGCCATCCGCCGCGTGGACGCGGTCGGTCACGATCCGGTGGTTGGCGATGTCCTGATCGGTGAACAGGCCCGCCGCCCCCGGAAACACGCCACCTTCGCGGTTGGGGGCCATGCCGCCCGTCACCATGAGGCCCACACCGCCGCGCGCCCGCGCGGCGTAGAATTCGGCAACGCGGTTCCAGTCCTTCGTTTCCTCGAGGCCCGTATGCATCGAGCCCATGAGAACGCGGTTCTTCAGCGTGACATGGCCCAGATCGAGCGGGGCAAGAAGATGCGGATATTCGGTCATGTGGTGCCTCCCGTTTGCGCGCCATCTGAGCGGAAGGCGCGGGATTTGTCACCCGAAACCCAGCGTCAGCACCGGCCGGGGGCTGTCAGACCGTATTGTCCAGGACGAAGGGCGTTTCGAAATAGTCAAATTGCGGATAGGCGCCGTAGATGCCGCGCACCTTTTCGCACCATGCCGCATCATGTCCGGCCTTCGCGGCCTCAAGCGTTTTCCAAAGGTAGACGCCGCCCCCGCGCCCACCCTCGGGATCATAGAGGTAGTTCTTGCGGATCAGATCGGCATTGGCGGACCAGCCGGGGACCGTCGCCTGGAAATTGGCGATCACCTGCGCGCGGGTCATGCCGTCGGGAATGGGAAAGGTGACGATCTCGGTGATCATGCAGCCCCCGTGGTTACATGGTTTCAAGGCAATGGCGCCGGAAGGCGCGCTTGAGAAGATCCAGTTCCTCGCGCAACAGATCCATTTCCGCGCGAATGTCATCGGCCAGCGCCTCTCCGGCGAGGATGGCGAAACTGTTCAGGGTCTCGCCCGTTTCGCCGTCACGGATCAGGAAGGTATGGATACCGTCGGACAGGGCCTGGCGCGGAACCGGGATGCGCAGCACCCAGCCTGCGTCTTTCGCACCCTCCAGCAGTTCGGCACCGGGCACGGGCTGTTCCAGATGGGTCACGGCAATCGACGGACGCGCGCCGGCGGGCGCGCCTGTCACGATGCCTTCCCATATCCCCTGGAAAAGACGGGTCTTGGTGACGGTCAATGCACTCACGTGTTCATCCTCTTGGATCCGGTATCACAATTCGGCGCGCGGGCGCCGGCTGAAGGTGAGGTCACGCAGGATCACCTGGTTCATCTCGGGGCCTTCGAAGATCAGGTCGACCCAGGCCTTTTCGACACGTTTTTCGTTCATGCCGGAATAGGCAAGGTCGAATTCCACCATGATGTCTTCTTCGTGCAGAGGCAATTCGCGCACGATCTGTTCGGTGTTCGGCCCGTGGCGAATATTGAGCCGGGCAAATATCTCCAGCGGTTTTTCCATTTCGATGATGGTATTCATGCGGATCAGGTGGCGCCGCTTCAGCCCGGCCACGGCATCGCCGGGCAGATCGATCGCAAGCGACAGGAAGGATCCGTCGAACCGGAACACATCCAGCCGCAGACCGAAAGGCGCCAGATCCTGCTCGCGCTGGTTGCGAAGCTGGCGCAGGGTCACTTCGGAGCGTTCGCAGTCATGAAACAGCGTCACCTCGTTGCCAAGCGTGCTCTTGCTGGGGACCGAGGCGAAGCCGGGCACCGGCAAGGGGCCGCGCCACAATTCGGGCCGCCAGCCCCAATCGGCCCCATGCGGCCTGCGAAAGGCGTTGGACCCGATCATCGGCAGGGCAAGACGGCTTTCGGCGACATGGATCAGATCATCCAGATGACGCCGCAACTGGCGGGCGCGCTGACGCTGAAGCCGCAAATCAGCCAGATCGGCCTTGTCGGCCCGACTGGCGGCGCTGGCCCAGCGGCTGCGACTGCGCGCGAATGCAATTGCGTCGAGAACCTTGCCACCCAACCTTGTCATGATGTCCCGACCTGCCTTGCCTGTCTTATCCGCTTACCACACTCGGCGTCTGTCAGTACCGCCTAATGACGAAACAATCCTTACCGATGCAGCGCATTGACACAATTACAGAAACACGAACGGCGGATCAATCTGCAGCAGGGAGGCAAGCCTGCAGGTGTCACTCAGCGGGCCGGACTGTCGCGGCGGATCGCATCGACCAGATCCAGCATGAACCGCATCCCGCGATCCGACACCATGGCACTGTCGGGCGCGCCATAGAGGGCCAGGCCCAGGACCGTGTCCCCGACCGTCATCAGACCCCGCCAATGCCTTGGGTCCGCCTTGGGCGGAACGGTCGAGCCACCCTCGACCTGCAAGAGGGCCAGACCCTCGCGGTTGATGGCGCGCAGGATGCGGCCACGGCCCAGGGCCTGCTGAAAGTCGCGGCTGTCGGTGCTGACGCCCCCCTCGCCGATGGGCGAGGCCGAGATGGTGATGATCGCAGGTTCGACGAAAACGCCACTGGTGTCGCCCGAAAGGCTGGCGCAACTGCCGATCAGGGCAAAACCGCCCTGCGCCCGGTTCACGACACTGCCGGCATCCACACAATACCCCGACGGAGGGCGCAGGACGACGTTGCCCCCGGCCAGTTCCGCCTCACGCAGAACCGGGACGGGCGAGGTGCCACCACCAAGCTGGAGGCACCCCGAAAGGCACAAGGCCAGAATTGGGGCCAACCAGATCCGCATAGACCCGCGCCCCCTTATGTCACAGATCCATATAGATGTGCTTTTCCGCCTTGGCGCCCGGATGGGTGACCGCACCCTTGTAGGTCTCGCCGACGATCTGGGCGTATTTCCACAGCGCACCGCTGGCATAGATCGTGGGACGCGGGCCTTTCCAGTCGGCCTTGCGGGCTTCCAGTTCGGCATCGGTCAGATCGACGCTGATTTCGCCCTTGATGGCGTTCAGGGTGATCATGTCGCCGTCCTTGACCAGCGCGATGGGGCCGCAATGGGCCGCTTCGGGGCCGACGTGACCCACGCAGAAGCCGCGCGTTGCACCGGAGAAACGGCCATCGGTGATCAGAGCCACCTTCTTGCCCATGCCCTGCCCGGAAATGGCGGCGGTGGTGGCCAGCATTTCGCGCATGCCGGGGCCGCCTGCGGGACCCTCGTTGCGGATGACGATCACGTCGCCTTCTTTGTAGTCACGGCGCTGGACGGCAGCGAAGGCGTCTTCCTCGCATTCGAACACGCGGGCGGGGCCGGTGAAGACCTGCTGATCCTCGGACATGCCCGCGACCTTCACGATGGCGCCGGTGGGGGCAAGGTTGCCCTTGAGGCCGACAACGCCGCCCGTTTTGGTGATCGGGTTGGCAACGGTGTGGATGACCTTGCCATCGGCTTCGCGGGTGATCTTGTCCAGTTCCTCGCCGATGCTGTAGCCGCTGGCGGTGATGCAATCCTCGTGGATCAGGCCCGCCTTGCGCAGTTCCTTCATCACGACGGGCACGCCGCCTGCCTCGTAAAGGTCCTTGGCGACATAATCGCCGCCCGGCTTGAGGTTCACGAAATAGGGCGTGTCGCGGAAAATGGCGCAGACGTCATCGAGGAAAAAGTCGATCCCCGCCTCATGGGCGATGGCGGGCAGGTGCAGGCCTGCGTTGGTGGACCCGCCGGTGCAGGCCACGACGCGGGCCGCGTTTTCCAGCGACTTGAGCGTAACGACGTCGCGGGCGCGGATGTTCTTTTCGATCAGGTTCATGACCGCACGGCCCGACGCCTCGCCATACTGGTCGCGGCTTTCGTAAGGGGCGGGCATGCCGGAAGAGTTCATCAGCGCCAGGCCAATCGCCTCGGAGACGCAGGCCATGGTATTGGCGGTGAACTGGCCGCCGCAGGCACCCGAAGTCGGGCAGGCGACGCGCTCCAGAATTTCCAGCTCGGCATCCGACATGTTGCCGGCCTGATGCTGACCCACGGCTTCGAACACGTCCTGCACAGTGACATCCTTGCCGTTCAGGCGGCCCGGCAGGATCGACCCGCCGTAGATGAAGACCGAGGGGACGTTCAGGCGAACCATCGCCATCATCATGCCGGGGAGCGACTTGTCGCAGCCTGCCAGGCCGACAATCGCATCATAGCAATGGCCGCGCATGGTCAGTTCGACGGTGTCGGCAATCGCCTCGCGGCTGGCCAGCGACGAGCGCATGCCTTCATGGCCCATGGCGATCCCGTCGGTCACGGTGATCGTGGTGAATTCGCGCGGGGTGCCGAAGGCCTGCTTGACGCCCATCTTCACGGCCTGCGCCTGACGGTTCAGGGCGATGTTGCAGGGGGCGGCCTCGTTCCAGCAGGTGGCCACGCCGACCAGAGGCTGGTGGATCTCTTCCTCGTTCAGGCCCATCGCATAGAGGTAGGACCGGTGCGGCGCGCGGGCGGGCCCTTCGGTCACATAGCGGCTGGGCAGTCTGGATTTGTCGATGCGCGGTTTCGTGGACATTGGTGCCTCCCCGGTAAATCTGTCCGGATCGGAATAAAGAAGGGTTTCGAATGGCACAAGTGCGATTGCAAGACGCGGCGGCACAGGGCGCGCGGCCGTGCTGCGGCGTTGACAGGGTCGCCGTGCAGGCAAACACTGTGTGCCAAGCATCACGGAGGAGAGGACGCGATGACAACCGGCCAGAGCATCGGACCAGAGGGCAAGAGCCATCAGGCTCTGGGGCGGGACTTTTTCAGCACCGATGAAATTCGCGCGCTGGCGGAACGCTCGGACATCTGGGGGTGGTGGCTGGTGGTGCATTGCTGGGGCACGATCGCGCTGGCGCTGGCGCTGTTCGGGATCTGGCCCAATCCGCTGACCTTTGTGCTGGCCGTCGTCGTCATCGGATCGCGGCAACTGGGGCTGGCGATCCTGATGCACGAGGCGGCGCATAACGCGCTGTTCCGGTCGCGGGGGTTGAACGACTGGGCGGGGGAATGGCTGTGCGGGCGGCCGATCCTTGCCGATCTGGGCGAATATCGCCGCTACCACCTGAAGCACCACCGCCATACCCAGACCGAGGAAGACCCCGACCTGAAGCTGTCCCGCCCCTTTCCGACCACGCGCGCCTCGCTCAGGCGCAAGTTCTGGCGTGACATCACCGGACGGACCGGCCTCAAGCAGCGCAGCCAGCAGATCATGTTCGCGCTGAAGATGGCGGGTGAAGTCGAAGGCCAGCCCGGCGCGCAGGACCTGGCGCAGGCGTTTTCCGGTCCGGTGATCGGGCGGGCGATCATCGCCAATGCGGTGCTGTTTGCCGTGATGTGGGCAGTGGGTGCCTGGTGGTGGTGGCTGGCCTTCTGGGTGTTGCCGCTGCTGACGTGGTTCCAGCTTGTCCTGCGCATCCGCAATATCGCGGAACATGGCGCGGTCGAGGCGGTGGACGATCCGCTGCGCAACACCCGCACGACCCATGCCGGGCCGCTGATGCGCCTGCTGGTCGCGCCCTACTGGGTCAACTACCATCTGGAGCATCACCTGGTGATGCACGTCCCCGCGCGCAACCTGCCGCGCCTGCATCGGCTGATGGTGGAACGGGGGCATGCGGCGAAGATGCAGATCGGTCGCAATTACCTTGATGTGCTGCGGATCGCGTCATCCCGACCGGCGTGATGCCGCAAGTGGGCCACCGACGGCTGCAAGCCCCCTGTTCGCACCCCCGACCACGCGCTAGGTTCACGGCATGGGTCTGATGGACAGGCCGCGACACGAGGATCCAGACCCGACCGATGCGCTACGATGCCCACAATGACTTTGTCGCCCCCGCGCGTGCGCATGCGCAGGTCTGGCGGCTGGCGCTGGGCCTTGTGCTGATCGTTGTCATCGTGATCGGCCTGAACGCCCTGTTCGGGCAGGCGGTCCTGCGCCTTGCCGGCGAGGGGTTGCACCGCGACATTACCCGCATCGAAACACCGGGACAGAGCGCGGCCGGCGTTCTGATCCTGCTTTACAGCTTTCTGATCATGACCCTCGCCGCGGCGCTGGTGACCCTGCAATTGCACAGGCGCAATCCGCTGACGCTGCTGGGGCACTGGCCGCTGATGCTGCGGCAATTCGGTGCGACGCTGGCGGTGCTGATCGCGATTGCTATCGCGATCATCGTGCTGCCGCCATGGGGATTTGCCGATCCGCTGGTGCCCGGTCTTTCGCCGGTGACCTGGATCCTGCTGCTGCCCGTATCGCTGGTGGCGGTTCTGGTGCAGACCTCGGCCGAGGAAATCCTGTTTCGCGGCTATATCCAGCAGCAACTGGCCGCGCGGTTTCGCAGCCCGCTGGTGTGGATGGTGGCACCGGCTGCGATATTCGGTCTTTTGCATTACCGGCCCGATGCCGGTGCCAATGGCTGGCTGATCATGGCCTGGGCAGCGGGTTTCGCGCTGGCCGCCGCGGATCTGACGGCGCGTGCCGGCACGCTGGGTCCGGCCATCGCCCTGCACTTCGTGACCAATGCCAGCGCCCTGCTGATCCTGTCGGCTGAAGGCACGTTGTCCGGGCTGGCGCTGTTCCGGTTGCAGATCGACATGGCCGATCCCGTGGCCCTGCGACCCTATCTGATGATCGACGCCATGCTGATCCTGATCGGCTGGCTGGCGGCGCGGCTGGCGATTCGGCGCTGATGACCCGGCGCGCCTATGATCCGCATCTGCGTTTCGTCGAGCCTGCCCGGGCGCGGTCGGAACCGAAGCTGCTGGTGATCGGAATCCTGCTGGTCGAGGTGATGTATCTGGCGTCGGTGCACCTGATGGAGCCGTTCCTGCAACTGGTGCCGCTGGCCAACCCGGCCGAAGTGGCGGGCGGCAGCACACCGCGCGGGCTGTTGGTCCAGCTTTACAGCTTTCTCGCCCTGGGCCTTGCGGTCGTGCTGGTCAGCGCCAAGCTGCATGGGCGCGGCCTTGCCAGCCTGATCGGGCAACCATCGTTGGCGGTGCAACAGATGTTTCAGGTCACGCTGCTGCTGGCCATCGGGACGCTGGCCATCGAATTCATACCCCCCGATGTCGAACTGCTGTCGTTCACCCAGATGCGCCCCTTGGGCCCCTGGCTGGCGCTGTTGCCAGTGGCCCTGCTGGCGCTGCTGATCCAGACCGGGGCAGAGGAGCTGTTTTACAGGGGCTATGTCCAGCAACAGCTTGCAGCGCGGTTCGACCGGCCATGGGTCTGGCTGGTGCTGCCAAGCCTGCTGTTCGCCTCGGCGCATTACACGCCAGAACTGCCCCCGGTCGAGGCCGCGCATTACATGATCTGGGCCTTCTGCTTCGGTCTTGCCGCGGCGGACCTGACCGCGCGCAGCGGCACATTGGGGCCGGCCATCGGGTTTCACCTGGTGAACAACGCCTTGGCGTTTCTTCTGTTCGGGCAGGCGGGCGGCATGGATTCCGGTCTGGCGCTGTTCCTGTTTCCCGCCGATCCGGCCCAGTCCCTCTTGCCGCCGCCGACCATGCCGCACCCCCTGCCTTCGGACGGCATGGCCCCCGTCAGCCTGTTCGATCCCGGCTTTCTGGTCGAGCTTCTGGGGATCGGCATGCTATGGGTCGGTGCCCGGATCGCGATCCGGCGCTGATTGCATTTTCTTGCCCGAAGGCTTACCTCGGCCCTAGAACCGTCCACACGGACACTCGACCACGAAAAAGGCCTGTCGCCCATGAACTGGATCACCAACTACGTCCGCCCGCGGATCAACTCGATCTTCTCGCGTCGCGAAGTGCCCGAGAACCTCTGGACGAAATGCGACGACTGCGGAACGATGCTGTTTCATCGCGAACTCAGCGACAACCAGAATGTCTGCACATCCTGCGGGCATCACATGTCGATCACGCCGCGCGCGCGGTTCAAGGCCCTGTTCGATGGCGGCATCTTCAGCGAGGTGGCGGTGCCGGAACCGATGGCCGATCCGCTGCAATTCCGCGACCAGAAGAAATACCCCGAGCGCATGAAAGCCGCGCAGAAATCGACCGGCGAGCGTGACGCGATGCTTGTCGCGACAGGCGAGATCGGGCGCACGCCCATCGTGGCCGCGGCGCAGGACTTCAGCTTCATGGGCGGGTCCATGGGCATGTATGTGGGCAATGCGATCATCGCCGCCGCCGAAGAAGCGGTAAAGCTCAAGCGGCCACTTGTCCTGTTTTCCGCTGCGGGTGGCGCGCGCATGCAGGAAGGCATCCTGTCCCTGATGCAGATGCCGCGCTCGACCGTGGCGATCCAGATGCTGAAAGAGGCGGGCCTGCCCTATATCGTGGTGCTGACCCATCCGACCACGGGCGGGGTAACCGCATCCTATGCCATGCTGGGCGATGTGCAGATCGCGGAACCCGGCGCCTTGATCTGCTTTGCCGGTCCCCGCGTGATCGAACAGACGATCCGCGAGAAACTGCCCGAAGGATTCCAGCGTGCCGAATACCTGCTGGATCATGGCATGCTGGACCGCGTGACGCCCCGCACCAAGCTGCGCGAGGAATTGATCACCATCATCCGCATGCTGACGGGCCAGACGCCCGCCGTCTGGGGGGATCTGCCCGCCCCCGAAGCGGCGGCAGCGACACCCACCAGCGCAACCTGATCCGATCATGGCAACCGCAGGTTCGGACATCATCCTTGAACGGATGATGGCGCTTCACCCCAAGATCATCGACCTAACGCTGGATCGTGTCTGGCGGCTGCTGGCCGCACTGGACAACCCGCAGGATCGCCTGCCGCCGGTGATCCATATCGCAGGCACCAATGGCAAGGGCAGCACACAGGCCATGATCCGCGCCGGGCTCGAGGCGGCAGGACATGCGGTTCATGCCTATACCTCGCCGCATCTGGCGCGGTTCCATGAGCGGATCCGGTTGGCGGGAGAGCTGATCACAGAGCAACATCTGACCGAGATGCTGCAGGACTGCTATGGCGCGAATGACGGTGCCAACATCACCTATTTCGAGATCACGACCTGCGCGGCGCTGCTGGCCTTTGCGCGCACCCCGGCCGATTACACCCTGCTTGAGGTTGGCCTTGGCGGACGTCTGGACGCAACAAACGTGATCGAAAAGCCCGCGCTGTGCATCATTACGCCGGTTTCGATGGATCACGAACAATATCTTGGCGACACCATCGGCAAGATCGCAGGCGAAAAGGCCGGCATCCTGAAACGTGGCGTGACCTGCATCGTGGGGCCCCAAAGCGATGAGGGGCTGGATGCGATCGAGGCCAGCGCCGCGCGCGTCGGCGCGCCCCTGCTGATCCATGGACAGCACTGGCACGTGGGACGCGAAGGCGACCGCCTGATCTATCAGGACGAGAACGGGCTGGTCGACATGCCCCTGCCAAATCTGCCCGGCGCACATCAGATCCAGAATGCCGGCGCGGCGCTGGCGGCCCTGCGGCATCTGGGACAGCCCGATGTCGCCTTCGAAGCTGCGGTGACCCGCGCCTTCTGGCCCGCCCGCATGCAGCGACTGCGCGAGGGTCCGCTTGTCGCTTCGGCTCCGCAGATCGAGCTTTGGCTGGATGGCGGGCATAACCCGGCAGCGGGCGAAGCGATCGGCGCGCATCTTGCAACATTGCCCAAGCGCCCCACGCATCTGATCTGCGGCATGCTGAACACCAAGGACATCGGCGGCTATCTGCGCCCGATGGCTCCTCATGTCGACAGCCTTCACGCCGTCAGCATTCCCGATACCGAGGCGACGCTTCCGGCAGAGGATACGGCGGCAGCAGCGACACAGGCCGGGATCAGCGCCAGCGTGGCCGCATCGGTCAGCGCGGCATTGGCCGATATCGCCGCAAAGGATCCCGTGGCGCGGGTGCTGATCTGCGGATCGCTGTACCTTGCAGGATCGATCCTGCGCGAGAACGGCTGACCCACGGGGCAGCCGGAACGCGCCACCCGCAGCGCACGTGATATCGGCAAAGCAGCGGCAGATGGACGATTCGCCCCCGCTGCGAATCACTTTATGTTGACTGATTCGGACCGATTCGCCTATATCTGGCCTATTCATCGGGGCAAGCCCGTCTGCCGATATTCAGGGCTGTCCCTTTTCAGGGGGATATTCGTGATGTTGCGCCGTTTTGGCCTTGTGTGTGTTTTTGTGAGTTTTGCAACACTTCCCGCCCATGCCGAGAGCGTGCGCATCACCCAGGATATCGAGGCGCGGACGATCACGCTGAATGGTGCGGAGATTGTCATCGACCGTATCCAGGACAGCGAGAACCGGCTTGAGGGCGACTTTGCTCGCACCTCGCGCCCCTGCCCGCCTTTCTGCATCACGCCGATGACCGTGGCGCCCGGTGTCGTCACCCTGGGCGAGCTTGAGGTGATGGATTTCCTGGATGCCAGCGTCGCGGCGGGTGAGGGCCTGCTTCTGGACAGCAGGCTTCCCGAATTCTTCGCCAAGGGCACGATCCCCGGCGCGATCAACCTGCCCTTTGCCACGCTCGATCCGGCCAATCCCTATCGTGACGAGATCCTCAAGGCGCTTGGCGCGACCCTGACAGGGTCGGACTGGGATTTCTCGGAGGCCAGGCAGCTGGCAATCTTCTGCAACGGCCCCTGGTGCGATCAGGCACCGCTTGCGATCCGGTATCTGCTTCAGTCGGGCTATCCTGCCGAAAAGCTCAGCTACTATCGCGGCGGGATGCAGGTCTGGCTGCAACTGGGCCTGAGCACCCATACCCCGAGCGGAGGTTGACCTTGTCCGCAACCGCACGGGTCACAACCACATTGAATGCCCCCCCGGACTACCTGGGGGGCAACATGTTTCTTGCCAGTAGCCGCCGTTTACCGGAGATTTCCATGCTTCGCGCCCTTGCCATCGCCAGCCTTTTCGCCGGGATCACGGTTGCCCTTGTTCTGTTCAAGGCCGATCCGGGCGCACCACCGGCAGCGGAGGGGGCGAATGTCACGCGATCCTCGGCCGGCTTCGACAATCTGGCGATCACCCCCACGGCTGCGGTGCCGCAAGTGGCGCAAAGCGTGCCGCAGGCAGGGCCGCGCATACAGGATCAGGGCCATGTGGCGTCCCTTCCGGCCGTTGCGGCGGATGTTGACCTGCAGGCCATGACCCGTGGGGTTCTGGCCGAACTGGGCGTGACGCCACCGGCCCCGCCCCCGACAGACACAGGTGCCGATGATCCGCTGCACGCGATGTCCATGGCCGCGCTCAGCGGCTTGCGCAAGATGACGGGGCAACCTGACCCCGCGCAGTCGCCCAGCGCATTCCAGACACTGATCGCGCAGGCACTGCAGGCGGGTCAGTCAGACGCCTATATCGACGCCTTGCTGAACGAAGCCGCCGGAAGCGGCCGGATCACCGTGCCAAGCGCCCTTGTGACCGCCGAGGGGCGCGTCGATACCCATGTCATCCTCAGCACCATCGTGGCCCAGGCGGCGATTGCAAGCGGACAGGATATCGGCGCGGCAAAGGTTTCATCCTCGGGCCGCATCCAGCCAGGCCAGCAACAGGTCTACACGGTCAGCGCGGGCGACAGCCTTGGGTCTATCGCGCTCAGGTTTTATGGCGACATGTCGCGCTACAACACGATCTTCGATGCCAACCGCACGGTCCTGTCCAGCCCGGACAGCCTGCGGGTCGGGCAACGTCTGGTGATCCCGACGATTTGACAGTTAAGGCAGGCAGGAGACGAAAGAGGGGCCGAACCAACGGCCCCCTTTCATTTTCAGGGACCCCGGTTTGCCCTCAGGCGATCAGGCCCGCAGGCCGGTTTCGCGCAGCATGCCGCGCCGCTTGGCCTCGTAGTAGTAACCACGCGCATACCACATGACCGCGCGGTCATGGCTGCCGTCCGACAGCAGCCACGCGCCGCGCAGATACCGCACGGCGTAGCGCAGGTTGGTTTCCGCATCCAGAAGGTCGGCGGGCTGCCCGCGAAAGCCCATCGTGCGCGCGGTGGCGGGCAGGATCTGCATCAGCCCGTAATATGGCCCGTTGCGCGCACCGGGGCGGTGGGTGCTTTCGCGCAGGATCACACGCTGCACCAGGTCCACGGGCACATCGTTTTCCTGTGCAGCGGCCACGATCAGGCGACGCAGTTCGGGCGTTTCATTCGGATAAAGCGGGGTCGAGCGGGTGGTCAGGTCTGCGACCGCTTCGGGTTGAGACCGCGCACAGGCCGACACGGCAAGGGCCGCCATCAGGCCAAGGGCGACACGTCGGGAACAGGGTACCATCACAAGCCTCGAAAGGGTTTCACATAGGCGCGTGATAGCCCGCAGGCGGATCGAAAAGAACCGCTGTTTTCCACATCGGCAAAGCGACGCCGATCAGATCAGATCGCCGGCCCATTCCGCCGATTGCATCTCGCGCAGGCGGCTGGCGGTGCGTTCGAATTCGAATGTCCCCTCACCCTCGAGGTAAAGGTATTCCGGCTCGGCCGCAGCCGAGCAGATCAGGCGCACCTTTGCCTCATAGAGCGCGTCGATCAGGGTGACGAAACGTTTCGCTTCGTTGAAGTTGGACCGCCCCAGCGCGGGGATGTTTTCAAGTACCAGCACACGTGCCGCTTCGGCCAGGGCCAGGTAATCGGCCGCGCCCAGCGGCTTGCCGCACAGGTCATAGAAAGAGGCGCGGGCCACGCCGTTGCGAAAGGCGGGGATCTCCACCTGTCGTCCCTTCACGTGCAGCGTCAGCGGTTCCGCACCACCGCCTGTCAGGTCCCGCCAGACCTGCGCGATGGCCGCCCGCGCCGCGTCGTTGGCCGGTGTGAAATAGACAGGCGAGCCTGCCAGCCGGTCTTGCCGGTAATCCCTGTGACTGACCAGTTCATGAACGACCATCCGTTCCTTGAGCAGGGCGATGAACGGCAGAAAGATCTGCCGGTTCAGACCGTGCTTGTACAGGTCATCCGGCACCCGGTTCGACGTGGTCACCACGACCACGCCCGCCTTGAACAGCGCCTCGAACAGGCGTCCCACGATCATCGCATCGGTGATGTCGGTGATCTGCATCTCGTCGAAGGCCAGGACCTTGACCGAGGCCGCCACGTCGGCGGCGACCGGGGCGATCGCATCCTCGACCCCGCGTTGGCGCGCCTTGTGCATGCCGTTGTGGATTTCCTGCATGAAGGCATGGAAATGCACGCGGCGCACCGGGACCTGCAGGCTTTCGACGAACAGATCCATCAGCATCGACTTGCCGCGCCCGACACCGCCCCAGAGATAAAGCCCCCTGGGCGGTTCCGGCGGTTTGCGGAACAGGCCGCGCTTCACCGGCTGGGACAGGGCCGCGCGAATACGCTCGAACTCGGGCAACGCCTCAAGCTGGGCGTCATCCGGGCTCAGGCGACCCTCCTGCACGCGGGTCTCGTAGATCTGGAGCAGCGTTTCCATGCCCCTCCTTAGCCCGCGTCCCAAGCCATGAAAAGACGCAGGACATCACGAAAGGTGAGGATTGGGCGCACATTTCGTCGATTGACGCTGCCAACCATCGGCTTAAGGTCCGGCCACCACCCCAGGAGCCTCAGATGCACAGCGCCCCCGCCGCCAGACCCGCCTCCATCTTCACGCCTGTCCTTCTGGTCGGTTGCGCCATCATCATGGTGTCTTTCGCGATCCGGGCCAGTTTCGGCGTGTTCCAGATCCCGATCGCCGAGGAATTCGGCTGGCTGCGCGCAGAATTCAGCCTGGCCATCGCGATCCAGAACCTGGCATGGGGCATCGGGCAACCCTTCTTCGGGGCCATGGCCGAAAAACTGGGCGACCGCAAGGCGATCGTTCTGGGCGCGCTGTTCTATGCGGCGGGGCTTGTGCTGTCGTCCTTCGCGGTGACGCCGACAGCACATCAGTTCTACGAAATCCTCGTGGGTTTCGGCATCGCCGGCACCGGGTTCGGCGTGATCATGGCCGTTGTCGGGCGCGCCGCCACGGACGAGAACCGCTCGATGAGCCTGGCGATTGCCACGGCTGCCGGGTCGGGCGGGCAGATCTTCGGCGCGCCGCTGGCCGAGTGGCTGCTGACGATGATGAGCTGGCAAAGCGTGTTTCTGGTCTTTGCCGCATCCATCCTTGCGGTGCTCTGCCTTCTGCCCCTGATGCGCGCGCCCACGCCCCCCGCCAGCCGGGCCGAGCTTGAACAGAGCCTGGGCGGCATCCTGAACAAGGCGTTTCGCGACCCGTCCTTTACCCTGATCTTCGTGGGCTTTTTCAGCTGCGGTTATCAGCTGGGTTTCATCACGGCGCATTTCCCGGCCTTCGTGACCGAGATGTGCGGCCCGATCCTGCCGGGCGGCGTGCTGCACGGACTTGGCATCACCACGACATCGGCGCTGGGTGCCGTGGCGATTTCGCTGATCGGTCTGGCCAATATCGCGGGCACGCTGACCGCAGGCTGGGCCGGCAAATACTGGCCGCGCAAGTATCTGCTGGCGGGTATCTATACCGCGCGGACCGTGGTGGCCGCCGCGTTCATCCTGACCCCGATCACACCCGCGACCGTGCTACTGTTCTCGGCGGCGATGGGATCGCTCTGGCTGGCGACGGTGCCGCTGACCTCGGGGTTGATCGCGCATATCTACGGGCTGCGCTACATGGGCACGCTTTACGGCATCGTGTTCTTCAGCCACCAGCTGGGCAGCTTCATGGGCGTCTGGCTGGGGGGCAAGATGTATGACCTGACCGGCGACTACACGCTGGTCTGGTGGATCGGTGTCGGCGTTGGCGCCTTCAGCGCCATTGTTCATTTGCCGGTGCGCGAAAAGCCGATGCCCCTGACTGCCAAGGCTGCCTGACCCCCAAGACAGCGTCGATCACTCGCCTTTCACCTCGGCGGCGATGCCCGCCTCGATGAGACGGACAATGGCGCTGGCGTGGGTATAGGTCAGCCCATGACCTGCCCCGTCGATCACCTCCTGCCGGGCCATGCGGTTCCATTGCGCCAATCGGCCCATCGCGCTGATCGGAATGACGGCATCATCGCGCCCCCAGATCGCGATCACGGAAATCCCCTCGCGGCTGATGGTGCGATGCTCATCTTCCAGCGGGCGCGGCAGGATCCCCCGCATCGAGGACAGGACCGCCGGCACGAAGCCACGCTTGCCCAGTTCGGCCTGCTGGTAGTCGATGATCCCCTCGACCTCGGTGGGCAGGGCGCGCTCGGCCTCGGTGCCTTTCCGGTGCAGGTCCGGATACCGCAGCAGCATCAGCCAATCCCCAAGGATCGGCGTGTCGCGGGTGAACTTGGCAAGCTTGCCCAGATCATGCCCCATGCCCGCAGGCGCCAGCAGGATCATGCGCCGCACACGGCCGGGGTTGCGCGCCGTATAGGCCGACACGATGGCACCGCCCATGGAATACCCCAGAAGGGTCACATCCTCTGTCACACCCTGCGCGGCCAGAAGATCATCCAGTTGACGGATGAAGAAATCCTGATCCTGCAGGCCCGGCGCCCGGTCGGAATAGCCGCGCCCGTAAAGATCGTAGACCAGAACGCGAAAGCCCATGAGCGCGAGGCCCTGCGCCACCGCGTCCCAGACCATCGAGGGTGTGGTCAGGCCATGCACGCAGACCGCCACGGGGCCGCGCACGGGCCCGATCCATCGGTAATGCGTGACGCCCTGCGACAGTTGCGCGAATTCCCCCGGCGCATCCTGTCGGGCCGCGTCATCCATGGGTTTGCGCATCGCCTCACGCGCGAAGGGCCAGATCGCGATCAGGCCAAGTACCAGCAGAAAGACGAGGAACCAGATCATTGTGCAGCCCTCCAGGCATCCAGGATATAACGGCTTGTCATCAGGTCCAGATGCGCGCCGCCGCCATTCTTGAACAGGGTAATCTCGTCTTCGGATCGGCGCATGAAGTTTTCAGGCTCGTAATAATCGGCCTGGATGTCGGCACGGTCGATCACGCCGCGCGCCAGCGGGTCCTTGATCTCGCCGATATGGCCGACGGTGGTGTCGTAACTGTCCACGAAGATGCGCGCGCGGCGCAGGGCCGCGTCATCCGCCTCGCGCATGTCGGGACGGTAGGCGCCGATCAGGTCCAGATGCTGTCCGGGGCGCAGCCAGTCGCCGTTGATCACAGGTTCGGTGCTCATCGTGGCGCAGGTGATGATGTCGGCCTGTGACACGGCGGTTGCCAGATCATCGGCCACGGTCATGCCGGGCCAGTCGGCGGCCAGCGCCTCGGCCCCGGCGCGGCTGCGGTTCCAGATCGTGAATTCGGCATCCGGGAAGCCCGCGCCATAGGCCTGCCGCAGGGACCGGCCCACGGTGCCGGCCCCCACGATCAGGATGCGGCGACTGTCGGGCCGCGCCAACCGGAGCGCGGCACAGAGGCTGTCGCCCGCCGTCTTCCACTTGGTGACAAGGTGGAAATCGACAATCGCCTCGAGCATGCCGTCGGTGTCGGAATAGAGCGTCACACCGCCATTGACCGCAGGCTTGCCCACCTGCGCATTGCCGGGAAAGATCGTGGCCGATTTCACCGCCAGCCCCAGCCCGTCGATCCATGCGGCGCGGTTGAGCAGCGTGTCTGGGGTGCGATAGAGGAAGGTATCCGCAATCTCGGCCTTCGGCAGGGTGTGACCCTGGGTGATGGCGCGGGTCAGGGCCAGCCAGTCGAGATGAGTTTCGGCCTTGAAGGGAATGATGGGGATGATGGGGATGATGGGGATGGTCATGCGGCCTCGCTTTCGGTCAAGAGCTTTGCGGCGATCAGGCGTGCGGCCCAGCCTTCGGGTCCATCGAAAAGATGGGTTTGCCAGCCACGTGCGGCGGCGGCGTCTATGTTTTCGGCGCGGTCATCGGTAAAGAGAAGACGGTCGGGCGGGATGCCGCAGCGCTGTTCCAGCATCTCGTAAATGCGGGGGGCGGGTTTGGTCACGCCCAACGCGCCCGACAGGTAAAGCTGGTCGAATTCATCGAGGAAGGGATAGACACCCCGCGCCATCCCGAAGGGTTCCAGCCCGAAATTCGACAGGGCAAAGACCGGCATGCCGCGCGCGCGCAGGGCGCGCAGCAGGCGGACGGAATGGGGGATCTCGGGCCGCGCCATATCCAGCCAGTGGGTGTGCCACATCAGGATCGCCGCAGCGTGATCGGGATAATCCCGCGCGGTGCGAGCGATTTCATCGGCGAAACCGCCGCCCGAATCCACGCGGTCGTTCATCGCATGAAGATCCACATCCGCGAACATCGCGCGGCGGCGATCAGGCCCTATGCTGGCGTCATAGAACCGTTCGGGCTGCCATTCGATCAGCACATTGCCGATATCGAAGATCACGGCCTGAACGGTCATTCGCCTCTCCTCTTGGGTTAGCCCTGCCGCTGGGCCGCGCGGATCTCGCGGTCCAGCGCCTCAAGAAAGCGCGACCGATCCGCCTTTGTAAAGCCCTTGCCGCCGCCTTGCCGGAACGGATCGGCGGCGCGCAGGTCGGCCATCAGATCGCGGGTCGCCAGCACATTGCCGATATTGGCCTGTGTCAGCGCCTCGCCGTTGTGTTTCAGCACGCGCGCCCCCGCCGCCACGCATTTTGCAGCCAGCGGAATATCCCCGGTGATCACCACATCGCCGGGCCCCGCACGATCCGCGATCCACATGTCGGCCACATCGGGGCCTGCGTCCACGATCACCACGTCGACCAGCGGATTGCGCGACAGGCGCAGCCCGCCATTGCTGACGAGTTTCATCTGGATGCCGTGGCGGGTGGACACACGTTCGGCCTCTTCCTTGACCGGGCAGGCGTCGGCGTCGACGTAGAGAATGCTCACGCGTAAAGCGCCTCGGCGTGGAAGGACACGTGATCTTCCATGAAGGTCGAGACGAAGAAATAGCTGTGATCGTAGCCCGGTTGCAGACGCAGCACGGCCTGCGCGCGACGGGCCATCACGGCATGGGCCAGGGTTTCGGGGCGCAGGTTGTCAAGGAATTGGTCCTTGGTGCCAGTGTCACACAGCAGCGGGATATCCAGACCCACCGCGCGCATCATCAGGCTGGCGTCATGGCGCGCCCATGTGGATTCGTCATCGCCCAGATAGGCGGTCAGCTGTTTGCGGCCCCAGTCGGCCCCCGTCGGGTTGCAGATCGGCGCGAAAGCCGAGACGGAACGGAACCGCCCCGGCAGGCCCATGGCAAGGGTGAGTGCGCCATGCCCGCCCATGGAATGGCCGGTGATTGCCTGACGGTCCGCGTCCAGCGCGAATTCGTTGAACAGAAGGCCCGGCAGATCATCCGCCACATAGTCCCACATGCGAAAATGCGGTGCCCAGGGCGCCTGCGTGGCGTTCACGTAGAAACCGGCCCCCTGCCCAAGATCATAGGCGGCGTCATCCGCCACACCTTCGCCGCGCGGACTGGTGTCGGGAAAGACCAGCGCGATCCCCTGTTCCGCCGCCCAGCCCTGCGCGCCTGCCTTGACCATCGCATTTTCGTGCGTGCAGGTCAGCCCGGACAGATACCACAGGACGGGCACGGGGCCGTCCTTGGCCTCGGCCGGCAGGAACAGGCCGAATGTCATGTCGGTTCCCGTGGCTTGCGAAGCATGGCGGTAGACGCCTTGCACACCGCCGAAACAGGCGTTTTCGGAAAGGGTTTGCATCAGAGGTCTCCTTTTCGCGTTTGGGTCATGGCTAAGCCAAGGGCCACCTGCCCACAAGCTCAGAGCGTCGAAATCCAGCCGATCACAAGCGAGACGGTCACGATGCTCAGCGCCGTCGAAATCAGGATCGAGGACGACACCCGATGCGGCGCCACGCCATAGTGCTGCGCCAGCATGTAGACATTGCCCGCCACAGGCAAAGCCGCCGCCGCGATCATGACGCCTGCGGCATAGGGTTCGACCGGAAAGATCAGCAGCGCCGACACGGCAACCGCCGCCGGGTGCAACACCAGTTTGCAGAACGACAGCCACCCGGCCACAAAGACCCGTTCGGCCGATTTCGATGCCAGCGAGGCGCCGATCGCGAACAACGCGCCCGGCGTGGCCGCATTGCCCAACAGGATCACGAATTCATTCAGCGGGCCAGGAATGGGGATTTGCAGGCCAGACCAGCCCAGACCCAGCACGATGGACACGATCATCGGGTTCTTGAGCAAGCCAAGCCCGATGCTGCGGAAGATGCCCCAGGACAGCCGCCCGTCGCGCGCACCGGTGATCAGGATCACGATCAGGCTGCCGAAGACAATCAGGTCCACCGCCAGCACCAGCATGACCGAGGCGATGGCCGCCTCGCCCAACAGAAGCGCCAGCATCGGGATACCCAGAAAGCCGACATTGCCGATGGCGCCGCATTGCGCCTCGATCGCGGCCTCCTGCAGGGGAATGCGGCGCAGCAGGGCCACGGCCGTCACCACCAGATAGACCACCACGGTGGCCAGCAGATAGGCCTTGACGAAGGTCAGGTCGAAAACCTCGGCCAGCGACAGGTTGGCCGAGAAACGGAACAGCATCGCCGACAGGGCAAAGTAAAAGACGAACTTGGTCAGCCATGCCGTGGCCGCCTCGGTGAAGAAGCCGCTGCGCCCCGCGCCGTAGCCGACGCCGATCACCATGAAGAAGGGCAATGTCTTCAGAAAGATCTCGAACATCAGCCGTTGGTAACACGGCGGGGGGCGGCGTCAATCGCCGAAAACATCATCGGCGCACAGGGTATCAACCGCTGCCGATCAGCACCCCGGCTGCCAGCACCAGCGCCCCGCCCAGCACCACCTGCAACGCCGCGCGGAAGAACGGCGTTTCCATGTAGCGGTTCTGGATCCAAGCGATCGCCCACAATTCCACGAAGACGACCGCGATGGCGATGACCGTGGCGGTCCAGAAATCGGTGATCAGGTAAGGCAGCGCGTGACCCAGCCCGCCCACTGTCGTCATGATGCCGGAAGCAAAGCCGCGCTTGGCGGGCGATCCGCGCCCGGAGAGTTCGCCATCGTCCGAGGCCGCCTCGGTGAACCCCATGGAGATCCCCGCACCGATCGACGCGGCCAGACCAACCTGGAACGTGGTCCATGTATCCTGCGTGGCGAATGCCGTGGCAAAGATCGGGGCCAGGGTCGACACGGATCCATCCATCAGGCCGGCCAGACCGGGTTGCACCCAGGTCAACACGAATTGCCGATGCGCCGCGCGCCCCTCGGCGGCGCGCACATCCTGCGGCAGGTGCTTTTCCGCAAGATCGCCGGCCAGCGCCTGATGTCCGGCCTCTGCCGCCGCCAGATCGCCCAGAAGCTTGCGGGTAGCCGCATCCGTGCTGCGCTGCGCCGCCTTGAGGTAGAAGGCCGCGGCATCACGCTCCATGCCTTCGGCTTCGGCACGTATACGGTCGATACCGAGGTTCTCGATCAGCCAGACCGGGCGGCGCGCGTAATAGCCCGCGACATGTTCGCGGCGGATCAGGGGGATGATGGTCCCGAAACGCGCCTCGTGCAGGTCGATCAGACGGCGGCGATGTCCGTCCTCCTCGGCGGCCATGCCATCGAACATGGCAGCGGTATCGGGAAAATCGGTGCGCAGCCTTTCGGCATAGCTGCGGTAAATGCGGGCGTCATCCTCTTCGGACGAAATCGCAAGCGCCAGGATCTCTTGTTCGGACAGATCGCGAAAA
Source organism: Rhodobacteraceae bacterium EhC02 (assembly GCA_001650895.1). Classification (GTDB taxonomy): domain Bacteria; phylum Pseudomonadota; class Alphaproteobacteria; order Rhodobacterales; family Rhodobacteraceae; genus Seohaeicola. The sequence continues at coordinate 144,043 of LXYH01000045.1, forward strand.
CGGCGACGTTGGGACAGGAAAGGCATGTTTCTGTTTCCAGCTAAATTAGAATGATTCTAACCTAATTCCCCCTGAGCGGTTCGGCAAGGGGGTGGTCGCGCGCAGATCGCTTGTCGAAACTGAACCAATCGGTTTAAACTGAGGCTCCGCACAGGGAAGGGTCGCATGAACATCATCGCCGAACAGCCGCGCGCCAAACCGCGCAAGGGCCGGAAGTACGACCAGGTCCTTGACGGCGCGCGCGAGGTCTTTCTGCTGTCCGGTTTCGAAGGCGCCTCGGTCGATGACATCGCCCGTGCGGCGGGCGTATCCAAGGCCACGCTCTACAGCTATTTTCCGGACAAGCGGTTGATGTTCACCGCGATGGCCGAACGCGAATGCTCCCGTCAGGCCAGCGCCGCCCTGCAGGTGATCGACATGACCGCCCCACCCGCGCTGGTCCTGCGCCAGACCGCGGGGCGGCTGATCCGGATCATCCTGTCCGATTTCTCGCAACGCATCTTCCGGGTCTGCGTCGCCGAATCCGACCGTTTCCCTGAACTCGGTCAGGCCTTCTATGACAGCGGCCCCGCGCTGGGGCGTGCCCGGATCGCGGATTACCTGCGTCAGGCCAAGGCGCGCGGCGAAGTCGCGATCGAGGATTTCGAACTGGCCGCCGACCAGTTTGCCGAACTGTGCAAGGCCGATCTCTGGGCCAGGGCCGTGTTCGGAATCCAGAACCGGTTCTCGGACGAGGAAATCGACCGCGTGATCGAAGGCGCCGTCACGACATTCCTCGCCCGCTACGGCATGCGCGACTGACGCCTCAGTCGATCCGCCGCACCAGGATCTGGTTGCCAGATCCGCGCTTGGTCTCGAAGATCTTCAGATCACCGATCAGGTCGCTCAGCTTCTTCTTGCCATAGCTGCGCGTATCGAAATCCGGGTTGGCGGCGGTGATGAACTGGCCCAGGGGGCCCAGCGCATACCAGTCGTCCTCCTGGTCGATGCTGTCCATCGCCTTGAGGATCAGATCGCGCGCCTCCAGCAGGTTCCCGGTTGTCCGCATCTCGGTCCTTGCTGCAGGTTTGCCCGCAGGATCGGCCCCTTCCAGGTTCTCGAGGAAGATGAAGCGCTTGCAGGCCTTGCGGAAAGCCTCGGGCGTTTTCTGCGCGCCGATACCGAAGACATCCAGACCCTGCTCGCGGATGCGGCTGGCCAGGCGCGTGAAATCGCTGTCCGACGAGATCAGCACGAAACCGTCGAAACGACCCGAATGCATCAGGTCCATCGCGTCGATCACCAATGCGATGTCGGATGCGTTCTTGCCGACGGTATTGGCGGGCTGATGATGCGGGACCAACCCGAATTCGGCCTGCACCTTGTTCCAGCCGCTCATCTGCGTGCTGGAGAAATCACCATAGACGCGGCGGACACTGGCCTCGCCCATCCCTGCGATCTCCTCGAAAATGGCGCGCGTCCATTTGGGGGATGTGTTGTCCGCGTCGATCAGCACGGCCAAAAGCGGCGGGCGGGCGGGATTGTCCATGGGTCTGTCCAGTCTGTCAGGTTGCGCCCGCCACCTCCTCGGGCAGCAGGCTGCGATACATCACCAGCGCATCCACATAGCCCTTCGCGGGATGCAGATAGGCGCCGGGCAGGCGGCCCGCGATCTGGAACCCGGCAGTCTGCCACAAGGCCACGGCACGGGTATTGGTGCTGATCACGAAGTTGAACTGCATCGCACGGTAGCCCGATTGCGCCGCACGGTCCAGCGCTTCGGCCAGCATGGCGCGGGCCACACCGCGTCCCTGCGCCGCCTCTGCCGTCACGAAACCGCAGTTGCAGACATGGGCCCCGCCACCCTCGGCATTAGGGCGGATGTAATAGCTGCCCAGCACCACGCCATCCGCTTCGGCGACCCGCACCTCGCGCCCCGGCCCGAACCAGTAGGCCAGCGCATCGGCCTCGGAAATCGCGGGATCGATTGCATAGGTCTCGCCCGCCCGGAATACCGGGCGCAGGATGTCCCAGACAGCCGCGCGGTCCGCTGTTGTTGCCGCACGCATCGTCACGTCGCTCATCGCGCAACCCTGTTTCTTCTTGCCGGAAATATCCCCGCCGGAGGCACCGACATCACGGCAAGCGCCTCCGGCGGAAGATGGATCAATAGGTGACAACCGCGCGGATCGACTTGCCCTCATGCATCAGATCAAATCCGTGGTTGATCTCGTCCAGGCTGAGGGTATGGGTGATCATCGGATCGATCTCGATCTTGCCATCCATGTACCAATCCACGAATTTCGGCACATCCGTGCGCCCCTTGGCGCCGCCGAATGCGGTGCCTTTCCAGACACGGCCCGTGACCAGCTGGAAGGGGCGGGTGCTGATTTCCGCCCCTGCGGGCGCCACGCCGATGATCACCGACACGCCCCAGCCGCGATGCGAACATTCCAGCGCATCGCGCATGACCTTGACGTTGCCGGTGGCGTCGAAGGAATAGTCCACGCCGCCGATATGATCATTGCCGCGCTGGGTCAGCTTGACGATCTCCTGCACCACCGAGCCTTCGATCTTCGAGGGGTTGATGAAATGGGTCATCCCGAACTTGCGCGCCATCGCTTCCTTGTCATCGTTCAGATCGACACCGATGATCATGTCGGCCCCCGCCATCCGCAGGCCCTGGATGACGTTCAGGCCGATCCCGCCCAGACCGAAGACGGCGGCGGTCGATCCGATCTCGACACCCGCCGTGTTGATCACGGCCCCGATGCCCGTGGTCACGCCGCAGCCGATATAGCAGATCTTGTCGAAGGGCGCGTCGTCGCGGACCTTGGCCAGCGCAATCTCGGGCATCACGGTGTGATTGGCGAAGGTCGAGCAGCCCATGTAGTGGTAGATCGGCGTGCCATCCAGCATCGAGAAACGCGTGGTGCCATCGGGCATCAGCCCCTGGCCCTGGGTATTGCGGATCGCGGTGCACAGGTTGGTCTTGCCCGACAGGCAGGAATAGCATTCACGGCATTCCGGCGTGTAAAGCGGGATCACATGATCGCCGGGTTTCAGCGTGGTCACACCCTCGCCCACCTCGATCACGATGCCTGCGCCCTCATGGCCCAGGATGCAGGGGAACAGACCCTCGGGGTCCGCGCCCGAACGGGTGAATTCATCCGTGTGGCAGATGCCCGTCGCCTTGACCTCGATCAGGACTTCGCCCTTCTTCGGGCCGTCCAGGTTCACTTCCATGATTTCCAGCGGTTTGCCGGCCTCAAGGGCCACGGCGGCACGTGTGCGCATGTGTTGCATCCTCCTGTTGTCGCGCGCCACCTTTTGCGAAAGCGCGCCGATGTTCAACCTCCTCCTATCCGGCGGCCGGGTTTCGGTCTAGGCTGCAAGCGTATCAATTGATGCAAAGGCCGACATTCATGCGTCTCCCTGTCCCTGCCGCCCTGGGTGCCATCCTGCTTATGGCCGCCTGCATGCCCGAACAGCCGCCCGCAACCTTGCCAGCCGAGGACGCCTGCGGCGCCTCGGGCCTGCAAGGCCTGGTGGGGCAGCAGGTCACCGATCAGGACTTTTCCGGCATCGGCGCCGCGCAGCGGATCATGACGGACGGCAGCCCGATGACGATGGATTACCGCGCCGACCGGCTGAATGTGACCCATGACGCACAGGGCCGGATCACCCGGATCTGGTGCGGCTGAGGGCGCGGACTCGACTCTGCGCGAGGGCGGCGCTAGATAAGAACAAATAGTGAACATATTGCCGCGAAGCTGCCCATGGCCCCGAAACGAATCCTTTCGCTCTGGTTTCCCCGCCTTGGCGCGGAACGTCTGCTGCGGGCGCGGCGCGGCCTGCCGGACGTGCCTTTCGCGGTGATCGAACAGGCGGGATCGGCGCAGCGCATCGCCTCGGTCTCGGTTCCGGCGCAGGCGGCGGGGCTCTATCCGGGTCAGCCACTGCGCGATGCGCTGGCGATCTGCCCCGCACTGATGACGCAGGCCCGCGATGTGGCGGCCGAGGCAGCCTTTCTGACAGGGTTGCGCCGCTGGGCCGGGCGCTGGTCGCCCCTGGTGGCGGAAGAACCGCCCGATGCGCTGGCCCTCGACATCACCGGCTGCGCCCATCTGTTCGGGGGCGAGGCCGCGATGATCGACCAGATCGGCGCGGCGCTGGAGGGCATGGGCCTGTCGGTGCAGGCCGGGCTGGCCGATACGCCGGGGGCGGCATGGGCGCTGGCCCGTCACGCCGGACGCCATGCCGCGACAGGGCGCAGCGGTGACGCCATCCAGCAGGAGGCGCGGGCGACCCGGTCGCGCGCCGCCACACGGCCGCGCCATGCGCCATCACGGGCCAGCACCACATTCGCCCCCACGATCGCACCCGTGGGCCAGACCCATTCCGCCATTGCCCGCCTGCCCGTCGCGGCCTTGCGGCTGGACCCGGACACCGTGGCGCAACTGACCCGGCTGGGCCTGCGCCATGTGGGCGATCTGACCGGCCAGCCGCGCGCGGCGCTGGCGCGGCGTTTCGGCAAGGGGCTGGTGCTGCGGCTGGATCAGGCCCTGGGCAGCGCCCCCGAACCGATCAGCCCGGCGCGCCCCGATACGGCCTTTGCCACACGGATCAGCCTGCCCGATCCCATCGGGCTGACAGCGGACATCCTGGCCGCAACCGACCGGCTGCTGGAGCGTCTGTGCCAGTTGCTGGCGAACAAGCGGCAGGGCGCGCGGATCGTCCGGCTGGAGGCATACCGCAGCGACGGCCAGAGGCAGGAGATCACGCTGACACTGGCCCGTGCCAGCCATGATCCCGCGCGCATCCGCCCACTGCTGGTCATGCGGCTGGACCAGATCGATGCAGGTTTCGGGATCGACATGATGCGGCTTGAGGCGCTGCGCACCGAGCCCCTGCATGACAAGCAGGCCAGCGGTCATCTGGATGCGGCCCGCGCGGCTGCCGGCCGCGCCGCGCGCGACACCGCACTGGAAGACCTGATGGCCCGCATCGGCGCGCGCATCGGAATGGAGGCGATCACCCGCCATCACCCCGGCAACAGCCATATCCCCGAGAAATCGGCACAGGTGCTGGCCGCCGCCTGGTCGGACCCGGCACCCGGCTGGCCCGCGCCGCCCACACCGCGACCGGCGCTGCTGTGGCGACCCGAACCCGTCACGGCCCCCGAAACGCCCCACCCGCCCGCGCACTTTCGCTGGCGGCGGCGCGATCTGGTGCTGGCCTGCGCACAAGGTCCCGAACGGATCGCGCCGGAATGGTGGCTGGACGAGCCCGACTGGCGCAGCGGCACGCGCGATTACTGGATCGTCACCACCACCTGCGGCGCGCGGCTATGGCTGTTCTTCGCCCACGGCGCCAGCATGTCGCGCGGCTGGTTCTGCCATGGCAGCTTTGCCTGAGGCAGCGACCCGGACAGTCACAAGCGGCAGGCGTAAGGCGACAGGCGTAAGGCGCAGCATCTCAGACGGCGCGCAGACCGCCGATGACGAAATCCGCCGCCAGATCGGCATAGGCGGCGCGGCTCAGCCCCTTGCCCGGGCGATGCCACATGTAGAACCAGTTGAGGATGCCATAGACCGACATGGTCAGCGCGCGCAGACGGTCCGCATCAAGGCCGGGGCGTTCGGCATCCACCGCCTCGGCCATGACGGTGACCAGACGCCGTTGCGCCGCGATCAGCGGGGCCTGACGTTCCGGCGGCAATGTCGCCAGCGCGTCCAATTGCAGCTTGTGCTCGGAATCCGCATCCTCATAGGCTGACAGCACCGCGCGGATCACACCGCGAATACCCTCGCCGCGCGCGGCCTCGACCACCTCGACCAGCGCGCCCAGGTGATCGTCCAGGATGTCGAACAGCAGGTCTTCCTTGCTGGCGTAGTAGTGATAGATCAAGGCCTTGGACACGCCGCAGTGTTTTGCGGCCCCGGTCATCGAGGCGCGGTCATACCCGTGCTGCGCGAAATAATCCGCCGCCCCCTTGCGCAGGGCGGCGCGTTTTTCGTCGTGATCGCGTGCCAGTCCGCGCGCCATGTCAGTCGCTCACCATGTCAATCACCCTTGGGGCGGTTGTCGATGATGCGCTGGGCCTTGCCTTCGCTGCGGACAACGCCACCCGGATCGAAGACATGGATCTCGACCGAGATGCCGACGGTCTGCTTGATCCGGTGCGACATGTCCTTGGCTGCCGCCTCGCGCGCGGAGGGGCTAACACCCTCGCAGGCCTCGCACAGCACGCGCATGGCATCCATCCGGCCCTTGCGGTGCAACTCGATCTGGAAATGCGGGGCAAGGTCGCGAACCTGCATCAGCACTTCCTCGATCTGGGTCGGAAAGACGTTGACGCCGCGCAGGATGATCATGTCGTCGCTGCGCCCCGTGATCTTTTCCATCCGCCGCATGCTGCGCGCGGTTCCGGGCATCAGCCGCGTCAGATCGCGGGTGCGGTAACGGATGATGGGGAAGGCTTCCTTGGTAAGCGAGGTGAAGACCAGCTCGCCCAGTTCGCCGTCAGGCAGAACCTCGCCGGTGTCGGGGTTGATCACCTCGGGGTAGAAATGATCCTCCCAGACATGCAGGCCATCCTTGGATTCCACGCATTCATTGGCGACACCCGGTCCGATCACCTCGGACAGGCCGTAGATGTCGACTGCATGCATGTCGAAGGCATCCTCGATCTCGCGGCGCATGGCGTTGGTCCATGGCTCGGCCCCGAAGATACCGACCTTGAGCGGCGATTTGCGCGGATCCAGCCCCTGCTTGGCGTATTCGTCCAGGATCGACAGCGCGTAGGACGGGGTGACGGTGATGCCGTCGGCGCGGAAATCCTCGATCAGCCTGACTTGGCGGGGGGTCATGCCGCCCGAGACGGGCACGGTCGTCAGGCCCAGCTTCTCGGCCCCAAGATGCACGCCCAGCCCCCCGGTGAACAGGCCATAGCCATAGGCATTGTGCAGGATATGCCCCTGCCGCAGCCCCGCCGCGCGCAAGCTGCGCGCCACGACTGTGCCCCAGACGTCCAGATCGCCCCGCGTATAGCCCACCACCGTGGGCTGCCCCGTGGTGCCCGACGAAGCATGGACGCGCACCACCTGTTCGCGTGGCACGGCGAACATCCCGAAGGGGTAGTTCGCGCGCAGATCGCCCTTGGTGGTGAAGGGAAACTTCGCCAGATCCGACAGGGACTTGAGGTCATCCGGGTGCACCCCCGCCGCATCGAAAGCGGCGCGGTAATGGGGCACGTTGTCATAGGCGTGACGCAGCGACCATTTCATCCGTTCCAGTTGCAGCGCGGCAATCTCGTCGCGGCTGGCGGTCTCGATCGGTTCCAGATCGCCAGGCTTGGGGGACAGGTCTTCCATCACACGGCCTCCAGCATCAGGGCGATGCCCTGGCCCACGCCGATGCACATGGTGCAGATCGCACGCTTTGCCTTTGCATCCGACAGGTTGATCGCCGCCGTCAGGGCCAGCCGCGCGCCGGACATGCCAAGCGGATGGCCCAGCGCAATCGCCCCGCCATGGGGGTTCACGTGATCCGCGTCATCGGGCAGGCCCAGTTGCCGCATCGTGGCCAGGCCCTGGGCGGCGAAGGCCTCGTTCAACTCGACGAAATCGACATCCCCGATCGTCAGCCCATGACGGTCCAGCAGCGCCTGTGTCGCGGGCGCGGGCCCGATCCCCATGATGCGCGGGGCGACGCCAACGGTGGCCATGGACACGATCCGCGCCTTGGGCGTGAGGCCATATTTCGCCACCGCATCGGCCGAGGCCACGATCAGCGCCGCAGCACCATCGTTGACGCCCGAAGCATTGCCCGCCGTGACGCTGCCGCCCTCGCGGAAGGGGGTGGGCAGGGCTGCGAGTTTCTCGATCGTCGTGGCGCGGGGGTGTTCGTCCTGCGCGACCACGACGGGATCGCCCTTGCGCTGCGGGATCGTCACGGGTGCGATTTCACGCGCCAGACGCCCGCTTTCGATGGCGGCGATGGCCCGCATCTGCGAGCGCAGGGCGAAAGCGTCCTGATCGGCGCGGGAGATCCCGAAATCGGCAGCCACGTTTTCGGCGGTTTCGGGCATGGAATCGGTGCCATAGGCCTTGTGCATCGCGCGGTTCACGAAGCGCCAGCCGATGGTGGTGTCATAGATCTCGGCCCGGCGCGAAAAGGCGCTGTCGGCCTTGGGCATGACCAGCGGCGCGCGGGACATCGATTCGACGCCGCCCGCCAGCACCACCTCGGCCTCGCCCGTCTTGATGGCGCGCGCGGCTTGGCCCACGGCATCCAGACCCGATCCGCAGAGGCGGTTCACGGTCACACCCGGCACGCCCTCGCCCAGCCCCGCCAGCAGCACCGCCATGCGGGCCACGTTGCGGTTATCCTCGCCCGCCTGATTGGCACAGCCCATGATGCATTCATCCACGGTCATGCCCGGAAACTGCGCCATGACGGCACGGATCACGCCGGCCAGCATGTCATCGGGCCGAACCGAGGACAGCGCCCCGCCATAGCGGCCAATCGGGGTGCGCAGCCCCTCACACAGGAATGCCTCTCTCATGCGTCGTTCTCCTTAAAATGGGTCCCGGAAATCTGTCGCGACAAGCCCCGGAACAGGGCAACCTTGCGCCCGTCCTCGCCGGTCACGACCACGTCATAGACGCCGGACCGGCCTGCTAGGTGCATCTCTTGCGCCGTGGCGGTCAACACCTCACCCGCCTTGCCGGGGCTGAGGTAGGTAATGGTGTTCTCCTGCGCCACGACCAGCGTGTTATGGCTGTTGCAGGCATAGGCAAAAGCGGTGTCAGCGAGGGTGAAGATATAGCCGCCGTGGCAGATGCCATGCCCGTTGAGGTGTTCGGGACGCACCGTCATGGTCATCTCGGCCTGTCCCGGCGCGACGCGGATCAGCGCCATGCCCAGCGCATGCGCCGCCACATCCGTGGACCACATCGCAGCCGCCGAGCGTTCGGCGCGTTCCTGAGGCGTCATGGTCTCTCCTCCCCGTGACATTGACGGTAACCTGCACAAAACCGACCGCGCGGTCAAGAGTATTGCTTTAAGCGGAAACCTGCGCCATGCTGCGCGCCAGACAGCGCGATCTCAAGGGAGGATTTCCGATGCTCACACCCCATAGCCATGCCTGCGGTCAGTGGATCGCGCCGGGTGATGCGGCACAGGACATCATCGGGCCGGTGACGGGCAAGGTGATCGCCCGGGCAGGTGGCGCCGCGTTGGACATGCAGGCGATGCTGGATCATGCGCGCGGCACGGGCGGCCCGGCCCTGCGCGCCATGGGCTTTCATGACCGCGCCCGCATGATCAAGGCGCTGGCCGGGTATCTGGATGCCCGCAAGGAAGAGCTTTACGCGCTGAACCCGCTGACCGGGGCCACGCGGCGCGATGGCTGGGTCGATATCGACGGCGGGATCGGGACCATGGGGCTTTTCGCCTCGAAGGGGCGGCGCGAGATGCCCGATGGACATGTCTATGTCGACGGCGACGTGGAACAGCTCAGCCGCAAGGGCAGCTTCCTGGGGCAGCACGTGGCCGTTCCCTTGCAGGGGGTGGCGGTCCAGATCAACGCGTTCAACTTTCCGGTCTGGGGGATGCTGGAAAAACTGGCCCCTGCCCTGCTGGCGGGGGTGCCATCCATCGTCAAACCCGCGACGCAGACCTGCTATCTGACCGAAGCCTGTGTGCGGCTGATCATCGACAGCGGCATCCTGCCCGAAGGTGCGCTGCAACTGGTGATCGGACGGACGGGTGATCTGCTGGACCGGCTGGGCGCGCAGGATGTGGTGGCCTTTACCGGGTCGGCCGATACCGCGCTGATGCTGCGAAGCAATCCCGCCCTGATGCGGCATTCGACCCGCTTCATGGCCGAACAGGACAGCCTGAACGCCTCGATCCTGGGGCCGGATGCCGGACCCGACAGCGCCGAATTCGCCTTGTTCATCAAGGAAGCGGTGGCCGAGATCACCACGAAAGCAGGGCAGAAATGCACCGCGACGCGGCGCCTGATCGTGCCTGCAGGCATGATGGATCAGGTGGCGCAGGCGCTGTCCGACAAGCTGGGCGCCATCACCATCGGCAATCCGGCGGCCGAAGGCGTTCGGATGGGGGCGCTGGCCTCGCATGCGCAGAAGGCCGATGTGCTGGCGCGGCTGGCACAGCTGCAGACCGAGGCGCGGCTGATCCATGGCGATCCGGCACGCATGACACTGATGGATGCCGATCCCGATCAGGCCTTCCTGCCGCCCATGCTGTTGTCCTGTGCCGATCCCGACGCCGCGCGGCTGGTGCATGAGGTCGAAGCTTTCGGCCCTCTCTCGACGCTGCTGCCCTACCGTGACACGGCCCATGCCGCGGCGCTGGCCAATCGTGGCGGCGGCTCGCTGGTCTCGTCGCTGTTCACGGCAGATCCGGCCGTTGCCCGCCAGGTCGTGCTGGACAGCGCCGCCTGGCATGGGCGCATCTACATCAACAACGCCACCTCGGCGGCCGAGGCGACAGGCCACGGATCGCCGCTGCCGCACATGATCCACGGTGGCCCCGGCCGCGCCGGCGGCGGCGAGGAACTGGGCGGCATCCGCGGCGTCATGCATTACATGCAGCGTACCGCCATACAGGGCAGCCCCGACATGCTCAGCGCGATCACAGGCACATGGGTGCAGGGCAGCGCGCAGACCACGGGCCCGGCCCACCCTTTCCAGCGCACCTTCACCGAGATCGCCATCGGCGAGACGATCCACACCGATCCGCGCACCGTCACGCTGGAGGATATCGAACATTTCGCGCATTTCACCGGCGACACCTTCTATGCCCATATGGACGAGGAGGCCGCGCGCGCGAACCCCTTCTTCCCGGGTCGCGTGGCGCATGGCTACCTGCTGCTGAGTTTTGCGGCGGGGCTGTTCGTGCAACCCGACCCCGGTCCGGTTCTGGCCAATACCGGCCTGAACGCTCTCAGCTTCCAGAAACCGGTCAGCCCCGGCGACAGCATCCACGTGGCCCTGACCTGCAAGCGCAAGACACGGCGCACGGACAGTTATGGCGAGGTGGCCTGGAACGCGACCCTGACCAATAAGGACGGCGAACAGGTCGCGCAATACGAGCTTCTGACAATGGTGGCTTATGACCGGCCCTAGGGCAGATCCGGGCTTCTTCTTGCTTCAAATATCCATCTGCCGGTGTCACCTGTCACAAAAGGTTCAGTTGCGCGCGCAATGCGTGTAACAGGCGGATATGGACCCGCTTGATCACGTCATCGCAGCGCTGCACACCGAATCCCGCCTGCGGGTATGGTCGCTTGTGATCACCGTCTTCGGGGATTGCGTCCAGCATCGCGGCGGCGCGATCTCGACCGCGCGTCTGGGTCGGCTTCTGGGCCGCATCGGGGTAGAGCCGGGCGCGCTGCGCACTGCCCTGTCGCGGCTGGGCCGTGATGGCTGGGTGGACAGCGAACGCGCCGGTCGCATCAGCCATTACCGCCTCAGCCCTTCGGGCCTTGCCCGTTTTTCCGAGGCGACAAGCCGCATTTATGCGGCCCCGCGTATAGCCCCCGTGACCGAATGGGCCCTGTCAACCGAGGGCACGGCACAGACGGCGCTTGCCCTTGGCGGGCTCTGGCTGGCGCCAGCCTGCGCGGCGCAAAACCCGCCTCCCGCGTTTCGCCTTGTCGGGCGCATCACGGATCTGGCACCCGGAATGCGCGAGACACTGATCAGCGACGAACACGCCATCGCCCTGCGCCGCCTGATGGCCGACATGGACCGGCTCACGGGGCTGGCGGCGGATCCGCTGACCCATGCCGCGGCACGCATCCTGCTGATCCATCGCTGGCGGCGCATCGTGCTGCGTTACCCCGATCTGCCAGCCGAGGTGCTGCCCGCAGACCTTGCGGCGCAGGATCCGCGCGCCCGCGTGGCGGCGGTCTACCATCATCTGACCCCCGGCGCAGAGGCCTGGCTGGACAGCGCCGAGGGTGAAATCGCCGCCATGCCCCCGGCGGATGCCAGCCTTGCACGACGTTTCCGCCCGGCCTGATCCGCAGAGGGCTTGATTTCGCCAGGCATCGGCGCAACTCTGGTTGCATGAGCGTGCAACCTCCCATCCCGATCGTCACCGCGCAGGCGCCCGAGCAGGTCGCCTTTGACCGGCTCGAACTGGGGCAGATCCTGACGCTTTACGGGCGCATGGTGGCCATGGGCGAATGGCGCGATTACGGGATTTCCCACCTGCGCGAAGTCGCTGTCTTTTCGATCTTCCGGCGCACGGCGGAGAACCCGATCTACCGGATAGAAAAGCGGCCCAAGCTCAGGGCGAAGCAGGGCCTCTATGCCGTGATCGGCATGGATGGGCAGGTCCTCAAGCGCGGGCACGACCTGCGCGCGGTGCTGCGCGTGCTGGAACGCAAGCTGATCCGGGCGGTGGACTGACGGGTGCCACAGAAGTCGCAGAAGACAACATGATCCGCCATGTCGCCATCATCGGCGCGGGGCTGATCGGCGCCAGCTGGGCCGCGCTGTTCCTGTCCAAGGGGCTGCGGGTCACGGTTTGCGATCCGTCGCAAACGGCGCTGGACGGCCTTGCCCCTTTCATCACCGATGCATGGGCCGATCTGGCACAGCTTGACGCGATCGCCGCCGCGCCGCCGTTCGACCGGCTGCACGTGACGCGGGATATCGCCACGGCCTGCATGGGTGCCGACATGGTGCAGGAATGCGGCCCCGACCGGATCGCGATCAAGCGCCAGATCGTGGCGCAGATCGAAACCACGTTTGCCCCTGATAGGATCATCGCCTCGTCGACCTCGTCGCTCATGGCCAGCGACATTCAGGACGGCGCAACCCATCCGGGCCGCATCCTTGTCGCCCATCCGATGAACCCGCCCCATCTGGTGCCGCTGGTGGAACTTGTGGCAGGCCGCGCCACGGACCCCGCCTGTATCGACACGGCGCGCGGCTTCTATGACAGCATCGGGCGCGTGACCGTGGTGGTGCAAAAGGAACGTGTGGGCCATCTGGCGAACCGCCTGACATCCGCCCTCTACCGCGAGGCGGTCAGCCTTGTGGCCGACGGTGTCGCCACGGTCGCGGATGTGGACCGCGCGATTGCCCATGGCCCCGGACTGCGCTGGGCCTTCATGGGGCCGCATCTGACCTATCATCTGGGTGGTGGCGCGGGGGGCTATCGCCACTATCTCGACCATCTGGGGCCCACGCAGGTCGCGCGCTGGGCCGATCAGACCACGCCTGATCTTTCGCCTGATCTGATCGAAACCCTCGTGGCCGGGATAGAGGCTGCGACCGAAGGGGCAAGCACCGAGGACCTTGCCCGCCGCCGCGACGCGGCGCTGGTGGCCCTTGCACGGCTGAAACGTGATCTCGGGGCCTGACCGCCCCTTTCATCCCGCCGGAAATGCTTGGTAAAACCGCGGCGTGTCAGCCCAGACGGCGATGGGTGGTGACAGGCCCGCCGCCCTGTTGCGCAATCCGCGTCACCGCCTCGGCCAGACCTTCGAAGGCCACGGCCATGTGATGCGCATTGGCATGCAGGATCATGTCCGTCCCCGACACCCAGGCCACATGGCCTTTCCAGAACAGCAGATCACCACGGCGCGGCGGGCTGCCATCGGTCACGGGCGCGCCCAATCCCGCGGCCTGCAGATCGCTGTCACCGGGACATGCGATTCCGCAGGCAAGGCAAGCCGCCTGCACAAGACCCGAACAGTCGATGCCGAAAGCACTGTTGCCCCCCCAAAGGTAGGGCGCCCCAAGGAAAAGCGTGGCAATCGTTACCGGATCATGGGCCTGCTGATCCAGCGGGACCAGATGCGCGGCAGGCACATAGCCTGCATCGGTCAGGATGAATCGCCCCTCCTGCCCCAGATGGCTCAGACGGCTGCCGAAACTCAGGCTGACGAGGTCGGGGGATTTGATGTCGGCAGCCGCATAGGCATGGGTCGCGCGGGCGATGACCCGCAGATCCGCAGGTGTGGCGTCATGCAGAGCCGCGCCCGGAAGGTAGCCGACATAGCCATCGCGCGCGGCCTGCACGAAACACCAGCCGTCCTGTTCCTCGAAAACGGTCACCGCTTCGCCGCGCAGCAATTCACGCTCGCGCCGCCCGTCGGGCGCGTCGCGCAGCGCCACGACCGGCACCGCGACCGCACGCGTCCAGCCTTCGACAAAGCGCGCAGCCTCGACCTGCCCCTTGAGCGACAACGCCGCCACGCGCCCGTTTGCGGGTGTCAGGCGGCGATCACGGGTCACAGGCCCAGCACCTCGGGCAGTGCTTCAAGCAGCGCGCGCGCGCCCATGCCGACGCCCCCCTTGGGGCGCGCCGGGGCATTGCTGGGCTGCCAGCCATAGATGTCGAAATGGGTATAGCGCGCATCCTCGCCCGCGAAGCGGCGCAGGAACAGGGCCGCGGTGATCGCCCCGGCAAAGCCCGACTTGGGCGCATTGTCCAGATCAGCGATACCCGGTTCGATATCGGCCTCGTAGGGGGTCCAGAACGGCAGCCGCCAGACCGGGTCCGCGACCCGTGCGGCGGCGGCATCAAGGGCGGCGGCGATATGCGCATCATCGGTGAAATAGGGCGACAGGTCCGGGCCAACCGCAACACGGGCCGCCCCGGTCAGCGTCGCCATGGAGACCATCAGATCGGGGTTTTCCTCGGCGCCCAGCGCCAGTGCGTCGCCCAGCACCAGGCGGCCTTCGGCATCGGTATTGTTGATCTCGACTGTCAGGCCCTTGCGGGACGGCAGGATATCACCGGGACGCATCGCCCCCGCGCTGATCGCATTCTCGACCGCGGGGATCAGGACGCGCAACCGCACCTTGAGGCCAAGCGCCATGATCATATGCGCAAGCCCCAGCACCGTTGCGGCACCGCCCATGTCTTTCTTCATCAGGCCCATTGAGGAGGAGGGCTTGATGTTCAGACCGCCGGTGTCGAAACACACGCCCTTGCCCACCAGCGTCAGGCGCGGCCCGGCATCGCCCCAGCGCAGGTCGATCAGGCGCGGTTCCTGCGCCGCCGCGCGACCGACCGCGTGGATCATAGGGAAATTCTGCTCCAGCAGCGCGTCGCCGCGAATGACCTGTGCCTGTGCCCCGTGACGCGCCGCCAGATCCAGGCAGGCGGTTTCCAGTGCGTCAGGCCCCATGTCATTGGCGGGCGTGTTGATCAGGTCGCGGGTCAGGGCCTCGCCCGCCGCGATCACTTCCAGGCGCGGCGCGTCCACACCCTCGGGCGCGACAAGCCGGGCGGGATTGCGGTTCTGGCTGCGGTAACGGTCAAAAGCATAGCCCGACAGCAGCCAGCCCAGCGCCTCCTGCTCGGCCAGGTCAACGGGAAGACCAGACGCGATGCGATAGCTGCCCGCAGGCAGGTTTGCCGCGACGCCGCCCAGGTGAAAGCGGCCGCGCGCGCGGTGCGCGGCGGTGCCGTACCCGGCCAGGACAAGGGCGGGCATGCCATCGGCACCCGGCACCAGCAGGTGCTTGCCCAAGGCGCCCGAAAAGCCCGTGGCGCGCACCCACGTCGCAACCTGCGCGGGCTGATCCGCCAGCCAGCCATCAAGCGCCTCGGCCTCGATCACATGCAGGGCAAGCGTCTCTGGGGTGGCGGGTGCGAAGGTCAGGGACATGGGCGGGCCTTTCAGGCGGTGCGTGACGACAAGGGCCCGGCGCTGCGATCCAAGCACCGCAAGTGGCCTTGAACGCACCCTAGCGGCCCTGCCTGCAACCGCAAGGGGGCGCGGGTCAGCCGGACAGGTCCTGCAGGTCCCAGATCGCCGTCAGGGAGCGTTCACCGACACGCAGCAGCCGCGCCAATGTCGCCGCCAGCCCGTTGTGATCGGAACCGTCGATACATTGCGCAACATCGCGCGCGACACGCGCCAACCCATGCATGCCGACCTGGTCGGCAATCGCGGCAAGGCACCTTACCGTCTTGCGCAGCCCCGCGATCTGATCCTCGCGATACATCCGCTCTGCGCAGGTCAGGCGCACGGCCATCTCTTCCATCGCGCGGCAGATCACGTCTTCTGCCGCAGCCTCGCCCAGTTGGGCGTAAAGTGTCCCCAGTCGATCGGGGTCCAGCAGAACGGCCTCGTCCTGCACCGGCATTGTCACCTTGTTCAAGACGTCACCCTTGATCTCACGCCCCCACGGCATCCCGGAGACATGCGCATCGAGAGGTTCCCAAAAGGTTGCGCGTGGGCCTTGTTTTCTCTCGAATTGTCGGACAATACGCTCTATGAGGGCCACCCAGACGCCTCCGAAGCCTTGCGCGATACGGGAACCAGAACGGGGATCATGCGATGAACCACGCCAAACCCTTGCCGGGCTACCTGATCCAGCGGTACCAGGGGTGGAAGGCCACCTCCTATGCCGAAAACCAGACCTGGTACCGGCGCCTTGCGGAAGTCGGGCAACACCCGCGGGCCATGGTGATTTCCTGCTGCGACAGCCGGGTGCATGTCACCTCGATCTTCGGGGCCGATCAGGGCGAATTCTTCATCCATCGCAATATCGCCAACCTGATCCCGAAATATGAGCCGGATGGCGAGGCACATGGCACCTCGGCTGCGGTGGAATATGCGGTGAGCGTGCTCAAGGTCGCGCATCTGATCGTGCTGGGCCATTCCTCCTGCGGGGGGGTCAAGGGTTGCCTTGACATGTGCACCGGGCATGCGCCCGAACTGGAAGAGAAAAGCAGCTTTGTCGGTCGATGGATGGACATCCTGCGTCCCGGCTATGAGCAGGTCAAGGACATGGCCGATCCGGTCGCGCAATTGAGTGCGCTGGAAAAACAGGCGGTGCTGGTGTCGCTGGACAACCTGATGACCTTCCCGCTCGTCGCGGAAGAGGTGCAGGGCGGCAGATTGTCGGTGCATGGCCTCTGGACCGACATCGGCGAGGGATCGCTGGAATATTTCGACCCGGCCAAGGGCCAGTTCCAACCTGTCTGACGGTTTGCGATCCGTCAGGGCCGGGTGCTTTGTCAAAGGGGAAGACCGCAGGACATGGACAGCATTCTTGCACTGGCGGGCGCCAACCTCATCTCGCCCATCGTCCTCAGCTTCGCGCTGGGGCTTTTCGCTGCGCTGGCGCGATCCGACCTGACCGTCCCCGAGGCGGTGGCCAAGGGCATGTCGATCTATCTTCTGTTCGCCATCGGCTTCAAGGGCGGGGTCGCTGTCGCCTCGCACGGGATCGATGCCACGCTGGGCCTGTCGCTGCTTGCGGGCGTGGTCCTGTCGGCGGCCCTGCCGCTGGTGGCCTTCGCGCTGCTCAGCGCAATGTCGAACATGTCGCGCACCGATGCGGCGGCGGTGGCTGCGCATTACGGCTCGATCTCGATCGTGACCTTCGTTGCGGCCTCCTCGGTGCTTGAGGGGCGCGGAATCGCCTATGAGGGCTACATGGTCGCCGTCGCCGCAGCGATGGAAGCCCCAGCGATCCTGTCCGCGCTCTGGCTGGTGGCGCGCGGAGCGGGCGGGCGCAAGATGGAGGCCGGGCTCTGGCACGAGATCCTGTTGAATGGATCCATCGTGCTGCTGATCGGGTCCTTCCTGATCGGATGGATCACCGGGCCTGCCGGGCTGGCGCAGATCGACAGTTTCATCGTGGCCCCGTTCAAGGGCGTGCTGTGCCTTTTCCTGCTGGACATGGGGCTGGTCGCGGGGCGCGGATTGCGCGGTGGGCGGCACGTGCTGGGTGCGGGCGCGCTGGCCTTCGGCGTGATGATGCCCGTGATCGGCGCAGGCTTCGGGCTGGCGGCGGGGCTGCTGCTGGGCCTGTCCACGGGGGGCGTCACGCTGATGGCGGTCCTCAGCGCCTCTGCCAGCTATATCGCGGTGCCGGCGGCCATGCGCGTGGCCCTGCCCGAGGCGAACCCCTCGATCTACCTGACCCTGTCGCTGGGTGTGACCTTTCCGTTCAACCTGACCCTTGGCATTCCGCTTTACATGGCGGCCGCCGTGGCCCTTACCGGAGGCTGAGACATGCAGACCCACAAGGCCAAACGCGTCGAGATCACCATCGAAGCCGTGATGCAGAACCGCCTGACCGGCGCGCTGCAGGGCGCGGGCGTCACCGGTTACACGATCTTGCCCGTGCTGGGCGGATCAGGCCGATCCGGCGACTGGACGCGCGAAGGACAGGTAGGCCGCGCGGGCATGGTGCAGGTCGTCTGCATCATCCGCCCGGATCGTCTGGACGTGCTGCTGGATGCGGCCTTCGGCGTGGTCGAGCGCCATATCGGTGTGGTCTGCGTCACCGATTGCGATGTGCTGCGGGCGGAACGTTTCTGAGACCGGGGCCATGTCCCACAAAACGGAAAACCCCCGGCGCAGGGTCGCTGCACCGGGGGGCTACTGTCGTCTGGTCGTCTGGTTGAAACCGGGCTTATCAGCCCTTTTTCAGAACCCGCTGACCCAGCACTTCGGCGATCTGGACGGCGTTCAGGGCGGCACCCTTGCGCAGGTTGTCGGACACGCACCACAGGTTGATGCCGTTGTCGATCGTGCTGTCCTGACGGATGCGGCTGATGAAGGTGGCGTAATCGCCCACGCATTCGATCGGGGTCACGTAGCCGCCGTTCTCGCGCTTGTCGATGACCATGATACCGGGCGATTCGCGCAGGATGTCGCGGGCTTCGGCTTCGTCCAGGTGATCCTCGAACTCGATGTTGATCGCTTCCGAATGACCCACGAAGACGGGCACGCGCACACAGGTTGCCGTGACCTTGATCTTGGGATCGAGGATCTTCTTGGTCTCGGCCACCATCTTCCATTCTTCCTTGGTCGATCCGTCCTCGAGGAAGACGTCGATATGCGGAATCACGTTGAAGGCGATCTGCTTGGTGAACTTGCGCGCTGGCTTGTCATCGGTCGGGTTGTAGATGCTCTTGGTCTGATCCCAAAGCTCGTCAATGCCTTCCTTGCCCGCACCCGACACGGATTGATAGGTGCTGACAACAACGCGCTTGATGCGCGCACGGTCGTGCAGAGGCTTGAGTGCGACAACCATCTGCGCGGTCGAGCAGTTGGGGTTGGCGATGATGTTCTTCTTGGAATAGCCATGGATCGCGTCGGCGTTCACCTCGGGCACGATCAACGGCACGTCCGGGTCGTAGCGATAGAGCGAGGAGTTGTCGATCACGACGCAACCCGCGGCGGCGGCCTTGGGCGCATAGATCTTGGTGGCTTCCGAACCCACGGCGAACAGGGCGATGTCCCAACCGGTGAAATCGAAGGTGTCCAGATCCTTGGTCTTCAGGGTGGTGTCGCCAAAGCTGATTTCGGTGCCCAGGGATTTACGGCTGGCCAGGGCCACGATCTCATCCACGGGAAACTGGCGCTCGGCCAGGATGTTCAGCATTTCACGGCCCACGTTCCCCGTGGCACCGACGACGGCAACCTTGTAGCCCATCTGGGACAACTCCTTTGTTCAGAACGCCGCGCTCATATCGCAGCTTTCCCCGGAATTAAAGCGAATTCGCCTTTTTCCGGTGGTTTGGCAACGCTCAATCCAGCCGGTCGCGGCTGAAGGCATAGACGATCAGACCGACCAGGATAAGACCGGCGAAAAACCCGAAAAGCACCGAATAGGGCTGTGCCGCGGGGGCGGCGGGATCAGCCACGGCACGGTAGAGCGGCCCGGTGGCAACCTGCATCAGGCCCACACCGCCGATGCTGATCAGGTTCATCAGGGTGATGCCCCGCCCGGCCAGGTGCGGCGGCACGAAACTGCGGCAATGGGCCATGATCAGCGGAAAGGACATGCCGAAGATGCCGACCATGGCAAACAGCACGATGGCGGTGACGAAACCGGGTTGCGGCCAGAGGGCCAGACAGGCCAGCGCCGCGCAAGACAGGGCGTTACCTCCGAAAATCACCCATTTCCGGGTTCCCAGGATGCGGTCCAGCGGACCATAGAGGAAGGATCCGACAATCATCGCGACCCCCATCACGAGGGTGGCCGTTCCGACAAGCCCCTCGGTCGCGCCATGCACATCGGCCATGTAGGGTCCGATCCACAGGCCGCGCAGACCGGCGGCCGGCGCGTAATTGACCATAAGCAGCGGAAACAGGACCCACAGCGCCGGCGTCTTCAGGATATCGAGGACAGATCCCTTCGTCTCGCTGATGATCCGTGGCGGGTCCTGCACCGTCAGCCAGATCCCGGCGGCAAGGATCAGGGACAGCGCCGAAAGGCCCCAGATCGTCTCGCGCCAACCGAAGGCGCCGATGGCCCATGCGAGGGGCGCCGATCCGGCCAGGTTGCCCAGCGATCCGACGCCGATCATCACCGCACCCAGCGTGGCGAACATGGCAGCCGGATACATCCGTGCAAAGATGAAATAGGACGCCATCAGCACGGGCGAGCAGCCGATCCCGATCAGGCCCATCGCGATCCAGATATGCATGGGCGTCGTCGCCATGGCGAAAAACGCAGCCCCGCCGCCACCGCCGAGGGCCAGGATCACCGCCGCCGTGCGGCGGGGGCCGATCCGGTCCAGCGCCGCCCCCACCGGGATCTGCGCCGCCGCGAATGTCAGAAACCAAAGGCCCGAGGCAAAGGCCAGGTCCTCGGGTCCGGCGCCGACATCCTGCTCCAGCACGCGTGCCAGAACCGCCAGAAAGGCACGAAAAAACTGGCTGAGCACATAGCCCGCACAGAGCAGCACAAGCCCAAGGCGCATCTGGTTCCCCTCCCGAAGCCGCGCCTTGGGTGCCATGCGCCCAAAAAATGTGCAAGGTAGGAAAAGATAAGTTTTTCAGGCAGCTTCTGGGACCCATCGAACTGCCTTTCCCATGCATGCCCCTGCAATTTTGGCGATCTGCCCACTTGACGGCGACATCGCGCAAGATCATCTCAGCGCGACCCCGGCTGACAGGCACCGGGACAGGGGTTCGCCGCCGCCATCCGATGACAGCATTCGTTTTTTCCTCGGGCGATCTGATCGCCGACCGTCGTGCGGATTACGCGCAGGCGCTGGCCGCTTCGGGCGACCTGCCGGCTGCGATCGACCTGATGCAGCAGGCGCTGGCCCTCGTGCCGGACTGGGCGGCGGGGTGGTTTCGCCTGGCCGAATGGCAGGACGCCCTCGGCGAGACCGAGGGCGCGCGCGATAGCTGGCGCCGTGTCATCCGGATCGACCCCCAGGACAGGCTTGGCGCGGGGCTGCGGCTTGATCTGGCGCGGTCAGTTCCCGTGGCGGAATCAATGCCTGCCGCATTCGTGGAAACCCTGTTCGATCAGTATGCAGACAGGTTCGAAGCCTCGCTGGTCGATCAGCTTGGCTACCAGGGGCCGGCACAGATCCTGGAGGCGCTGCTACGCGCCGGGCGCACCCGGTTCGACCGCGTTCTGGACCTGGGCTGCGGCACGGGGCTGATGGGGCAGGCCATCAGGCCCCATGCCGGCTGGCTGGCAGGCTACGACATTTCAGCCGGGATGCTGGTGCAGGCAGGGGCCAAGGGCGTCTATGATGCCCTCGACAAGCGCGATCTGTCCCAGCTTGCGCTGGGCGAGCCGCCATTCGACCTGATCCTGGCCGCCGATGTGTTCATCTATGTGGGCGCATTGGAACAGATCGTGGGATGGGCAGCCGCCAGCCTGAATCCCGGCGGCATGCTGGCCTTCACGCTTGAGGAATTGCCGGAAGACGAAGGCGATTTGCGCCTGCGCCCATCGCGCCGCTATGCGCATGGGGCGGCGTATGTGACAGGGTTGCTGGATCAAGCGGGGTTCGGCGCGCCGCAGATAAGCCGGGCCACCCTGCGCATGGATGCGGGTCAGCCCGTGTCCGGGCTGACCGTGGTTGCCGTGCGCAGCGCGCAACCGTTCCGCCGCGAGACGGATGGCGAGGAAATGGCCAGCGCCTGAACGCGGGCCAAGCCCACAGGTCAGATGCAGCGCCCGCCATCCACTTCCATGGCGACGCCAGTGACCATGCTGGCCTCATCCGAGCAGAGGAAACAGGCGGCGTTGCCCATGTCCTCGGGCGTCGAGAAACGACCAAGCGGAATGGTGGACAGGAATTTCGTCCGCATCTCGGGCGTATCCTCGCCCATGAAGCTGGCCAGCAGCGGCGTTTCCCCCGCCACCGGGCAGATCGCGTTGACGCGCAGTTTGCTTGGGGCCAGTTCCACGGCCATGGTCTTGGTCGCGGTGATCATCCAGCCCTTGGAGGCGTTATACCAGTTCAGGCGCGGGCGCGGGCTGAGGCCGGCGGTCGAGGCCACGTTCAGGATCGCGCCACCCTTGGCCTTCATGTGCGGCACCAGTTCCCGCGCGGTCAGGTAGACGGATTTGCAGTTCACGGCAAAGACGCGGTCGAACTCCTCCTCGGTCACGTCTTCCATCGGTTTCGGCAGGTGCGTGATGCCGGCGTTGTTCACAAGGATATCGACCTGGCCCATTTCCTTGATCGCAAAGGCGGCCATCGCGGCCACGCTGGCCCCATCGGCCACGTTGCATGCGATGGAGAGGGCGCCATTGCCGACCTCTTCGGCCATGGCCGCCGCACCATCGGCGTTGATATCCACGACCAGCACGCGCGCGCCTTCGGCTGCGAATTTGCGCACGATGCCCGCGCCAAACCCGCTTGCGCCGCCTGTGACAATGGCCGTCTTTCCTGTCAGTCTCATGGTTCTATTCCTTTGGTTCTGTGTCTGGATATCAGCCGTGGAAGGCCGCGACGGTTTTCAGCACGGTGAAGCCATACATCGCCTCAAAGCCCTTTTCACGGCCATGACCGGATTTGCCCATGCCGCCGAAGGGCAGTTCCACCCCGCCCCCCGCGCCATAGTTGTTGATGAAGATCTGCCCCGCGCGGATGCGTTTCGCAATCCGCATCTGGCGCGCGCCATTCTGGCTCCAGACGCTGGCGACAAGGCCGTAATCGGTGCCATTAGCGATCGCCACGGCCTCTTCCTCGTCCTCGAAGGGGATGACCACCTGAACGGGGCCAAAGATTTCATCGCGGGCCAGGCAATGGCCGGGGCTGACGTTGGCAAAGAGCGTCGGGCGCACGTAGTTACCGCCATTCGGCGCGCTGACCAATTGGCCCTGCCCCGCGATCTGCAAATCCGCGCCCTTATCGATGAAGCTGCTGACGATGCTCTTCTGCTTGGCCGAGATCAGCGGCCCCACGTCCAGATCATCCATCGCGCGCCCCACCTTCAGCGCATCGTAACGCAGGGCCATGCGTTCCACGACCTGATCATAGACGTTGCGCTGCACCAGGATGCGCGACGAGGCCGAACAGGTCTGGCCAGCGTTCTGGATACCGGCATTGACCAGGAACGGCAAAGCGGCGGGGATGTCCGCATCCTCGAACACGACCTGGGGGGATTTGCCGCCCAGTTCCAGCGTCACGGGGATCACGTTCCTTGCCGCGGCTTCCTGCACCATCACGCCGGTGCCGACCGACCCGGTAAAGCTGATGTGGTGCACACCGGGATGCGCGGTCAGGGCGGCCCCGGCCTCGGACCCCAGGCCGGGGACCACGTTCAGCGCCCCATCGGGCAGGCCGGCGGCCTTGGCCATCTCGGCAAAGGCCAGCGCTGTCAGGCAGGCATCTTCGGCAGGTTTCAGCACGCAGGCATTGCCCGTGGCCAGAGCCGCGCCGACGGAGCGCCCGATGATCTGCATCGGATAGTTCCATGGCACGATATGGCCTGTCACCCCGTGCGGTTCACGCAGGGTATAGACGGTGTAGCCATCCAGATAGGGGATCGTTTCACCGTGCAGCTTGTCCGCCGCCCCGCCGTAGAATTCCATGTACCGCGCCAGCGCCACCGCATCGGCGCGCGCCTGTTTCAGCGGCTTGCCCACGTCCAGCGCCTCGATCCGGGCCAGATCGTCGACACGCTCCAGCACCATGCGGCCCAGGGTCATCAGGATGCGGCCACGCTCTGCCGCGCTCATCCGGCCCCAGGGACCATGGCGCGCGGCTTCGGCTGCTGCCACCGCCGCGTCGATATCGGCCCCGGTGCCACGGGCGATCTGTCCGATCACCTCGCCGGTCGAGGGATTTTCCAACGGCAGGTACTGCCCACCCGACGGGGCCACCCATTCGCCCCCGATCAGGCACTTGGACGGGTCGAACCACAGTCCCAGGTCTTCGCTCATGTCTTTGTCCTCCTCAGGCATCGGTCATATCGGGCAGACGGGGCGTCGCCGACAGCAATTGTTGGGTATAGAGATGGGCCGGCGCGTCAAAGATCGCGGCCGTTTCGCCCTGTTCGACGATCCGGCCCGCCTGCATGACAAGCACGCGGTCCGTCACCTGCCGCACGACCGACAGGTCATGGCTGATGAACAGATAGGTCAGGCCCAGCCGATCCCCTAGATCCGCCAGCAGATCGAGGATCTGCGCCCGGATCGACACATCCAGCGCCGACACGGCCTCGTCCAGGATGATCAGGTCGGGCTTGATGATCAGCGCGCGGGCGATGGCGATGCGCTGGCGCTGGCCACCGGAAAACTCGTGGATGTACTTGTGCCGGTCATCCGCCGTCAGGCCGACGCTGTCCAGCGCCTCGGCGATGGCGGCGTCGCGCGCGGCGCCTTGTGGGGGGGCATCCAGCAGATGAAAGGGTTCGGTGATCAGCCGCTCGACCCGGTGGCGCGGGTTGAAGCTGCCGTAGGGGTCCTGAAATACCACCTGCATCCGGCGGCGCACGGCGCGGTTCGGTTTGTGGCCGGTGAATACGGGCTGCCCGTCCAGCAGGATCTCGCCGGCCTGCACCTCCTCCAGCCCCAGAATGGCGCGGGTCAGGGTGGATTTGCCGCAGCCTGATTCCCCGACCAGCCCCAGCGATTCACCACGCCGGATACTGAAACTCACGTCATTGACCGCCCGGAAGCTGCCCGGCTTGCCCCAGATCCCTTTGCGGGACGTGGCATAATCGCGGATCACGCCGCGCACCTGCAGCAGTGGTGTATCTTGCGGCTGCGCGGCGCGGTCCGGCTGATGGGTGGATGCGGCCAGCAGCGCCTTTGAATAGGGGTGCTGCATCCGGTGGAACAGATCGGGACAGGGCCCGGCCTCGACCACGCGGCCATGGCGCATGATCACCAAGTGATCGGCCATATCGGCCACAACGGCCAGGTCGTGACTGATCATCAACAGGCCCATCCCGTCCTCTTGCACCAGTCTTTTCAGAAGCTTCAGGATCTGCGCCTGCGTCGTCACATCCAGCGCGGTCGTCGGTTCATCCGCGATCAGCAACTTGGGGCGCAGCGCAATCGCCATGGCGATGACAACGCGCTGACGCTGCCCGCCTGACAGTTCATGCGGATAGCGGGTCAGGGGAAAACGGTCCTCGGGCAGTTCGACCCGCGCCAGCGCCTGCCGCGCACGATCCCGTGCCTCGGCACGGCTGACGCGTTCGTGCACAAGGATCGTTTCGGCCACCTGGTCGCCGATGGTCTGAATCGGGTTCAGCGCCGTCATCGGCTCCTGAAAGACCATACCCATGACGCGGCCCCGCATCCCGCAAAGATCCGCCTCGGACGCCTGCAGGACATCCCGCCCGTCCAGCACGAAGCGCCCCGTGGCGCGCGCGCCTTCCGGCAGCAGTTGCATGACCGCCAGCGCGGTCATGGATTTGCCCGATCCGCTTTCCCCGATCACACCGACGATCTGCCCCGGATCGACGGTTATCGATACATCATGCAGGATGGCATAATCATGGATGGCCAGGTTCAGCCCCTCGATCCGCAGCAGGCTCATCGCCGGTCCCTCCTGATCCTTGGATCGAAAAGGTCGCGCAGACCGTCACCCATCAGGTTCAGGCCCAGCACCGTCAGCAGGATCGCCATGCCCGGAAAGATCGCCATATGCGGCGCGAATGAAATCATCGTCTGGCTGTCGGCCAGCATCCGTCCCCAGCTGGGAATGGGGGGCTGCGCGCCAAGGCCGACATAGGACAGCGCCGCCTCGGCCAGGATACCAAGGCTGAACTGGATCGTGCCCTGCACGATCAGCAGGTTGGTGACATTGGGCAGGATATGCTCAAGGCTGATGCGGACCGCACCCTTGCCGGCCACGCGGGCGGCCAGCACATAATCCCGTGTCCACAGGCTCAGCGCTGCGCCACGCGTCAGGCGGGCAAAGACGGGAATGTTGAAGATCCCGATGGCGATGATCGCGTTCAGTGCGGATGGTCCGAAGACCGCGGTGATCATGATCGCGATCAGCAGCGAGGGGAAGGCAAAGACCAGGTCATTGCCCCGCATGATCACCTCATCAGCCAGGCTGCCGCGCCGCGCGGCGGCCGCCAGCCCCAGCGGCACGCCCAGCCCCATGCCGATCACCACGGCGACGACAGCCACGGCGATCGAGGTGCGCGCCCCCACCATGATCATCGACAGGATATCGCGCCCGAAATGATCGGTGCCCAGCGGATGTGCCGCGGATGGTGTCTTCATCTTGTTGGCGATGTCGAGCGTTGTCACATCCTGCGGCACCCAGACAAAGCTGATCAGCGCCGCGCCCACGAAGATCAGCGACAATGCCAGCCCGATCACAAGGGATCGGTTGGTCAGTGCCGCGCGCATCAGGCTGCCCGTGCTCATCGCCGCCCCCGCAGACGCGGATCAACGGCGGCATAGGCCACGTCCACCGCGAAATTCACCAGGATCACGGCAAAGACCAGCAGCATCACGACCGATTCCACCACGATCAGGTCACGCGCGGAAATCGACTGGAACACCAGCCGGCCCAGGCCAGGCAGGAAAAACACGTTCTCGATGATGATCGCACCCGCCATCAGAAAGGAAAACTGCATCCCGATGATCGTCAGCACCGGGATCATCGCGTTGCGCAGGGCATGGCGCCACAGCACCTGGCGCCGCGTCAGCCCCTTGGCGCGCGCCGTCCGGATGAACTCCTCGGACAGCGTGTCCAGCAGGCTTGACCGCATGACCCGCGTCAGGATGCTGGCCTGCGGCAGGGCAAGCGCGATGGCGGGCAAGGTCAGGCTTTTCATTCCTGCCAGGAACCCCTGCTCCCATCCCGCAAATCCACCGGCCGAAAACCAGCGCAGGTTGATCGCAAAGACCAGCACCATCAGCATGGCGAACCAGAAATTGGGGATCGCCACGCCCAGCTGCGTCACCCCCATCACCCCCATGTCAACCACCGAGCCGCGCCGGGACGCCGCCCAGACACCTGCAGGAAAGGCGATCAGCGTGCTCAGCGTCAGCGCATAAAGCGCCAGCGGCAGGCTGATCCAGAGCCGCTCTCCGATCATCTCGGCCACCGGGGTGCGATAGGTATAAGAGGTGCCGAAATCTCCCTGCAGCATGCCCGTCACCCAGGACAGGTAGCGCTCGGGGATCGAGCCGTTCAGGCCCAGCTGCTCGCGCAGTGCCGCCAGCGTGTCGGCTTGGGCGTTCATGCCCAACATATACGCCGCCGGATCGCCCGGAACGACCTCGATCGCCAGGAAGATCACAAGGCTTGCCACGGCCAGCGAGATGACCAGCGATACCAGCCGTTTCAGCACATAGTGCAGCATTTGCCCCATATCCCGCCCGCGCCCTGCCACTCTGGCCCCGGCGCGCGCGCCCCCTGCTTCTTCTTGCCCGAAATATCCCCGCCGGAGGCTCCCCCGCGCGCCAGACGCGCGAGGGTCGGTTTCACGCCTTGCCGGTTCAGTCAGCCCAGTAGACGGCCGTCAGGTCGGTCGCCTGGGTGGGCGCGTTCTTCCACAGGCCCATGACCTTGGCATTGGCCACGCTCAGGGCCGCCAGCTGGAACAGGTAACCGTTCACATAATCCAGCGAGATCTTTTCCTGCGCCTGTTTCAGCAGCGCGCTGCGGGTCGCCGGATCCGTCGCGGCGGTCAGATCGGTCATGATCTTCTGGAATTCGGCGCTGTCATACTGGAAGTAATAGTCGGGGTTGGCATAGATCCCGATATCCATGGGTTCTGTATGGCTGACGATGGTCAGGCCGAAATCCTTGCCGGTGAACACCTGCTCAAGCCACTGGGCCCATTCCAGGTTGCTGATCTCGGTCTCGATGCCGACCGCGCGCAGCTGCGCCGCGATGATCTCGCCGCCGCGCCGCGCATAGGACGGGGGCGGCAGTTTCAGTGTCGTGGTGAACCCATCGGGAAAGCCCGCCTCGGCCAGAAGGGCCTTCGCCTTTTCCGGATCATAGGCAGAATTGCCGGTCAGATCGACATAGTCGGGATTATGCGGCGCGAAATGGGTGCCGATGGGTGTGCCATAGCCGAACATCGCCCCGTCTATGATCGCCTGGCGGTCGATCGCATGGGCCATCGCCTCGCGCACCTTGATGTTGTCGAAGGGCGCCTGCTTGTTGTTGGTGGACAGGATCGTCTCGCCCTCGGTCGATCCGATCAAGACCTGGAACCGCGGATCGGCATCGAATTGCGGCAGGTTCTCGGGGGCGGGGAAACCGGCGAAGGCATGCACATCCTCGGCCATCACGGCGGCGAAGGCGGCCGTGGGATCGCTGATGAACTTGAAGGTGGCGCGGTCCAGTTTCGCAGGCTCGCCCCAGTAATCGGGGTTCTTCACGATGTCGATCCGGTCGCCCTGCACCCAGTTGTCGAACTTGAAGGCGCCTGTACCCACAGGATTGGTCTTGATGTTCTCGATGCTTTCAGGGGCCACGATCACCGCATCACCCCAGGCCATGTTGAACAGGAAGGACCCATTGGGCGCGCCCAGCGTGACCTGCACGGTCAGGGGATCGATCACGGTGACATCGGTGATCCCGGCAAAAAGGCCCTTCTGCGCGTTCACCGAATCCTCGGCGCGGGCACGGTCCAGACTGAACTTCACATCCTCGGCGTCCATCGTGGTGCCGTCATGGAAGGTCACGCCATCATGCAGCTTGAAAGTATAGACGGTGCCATCCGCCGAGATGTCCCAGCTTGCGGCCAATCCGGGGTTCACCGATCCATCCGGGCCGAAACGGGTCAGACCTTCGAAGACATTGGCATAGAGAACAGAGTCGATGGCACCCGCCGCGGCACTTGTCGGGTCCAGGTGCGGAGGCTCCAGCTGCATGCCCACGACGATATCGGTCTTGGCCTGCGCCATGCCGACACCGGCCACCAGCGCCAGCGCGCTGACCATGCCGCGCGTGAATTTCAGATAAGTCATGTCTTTCTCTCCCTGTTGAGCAACGCTCTCAGTCCCGTGCAAGCAATGCGATCAGCGACCGCCCCATTACCCTTGCGGAATCCAGCATATCATCCACGCCGACATATTCATCCGGTTTATGCGCAAGGTCCAGAATGCCCGGGCCATAGGCGATGCAATTCTTCAGCTTGCCGATCCGGTCTATGTGCTTCTGGTCATAGGTTCCAGGCGAGACGACATATTCCGCCTCACGCCCCATCGTGTCCGCGATGGCCTTGGCGACCACCTGCACCACGGGGGCGGATTTTTCGGTCATGGTCGGCAGGACACGGTGCAATTCCGTCACGTCATAGCTGAAGGTCGCGCGGCGTTCCGCGACGGTGCGCAGGATCTGCATCACCTCTTCGCGGACCTCGTCGATATCCTCCTCGATCAGGAAACGGCGGTCGATGACCATGCGGCAACTGTCGGGCACGCAGGGCGCCGGCAGGCCGGTGTAGTCGTCCTCCTGCTCATTCTCGCCGCCGTGGATCGAGTTGATGTTGAGCGTGGATTGCTTGGCCCCGTCCGGGACCACGGGCATGTCCGTGCGCTTCTGCGCCAGCGCCGGAAAAAGGGTGGTTTCCATCTCGGCCACAACCGCGCCCATGTGGCGCACGGCGCAATCGCCAAGGAAGGGCATGGAGCCATGGGCAATCTCGCCATGCGTTTCGATCTCGGCCCACCAGACGCCGCGATGGCCAAGGCAGATGCGATCCTTGTTCAGGGGTTCGGGGATGATGACATGCTGCACGCGGTCGGGGCTGAAGAAACCCTTTTCCGCAAGATAGGCGACACCGCCGAAGCCGCCCGATTCCTCGTCCGCCGTACCGCTGATCTCGATCGCGCCCGCGAAATCGGGGCAGACGGCCAGAAACGCCTCGGCCGCGATGATGCTTGCGGCAAGGCCGCCTTTCATGTCGCAGGCCCCGCGGCCATAGATCTTGCCGTCTTTCAGTTCGCCGCCGAAAGGGTCCGTGGTCCAGCCGCGCCCCACCTCGACCACGTCGATATGGCTGTTGAAATGCACGCATTCTCCGGGATAGGCGCCTTCGCGCCGCGCCACGATATTCCAGCGCGGGTGCTTGTCGCTGTCGCCGGGGGCGCCGTGGGCGCGCACCAGTTCGGTCCGAAACCCCTGCGCGGCAAGGCGGCGGTCCAGATATTCGCAAATCTCGAGGTAGTTTTCCCCGGGCGGGTTCAGCGTGGGGATGCGGATCAGATCCTGCGTCAGCGCGATCAGATCGTCACGCCGTGCTGTCACCGCCTCATCCAGCCTGTCAGTCAGGGACATGCCACCACTCCTTTGCGCTTGTCTTGGAAAGACCAGCATGCTTTGCCGCAACTACGGTATCAATACCGTAGAACCACGGTGGAGCACCCCATGGACGACATCGCCCGCATCGCCTTCGATCACGCGCCCGTCGGCATCGTGATGACCCGCCACCGGGTGATCGAACAATGCAATGCCACCTTCTGCGACCTGTCCGGCCATGGCATGGATGCGCTTCTGGGCCAGAGCTTCCGGATGCTCTACGGCTCCGAGGCCGAGTTCATCCAGATCCGCGACATCGGGCTTGAACCCTTGCGGCGCGATGGGGCCTATGCGGATGAACGGATGCTGCGGCATGCGGGCGGGCATGCGGTCTGGTGCCGGTTCCGCGCGCGCACGCTGACGCCCGAGGACCCGCTGGCACGCATCGTGATGAGCTTTGCGCCCATCACCCCGCGCCGTGACGGGCCATCGCTGACAGGGCGGGAACGGCAGGTCGTGACATGGCTGGCGCGCGGCAAGACCAGCAAGGAAATCGCGCAGATCCTGGGCCTGTCGCCCCGCACGATCGAGGATGTGCGCGCGCGCCTGATGCGCAAGTTCGACGTGCGCAACACCGGGCTGCTGCTGGCGCGGCTTAGCGATCTGGGGCAGTAGCGGACATGTCCGCCACGATCCCCGGCAATGCGTCGAAATGGTCAAACTGCGCGATGCTGGTCACGTCGTCATGCGGGATATGGCAGTAGCCTTGGGTGAAAAAGGCGAAAGGCACGGCGGCGGCCCGTGCCGTATCCGCGTCCACCTCGCTGTCGCCGACATAGAGGCCCGAAGTTGCGCCCAGCGCGGCAAAGGCGTGATGCAACGGCGCGGGATCGGGTTTCCTGACCGCCAGCGTATCGCCGCCCACCACCGTATCGAACAGATGCGCCATGCCGAACTGATCCAGCACCTTCCGCGCGGGCCCTTCTGGCTTGTTGGTGCAGATGCCAAGGCGGTGGCCGTCACGCCGCAACCGCTCCAGCACCGCCATCATGCCGGGATAAGGCCGGGTGAGGTCGTTTGAGGCAGCGTTGTAATGGGCAAGCGTCACCCCGGTCAGCCGTGCATGATCATCCATGTCGATCCCGCGCGCGACCATTGCCTTGGCCACCAGATTGGGCAGGCCGTGCCCGATGAAGGACACCACCGTCGGCAGGTCCAGCGGGGCATGGCCTTCGCCCTCAAGCGTCCGGTTCACGGCCGCCCGGATATCGGGCGCGCTGTCGATCAGCGTACCGTCCAGGTCAAAGACAATGGCGCTCACCCGCGCGCGGCCTCGGCGGCGGCGCGGATCGCGCGGATGTTCTCGCCGTAGGGTGATGGGTTGTCGACCGATCCACCCTTGAACACGGCAGATCCCGCCACCAGCACATCCGCGCCCGCTGCCACGACCAGGGGGGCGGTTTCCACCGTCACGCCGCCGTCGATCTCGATATGGATCGGGCGGTCGCCGATCATCGCGCGCAGGCGGCGCACCTTGTCGATCTGGCTATGGATGAATTTCTGCCCGCCGAAACCGGGGTTCACGGTCATCACGCAGACCATGTCGATCATGTCCAGCAGATGATCCACCGCCTCGACCGGTGTGCCGGGGTTCAGCGCCACGCCCGCCTTCGCGCCATGGGCGCGAATCGCCTGCATGGTGCGATGCACATGCGGGCCCGCCTCGACATGGGCGGTGATGATATCAGCCCCCGCTTCGGCGAAGGCGGCGATATAGGGATCGACAGGCGCGATCATCAGATGCACGTCCATCACGGTCTTCACATGCGGACGAAAGGCCGCGACGGCAGGCGGGCCGAAGGTCAGGTTGGGCACGAAATGCCCGTCCATCACATCCACATGCACCCAATCTGCGCCCTGCGCCTCGATTGCACGGATTTCCGCGCCAAAATTGGCGAAATCCGCCGACAGGATCGACGGGGCGATCTTGATGGTACGATCAAGGCTCATGACGTCTCTCCAGTCTTGCCTGTTCTTCTTGCCGAAAATATCCCGGGGGGAGCGTTGAACAGGGTTCGACGCGGGGGGCTGGCCCCCCGGTCCCATCCGTGCCCGGACTCACGCGGCCTTGTTGCCTGCGGCCCGCGGGTCCAGCTTGCCCGAGGCGTAGCGCGCCGCCATGTCATCCATGCTGATCACACGGATCTTGCTGGCGTGCCCGGCCGTGCCGAACCGCTCGAAACGGTCGCGGCAAAGCGCCTCCATCTCGGTCATCGCGGGGATCATGAACTTGCGCGGATCGAATTCGTCGGGGTGTTCCATCGCCATCTTGCGGAACTGCCCGGTGATCGCCATGCGGCAATCGGTGTCGATGTTGACCTTGCGCACACCCATCTTGATGCCGCGCTCGATCTCTTCGACCGGGACGCCGTAGGTCTGGGGCATCTTGCCGCCATGGGCGTTGATCAGATCCTGCAGATACTGCGGGACCGAGCTTGAGCCATGCATCACCAGATGCGTGTCGGGCAGCTTGGCATGGATCGCCTCGATCGTGGACATGGCCAGAATCTCGCCATCGGGCTTGCGGCTGAACTTGTAGGCGCCATGGCTGGTCCCGCAAGCGATGGCCAGGGCATCGCATTTGGTCTTCATCACGAAATCCACGGCCTGATCCGGGTCGGTCAGCAACTGGTCATGGCTGAGCTTGCCGACGGCGCCCGATCCGTCCTCTTCACCGGCCTCGCCGGTTTCAAGGCTGCCCAGAACCCCCAGTTCCCCCTCG
Organism: Rhodobacteraceae bacterium EhC02; assembly: GCA_001650895.1. Lineage (GTDB taxonomy): Bacteria > Pseudomonadota > Alphaproteobacteria > Rhodobacterales > Rhodobacteraceae > Seohaeicola. The sequence continues at coordinate 177,260 of LXYH01000045.1, forward strand.
ACAGAGGCGCCGACGAAATGTGCGGCTTCTGTCACGCGGCGGGTGACATTGACGTTGTAGTCATAGTCCGAGGGGGTCTTCATGTCCTCTTCCAGACTGCCATCCATCATCACCGAGGTGAAGCCGTGGCGGATCGCTGTCAGGCAGGTCGCCATGTTGTTGCCGTGGTCCTGATGCATGCAGACGGGAATGCTGGGGAACATCTCGACCAGGCCCATCATGATGTGCTTCAGCATCAGGTCGCCCGCGTATTTGCGCGCGCCCCGGCTGGCCTGGATGATCACCGGCGCATCAACCGCCCTGGCCGCGTTCATGATCGCAAGGCCCTGTTCCATGTTGTTGATGTTGAAGGCCGGGACGCCGTAGCCATGTTCGGCCGCGTGATCCAGCAGTTGACGCATCGTGATAAGTGCCATTTGTGTTCATCCCCTCAAAGTCGTGTTCTGCGGGCCGCGACGCGTGGTCAGCGTGCCCTGTCATAATAGCCGGCGACCTGACGGACCTTGTCAGGGCTGCCGAAAACCAATGGGCTGCGCGCATGCAGGGCATCCGCCGCCTGTTCCAGGATCGGTGTTGTGCCATCCGTCGCCAGACCACCGGCCTGTTCGATCAGAAAGGCAATGGGCGCCACCTCGTAGACCATGCGCAACCGCCCCTTCTCATAGCCCGGACGCGCATCGCCGGGATAGAGGAAGATGCCCCCCCGCGTCAGGATCCGGTGGGTTTCCGCCACCAGCGAGGCGACCCAGCGCATGTTGCTGTCCTGCCCGTGCGGGCCGGTCTTGCCCGCGTTGCAATCATCGATATAGGCGCGGACGGCTGCGTCCCAGTGCCGATGGTTCGACGCGTTGATCGCATATTCACGGGATTCAGCCGGGGTCTTCATCCCGTCATCGACCAGAACGAACTGCCCCGTCGCAGGGTCCAGCACGAACATCAGCGTCCCCTTGCCGAAGGTCACGGCAAGGCAGCATTGCGGACCATAGATGATATAACCGCCGGCCAGCTGCTCGGATGCGGGGCGCAGAAAGCTGCCATCGGCATCGTCCCTGGCCGCGAAGATCGAAAAGATCGTGCCGATGGACACGTTCACGTCGATGTTCGACGACCCGTCCAGCGGATCGATAGCCAGCGCATGGTGGCCATCGGGGTTCAGGGCCAGCACCGTGTCCTGCTCTTCCGAGGCATACCATCGCACGGAGGTTTGCCTCAGGGCGGCTTCGAACATGTCATCTGCCAGCACGTCCAGTGCCTTCTGTCCGTCGCCGCCGGCATTTTCCCCGACCGCGTGGCCAAGTGACTGCCCAAGCGGCCCGCGCGCGATGATGCCGGCCAGATCGACCGCCACCTTGCAAAGCGCCGACATGACGGGGGCCAGATCCGCCGGGATCAGCGGGTTGGACAATGGGTTCTCGGTCTCGGGCATTCTTTTCGGGTTCCTTGCGGTCCATGGACAGGAGGCGCGTCCCGCCGGGCAGGGCGTCGCATCGGCCCCTGATTATCCGAAGTTGTCGGCAAGGAAAATCCAATATGCAGCACCGGCGGCATTCCGCGGCAAAAACCTTGTCATTCATGGCCACGCAACGCGCCGCATCCGCAATGACGCGCGCGACAGCACAACATGTCCCGACATGCGGAAAGTAATTTCGCATAGTTGATCCGACACGACCTTTGTGCGAGTTTTGCGGAAAGACGGGGGAGGACCGTGTGAGATTTGAAGGAAAGGTTGCGCTGGTCACCGGCGCATCGGGGGGTATCGGCCGCGCCACGGCGGACAGGCTGGCCGCCGAGGGGGCCTCGGTAGTGCTGGTCGATCTGACGGATTGTCCATTGCCAGAGGTGGGAGGGCCGCATCTTTCCATTCCTTGCGACGTGTCGGATGAGGCGGCGGTTCAGGCCTGCATCGCGCAGGTGCTGGACCGGTTCGGTTGCATCGACGTGCTGTGCAACAACGCGGGCATCACCTGCACCCATGCCCCGATCACCGAGATCGACAGCGCCGACTGGGCGCGGGTGATGGGGGTGAACCTGTTCGGCACTGCGCATTTCATCAAGCATGCCGCCCCTTCGATGATCGCCCGCAAGGCCGGTGCCATCGTCAACACCGCCTCGGTTGCGGGGATCCGGTCCGGCGCGGGCGGCAATGTCTATTCCGCCTCCAAGGCCGGGGTCATCAACCTGACGCAGACCACCGCCTGCGATCTGGGCGGGCATGGAATCCGCGTGAACGCGGTCTGCCCCGGCCTGATCGAGACGGGCATGACGCAGCCGATCTTTGACTATGCGCGCAGCGTCGGCAAAGAGGACCGCCTTGGCGCGCGCTGCGAATTGCGTCGCTACGGCCGCCCCGCAGAGGTCGCCGCCGTGATCGCCTTTCTGGCAAGCGACGACGCCAGCTATATCACCGGGCAGGCCTTGCCGGTGGACGGCGGCAATACCGCCTCGCTGAACCTGCCCGGCATGAAGGTCTGACACCCATGCCCATGATGACACGCCACTATGCCATCTGGCCCGAGGGGATGCCGAAATCGCTCGATGCGCCCGACCGTACGCTGTTCGCCAATCTCGCGGAAACCGCCGCACGCTTTCCCGACCGCAAGGCGCTGATCTTCTATGGCCGGGAATGGACCTATGCCGATCTGCTGGCCGATGTGGAACGGCTGGCGGGCTGGATGCAGGCCAAGGCGGGGATCGCCAAGGGTGACAGGGTGTTGCTGGGTGTGCAGAACAGCCCGCATTTCGTGATCGGCTATTTCGCCACCCTGCGCGCCGATGCGGTGGTGGTGCCCGTCAACCCGATGAGCCGGGGCGCCGAACTGGACCATCTGGCCCGCGACACAGGGGCGCGTCTGATGATCGGCGGTCAGGAAGGTCTGGGCGACAGTGCGCCGCTGATCGCGGCAGGCCTGCTGGACCGGGTGCTGGTCGCGACCTATGCCGCGGGAACCGATCCGGACAGCGACATCCCCCTGCCCGAGGCGCTTGCGGCGCTGGATGCCGCCGATGTTCAGGGCACCGGCCTGACCCGCTGGGAAGATGCGCTGGCGGCCGGGTTGCAACCCGGCCCGCATCTGGCGCAGCCCGATGACCTGGCGGTGATCCCCTACAGTTCCGGCACGACGGGCCAGCCCAAGGGCTGCATGCACAGCCATCGCACGGTGATGGAAACCGCATGGGGCGGGCTGATCTGGAACCCGTCCAGCGAAGAGGACGTTCATCTGGCCACCCTGCCCTTCTTCCATGTGACGGGCATGCAGGGCGTGATGAACGGCCCGGTCATCAAGGGCGGCTGCATCGTGATCCTGATCCGTTGGAACCGCGCCCATGCCGCCGCCCTGATACAGCGGCACCGGGTCACGCGCTGGCGCTCGATCACGACGATGGCGATCGACCTTGTGAACGATCCCGATGTCGGCAGCTATGACCTGTCCAGCCTCAAGGCGATCGGCGGCGGCGGCGCCTCGATGCCCGAGGCGGTGGCGGACAAGCTCAAGGTGATTACCGGCCTTGATTACATCGAAGGTTATGGCCTGTCGGAAACCATGGCCGCGACCCATACCAACCCTGTGCATGCGCCCAAGCGGCAATGCCTGGGCGTGCCGATGTTCGACGTGGACAGTCGTATCCTGGCCGTGACCGAAAGCGGGGATGTCGGCGCCGAACTGGGCCAGGGCGAGGTGGGCGAGATCGTGACCCACGGCCCGCAGGTTTTCCTGGGCTACTGGAACAATCCCAAGGCCACCGCCGAGGCATTTCTTGAGATCGAGGGCAAGCGGTTCTTCCGCACCGGCGATCTGGGTTACTATGACGGGAACGGCTACTTCTTCATGGTCGACCGAGTGAAGCGGATGATCAATGCCTCGGGCTTCAAGGTCTGGCCCGCCGAGGTCGAGGCGCTGATGCACCGCCATCCCGATATCGCAGAGGTCTGCGTGATCGCGGCCCCCGACCCGCGCCGGGGCGAAACCGTCAAGGCATGTGTTGTTCCGACGCCAAAGGCGCGTGGCCAGTTGACCGAGAAGGCCGTGATCGACTGGTGCAAGACGCAGATGGCGGCTTATAAATGTCCGACCAAGGTGGCGTTCATGGACAGTCTACCCAGATCGGGCGCGGGCAAGGTATTGTGGCGCGCGCTGACCGAAGCCGAGTTCGCGACGCAGACAGACAGCAGGACAGGAACCGAACCGTGAGGAAAAGAGCCGCAGACACCGCGCCAGAGATCGAGGACAAGGATCACGCCGAGGATCGCCAGTTCGTGACCGCCCTGCATCGGGGGCTGGACATCCTGCGCGCCTTCACACCGGCCGACCGTTCCGGCCTTGGCAACCGTGACCTGGCAGATCGGACCGGCCTGCCAAATTCCACGGTCTCGCGGCTGACCTATACGCTGCTGAAACTGGGGTACCTGGTCTATGACGAGGGCACCGGGCGGTACCGCATGGGTGTGCCCGTTCTCAGCCTGGGTTATGCCTGCCTGGGCGGGCTGAAGGTCCGCGAGACCGCGCAACCCCTGATGCAGGAACTGGCCGATGCCTGCGGCGACGGTGTTCTGGTGGCGCTTGGCGGGCGCGACGATCATTCGATGACCTATATCGCTTGCGCGCGCGCAGCGCGGGGCATGATCTCGTTGCAGTTGAACGTCGGCTCGCGCATCTCCTTGGCGCGCTCGGCCATGGGGCGGGCCTATATCGCGGGCACCAATGCGACGGAACGCGCCCAGATCATGGAACTGATCGAGGCGCGCACACCACCCACCGACATGCCCCGCATCCGCGAAGAGATCGAAGAGGCCGCCGAACAGATCCGCACGCGCGGGTTCTACGCCAATATCGGAAGCTGGCAATCGGACGTGAATTCGGTTGCCGTGCCTTACCGTTCGCCACAGGGGGATGCCCCGATGCTGGCGTTCAACCTTGGCGGACCCGCCTATATCCTGCCGCGCGAGAGGATCGAGGCCGAGCTTGGCCCCCGGCTTCTGGAAATGGTGCAGAAGGTGGGGCGCATCGGCGGCTGATCAGCGCCCCGGCCCCACGCCCGCTCATGGCAACAGGGCGATCTTGCCCACGGCACCGCGCCCCAGCACGCGGGTCAGCACCTCGGACGCCTGTGATAGCGGATAGCGCCCTTCGATCAACGGCTTGACCGTGCCCGCCTGATACCAGCTCAGCAGTTCGCGCATGTTGTCGGCATAGACCTGGGGCTCGTGCCGGGTGAAGTTGCCCCAGAACACGCCCACGACGCTGAATTCCTTGACCAGAGCCAGGTTGACCGGGAATTTCGGGATCTCGCCCCCGGCAAAACCGATGATCAGCAGCCTGCCGTTGCGGGCCATGGACCGCGCGCAGGCGTCAAACGCCGCGCCGCCCACCGAGTCGTAGACCACATCCACGCCCTTGCCGCGGGTCATCTCTTTCAGCGTGTCCTTGAGGTTTTCATAGCCGATGGCCTCGTCCGCGCCATTCTCGCGCGCGATGGCACGCTTGTCATCGGTCGAGGCGACGGCGATCACCCGCGCGCCCATGATCTTGCCGATCTGGATCGCGGCCACACCCGTGGCGCCGGCAGCCCCCAGAACCACCAGGGTTTCGCCCGGCTGAAGATGCGCGCGCTGTTTCAACGCATGATGCGAGGTGCCGAAAGCCACCAGCAGCGCGCAGGCATCCGCCGCATCCATGTCACCAATCGGGAAAACCCGCGCCTCCGTCTCGGCGACCTTTTCGGCATAACCGCCCAGCGAACAGATCGTGGCGACCCGGTCCCCGACCTTCAGCCGCTTCACATCGGGGCCCACGCTTTCCACCACGCCAGCCGCTTCCATCCCCGGCACGAAGGGATGTTCGGGGCGCATCTGGTAAAGCCCCTGCACAAGCAACCCATCAGGATAGTTCACGCCTGCCGCCTCGACCTTGATGACCACCTGGTCATCCTTGGCCACGGGGTCCGGCATCTCGCCGAATTCCAGCTGATCCAGCGGGGCGAAGGCATTGCAGATGATGGCTTTCATGGTCGTCTCCTCCTGATCGGGCGCGGCAACCGGGGCGGGATGGCGCGCGTTCCGGCAAGCCTAGGGATGTCGCTTGTCGCCAGCAAGCACAGTGACCGAATGACGCAGCGGCAAAGCCGCTGGACGGGAACGGATTTTACCTTTGGCAACGGCGCGCATCGCGCTAGGGTCCGGGCAACATGATTGCGAATGGGAGGAGAACCAAATGCAGGGCATGATGATGAACAGGCCGCTGATGATCAGCGACATCCTGACCTATGCGGCCGAAGCGCATCCCCGGGCCGAGATCGTGTCCGTCCGGACCGAAGGCGACATACACCGCCAGACCTATCCCGAGACGCTGGCGCGCGTGTCGCAACTGGCGCATGCGCTGCAAGGCATGGGGGTGGACGTCGGCGACCGTGTGGCCACCCTCGCCTGGAACGGATACCGCCATTTCGAGCTTTATTATGCCATTTCCGGCATCGGTGCTGTCTGCCACACGATCAACCCGCGTCTGAGTGCCGAGCAGATGACCTATATCGTCGAACATGCGGGCGACAAGGTTCTGTTCGTGGACCTGACCTTCGTGCCGATCCTGGAAAAGCTGAAGGATCAGCTTCCGGCCTCGCTGGTCTATGTGATCATGACCGACCGCGCGCATATGCCGGAAAACAGCCTGAACGCCCTGTGCTACGAAGACTTGCTGGACGGCCAGCCCACGGCATTCGACTGGCCGGAACTGGACGAGAATACCGCCTCGGGGCTGTGCTATACTTCGGGGACAACGGGCAATCCCAAGGGCGCGCTTTATTCGCACCGCTCCACCGTGCTGCACGGGTTGATGATCTCGCTGGTCATGGGATCGGCCTTCCCCGAGGGCGCGAAGGTGCTGCCAGTCGTGCCGCTGTTTCACGTCAATGCCTGGGGTCTGCCCTATGCCGCGCCGATGGTGGGCCTGTCCATGGTCATGCCGGGACCGGCGCTGGACGGGCCGAGCATCTTCAAGCTGATGGACAGTGAAGGCGTCTATTCGGCGTGGGGCGTGCCGACCGTCTGGCAAGGCCTGCTGACCGAGATCAAGGCGCAGGGCCGCATCCCGAACGGGTTTGGCGATGTGATCGTGGGTGGGTCCGCCGCCCCCCGCGTGATGATCGAAACCTTCGAGAAACTGGGCGTCAACGTGGGCCATGCCTGGGGCATGACGGAAATGAGCCCGATCGGCACCCATGGCAACATGCCCGGTTGGGTCAAGAAACTGCCCTTCGACAAGATGATCGACGCCAAGGCCAAGCAGGGCCGCCGCGTCTTTGGCGTGGATCTGAAGATCGTCGATGACAACGGCAAGCGACAGCCGCATGACGGCAAGGCCGTGGGCGAACTTTATGTGCGCGGCAACACGGTGGTGTCGGGCTATTTCAACAACGAAGAGGCCACGCAAAAGGTGATCGACGCCGAAGGCTGGTTCGGTACGGGCGATATCGCCTCGATCGATCCCAACGGGTTCCTGTCGATCCAGGACCGGTCCAAGGACCTGATCAAATCGGGTGGCGAATGGATCAGCTCGATCGATCTGGAAAACGTGGCCATGGCCCATCCGGGCATCGCCTCCTGCGCGGCCATCGCCATGCCCCATCCCAAGTGGGACGAGCGTCCGGTCCTTGTCGCGGTTGCAGCAGGTGCTGACAAACCCTCGCTGGAGGAGATCCACGCGCATATGGATGGGCATTTCGCCAAATGGCAGTTGCCCGACGATATCGTCTGGGTCGAGGCGCTGCCGTTGACCGCCACGGGCAAGGTGTCCAAGCTGACGCTGCGCCAGCAGTTCGCCGATTACAAACTGCCCGATCTGCGCTGAAGCGCACCTGCGCGGGGCCGGCCTCGACGGCGACGGCCCCGCAAGTCACGTTACGGAATGACCGGGACAGTCCAAGGTGCGCTTGACGGTTGGGTCAAGATGATGTTGCCTTGGATCGTGAAATTCATTTCCGCATTGCGAACATAAAGCCGAGGGAGGGGTGATATGTCCGACGCAACCGAGGATCTTGCCGGATTCCGTGCCGACATCGCGGCCTGGATCAGTGCGAACTGTCCCGCCCCCCTGCTGGGTCGCCCGATGGACGAAAACGCGATCGTCTGGGGTGGCCGGAAATGGACCTTCACCGATGACAATCAACGCCTCTGGCTGGAACGCGCCGTTGCACGCGGCCTGACTGCGCCGCGCTGGCCGGTCGAATATGGCGGTGCTGGGCTGACCCGCGCGCAGGAAAAGATCTACCGCGAGGAAATGGAGCGCCTTGGCGCGCCGCCGCCATTGGAAAGCTTCGGGCTGTGGATGCTGGGACCGGCGCTTCTGGAATTCGGGAACCCCGAGCAGAAGGCCGAACATCTGCCGAAGATCACGCGCGGCCAGATCCGCTGGTGCCAGGGTTATTCCGAACCGGGCGCCGGATCGGACTTGGCCAATGTGCAGACCCGCGCCGAGGATATGGGCGATCACTGGCTGGTCAACGGCCAGAAGATCTGGACGTCCTATGCCGATCGCGCCGACTGGATCTTTGCGCTGGTGCGCACCGATCGCGACGCGCCCAAGCACAAGGGCATTTCCTTTTTGCTGATGGACATGGAAACGCCGGGCATCACGACCCGGCCGATCCGGCTGATTTCCGGCAAATCACCCTTCTGCGAGACATTCTTCGACAACGTGAAAGTGCCCAAGACCAACCTTGTGGGCGAGTTGAACCGGGGCTGGGACATCGCGAAATACCTGCTGACGCATGAGCGCGAGATGATCGGCGGCGGCGCGCGCGGCTTGCTGGGCGGGCGATCCGTCAGCCAGATCCTGGCCTCGCAGGAGGGTGACGTTCTGGCCGATCCGGTCCTGCGCGCGGAAACGATGCAGCTTGAGGTGGACGCGCTGGCCTTCGGCCTGACGATGGAGCGGTACAAGGATCAGGCCGAAGCCGGGCGCGGTGTGGGCAATGCCAGCGCGATGCTGAAATATTACGGAACCGAACTGAACAAGCGCCGCTACGAGCTGCTGATGGCGACGGCCGGCAGCGAAGGCGTGGAATGGGATGGCCCCCATGGCGGGCTTGCGCCCGAATGGCTGCGGACCAAGGCCAATTCCATCGAGGGCGGCACGACCGAGGTCATGCTGGACATCATCGCCAAGCGCGTGCTGGAGATGCCGAACCAATGAACGACATGACACCTTCCCTGCTGGATACCGAAGACGAGGTCATGCTGCGCGATGCGGCGCGCGGGTTCATCGCGGATTTCGCGCCGGTGTCTGCCCTGCGCGCCAACCGCGATGCGGGGCGCGCGCATGACCCCGCCTTGTGGGCCGAAATGGCACAGATGGGCTGGACCGGCGTGCTGGTGCCCGAGGATGCGGGCGGCGCCGACATGGGCCACCGCGCTGCGGGCATCCTGTCCGAAGAGATGGGCCGCACGCTGGCGGCCTCGCCCTTTCTGTCGACTGCCGTGATCGCCGCTTCAGTGCTGCGTGACGCGGGGCCACGCGCACATGGTGCCTTGCAGGCGATTGCGGCGGGTGAGGCGACTTATGCGCTGGCACTTGACGAGGGGCCGAAATTCGCCCCCGCTGCCACGGCACTGCAGGCGGAACGGCAGGGCAATGCGTTCCGGCTGTCCGGGGCCAAGGCGTTTGTCGCGGATGGTTCCACCGCTGGTCGCATTCTGGTTCTGGCGCGCACATCCGGCATGGCTGGCGATGACGCGGGGCTGACGCTTTTCGATATCGACGCCGCCCGCGCCGGGCTGGATCGGCAAACGCTTTCCACCATCGACAGCCGCGATCATGCGCGTCTGGTCTTTGACGGGGTCGAGGCGACAGGCGACGACATCATCGGCGATCTGGACAACGGGCTTGCCGCGCTGCGCCCCGGCCTTCAGGCGGGACAGGCGGCACTGGCCGCAGAACTGACGGGCCTCGCGGGCGGTGCTGCCGCGATCACGCTGGGGTATCTGAAGGATCGCCGCCAGTTCGACCGCACCATCGGCAGCTTTCAGGCCCTGCAGCATCGTGCCGCGCATCTGTGGTCCGAGATCGAGGTGACAGCCAGCGCCATCGCCAACGCGGGTCGCTTGCTGGACCATATGCCTGCGGATGCAGGGCTTGCCGTATCGCTCGCCAAGGCACGTGCGGCGCAGACGGCGAAACTGGCCGTATCCGAGGCGGTACAGATGCATGGCGGTATCGGCATGACCGATGCCCATGACATCGGCTTTTTCATGAAGCGCGCCCGCGTGGGGGCCGAATGGCTGGGCGATTACGGCCATCACGCTGCGGTCATCGCCGCGCTGCGCGGATTCTGAAGGGAAGGACCTGACATGACATCGACACTGACACCTGGGCATCTGTTCGACCTGACCGGCAAGGTGGCGCTGGTCACCGGAGGCGCGACAGGCATCGGACGCATGGCCGCAGAAGGACTGGCCGCCGCCGGCGCGCGCGTTCTGATCGCCAGCCGCAAGGCGGACGCCTGCGAGGCCGTTGCAGCCGAGATCAACGCCCTGGGTGTCGCGGGTTCCGCCGAAGGCTTCGGTGGCGATGTCGCGACCGAGGAAGGGATCGCCGCGATGGTGGCCGAGGTCGGGCGCCGCACCGACAGGCTGCATATCCTGATGAATAACGCGGGCCGCACCTGGGGCGCACCGCTGGGCGAACATCCCTATGACGCCTGGGACAAGCTCTTGCGCCTCAATGTCACGGGCATGTTTCACCTGACGCAAAGCCTGCTGCCGCTCCTCCTGGCCGCCAGAACCGAAGGGGACCCCGCCCGCGTGATCAATGTGGGTTCGGTCATGGGCGACATTCCCAAGGGCACGATGACCTATTCCTATGCCGTGTCGAAAGGTGCCGTGCATCACATGACGCGTGTCCTGTCCAATGACCTCGCGTCGCAGGGCATCACCGTCAACGCCATCGCTCCGGGGCCCTTCGTGTCCAAGATGACCGCATTCGCCCTTGCGGACGAGGAAGGCCGCAGGAAATCGGCGCAGGGTGTGCCATTGGGGCGTGTCGGCACGCCCGAGGATATCGCGGGCGCGCTGCAATACCTGTGCGGACGCGGCGGGGCCTATCTGTCCGGTGCGATCCTGCCGCTGTCGGGCGGCATGCAGTCGAACGCCCCCGGCAGCCTGTTCAACGAGGACCTGTAAGATCATGACCCTGCCCGTCACGAAAGCCGTCAGCCGTGCAACCTTCGAGTCGATGATCGGCAGCGAAATCGGCATCTCGGAATGGATCACCATCACGCAGGCCCAGATCGATGCCTTCGCCGATTGCACCTTTGATCACCAGCATATCCATGTCGACCCCGCCGCCGCCGCACAGACACCTTTCGGCGGCACCATCGCGCATGGGTTCCTGACCCTGTCTCTGCTGTCGTCGATGGCCTACCAGATGCCATCCATCGAAGGGGCCGTGATGGGCGTCAACTACGGGTTCAACAAGATACGTTTTGTCTCGCCGGTCAGATCGGGGGCACGGATCCGGGGGCGTTTCACGCTGGCCGAACTCACGGATGTCCGCCCCGGAGAGGTGCAGTTCATCATGCATGTCACGGTCGAGATCGAAGGACAGGACAAGCCCGCGCTGGTCGCCGAATGGCTGTCACGGCGCTATTTCGAAGGAACGACAGCATGAGCAGCATTCGCTTTGACGGCCGCGTGGCCATCGTGACCGGCGCAGGCGTGGGCCTGGGGCGGTGTCACGCCCTGGGCCTTGCCGCGCGCGGTGCGCGGGTCGTGGTCAACGACCTGGGGGCATCCACCGACGGGATCGGGCAATCATCCGATGCCGCCCGCGCCGTGGTCGAGGAAATCCGCGCCATGGGTGGCCGCGCCATCGCCAACGGCGCCGATGTGACGGATGCGGCCCAGGTGCAGGCCATGGTGGACGAGGCGATCGCCGAGTTTGGCCATGTGGACATTCTGGTGAACAATGCGGGCATCCTGCGTGACAAGACCTTTGCCAAGGTCACCATGGAGGATTTCCGCAAGGTGCTGGATGTGCATCTGATGGGGTCGGTTCACACCACTCATGCGCTGTGGCGGCACATGGTCGAACGCGGCTACGGGCGGATCGTCTACACCACATCGGGGTCGGGGATGTATGGCAATTTCGGCCAGTCCAACTACGGCGCGGCCAAATCCTCGCTTCTTGGGCTGATGAACGTGCTGGCGCAGGAAGGTGCGAAATACGGCATCCGCGTCAACATGCTGGCCCCGACTGCCGCCACGCGGATGACCGAAAGCCTGCTGCCCCCCGAAACGCTGGAGTTGTTGCAGCCCGAAACGATTACCCCCGGTCTTCTGGCGCTGGTGTCCGAGGATGCGCCGACCAAGATGATCATGGGCGCGGGTGCGGGATGTTTCACCGAGACGAAAATCATGGAAACCGCAGGCGTGGCCCTTCAGGGCGAGGGGCTGACGCCCGAAGGCGTCATGGCCGCCTTGGCCCAGATCCGCGATCCGCAAGGGCAGTCCGAAATGAAGGACGCCTTTGCACAGACCCGTAAATACGCCCGCATGGCAGCCGAGGCCCGTGGCCTGCCGCTGCCGTGGAACGAATGACCCTGAAAGGACAGAACCATGCGTGACGCCGTAATCGTATCCACCGCCCGCACCCCGATCGGCAAGGCCTATCGCGGTGCCTTCAACAACACCCAGGCGCAGGAGCTGATCGGCCATGCCGTGCGCCATGCCGTGTCGCGCGCCGGTCTGGAAGGGCACGAGATTTCCGATTGCGTGATCGGCGCCGCGATCCAGCAGGGGTCGACCGGCGGCAACATCGGCCGGCAGGCCGTGATCCGCGCGGGCCTGCCCGTGACCATCGCCGGCATGTCGCTGGACCGGCAATGCGCCAGCGGCATGATGGCCATCGCGACCGCCGCCAAGCAGGTGATCCATGACGGCATGGATATCGTGATCGGCGGCGGCGTGGAATCGATCAGCCTTGTGCAGAACCAGAACATGCGTACCGACCGGGCGGGCGACCCCTGGATCAAGGACCACAAGCCTGCGCTCTACATGTCGATGCTGGAGACCGCCGAAAACGTCGCCTCGCGCTATGGTGTCAGCCGCGAGGATCAGGACGCCTATGCCCTGAAATCGCAGCAGCGCACCGCCGCGGCACAGGACGCAGGCAAGTTCGACGACGAGATCGTGCCCCTCACCTCGATGATGGGCGTGATGGACAAGGACACCAAGGAAATCTCGTTCAAGGAAGTGACCCTGACCAGGGACGAAGGCAACCGCCCCTCGACCACGCTGGAAAACCTGCAGGCGCTGGCGCCGGTGTTCAAGGATGGGCAGGTCGTCAAGGAAGGCAAGTTCATCACCGCGGGCAATGCCTCGCAATTGTCGGACGGGGCATCCGCCTCGGTGGTGATGGAAGCGAAAGAGGCCGAGCGCCGCGGGCTGCAACCGCTGGGCCGCTATGTCGGCGTGATGGCCGCTGGATGCGAGCCGGACGAGATGGGGATCGGCCCGATCTATGCGGTGCCCAAGCTGCTGGCCGCCCATGGCCTGACCATGGACGACATCGGCCTGTGGGAACTGAACGAGGCCTTCGCCAGCCAGGTTCTGCAATCGCAGCGCGTTCTGGGCATCCCGGACGAATTGCTGAACGTGAACGGCGGCGCGATTTCCATCGGCCACCCCTACGGCATGTCGGGTGCGCGCATGGTCGGCCACGCCCTGATCGAGGGCAAGCGGCGCGGCGCGAAATATGTCGTCTGCACCATGTGCGTCGGTGGCGGCATGGGGGCTGCAGGCCTGTTCGAGGTACTTTGATGCGTCAGTTGCCCAAACAGTTGCAGGGGCTTCGGATCCCTGTTGTCGCCTCACCGCTGTTCATCATCTCGAACCCGGATCTGGTGATCGCCCAGTGCAAGGCCGGCGTGGTCGGCAGCTTTCCCGCGCTCAACGCGCGGGAAGCGGCGGGCGAACCGATCATGCTTGAGACCTGGCTGAAACGCATCACCGAAGAGCTGGACCGCCACAACCAGTCCAACCCCGATTTCCCGGCCGCGCCCTTTGCGGTGAACCAGATCGTGCACCGGTCCAACGCGCGGCTGGAACGGGATATCGAGATCTGCCACAAATGGAAGGTGCCGATCTGGATCACCAGCCTTGGCGCGCGGGTCGAGGTGAACGAGGCCGCGCATGACTGCGGTGGCATTGCCCTGCATGACATCATCAACAACCGCTTTGCGAAGAAGGCCATCGAAAAAGGGGCGGACGGTCTGATCGCGGTTGCTGCCGGTGCGGGCGGCCATGCGGGCGCGCAATCACCATTGGCGCTGATCTCGGAAATCCGCGAATGGTTCGACGGTCCCGTGCTGTTGTCCGGTGCCATATCGACCGGCAGGTCGATCCTGGCCGCGCAGGCGATGGGTGCCGATCTGGCCTATATCGGATCGCCGTTCATCGCGACCGAAGAGGCGAATGCCGATCAGGCCTACAAGCAGATGATCGTCGACAGCGGTGCCGAGGACATCGTCTATTCCTCGCTGTTCACGGGCGTTCATGGCAACTACCTCAAGCCATCCATCGTGCGGGCGGGCATGGATCCGGACAACCTTGAGACTGCTGACGCATCCAGCATGAATTTCGGCGAAGGGCGGTCAAAGCCCAAATCATGGAAGGAAATCTGGGGCGCGGGCCAGGGTATCGGCGCGGTCAAGACTGTTGGCCCCGCGCGCGCGCTGGTGGATCGCCTGGCAACCGAATATGCTGCGGCAAAGGCTGAAATGCGCGAGATCGTGAATGGCTGAACTCTGGCTGATCCGACACGCGCAAGCCAGTTTCGGCGCGGCAGATTATGACAAGCTGTCCGAGCTGGGGCACGAACAGTCCCGCGAACTGGGCCGGGCGCTTGTGGCTTTGGGCGCAAGGCCGGATGCCGTGTTCATCGGGGCGCAGCGACGGCACCGCGAGACATGGGAAGGGATCAACGAAGCCCTTGGCTTTCCGACCGATCCCGGTGTGCTGCCCGGCTTCAACGAGTTTGACTTCGGCGGGTTGCTGAACGCGCGCTATCGCGGAAAAGAACGCCCTGCGGACCTGCACACGGACCGTCGGCTGCATTTCAAGACCCTGCGCGAAACGGTTCTGGAATGGCAGAAGGGCGATATCATCGACCCGCCGGAACCTTATGCCGCCTTTGCCGCCCGCGTGCGCGATGCGCGCGCACAGGCCATCGCGCAGGATCATGAACAGGTGATCGTTGTCACCTCGGGCGGGGCGATCGGGCAATCCGTGGCCGAGGTGATGGACGCCCCCGCCGATGCGATGATCCGGTTGCAGTTGCAGATCAAGAACTGCTCGCTCTGCCGGATCGTGGTGACGCCGCGCGGCGAACATCTGGGCACGTTCAACGAGACCCCGCATATCACCGCCGCCAATGCCGCGCGGCTGCTGACCTATAGCTGAGAAAGGACAGGGCGATGACCACCCATGCCGCAGCCCAGCTTGATACCGATGCCGTCGCCGCTTGGTTGTCGCAACATCTCGAGGGCTTCGAAGGCCCGGTGACGGCCGAGAAATTCGCAGGTGGGCAAAGCAACCCCACGTTCCGCCTGATCACGCCAAAAGGCCGATACGTGCTGCGCCGCAAGCCGCCGGGCATCCTGTTGAAATCCGCCCATGCGGTGGAACGCGAATTCCGGGTGCAAAAGGCACTGGCCGGCAGCGATGTGCCCGTGGCGCGGATGCATGTGCTTTGCGAGGACGTGAGCGTCATCGGTTCGGCCTTTTACGTGATGGACGAGGTGAACGGCCGCCATTTCGACGACCCCCGCCTGCCCGAACTGGCGCGCGCAGACCGTCGTGCCGTTCAGGACGAGATGAACCGCGTGCTGGCCGCGATCCATTCCGTCGACCTGAACGCGACCGGGCTGAACGACTACGGGCCCGAGGGCAATTACTACCGCCGCCAGATCGATCGCTGGACCAAGCAGTATCGCGCCTCGGAGATGGATCATATCGCCCCCATGGAAGAGCTGATCGCCTGGCTGGACAGCAATATTCCGCCCGATGACGGGCAACGCACGCTGGTGCATGGCGACTACCGCATCGACAACATGCTTTTCGCCAAGGACAGCCCGACCTGCCTGGCGGTTCTGGATTGGGAACTGTCCACGACCGGGCATCCCTATGCCGATCTGGCCGCTGTCCTGATGCAATGGGGCATGCCGCCCGGCAACGAGGGACGCGGGCTGGCCGGGGTGGACCGCGCGGCACAGGGCCTGATGACCGACGCAGAGTTCATCGCCGCCTATTGCGACCGGCGCGGGCTGCCGGGGATCGACGGTTTCGGCTTCTACCTGGCCTTCGCGTTTTTCCGCATGGGCTGCATCCTGCAAGGCGTGCTGAAACGCGCGGTGGATGGCAATGCATCGAACCCCGAACGGGCACGCAAGCTGGGCAGCTTCGTGCCGCTTTTTGCGCAAAGCGGGCTGGACGCCGCACGGAAAGGATGACCATGCAGGAACTTGATCCCGCCCTGATCGAAGACCCCTATCCGCTGCAGGCGCATCTGGGTTTCGTGATGACAGGCTGGTCCGCGGGCTACAGCCGCTTCGAACTGCCGCTGGAACCTTTCCTGATGAACCGTTTCGGCATCCCGCATGGCGGCGTGCACGCGATGATGCTTGATACCGTGATGGGGTTTTGCGGCTGCCATACGGGTGATCCCGACAACCGGCAAATGGCGATGACACTGTCAATGACGGTGAACTTCGTCGCGCAGGCCCAAGGCAAGGTGATGATCGGCGAAGGCCACGTCACCGGCGGCGGGCGCAAGACCTTTTTCGCCGAAGGCACGGTCAAGGACGAGTTGGGAACGCTGATCGCCACGGGCACGGGCGTTTTTCGCTATCGCGGACGCTAGGCCAATCCGTCGACATCACGCATAGGCGCGATCCGCGAAGGGCGCGCATGACACATGAAGGAGATCACCAATGACCGAGATGATGAAACGCATCGCCCTGGCCCGCAGGCCCAGCGGCTCGCCCGTGCCCGAGGATTTCCGCCACGAGGAGGCGCCGATGCCGGTCCCCGGCGAAGGCGAGGTCCTGGTCAAGGTTCTCTACATGTCGCTGGACCCCTACATGCGGGGGCGTATGGATGATGCGAAATCCTATGCCAAACCCGTGCCGGTCGGCGGCACCATGGAAGGCGGTGCGGTCGGCGAGGTGATCGCGTCCAACAGCCCGCATTTCAAGCCGGGCGACATCGCCTTCGGCATGTTCGGCTGGGCCAGCCACGGGTGCCTGCCGGGGCGCGAACTGCGCAAGCTAGACCCGGCCCATGGGCCGGTCACGGCGGCACTGGGCGTTCTGGGCATGCCCGGCTTCACCGGCTGGTTCGGCCTGACCGAATATGGCAAACCGAAGGAAGGCGAAACGCTGGTCGTCGCCGCCGCCACCGGGCCTGTCGGCTCGATGGTGGGTCAGATCGCCAAGGCGCGCGGGCTGCGGGTCGTGGGCATCGCAGGCGGGGCCGACAAGTGCAAGCTGGCGGTCGAAAAATTCGGCTTTGACGTCTGCCTGGATCACCGCGCCCATGCGGACGGGCGCGAAATGCGCGCCGCCCTGGCCGAGGTCTGCCCCAAGGGTATCGACATCTATTTCGAGAATGTCGGTGGCAAGGTGCTGGAAGGGGTGATCCCGCTGATGAACGTGGGCGGCCGCATCCCCGTCTGCGGCATGATCAGCTGGTATGACCTGGGCGGGCTTGGCGGCGCCTCGGACAGCCCCGGCAAGGACAACCTGCCCAAGCTGTGGCGCACGATCCTGGTGAACCGGATGCATGTGCACGGCTTCATCATCTCGGACCATTTCGACCATTTCCCGGCCTTCCTGTCCGAGGTTGGCCCGATGGTCGCAAGCGGCAAGATCGCAGTTCAGGAAGATATCGCCGAAGGGCTGGAGAACGCGCCGGCGGCCTTCATGCGGATGCTCAAGGGTGGCAATTTCGGAAAGCAGATCGTCAAGGTCGCCTGATCCGGCATCGCCTGCCCTTGTGGACAGGGCAGGAGCCTCCGGCGGGGATATTTGCAGCAAGAAGAAACGGGGGGCGGCCTTGACGGGTCGCCCCTGTCGTCATTCCGGCTGGCAGATCTCACCCGCGCGCATGGCGCGCAAGGTTCTGAACAGAAGGGCGGCAATGATGATGACAAGGCCCCCCATCAGCCCTGTTCCGAACAGGGCATGTACCGCCGATCCTGTGCGGTCGGCATAAAGAAAACTGGCGGCGGTCACGGCTGCGAAAGGAAAGGACAGCGCCCAGAAGGACAGTGCGAAGGGCAGCCGGACGATACGCGGCAGTTGCACGGCCACCAGCAGCGTGAACAGGTAGGCCCCATTCATCA
Organism: Rhodobacteraceae bacterium EhC02; assembly: GCA_001650895.1. GTDB lineage: Bacteria > Pseudomonadota > Alphaproteobacteria > Rhodobacterales > Rhodobacteraceae > Seohaeicola. The sequence goes on from LXYH01000045.1 coordinate 195,649, forward strand.
GGATGCGTGCGAACGCGTCGATATCCCCGGTCAGGCGCACCCAGGCCAGAAACCCCACGGCGGGCGGCGCGATCAGGATGACCAGCGTGGGTTGCAGCCTGCCGGGCATCGGATCGTGAAAGATCAACCGGTTCATCACGAGGGTCAGCAGCACCACCCAGAAGATCAGGCCGACGGACAGGAAATACCAGCTGATCTCGACATAACCCATCTGCACCCCCGCGATCGGGACGATCACGTTGCCGACGGCGGGAATGAACCAGGCCGGTGACAGGTGCGGCGTCTGAAAGGCGCGGTGGCCGATCCAGCCGGAAATGACGGCGATGGTCAGTGCCCCTTGCAGACCCATGCCGAACAGCCAGAGCGGTTCGGCCAGTTGGGGCGCACGCGGCAATGTCAGCGTGGCCAGAAGCAGAAGCGAGATCGAGATGGCCGGAAAGAAGGCCAGCCTGACGGGATGGTTCCATTCCGCGCGCACCGCCGCCGGGTAGCGCGAGGCCTTCAGCAGGTAGACCGCCGCAATGGCCAGAAAGGCCGCGATGGTCAGCCAGTAGGTGACGCCCGAGGCCTGAGGCCCCAGGCCATGGGCTTTTTCAAAGGCATGCAGCGCCATGGAGAACCCCGACAGCCCCATCACGATGGCAAAAAATGTAACCGGGTAATGTTCCAGCTGGCTATGGCTGACGGGTGGCTGGACGGCGGCGGGGCTGGATGGGTGCGTCATGAGGCGAGTCTTTCATCTGCGACGGGTCTTGCGCGCATTTCATCAGCAAGGCGCGGGATTGTCACGCCCTGCCCTGCAGCCCCGCGTCCCTTTGCCCTAGACCATCCCCAGCAGGCGCGCCGCATTGTTCTTGAGGATGTCGGGGCGCAGTTCGTCCTTGATGTCGATCTTCTCGAAATCCGCCAGCCAACGCTCGGGGCTGATCATGGGCCAGTCCGAACCGAAAAGGACCTTTTTCCGCAGGATCGAGTTGGCGTAGCGCACCAGGATCGGCGGGAAATACTTGGGCGACCAGCCCGACAGGTCGATATAGACATTGGGCTTGTGCTGGGCGACGGCCAGCGCCTCTTCCTGCCAGGGGAAGGATGGGTGCGCCATGATGATCTTCATGTCGGGGAAATCCACGGCTACATCATCCAGGTACATCGGGTTGGAATATTTCAGCCGCATCCCGTTGCCGCCCGGCATCCCCGAACCCACGCCGGTCTGACCGGTGTGAAACAGGGCGATGGCACCCGCCTCCTGGATCGCCTCGTAGAGGGGATAGGCGAAACGTTCGTTGGGATAGAAGCCCTGGAATGTCGGGTGGAACTTGAACCCCTTGATCCCGTAATGTTCGACGAGGCGGCGCGCTTCGCGCACGCCCATCTTGCCCTTGTGCGGATCGATCGAGGCGAAGGGGATCAGCACATCGGAATTCTCGGCGGCCAGTTCGGCCACTTCTTCGTTCTTGTAGCGCCGATAGCCGGTCTCGCGTTCGGCATCGACCGGAAAGATCACGGCGGCGATGTTCTGCGCGCGGTAATGCGCGGCGGTTTCGGTGATCGTCGGCGGATGCGACCACGGCGCGCCAAAGTACTTGGCCATGGTGGATTGCAGATCGTCATAGCCGTCGTCGGAATGGCATCCGCAGGGTTCTTCGGCATGGGTGTGGATATCGATGGCACGGATCTTGTCTAGGTCGATCATGGTCAGTCCTTTCGCGGGCTCGGACAGGGCGCTGACGTGGCGCCCCGGACAACAGGGGTATTGTGGATCGGGAAGCAGGGATGCCTCATAGCTGGATCACCTCGGGGTCGGCGGGCGCATAAAGCCTTTCGACAAGCGCGGCCCTGCGGGTCAGAACCCGCCTTGTGTTGAGGTTGCCCTTGGCCGTCATCTCGCCCTCGGCAAGGCTGGCGGGTTCGGTCATGACCATGGCGCGGCCGACACGCGTGGCCGAACCGGTGGCCGCCCTGGACAAGGGACCAAGCCGCTCTGCGATCTGGTCGGCAAGCCCCGGTTCGGGGCGTCCCACCGGAAAGATCAGCACACCCAGCGTGTCGCGGTCATGCCCGGTGATCACCGCATCGGCGGCAAGCCCGTCAAGCGCGGCAAGGATCTGTCCCCGCAGGCTGGCAACCCGGACCCAGGTACCCGAGGTCAGCTTGAAATCATCCGAGATACGCCCGTCGAAGGACAGGCCCCTGTCGGGCTGGGCCGGATCGACAAAGCGCACCGCATCGCCCGTGATCAGGAAGCCCTCGTCGTCGAAGGCTTGCGCCGTCTTTTCAGGATCGTCGAGATAGCCTTTCAGCACATTCGGTCCCTTCACGCGCATCTCGAACCGGCCTTCATCCTCGGGGATCAGGCAGACCTCGGTGCCCGGCAAGGGAACGCCCACGATCCCGGACCGGTTGATCCGCTCGTGGGTCAGCAGCACGGCCGGGGCGGTTTCGGTCATCCCCCAGCTCGAGATCATCAACGGCACATCGCCCGTGACCTCGCGCGCCATGTCCGCAAAGCCGGTCCAGACTTCCTGCGGCAGGGACGCGCCCGCGTAGAATGTCAGATCGAGACCCGTGAAGAAGCGGCGGCGCAGATCGGCATCCGCCTTGAGCGCGGCCAGTTGCCGGGAAAAGCCGATGGGCACGTTGAAGGCTAGCGTGCCGGTCTGCATCTGCATGTTTTCCAACGTGCGGGGAAACAGGGCGTCCGTCGGCTTGCCATCGTCGATATAGAGCGCGCCGCCATTGGCCAGCATCATGTTGAAATTATGCGATCCGCCAAACACATGGTTCCACGGCAGCCAGTCCAGGATGCGCGGGCGGCGCGCGCGCAGCAGGGGCAGGACATCGGCGATCTGGGTCTGGTTCACGCACATCATGCGATGTGTCGTCAGCACGCCCTTGGGCATGGAGGTCGATCCCGAGGTGAACAGGATCTTGCCCAATGTGTCAGGTGTGACGGCGGCATGGGCGGCGGTCACATCCACCGCCGCATCGCCCTGCAGGGCCTGGTCCATCGACAGGGTCCGGCGCGCAGGGTCGGGGCGGCTTGCGATGACGGGAATGCCGGCCAGGGCCGGAAGGTCCAGGGCTGCGGCGCAGGTGGCTGGATCATCGACATGGATCAGCGAGGGGCGCACGGCCCGCACGATATGGGACAGCCGGTCATGGGCGCCGGGGATCAGGGCATATTGCTCGGCCACGGGCACATTCGCCATGCCCACATATTGCGCCGCCAAGGCCAGCAGGCCGTGGTCTACGGAATTGCCCGACAGCATCAGGACGGGCCCGCTGGCCGCAAATCCCTGCCCGATCAGCCAGCCGCCCAGCGCCTGCACCATCTGCAGCGCGGACCGGTAATCCAGTTCGCGCCAGCCCGCGCCCGAACGGTCCGCAAGGAAAATCGCATCAGGCGTTTCCCCTGCCCAGCGATGCAACCAATCCCCCGTGGTGTTGGCCACAGGGCCCAGCGGATGGGCCGAGCGCAAGAGGATCCGACCATCTGCGCGGATATCCGAGAGAACCTGCTGCGCAAGACATCCCGTCATTCCTGTGCCCCCTGTCCAGAGCGGTCGATGCGGCGCAGCAGGGCAACAAGTGTTGCCCGCTCCTCGGCGTCGAGATCGGCCAGCATCACATCCTCATGCGCCTGAAGCGCGGCGACAGCCGCGCGGCGGCGGCGGGTTCCGGCCAGGGTCGCGCGGAGCGCGAAGGACCGCCGGTCAGTCAGAACGCGGTGGCGTCCGATCAGGCCTGCCTCTTCCAGCGCGTCGATGATCAGAACCGTGTTCGACCGTTCCATGTTCAGGCTGGCCGCCAGTTGCGACTGCGTGACATCGGGCGTGTCGCAGATGACCGACAGCGCGGAAAAGGTGGTGATCCGCAGGCCGAGCGGTTCAAGAACACGGGCGGCATCCGCCATGATGATGTTGGTGGCGCGTTTCATCGTATAGCCAACAAGGTCGCGCAGGGCACGGTCCAGCCCGAATTGCGCCGTCGTGGCCTCGGCAGGTTTCACATCCGGTGCATGTTTCTGTTTGCTGCTCATGGCGTCACCGGAATTGCGGGCTGCGCTTGTCAAGGAAAGCCTTGAGACCCTCCTGCGCATCGGGGCTGGTCTGGGTCAGCGCGGCGCACAGGCTTTCGGTGAACAGCCCGTCGGCCTTGGACATGTCTTCGATACGGGCCAGTGCATGGATCATCACATAGTTGGACAGGCCCGCGTTGCGCGCGATCTTTTCGGCCAACTCCCGCGCCAGGCCCATCGCCTCGCCCGGACCGACGCTGTAGTGGCACAGGCCAAGGCGCAGGCCTTCCTCGGCATCGTATTTGCGGCCGGTCAGCATCATCTCGGTCATCCGATCCGCACCCAGGATACGGCCAACCCGGACAGAGGCGCCTCCGCCCACGTAGATGCCGCGCCGTCCTTCGGGCAGCTGGAAGATCACCGAAGGTTCGGCGATGCGCACATGGGTTGCGGTAGCCAGTTCAAGACCGCCCCCGATCACCGCGCCGAACATGGCCGACACGACCGGCAGGCCCGAATACTGGATCTTGTCCATCACCGCATGCCAGGACCGCGAATGGCGCAGCGTGCCTTCGGCATCGCGCGCGACATGCTCGCTCAGATCGAGGCCCGAACAGAAATGGCCCTCTGTGCCGGTCAGGATCACCACCTTCACCCCTTCCGGTGGCTGCGAAAAGAAGGCATCCAGTTCGGCCAGCAACTGATCGTTCATTGCATTGCGCTTGTCCGGCCGGTTCATCGTCAGGGTGGCGACCGGTCCGTCGATCTCGAGTTTCAGGGTCTGTAACGGCTTTCTGGTCATTGGCTGGCCTTTTTGGCTATGTGTCATAACTATCTGGACGAGAACGGCCCGGGATTTCATCCGGCGCCACCGTCAGCAGGGGGCGCCGGACGCGTCGTGGTCAGTAGAGAAGGCGCAGGGCGAACAGGGTAATGCCCGGAAACAGAACAAGAATGATCACGCGAATGATATCGGAGGCCACGAAATACATCACCGCCTTGTAGGTCTCGATCATCGGGGTCAACCGGTCCATCGAGTTGATGACGAAAAGGTTCATGCCCACAGGCGGGGTGATCAACCCCACTTCGACGACGATCAGCACCAGGATGCCGAACCAGATCGCCACTTCCTCGGGGGTCATGCCGAAATCAAGGGCGCTGATGATCGGGAAGAAGATCGGGATCGTCAGCAGGATCATCGACAGGCTGTCCATCACCGCGCCGAAGACAAGGTAAAGCAGCAGGATCACTGTCAGGACCATCCACGGGCTCAATCCCAGCTCGGCGACATAGGTGGACAGCGATTGCGGCAACTGGGTCAGCGCCAGAAAGCCGTTATAGAACGCAGCCCCCAGGACGATGAAGAAGATCATCGCGGTGGAACGGGCCGTCGCCATGAAGCTTTCCACAAAACTGTGCCGGTTCAGGCCACCGTTCACAATCGCGATCAGACCGGTACCCAATGCGCCGACGGCGGCCCCTTCCGTGGGGGTGAAGACACCAAGGTAGATCCCGCCGACAACGACCAGGAAGACGGTCAGCACCGGCCAGACATCGCGCAGCGCACGCAGCCGGTCGGCATAGGGCATGGGCTCGCGGGCGGTTCCGGCACGATCGGGATGAATGCGCGCATAGACGGCAATCGTGATCATGTAGCCGATGGCCGCCAGAATGCCCGGCACGAAGGCCGACAGGAACAGCTTGGCGATGTTCTGTTCCGTCAGGATGGCATAGACCACGAGGATCACGGAGGGTGGGATCAGGATGCCCAGGGTGCCGCCGGCCGCCAGCGTTGCCGTCGAAAAGCCACCTGCATAGCCGTAGCGGCGCAGTTCCGGCAGGGCGACCTGGCTCATGGTGGCGGCAGTCGCCAGGGACGACCCGCAGATCGCACCGAAACCGGCACAGGCGCCGACGGCGGACATGGCGACGCCGCCCTTGCGGTGACCAAGCCAGGCCTCGGCGGCCTTGAAAAGCGATTGCGACATGCCGCCCAGGGTCGCGAAATGGCCCATCAGCAGGAACATCGGGATGATCGACAGCGAATAGCTGGAAAAGGTCGAATAGGTTTCGGACTTCAGGCGCGAAAACGCCATGTTGAAGCTGCCGGTGGTGAAATAGAGACCGAACAACCCCACAAGGAACATGGCCAACCCGATCGGCACACGCAGGAAGATCAGTGTCAGCAGGACGGGAAAGGAGGCCATCCCGATTTCAAGGTTGGTCAATGGTCTGCTCCCCCGATGGACAGGATTGTACGGTTGCCGAAAAACTCGCCCATGCGGATGATTGCGATATAGACGCTCACGATGGCGGACACGACCGCAGCGACAAGGCTTGCGGCGTAGGACCACCAGACGGGGAACTGCAACAGGAACGTGGTTTCGCGATATTGCATCTTGGACAGCATGCCCTCGTAGAGTTGCATCGCGATCAGGATCAGGACGCCTGCGAATACGATATCGATCACCATCTGCAGCAGGCGGTTCGCCTTGAGCGGCAGCATGGAGGTAAAGATGTCCACCGTCGCATGACCGCCGGTGATCTGGCAGAAAGGTATGAAGGCGAAGATCGCAAAGGCGACGCCGGCCTCGACCAGTTCGAAGTCGCCCAGGATCGGCCCGACGCCCGCATCAAGCAGCGTCTTGGCGAAATCACCCAGAACAGCAACGACCGGCTCGGAATGCAGAAACCCGTTCAGCGTACGCCCCAGCACCGACACGCAAACAAGAATGATCAGCGCGGTCAGAACGATACCGCCCAGTATCGCCATGAAACGCGACAGATTGGTCATGAACCTCTGCATGTGTGCCCCTGCCTTGTCGAACTGTGGAAGCCATAGGAAAGTCCCGCGACGATAGCGCCGCGGGACCCTTTGTCACGTATTACTTCGTGTGCTTTGCGATCAGCGCACGGGCCTGATCGACGACAGCCTGACCATCAAGACCCGTCTTGTTCAGGTCTTCGATCCAGGCAGCCTCGACGCCGGAGGCTGCGGCTTTCCACTCGGCAACCTGCTCGGGTGTCAGGTTGATGATGTTGTTGCCACGATCCATCGCCAGCTTCATCGACGGCTCGTCGGCACCGGCCATGGTCTTGCCCGCGAAAGCCGAGAACTCCATGCCCGAATTGTTGTCGATCACCGCTTTCAGGTCATCGGGGAGGCTGTTGTACTTGTCCTTGTTCATCGCGAAGATGAAAGAGGTCGTGTACAGCGCATCATCGCCGAAGGTCGTGTGGTTGCCCACCAGTTCCGCCACTTTCAGCGCGGCGGTCACTTCCCACGGAATGACCGTCGCATCGATCACGCCCTTGGACAGCGATTCCGGGATCGCAGGCACCGGCATGCCGATCGGGGTCGCGCCCAGTTCGGTGAACAGCTTGGTCGTGGTGCGCGTGGGTGCGCGCAGTTTCACACCGTTCAGATCCGCGACCGAGGTGATCGGGTTCTTGGAATGGATGATGCCGGGACCATGGACCCAGACGGCCAGCGTCTTGAAATCCTTGTAGTCGGTTTCAAGCATGTTGGCTTCGGCGAATTCCCAATAGGCGCGGCTTGTCGCTTCGGCATTGGTCATGATGAAGGGCAGTTCGAACACTTCGGCCTGCGGGAAGCGGCCCGGCGTATAGCCCGCAACGGTCCAGACGATGTCGGCCACGCCGTCGATCACCTGGTTGATCAGTTCGGGCGGGGTGCCACCCAGCTGCATCGAGGGGAAACGCTCGATCTTGATGCGGCCATTGCTGTCCGCCTCGACCTTGTCGGCCCAGACGTCCAGGACCAACTTCGGCACGTTGGCCTGTGCCGGCAGGAACTGGTGCAGCTTCAATGTCACTTCCTGCGCATGGGCGGCCACGCTCATGCCGGCCAGCATGGCGGCTGCGGCGACACTGCGAAGCGCCGTTTTCATGAAAGTCATTCTGTTATCCTCCCTAGGATGTTGTGATACCGTCCGGCGTTGCCCCCGGTGCGGGTCTTCAATGACCGGATGACGTCCTGATGGATCAGGTTTCGAAATCCGGCTGGCGTGCGGGGTGCGCTTCGGCAAATGCCGCAAGCGCCTCGCAGCGCGCATTTATATCCATGATCCTTTCAAGGTGGCTGATATCCACCCCGAAGCGTTGCGCCGAAAAGACCTGTGGAACAAGGCATATATCGGCCAGACCCGGCGCATCCCCGAAACAGAACGGCGTTTCGCGGTCACGCTTGGCCAGCAGCGCCTCGCAGGCTTCCAGCCCTTCGGTCAGCCAGCGGGACAGCCAGCGCGTTGTCGCATCGGCATCGGCACCGAACTCATCGGCCAGGTACTTCAGCACCCGCAGGTTCTGCAGCGGATGGATCTCGCAGGCGATGACCTGGGCGAAGGCGCGGACACGGGCACGCTCCAGCGGATCGGCGGGCAGAATCGCGGGATCGGGATGCGTTTCGTCCAGCCATTCGAGAATCGCCAGCGACTGGATCAGCTCTGCGCCGTCATCGGTGACAAGCGCAGGCAGCAGGCGCTGCGGGTTGATCGCGGCGAAGGCGGGGCTTTTCTGCGCGCCCTGCTTCAGGTGGACCGACACGAAGTCGTAATCCAACCCCTTGAGATTGAACGCGATACGGCAGCGATAGGAGGATGAGCTGCGGAAATAGCCGTAGAATTTCATGACCATTTGCCCGCAAGGGCACTGACGCAAGTCTGAATCATGAGCCCTCCTCCCAAAGGTTCCCGCGATTAGGATGCATACTAATAATTATGCATCATGTCAATTTACGATACCTTATCTCCGATCACCCGAAAAGAACGTTTCGCGACCGGACACGGATCGGGATCGACAGCCATCAAAACCGACCGCTTGGTTGACTTTGCGATCACAGGAGGGACCTGTCAATACCCAAGTCGATGCCGCGGCAATGGGCCATCCCTTGGTCGGCCGCGTTTGCGCATGGAAAAAGGGCCGGCTTTCACCGGCCCTTTCACAAAGGAGCATCCGAAGAAGATCAGTTCAGCGCCGCATCGCTGATCACATGGGTCCATGCGCCTTCGGGCTGCTTGGTGATCACAGGATCCGAACCCGCAGCAAGAAGTGTCGCGACGGTCCGCTCGTAATCTGCCGGGTCCAGCGCGCCATTCGACCCTGCGGTCAGCTTGGCCACCTCGCCCATCATCCGCTTCTGATGCGCTTCGGTCTGGGCACCGGTCTGGTCATTGTCCAGAACGATCATTGCCGCCTCGTCCGGGTTTTCCTCGGCGTATTTCCAACCCTTCATGGACGCACGCACGAAACGGGCCATCTTGTCGACGAAGGCCGGGTCGGACAGGTTTTCTTCCAGCACATAAAGACCATCCTCAAGCGTGGCGACGCCCTGATCCTCGTACTTGAAGGTCACCAGTTCCTCGGGCGTCACGCCCGCGTCGATCACCTGCCAGTACTCGTTATAGGTCATGGTCGAGATGCAGTCGGCCTGCCGCTGGATCAGCGGATCGACGTTGAAACCCTGCTTCAGGACCTCGACGCCGTTCTCGCCCTTGCCATCGGTGGAAATGCCCAACTGGCTCATCCAGCTCATGAAGGGGAACTCGTTGCCGAAGAACCAGACGCCCAGCGTGCGGTTCTTCAGATCGGCGGGGGTGGCAATCCCTGCATCTTTCCAGCAGGTCAGCATCATCCCCGAGGATTTGAAGGGCTGTGCGATGTTCACCATCGGCAGACCCTTTTCGCGCGCGGCCAGTGCGGCGGGCATCCATTCCACCGTCACATCAGCGCCACCACCGGCCAGAACCTGTGTCGGCGCAATATCGGGACCGCCCGGCAGGATGGTCACGTTCAGGTCTTCTTCTCCATAGAAGCCCTTGTCGAGCGCCACGTAGTAGCCTGCGAACTGGGCTTGCGTCACCCATTTCAGTTGCAGCGTCACATCATCTGCGGCCCATGCAGGAGCGCTGGCCAACCCCATGGCAAGGACGGCTCCGGTCATCAATTTCCTCATGTTTCATACTCCTTGTTGAACTTTTGTTGTGCCCGGCCTCAACGGCTTCTTTTTTTGACGGCTTGTTTATCTGCGCTGGGACGGATGCCAGAAGGTCACCGCCCTTTCGATCCATACCACGATACCATAGAAGGCTGTCCCGGCGATGGCCGCGACAAAGATTTCGGCCCAGACCAGATCGATCGACAGGCTGCCGACGCCGGTCGAGATGCGGAACCCCATTCCCCGTGTGGGCGAGCCGAAATATTCGGCGACGATCGCGCCGATCAGCGCCAGCGTGGTCGCGATCTTCAACCCGTTGAAAACGAAAGGCATCGCCGCAGGCAGGCGCAGCTTCAACAGCGTCTGCATGTAGCCCGCCGCATAGGTGCGCATCAGGTCGCGCTGCATGGTATCGGTCTCGCGCAGGCCCTGCACCGTGTTCACGAGGATCGGAAAGAAGACCATGACAACCACGACAGCCGCCTTGGATTGCCAGTCAAAGCCGAACCAGCTGACCAGGATGGGGGCGATGCCCACGATGGGAAGGGCCGCCACGAAATTGCCCACGGGCAGAAGGCCGCGTGTCAGGAAGGCCGATCTGTCGATCAGGATGGCCGTGACAAGGGCCGCCGCGCTGCCGATGGCAAAACCGGTCAGCGCCCCCTTGAGGACGGTCTGTCGGAAATCCTCCCACAACAGGTCGGTCGATGCCGCGAAGGTCTGCGCCACGGTCGAAGGGGCCGGCAGGATGACGGGCGACACGCCCAGACCGCGCACCAGCCCTTCCCACAGCACCAGCAACGTGATCCCGAAGATGACCGGCACCGCGATCCGCGCGGTGCGTTGACCGCCCCAGCGCGAATTGGCCAGCCAGGCGTTGAAGGCCCAGGCGCCAAGCCAGAAGACAAGGGCGATGACAAGCCAGGTCATGGCGCCATCCCCATGCGGCGCAGTGTGACGCGCTGCGCGATATCCAGCAGGGTAACAAGCACACCCGCCAGAACCGCCGCCGCCACAAGGGCCGCCCAGATCGCCAGCGGGGTGCCGAACTGATCCCCGATCAGGATGCGCGCGCCCAGCCCGCTGATGGCACCCGTCGGCAGTTCGCCCACGATGGTGCCCACCAGCGCCGCCGCGATCCCCACCTTCAGCGAGGTGAACAGATAAGGCACCGAGGCCGGAAGCCGCAGCTTCAGAAAGGCCTGAAAGCCCGAGGCGTTGTAAGTCTTGAGAAGGTCAAGCTGCGCATGGGCTGGCGAGCGCAGGCCCTTCACCATCCCCACCAGCACCGGGAAGTAACACAGATAGGCCGATATGATGGCCTTGGGCACGGCCCTGTCCTGAATGCCAAGCTGCGATGACACGACGATGATCATCGGGGCAAGCGCCACGATCGGGACCGTCTGGCTGATGATCGCCCAGGGCATCAAGCTCATGTTCACGACGCGCGAATAAACGATGGCGACCGCCCCCAGGATGCCCAGCGCCGTGCCCAGCGCAAAGCCCCAAAGCGTGGATTGCAGGGTGATCCAGCCATGATAGATCAGCGAACGTTTCGACATCGCCCGCCCGTTCAGGGCCATCTCGCCCGTGGTGCTCCACAGTTCGGTGGCAACCTGCCCCGGTGTGGGCAGGCGCGGCCGCTCCATCGCGTAGGTCTGCCCGATCTGCGCGGAATTGCGCAGCATCAGCGACCAGACCGATACCTCCTGGCGTTCCAGGGCCGTCTCGGGTTGCAGGACCGCGCCGGCGCGCTGCGCCTGGTCCAGCGCGACACGGATATTCATGGGGGCCACGGCCACATACCAGATCGCGAGGATCGCGATCAGAACCGTCAGGACCGGCAAGGCATTTCTCATGCAAGCCTCCCGTTGCGACGCGAAAGGCGCTCAGGCTCAATCATCATAGGCATGTCCCGCGCGCAGGCCCTCGCGAACGCGATGTGCAATCTCAAGAAATTCCGGCGTATCGCGGATCTCCAGCGGGCGCACCCTTGGCAGCGGACTGTCGATCACATCGGTGATCCGGCCAGGCCGCGGCGACATCACGACGATCTTGGTCGACAGATAGACCGCCTCGGGGATCGAATGGGTCACGAAGCAGATCGTCTTGTCGGTCCGATCCCAGAGCTTCAGAAGCTGCTCGTTCAGGTGATCGCGCACAATCTCGTCCAGCGCGCCGAAAGGCTCGTCCATCAGCAGGATATCGGCATCAAATGCCAGCGCCCGTGCGATGCTGGCGCGCTGCTGCATGCCGCCCGACAGCTGCCAGGGATATTTCTTCTCGAATCCGCCCAGCTCCACCAGGTCAAGAACGCGCGCGACGCGTGCATCCTGATCGGCCCGGTCATATCCCATGATCTCCAGCGGCAGGCGGATATTGCCCCCGATCGTGCGCCAGGGGTAAAGCCCGGCCGCCTGAAAGACATAGCCATAGGCGCGCGCCTTGCGTGCCGCTTCGGGCGAGGTGCCGTTGACCGTGATCTGCCCCGCCGTCGGCTGCTCCAGATCCGCCATCACCCGCAGGAATGTCGTCTTGCCGCAGCCAGAGGGGCCGATGAAGCTGACGAAATCCCCCTTGCCGATGTCGAGGGACACATCGCGCAAGGCATGCACCGGCCCGTCGCCGGTCTGAAAGGTCAGATCAAGCCCCTTGGCACTTATCACGGGGGCGTTGATCGCGGGTTGGATGGTCACGTCTGTCTTCTCCTGCTGGCAGCAGTATTGGGTGGCGGCAAGGTCCCGGATCAAGTCCGAACCCCCGTTGGTCCGCATGAAATCCGGTGTGGATCAGATCCCTGCCGGAATATTCAGCGGATCGCGCCTGATCATCTTGGGCGCTGTCAGCTCCTTCCACTTGCTCAGCGCGACATTGGCCGAAGGGAATGCGGGGCGCGGCACGAAACGGCCGCGTCCGGGTTGCGGCTGGCTGTTCTGCCCCCAGGCCCAGATCACCTCGCCCCGGCTGAGGGTATAGCGGGACTGCGCCTTCACCTCGAAACCCTCGAAGACGTTGTAATCCAGAACCGAATGGTGGTTCGAGGCGCTGATCGTCTTGCTGATCTTGGGGTCCCAGACCACGATATCGGCATCCGCCCCTTCGACGATCGCCCCCTTCTTGGGATAGATGTTCAGGATCTTGGCGACATTGGTGCTGGTGGCCGCGACGAATTCGTTGGGCGTCAGGCGTCCGGTTTCGACCCCTTCTGTCCAAAGCACGGCCAGACGCTCCTCCAGACCGTTCGACCCGTTCGGGATGATGCGGAAATCATGCCTACCCGCGCGCTTCTGTTCGGTGCTGAAGGCGGCGTGATCGGTGGCGACAACCTGCAAGGACCCGGCCTGCAACCCGGCCCAGAGGCTGTCCTGATGCGCCTTGTTGCGGAATGGGGGCGACATCACGCGCCGCGCGGCATGGTCCCAGTCGGTGTTGAAATACTCGCTCTCGTCCAGCGTCAGGAACTGGATCAGCGGCTCGCCGTAAACGCGCATCCCCTTCTGGCGCGCGCGCCGGATCGCCTCATGCGCCTGCTCGCAGGAGACATGCACGATATAAAGCGGCACGCCCGCCGCATCGGCGATGGTGATCGCGCGGTTCGCGGCCTCGCCCTCGAATTCAGGCGGGCGCGAATAGGCGTGACCCTCCGGCCCGGTGATCCCCTGGTCAAAGTATTTCTGCTGCATCTCTGCGACCAGGTCGCCATTCTCGGCATGCACCATCGGCAGCGCGCCCAGTTCCGCGCAGCGCTTGAACGAGGCGAACATCTCGTCGTCCTCGATCATCAGCGCGCCCTTGTAGGCCATGAAATGCTTGAAGCTGTTGACCCCCATGTCGACCGCGTCCTTCATCTCGTTGAAGACGCTCTCGTTCCAGCCGGTGATCGCCATGTGATAGCCCACGTCGGAACAGATCTGCGGCGCGCTCTTGCGGTGCCATTCGTTGATCGCGTTCCTGATGCTGCCATCCGCGCCGGGCAGGCAGAAATCCACCACCATCGTGGTGCCGCCCACGGCTGCGGCCCAAGTGCCGCTCTCGAAGGTTTCGGCCGCCGTGGTGCCCATGAAAGGCATTTCAAGATGCGTATGCGGGTCGATCCCGCCGGGGATGACATAAGCGCCTTCCGCGTCGATATACGTGTCGCCCGTCAGGTTCTCGCCGATCTGCTTGATGGTTTCACCCTCGATCAGCACATCGGCCTTCCAGGTGCGGTCCGCCGTGCAGACCATGCCGCCCTTGATCACCTTGGTCATCTCAACCCTCCTTGTCGCGCGAAACCAGGCTCCGTGGCCCCCGTTTCTTCTTGCTTCAAATATCCCGGGGGTCCGGGGGTTGGCCCCCGGCCCTGTCCTTTCGTCACTCGGCGATGCCCGCCGTCTCGACCACCGCGTGCAGCAGAACGTCGCAACCGGCGCGGGCCCAGTCCTTGGTGATCTCTTCGGCCTCGTTATGGCTAAGGCCATCGACACAGGGCGTCATGATCATCGCCGTCGGCGCGACCCGGTTGATCCAGCAGGCATCGTGCCCCGCGCCCGAAATCACGTCCATATGGCTGTAGCCCAGCGTTTCGCAGGCCTTGCGTATCGCGGTCACGCAGCCCTCGTCAAAGGCGGGCGGATCAAAGGCGCCCACCACCTCGGCCTCGAAGGCGCAACCCAGCGCCTCGCAAATCCCCGGCGCTTTCTCGTGCAGCTCGGCCACCATCGCCTCCAGCGTGTCCAGCACATGACTGCGGAAATCGACCGTGAAGACAACCTTCTCGGGGATCACGTTCCGGCTGTTGGGATAGACGTCGATATGCCCGATCGCGCCCACGGCGGCGGGCTGATGCTTCATCGCGATCTCATGCACCAGTTCGGTGACCTGTGCCAGTCCGCGCCCCGCGTTGCGGCGCATCTTCATCGGCGTTGATCCGGTGTGCTGGCCCTTGCCCGTCACCGTGCATTGCACCCAGCGCAGGCCTTGCCCATGGGTGACGACACCCACATCCTTGGCTTCCGCCTCCAGGATGGGACCCTGTTCGATATGCAGCTCGTAATAGGCATGCATCTTGCGCGCGCCCACAGGCTCGTCGCCTTCCCAGCCGATCCGCTTCAACTCGTCGCCAAAGCGCTTGCCCTTGGCATCGACACGGTCCTTGGCCCAATCCTCTTCCAGCACGCCCGCGAAGACGCCGGATGACAGCATGGCGGGGGCAAAGCGCGTGCCTTCCTCGTTGGTCCAGTTCACGGCCACGATGGGATGGCGGGTGCGGATGCTTAGATCGTTCAGCGTGCGGATCACCTCCAGCCCGCCCAGAACACCCAGCACCCCGTCGTATTTGCCGCCCGTCGGCTGCGTATCCAGATGCGATCCGACATAGACCGGCAGCGCGTCGGGGTCCGTGCCTTCGCGCCGGGCGAACATGTTGCCCATCGTGTCCAGACCCATGGTGCAGCCCGCCTCCTCGCACCAGCGCTGGAACAGGGCGCGGCCTTCGGCATCCTCGTCCGTCAGGGTCTGGCGGTTGTTGCCACCCGCGATCCCGGGGCCGATCGTGGCCATCTCCATCAGACTGTCCCACAGCCGGTCCGGGTTGATCTTGAGGTTTTCACCGGGTGCAGCCATCGTATTCTTTCCCTGTCTTGACCGTCATGGACGCCGTGTCAGCACATTCAGGCGTCGCCTTGCAGGCCGCCATCAGCAATGTCGAAGGACTTGCGCCTTGTCGCTTTTTTACCAATTGGTAAATTGACGATTGCAACCTGCGTCACCTGTGTCAAGATTTGTCTTGAACCGCCGGTCTGGACGCAAGGGGGCACATCCGCTAGCGATGAATTTCGCAGCAGAGAGGGGGCTGATGAAAGACGCAGGAAAGAGTGGCGGACCCTTGCGCGCGCAGCCTGCCGTCAAGCGCAGCCGCATCCAGACGCGCAATCGCAAGCGGATTCTGGACGCCGCGCTCGAGGTGTTTTCCGCCCATGGGTTTCGCGGGGCGACGCTGGACCAGATCGCGGCCGAGGCGGGGCTGTCCAAGCCCAATATCCTCTATTACTTCGACGGCAAGGAAGCGATCCATGTCACGCTGCTGAACCAGCTAATGGAGACCTGGCTTGACCCGCTGGAGCAGATGAACCCGGAGGGCGAGCCGCTGGAAGAGATCATCGCCTATGTGCAACGAAAGCTGGATATGGCGCAGGCCTATCCGCGCGAGAGCCGGCTGTTTGCAAACGAGATCCTGCAGGGCGCGCCCCGGATGGGCCCGCACCTGGAGAAGCGGCTGAAACCGCTGGTGGACCAGAAGGCCACGCTGATCGCTGGCTGGGCGGCGGCGGGGCGGATCGCGCCGGTCGATCCCCGGCACCTGATCTTTTCGATCTGGGCGACCACCCAGCACTATGCGGATTTCGAGGCCCAGGTGAACGTGTTGATGCCTGAAGGCGGGGTGTTCCCCGGCGCGGCCACCTATCTCGAGACGATGTTCCGCCGGATGCTCAAGGTCTGATCCAAGGAGTGTCCCATGATGGGACAATTTTCGAGACCAATCATTTCAACGGGTTGGCCGTGAGCGTTAACCAAATCTTAAGATTTCGGTATGCAATATGGCATTGCGTGTTGAAGCTTAAATCATTCGGAAAGCTTTCAGTGGGGACTGCTATCAGGGGAAGTTTGTTCCCGACTTGACAGTTGTGATGTAGAGTAAGCGCAAAGAAAAAAAGAACGAGCAGCATGGCACAGAAATCTGAAATCGAATGGACTGATGCAACGTGGAATCCCGTTACGGGATGCACGAAAGTCGGTCCAGGTTGCGACCATTGCTATGCAGAACGATTTGCTGAGCGCTGGCGCGGAACCCAAGGGCATCCATACGAGCAGGGGTTCGATATGCGCCTCTGGCCCTCGCGCCTTGGCCAGCCCGCGCTCTGGAGAAAACCACGCATGATTTTCGTCAACTCGATGAGTGATCTGTTCCACAAGGACATTCCGCGTGAGTTTATTGATCGAGTGTTCGACACAATGGAAGCGGCCCCTTGGCATGTCTATCAGGTGCTCACAAAGCGCTCGTCGCTAATGCGAAACTATGTGCGGCAGCGCTACGATGACAATCGCGTGCCATCTCACATCTGGCTCGGCGTTTCGGTCGAGGACTCGGCACACAAAGGGCGGATTGAACATCTGCGTCAGATCAATTCGGAAGCGCGTTTCATCTCTTTTGAACCGCTCCTAGGCCCCATTGGTGAGATAGACCTAACTGGGATCGCCTGGGCGATTGTCGGGGGCGAGAGTGGGCCCGGTGCGCGACCGATGGAAGCTGCATGGGCGACCGAATTGCGTATAGCTTGTGAGCGCTATGGTGTGGCTTTCTTCTTCAAGCAATGGGGAGGGGCGCGTCCGAAGTCCGGCGGTCGTTTACTCGAAGGCGAAGAATGGAACGGTTTCCCTTGGCGGATTGTGCCAAAAGCGATCATTAACGAGTTAAGGCAATAAAAGGCGATTATGAAAACAAATTTAGATCTTTATAGAAAAAGAGAACAGTCTTTTATTAAGCATCAATTTCTGACAAGATATTTGCAAAAAGCTGCATATAAGACCCTTCAAGGGCGTTCGCCCATTTTCAATTTCGTAGATGCATTTGCTGGCCCTTGGCGAGTATCGGATGATGCTAAGTATTCCGACGCATCGTTTGATCAGGCAATAAACACCTTAGAAGCTGTTCGCATCGACCTAGAACAGCGAGGTGTTAGTGGTTTGAAAATCAGGTTTTGCTTCTGTGAACAACGGCCAGAAGCAGTCACTCGCCTAAAAGAATATGCAAAAAATATGGATCGTTTCGAAATCCACGTATTCGAGGGCGCTTTTGAGAACAATCTCGATGCTATCGCCACCAAGCTAACTAGCGGGTTTACGTTTACCTTCATAGATCCAACCGGATGGAACATTCGAAATGAAGATGTGTTCCGCTTTTTGCGTGACCAAAAAGGTGAGTTTATGCTTAATTTCATGTCGGACCATATCAATCGACATGCGGAGTATCCCGAAGTTGAAGCATCCTTTGGTCGCTTTTTGGCAGATGCAGAATGGGCAGATGATTTCGCACGCCTGCCTGCCGAATGGGGCAACGAGAAGAAAATGCTACATCTGATGAAAAGCGCCATGCGAACGAACAAGGTCGCAACCTACCTTCCTGACTTCTCGATCATGGTTCCAAGGCGGGAAAGAGTGAAGATGCGCCTGATCCTTGGGACGCATAGCGCGGCAGGTTTGGAGGTGTTTCGGGATGTTCAAGAGAAGGTCGAGAAGCAAGAGATTGAGATGCGACATAATCTCCGAACGGGTGAGAACCCGCAGGTTTTTCTGTTCTCCTCGGCTGATCTTGCGGAGATAGAACAAGACCGTAAAGGCGTTGGCTGCAAGGCCTATCGGTCACAAGCTGAGTCAATAATTGTCGAATACCTAGTTGGGCGAGAATACGCGTTTCCCGGATTATTGATCAACTTGGCGATGGAAGCCGTTCCAATTCGTCGAACACAACTTAATAAACTTCTAATTGATATGAGAGATCGTGAAATTATCGGTTTCACTCTTCCAGAGAGGAAACGTGTCCCTCAAAGCGATACGAGGATTACGCTGACTCTAGCGATATAGCCCCTCCCCCAAAACAAAAAACGCGGCCACCGGGAGGATGGTGACCGCGCAAGGCGCCTCAGGGAGAGAGCGTTATTCCGCCGCCACAGCGCCGGGGTTGTTCGGATGCGTGGTCCAGTTGGCGTAATCGCCCTCGACCACCTTGCCGGTGCGGGGGTCTACGGTACCCGGCGCCATCGCCTCCATCGTGATGCAGTCCTGCACGGGGCAGACGTTGACGCACAGATTGCAGGCCACGCATTCATCATCCTTGACGGTGAAGACGCGATCCTCGGACATGGCGATGGCCTGGTGGCTGGTATCCTCACAGGCCGCAAAGCAGCGGCCGCAGCTGATGCAGAGGTCCTGATTGATCTTGGCCTTGGCCACGTAGTTCAGGTTCAGGTGCTGCCAGTCCGAGCAGTTGGGCACGGCGCGGCGCACGATGTCGGCGGTGCGTTCGATCCCCTTCTCGTCCATCCACTGGCTGAGGCCGCTGATCATTTCCTGCACGATCTTGAAGCCATAGGTCATGGCCGCCGTGCAGACCTGCACGTTGCCCGCGCCCAGCACCATGAATTCGGCCGCATCGCGCCATGTGGTGACGCCGCCGATGCCGCTGATCGGCAGATGCGCCAGTTCCGGCGTGCGGGCGATTTCGGCCACCATGTTCAGCGCGATGGGTTTGACCGCCGGGCCGCAGTAGCCGCCATGCGCGCCCTTGCCGTCGATGGTGGGTTCGGGCGCGAAAAGGTCGAGGTTCACGGAAGTGATCGAGTTGATCGTGTTGATCAGGCTGACCGCATCGGCCCCGCCAGCATGGGCGGCGGCGGCGGGTTTGCGGATGTCGGTGATATTGGGCGTGAGTTTGACGATCACGGGCATGCGGGTGTTCTGCTTGCACCAGCGGGTGACCATCTCGATATATTCGGGGACCTGGCCCACGGCGCTGCCCATGCCGCGTTCGGACATGCCATGCGGGCAGCCGAAGTTCAGTTCGATCCCGTCGGCGCCGGTTTCCTCGACCAGGGGCAGGATGGCTTTCCACGCCTCTTCGACGCAGGGCACCATGAGGGAGACGACCATGGCGCGGTCAGGGTAGTCGCGTTTGACCGATTTGATCTCTTGCAGGTTCACCTCGAGCGGGCGGTCGGTGATCAGTTCGATGTTGTTGAGGCCCAGAAGCCGGCGATCCGCGCCCCAGATCGCGCCGTAGCGCGGGCCGTTGACGTTGACCACCGGGGGGCCAGCCTCGCCCAGCGTTTTCCACACGACCCCGCCCCAGCCTGCCTCAAAGGCGCGGCGGACGTTGTATTCCTTGTCGGTGGGCGGCGCGGAGGCCAGCCAGAAGGGGTTGGGGGATTTGATCCCTGCGAATTCGGATGCGAGATTGGCCATTCTGCTGGTCTCCCTTTGGGCGGTTAGCCCATCAATGCGCTGTGGATGTCCATGGCGGCGTCGCGGCCTTCGGCCACGGCTGTCACGGTCAGGTCATCGCCGCCGGTGGCGCAATCGCCGCCCGCCCAGATGCCGGGTGTCGAGGTGCGGCCCGCGCCGGTGACGGCGATCTTGCCGTTTTGCAGGTTGGGCAGGTTTGCGCCTGTCAGGGTCTGGCCGATGGCCTTGAAGACCTGATCGGCGGCCAGGCGGACGCGTTGGCCGGTTGGTTTGAGATCGTTGTCGGTATATTCGAATTCGATCTCGCGCACCGATCCATTGCCGTGGATGGCGACGGGGCTGGCGTTGGTGATGATGCGCACGCCTTTGGAGGCGGCCAGATCCTGCTCATAGGGGCTGGCGTTCATGCGGTCGCGGCCGCGGCGGTAGACCAGGCTGACGTTCAGCGCGCCCAGCAGTTTCGCCTGCACGGCGGCGTCCACGGCGGTCATGCCGCCGCCGATGACCACCACGTCGCGCCCGATGGGCAGTTGTGCAAGATCGGTGGACTGGCGCAGGTCCTCGATGAAATCGACGGCGTCCAGCACGCCCACCTTGTCGGCACCCTCGACCCCCAGCGCGTTGACGCCGCCAAGACCCATGCCCAGAAAGACAGCGTCGTGATCGGCCTGCAATTCGGCCAGCGTCACGTCGCGGCCAAGGGCGGCGCCGGTCTTGATGGTGATGCCACCGATCTTGAGAAGCCAGTTCACCTCGGCCTCGGCGAAGCCGTCCACGGATTTATAGGCGGCGATACCGTATTCGTTCAGGCCGCCCGCCTTGGACCGGGCGTCGAACACCGTCACGTCATGGCCCAGCATGGCGAGGCGATGCGCGCAGGACAGGCCCGCAGGACCCGCGCCGACGACCGCGACACGCTTGCCGGTGGTGGCGGCGCGGGTGAAAGGGTGCACGCCCTGCGCCATCAGCGTGTCGGTGGCATAGCGCTGCAACTGGCCGATCAGGACGGGCTTGCCTTCGGCCTTTTCGCGCACGCAGGCCTGTTCGCACAGGGTTTCGGTGGGACAGACGCGGGCGCACATGCCGCCCAGGATGTTCTGGTCGAAGATGGTTTTCGCTGCCGCCTCGGGTGTGCCCGTGGCGATCTGGCGGATGAACAGGGGAATGTCGATGTCGGTCGGACAGGCGGTGATGCAGGGCGCGTCATGACAGAAATAGCAGCGATCCGCCGCCACCAGTGCTTCGTGATCGTCCAGCGGCGGGTGCAGGTCCGCGAAATGATCGGCATAGGCTGCGGGGTCAAGCCGCCCTGCCACGATCCCTTCTGCAAGGGGATTTGCAGTCATCAAGGCCTCTCCTGTGTTCAGTCGTCACAGGCAGTATTCCACGATTCCATTTTTTATCAACTGGTAAAATTTAGGCAGTTTGAAAACACATGGGTCAGCCAGCGCGCGCCCTTTCGAAAAAAGGATCGGAGCAGCCCGAACGGGCGACTGGCGCACCGGGGGATTGCACGCGGCCTAGTAGCGAGTGGCGGCTTGCGGCGCCTGTTGCGCGGGCAGGCTTTGTCGCAAAGGCTGGGCCTGGTTCTGCCCCGGCAAGGCGACGTCGATCCCCGCCTCTCCCAGCAGACGATAGACTTCGGCAAAGGATTGATCCGCGGACATTGCCTCGTGCTTGCGCTGGGTCAGGAATGCTTCCAGAGGATCCGCAAAGCGGATGGCAGCATCGATATCCGGGTCGGACCCCGGTTTGTAGGCGCCCATGCGGATCAACTCTTCCATGTCGACATATTTCGCGATCACCCGCCGTGCGGCCGCCAGCACCGCGTATTCCGCAGGCTGATGGCAATCCGGCAGCATCCGCGACACGCTTTTCAGCAGATTGATCGCCGGGAAGCGGCCACGCTCGGCGATCTGGCGATCAAGAACGACATGCCCGTCAAGGATCCCCCGCACGCTATCGGCGATCGGGTCATTCATGTCGTCCCCATCCACGAGGACAGTATAAATGCCCGTGATGTCGCCACCTTTCCCGTTACCAGGTCCTGCACGCTCCATCAGTTGCGGCAGTTCGGCGAAGACCGTGGGCGGATAGCCCTTTGCGGTGGGCGGCTCGCCCGCGGCAAGGCCGATTTCACGCTGCGCCATGGCGAACCGCGTGACGCTGTCGATCAGCAGCAAGACCTGAAGGCCGGCGTCGCGGAAATGCTCGGCCACGGCGGTGGCGGTCCAGGCGGCCTGGCGGCGCATCAGGGGCGGTTCGTTCCCTGTCGAGACAACAAGCACGCAGCGCGTCATGGCCTCTGGCCCCAGATCGCCCTGGATGAAATCCTGCACCTCGCGACCGCGTTCGCCCACCAGTCCCACGACAATCACATCCGCCTGCGCGCCGCGCGCCAGCATCGCCATCAGAGAGGATTTGCCCACGCCGGACCCGGCGAAGACGCCCATGCGCTGGCCCCGGCAAAGGGGCGTGAAGATGTCCATGGTCTTGATCCCGGTGTCGATGCGCGCGCCGACGCGGCGGCGATCGAAAGCGGGCGGCGGGGGCGACTTGACCGCGCGCGCCTCGGTCCCGTCGAACAGCGGGCCGCGCCCGTCGATCGGCGCGCCAAGCGCGTCCACGACGCGCCCGACCCAGCCCATGGTGGGGCGCACCACGTCGCCGCGCGGGCTGCTGGTGATGGGATCGCCCACGACGACACCATCCCATGTGCCGAACGGCAGAACGGATACGCCGCCTGCATCGACGGCCACGACCTCGCCCAGGACGGGACCGCGCGCGCCATGCACGGTACAGCGCGCGCCGATGCCCAAGGCACGCTCGACCCCCTTGGCGGTCAGGGTCAGGCCCAGAACTCCGCTGACCGTGCCCGCGATCCGCGAGCCTTCGATCTGTCGTGCCGCGCCAGCAAGGCCAGAAAATGCCGTTTTCATGCATAAAACCTGTAGCCAGCAAAAACTATCCATGTTATTTCATGAAAATACTAGTGGGGGAATATAAAATGAAGCTGAATTCCATGTCTTTTTTTCAGCTCGCGTCGCAACGGATGTCATGGCTCAGCGCCAACCAGCGTGTGGTAGCCGAAAACATCGCCAATGCCGATACGCCCGGCTTCAAGGCGCGCGAGGTCAGTCCTTTTGAAACGCTTGTCGACGGGTCCCGTACCGGCGGCGTCAGGACGACCCATGCCGGCCATATTCAGGGCGGCGGACACGCAGGCGGGCAAGCCAGCGGTCTGCGCACAACGGCAGACAGCGCGGCATGGGAAACCACCATCGACGGCAATACCGTGGTGCTGGAACAGCAGACCCTCAAGGCCGCCGAAATCAGCGAAAGCTATCGGCTGGCCGCGCAGCTTTACGGCAAGGGGCACCAGTTGCTCAGCCTGGCCGTCGTCGGTCAGCGTTAAGGAGGGGCTGTCATGGACCCGTTGAGATCCATCAGCGCCGTCGCCGCAAGCGGCATGCATGCACAGGGAGAGCGACTCAAGGTCGTGGCCGAGAACGTGGCGAATGCCGGCTCCACCGGCACCGTTCCGGGGGCAGATCCCTACCGCCGCAAGACCCTGGCCTTCGAGGAAATGATCGACCGCGACAGCGGTGTGTCGATGGTGCGGGTGGCAGCCCTTGGGCGCGATCTGGCCGCTTTCGGTCGCGATTACGATCCGGCCCATCCCGCCGCCGATGCCGAGGGTTTCGTCAAGACATCCAACGTCAATCCGCTGCTGGAAATGAGCAACATGCGCGAGGCATCGCGCAGCTACGAGGCAAACATGAACATGTTCGAGGCAGGCCGCCAGATGCGCCGCCAGGTTCTCGATCTGCTGCGATAGGGGGTTCAGATGGTTGAAATCAATGCGATGTCGGTCGCGGCAAATGGCGTGCGCGGTGCATATCGCCATGCGCAGGACCTTGGGGGTGCCGCCCTTCCGGCAGCGGATGCGCCTGAAGCCGCCAGCTTCGCCGATCTGGTACGCAATGCGGCCCAGGACGCGGTGGCCACGATCCGCGAGGGCGACATGGCCGCCCAGCGCGGCCTGACCGGCGAGATGGGGACGCAACAGGTCGTCGAGGCGACCCTGGCGCTTGAATCCACCGTCAAGACCGTGGTCGCGATGCGCGACAAGTTCGTTGAAGCTTATCAAGAGGTTCTGCGCATGCCCGTCTGACCGTGCCAGCGGTCATGACGCGCAGGACAGGACCGAAAAGGACCGGACCCATTGGATGCCACCGACACCTACGCGATCCTGTCCGAGATGATCGTTGCGGTCCTTCTGGGATCGGGTCCGGTGTTGGCGCTGGCACTTGTCGTCGGGTTGGTGATCGCGTTTTTCCAGGCGCTGACGCAGGTTCAGGAAATGACGTTGACCTTCGTGCCCAAGATCGTCGCGATCTTTCTGGGCATTCTGGCATCAAGCCCGTTCATCTACGCCACCCTGCGCGGGTTGTCGGACCGCGTGTTCGACCTGATCGCAAGCGGGGCACTCTGATGCGGGGGGGGCTGTCATGCACCCTGGGGCTGGCCCTCGCCCTGGGTGGTGCGGCCCCCGCCGCGCTGGCGGATTGGGGCGCGTTCTACCAAGGCACGACACCTGCCGCGCCGCGCACGCAGGCCGTGACCCTGTCGGACCGGACGGGCATGCATCCGCAGGCCAACCGCCGGACCTTCCCACGGCTGAGCGCGCCGCAATTCGCGGTCGCGCCGCCGATGATGCCCGCCATGCCCTTTGTGACCAATGGCGATCCGACCAGCATCTGCGTGGCCGAAATCCTGCGGGCGCAGGCGCGCTACGGCATTCCGGACAACATGCTTCTGGGGATCGGACTGCAGGAGGCGGGCGTGTCCCGTGGCGGGCGTCTGACCGTGTGGCCCTGGGCCGTGAATGCGGCAGGCGAGGGACGCATCTTCGAAAACCGGGACGCCGCGATGGCATGGGTGCGCGAGCGGCAGGCCGCCGGTGTGCAATCCATCGATGTGGGCTGCATGCAGATCAACCTGCGCTGGCATCCGGGCGCTTTCGCGAGCCTCGAGGAAGGGTTCGACCCGGTCATCAACATCGACTACGCCGCGCGCTTTCTTGCGGGGCTTTACGCGGAAACCGGCGACTGGATGCGGGCGGGCGGGGCCTATCATTCGCGCACACCCGAAAAGGCCGGGATATACCTGTCATCCCTCAGGCGGAACGTGGCGGTCGCGAATGACAGGATCGACACGTTTCGCGGCATGGCGGGCGCAGGTCCCGCACCGGACATGCCCCCCGAGGCCATTCCCGCCGCCGCCTACAGTCCTGATGACATCGAACAGCTGCAGGCAGATCCGGTCATGCCCTGGGATCACGGATACTGGTCCACCCAGCAGGCGGATCCGGGCGGGGTCTACGGCATCTACAGCCGCGAGCGGCTGGAGCCGGTGCTGCCACGTTTCCTGCAAGACTTCTGACGGAGAGCGGCATGGCGATGACATCTTCCACGCAACAACGCAACGACCGCATGGTCGCCTTCGGCTTCGCCAACCGCGACGTGGCCTTTGCGATCGGCGTGATCCTTGTGCTGGGCATGTTGTTCGTGCCATTGCCGCCGGTGATCCTGGACTTCGGGCTTGCCGTGTCGCTGTCCTTGTCGGTGCTGATCCTGATGGTCGCCCTCTGGATACCCAGGCCGCTTGAGTTCAACAGCTTTCCGACCCTTCTGCTGGTCGTGACCATGTTGCGGCTGGCCCTGAACGTGGCCTCGACCCGGCTGATCCTGAGCGAGGGACACACCGGGCCAGGCGCCGCCGGCGGGGTGATCGAAGGGTTCTCGCGCTTCATCGTGTCGGGCAATTTCGTGATCGGGATCGTGGTCTTCACGATCCTTGTGGTGATCAACTTCGTCGTCATCACCAAGGGTTCGACCCGCATTGCCGAGGTTTCGGCGCGGTTCTACCTGGATGCGATGCCGGGCAAGCAGATGGCTGTCGATGCTGACCTGGGCGCTGGCCTGATCGACGAGGCCGAAGCCCGTCACCGCCGCAAGGAACTTGAGGACGAAAGCAGCTTTTTCGGTGCGATGGACGGTGCCTCGAAATTCGTGCGCGGCGATGCGATCGCGGGGATCATCATCACGCTGATCAACGTGATCGGCGGCATTCTGATCGGTGTCGTGCAACACGGGCTGGGTGTCGGCGAGGCCGCCAATGTCTATACGATCCTGACGATCGGCGATGGGCTTGTGACACAGATCCCCGCGTTGATCGTGTCGCTGGCCGCCGGTCTGATCGTGACCAAGGGCGGCACGGTCGGTGCCGCGAACGAGGCCGTCCTGCAGCAGCTGGGCCGCTTTCCCAAGGCGCTTTACATGGCGGCGGGCCTTTTGCTGGGCATCGGCATGCTGCCCGGATTTCCGATCGGGGTCTTCGTGGCGATGGCCGTGACGCTGGCAGGCCTCGGCCTGTTCATGCAGCGGCAGGCCGCAGCCGCCGCGCGCGACGAAACCCGCACCACCGCCGAGGCCGAAACCGCCGCCGCCGCAAGCTCGCGCGATGACATTTCCGAGACGCTGAAGCTGGACGATCTGCGGCTGGAACTGGGCGCGGCGCTGGTGCCGCTGATCAGCAGCCCCGAGGCGGCACTGCCCGGCAAGATCAAGAGCCTGCGCCAGTTGTTTGCCCGCGACTACGGCTTCGTGCTGCCTGCCGTGCGGATCAAGGACGAACCGACCCTGCCCGCC
This sequence comes from Rhodobacteraceae bacterium EhC02, assembly GCA_001650895.1. Classification (GTDB taxonomy): domain Bacteria; phylum Pseudomonadota; class Alphaproteobacteria; order Rhodobacterales; family Rhodobacteraceae; genus Seohaeicola. The sequence continues at coordinate 222,335 of LXYH01000045.1, forward strand.
AACGGTTATGCGATCCTGGTGCAGGGCGTGCAGGCCGCGCGGGGCGAGGTGCGGCCGCGCGCGATGATGGTCCTCAACCCCGGCGATGCGCCGCTTGACCTGCCCGGCGAGCGGACCAAGGACCCGACCTTCGGGCTGGATGCCGTCTGGGTGGACGCCGAACGCGCGGCCGAGGCCGAGACGCTGGGCTGCACCGTGGTCGATCCCGAAAGCGTGGTGATCACCCACCTGACCGAGGTCATCAAGCAGCACATGCCCGAGTTGCTGACCTATGGCGCCACGCAGTCCCTGATCGACGGACTGGCGCGCGAGTACCAGAAACTGGTGGGCGACATCACCACCAATGCCCCCGCGATCCTGGTGCAGCATGTCCTGCAAGCGCTGCTGACCGAGCGTGTGTCGATCCGCAACCTGCCCCTGATCGTCGAGGCCATCGCCGAGGCCAGCCGCAACACCGCCAATGTGACCACGATCACCGAACATGTGCGGCGGCGTCTGTCGAACCAGATCTGCCAGGCCCTGGCCGACGAGACCGGTTTCGTGTCGGTCATCACCATGTCGGCGGCATGGGAATCCGAATTCAACGCCGCCGTGCGCGTGACGGGGGACGAGCGCAATTTCCTGATGTCGCCGCAGCGCGTGCAGGAATTCGTCCTCGAGGCGCGCAAGGAGATCCAGAAATTCGCGCAGCGCGATGAATGGCCCGCGCTTCTGGTCAGCCCCGAGGTGCGCAGCTTTGTCCGCTCGATGCTGGAACGGGTCAGCCCGATGACTCAGGTCATCTCGCATAACGAGGTGCATCGCAAGGCATCGCTGCGCACCGTCGCGACGATCGGCGGCTAGACGTGGACCTGGACCTTTTCCTGACCTCGCAATTCCTGTCCGTAGGGCTGGTCTTTGCCCGCATCGGAAGCGCGCTTGCCTTCATGCCGGGTTTCGGGGAACGGTCCGTGCCGCTGCGCTTTCGGCTGCTGCTGGCCGTCGTGATGGCAGCGGCACTTGCGCCTGCAACACCTGTCGGGCCACTGACCATCGACAATCCGCTCATGCTGCTGCCGATACTGGCGATCGAGGTGACGCTGGGCATCTGGATCGGCGTCACCGCGCGGATCATCATGACGGCGCTGCAATTCGCCGGGTACCAGATCGGGCTGGTCTCCGGCCTTGCCAACGCATTTGCCCCGGAAACCGGATCCTTCCAGGGTTCAACCATGATCGCCGACGCGCTGATGATGGCGGGCGTCGCCCTGATCTTCGCAAGCGATCTGCATCACGTGATCATCGGCGCGCTGCTCATGAGCTATGATGTGTTCCCGCCCGGACAGATGATGGCGGGGGACCTCGCCCAGCAGGCGGTCAAGGCGGTCGCGGCAAGCTTTTACATCGGGTTCGCCCTGACGGTGCCGTTTCACGTGATGGGCCTTGTTCTGAACCTCGGCATGGGGCTGGCGAACCGGATGATGCCGGCGCTGCCGGTGTTCTTCGTGGCCACGCCCGTGCTGATCGGTGCGGGGATACTGGTGCTGGTCATGGCGGCACCCGCCGTTCTTGACGGTTTCATCCAGCGCTTTGCCACTTGGCTTGGCACACTGACGTTCTAGGGCGGTGGCATGAGCGAAGAAGACGACAGCAGCAAAACCGAGGAACCGACCGAGCGCAAACTGCGCAAGGCGCGCGAGAAGGGCGATGTGCCCTCTTCGCGCGAAACCGGCAACCTGATGTGCGTGTTCTCTCTGCTGGCCATCACGCTGTTCCTGCTGCCCCAGGTGATGCCCGATCTTGCCGGCGTGCTGCGGGGCCTGTTCCAGATGGCCGGACAGATCGAGATCGGCGAGGACGCGGCCGGGCTTGCCGATCTCGGGCAGGTGTCCGACCAGTTGACGCGCGGCGTTGCCGCGACCCTGGGGCCGGTGGTTCTGGTGATGGTTCTGGCCGCATTGTTCGGCGTCATGATCCAGGGCGAAACCGCGGTGGCGCTGGAAAGGATCAAACCCGAGATTTCCAAGATCTCGCCGATAGCGGGGTTCAAGCGGCTGTTCTCGCTCGATGCGCTGGTGGAGTTCCTCAAGAACGTAGCCAAGGTTCTTGTGGTGGGCGCGATCACGCTGTTCATCGCAAAGCAAGCCGTGACGGCCATCTGGCAGGTGCCCGACGCCCTGCCCGAGGCGTTCCTGGGCCATGTCCGCCAGATCGTCATACGCCTGATGATCATCACGACCGTATTCCTGGCCGTTCTGGCGGTGGCCGACATCCTGTGGAAACGGGCGCAGTGGCTGAAGAAGCAGCGCATGAGCATCCGCGAGCTGCGCGATGAATTCAAGGACAGCGAAGGCGACCCGCATATCAAGGCCAAGCGCGGCGAAATACGGCGCAAGCGCGCCCGCCAGCGCATCGCCGTCGCCGTTCCCACGGCAACCCTGGTACTGACCAACCCCACCCACTATGCGGTCGCGCTGAAATATGTGCCCGGCGTCGACCGGGCGCCTGTCTGCGTCGCCAAGGGAACGGGGCTGATGGCCGCGCAGATCCGCCGCATCGCCCGCGAGAACGACGTGACCATCGTCGAGAACCGCCCCCTCGCCCGTGCGCTGCACGCCATCGTCGAAGTGGATAGCGCGATCCCGGTCGAACATTGGCAGGCCGTGGCCGAAATCATCGGATATGTCATGGATCTGCGCCGCAACATCCGGCGTAAACCGCCCGCAGGCTCGCAGCTTCGCGATTTCGATTGACGGTCCCGGCGCGCTGAACTCAGTTCAGGCGGATGCGGTCAAGGCGGCGATCACCCGGCAGTTTTGCCCGTTCCAGCAGGATCAGCGACAGCGCGCGTGCCCGGACGGGGTTCAGCGCCGCAAGGATCGGCGCCGCGTTCCGCTCTGCCATGGTGCCCAGGACGGTGACGGTCACCTCGAGATCCAGATCGTCCATGATCGCGGCGGCGTCCTTTGGCTTCATGTTGCTGTAAAGGGCGACAAGCCGGTCGACATCGGCGACATGGGCCATGCTGGCGCGTTCCAGAAGTGCTTCGACCTCCTGCTTGAGCTCTTCCAGTCGGGCGGTCTCGATCGCCAGCATCTCTTTCGCCAGATCGATCTCGGCCGCGCGCTGCGCCAGCACGGAACGCTGGTTTTCCAGCAGTTCACGCTCGGCGGTGACGGCGGCCAGCATCTCGTCCGGGGTGCCCTCTGGCGGGCCTGCAAGCGGCGGGGCTTCGGTGGGCGCCGCGGTGGGCTCCTCGGTCGCGGCGGATGCGGCCGTCACGAAATAGGACGATCCGAAATCGGCCCCCGACAAGGCATGACCCGGCTGCACATAGGACATTGCCGACAGGCCCAGCTTGGCAACGCCCGCCAGAACGAGGGTGCTAAAGACGACAGTGACGGAACGGGGCGGTTTCATGCCTCGCGGCTCCGGATCGTTTCAAAGAAGCTGCGCACCAGATCGGCCTTGTCGGTCACACGGGCCATGCCGGGCGGCAGCTGCACGGGGCGCGTGGCCGCGGGGCGCTGCGACAGGAAGAAGGGCCCAAGATCAAGGCAGGCTTCGCCCGCGACCGAAGGGGCGGGTGCCTTGGGCACGTAGGTGGCGGCAGCCGTGCGCGTCAGGGGCGGTTCCTCGTCGCGCTTGGGCGCAGGCCGGGCTTGCGCTTCGGTGCGCAGGGATTTGACCGAATTCTCGGTCCGGTCCACCGCCACGGAAAACTGATCCACGACAGGCTGCAACTCCCGCATCGCCAGAACCAGGGTACGCACCCTGCGATCCACAAGGAATGCATAGGCCAGCGTTCCGATCAGAAGCAGCATGATGATCAGGTCAATCAAGAGCGCCATTTGCATTCTCCTCTTCTTTCTCTTCGAATGTCGCTGTCACGCGCAACGCGACCGAGCCGTTCTTTCTGCGGCCGATGGCGGCGCGGAACATGTCCTTTCCGCTGCAGGCGACCGTCACCTCATGCGTGCCGTCGATCCCGAGGTTCAGGACCTGCCCCGGTTTCCAGCCCAGCACATCCGCCAGCGGCACGTCCCGTTCATGCAGCACCGCCGTCAGCGTGACCGGCGTATGGTTGAGCGATTGTGACAACAGCGCCCGTGATCCCGGATCGCTGCCCAATTGCGCCACGCTGCGCGATTGCGCCAACTGGGGGCGCACACTGTCCATGGTCCGGTGCGGCACGATCAGGCACATCAGGCCGCCCCGGCCGTTCAGGTCGATGCGCAACGTGACGCGGGCGCAGGCCGCGTCGACCGGCGCCAGCATGACATCGCGCGGCCCGCTTTCCATCGCGCCGGCCGTGAAGGACACTTTTTCAAGCGGCTCGAAGGCCGTCGCGACCTCGTGCAGGGCAAGGCCCACAAGCCGCCCGGCCAGACGCTTTTCGATGGCGGTGAAGGCGCGCGGCTGCCATGCGGCAGCGCCGGAGCCTTCCGTCGCATCGGCGCTGGCCGCAGCGGGATCGGGCGCACCCAGCATGATTTCAAGGGCCGAGAACAGCAGATCGGGATCAATCGTGACCGCCAGCGCGCCATCCCAGGGAGAGGCATTCACCAGCGCGATCAACCCCGGATCGGGGGCCGCGGCCAGCGCATCGCCACAGGCCAGGTAATCGACCGCCTGCAAGGTCACGTCCGCCTGCACGTTCAGCGCGGCGCGCAGCGTGGGGCCAAGGGCCTGCACCGCACGATCCATCACGACCTCGAACAGCGGCAGGCGTTCGTAGCTGCGCGTGGCGATGCGAATGATCTCTTCCTGCACCTGGGCGGTCATGCCGCCATGGCCGGGTACGGCAGTTGTCTGTGTCTGCGTCATTGGATCACAAGCCCCATGATCAGCACCTCATGTGGCGCATCGTTGCCGGCAATCGCCCGCGCGCGGCGCAAAAGCTCGCCCTTCACGGTGACAAGACCAAGCGTTCCGTCAAGATCGCGCTCGGCCAGTTGCCGAAGGTAGTCCTGGAATGCATCGCGCAGAAAGACGTGGCGCATTTCCACCATGCCACCTTCGTCCTGCGTCCTGTCATAGACCAGCGCCAGATCCAGTTTCAGAAAGCGGCTTGTCTGCCGCCCCGAGGCCGCCGTTGCGGTGATGTTCACGATCATTTCCTCGAATGGCATGACGACCATGTCAGCGCCCGGCGGGGCCGGGTTTTCACCCTCCGCCTGCGGGGCCGCCACATCTTCATGCGGCGCGCTGCCGCTCAGCATCGCCAACAGGTTGCCCGGCCCGACCGCCGCGACAAGACCCCCGACCAGTGCCACGACCGACAGCAGAACAAGCCCAAGGATCATGCCGATCTTGCGACGCGATCCGCCTTTCGGGGCGACGTCAGCACCTGCATCGACGCCTGCGGGCGCCGCGTCCCCCTCGGGCAATGCTTTCTTCTTGAACATGAGCCACCCAACTATCCGACCAGAACAGCGTAAAACTGCATGATCAATATGTAAAATTCATCTCTGATAGGCAAGAACTAAAAACAAACTATACTTGCTATTCTTGATTTGTTACGTTTAAGTCTGGTTAATTTCACCTGTTCCGGATTCAGACTTTGCAGCCGATACTCAATAATCTCGTCGCGCTTGGGCGAACCCGACTGATTGCACTCGGCGTCACCGGCGTCGGGCTTGTGCTGGCCCTGTTTTTTGGTCTCAACGCGGTCATGAAACCGACTTTCGTGCCGCTTTACAGCGACCTGTCGCTTGCTGGGGCGGGGCGCGTGGTGGCGGCGCTGGAACAGGAAGGCTTTGCCGTCGAACTGGGCGGCGGCGGGTCGATCGTGTCGGTCGCGCAAGAAGACGTGGCGCGCGCACGGATGGCCCTGGCCGAACAGGGACTACCCGGAGAGGGCGCGCCGGGCTGGGAAATCTTCGACAATGCCAGCGGGCTGGGCATGAACAGTTTCATGCAGCAGGTCAGCCGCATGCGCGCGCTGGAGGGCGAACTGGCGCGCTCGATCCTGACGATCGACGGCATCGACGCGGCCCGCGTGCACCTGGTTCTGCCGGACCGCGAGGCGTTCTCGCGCACGCGTCCCGAGCCCAGCGCATCCGTCATCGTGCGCGGGCGCACGACGCAGACGATCGGCCGCCGCCAGGCCGAGGCGATCCGCGCGCTGGTGGCATCCGCCGTGCCGGACCTTGCGCCGTCGCGCGTGACGGTCCTGACCGCCAGCGGCGAGACGATCCTGTCCGAAGAGCTACCCGGAGAGGCGGCTCTGGGTGCGGCGGGATCGGCCATCGAGGACCGCATGTCCCGCAGCATCACCGAGATCCTGACCGCGCGGGTGGGCGCCGGCAATGCGCGCGTGCAGGTCAATGTCAGCCTGAGCAGCGAACGCCAGGTGATCCGCAGCCAGACCTTCGATCCGCAGCAGCAGGTCGTCCGGTCGACCGAAAGCCGCGAGGAAACCCGCGAGGACCGCAATGCGGCGGGCGGCGACCTTGGCGTGGCGGGCAACCTGCCGGCCGAGCTGGCGGATGCGGGGCCTGGACAGCAATCGGCCAACAACTCGGCGCGCACCGATGAGATCGTGAACTACGAGATCGGGTCGACTCAGAGCGAGACGGTGCGCGAACCGGGTGACGTGACGCGGATCTCGGTCGCGGTGCTGGTCAATGGCATCTACAACGTGGCCGAGGACGGCACCGTCACCTATGAAGAGCGCCCCGCCGAAGAACTGGAGCGGCTTGCAGCGCTGGTGCGCTCTGCCGTGGGTTTCGATGCGGAACGCGGTGACACCGTGTCGGTCGACAGCTTGCGGTTCATCGACTACTCGCTCGAGGTTGGCGCCCCGCCGGGCATGTCGGTCATGGAAGTGCTGACCGCGAACCTCATGTCGATCCTGCGCAGCCTTTTCGCTTTGGCGCTGGTTGCGGTGGTTCTGATTTTCGGCGTCACGCCGCTGCTGCGCAAGCTGTCCGCCGAGGGTGGTCTGGCGCTGGCGGGTCCGGGCATGCAGGGCGCGCCTGCGCTGGCCGGAAACGGTGCCGTGCCGCAGGTGGCGAACCGCGCCCCTGCCGCCGCCCTGTCGGGGCCCGCGCGCACGCAACCCATGGCGGGATCGATCGACGTGATGAGCCCGATGGAGGGCGAGCTTCAGGACGATCTCGTGACGCTTGCCTCGGTCTCGGGCGGGGTGCGGCGCGGGCGGATCAACGTGATCGGCCAGCTTGTCGAGAACGAACCGACCGAGGCGCTGCGCGTCATGCAGAACTGGCTGTCAGAAGAGGCATGATCCCATGAGCCTGGTATTCGACCGAGATTTCGACCTGGAACTGGCGCGCGAGAACCGGCAGGTCCTGCGCGACGGGCAGGCCTATTACAGCCAGGACGCATTGCTTGAGGCGGTAAGCGAGGCACGCGCCACCGCATTTGCGGAAGGCCGGCGCACGGGCCATGCCGAAGGGCTGGCCGAGGCAGCGGGGCTGGACGGTGCAAGACGCGCGGCGGCGCTGGAGGTTCTGGGACCGCAGATGGCGGCGCTGATCCAGGCGGCGGACGAGCACCGTGCGGCGCTTGAGGCGCAGCTGCTGGATTTCTCGCTGTCGGTGTGCGAGCAGGTCTTCCCGGAATTGCTGCAGCACCGCGCGCATGACCGGGCGCTGGCGCAGGTGCGCCGCGCCCTCAGCGTCGGGCTTGGCAGTGCGACGTTGCAGGTGTCGCTATCCCCAGACGGGCTGCGTCTGCTGCGCGAGGAACTGGACAGCACCATCAGCGAATTCGGTCTGATAGGCCGCGTCGCATTGCGTGCCGATCCTGACCTGGCCGACGGCGACACACGGGTCGCCTGGGACAGCGGATTCCTTGAATACAGCTTCTCATCAATCTGCGACCGCATCCTTGGCGCCTTGCGCGATGCGCGGTCCGCTGTCCCCACCCACCTTCTGGAGCGCTGAGCATGGCCGACGAACCCACCGAGCACACGGTTGACCCCACATCCGACGAGGCGACCGTTCCCGCAAGCGGGGCCGCGCCACAGAAAAGCGCATCGCCCCTGTCCGAGGCCTTTCCCGAGCTTGACGCCCCAGCCGCGCCAGCAGGCAGCGTGGTTGCGGGCGGATCCCAGGCCAAGTCGCAGGCCGGGCGCAACATCGAGGCGATGCTGAACGTCGATCTGCGCGTTCAGGTCATCCTGGGCCATGCGCGGATGCCCATCTCGCAGCTGTTGAAGCTGTCGCGCGGATCGGTGATCGAACTGGATCGCCAGATCGGCGAACCGGTCGACTTGGTCATCAATGACAGGCTGGTGGCCAGGGGTGACCTTGTGAAGCTGGATGATGACCGGATCGGCGTCACCCTGACCGAGATCGTCAAAGACTACGTGTCGGACAACTGACCGCGCATGCGCCGCCTGCCGTCCCCCACAATGCGCCTTGCGGCCATCCTTGGCCTGCTGCTTTTGTGCGTGGCGGCAGTACCAGCCTTTGCGCAGGATGCGGGCGGGTTGCTTGAATCGCTGTCGGGCGCGCTCAGCGATGCGCCCATCGGATCGGACGAGCGCGCAACGCTGAGCGGGCGCATCCTGCAACTGATCGCCCTGATGACGGTGCTGAGCATTGCGCCCGGCCTTCTGATCATCATGACCTGTTTCACGGGCTTCGTGATCGTGTTCTCGATCCTGCGCTCGGCGCTTGGCCTCAACCAGACCCCCCCGAACATGGTGCTGACCAGCATGGCGCTGTTCATGACCTTTTTCGTGATGCAACCCGTGTTCGAGGATGCATGGGAGGGCGGCCTGCGTCCGCTGCTGAACAATGCCATCACCGAGGAACAGGCGATCCAGCGGGTGGGCGCCCCCTTCAAGACCTTCATGTTCGCCAATACCCGCCCCAAGGATCTTGCGCTGTTCCGCGACCTGACCCGGCGCGACGATGACACCGACGCCGCCGCCCTGCCCGCGCCGCAGACCGCCGAGGAGGCCGGCTGGCGCGAACTGGTCCCGGCCTTCATGATCTCGGAATTGCGCCGCGCCTTCACCATCGGGTTCCTGGTCTACCTGCCCTTCGTGGCGATCGACCTGATCGTCGCCTCGATCCTGATGAGTGCCGGCATGATGATGCTGCCCCCTGTCCTGATTTCGCTGCCCTTCAAGATCATCTTCTTCGTGCTGATCGACGGCTGGTACATGCTGGCCGGAAGCCTGATGGAAAGTTACCTGCCGCCCGGCTGATGGCCCGGCCGGAGTTATGTCTGACGCCCAGTTAAGCCAAAAGGATCATCCCCATGAGCACCACCACGATCGAACTCAGCGGCAACACACCTTCGGTGCGCGGTGGGCGCAAATTGCGGGGGCCCGAAAAGGCGGCGATCCTGTTTCTGTGCCTGGGCGAAAAGCGCGGGTCCGAGCTGATGAAGAAGCTTGACGATATCGACATCCAGAAGATCACGCGCGCGGTGTCCGGGCTTGGCGTCGTTCCTGCCCCGATGGTCGAGGAAGTGATGAGCGAATTCTCCGAGTCCATCGCAAACGGCGGCAGCGTCATCGGGTCGCTGTCCATCGCAGAGAACATGCTGCGCAGCTTCCTGCCGCCCGAGCAGGTGACATCGATCCTCAAGGAAATCCGCGGCCCACTGCAGGAACGCGATCTGTGGTCGCGGCTTGGCGCGATGAACGAGACGGTGCTGGCCGACTATCTGGACGGCGAGCATGATCAGACCGCCGCGGTGATCCTGTCCAAGCTTCCGACCGAGATTGCGGCCAAGGCCCTGACCCGGATGACCCCGGCCCGGATGCAGACCATCGTCGAGCGGATGATCACGATGAAGGCGGTACCCGCCGACACGATGCGCCAGATCGAAGAGACCTTGCAGCAGGATCTGGTGGCCACCGCTGGTCAGCCCGGCGCCGCCGAGATGCAGCAGCGCATGGCGGATCTGTTCAACAAGCTGGACCGAGACACGTTCGAGGCGCTGTCGGCCTCGCTTGAAAAGCGGATCCCGCAGGATTTCGGCACCATCCGGCAGAAGATGTTCACCTTCGACGACCTCATGAAGCTGGACCTGCAAAGCCTTGCGCGGGTGATGCGCGGCCTGCAGGGCAATACCTTGCCATTGGCGCTGCGCGGCGCATCGAAGGAAATCCGGGATCAGTTCCTCGAGGCGCTTCCCGCCCGGTCGCGCGACATGCTGCTGGACGAGATGAACACCATGGGCGCCGTGCGGGGGCGCGATGTGCGCGCGGCGCAGGCCGCGATCGTGGATTGCGCGCGCGATCTTGCCGCGCAGGATGTCATCCGCCTGCCCAGCCTCGAGGACGAGGACGAGCTGATCGAATGATGCGCCTTAACGGTAGGGTTGGCGCGGCAGGCTGCTGATGACGCTGATATCAAGGGTGATGGGCACGAATTGCCCGCCGCCCGTGGCTGCGGTGACCACACCGGACATGATCTGCACGGCGGCGTTCTGCGACACGCGCGCCGGATCGCGCGCATCAGCCGTGATCGCGTAAAGACGCTCCAGCCGCGCCCGTTCGTCCGGGTCCTGCAGTTTCTCCAGATCGTATTTCTTGGCGAAAAGCGCCGCCTGCTTGTCCACGTCGAGGCGCACCAATTCGTCGCTCAGGCCCAGTGCAGTGCGCATGAAGGCCGCCATGCCCCGATCCTTGAGAACATCGAACCATGTCTGGACATCGGGGGCCTTCTGCCGGAACTCCAGCACCTCGGCGACCCGTTCGCTGCGGACAGCCTCGGCGTTGATGAACTGCCTCTCGACATAGCGCGCAATGATGCCCTGCTGCCAGGACTGGTCATTGACCGAGCTGTTGCCCACGCCCTCGGGCCCGAAGCCCAGTTCGCGGTGCAATTCAAGGAAACGCGGATCCGTCAGACGCCTGACCAGCGAGGTGGAATCCCCCGGATCGCTTTCCAGCACCTTGCGGATCATGGCCTTGCCGAAGATCTGATCCTCGAGATCGAAGGCCTTCATCACGAAGACATAAAGCTCGCGGTCCGCGATCAGGTCATCGACCGTGCGGATATCGCCGATCCGCTCGCGGAAGGCGGATATGGCCCGGCTGTGTTCGGCGCTGTCGCGAATGGCGGTGACGCGCGCGTCGCGCGTTGCATCGGCGATCTTGACCCCAAGCAGGGTTGAAACGCCGATGGCCCCTGTCATGGCCGCGCCGCCGTGGACATCAGTTCGGTGGCGGCAGACAGCTTGGGCGCCATCGGCGGCGGTGACTCGCCATCCGCCGCCTTCACGCGCATGCGTTCGAACAGGTCTTCCTCGTGGCGCATCACGGGACGCAGGGCGCGCAGGGCCTTGTAATAGTCGCCGATGCTGACGAAGTTCGCCGCCTCGAAGATCAGGCCCATGTTGGCGCCGCCGAAAACCGTTGCCAGAACGGCAAGTTGCTTCTGGATCGGCGTGACCAGATCATCGCGCAGATCGGCCCGTGTCAGGGCCGTCTGGATCAGGAAATAGACCAGCCGCACGGGTGTCGCGATGCCATCGGGATCAAGCAGGTCCTGCCCACGGATCACGTCGGCCTGGCTTTCGATGGTCAGCACATGGCGACGGCCCGAGTTGCAGATCGCGCAGCCGTTGACGATGATCCGCTCGTCCGGCTTGAGGGTCAGTTTCAGCGCCATGGTGTCACCTGCCCTGATAGGCGGGCTGCGCCGCGACCACGGGTTGAGGCGCCTCGGCGGCGGGTGTGGCCGAAAGCCCGGCCAGGATCGACCGGTTGATTTCGGCAAGGGCCCGCACACCCGGCTTGCCGCCCATGATGTCGGCAGTCTGCCGGTCGACCCAGATGGCCAGCGACACCAGTCCGGCGCGCAAATCGGGCGACAGCGCGTTTCCGGGCAGGGCAAGGTCGTATTTCAGTTCGGTCCAGAATTTCTGGTTCTCGGCCAGCGCGTCGCGCAGCCCGCCCGAGAGGATGCCCAGGCGGTCGGCTGCGGTGGTGGCCGTATCGAAGGCGCAATGCGCCTCGAGTGCGCCCGTCAGGCGCGACAGGATGCGGCGTTCGATCTGGCGGGGGGATTCACTGTGACGGATCGTGGTCTTGTAGGCTGCAAGGCTCATGCGTTCTGCTTTCATGTCGTCCCGGTCTTCTGATCGGGATGTTTCGGGGAACTGTTCCGGGCGACCTGCCTGTCAGTTCTTATGTCCGAGGTGGCAGGGGGCCCGATCAAGGCCCCCCGCCTGTGCCTGTATGTCTGCTCTAGCTCAGATCAACGTCCTCAGCGAAAAAGGCTGAGGATGTTCTGCGGGTTCTGGTTGGCGATCGCCAGGGACTGCGTGGCCAGCTGCTGCTGGACCTGCAGCGCCTGCAGGCGCGCCGCCTCTGCTTCCATGTCCGCATCGACCATGCCGCCGATACCGCTATCCAGACGATCGGTCAGCGTCGCCAGGAAGCTCTGCTGGTTCTCGATGGCCTTTTCCGTGATACCAAGGTCGGTCGCGTAAGCGATCATCAAGTCAAGCTGATCGCGCGAGGTGTTCACACCGGCTGCGTCAAACGTCGCCGTTGCCGGAATCAGTGCGGTCACCAGGGCGCTTACGTCGACCGTGGTCAGGGTCAGTGTGCTTGCCTCAAGTGCGGCAGCACCGCGGAACAAGCCCGTGGTCACGGTCTTGGTGCCGGCAGTTGCCGTAACAAGATCTTCACCGTTGAAATTGGACTGATCCAGGATGTTTTGCATCTGCGCTGCAAGAGCCACCAGTTCTTCGCGGACCAGCGCCTGATCAGCCGTCGGCAGGTTGACCGCGAAAGTCTGGCGGTCGATGTACTGCTTGGCCAGATCGACCACGGCCTCGACACCCAGACGCGCGGTGGCGACCGAGTTCTTGGCCAGGGTCATGCCTTCATTCACAGATTTGTTCAGCGAACTGTCCGAGTTCATCGTCTCGGAAATCGAAAAATACGCCGCGTTGTCCTTGGCAGTGCTGACCTTGAGGCCAGAGCTGACCCGGTCCTGCGTGCTGGTGAGGCTGTTGTTGATGTTGCGCAGCGTGGTCAGCGCGTTCATCGCGGCGGAGTTGGTAATGATCGAGCTCATGGTAATTCCCCTTCTAGGGCTGTGATGTTGAAATCGTCATTCTGACGATAGACGGCAGGGACCTTGATGGGCTTTTGCCGTGAAGGGAGATTGGCCGCGGGGGTTAAGGCCGGGTTAACGTTTCAGACAGAACGGTCGAGACGCTCCAGCGGGACCGGTTCAGCGGCGCGCGCCTTGCCCTTTTCACCGTAGATCCCGCCCAATCCATGCCGATCCCGGATGCGGATGATCTCGGACAGCATCGCGGCTGTGGCCTGGGTCATGCGCTCCAGAAGCATCCGGTCCGTCTCGATCAGTTCCTGCAGGTTCGCGATGCGCCCGCGCAGCGCCATATCTGGCGGGTCAGCCGCAAGGGCTTCGGCGATGGAGGGGCCGGCGGCCTCGAGCGTGGCGCTCAACTCGGCCTTGCGGGCAGCAAAGGCGTCCACCTGCCCCAGATCGCCGCGACGGATCGCCACGATCTCGTCCTGCAGGAGCCGCATCAATGCATCCAGCGCCTGTCTGTCTATGTCCGTCATTCTTCCCCCTTGCCTGCGCGATAGGCGTCAATGCCTGCTTCTATGCTGCGGGCGATGCCGGTGCCGCCGTGGCTGGCGATTTCTTCGGCAAAGGCCCGCGCCAGGAAACTGCGCCAGGTGTCTTCGCCATGACCGCCGCCGAATTCACCGGCTGTGGTGCCGCGCATCATTTCCTCGACTGCCTGCGACAGGAACACGACCTCGAACTCAAAGGCCGCGCGGGCGGCATCGGTCGCGGCGCTGCGGGTGGTCGATATGGTGGTCTGCTGCACGGGGCGGGCAGGCTGCGGGCCTGTCGTCTCCATCAGATGATCTCCAGATCGGCATGCAGGGCGCCGGCGGCCTTGATCGCCTGCAGGATCGAGATTGTCTGCGTCGCGCCCAAGCCGATGGCGTTGAGCCCATCCACAAGGCGCTGCAGGCTCACGTCGCCTTCCAGCACGGTGAATTGCGTCTCGCGTTCCTGCACTTGCACGTTGGTCTGCGGCACAACGACCGTTTCACCGATCGAGAAGGGTTCGGGTTGGCTGACCTCGATTTCCTCGCGGACGATGACGGTCAGACCGCCTTGGCTGACCGCGACATTGGCGATCCTGACCTCTGAACCGATGACGATGGTGCCTGATCGCGCGTCGATCACCACCTTGGCGATGCTGTCCGGTTCGACCCGCAGGGATTCGATCTGGGACATCAGGCCGAAGATGTCGGCCTTGCCGTTGGGGCGCACTTCGACGGTGCCTGGATCAAGCGCAATGGCGCTGCCGGGACCGACCGAACGGTTGATGGCCTCTTCGACCCGCGCGGCTGTCGTGAAATCGGGCGTTCTGAGCGCGATACGAATGCTGTTGAGCGAGTTGAAGGCCAGCTCGACCTCGTTCTCGACGGTGGCGCCGTTTTCGATCCGGGCGACGGTCGGCACGCCCTCGACGATGCTGGCGTTGATGCCTTGCGCGGCATATCCGGCCACGGCGATCGGCCCCTGCGCCACGGCATAGACGGCACCATCCGCACCGGCCAGCGGCGTCACGATCAGCGTGCCACCCCGCAAGGACGAGGCATCGCCCAGAGATGACACGACAACGTCGATGGTCGATCCGCGCCGCGCGAAAGGCGGCAACATCGCGGTGACCATGACGGCGGCGGTGTTTTCGGTGCGCATCGTTTCATTGGACAGGTTGCCCACGCCCAGACGCTCCAGCATGCCTTCGATGGATCGCTGGGTGAAGGGGCTGTTGCGCAGACGGTCGCCGGTGCCGTTCAGACCGACCACAAGGCCGTAGCCGACCAGCTGGTTCTCGCGCACGCCTTCGAAAACGGCGATGTCCTTGATCCGCACATCAGCCTGAACCGGCGCCGGGGCACTGCCCACGGCCAATGCAATCGCCACGAGCGTGGCAATCAAACGTTTCGAATGGCGCATTTCTGAACGCATGGCGGTCGCCGTCCCCTGCGGCCCCGGACAGGGGCCACCTTGATTGAAGTAAAACAATGAGTTCATGATAAATTCAAGTATAGATTTAAACAATGCTTGTGTTTTTTTCCTATATAGTCATGTATAGTGATGATTAACAATGTCGGCACGGGATTTATATATGCCTCGCTGCCGATCGGCAGCGAAGGGCAAGCAGGATGCACATCTACCTTTACGAGCCACGCGACGATCGTGCGGCCAGCATCTCAGCCGAACTGCGCACCGCAAGGATGATACCGGTCCGCATCGCAGATACGTTCTTTCAGCGCGACCTGGGGTTGTTGAACCGCGAAGGGCATGACACGCGCCCGCTTCTTCTGGCCGACAGCAGCGCCGTTCTTGACCAGATCGGCAGGCTGCGGGGCGCGGGGTGCCGCAATCCGATCATCGTCATGCGGGATCTGCGCAATGCACGCGCGGCGGCACAGGTGCTTGATCATGGGGCCGATGATGTCATCGTCATCCCCCTCAAGGGGGTCGAGCTGCGCTCGCGCATCAATTCGATCATGCGCCGCGCCCACGGGCATGCCGCGCAAAGCGTCAGGATCGGCGCGGTCACGGCCTATTTCGACGGGCGCGACCCCGAGGTCGCCGGGGAACGGGTGTTCCTTTCGGGACGCGAACATGCGGTTTTCACGCAGCTGGCGCTGAACGCGCGCAAGGTCGTGTCCAAGGCCGCGATCTATGACGCGGTCTACGGGATGGCCGAAGAACAACCCTTCGACAAGGTGATCGACGTCTACATCTGCAAGATCCGCAAGAAGTTCGACTCGGCCGCAGGCCCCGGACACCGCTATATCGAAACGGTGCATGGCCGGGGCTACAAGCTGTCCGCGCCCAAGCAGACGGTGGATGATATGGACCTGCATGCGGACACCATTCCCGGCGTGCCGGACGGCGTCAGCGCGCGGGCGCTGAAAACCCGTTTACATGAAGTTCAGGAATGACAGCCGCGACAGCCGCGACGTGACGGCATATGTGGCCTCAAGCTGGGTTTGCAGGCTGTTGAGGCGCGTCGCCGCTTCATAAGGGTCCACCCCTTCCAGCGACAGAACCTGGCTGTTGTAGAGGTCCTGACGATCGCGCTGCGTGGACAGGGTCTGCTCGACCACCTGTTGCTGGGTGCCAAGACGGGTTTCCACGTCGAGCAGACCGGAAATGCCATCGGACACCGCGTTGACGGCCGCCCCGACCCAGACGCGGTAGGCCTCGGGATCGGCGATTTCGGCGGGATCGGTCGTGGCGATCATCGCAAGCCCGCGCAACAGGTCGGTAAAGGCCGGATCATTCGCCTGGATACCGTAGGCCAGCACCGTCGTCTCGTCGAGGCGGGCCGTCACGCGGGGCGAGGGCGAACCGTCGGTTGCGACAAGGGGCGTTCCGTTGAAGAATGTGCTTTCGAACCGCTCTTCGGCAGGCAGCACGGTGGCGGCGCTGGCATAGATTTCGGCCAGGCGCGCGGCCTTGGCGGTGGCATCGGCGGCGTCCGTGATACCCGCCCCGATCGTCGTGGCCAGCACGTCGCGCGGCGCAAGACCGGTGTCGGGGTTCACGGCATCCCATCGCTGCAGCGGCAGTTGCGCACTGTCGGTCCCGGCAAAGAGGGGCACACCCAGGAACGAGGTGTTGATCTGCCCTGTCAGCCGTTCCAGCACAACCCGCGCCGCGCGCTGCAATTCACCCGCCGTCTGTGTCGGCGATTCAAGATTGCTGGCGGCAAGGTCCAGGAACCCCTGTGCCGTGTCCCGCGCCTGTCGCAGGGTCAGGGCCGTCAGGTCCAGCCGGTTGGCCAGCATCTCGTTCGAGGAAATGAACGTCTCGTTCCGGGCCATGCTGGAGCGCAGCGCCAGCGCCTCGGACGAGCGCATGCCGAGGGCGCGGAAGATATCCGCCTTCATTCCGGTCGTGGCTTCCTGCCCGGCCTGCGTCAGCCGCTGGTTCAGGTCAGCCGCCACCCTGCGCTGCGAGACAAGCGCATCAAGGGTGGACATCGTGCGAACGGTTCCGATCATGATCCTGTCCTTTCCGGTCAGAAGGCCGCCAGCAATGTGTCGACCATTTCGCCAAGCGTTCGCATCATGATTGCGTTCGCGCCGTAGCTTTGCTCGATGGCGACCAGTTGCTGCAATTCGTCGTCGACATTGACGCCCTGAAAGCCCAGCCGCGCGGTTTCCAGCACCTGCGCGCCGGCCCGCAGGGATTCTGCCCGGTTCTGTGCCGAACTGTGGCTGACCTTCTGATCGGCGATCATGGTGGGCACGAAATCCGACAGGCGCCCCTGGGCACCCAGGCCTGCCTCTGGCGACAGGGTGTAGACAGTGCTGAACGAGGCGATCATCGCCTCGATCCGGGTGCTGTCGCTTTGCGGGCCGGGGGCCGTGGCCCCGATTCCGTCGCGCATCCGCCACAGCGTATCGCCGCCCGGCCCGCGCACCGCCTCGTTGATCGTGATCCGCGCCGCCAGACCCGCAGCCGCCAACGGATCGAAGGCCGCGCCGGCATCGGTGAAAAGCCCCGGCTGGCCCGGTGCCAGGGTGGTATCGGCGGTTGTGAAGGATTCCACCAGCATGCGCGCGGCTTCGTCCAGCTGGGTCTGCATGCGCGGCAGCACATCATTCAGCAGCGCGATCCGTCCGGCCAGTCGGCCGTCCTCGAAACCGCGCGCGCCGGACACGCCGGGTGTGATCTCGGCATCGCCCGCAAAGAGCCGCCCGTCAGCTGCGGAAAAGGTGACGGCATTGACATCGCGCCCTTCCAGCAGGGGTGTTCCCCCCGCCGTGTAGATCACGATGCCGCCGTCCGGCTGGCGTTGCACCCGCAGGTCGACGATTTGCGACATCTCGTCCAGCTTGGCGGCAAGGGTATCCTCAAGCGCAGCGGCGTCGCGGGTGCCCGGCTCGCGCAGGGCGATCTGGCGGTTGATCTCGGCGGTTTCCGACAACAGCCGGTTCAGCGTGACGACATCCGATGCAATGCCTTCACGGGTATTCGCCGCCGTTTCGCTCAGGCGTCCGGACGTCGTGTTCAGCGTCGAGGCCACGCTGGCCGCCGCATCGAGCGCGGCGCGCTGCAAGCCGGGTTGCGCCGGATCGTTGGACAATTCGTCCAGCCGCGACTGCAAGGCGCTGATCCGCCCCTGAAGCGACAGCGGGTCACCCGGTTCGCCCAGAAGGGCGGCATGAACCTTCAGGCCGTCGGCCACCGCGTCCTGCGTGGCCGTCCGGGACATTTCCTGGCGGTGCATCCGGTCAAGGGCCCCGTCCACCTCGCGCCGCAGCCCTTCGACCTGCACGCCGCTGCCGGTGGGCCCGCTGGTCAGCAGGATACTGCGCCGCACATAGTCGGCCCGGTCGGCGTTGGCGATGTTGTTGGAGGTCACTTCGGACCATGCAGCCGTCGCGGCAAGGCCGCTGCGGCTGCTGATGAAAGCGTTCGTGATACTCATGGCCCCTGCCCTTTATGCTGATCAGCGCTTGATCCGCAGGGTTTCGTCCAGCATCTCATCGGCGGTGGTGATGATCTTGGCGTTGGACGAATACGCGCGCTGCGTCTGGATGAGATCGGTCAGTTCCCGCGTCACTTCGACGTTGGAACTTTCCAGTGCGCCCGCCGTGATGCTTCCGGCCGAGCCAACCTCGGCGTTGCTCAGACGCAGGCTGCCCGAGGCGCGCGACAACAGGAAGGCGTTGCCATCCGCCGTCAACAGGCCATTCGGGTTCGGCACCTCGGCCAAGGGGATATTGTACAGGGCGCGGCGCAGACCGTTGTCGAACACCCCGTAGACATCGCCACGTTCGTCGATTTCGGTCCTGACCAGCATGCCGGTCTGCGATCCGTCCGCCCCGATGGTCAGCGGCGCATAGTCACCGGCGAACTGGGTCATGCCGGTAAAGGTGCCCGGTGCACCGAAATCCAGCGTGATGTTCTGCGCAGGCGTGCCAACGGCAACCGTGGCCTGACCCGTCGCGGGATCAGAGCCCGCGAATCCGGTGAAGGTATAGGCCTGCGGCGAGCCGGCCTCGGGGCCGGTGGCGTTGAAGGTCACGTTCGCCGTGCCAAGCGTCGCGCCGGCGGGATCGGTCACTGTCACGTCCCAGACGTTGGCCACGCCCGTCGGCTGCCAGGCGAATTGAAGACGGGCGGCGGCGCCAAGCGGTGAAAAGAATTCGGCCGAGGAGAGGAAGGGGTCACCCGGCACGGCCAGGCCTGTCTGCTGGGCCGGCACGTTGCCACCGAATGTGATCGCCGTCGTGGGCGATCCGTTCATCTGGATGTCGCCGACCTTGACTGTCTGAAGATCGCCGAAACCGTTGCGGTCCAGGGCACCCAGCGTGCCATCTTCGTTATAGGGAAAACCGGCCAGGTAGTAGCCTGCCGCATTGCGCAGATAACCGTTTTCGTCCGGCAGGAAAGATCCGGCCCGCGTCAGACGGTAATTCGACTCGACCAGTTCGTCAGGGTTGCGGGACACGACGAAGAACCCCGATCCGCTGATCGCAAGGTCGGTCGGGCGGCCCGTCGGGCGCAACACGCCGTCGACCGACACATCCGTGCCCTGCACGGCCTTGACGCCGGCAGCCGCAAGTCCGGTGGTTCCGCCGGTGGTGTTGGTGGCCACGACGGTGTTGCTGGTCGTGGTGGTGGTCACCATCTGCGCGAAACTGCGCCGGTAGCCATCCGTGTTCGCGTTCGCGATATTGTCCGCGATACGGTCGACAGCGGTCGAATTGGCGCGCAGACCGCTGACCCCGGTCTGCATCGAGTTGGAAATGCTCATGTTAAAGCGTCCTTCTTGTTGGTTGCCACCAGCGCCTGACAGAATTGCCTCATTGTTATATATTGGCGGCGGAGTTTTCGGTGCGGTTAAGGATTTCTTCGGTCGTCATCGCAGATGTCATGGCATGGCGCTGCTCCCGACGGATTGAAGCATGCGCAAGGCATTGTCGGCCTTTTCCACCCTTTGCCGGGCAGAAGCGTCGCGCAGCGGCAGCACATCGGGCGCCTCGGCGGTCAGCCCCTCGGCCAGGGCGGCCCAGCGGTCCCCCAGTTCCGGAAAGCTGCGGGTCAATTCGCGCAGACGGTCGGGATCGCCGCTGCGGAAGGTGGCAAGCAGCAGGTTGATCCGATCCTCGGCCTGCATGCCGGGACCAAGGCGGCGCAACAGCAGTTCATAGGCCTCGCGCGCCACGTCCCATTCGCCCAGTTCGAAAGCAGCCTCGGCGCGCAGTCGGCGGTAGGCGTCGCTTGGCGCGACCATCCGGGTGGTCAGAACATCGGCGGGCCTGTCGGTCGCGGCGAAAAGCGCAGCACGCAGGAAGTTGTAGCGGTCCTGCAGCAACGGGTCGGCGGCGGTGACCGGTTCGGCAAGCAGCGCCTCGGCCTCGGACAGGCGCCCACCCTGCTGCAAGGCCGCCGCATGTTTCAGGCGCAGCCGGTCACTGGCCAGGTCTTGCGCCGCCATCGCCGCCACATCGGCAGGGCCGGGATCTTCCACGGGGCTTTCCTGCGCGTCGATCTGCGCCCGCAACGCCGCATATTCGGCGGCGGCCAGACCGCTGGCCCCGCTTTCGGCCAGAAGATCGGCGAAAGCCTCGGCCAGCGGGGGGAACATCTGATCAAAGCGATAGTCACGCGCGATGGCACGGTGCGCAGACACCATTTCCGCAAGGGGAATATCGCCAGCCAGCCCCCGTTCATAGATCGCCGCGATCATCGCATGGGCCTGCCGGACGGCGGCTTCGGCCTCGCGCGTGTCGGGATGCAGCCGGATGATATCGGCCAATGCATCCAGCGCAGGCAGGTCACGCCGCTCGGCCAGTTCCAGCCCGGCGATACGTTGCAGCGTCGCAAGGCCCAGCGCGTCCCCGGTCCAGAGGGCGCGGGTCTGCTGCAGCAATTGCCGCGCGTCATCCGTCTGCAAGGTGCCAGTGGTGCGCCCGATGTCGATCAGCGCAAGACGGGACCGTTGCGCCCATACATCCGTGCCGGCCGCCGCCAGTGCGTGATTGTCGAAGGCGGCCACGAGGTCGCCGCCAAGCGCCGCAGCGCGCCCCAGAAGATAGCGATAGGCGCTGCTCGGACCCTTGTCCTCGCGCGGGGCAAGCCGGGTGGCCAGATCCCGCGCCACATCCCATGCACCGCTTTCGATCGCAGCCATCAGAAGCGGCGGCAAGGCCGCATCGGACAGCGCGACAGGATACCCCCTGAGCACGGCAGCCGCCTTGGGCAGCAAGGGGCGCGCCGCGTCGAAATTGCCCGCCGCCACATGGTGCAGCGCATCGAAAAGCGGCGCATCGGCCCATCCTTCGGGCGCAAGCCCGGGGGATGCGCCAAAGCCGTCCAGTGCGGCGCCCAGCGCGGCGGCACGCCCGGCCTGGGTCGGCGCCAGTTGCGGGCTGCCTGCGGATAGGCCACCCTTTGCGTCGGGCACGGCATGCAGAAAGGACCGCGCCTCGGGCAACATGCGTTGCGACAGGTGCAGCGCGGCCAGATCAAGCAGCAGGTCTATCTCCGTCGGGGCGGGGCGGATCGCGGTTTGCAGCCGGTCCCGCAGATCCGCAAGTGCCCGGGTCAACCTTTGCCGGTCCTCAAGGAAAAGAGCCGGATCGAACCGCGCGATTTCCGGGGCAAGGGGCGGCAAGGACAGATGCCGCGCGGGCGCACGCGACGCAGGCGGATAGGGGATGTTCTGGGCCAGACGCCCAGCCACCTCATCGTCAGGGCTGGCCGCAGCAGGCGACAGGCCCACCGCTGACAGTGCAAGCACCAGGCAAAGCGCAAACACGGCACGCCCGGACCCGCCGCAGGCGGGATCTGCACCTTGGGGCGCACATGAACATCCATGTTGAAGGGCTACAAAATCCACGATTTATCCCATGCTTACATCCTCCTTTTCATGTATAAACAAAAAATAATCAACAACAGTGTTTGATTTGTTCATGAAGCATGCCTATTCTGCGGCGGAAACATCACTGGGGTCATGCCTTGGACAATTCGACCTATGTCTCGCTTTCGCTTGCAACCGCCCTCCGGCGCGAGATGGACGTTGCCGCAAACAACATGGCGAATGCCAACACGACCGGCTTCAAGGCCGAGCGGGTGGTCTTTTCTTCTTATCTGCACAGCGATCCGGCGGCGGCGACGGGCGACACCAATTTCCTGATCGACCAGGGATCCTATGTGGATGCGCGACAGGGTGCCCTGTCGCAGACCGGCAACCTGCTGGACGTGGCGCTGAAGGGCGATGGCTGGTTCGGCTATGAAACGCCGCAGGGGCAGCGGGCCTATGGGCGCGAAGGAAGCCTTGCGGTCGATGCGCAGGGCAATCTTGTCACCCTGACAGGCGCGCGGGTTCTGGATATCGGGGGCAATCCGATTGCCCTGCCGCCCGATGTGGGCGCTGACCTGGCGATTTCGCGTTCCGGCGTCATTTCCAGCCTGAACAACGGGGTGATCGGCCAGATCGGTGTCTTCGGGCTTCCCGATCTTCAGGTCTACGAGCGGATCGGCAACGGCATGTTCGTGCCACCGGATGTCGAAGGCATTCGCCCACCCGTGCCCGACACCGTGACCGAGGTCATCCAGGGCGCCATCGAGGGCAGCAACATCCAGCCGGTGGTCGAGATGACACGCATGATGTCGATCCAGAAAGCCTATGAGCGCGCCGTCCAGCTGATGAACAGCGAAGACGAGTTGCGGCGCGACATGCTGCGCCGGATCGGCAGCCCGTCGGGGTAACAGACCGGGCCGGGACGCAGCAGCACCAGACAAGTGACAGGGGCCAACCCTCGTCAGGACAAAGGAAGGGCAGGACATGAAGGCACTTGGCATTGCGGCGACGGGCATGCTGGCACAGCAGACCAATGTCGACGTCATCTCGAACAACATCGCGAACGCCAATACGACCGGCTTCAAAAGCAGCCGCGCCGCGTTCCAGGACCTGATCTACGAGACGCAGCGCCGCGAGGGGTCGCTGACGTCGGACGCAGGCACCCTGCGCCCCACCGGGGTTGATGTTGGCCTTGGCGTGCAGACGGTGGGCACCGTGCGGCTGAACACGCAAGGCGGGTTGCTGGCCACCGAGAACCAGCTTGATCTTGCCATCGACGGGCGCGGCTTCTTCACGGTGAACCTGCCCGACGGCGGGCAGGCCTTCACCCGCGACGGCGCCTTCCAGCTGTCGCCCGAAGGCCAGATCGTCACGCTGCAGGGCTATGAGCTGGATCCGGGGATCGTGCTGCCGGAAAACACCGTCAACATCGCGGTGGGCGAAACCGGCACGGTCATGGCCTATGTCGAGAACGATCCCGTTCCCGTAGATCTGGGGCGGATCACCATGGCCACCTTTGTGAACGAGGCCGGGATGCGTACGCTTGGCAACAACCTGTTGCAGGCGACAACCGCGTCGGGCGACCCGCTGCAGGCCAATCCGGGCGATCCAGGCGTCGGGATCATCCGGCAGGGCTATCTCGAGAATTCGAACGTCAACATCATCCAGCAGATCACCGACCTCATCTCGGCGCAGCGCGCCTACGAGATGAACTCCAAGGCGATCTCGACCGCGGATCAGATGATGTCCACCGCGAACCAGATCAGGTGACATGCAGATGCTGCCCGTCATGACCATTCGCACAGCAGGACGCGCCGCACGGGCTGCCGCCTTGCGGGCGGGGCATGTCCTGGCGGCGCTGGCCTGCCTGACCACCGGTCCCGCGCTGGCAGGAACGGTGCCGCTGGAACAGCTGATCGAGGAAAAGGCCCGCGACAGCGCCGGTCCCGCCATGCCGCCGCGCGGGCGCTTCGATATCTCGGTTCAGTCCGGCGCGCCAAGCGATGCGCTGCTGATCTCGGCCTGGTGGAACGATCCGGCCACGGGACGGTTCGCGGCCAATGTCGTGACCGATGCGGGCGACGTGCGCCGCGTAAACGGTCTGGCCACGCTGATCGTGCCTGTGCCGGTGCCGACGCGCCGCCTGATGCCCGGCGATATCGTCAGCGAAACCGATCTGGGCATGGTCGACCTGCCGGCAAGCCGGATCGGCGCCTTCACGATAACCGACCCTGCCGAACTTGTCGGGATGCAGGTGCGCAGCCTTCTGACCGAAGGGCGCGCCGTCACGGTGCAAGCCGTCATGCAGCCTCTGGTGATCGGGCGCGGCAGTCTGGTCTCGATCCGCTATTCCGACGGCGCGCTTGAGCTGTCTGCGCCCGGTCGGGCGCTTGGCGACGCCCATCGCGGCCAGGAAGTACGGATCGTCAATCTTGTCAGCAACACAGCCCTGGTGGGGATCGCCACCGCAGAAGGCATAGTAGAGGTCAGACGGTGAGCATCGAAACGTCCCGCCCCGCGCATCAATCGCGCAACAGATCAATCACGCGCGGCATGCGCTGCAACCCAACGCTTGGTGCGCGCCTGGGCGCGGCACTTGCCGCCCTTGCCCTGGTGTCGGCCTGCGGCGATCCGCGCGATGCGTTCAACCGCGATCCGCAGGTGTCCGACATTTCGGTGTCCAACGGCACGATCCCCGAGGCCTCTTTCGTGCAGGTCCCCATGCCCCCGCCTGACGCACCGCGCACCTATCAGCGGGCAGAAGCCTCGTCCCTGTGGCAGCGCAGTTCGGGCGGTTTCTTTGCCGATCAGCGCGCCTCGCGCGTGGGCGACATCCTGACCATCGACATCCGCATCGACGACCGGGCGCAGTTGCGCAACGCCAGCCAGAGGGAAAGATCAGGCTCGGGCAATGCGGGTTTTCCGGGCCTTCTTGGCCTCGACAACTTGCCGACCGGTGACATCATCGACATGAGTTCGACATTCGAGGCGTCAGGTTCAGGGTCCATAAACCGCGGGGAATCCATCGACCTCAAGGTGGCCGCACTGGTCGTTCAGAAACTGCCGAACGGCAATCTGGTCATCGCGGGACGCCAAGAAGTGAAGGTCAACCAAGAGTTGCGCGAACTGCGGGTCGCGGGAATCATCCGCCCGCAGGACATCCGCATGAACAATACGATCCCCTACGACAAGGTGGCCGAGGCACGGATCACCTATGGTGGACGTGGGCAATTGTCGCGCCAGCAGCAGCGCAGCTATGGCGAAGACGTGGTAGACATCATTTTGCCCTACTAAGGCTGAAGTCTGACCGCATTCCCGTGCGATCCCTCCGAGAGGAATCGGAGGCTCGGGTCACGGAATGAAGCTATTCCCCATCGTCGCGGTCGTTGCCGTCGGCACATTTGCGTCTGCAGGGTATTTTGCAGGCAGCCTTATCGCAGGCGCACATCCTGTGGATGCATCCGCCATGCATGAGGCAGCACCCGCAGCACATGACAGCACGACACCGGCCGACCCGGCGGCATCATCCGCAGCCGAAGCGGATGCGATCCTGCGCGCGGCGGAATCCAGCATCAACGCGGCAGCCGCCGAAAAGCCCGCACCGGATGAGGTGGAAAAATCCCCCGCCCCGGCAACACCCGGCCCGCATCTGATCAAGATGGAAAGTGTGACCATGCCGGTGCGCAAGCGGGAAAGCGTGACCTTTGTCGTCGCGGATGTGGCAGTCGCAGTGGCCGACGCGGAACGCGCCGCGCATTACAAGATCCCGCAGAATGCGGCGCTGCTGCAGGCGGCGATCGAAAGCGCGATGGCCCGCGCGGCAGAAACCCCGGTCCTGCGTGGTGTCGCCATCGATTCACAGCTTCTGTCGGGCAGCATCAAGTCGGACCTCCAGGAAGAGTTCGCCGACGTCGAGGACGTGTTGTTCCTGACCCTTTACAAGCACGACGTCGGCTTCAACTGATCCGCGCGCCGCAGCGTCAGCGCACGGCGGTCACGGTTCCGGCAAAGGCCGTGTCACCATTGCGCAGCAACATGGTCGTGACGCCCCCGGCAAAGCTCAGCTGTTCGACGCGGGTTGTCGATGACGTGTCATACGGCACGGCGTTGTCGGCGGAATCCCGCGCCAGCACCTCGACACGGAACACGCCATCGGGCACCGGCAGGCCATCGACATCTCGCCCATCCCATGTGACGGCATGATCCGTGCCGCCGATGCCGGGCTGGCCCGTCATTTCGCGCAGGACCGTTCCATCCGCCGTCATGACCCGGATGGCGACATCGGTCGCATCACGCGACAAGGCATAGGTGAAGGCGGCCTGACCATCGCGCAACTCGACCCGGTCCGTGGGAACGGTCACGTCGCGCCCGATCAGCTGCACATCCGAGAGCGACTCGACATTGCTCAGCCTCGTGTCGATCTTTTCGAGATTGGCATTGGTCACGATCGATTGCTCGACCTGCGTCAACTGGGCCAGCTGCGACACGAATGTCGTGGAATCCATCGGTTCCAGCGGATCCTGGTTCGACACCTGCGCAATCAGAAGCTTCAGGAAACTCTGGTAGTCGGTATCAAGCTTGTCCTTGGCGATGTTCGAGTCGGTTGTCGTCGTCAGGCCACCGGTTGCCGTGCTGGGTGAAATTTCCATGGCTTGTCCTTTAGGTTAACATGTCCAGCCTGCCGGCCCCGATGATCCTGCGGGGTTCCGCACCGATCGGGGCGGCAGGTTCGATACCGCGTTCCGGGCTGCGGCCCCGCGGTGCTTCTGTCTCTTCGGCATCACGGCGGTGCCGCTGGCTGAAATCCTCGAAACCGAGATCGGCGTCCCGCACATCCGCCCCGCCCTGCGACAGGGCCAGAAGAAGGCCATCACGGTCGCCGCGCAGCGCGTGCAGCACTGCGGGATTTTCCGCGCGCAAGATGATGCGCAGGTTTCCCGCCTCGTCGGGACCCATGTCGATCTCGATCTCGCCCAGCCCGCGCGGGGCCAGGGCGATGCGCGTCGTCCCCTCGGTCAGGGTCGCGCTGCGGATCTGCTGGGCAAGGTTGCGCGCGAAACCAGAGGCCGGTGGTTGCCCGGCTTCGGACGGTCGCGCCATATCCGCCGGGCTTGCGCCCATGGGGCTGACGGCCAGAGGGCGCGCGTCAGATGGCGGCGTGGGTATCGGCAGCGCATCGCCCTCGGCGCCGCCGCCTGCGTTCGCCAGCGCAGTGGCGACGATGGCGCGCACATCAAAGCGCGCCTCGGCCGGTGTTGCGGCTTGCAGTGATGCTGCAACCTTGTCCATTGCCGGAACGGGCTGCATCCCGACATCGCGGCTGGCGAAGACCTGCTCGCCCTCTCTCGTCTTCGGCATGATCAAGGGGGCGGGGCGTTTCGGTTCGCCCTGGGCCGGCAATACACCCTCTTTCGGGTCCGACAGGGAACGCGCCAGCCATCCGGGGTTATCCGCAACCGGGATGCCGACAAGACCGGCCAACGCCTCGAGAAGCGATGCGGGATCGGTGGCGGCCTCTTCCATCCGGGCAAGGCCCGCCGCTTCCAGCCCTTCAAGGCCTGCCCCCAGCACTTGCATGGCATCCCCGCCGGTTGCCGCGTCGAATTGCTGCAACAGGGCCACGAAAGCCGCCACGACATCGTCGGGCGCAGGCGTTCCCGGCTCTGCCAGGAAAGACGCCGCTAGCGCCTTGGTCTCGGCGGCTAGATCGGCAAGAGCGGCACCGCGCGTCGCGGCATCGCCGGGCAACGCGATCTGAACCTGCCCCGGCGCAAGGGTCGATGCCCCCTTCAACCGTCCAGCAGCCAGCAGTTGCGCAAATTGCACGACCTGGTCCGGGTCTGCCTTGGGCGTGCCCCCCATGCCGGCAAGTGCGGCCGCCGCGGCCCCCGGCTTCTTTTGCAGGTCAGTCATGTCCGTGGATTGCGTGGCCGCGAAAAGCGCCTTCAAACCGGCAAAAGGGGGCATCATCATTCTCGGTCTCTCAATGGAGCAGGGCGCGGTTGAAACCCAACGCCAGCAGATCACGCCGCAACCGGGTCAACGCGCGCGTCTCTCCCTGCCGCAGCCTTTGCACGGTCATTCCCAGGTCAGCGGCGACGGCTTCGACCGGCTCCGGGTCCAGCGCCAGCCTTCTGCGCAGGATGATCGCCTGTTCGGTCGGGTCGAGAGAGCGCAGCGCTTGCGCCAGCATCCGGTTGATCCGTTTCTGCGCAGACTTCATTTCCGCCGTTTCCGCCGGGTTCGGGCAGGAACAGGGAAGACGATCGGAGAGCGACGGACCGTCACCATCGGCATCAAGCGGAAGCGCCCCTTGCCTGGCCAGATGGGACAGATCCGCATCCTCGGACTGCAATCGCCCGGCGCGTGCGGCAAGATAGGTCCGCACCGGCATGTCGATCACCGTACCGATCCGGGCCAGTGCGGCAAGTACACCGTTAGTGATCCAGAACGCCGCATAGGTCGAGAACCGCAGGTTCAGCTTGAGATCGAAGTTATCCGCCGCATGGATCAAACCGACCATGCCTTCGGCCACGAGATCGTCCAGGTCCACGGGGTTGTCGGCAAAACGCAAGGCCTGCGACCACACCTGCCGCGCATGGCTGCGCAGCAGAAGCTCCAGCGCGCGCCTGTCACCTTCGTCCTGCCAGCGCCGGATCGCATCGCGTTCAGTATCGGCGGTCAGAAGCGGTTCGCGCAATGCTGCCTGAAGGGTGCTTATCACGATGACTACCTGCATATACTACAAGCATACTCATACATAGATAAGCGTATTCACAAAGTTATATATGGTTAACGCAAGATTAAAGCGCAGACAGATGTCAAATGCGCAACTCTTTCTGACTACCGCCATCACAGGATCTGGCGAGATGGCCATCAAGTTCTGCACTGACGCGCCTTGCAACCTGTGCCAACCAATCCCCGTAGCCGCAGGGCCCACCGGAAAACAGCATCAGCCCGACAGGGATCCGGTCGGGTGCCGTGAAATTGCTGTCCAGATCCCGCAGGTAATTGAGCAGGCGGGGACAGGTCAGGAAATCGGGCCGCAGAAAGAGACCGCTGGTATCGCTGCGCGCGGATCGCGTACCGGCCCAATAGGTACACAGCCCGGCAGCAAGCCCCACGCGAAACTGCGCGGGCACCAATCCAAGATGCATGAAACCCGAGCCACCGATCATCGCGTGATAGGATCGGGCCATGGCGTAAAGCGCGTCGGTTTCCCTTGCGACCGGGAAGGCCCTGCTGCGAATGACACCCAGCAACGCCTCGGCGACCAGCACGCCCACATCATAAGAGATTTCGTCATCCAGCATCGGCCTGGACAGCAGATCCGCCTCGCGCACGACGACAAGCGATCCGGCGGGCACGTCGATCGACAATTCCTCGACCAGCACATCGCCGATCGGAAGCTCTGGCAGAAGCTCGGTATCGTCGGTCATCAGGAAGCTGCGATCCACACCGGAGGTGGCCCCGAGGCACACCATCCGCAGCGGCAGCAAAGCAGCCATCGCGCGCTGCAGACGGCGGGCGCCCGGCCCCTGGCCAAGCTTGACATCGCCCTGCCAGATCAATTCCAGAAGTCGGTCTTGTCGCATGCAGAAAATCCACCATCCCATACCCCAGCCAAACACATGATAGGTTGACGTTAACGTTTCTTAAAGAATTGAAGTGTTAAGAAAATCTACAATCTGTAGCCAGCATCTGAGGGATTTCGCTACATATTGTGCCGACGTCTAGAGCGGGATTTCGACTCTGCTGCGGATGGCAAAGAAAAAACCGTAAAAAACAAGGTGATTTTCATTGCATCCAGAGCGAGAGGTTTACGTAAAGGAAAATACGTCAAGGTTGTGTGATCATCACGCGCCTTTGTTGCGATTTAACCATTTGGATACTTGACAAATCCTTTGATACTCATACACGCCAAACGCGCAAAAAAATATTGCGGCACCACCCTGCGAAGATGGGCTGGTGCGCACGTACCGGTCAGGGCCAATAACAGCTATCAGTCTGAATTTTCTTGCCGGCCGGTCGCGACACCGCCGCCGGGCTGGCTGTCGCCCTGCCCTGCCCCGCCCCGTCCGACGGGCTCGGGATACATCAGCAGCATCGTGATTCGGCGGTTCTCGGGCGCTGTCGGCACAGCCGGATTCAGCGGCATGGTATCCGCCAGGCCCGACACCCGCGAAATCCGTCCGGATGCGACCCCGGCTGCTTCAAGCGCGCGCCGGGTCGTATTGGCGCGGTCCGCCGAAAGCTCCCAGTTGCCGTAATCTGCGCGCGAGGTGAATGGCACGGCATCCGTATGGCCGGTGATGGCCAGCGGATAGGGCAGATCGGTCACCGCATTCCCGATGATCTGGAC
The DNA here is from genome assembly GCA_001650895.1 of Rhodobacteraceae bacterium EhC02. Classification (GTDB taxonomy): domain Bacteria; phylum Pseudomonadota; class Alphaproteobacteria; order Rhodobacterales; family Rhodobacteraceae; genus Seohaeicola. The sequence continues at coordinate 252,513 of LXYH01000045.1, forward strand.
CAAGGCCAGCATGGCACCATCGATGCGCGCGCTTCCTGACGCGAACATCGGGCGGTTTTCCTGATCCACGATCTGCACCAGCAGACCATCCGGCGTCCTGTCGATCCTGAGGTTGGACCCCAATTCGACCAGCGCCATGTTTTCGTTCACGGCCGCTTCGATCTCATCGGCGACACGGTCCAGCTTTTCGGCACGCGCCGCCAGTTCCGCGATCAGTTCGGGATCGGTTTCGACCATGCCTTCCTGGCCGGTGGCCGTGGCCGATGCATCCACATCGCGTTCGCCCTTGTCTTCGGGCAAGGGAAAAACCGAGTATTCAACGACAACGGTGGGATCCAGCTGGCGCGGCGGCGCATCAGGGGGCGACACCGGTTCGTCCCGGCCGAAACTGGGGGGCTGAAGCTGGAAATCCTGACCGGCCACACCGCTGAAAACCCCGTCCGGGCCGAAGACCTGCCCATCAAGCATGCCCCGACCACCGATGATGTCGGACGCCTCGGTCGGGGTGAAAAATTCGGCCAGCCCCTGCAGCTTCTTGTCATCCGCCGCCGACACGATCCACAGCATCAGGAAAAACGCCATCATGGCGGTCATGAAGTCCGCATATGCGACCTTCCAGCCCCCTCCGTGGTGGTCATGATCCCCGTGATCATCGCTTTTCTTGATGACAATGATGTTCTTGTCAGCCAATGATCCACACCCTTCAGGCTGGCAACATCAGTCTGATCCAGCCCGTTTTGCGCGGCTCGATGAAACTGGTTGAATGTTCAGGAAATGCTCTGGTTTTCCTCGGCATCCGAATTCCCGGCACCCGCATCGCCCCTGTCGTATTTTCCGAAGCCGACCCTGCGGGCATAGTTCGCCTTGCGCTCGGAATAGCTGGGGGCGACCAGGGGCATGTCTTCAGACAGACCGAACATGGCGCGATATGCCGCCTCGGTCAGCCCATGCTCGGCACCCAGGTGACGCTTGAGCATCTTGAACCCCTTGCCGCAGCACAGACAGAACACCTTGTCGGTGGTGACGGCCTTGTCGATCGGGATCGCAGGCTCGGTGCGGGCAAGGGCCTTCACTGGCGCGTTGTCCGCAACCGGGGCTGTCTCGGCCTCGCTGAATTCGCTGCGCAGCCGTGCCACGAGCGCAATGATATCGTCGGCGGACACATCGGTCCGTGACGCATAGGCAGCGGCGACAGCAGCAAGCATGTCCGCCTTTGGATCGGTTTTGGTCATTGGATGCCCTCTACTGTGGGAAAGCCTTTCCGACCACAATGATTGACGCTCGGACTACGTGCAGTCGTCAGGCTTCATCGACGGAACATCGAATTCTTCGATCATAGGCATGGATAGAATTGCATAGTTTGGGGCGCAAGACAACTGTTCTTTAGATAGGCAAGCACTGGAAAGCAAAAAAGTGCAGCAATTTCAGGTTGTTTAAAATTCAGAAACCGCTTTGGGGTTGAGTATCAAAGACTTTAAGGGTTATCGATAAGGAAGTGGCCGAGTCTTTCGACAGGCAGATTCGGCCCACGCTTTCAGCGGCGAAACGCAACCTTGCATCGTGTTTCAATAGTGATTCCGGTTCATGACCTTCACGAGAAAAACAGATCCGGGAGTTGTTCACAGATGGGGGAATTGCCAGAGCTTGCCGTCGTCAGGGAAACGGATGATGTCCTCGCGCGCAGCCTCTCGACCCAGATCAAGACACTTGGCGTCAAGACCGTTTCGATCAGCAAGGACTATTGCCCCGCCATCTTCACCGAAGGCGCCCTGCGCGATGCACCAGCCGTGGGGATCCTGATCGTCGGTATAAGAGATGCCATCCTGGGCCCGGCGCAGATTGCCGAATGCCGCCAGCAGCTGCCCGACTGGCTGATCATCGTCATCGACCACATCGCGGATGAATACAGCTCTGCCGATGCGCTGACGGCCGGGGCAGATGATGTGCTGCGCATGCCCCATCCACCGCGCGAATTCGCGGCGCGCCTGTCCCTTCGCATGCGGCAGGCCGGAATGATGGACGGTGGAACGCCGCCCGAAACGCCCCTATTCTCTCAGGCACAATTCACCCCGGTGGAAAGTCAGATCCTGCGCATCCTGAATGCCAACAAGGGCGAGATCGTGACGCGCAACCAGCTGTCACAGCAACTGGATCAATCGGACTGGCTTTATGGTGACCGCAAGTTCGATGTGCACATCACCAAGATCCGCAAGAAACTGCATGCCACCTTCGGCGAACGGTACCTGGTCCAGACCATCCGGTCCAAGGGCTACCTCATGCAATCGCCCGACGGGTCCGACGCGTCTTAGGCAAGCCTGCCCGGCGGGTCCTATTCCGTTGCATCCGCGCGGGCCATCGTCGACATGAGGTCAAGTGCGGCATCCGCCCCAAAGCCTGAATCGTAGGTAGACGCCGTACGCAACGGATCCCGATCAAGCGCGGTTGCGAAATGGCCGGTTGCAACCATCATGGCGACAAGCACCACGACCGCGACATGCACGGATTTGAAAAGCCTGCGCCTGGGACGCGCGGCCGCCACGGGGGCAGATGGGCCAAGGGGGCGGGTTTCTTCCGGTTTCGCAGCCACCGGCGCACCGAAGGACACGAAAACGCCACGCACCGTCACCGTGACTTGGCAGTGATGCGGTTCGCGCATGTATCGGTCGATGACGGCCTGCGGAAACAGATCGACGGATATCTCGAACAGGGCCGCCTTGTCGGGCGACCACGCCGCCAACAGGGAACGTGGCAGCACGAACCGCGCGAAATCATCGCGGCATCCGATGCGTGCCACCACGATCGCAGGCTCAGTGCCCTTCGCCTTGTCCGGCGCGATGACAAGGCGCACCTTGTCGCCGACGCGCGTCAGGCGGCCATCGACAAAAGTGCATTCCTGCCGCTGCGCCGGCGTGGGTGCCGCATAGCCCGAGGGCAAGGACAGATGCGTGATGAATGCCGCGGAACGCGGCGACATCGGGCTTGTTGCCGTCGCTGACGGAGACGTCCGGGGCGCCTTGGCCTTTCGGGCAACCCGTCGCTTGCCGACAGCCGCACGGGCCAGCATGTCCGGGTCCAGCCCTTCATCCCGGGCAAAGCGATAGTTTATCGCGTAGTCCGACGCCAGTTCGGCAAGGTTCGGGCTGTCGGCCACGAATGACAACAACTGCTGCTCTTCCGAAAAGAGAACCTTGCGCGTGGGATACCCCTCGACGCGCGGCGCAACATGAAGATCCTGCGGGTGCAATCCATGCAGGGTCGCGATCCGGCCCAGCACACGCAACAGTTCGCTGCGGTGATGGACCGCCAGATCGCAACCTCCGCCGGGTGTCAGACACACGGCCACCTGCATGTCGGCAGGCCAACCGGACAGCATCGCGGCGACCGCTTCCTCTTCAAGCAGGTATACAAATGTGCCCGAACCGCTCATGCCACCAACCTCTGTTTGATTTTATACATGTCTATTCTTGTTTATTATTGTGTAAATGTCAATTATACGGAAAGAAAAGATATTGGCAGCGGGCCGCGTGCTGGACCCGGCTCTGCGCAACTATGGCGGGTGGTGCATGACGATCTTTCTTGGGCTTGCAATGGTTTTCGGGCTGGTTTTCGGCGGCTTCATGCTGTCGGGCGGCAAAATGGACATCGTGCTTTACGCGCTTCCCTACGAAGGCATGATGATCGGGGGCGGGGCGATTGGCGCCTTCGTGGTCGCCAACTCGACCACGGTGCTGAAGTCGTCCCTGCGCGGGTTGGGGAAGGTCGTGAAAGGGCCCAAGTTCAAGGCCACGCATTACGAGGCGCTTCTGAACCTGATGTATGAGCTGGCCCGGCTCTACAAGACCAAGGGCATCATCGCCTTGGATGAACATGTCGAGAAGCCGCAGGAAAGCAGCATTTTCCAGCGCTATCCCGCGATCCTGAGCGATCATTTCGCGACAGAGCTGATCACGGACAGCTTTCGCATGCTGTCGATGCAGTTCGACGACAAGTACCAGACCGAGGACGTGATCAACCGCAAGATCAAGAAGCACCACCGCGAGGCGCTGGCCTCGGCCGCAGCAATCCAGACCATGTCGGACGGTCTTCCGGCGATCGGCATCGTGGCTGCGGTTCTTGGCGTGATCAAGACGATGGCCTCGATCGACCAGCCGCCGGAGGTCTTGGGCAAGATGATCGGCGGCGCGCTGGTGGGAACCTTCCTGGGCGTGTTCCTGGCCTATTGCATGGTGCAGCCGATTTCGGGCCGCCTGAAGCAGATCGAGGATGAGGACGAAGCCTTCTACCTGATCATCCGCGACATCTTTGTCGCGATGGTGGCGAACCACCCGCCAAACATCTGCGTCGAGATCGGACGCGGGAACATCCCCAGCAACAAGCAACCCGACTTCTACAAGGTCGAAGCCGCGCAGAAAGAGCTTCCGGCGATATGATGCAGGGCCCGGCCTTCGCGGGACTCCGCGCCCTTGTGATCGCAGTTGCCATGGCTGGCGCGGGTACTGATGCGATCGCCGCAGGCGGGACGCCCAAGGACACGCCCGCACAGGCAGAGACGCCCTTCGGCGGCCAGGCGATACCGCTGGGCGCGCCACGGCCCTCTGTGTCGGTCACGCCCCCGGCGGATCGCAACGCCTTTCCGGCGGACATCATGGCACGCATGCGGGCTGCGCTGGTCGATGGGGCAGGCAGCTTCAGGGTGCGGACCGTCGACAGGCAAACGCAGAATGACTGACAGGCTTCGCACACTGTCGCTGCTTGAAAGGCTCAGACGGCACGAGATGGCCGCCGAGGCCCGCGAACTGGCAACATTGCGGGCACATGTCGCCGTGCTGGAAAGAACGCGATCCGATCTTCTGATGCGCCTCAAGACCGAGGCGCGGACCATCACGCTCGAGTCTGCCCCCTATGTCGGGTCCTATATCCGCGCGATCCGCAACGAGGTGTCGCAGATCGACAAGGCGCTGGAAAAGGTCGCCCCGCGGATCGAAGCGCTGGAACAAACGGTGCTTGATCAGTTTCGCGACATATCGACCATCCGGCTTGCGCTTGATCAGACGAAGCAACGCCTCCGCCAGGTTCGCGAGGCGCATGAGACCAAGGAAGCAGATGCGCTGACGCTGATGCGCTGGACCGTGCGGCCATAGATGCCCTGCCCCGGCGCAAAGCCGGACAAAGCAACTGGCAGCCTGTCGTGAAGCGCCCAAGCGCCGCGGCGCGCTGTCCACCCGGTTCGACCCCCAGATGAACCGGCGGCCTTGCCAAAGGGAGGATACTGCCCCCGGAAACGAGACCCTTGGGGCTGCCCCTCATGGCGGCGGACAGCTCTGACCGCGAACAGGCGAATATCGGCCATCAGCCGATTTGCGCAACAGAGCCCCGCCACGGCAATCGTCGCGGCGGTCATGTCGTCAGCCTCTGGTCACGGAAGCACCTGCATCCCGAGAAGGCTTTTGGGCGCTGTCCCTGGCGATCATGCCCTTCATGATGACGCCCATCACCTGCACGCGGCCCCAGCGCGGCAACATTGCCAGCGACCAGCCAAGGAACTTGGCAAGAAAACCCGGCCTGACGGTGGTCCGTTTCCCCAAAGCGGCGAGCGCGCCGCGCGCGACCATTTCGGGTGTGGCTGCCTGCCCCATCTGCATGCCGGCGCGGGCGGCAAATCCGGTACCCACCGGGCCGGGGGCGACCGACAGGACACTCACGCCATGGGGGCGCATCTCGGCCGCGATGCCTTCGGCAAAGCTCTGCACGAAGCCCTTGGTGGCGGCATAGGTGGCCGACAGGGGCGCGCCGTTGAACCCCACGAGCGAGCCGAACAACACCAGCCCGCCACGTCCCTGCGCGGCCATGCGCTGCCCGAACCCGAAGGACAGTTCCACCACCGACCGACAATTGAGATCGACCATGTTGACCTCGCTCAAGACATCCCGATCAAGGAATGCCCCGATCGACCCGAACCCGGCTGCGGCCACCACAAGCCCTAGCGGCGCGGTCTCGGTCTGGCGCATCAGCTCTGGTACTGCCAGGGGATCCGACAGATCCATGGCCAGCACGCGCACATCGACGCCGAAACGGGTGCCCAGATCCAGTGCAAGTTCCTGCAACACGGGGTCCCTTCGCGCAACGAGGACCAGGTCGAAGCCCTGCTCTGCCAATTGCAGGGCGAAGGCGCGGCCGATGCCGTCGCTGGCCCCGGTGATCAGGGCCGTCGGGCCGAAACGGCGCTTGAGGACATTGTCGTTACCTGTCGTTCCGGTCATGATGGATCGCCCTTTCCCGTGGCGTTGATGTCATTCGCCCGCAAGGCGAAGCGGCGTTATTTCTGGTTGACCGGCGACCGGGTGACCTGCCCCCGGTTTTCGCCGTGAAACGGTCAAGGCGAACATCTGCGGGGTGAAGGCAAAGGCAAGCGTCACCGCAAGCGCCACGCCGCCTGCCACAGACATGGCGAAGGGCGGCCAGAACCCTCCACCGTCAAGGATCAGCGGAAGGAACCCGCCAAAGGTGGTGATCGTGGTCGAGGTGATGTGCCGGGCAGAGCCCGCCACCACATCGACCATCGCCGCGCGATCGCCCGCTGACGCGCGCGGATCTTCCTGCAGGCCAGACAGCACGATCAGGGCAGCGTTGATCGACACCCCGATCGAGCCGATCACCCCGATGATCGCATTGATCCCGAAGGGATAGTCGAACACCGCCAGCGCCAGCATCGACAGCCCCGCGGACAGCCCTGCAACCGTGAAGGCGATCAGTGTCAGGCGGAACGAGTTGAAGGTCATCACCACGACCGCGATCGACAGGGTGATGATCAGGCCAAGAGGCGCGATCAACGCCTGCACGGTCGAGTTGCGCGCGTCACTGTCGCCACCGGTTTCAAGTCGGATTCCGTCTGGCGGGGCGTAGCCGTCCGCCTCCAGCAGCGCCATGGCCTCGGCCAAGGCCACGGCGGGCAAGACGTCGGGCATCAGAAAGGCCTGCACGGTGTTCACCCGCTCACCATTGCGCCGGGTGATCGTGCTTTCGGACGGCTCCAGCTGCAGGGTGCCCAAACTTGACAGCGGCACGGCAGGAAACTGGCCCGCACCTGCGACATGCGCCGAACCCGGCGGCAGGATCGGCATGTCACCGATGGCCACCGGATCACCGCGCAGCCCGGCGCCCAGTCTCACGCGCACAGGCAACTCCTCGGTCCCCTCCAGCAGCGAGCCGCCCGTGACGCCTTCCAGCCCCGCCTCCATCTGCCGGGCGACCTGGCCCAGATCAAGGCCCAGCAGGCGCGCGCGGGCCTCGTCCACTTCCAGCGTCAGCTTGGGCGAGCCACCAGAAATGCCGGTGCGTACCATGGCCACGGTCGACACCTCGGCCAACAGCAGCCGCAGGTCGTCGCCCGCCCGGCGCAGCGCGTCGATATCCTGACCCACAAGGCGCAATTCCACCGGCGCATTGATCGGCGGGCCTTGGGTCAGGCTGCGGATGACAAGGCGCGCCTGCAGATAGGCGGGCGGCAGCGTGATCTGAAGATCGCTCAGAAGCCGTTCGGTCGCGACAGGCGATGCGGTGCGGATCAGCGCCTGCGCAAAGGCGGGTGCCTGATCGCGGCCGCCGACCATGTTGTAGTAGAAGGCGGGTGCCGACCGACCCATGACCCATGCGACGTCCATGATATCCGACTCGGCCGCAAGTCGCGCGTCAATCTCGCGGACAACGCGCATCGTCTCGGCAATGCCGGTGCCGGGTGGCAGATCCACTTCGATGTGGAACTGGTCACGATCGACCCCTGGAAAGAACTGTGGTGTCAGTGTCGGCAGCGACAGGAAACCGATCACCGGCAGAACCAGCGACAGTGCCACAGTGCGAAGCGGATTGGCCATCGACAGGGTCAACAGCGCGCGAAAGCCGCGCATCAGCAGGCCATCGCGCGCGGGCTGGCCATCGCCCATGCGCAGCCAACGCCCGGCGATGGCGGGGGTGATCGTGATGGCCACGACAAAGGACCAGGCCAGCATGACGATCACCGAGATGGCGATGGAGCCGACGAAATCACCAGCCGGACCCGGCAACAGCAGAAGCGGCAAGAAGGACAGGATCGTGGTGATGGTCGAGGCAGCCAGCGGCATCGTCAGCCGGCGCACCGCCCCCGCGACCGCCTCCAGCCGGGTCAGACCCACGCTCAGACGCTTGCCCACCTCGTCCGTCATCACGATGGCCGCATCGACCAGCAGGCCCAGCGCCACGATAAGGCCGGTGACACTCATCTGATGGATCGGTACGGCCAGCGCATTGAGCGTGGCAACCGAGGCCAGCGATACGACAGGCAAAACCATCGCCACGATCAGCGCCGATCGCCAGCCCAGCGTGACGAACAGGACCGCCACGACCAGGACAACGCCGACAAGCATGTTCATTCCGACTTCGGCCAGACGCTCCAGCGTATAGCGGCTCTGGTCAAAGACGGTTTCGATCGACAGGCCCCAGGGCAGTGCCTCGGCTTGTGCATCGACGGCGGTACGGATGTCGTCCGTCCATCGATCAACCTGCAAGCCCTCGCTCAGTTTGGCGGAGACAAGGATCGCGGGCTGGCCCTGAAACAGCGCGGCCTCGGCCAGCGGCAGGCGCGGGCCGCGGGTGATCCGGGCGACATCGCCCAGAAGCGTCACACGGCCCGCTGCATCCTCGCGCAGGACCACCGCGCGCAGACGGTCAAGCGACGTGATCTCGCCGGTGATGCCCAGCACCAGATCGGTCTCGTCGCCGCGCAACCGGCCCGCCTGCACCTTGGCATCAGCCGCACGGATCGCGGCGGACACTGCATCCGCGGTCAGGCCAAGGGCGGCGGCCCGATCAGGGCTCAGTGTGACCAGAACTTCTTCTTCAGGCACCCCATGGAGGTCGACAAGGCTGGTGCCCGGCACGCGGCGCAGCCGGTCGGCCAGCGCCTCGGCCTCACGGGCGGCACGCGTCAGGCTGAAGCCTTCGAGCATGGTCAGGGCGAAGATGGCAGCATAGCCGCCCGCACCGTCGCTGTCGAAATCAGGCTCCAGCACACCCGCCGGGAACTCGCGCTGCGCATCCGTCACCGCATCGCGGACCTGCGCCCAAAGCTGCTCGATGGTTTCAGGCGGGACGGTTTCGATCAATTCGACCGAAATGACCGAGATGCCGGTGGAAGAGGTCGAGGACACTTCGGCGATCTCGGGGATCGTGCGCAGTTCGGTCTCGATCTTGGCGGTCACCAGCGCCTCGACCCTTGCCGGGTCCGCGCCGGGAAAGACGGTGGTGATCGTGGCGAAGATATTGGTGATGGTCGGGTCTTCCTGCCGCCCGATGGACACCAGTGCCGACATGCCCGCCGACAGGATCACAAGAAGCGCCAGCATCACAAGACGCGGCTGGCGAAAGAAGACCGTGTCCATGGCGCTCACTCCCCGGTATCGGCGGCGAATTGGGCCAGCACAAGCTGACCGGGGGCAACGCGGTCGGGGGCCTCTGCCACGATCCGCGCGCCGGGGGGCAACGCACCGCGCAAGAAGACGCGCGCGCCGTCGCTGTGGATCACCTCGACAGCCGCAGGCAGCGTGCGGTCACCCTGGGCTGTCGTCTCGACAGCCATGACCGACCATGCGCCCCGCACGCCTTCCCGCAAAGCGGACAGCGGCGCCCAGAATCCCGGATCATCGATACGCTGCGTCAGCATCAGCGCCACCGTGTCGCCCAGCACAAGGGTCGCATCGTCTGGCAAGGTCAGCACGACGGACCGGCTGCGGGTGTTCGGGTCAAGATCCGGCCGGATCTGGCGGATGGAAGCGGCAAGGACGCCGCCACTGCTTTCGACGTCAACGGTGCTGCCCACGGACAGCCCAACGGCCAATTCGGGCGGCAATCCCACCCGTGCCCGGGCGGGTGCGGTATCAAACAGGACCATCACCGTCTGGCCCGCCGCTGCCGTCTGCCCCGGATCGGCCATCCGCGCGCCGATGCGGGCGGCAAAGGGGGCCGTCAGGATCGATTTCTCCAGCCGCACATCCACCCCGGCGATACGGGCGCGTACCGCCGCCATGCCAGCCTCGGCGCGGGTCAGCGCCAGGCGCGCATCGTCCTGTGCGGCGACAGAACGAAAGCCCCGTGCAGTCAGCGCGTCGTTGCGCGCCAGTGTCAGCCGCGCAAGTTCGGCATCAGCGGCCAGTGCGGCCAGCTCTGCCTCCAGCGCTGCGCGTTCGGGGATCAGGGCACTGGTGTCAAGCCGGGCCAACACGGCACCCTCGGAGACCACATCGCCCTCATCGACCAGAACCTGCATGATGCGGCCGCCAAGCTCGAAACCCAGATCGGTTCGCGCCGCAGCCTCGACCTGACCCGTGAAACGGCGGGTCACGGTATAGCCTTGGGCCAATTCGACAGCCATCACGCCGACTGTCGTGCGCGGGGCCATTTCGGTCCGAACCGCCACCCCTTCGGCAGAGACAAGAGAAAACCCGGCAACGACCGCAGCCGCCGCTCCACCGCAAACCAGAAGAGTTGCCGTCAAGGTGAGGCCTTGACGCAGCAGTCTTCGGAAGCCTGATGTCACTTGGTCGGTCATGAGGGGTACACTCCACTAAAGTTAGATGCTCTTACATAAGTTAGAATCACTTAGTTTGACAAGAGGCCTTCGCGCGGTGTCCTGATCCGCCGCACCAACCAGCAGGTCTCACCCGCCCGGCAGCATTCGCATCCGCTGGCCGAACACCCTGGCGACAGACTGCGGGAACCCTCACACGACACGCCCGCGTTCAAGCCAGATCGCATGAACCTCGGACCAGTCAGGAGCCTGCTGCGCCAGGTAGCCCACGACTTTTCCCGTCGCGATGCTGGGAAAAAGGCGCATGGCTTCAAGATGCGGACCGGCGGTCAGATAGGCCCGCATCGCGTCTTGATCGGTCCAGACCGAAAGCGTGTGATGAACGCCGTTGATCGTGCGCGCATCCGCCGAAATGTTGCCGGGCGCTTTGCGCGCCTGCACCATGGACCTTATCGCATGCGACCAGAATGAAGGGATGTGCCAGACCCGCCGCACTTGCAGGCCGGTGATGGAAACGTAGACATCTTGTGGCATCGGTGCCTCTTTCACGGACAAGCGGTCTGGTCCGCTCGCCACGCAGGCAAGCGCTGTTGTTCGGCAGGGTGATTTCGTTCAGTCTGGCGCAGCGGTTGATCGGACACGGCCATGCCGCCCGTGCGCTTGTACAGATATGTGATAGGTGCTAACTTACGTCAAGAAGAAAGTATCTACCACTTACTTTCTAGGAAGAGCCAAACGAAATGCCCAAGAAAACCGACACCGTCGTTGCGCCGCCCAAAGTTGTCCCCAAAGCCGCGTATCACCACGGTGACCTTCGGGCGCAACTCATATCGGCGGTCCGCGAACTGGTTGAGACGCACGGACCAGATGGGTTTTCCGTGGCCGAAGCTGCCCGGCGCGCCGGCGTCAGCTCGGCTGCGCCATACAAGCATTTCAAGGACCGCCCCGAGATTCTGCGCGGCGTGGTCAGCGAAGCCATGGACAGGATCCGTGCAGCCATGGAAACCGGCGCGGCAAAGCACGCTTGCGGTTCGCTTGAGGCGGTGTCGGCCGTGGGACAGGCCTATGTCGATTTCGCAAAGGCCGAACCCGGCGTTTTCCGGCTTGTGTTCAGCCTGACCGAAGGACACGAAAACGCGCCAGAGCTTCTGGCCAAGGGCGAGAAATGCTTTGGCGTTGTTGTGCAGACCGTTGCCGCCTGCCTCGACCTGCCGCCCGACGCCGCTGATGTACAACGCCGTGCCTACATGTTGTGGTGCTTTGTCCACGGACATTCGTTCCTGACCATCGACATGAAGCATACCGTTGCCAGCACCGAGATCGACGACTGGGATTACTTGATGTCCGTCAGCCGCGCGATCCTTGCCGCTCCGGCGCAAGCATGACGCCCGGCCATAGGCCATTGCCCGGATCGGCGCCCCGTCGACGCGACCCTTGGGTTTCCAGGTGTGGCATGCGCTGCGTCTCGAAGCTGTGAATGGCTTGATGCGGGATCAGGTCATCCATACCCGCGTCCAGTGGTCTTTCTCAGATTGGGTCTTCGCCGGAATATCGGCGGCGATGATCATTGCCTTCGTGGTCACGGTCGCCATCTGGGCAGTGGACCCCAGATTGATCGACGGCATGTCCGTCTGGGCGAAACCCCTGAAGTTCGAGCTTGCCCTGGCCGTCCATGCGGCAACACTTGCCATCGTGGCATCCCTGCTTGGCCCAAAGGTCCGGGCAGGTGTCGCCATGCAGTGGATTGCCCGCGCGTTCCTGTTGGCTTGCACAATCGAGATGGGCTGGATCATTTTCCAGGCCGCGCAGGGCCAACATTCACATTTCAACGAAAGCACGGCCTTTCACCGCGCGATGTTTTCCGTGATGGCCTTTGCCGCAGTCATCATTACCGGGGCTGCCGCAGCAGTTGCATGGGTCGCGTGGCGCGATCCGGATTTCGCTGCGGGAAAGACACTCAAGACAGCCATCCTTCTGGGCCTCATCGGCGGCACGATCTTGACCCTCGTGACGGCCTTTACGATTGGCGCCAAGGGAAGCCCCTATGTGGGTGAGGTGCCTCTTCCGACATCTCGCATGATGTTCACCGGCTGGTCACTCATCGCGGGGGATTTGCGCGTTTCCCATTTCCTGGCGACACATATGATGCAGGCTGTTCCGCTGGCGGCGGTTATGGCCGTCAGTGCGCGCATCGGGCCTCGTGACCGGGATGTCGTACTTGGATTTGCGGCCTTCTGGACAATCTGGACGCTGATCGAGTTCAGCCTTGCCCTGTCCGGCAAGCCTGCGATTTTTCTGCTGCTTCATTCTTGAACCTCTAGCAACAAATCCAGCTTCTGACGGAATGCGCCACCGCACACGGCTTTGACATGTCCCAAGGGCGGCTGGTTGCCCGATCGCAGAACCGTCGGAAGCCGTCCCAAATCAATTTAAAGTCAAGGTGTTAATCTCGCAACGGCGATTGATCTGTCGCGGTGCGGTGCGGCGTGGTTTCGCGAGGACCGCAAATGCCGACATGCAGATCTGCCATCCCCCAAGAGGAAGCTTGCATCGCAAAGTAAGCGATGCTAACTCTTGGGAAGGGTAAGTTAGTGATTCTAACTTAATAAGGCAAACCCTTGAAAAACATCGAAACGATCAACGCCAAACCCCAGGAGCTACAAAATGAAACGCGTAATCATGACAGCAGTTACCGCCGCAATGTTCGGCTCCATTGCCATTGCCGATGGGTCGGCCCCAGACAAGGCAATCGGAACCCGTTCTGAACCTGCCTTCGTCCACGTGGATGAGCGTGACCGTGGCATCAATGGCCTTGGAACCATTGCCGCCACAGCCGGCTTGCCGCTGCTGGTTCAGGCTGACCGGATCCTGACACCGGACGCGCAGGCAATTGCCATCAATGGGAAAGTGACAGTCTACGTCTTTGGCAGGCACTTCGGTCAAAGCGATCACACCTTCCCCCAACGGTAACGTCTGGTCCGAGCAAACGACTGAACCATCGGGGCTTTGGTGAACAACTCCACCAAAGCCCGTTTTACTGGAAACAGGGGGCTTCTCGGCGCATGCGGGCCAGTCTCGGTCTGGATGGTCTGCCCTCGCAGGTTCCGGGCGTTCATCACCTGAACCTGGCCCACCGCGAAAGGGTCTGGTCCGGGTTTTGCACCGCCGCTCAGGGCCAGTCGGCATAGGATTGCGTTGGACGCGTATCGGCCCCCTTTTCGTTGTCGCGCAGGGTGCGACGCCAAGCGCCAGGACGAACGCCATAGATGGCCTTGAAAAAATTGCTGAACTGGGCGGCCGAGCGGAAACCCAGAAACTCGGCGATCTGGTCGAGCGTCATTGACGACCTTTCCAGCAGAACCTGCGCCTCGTATCCAAGGCGTTCATGGATCAGCCTCAGCGGGGCCTTTCCCAGGGTGCGATGACAGATGTCATGCAGGCGATCCGCGGACATGTTCAAGGTTTCGGCATAACGCGCAACTGACCAGCGGTCGCGAAAATGCGTCTCCAGCGCCTGTCGGAATTGCTGCAGGATCAGCGATGGTCGCGCCCCGGCCTGGCGCAGATCGTCCGGGCGGGCGGCATAGCGCCAGAGCATCACAAGGATCACGCGGACCTGTGCCTCGATCACGGTAGCTGATCCAGATGCCCGCCCAGCCGCTTCGCGCAGGATCAGATCGAAGCAACCGGAAATGTCACGATAAAGACTGTCGCGCTCTTCAAGCGGCAGATGCACGACGCGCTCTGACAGGACACGCAGATCAACAGCCTCGGGTTTGACGCCGATCGCGTTCGCAAGTGATGTCTCGCCCATGACAAGATGGCCGCCAACCGTACCTGCCCTTGCGCGGATCCTTTGATTGCGGTCCCATGGCAGCCAGATCAGCGCAGGTCCTGCGAAACTTGTGCTCTTGCCGTCCCGGGTGCTGACCAGCTGACCGCTTTCCAGCAAGATCACCCACCAGCTGCGCGCGTGCAGGTCGACCAGCCCGCCCAGAACCTTGTCTTGCAGACCGGACTGAATGACCTCGGCATGAAAGGGAACAGGCTGAGGCCCTTTTGCGGGCTCAGGCGATCCGGGCTTCCGCGTTGATCTGGAGGTAATTCGGGACATTTCACCGGTTTTTGTAAATTTTTCGCCATATTTTCACATTTTTATGCAGTTCCCTACTGATATTTTAAGTTTTGTTGAAAGTGGCGGCGCCGCGCATCGCGACTGGGGAGAGTTGCAGCCGGCCCGCGCCTCGGGGGAGGATACCGGATTGGACGCTGAACGGGTGTTTCAAAGCCCGTCCTTGACATCACCATTCAGGGTGGTGCCTTCGGGCCAGAGCGCGGCTGATGCGGCAGCCAATGCCGCTGCGGCGGCGTTCTGGGATTGGTCGTCTCGTCCGGCGGAAGACCGCGCCGCTCATCTTCGGAATATGGCCGATGCGCTTGATGGCAGCCGCGCGCTTTTGGTGGATCTGGCCGCGCACGAAGTCGGCGCGGCGCCACGCTGGACAGAGTTCAACATCGACCTTGCCCTGCGGATCCTGCACCAGTCCGCCGAACTGCCTTTCCTGTTGGCGGATCGGCACATGCCCCCAGGCGCCGACGGCAGCCTGTCGATCCTGCGCCGACAGCCGGTGGGCGTTGTCCTTGGCATCGCGGCCTGGAATGCGCCGATCACCCTTGCCGTGCGGGCGATTGCAACGCCCATGGCCTGCGGCAATACCGTTGTTCTGAAAGGGTCGGAACATTGCCCCCAGACACATCGGGCGGTCGTCGACATCCTGAACGGGTCGGGCTTGCCGAAAGGTGTGGCAAATGTGGTGACCGCCCTGCCCGACCAGTCCGAACCCATCGTCAATCACCTGATCGCCCATCCCGCCGTCCGTCGTGTCAACTTCACCGGATCGACACGTGTCGGCAGACAGGTCGCCGTGACCGCCGCGCAGTATCTGAAGCGTTGCGTGCTGGAACTGAGCGGCAAGGCCGCGTTGATCGTGCTGGAGGATGCCGATCTTGACGCGGCCGTCGATGCGGCGACGCATGGGGCGTTTTTCAATCAGGGCCAGGTCTGCATGTCGACCGAACGGGTCATCGTGCTTGAGGCCATAGCGGACAGTTTCGTCGAAAAACTGGTCCAGAGGACACGTGGCCTGCGCGCGGCGGATCCGCGGCGTGAAACCGCCCCGCTTGGCACGATGATCCACGCCGCCGCAGCCGAGCGCGTGGCCGCACTGATCCGCGACGCACAGGACAAAGGTGCCGAACTGCTGATCGGTGGCCGGGTCGAGGGCGCGGTGATGCAGCCCGCGGTGATCGACCATGTCTCGTCCAACATGGCGATCTATCACGAGGAAAGCTTTGGCCCTGTTGCCTCGATCCTGCGCGTACAGGACGAGGAAGAAGCGCTCTCGATCGCCAATGATACCGAATACGGTCTGGCCTCGGCGATCTTCAGCCGGGACACGGATCGCGCGCTTGCCATGGCGGAACGGTTGGAAACCGGGATCTGCCATATCAACGGCTCGACGGTCTACGATGACCCCGCAATGCCTTTCGGGGGGATGAAGGCCAGCGGATACGGACGCTTCGGCGGAGATACCGCCCTGGATGAATTCACTGAATTGCGCTGGATCGCGATGCATCCCGAAGGAGCGCGACACAGTTTGTGAACAGGTGCCACCAAGAGCACCGACAAGACGACACCAACACCTGACCCTGGAGGAGGATCAAGATGAAACGCAGAACAGCCTTGAAATTCGCGGCGGCCCTGGCACTGACGACCAGCCTTGCCACCGGCGCCGTCAGCGCCGAAACGATCAAGATCGGCGCCGCAGCGCCCAAGACCGGCCCGCTGGCCGGTGGTGCCGCAGTCAGCCAGTGGCCGAACGTGCAGCTTTGGGCGGCACAGGTCAACGAGCGTGGCGGGATCAATGTCGGCGGCACGATGATGCCGGTCGAAGTGATCGAATACGATGACCAGACCAACCCCGGCGAGACGATCAAGGCCATTCAGCGCCTTGCCACACAGGACGAGGTGAATTTCATTGTCTCGCCCTATGGCACCGGCCTTGTCGTCGCGGCCGCGCCGATCTTTGCGCGCTACGGCTATCCGCTGATCGCCGTGTCGGCGATCACCGACCAGCAGCCCGCCCTGTCCAAGCAGTTCCCGGACATGTTCTTCACCCTTGGCACCACCTCTGCCCTGGCCGAGGACACCGTGAAGATCCTGACCGACATGCGCGACGGCGGTCAGCTGGGCAACAAGATCGCCATGGTCAACGTGGCCGATGCCTTCGGGATCGAACTGGCCGAGGTGGCGCGGGGCAAGTTCAAGGAAGCCGGGTTCGAGATCGTCTATGACTCGTCCTATCCGCTGGGCACGCAGGATCTTTCGCCCGTGATGAAGGGCGCGAAAGCGGCTGCACCCGATGCCTTCGTGGCATGGTCCTATCCGCCCGACACCTTTGCGCTGACCGAACAGGCGATCATCGAGGATCTGCAGGTGCAAGCCTTCTACACCGCCGTGGCGACCCCGTTCCCCGGCTATGGCGCCCGGTTCGGCGCTGCAGCCAATGGCGTGATGGGGCCGGGCGGCGTCAATGTCGACGATCCCAAGTTCCAGGAATATGCCGCTGCCCACGAGACGATCACCGGGGCAAAGCCTGACTTCTGGGCTTCCGCCACGACCTATGCCTCGCTTCAGATCCTAGAGCAGTCGATCGAAGCAGTCGGGCTGGATCGCAAGGCCGTCGCCGATCACCTGCGCAGCGGCACATTCGATACCGTGCTGGGGCCGATCAGCTTCGACGAGAACAACAACAACCAGGCGTTCTGGACCGTTGGTCAGTGGCAGGATGGTGTGTTCAAGGGCGTCGCGTCGCGTGGTCGCGAGGGCGCTGTGCCCGTGATCCTCAAGGATGGCTGGCAGTAAGACCGGCGTTTCGGGTGCCCTGGTTTCGACCGGGGCACCCATGCTGGCGCGGGGAATGGCGGGAACGGGACGCAGATGGATATTCTGATCACAGGGCTTTTGCTGGGCGGCACCTACGCGCTGATCGCGATGGGGCTGAACCTGCAATATGGCGTGGCCCGCATCATGAACCTGGCCAATGGCGAGATGCTGGTGGCGGGCGGTTTCGCCGCCTTCTGGATGTACACGGGCGGGCAGATCAGCCCGTTCCTGACCATTTTCCTGCTGGCACCGCTGACATTCGCGCTGAACTGGCTGATCTACAAGATCATGCTGCAACCGCTGGTCAAACGCGCCAAGACGCGCGGGCAGCTTGAGACGGACAGCATCCTTGCCACCTTCGGTCTCTCCTTCGTCATGGTCGGGCTGATGCTGATGGTCTTTGGCGGCGACTATTTCAATTATTCCTACCTGGCGCGGCCCATCGTGATCGCGGGCGATACATTCGCGCTGAACCGGGTCGCCTCTTTCCTGGGGGCGGTGGTGATCTGTGGCGCGCTCTACATCTGGCTGAACCGCAGCAGACCGGGCCTGTCGATCCGCGCCATCGCGGTGGCGCCGGAGAGCGCGCGGCTGGTGGGCATCAACGTAGGCCATCTGGCCGCGCTGGCCTTTGCCCTTGGGGGTGCCGTGACAGCGGTCGGCGGCGCACTTTTGTCGACCTACCTGACACTTGATGCGTCAACCGGTGTGATCTTCACGCTCAAGGCCTTGATCATCGTGATCATGGGCGGCGTCGGTGACGTGCGCGGCACCATCGTCGCGGCCCTGCTTCTGGGTGTGGTGGAAACCCTTGTCGCCACTCTGCTCGATCCGGGCCTGACGCTGGCGGCGGCCTATACGCTTTTCATCCTGATCCTTCTGTTCCGCCCGCAAGGCCTTTTCGGAAAGAAGCCCACATGACCGGAACGGATATCCGAAACCTCTGCCTTTCTGCGCTGGCGCTTGGCATTTGCGCCCTGCTGCCGCTGTCTGGATCCGGCTACTGGCTGTCGATTGGTGTCACCATCGTGATGTTCACCGCGCTGGCGACAAGCTGGGCGCTGTTTTCGGGCCCCACGCATTACATCTCGCTGGCAACGGCGGCGTTTTTCGGTGTCGGCACCTATGTGACCGGGCTGGGTTTCGAAACCCTGCCGTTCTGGTCGCTGGTGGGGATAGCGGCCGTCCTTGGCGCGGTGCTGGCCGCATTGGTCGGGCTGGCCACGCTGCGCCTGTCCGGCGTCTATTTCGTGATCTTCACACTCGGTCTGGCCGAACTGGTCCGGCAGGTCATCACCTGGGTGCAGAACCGGTCCGGGCAGAAGGGCCTGTATGTGCTGACCGACATTTCCGAGGCCGACATCTACTGGATGCTTCTGGCCCTCGCGGGGGCCGTGTTTCTGGCAGGCTGGCTGATCGGGCGGTCGCGGCTGGGCTTTGCGCTGCGCATCATCGGGGATGATGAAACCGTCGCGGTGCATTCCGGCATCAACACCGCGCTGTCCAAGGTGCTGCTGTTCATGGTGCCGGGGTCGGTCGCGGCCATGACCGGCGCAATCCTGGCGCCACGCTATGTCTATATCGAACCCAGCCTTGCCTTTGCGCCGATGCTGTCATTCCAGGTGGTGATCATGGCGCTGTTGGGCGGGGCCGGACGCCTGTGGGGGCCGCTTGTCGGTGTCATCCCCTTCACGCTGCTGTGGGAAAGCATTTCGTCCAGCTTCCCGCAACAGACAACGCTGCTTCTGGGTGTCGCCTTCCTGGTCATCGTATACCTGCTGCCACGCGGCTTTGTCGGGTTGCTGGACCAGATCCGGCAACGCGCGGCCCCAAAGGATCCGGAGGCTCAGGCATGAACACGCCCGTCCTGTCCCTGCGCAATGTGACCAAACGCTTCGGCGGCCTGGTGGCGGTGAATGCAATGACCTTCGATGTCGCCGAGCATCAGGTGATGGGCCTGATCGGCCCGAACGGGTCCGGCAAGTCCACGACGATGAACCTGATCTCGGGCGCGCTGAAAGTGTCCGGTGGCGAGGTCCTGTTGAGGGGCAGCCCGATCACGACCCTGCCCGCCGAACAGATCAACCGGCGTGGTATCGCGCGCACCTTTCAGCTGGTGCGTCTGCTGCCGTCGATGAGCGTGCTGGAGAATGTCGTGGCGGGGGCCGTCTTCGGCCACCGTCGCCGCTGGGGGCACGAGGCGCGCACCCATGCCGAGAGCCTGCTGGCCCGCGTGGGGCTTGAGGGCAAGGGTCATCTGCGCGTGGGGCAACTGACCTACATCGACACCAAGCGGGTGGAACTGGCGCGGGTGCTGGCCAGCGACCCCAAGCTTCTGTTGCTGGATGAATGGCTGGCCGGCCTCAACCCGACCGAATTGCAGATCGGGATCAGCCTGATCAAGTCGCTGCGCGACGATGGCCGCACGATCATTCTGGTCGAACATGTGATGGATGCGATCCGGTCGCTCTGCGACACCTGCGTGGTCATGGCCTCGGGCACCAAGATCGCCGAGGGCACGCCGCAGCAGGTCCTGTCCGATCCTGATGTGATCCGCGCCTATCTGGGGGATGACGATGTCTAGAACCGGTGGCCTTGAAGTTCGCAACCTGACGGTCGGCTACGGCAAGCATCGCGCGCTTGACGATGCCTCGGTCACGGTGCGTCCCGGCGAGATCGTCGTGATCCTCGGTGCGAACGGGGCGGGCAAATCGACACTTCTCAAGGCCATAAGCGGGATCTGCGAGGGACAGGTCAAGGGGCAGATCACGCTGGATGGCGAAAGCCTGTCGGGTCTGCCCGCCAACCGGATCCTTGATCAGGGCGTGGCACTGGTGCCCGAGGGGCGCGGCGTGTTCGGCGATCTGACCGTGCGCGAGAACCTGATCCTCGGGGCCTATTCGGCGCGCGCGCGCGAGGATCAGGCGACCAATCTGGAACGTGTCCACAGCCTGTTCCCCAAGCTGATCGAACGCAGCGGTCAGGTGGTGCGCACCATGTCCGGGGGCGAGCAGCAGATGGTCGCCATCGGGCGCGCCATGATGTCGAACCCCAATATCCTGACGCTGGACGAACCCTCGCTGGGCTTGTCGCCTCTCTTGTGCAAGGAGTTGTTCCAGAACCTGAAAAAGGTGCGCGATCTGGGGATCGGCATCCTGCTGGTGGAACAGAACGCCAAGCAGAGCCTTGCCATCGCGGATCGCGGCTACCTTCTGGAAAACGCCCATATCGTGCACGAGGACAGCGCCGCCGCCCTGCGCAACGACCCCGCCGTGCAGGCCGCCTATCTGGGGGCGGGCGGGGCCGCGGCGCCGCATACGCATGACGCGCCACAGGCCGCTGGTGAGGCTGTGCCCGCCGAGGCCGCGCCACAGGGTTTCACCATCGCACCGCGGCCGATGCAGACCGTGTCCGCCGATGCCATCCTTGGCCGGTCGGTGGCCGATCTGGTGGCTGCGGCCAGCCAGCGCCAGCAATCCGCCGTGACCGAGAAACGCACAACACCGCCCGCGCCATCCGGGCAGGTCCAGAATGACCGCCTTGCCGCGACACTGGACGAGATCGCGCGCGCCGCACAAGCCGCCCGCCGCCCCCGCGTGGTCGAGCGTAGCCGCCCGCAGGATCGCCCAAAGGATCGCCCCACCGGGACAACAGCGCAGACACCGCAGCCGCAAGATCACAGCCCGGCAGCACCGCCGGTCACCATCGAAGTCTACCGCGCCCCGCGCATCGAAGTCTGGCGCCGCAGGCCCGGCGCAGATGATTTCGACCGTTCATAGGAGAAACGCAAATGCTGGATTCCCCCCTCTCGAAAACCGTCAAGGGCATGTATGTCGGCGGCAACTGGGTCGCCGGTCAGGGCAGTTTTGACGACATCAACCCGTCTGACGGATCGCTTTATGCGCGCATCCCCGATGGGGGCCGTGCCGAGACGCGCGCCGCCATCGCCGCGGCACAAGCCGCGTTTCCGGCATGGTCGAACCTGATGTTTCAGGAGCGTGCGCATTACATGCTCAAGATCGCCGATGTCTGGGAAAGGCGCGCGCCCGATTTCGTGGCCGCCGCACAGGCCGAAGGTGGCGGCTGGTTCGGCAAGGGCATGTTCGAGGCCGGCTATGTGGCCGAGGTGTTCCGCGCCGCCGCCGGGGTTCTTTACGGCTCCATCGGCGAGGTGCTGCCATCCGAGCATGGCAAGTTCTCGACCGCCGTACGCTATCCGATGGGGGTGATCAGCGTCATCAGCCCGTGGAACATGCCCGGCATCCTGACCGCGCGCGGCTTTGCCTTTCCCATGGCTGCAGGCAACACGATCGTGCTCAAACCCTCCGAGGATACGCCTTATGCGGGCGGGCTTTTCTTCGCCGAAGTGCTGGAGGAAGCGGGCATCCCCAAGGGCGTGTTCAACGTCATCACCTGTTCGCGCGAGCGCGTGCAGGAGATGGGCGACGAGATGATCGAGAACCCGCTGGTCAAGGGCATCTCCTTCACCGGATCGACTCCCGTGGGCCGTCAGATCGCCGCCAAGGCGGGTGCGCATCTCAAGAAATGCTGCGTCGAACTGGGCGGCAAGGACAGCCTGATCGTGCTGGAAGACGCCGATATGGAGCGTGCGACCAGTGCGGCCAGCTTCGGCAGTTTCATGCATCAGGGCCAGATCTGCATGAGCGTCGAAAAGGTGCTGGTGCAGGAGAGCATGTACGCCGATTTCCTGCGCCAATTCGTGGCGCGGGCGTCCAGGCTCAAGACCGGAGACACCAAGGACAAGGCCAATGTGATCGGCCCGCTGATCAACGAACGACAGGTCGTCCGCGTCAAGCACCAGATCGAGGATGCGCTGGCCAAGGGCGCCAAGGCCGTTCTGGGGGGCCGCGTCTGGGATCGCTATGTGGAACCCACGATCCTGACGAACGTGACCCCCGACATGGCCGTCTGGCGGGACGAGACCTTTGGCCCCGTGGCCGTGGTCGTCCCCTTCAAGACCGATGCCGAGGCGATTGCCCTGAACAATGACACCGAATACGGGCTGTCCGCCGGGATCATCACCCGCAACGAGGAACGCGCCCTGCGCATGGCGCGCCAGCTTGAAACCGGGATGTGCCACGTCAACTGCTCGTCCATCAATGACGAACCGCATGTGCCCTTCGGCGGCTCCAAAGCCTCGGGCCTGGGGCGGCACGGCGGCAAGTGGTCACTTGAAACCTTTACCGAAACGCGCTGGATCACGCTGGACCGTGGCCACCGCCCCTATCCGCCGGTGTTCTGATGGCCAATTGGGAAAAAAGCGCCCTTCTGAAGGGCAAGGTGATCGTGGTCACCGGATCGGCCAGCGGCATCGGGTTCGAGACCGCGCGCATCTGCACCGGGATGGGGGCCACGGTGCTGGGCGTGGATGTGACCAAGCGGTTTGACCATGTCGAGGAATTCTACCGCGCCGACCTGTCGGATGCGCGCACGATTGATGCGCTGGTCGATGTGCTGCCCTCAGGCATTGACGGCATCGCCAATATCGCGGGCCTGCCGCCCACGGCGCCTGCGGAAAAGGTGCTGCGGGTGAACCTCTTCGGGCTGAAACGCCTGACACTGGGCTTGATCCCCAAGCTGAACGATGGCGCGTCGATCGTGAACCTTGCGTCACTCGCGGGCTTTGGCTGGCCGCAGGCCGTGGCCGCGATCCGCGCCGCGGAGCAGGCGGACATGGATGATCTGGCGGGTTTCATGCAGCGCCATGACATCACCAATGCAGGCGGGCGCAGCTATTTCTTCTCCAAGGAAGCGCTGATCGCATGGACGCAGGCCAACCGCTGGACATGGCGCGACCGGGGCATCCGCATGAACAGCGTCAGCCCCGGCCCGGTGGACACGCCGATCCTTGGCGATTTCATCGAAACGCTGGGCGCGCGCGCCGAGGAAGACATGCGCGTCATGGACCGGCCCGGCCGCGCGGATGATATCGCGCCGGTCGTGGCCTTCCTGCTGTCGGACATGACGACATGGATCCGTGGCACCAATATCCCTGTCGACGGGGGCATGTCGTCGAACATCCTGTGCGAAATGCACGGGCTTACTTGAAGGGGGAGGCTGATATGTCTGCAATTGGCTGGATCATTGTCCTGATCGTCATCGCCGCCGCGCTGATCGCGCTGGCTGCCTGGTTCTATCAACGCGCCACGAACGAGGTGGCACTGGTGAAAACAGGGATCGGGGGCCGCCGCGTCATCATCGACGGGGGCGCGCTGGCCCTGCCCTATTTCCACGAAATCACACGGGTCAACATGCAGACGATCCGCATGACCGTGGCGCGCACAGGCGAGGCCGCCTTGATCACCAAGGACCGGCTACGCGTCGATGTGGGCGCGGATTTCTATGTCTCGGTCACGCCGCAGGCCGACGCGATCACCCGCGCCGCGCAGACCCTTGGCAAGCGCCTGTTCCAGCCGGATCAGTTGCGTGGCTTGATCGACGGGATGATGATCGACGCGCTGCGATCAGTGGCCGCCCGCATGACGATGGACGAGCTGCACGAGAACCGCGCCCAGTTCGTGCGCGAGGTGCGCGAAAGCCTGGCCGAGGCGATGGCAAACTATGGTCTGCAACTGGACTCCGTATCCTTGACCGGGCTGGACCAGACACCGTTTTCCGCGCTGGACGAGAATAACGCCTTCAACGCTGTCGGCATGCGCAAACTGGCCGAGGTGATCGCCAAGTCGAAAAAGGAACGCGCCGAGATCGAAAGCGATAGCGATGTATCCGTGCGCCGCGCCGCGATGGAGGCCGCCAAGCGCAAGCTGGAGATCGACCTTGAGCAGCGCCGCGCCGAAATCGCCCAGGGGCAGGAGATCGAAACCCTGATGGCCGCGCAGCTGGCCGAGGTGGCGCAGCGCAAGGCCGATAGCGAACGCACTGCCGCGCAGGCCCGCATCCGCATGGAGCAGGATATCCAGGCCGCCGATATCGCCCGCGAACAGGCGATCCGCGAAGCCGAGATTGCGCAGAGCCGTGCCCTTGAAGATGCCGAAAGCGCCCGCCAGGTCCAGTTGGCGACACGGAGCCAGGAAGAAAGCCGCGCACAGGCGCAGGCCGATGCCGCCCGCGCCGAGGCCGTGACCGCAGCCGAGGCCGTGCAGACAGCCCGTGCCATGGCCGATGCCGAACGCCGCCGTGCGCTTGCGCTTGTCGCCGCGCAGGAACAGGCCGAAGCTGCCGCAAAACGCGCGGAAATTGCCGCCGCCTCGGACAAGGCAACGGCGGCAGACAAGGCAGAGGCCCGCCTTGCCGAGGCAGAGGCGACAAAGGCAGTGGAACTGGCGAAAGTCGAGGCAGAGCGCGCCCGGATCGAGGCCGAGAATGCCCGTTCCGATGCGATCATCGCGATGGAGCTGGAAAAGGCCCGGCTGGAGGCGATGCCGCGCATTCTGGCCGAGATGGTACGTCCGGCGGAAAAGATCACCGGCATCAGCATCAACCAGTTGAACGGCGTGGGCGGCACCCGGGGGGAGGGTGGCGAACGCCCCGCATCCCCCGTCAATGCCACGGTCGATGCGATCATGGACATGGCCGTTCAGTTGCCCAGCCTGCAGAAGATCGGGGATCAGATCAGCGCGAACCTTGCGCAGGTCAGCGGCAAGACAAAGCCACGCGACTGAGCCTGCCTTGAAAGAGCCCCGACTGCGGACATGCGGAACGCTGTCGGGGTTCACCGCGCCGGGTTTGCCAGAAGCCGGTTTGTCAGCGTGACGCAGCCATGTTCGACCTTTCAAGGCCTGCCTGGCCCAGAGCGGCATTCCGGCCAGAACCCTTTACCGCTGGCATGATCGCTATGTCGCGCATCACGGCCGTTCAGGTGTTGATTTCCACCGAGAACTGACCCGGGTTTTCCATCGAGAAC
>LXYH01000046.1 GCA_001650895.1 Rhodobacteraceae bacterium EhC02
CGGGCCGCAACGACGAGGATGACCCCCATGTTTTGTCCACTCCCAATGGCGGTGTCGCGTTGTTCTTAAATCCGAGACGGCGCGCGCTGGAGGCTATTCCTTACCCTTAAATGTGAGATTCTGCTTCCGGAAGCAGCGCGCTTCTCAGGTTTTGTTTCACTATTTGATCAACTGCGGCAAGTAAACGTGGCTCCTTTCCATAGGTGCGCAGTAAGGCGGCTCTTGCAAATCCGTCGATACTGCGGCTGAACATCGCCGCTTTGATAAGCGGATGTGCCTGAGCTGCATCGATGGCGGCAAGGCAGAAGATCCTGACGCCTGGTCTAGGGTGCTGCAGCGCGAATGCCTTATCCCCACGGACGGTCTTGAGTGCCATGGCAAAGGTCACTGCCCGCATGGCACGTCGAAGGTGGGCGGCACTGTTGGACGCAATCGCGAGTTCGAGATGCCCTGCCCCGCGGCGCGCGCGGTGGAGCAGCTTTTCGGACGCGAGCTCGCCATGTGGAATGGCGAAGATCGAAAGAAGCCTTGTGCCGCAAATCTGGCAATCGAATGCCCATGCCCGCCGCCAGTGCCTCAGCGCAAGGCCCTGGCGGGAACAATCGGGGCAAGATTGAAACGGGAATTGTGCTGTCAACAGTGCTTCTGCTTGTGACATTGGCGGAAAAACCAGAGACCCCACAGTTTTCGGATCAAGACGAGCAGCGATGGCTATCTTCTCTAAAGTTGCCATATCAACTTCAAAATCAAACGTGGCGGGATGCCGAACGGAGATACCGATATGGGCCAGCAGCTCGTCGACCTCACAGTAGTTTATGGTCGCCAACCGTATCAGCCAACCAGAAAGTAGTTCATCCGGGACAGGTGCGACGGTCTTCGGCAGTGGGCGGAGCGTCACCCCCCTGCCCTCTCGAGCCACCGTTGATGCGTAGCGTGGCGGGACCAGACCGGCGTCCATTTCGCGATAGCATCATCGGTGATGCATTCCTCGCCTGAATGTATGGCATCGATGGACAGATCCTTGACCAAAGCGAAGATGCGTGAGGTCACCCCGCCGGTCTGTGCCAATATCTGCTTGAGCGATTTGACCTTCAGGTTAGATTTTTTCTCCAGCGGCAAAGCCGCGATCAGGGTCTGGATCATGTCCGAGAACTCCGCGTCATCACGCCAATTCGGCAAGTGATGCTCGTCCAATCGCCGCGCTAGCTGAACGTCGCCGCGAATGGCATCGACCGCTTCGCTGACCCCAAAGCAAGCCAGCGACGCCTCCAACTCGTTGCTGAGATACCGCAGGACGTTCAGAAAGCGGCGCTGTTCGCGGTGCGTGCCAGCCAACAAATTGTGGACCTCGTCGATCATGATCATCCGCAATCCAAGGTCGCGAAGAAGGCTCACAACGCGAACCTCCAGTGAAGCAACGCTTTGGGCGCGCAAACTCAAGGCCGCTGCAGGCGCACCTACCGCGGCGAGGATATGTAGATAGAACCGCCGCTCGTCAGGGGCCGGCGGCGCCTGAAGCAGAAGAAGCGGGGTGCGAGTAATGCCCAATTCGGAATTATATTCCGGCGCATACCTGCGCGATAGGTTACGGGCGATCATGGTCTTGCCGATGCCAGAGGCACCATGCACGAGAAGGCCAGGCATGCGAGTTTGTCGTGGCGCCTCGATCAGGCTCTGCAACCTAGCCAACAC
>LXYH01000047.1 GCA_001650895.1 Rhodobacteraceae bacterium EhC02
ACCCTCAGGAGAGATGCGGGAAATAATCCTCGCAGGAGCCTTCACGATAAACGTCTGCGGTGCAGCAATGAAGGCCGCCGCCGAAAGCGTAGGCATCACGCAGATCGACTTCGACGACTTCCATCCCTAGCTTGTCCATTTGTTCAGCCTGATAGACTTCGGATTTCTCCACGCACACTGTCTTTGGGTCCAGTACAAGCACATTCATCGAGAGCCAGACCGACGAATAGCAAAGCGGCGGTGGTTGGTTATGTGCGGGCTGTGCGCTATCAACGATTTCCCAGCCGTTTTTTTCGAACATTTCGCGTTGTTCGGCTGGCAAACGGCGCTGCGGGTTGTTGAGAATGAGGCCGGGGCGCAAGGGGGTAAATGTTGCGTCGATATGGATCGGGTAGGGGTCTCCGGGAAAGTTCACTGCATGCACGCGATGATCCGGGAAGTGGCGACGGATCCACTCGACGCCCTTGAGGTTCGTCGTGAAGCCGTGCTGAACCACAAGATCGCGGCCGAAGCGCAGGACGTCTGCCGCATCGAAGAGAGGTTCTTCTTCAGTTGTGACGAAGAATTTTTCCGCGGCCCATTTCAGGCGCTTTTCGACACCGATTTTGTCGCTGAGGTAGTCAGGGTGGTAGTCGGCATCCGTAAGCCGCGGTTTGGGAGCCGCCTCATGACGGAAGTTGGGATCTTCTTCCCAGTATTTCTGCATCAACGGGCGATAGTTCAGATACTCGAACCAGCGGCACCGGTAGGACATCGTGGCTTCGAGGATTTCCGAACCCACGGTCAGAAGGACGTCGCGCGGAGGCATGCAGCCGAACTGGCTGGCAGTATGGAAATCCGGAGTCGTGACGGGGAGCGAGTGATCGATGGGGGTTGGGCGATCGACCCGAATACCGCGGGCCTGAAGCTGCTGAGAGAATTTGTCGAGCAACTCATTGGCGCGATCGATGGTTTCTTGCGGGCGTCGTCCCCATTGCCCACGCATGTCGCTGTCTTCCGGGACCTTTGCTTCAAGCGCGGGCTCTTCGGGGGGGATATGGCAGTTATCTGCACGGCCCACGATCACGTGTTTGAGTGGATCCCACTCGTTCCAGCTGTTGACGACAGTCTTTTCCATGGTCTTTCCTGTAGGTCTATTTCCCGTCTCCAGTCGCTTTTCGATCTGGCGCTCGAGACTGTTCGTGTCATTGATGGCTGATAGCCGCCGTCGGCGCAATCTACCCGTT
>LXYH01000048.1 GCA_001650895.1 Rhodobacteraceae bacterium EhC02
GGGGCTGGGCGAGGGTAACGGGGGGGGCCGGGGGAAGGGTTGGCGCCTGGGGGGGGCGCGTTGGGGGGGGGGGCGGGCGGGGGCTGGCCCCGCCCGGCACCTGTCAGAAGTTGGCGGCCTCCAGCGCCATCACGGTCTCCGCCCCGGTATTGATCCGCGCCAGGTGCAGCGCGGTCGCGGGCAGGCGGCGGGCCATGTAATAGCGCCCGGTGGCCAGTTTTGTCTGGTAGAAGGTGACGTCTTCCGTGCCCGCCTGCAATGCCTCATGCGCGGCTTTCGCCATTTGCGCCCACATCAGGCCAAGGCAGACATGGCCGAAGAGGTGCATGAAGTCGTAAGAGCCCGAGAGCGCGTTGTTGGGGTTCTTCATGCCGTTCTGCATGAAATACATCATCGCGGTCTGCAGGTCCTTCGATGCAGCCTTGAGCGGGTCGAGGAAATCGGCCTTGAGGGCCTCGTTGCCTTCGTTTTCCTTGATGAAGGTCTTGACCATCTCGAAGAAGGCCATCGCGTGCTTGCCGCCATCCGTGGCCAGCTTGCGGCCCACGAGGTCCAGTGCCTGCACGCCGTTCGCACCTTCATAGATCATGGCGATACGGGCGTCGCGGGTGAATTGGGACATGCCCCATTCCTCGATATAGCCATGGCCGCCATAGACCTGCTGTGCCTTGACGGTCATGTCATAGCCTTCGTCGGTCAGGAAACCCTTGATCACGGGGGTCATCAGCGAGATCAGACCGTCTGCGGCGGCGTCGTTGTTGCGATGCGACCGGTCGATCAGGGACGCACCCCAGAGCATGAAGGCGCGCGCCCCTTCGACAAAGCTTTTCTGATCCATCAGCGAACGGCGGATATCGGGGTGCACGATCAGCGGATCGGCGGGGCCGTCGGGGTTTTTCACGCCGGTCACGTCGCGGCCCTGCAGACGGTCCTTGGCATAGGCCAGCGCGTTCTGGAACGCCACATCCGCCTGGGCCATGCCCTGCATGCCCACACCGATACGGGCCTCG
This sequence comes from Rhodobacteraceae bacterium EhC02, assembly GCA_001650895.1. Classification (GTDB taxonomy): domain Bacteria; phylum Pseudomonadota; class Alphaproteobacteria; order Rhodobacterales; family Rhodobacteraceae; genus Seohaeicola. The sequence continues at coordinate 1,011 of LXYH01000048.1, forward strand.
TTCATCATGGTGAACATGGCGCGCATGCCCTTGTGCGCCTCGCCCAGCAGGTAGCCGGTCGCCTCGTCATAGTTCATCACGCACGTCGAGTTGCCGTGGATGCCCATCTTTTCCTCGATCTTGCCGACCGACACGCCGTTGCGCGCGCCAAGGCTGCCATCCGCGTTCACCAGGAACTTGGGCACGATGAAGAGCGAGACACCCTTGATGCCCTCGGGGCCGCCGGGGATCTTGGCCAGCACAAGGTGGATGATGTTGTCGGCCATGTCGTGATCGCCGGCCGAGATGAAGATCTTCTGCCCGCTGATCTTGTAGCTGCCATCGTCCTGCGGCACGGCCTTGGTGCGCATCAGGCCCAGGTCGGTGCCGCAATGCGGTTCGGTCAGGTTCATGGTGCCGGTCCATTCGCAGGACACCATCCTGGGCAGATACATGTCCTTCTGCGCGTCCGTGCCATGGGCAAGGATCGCCGAGGCCGCGCCATGGGTCAGGCCCTGATACATGGTGAAGGCCTGGTTGGAGGCCGAGAACATCTCGCCCACCGCGGTGCCCATCACGTAGGGCATGCCCTGGCCGCCGTATTGCTCGGGCATGTCGAGGCCGGTCCAGCCGCCCTCGCGGACCTGATCGAAGGCCGCCTTGAACCCGGTGGGGGTGCGCACGACGCCATTTTCCAGCTTGCAGCCTTCCACGTCACCGACGGCATTCAGCGGCGCCAGCACCTCGGAGGTCAGTTTGCCCGCCTCTTCCAGAACGGCGGCGGTGAAATCGGCCTCGAGCTCGGCATAGCCCGGAATGTCGGATGCGGATACTTTCAGCAGATCGTGCAAGACGAATTGCAGGTCTTTGACGGGGGCGGTGTAGCTGGGCATGTCTGTCTCCCTTGGGTCTCGTCGGGTGGGCTTTGGCGTGCGGGGCCGAACTTATTCGGCGGCACGCTTGGGCTGGTTGATCGAGGCGATCATCTTCTCGCCCCATTTCATCTGTTCGCGCAGATCCTCGATCGCGGCGTTGAGTTCGTCGCGCTGGCGGATCAGGTCATCCAGCCGCTTCTGCGCCAGTTCGTATGTGCGCGCCAACTGCGTCTGCTGCTGGTCGCCGATCCGGTAGAGATCGAGAAGCTGACGGATGTCTTCGAGGCTGAACCCAAAGCGCTTGCCGCGCAGGATCAGCTTGAGCCGGGCCCGGTCAGACGCGGTGAACAGGCGTTTCTGCCCCTCGCGGATCGGAAACAGAAGTTCCTTGGCCTCGTAGAAGCGCAGGGTCCGGGGTGTGACGTCGAATGCATCGCACATCTCGCGGATCGTCATGGTCTTTTCGGTCATCGCATTACCTCTGAAACAGGTGTCTGGCGGCAAGCTGTGCATTCTGCTGCCTCGTTACAACAGGTTTCGCAGTTGACGTAACCGCTACGTCACGTCACTTTCAGGTTGACGTAAGATAAGCCAAGGTAAGCCGTGGCTCGCGGCAATTTCCTTGCCCGGTTGCCCGGCGGCGACGCGCCGGATCGTCATGCAGCAAGAGGTGATTCATGTGCGCCGGCCCGCAGGGGCGGCCGATGAAGACCACATGCGATGCCCCGCCTCCTGCGCGGATCAGGCGTCGCGCAGGGCCTTGTCGGTCTCGTCGCGCAGGCGGCGCAGCTCGTCCATCGCCTGGTCCAGCTGGGCGCGCTGTTCGGCCAGTTCCACAAGCTGACGGTCAGCCATCTTGACCCAGGCTTCCATCTGCGCGCGCGTGCCTTCCTTTTCGTAGATCAGCAGCCACTGGCGGATATCTTCCAGCGCATAGCCGAACTTGCGACCGCGCAGGATCAGCGTCATGCGCGCGCATTCGCGGGGCCCGTAGAACCGGGTGCGCCCTTCGCGGTCTGGTTGCAACAACTCGATGTACTCGTAATAGCGCAAGGTGCGTGGCGTCACGTCATACTTTGCGCACATCTCCTTGAACGTCAGGCGTGGTTCGGACATCGTTCTGCTCCCTTGGCGGCAGGCTATGCGAGACGCGCGGCAAGGGCAACGGGTGCTCTTGCGCTGATGTGGCGATGCGGGACATAGTGCGCGGCACAAGCAAGGAACGGAACCCATGGACAAGGACAAGATGGCGCGGCAATTCACCGAGGCGATCCCGCATGCGCGCGCGCTGGCGATGCAGATCGACCATCTGGGTGACGGCGTGGCCGAGATGTCCATGCCCTACGACGCGCGTTTCATCGGTGATCCCGACACGGGGGTGATTCATGGCGGTGCGGTGTCCGCGCTGCTGGATACGTGCTGCGGCGCTTCCGTCGTCTGCCATCCCGCCTCGAAGGGGGGAACCGCCACGATCGGCCTGCGCATCGACTACATGCGGGCGGCGACGCCGGGTCAGCGCATCAGGACAAGGGCCGAATGCTATCATGTCACCCGGTCCGTCGCCTTCGTGCGCGCCACGGCCATGGATGACGACAGCGACCGCCCCGTGGCCAGCGCCACGGGCACCTTCACCGTGGAGGGCGGCGCATGAGCGAGGGATCCTTTGTCAAGCCGCGCGGCGGCCGCCCCGAACCGGTGCAGGTGGTCAAGCAGCGCCGGGACGCTGCATTGAATGCGCTGGTGCATGGCGTGCCCTATATCAAGTATCTTGGCATCGAGTTCGACCGGCGCGGGGACGAGCTGACAGCCGTGCTGCCCTTCGATGACAAGCTGATCGGCAACCCGCTGTTGCCTGCGCTGCATGGCGGAGTGACGGCTGCCTTCCTCGAGGTGACGGCGATCATCGGCCTGAGTTGGGCGAGCCTCTGGGAAGAGATCGAGACGGGGCGCATCGACACGCAGACCCTGGTGGCGGGCAATCTGCCGCGACTGCCCAAGACCATCGATTTCACCGTTGACTACCTGCGCACGGGCCTGCCGCGCGATGCCTATGCGCGCGCCAAGGTCAACCGTTCGGGACGCCGCTATGCCTCGGTTCATGTCGAGGCCTGGCAGGACAATCGCGCCCGCGCCTTCGCCCAGGCCACGGGGCATTTCCTGATGCCAAGACTGGATGGTTGAGGCCGCGGCGCGGCCGGATCCCGGCCGGACCGTCACCCATGCCCGGGTGCTGCATGTCGCGCTGCCCATCGTGCTGTCCAATGCCACGGTCCCGATCCTGGGGGCGGTGGACACCGCCGTGGTCGGTCAGATGGGATTGGCCGCGCCGATCGGGGCCGTGGGTCTGGGGGCCGTGATCCTGACGGCGATCTACTGGATCTTCGGCTTCCTGCGGATGGGCACGACGGGCCTGACCGCCCAGGCGCAGGGCGCGGGCCACCAGGGCGAGGTGGCCGCCATGCTGACGCGCGCCCTGATGATCGGGGTGGCCGCCGGGCTTGCCGTGATCGCGGTGCAGATCCCGCTGTTCCGGGGCGCCTTCCTGCTGGCCCCCGCCAGCGCCGAGGTGGAAAGCCTGGCGCGCGACTACATGCAGATCCGTGTCTTCAGCGCCCCCGCCGCCATCGCCATTTACGGGCTGACCGGCTGGCTGATCGCGCTGGAACGCACGCGCGCGGTGCTGGGTCTGCAGGTCTGGATGAACGGGGTGAACATCCTGCTGGACCTGTGGTTCGTGCTGGGCCTTGGCTGGGGCGTCGAGGGCGTGGCGATCGCGACATTCCTTGCGGAATGGAGCGGCCTGGCGCTGGGCCTGTGGCTCTGTCGCGCGGCCTTCGCGGTGCCGGCCTGGCGTGACTGGGCGCGGGTCTTCGACCGGCCCGCCCTGGCGCGCATGATGGCCGTAAACACGGATATCCTGATCCGGTCACTGCTCTTGCAGGCCATATTCCTGTCCTTCCTGTTCCTGGGGGCGGGGCAGGGCGACGTGGTGCTGGCCGCGAACCAGGTGCTGCTGCAATTCCTGCATATCACCGCCTATGCGCTGGACGGTTTCGCCTTCGCCGCCGAGGCACTGGTGGGCCAGGCGCTGGGCGCGCGCGACCGGGGCAGGCTGAGGCGCAGCGCGGCGCTGGCCAGCTTCTGGGGAGGTGTCAGCGTGATCGCCATGGCGATTGCCTTTGCGCTGGCAGGCACCGCGATCATCGCGGTCATGACCACCGCCGAACCGGTGCGCGCGGCCGCTGCAACCTATCTGCCCTGGATGGTCGCGGCCCCATTGCTGGGGCTGGCGCCGTGGATGCTGGACGGCATCTTCATCGGCGCCACCCGCACCCGCGACATGCGCAACATGATGGCGGTCAGCGCCGCGATCTATGCCGTCTCGGTAATTGTCCTGCTGCCGCTGATGGGCAATCACGGTCTATGGCTGTCGCTGCTGATTTCGTTCCTGGCGCGCGGGCTGACGCTGGGCCTGCGCTATCCCGCGCTCGAGGCGGACGCCGCCCGGCCCTGAAAAGGCGCGCTGTTTCTTCTTGCCGCAAATATCCCCGCCGGAGGCATGGCCGCTTGCGGCCATTCACCCCGCCTGTCCGGTCACAGCCAGTCGGCGCGGCCTGTACCCACCGCATCGGCGACAGTTGCAAACCCGTCCCGCGCCAGAAGCGCGTCAAGCCCCTGCGCGATCTGCGGCACCAGCGACAGGCCCTGATAGACCAGCGCCGTGTAAAGCTGCACCGCCGAGGCCCCGGCCCGGATCTTCTGATAGGCCTGTTCGGGCGAGCCGATGCCGCCCACGCCGATCAGCGGGATACACCCCTCGGTCAGCTGCGACAGCTGCGCCAGAACGCGGGTCGATTTCTCGAACAGCGGTGCACCGGACAGCCCGCCCTTTTCGCCGCGATGCGTGCTGTGCAACCCGTCGCGGTCCAGCGTGGTGTTGGTGGCGATGATCGCATCAACCCCCGCGTTGCGGGCCACATCGGCGATTTCGGACAGTTCGGCGGCGGTCAGGTCGGGCGCGATCTTGAGGAACACCGGGATCGGACGCGCCAACCAGGCGCGCGCCTCCATCACCCCGGCCAGGAGCGCGCTCAGCGCGGCGGCCCCCTGCAGGTCGCGCAGTTTCTCGGTGTTGGGCGAGGAGACGTTGACGGTGGCGAAATCAAGGTGGCGCCCGCAATGGGCCAGAACGCGGGCGAAATCCTCGGCCCGGTCGGCGCTGTCCTTGTTGGCGCCAAGGTTCAGCCCGATCACCGCATCCTTGGGGCGCTGGGCCAGTTTTTCGGCCATCGCCTCCATCCCCTGGTTGTTGAAGCCGAAGCGGTTGATGGCGGCGCGATCCTCGGTCAGGCGGAAGAGGCGCGGGCGCGGGTTGCCGGGCTGGGGGCGCGGCGTGGTGGCGCCCACCTCGACAAAGCCGAAACCCGCGCGGCTGAGCGGGCCCAGAACATCCGCGTTCTTGTCGAACCCGGCGGCAAGACCCACGGGGTTGGGCAGGTCAAGCCCGGCCAGCGTGGTCCTGAGCCGATCCGAGGTGACGGGGCCGGGCAGCGGAGCCAGGCCGGTTTTCAGGGCGCGGATCGCAAGACCATGCGCGGTTTCGGGATCGATGCGGCGCAGGGCGGCAAGGCTGATGGATTCCAGCAGGCTCATGACATCTCCGGCGGAAAGTGGTGGGTGCCATCCACCAGCGGCAGCGGTTTGTGCCACAGGATGTCCGACAGTCGCAGCGTCCGGTAGAGATGCGGGAACAGTGCGCCACCGCGCGACGGCTCCCATGTCAGGGCCTCGCCCAGGCTGTCGGCGTCCAGCGCCAGCAGGGTCAGCCCGTCCTCGCCCGCGAAATGCTTGGCGGCGGTTTCCTGCGCCTGCGCGGCGGTCGAGAAATGGACATAGCCATCGGCGATGTCGATGGGGGCGCCCAGGGTTTCGCCCTGCGCCTGCAATGCGGCCCATTCGTCCGCGCGGAATATCTTGTAGATCAGCATGGCTGCTCACATGACGCGCAGCCCGGCTGCGGTCAAGCATCTTCCCGCCGCGTCACGGCAGATCGGCTTTGACAGGTGGGGGAAGGCGGGCCACCATCCGGCATCACACACCCAGAGGGAGACCCCGCCCATGTTCACGCGCCCCATTGCCGGCCTGGCCGCGCTTGTTCTGTCTGCAAGCGTCGCACAGGCCGATTACACGCTGCACATCCTGCATGTGAACGACCTGCACAGCCGGATCGAGCCGATCAACCGCTTCGATTCGACCTGCAGCGCCGAAGATGAGACCGAAGGGAAATGCTTTGGCGGTGTGGCGCGTCTGGCCACCAAGGTGGCGGAGTTGCGCGCGGCGCTGGAGGCCGAGGGGCAGAACGTGATCCTTCTGGACGCGGGCGACCAGTTCCAGGGCAGCCTGATGTACACGACCTACAAGGGCGCGGTCGAGGCCGAGTTCATGAAGGCCATCGGCTTCGACGCCATGGCGGTGGGCAATCATGAATTCGACGATGGCCCCGCAGGGCTGGCGGCGTTTCTGGACAAGGTCGGCTTTCCGGTGATTTCGGGCAATATCGATTTCAGCCGGTCCAACCTTCTGGCCGGGCGTGTGGCCGATCACGTGATCCTCGACGTCGGGGGGGCGCGGATCGGCATCGTCTCGGCGCTGGCGACCGATACGGTGGAAACATCAAGCCCCGGCGACGATGTGGTGTTTGCCGATGAGGCCGAGGCGTTGCGCGCCGATGTGGCCGCACTTGAGGCGCAGGGCGTCGACAAGATCATCGCCCTGACCCATGTCGGCCTGCCGCGTGATCTGGACCTTGCGGCAAGCGTGCCGGGGCTGGATGCCATCGTGGGCGGACATTCCCACACGTTGATGAGCAATACCGAAGAGGGGGCGCTGCCCTATCCGCAGATGGTAGGCGGCGTGCCCGTGGTGCAGGCCTTTGCCTATTCCAAATACCTGGGCCACCTGGTGCTTGAGTTCGACGCGGCGGGCCAGGTGACGGCGGCCAGCGGCGACACGATCCTGCTGGATGCCAGCGTGACGCCCGATCCCGCGATCGCGGCGCGGGTGGCCGAACTGGCCGGTCCCATCGCAGAACTCAAGGCCCGCGTGGTGGCCGAGGCGGCGGCGGATATCGACGGCGCGCGCGAAAGCTGCCGGATCCGCGAATGCGCCATGGGCAACCTTGTGGCAGATGCCATGCTGGACCGGGTGAAGGATCAGGGCATCAGCATCGCGATCCAGAATGGCGGCGGTCTGCGTGCCGGCATCGCGGCGGGTCAGGTCACCATGGGCGATGTGCTGGGCGTGTTGCCCTTCCAGAACACCCTGTCCACCTTTCAGGCGACAGGAGCCACGGTTCTGGCCGCGCTGGAGAACGGGCTGAGCCAGATCGACGAGGGGGCAGGGCGTTTTCCGCAGGTGGCCGGGATGCGCTATGTCTTCGATGCGGCCGCCGACGCGGGCGCACGCGTGGTCAGCGCCGAGGTGATGGAGGGTGGCGCATGGGTGCCGCTGGATCCCGCCCGGACCTATGGCGTGGTGACCAACAACTACATGCGCGGGGGTGGCGACGGTTATGCCATGTTCAAGACCGATGGCATGAATGCCTATGATTTCGGCCCCGATCTGGCCGATGTGCTGGCGGCCTACATGGCCGCGAACGCGCCCTACCAGCCCTTTACCGATGGGCGCATCACGATGAAATGATGCGCGCCCTTCGGGGTGTCATTTGCGGATGCGGCGGCGGTGCGGCTGTGGCATGAGGGGACATGCATCAGGCAACCCCGACAGATCAGGCAAGGCAGGCGGTGGACCAGCGGTCCAACCGTCTGCTGATCGCAGTCCTGTCCATGTCGAATTTCGTGATCGGCATGGGCGCCTTCATGATCATCGGCCTGCTGGAGCCGCTGGCCGCGGACCTGGGCCTGCCGACCGCGCGCGCGGGCGCCGTGCTGACCACCTATGCGGTGGCCTATGCGGTCCTGTCGCCTGTGCTTGTCTCGGTGACCGGGGGGATCGGGCGGCGCCGGGTGCTGGCGGCGGGGCTGTCCCTGTTCGGGCTGGCCTGCCTGCTGCCCGTGCTGGTGCCGACCGAAGCCGCGCTTCATGCAAGCCGCATCCTGGCTGCTGCAGGCGCCGGCATCTTCACGCCGGTCGCAGCCGCTGTGGCGGCAGGTCTGAGCGCGCCGGGAAACCGGGCCAAGGCGCTGGCGGCGGTATTTTTCGGCATGACGATGAGCCAGGTCCTTGGGCTGCCTCTGGGCAGTTTCATCGCGTACACCTTCGGTTGGCGCGCGGCCTTCGCCGTGGTGCTGGTCGTGCTGCTGCCCTGCCTCTGGCTGATCTGGACGATCGTGCCGCGCGGTCTGTCCTTTCAGCCTGTCACGCTGCATGACCTGACGCGCATGATGCGCAACGCCCGGCTGATGCTGGCGGCGGGCTTCACGGCCAGCTTCCTGACGGCGGGCTACGTGGTGAACACCTTCCTCGCGCCGCTTCTGTCGCAGAACCTGGGCTGGGGCCGCGACGGCATCACGCTGGCGCTGCTGGTCTGCGGGATCGGCGCGGTTCTGGGCAACATGATGGGCGGCGCGCTGAGCGACCGGATCGGGCCCGCGCGCACGCTGACCTTTCTGTGTCTGGCGCAACTGATCGTGCTGCCGGGCTTTTCCGCGCTGCCACTGGCGGGCGGTCACGCGACGCTGCTGTCGGGGGCGCTGGCGATGGGGCTGTTGCTGCTGTGGTCGATCTTCGGCTGGTCCTTCATGGCGGCGCAGCAGGCCCGTCTGATCGGACTTGCGCCGGATGCCGCCCCCGTGATCCTGGCGCTGAACGCGGCCGGGGTCTATGTGGGCGCGGCGCTGGGATCGGCCATCGGCGGGATGGTGCTGGCCGGGATCGGGCTTGCGCCGCTCGGGCTGGTGGCCGGGGCGCTGATGGTTCTGGCGCTGGCGCATCTGCGGCTGTCGCTGCGCCTGGGCTGAGCGCGGGTCTTTTTGAGCGGCGCGATGCCGGGCGCTGGATTAATGCGCCGGGCTGGGGCAGTCTGGGCCCATGTGCGGACGTTTCGCCCTGACCCTGCCCAATGACGCGATGGCGCGGCTGTTCCAGGCCACGCCCGCCAATGACCTGCCGCCGCTGCCCTCTTTCAATATCTGCCCGACGCAGGCGATCCATGTGGTCACGGCCGGCGAGGCGGGGCGACGCCTGACCGCGATGCGCTGGGGTTTCGTGCCGCAATGGTACAAAAGCCCCACGGATGGCCCGCTGCTGATCAACGCACGCGCCGAGACGCTGGCCGAGAAACCCGCCTTTCGCGCGGCGGCCCGCGCAAGGCGCTGCCTGATCCCGGCGGACGGGTTCTACGAATGGACCAAGGGGGCGGATGATGCACGGCTGCCCTGGTATATCCGGCGGCGAGACCGGGAACCGATGGTCATGGCGGGGGTCTGGCAGGACTGGGGACCGGACGAGGCGCGCATCACCACCTGTGCCATCGTGACCACTGCCGCCAACAGCGATATCGCGGCGCTGCATGACCGCATGCCGCTGATCCTTGATCCCGCCGATTGGCCGCTCTGGCTGGGCGAGGCGGGGCACGGGGCGGCTGCGTTGATGCGCCCCGCCCCCGAGGCCACGCTGGAGGCCTGGCGCGTGGACATGGCGGTCAATTCGAACCGTGCGCAGGGCGAGGCGCTGCGCGCGCCGATCGAGGGCTAGTCCTTGGTGGCCGGGACCAGCGTGCCTTCGGCGCGCATGTCGTCCAGCACGCCGCGCGCCACGCGGAAGCTGTCGATCATCGCGGGCACGCCGCAATAGATACCCACCTGCAGCAGCACTTCCTTGATCTCGTCCGGTGAGAGCCCGTTGTTGATGGCGCCGCGCACATGCGCGCCCAACTCGTGCGGCCGGTTCAGGGCGGCCAGCATCGCAAGGTTGATGGTGGAGCGTGTCTTGCGGTCCAGACCGTCGCGGCCCCAGATCTCGCCCCAGCAATAGGTGGTGACAAGTTCCTGCAATTCGCGGGTGAAGTCGTCCATATTGGCCACGGCACGGTCCACATAGGCATCGCCCAGGGTTGCGCGGCGGATCTTCATGCCCTTGTCATGGGTTGCCTTGTCCATCTTCTGAGTCCTTTCGGTGGTGTGGGATCGGTGGGCAGAGTGCTGCGCGATCGGGCGGGGTTGCAAGTGCAATCCGTGCGTGGCCCGCAGCGATCAGCCCGCGGCGATGCGGCTTCCGGGCAGCGGCGTGGCCCAGGCATTGCGGAAGGCCGCGTCAAGTTCCAGCACATCGGGGACCCGCGCCTCGGCCGGCGTCTGGTAGAGCGTGGCGCGCGCCGGGGCCGAGGACCAGGCAATGATCACCGGTGCGGCCATCATCGGCACGATCACAGGCGCCAGCCAGGGCAGCAGCGCGGGCGAGAGCACGAAGGCCAGCGCGCCCCCCAGAAGGCCGCTGATCACGATCCAGCTGCTGGCCTGCCATGCCTCGGTCAGGGTCATGCGACCGTCGCCGCGCGCCTGCGCGGGCCAGCCGCCGTCGACACCGGCCACGACCTGCATCACCGATCGGGTGTTGAACATCAGGAAAACCGGGGCTGACAGGGCCGAAAAGGCCAGCTCGGCGCCCACGGACCGCGCCGCGGCCAGCGCGCCGCCAAAGCCCGCCGCCCGGCGCCGAAGGCCTGCGTCGATCAGGATCAGCAACTTGGGCAGGAACAGAAGGCCCACGATGCAGATCGCCAGCGCCACCGCCTGCGATGTCTGCGAGACCGGAATCACCGGCCAGCGCCAGCCTTCGATGGGGAAATAGTTGATCGGCGGCACGAACAGGGGCGCGGCGATCGAACAGAGCAGGAAAGCCAGCCAGATCACCGGCGACAGATAGGCCAGGATACCCTGCACGAAGACGAAGCGGCTCCAGGGTTTCAGGCCCGGCGCTGTCAGAAGGCGTGCGTGTTGCAGGTTGCCCTGGCACCAGCGCCGATCACGCTTGGCGTGCAGGACCATGTTCTCGGGGCCTTCCTCGTAGCTGCCGGTCAGATCGTCATCGACCCGAACCTGCCAGCCTGCGCGGGCCAGCAATGCGGCCTCGACATAGTCATGGCTGAGGATATGGCCACCAAAGGGGGGCGGGCCCGACAGTTCCGGCAAGCCGCAGCTTTCCGCGAAGGCGCGCACCCGCACGATGGCGTTATGCCCCCAGAAGGGACCGGTGCGCCCCTGCATCATCGCAAGCCCACGGCAGAAGATCGGCGAATAGAAGGCGGCCGCGAATTGCTGGATCCGGCCAAAGCGCGAGCGCGCGTTCACGATCTGCGGCAGTGTTTGCAGCAGTCCCAGTTCGGGGGCTGCTTCCATCCTGCGGACCATCTCGACCAGGGTATCGCCCTCCATCAGGCTGTCGGCATCCAGGATGATGGCCAGGTCATAGGCGCCGCCGGAGCGGGTGATGAAATCCTCGATGTTTCCGGCCTTGCGTCCGCGGTTGTTCTCGCGCCGGCGATAGAAGATGCGTCCCTCGGCCCCGGTCAGCGCCAGCAGGCGATGCAGGCCCTTGCGCTCTGCCTCGGCCGTGGCGTCGTCGCGGGTGTCGGACAGGATCGCGAAATGGAAATGCGCGGCCATGCCCGTGCGCTGCAGCGACGCTTCCATCGCCGCGATGCGCGGGAAGGTGGCGGCGGGATCCTCGTTATAGACAGGGACAAGGATCACGCAGCGCGATGTCAGCGGTCCATCGTGGCGCGCAGGCTGCCGCGGGCGCGTGGTCAGCCCGGCAAAGGCCTGCACCGCGCCCCAGGCCAGCCAGAAGGTCGACACAAGGATCAGCGCGGCCCGCAGCACATCCATCACGTCAAGGCCGTCGGCGGCACCGTAGCGCAGGAACAGCACGAAGCCGCCGCAACCGATCAGGATGCTGGCGCTCAGCAGGACAAGCCTGATCAGACCCACCCGCCAGTCGGAGGGTGCATCCATGGCTCAAGCCTCACGTGAGGGGCGCCGGGCCGGGCGAAAGGGCGCCAGCAGCATGGGCAGGATGCGGCGCGGTTGCTGTTCCAGGATCTGGGTCGGCATCGCCATGGGTGCATCGGGCGGCGCGAGGGGGGCGCGCGCCTCGGCCTCGGGATCTGTCAGGAATATGCCGGAAAGGTCATTCATCTTGCATTGATCCACTGATAAAGCCAGTTTTCCGTCAGTTTGCGCCCATAGCCCGCCAGGTGGGCGGACATTTCCACGACCGCGTCATCTTCGGCGCTGAGGTCCAGGAACAGACGCCAGACACCTGTTTGCGGCACCCTTTGCAACACACTGCTGATCACTTCGGCGTTAGAGACCGACACGATCGGGGCGATTTCGGCCTCGGGGCCCAGCCGATCCAGGAAGCCGCCCCGGAAGTCGACCACGAATTTGCGCAGCCCGTCCTGCACCTCGACCCCGGCGACTCCGCCATGGCCAGCGCGTGTCACCTCGACATGGGCGATCGGGTCCGCAGGATCAAGCGGCAGGTCGCCCCAATGCATCCGGTAGGCGAATTCGCGCGCGTCTCCGGCCCTAGCGGGCGCCTCGGGCACCCAATAGGCCACGATGTTGTCATTCGCCTCCAGGTCCGAGGGGATTTCGACAAGTCGCACATAACCGTTGCCCCAGTCACCGATCGGTTCGATGTCCAGCGAGGGGCGGCGGTGGTAATTCGCCTCGATGTCCTGGAACTGTTCGAAATCGCGTTCGCGCTGATGCAGGCCGAACTTGCGGGGCGCGGTCTCGGGGAAATAGCTGCCCGACAGGCGCGGCGGGTTGTTCAGCGGACGCCAGATCACCTCGCCATCGGCCCGCAGGATCCGCAGCCCGTCACTGTCATGCACCTTGGGGCGGAAATCGTCGAACTGCGTGTGGTTCTTTTCCGAGTAGAGATACATCGAGGTCAGCGGCGCGATGCCCAGCTCCTCGACATCTTCACGGAAGAAAAGCCGCGCGGTGACCTCGATCGTGGTGGTTGCGCCGGGAAAGAACACGAAGCGGTAGGCGCCGGTCACGCTTGGGCTTTGCAGCGCCGCATAGACTGTGATCGCTCCGGCACCGGTTCCGCGCTCCATGTAGAAGCGTGAAAAGCGGGGGAATTCCTCGCCCGCGGCGGTGGCGGTGTTCAGGGCCAGCCCGCGCGCCGACAGTCCGTAAGCCGACCCACGCCCCAGCGCACGGAAATAGCTGGCGCCGACGAAGGCCACCAGTTCATCCATGAAATCCGGGCGGTTCAGCGGATGGTGCAGCCGAAAGCCCGCAACGCCGGGCATATCGGTCAAGGGCGGAATGCGCGTGCCCAGATCGTTGAGGTATTCGAAATCCTCGGTGGTAAAGCGCATCTCGGTCGCGTTGCCATCGGCCACCTCGTAAAGGATCACCGGTTCCTTGAAGAGCCAGCCCATCGGGAAGGCGGCAAGCGCAAGCGTGCTGGTCTCGCTGGACCAGCGCATCCGGTCGGGGCGGAACCGCACAAGGCGGTAATCGTCATAGTCGAGTTCCGCCAGAAAGCCGCCAACAGGTTCGGCGGGCTGATATGGCCCCTGCGCGAGGGCGCGCATCTCGTCGGACAGTATGTCGAAGGAAAAGGGCTGCGGCACGGGCTGTGCCGATGCGGCCGTGTCCTGTGCTGTCAGGCGCAGGGGATAGGTGCATGCCAGTGCGGCCGTAGCCGCAAGGAGATGCCGACGTGTGAGGGTGGTGGACGAACGACCGAAGTCAGACATTTTCTTTTCAAACCTGAAGGTTTACGGCGCCGCAAGCCGGCGCACGTTCGCCGGGCTTATATGTGTCGGGCATAATCCAAAGCAAGCGGGATTGCAGGCAATTCTGATCGATTCGAAAGCAAAGGGCGGGTCGCTGCCTACTTTATATGCGCAAACCCGCGGTAACCCGCCGAAAGAGGCGTTTTGGGTCTGTGACAAGCCTGACCCGAGCCTTTCTGACCGCACGGACAGGCCGAAATGTTGCGGCTGGCCTCTTCCATATGCGGCGCGAGTCGTGCCCACGATTCCCGTAACACTGCACGAACCCTGTGCACGCCCCGCGCGAGTCGCTTCGGGGCATGCATCAGCACGGTGACAGGGCAGGGGAGGCGGGTCTCCCTATAAGGTGAGGGGCGGCGCGCAAAATCTTCCGGATACGCGAAGCCCTTTGGAAAAAGGGGCTTTGCGCTGCCGCAACAGGCAGTCCGAAGCTTTTCTCATCTGATTTTTGAAATTCGTCGATTTTCCTCTTGCGGCCGGAATCGGTTATCACTAAATAGCCCCTCACGGCGACGCAGAGACGCGGCGCTGGGGACCGGACGGAACGACGGAGCGGTGCTTCGGAGGGAGATCCGGGAAGAAATTTGGGGATAAGTTGGGCGGGTTGCGCTTGTAGTTTGAGCGC
>LXYH01000049.1 GCA_001650895.1 Rhodobacteraceae bacterium EhC02
CCCCCCGCTCGACACCGCCCCCACAATCGCCTGACCGCCCGCGTTGACCGTCACGTGTTCTACCGTGACTTTTTGTTGCCCGCCTGTGCGATACCGCTTCAAGGCGTCCATCTGTGTGGTGTAAGTCCGGGCTAGCTTGTTCAGTGCGCGCTCCGCTGCGTCCTGCTGCGGTATTGTTTCCACATGGTTCAGGCGTCTTGCCAGCATCATGGTTGCGGCATGGATTGCCCCCATCTGTGTCGCCAGCATCGCTTCTAGTTCGTCGCGTGGTTTGACCGCACGCACGACCGACAAGACGAAGTTAGAGTTGGCATTGCTGACCTTCTGCCCCTGTGCGCCAAGGCTGGCGATTTGCCCAACCAGCCCAGCGTGGAAATCCTCGTCTGTGGTGCCGATATCGGCCATCTGCAACAGCTTGGCGATTTCGGTGCTGTCACAGTCGAAACTAATTACCAGTGTGCCATCCTTTAGGGACAGGTTCATAGAAGGGGCGGGGATGGCAGCTTTCATGTCCTGCGCCTTCTGAGCAACCCTTTTGCGGGTTTCACCCGGCAAGCGGTCAAGAGCTTCGGTTAGGCTGATTTTAACGGGTGGTTTGGCTTTGGGCATTCTTCTGCCTCCTGGGTTCGGGCGCTGTGGGAGAAGTCAGATTGTAGGCGCGATTTCGGGCGTCATATGTAATCTTCGACCCTCCCCCGCCTGACAGGGGGTCTTAAATTACAACCCCCTATGGGGCACTGAGTCCGCATGCACTTCGCGCTTGCCGACCCTCATAGCGAAATCGGGCATGGTAGGACCCGCCTGACAGTTGAGCGCATCAAAATACCAGACTCCAGATTGCCGATGTAGTGCCGCTTGTTTTCGTAAGGTTTCAGGTTCAGCCAACTAAAGTAAGCCCACTGCCCCAACCGGGAATTAAGAATCTTCAAATCATCTATTATCTTTCGCGCAATAATTTTCGTTTCAGCTCGAAGAAACTTTTTAGCAGACATCATCTATCGACTCAGCAAAATCTTCGCCTGCAAGCTTGCAAAATTCCTTGAGCGCACCCTGAAGGGTAAAGAAAGTTCCTGCATTCTTGTGATAGAATAATTCATCTTTGGTAGAGATTTGGGCTATCGCCCAGTCCTTCAAACCTGATGGGGTGTGCGAAAGTACAACAAGTTCATTATCGCCAAGCGAGTGCTGAACAACCAGCCCATTGTAGAGTTCGTTTCTCACAAAAACGTTTCCAAATTTTAAAGAAGATGCATAAATTTCCATTGCGTCTTCTGTGACGCGGGAAGGGCATGCGGGAAATTCAGATGGCACCTTCCAGTGCACTTGAACAGCGGACGGAGTGAGTGATTCGTATTCCTCCTGAGCTTGCTCAAGCTCGATTTTGTTGGGTGTGCCGTAAAGCCATTCTCCAAGGACTCCACCTCTAGGCACCGTTCCACTGTGAGCCCATTCAAGTAAACTAGCCTTTGTCTTGTCGGCTTCCTCTTTGGTTACAGTGCGCATCCAGGAAACATCCGGGAAATCTGTGTGTTTCTGAACGCCTTTGGGATCCTCAAAGAACGCTTCAATTGAGCCATACACAAGCTCAATTCGGCGTGCAGATATTGGATTCAGAAGCACATTCTCGAGTCTTGTGACCCATCTAAGATTTTCAGGTCGATTGTTTGCGCGGTTTGTATCGATGTGGTCAACCACATGTTGATCTGTCGGAGGGGCACCATTGAAGGCGCTGCAAACTATGCGGTGCACGGGGATACCGGCCAGAAGCATGTACCCTGTGGAAGGCCTCTGCCGCCCAAAAGTCCACTGTTTATCTAATGGGCGAGCTCTTTTGCGAGGCTCGTTGAAGCGGTAGATCGCGCCATTGTCGCGAACTTTGTATCTTTCCTCACGGTATGTTACCTTGAGCTCTCTTTCGAATTGATCGATCAAGCTCAAGTCTCTTAGATCAAGTAAATCACTATGCATGGACTACATACCGAAATCGTAGTTCAGCAACTTTTGTCCTAAGTCATTCTTGCCTTCTTCGGTACCAACTCTGAAGGCGATGTATTTTGCAAATGACTCGGCAAACCAATCTGGACGTTTGTATTGCGCGGGTAAGGTTGCAAGGCAAACCGTATTGGCATCAGATCGCCGTAGTGGGCGCTCGTTGGCTAAGGACCTTCCAACATGGCGCAATGCTTCAAGTAAAGCCGCGGCGCGCTCTCCGTTGCTCAAGGCGGTGAGCTCCACTGCAGAAATCAAGTGCGATGCTAGGTTTCGGGTGTCTTCAATGGCCTTTTGTGTTTCTTTTCTATGCTTTCCCTTGTCGGGCGCTTTTCCCCATTCTTCAAATGAACCACGAGCGTCGTGGACATCGTTGTCGAGGTCGTTACCTGGATCAATGAGGTCCATTCGGAGCTGTTGGATGCGCTCCAAGGCTTGGGTGTAGTCCTCGTCGGTCCATCCCGAAGGCAGATCGGCCATATGTTTGATCTGCGCGAGCATAGCGGGGGCTTTTGCGCCATGTTGAAAGGCTCCCAACTGAGCCTCCCTGAAGCACTGTTCCGCAAATCTTTGCAGTTCTTCCTTTTTCCTGTGGCGCGCTTGTTTTTCGGCATTATTGAGCGGTGACATAACTATCTCCATAACTATTTGTAGTAGTTACGTAACCATGAATGGGTTCAGCAGTCAAGCTACTCCTGCATCTCATCTAAGAACTTGTTTAGTAATAATAATATATATTGTTGCGAAGCATGGTTGCTGGTTTGGGCAACGAATCTGGAAGGCTGTCAGCACGTTGCGGGCCCCGTCGAGTGCTATGATAGGGGTGTAGCGTGCTGGCTCTATTTGTAGGTTTGATTTCAGGCGTCATATGTAATCTTAGACCCTCCCCCCTTTCTTCCCTGGCTGCTTTGGTCTGGAGAGGATGTCCGCAGACCAAGGGCACACCGCCGCACTATACAACCTCGGTCTAATGTATGGCGAAGGCCAAGGCCTTCCACAGGACTATGTCTGCGCGTACATGTGGTTCAACATTGCAGCTGCGACTGGCGCGGATGGCGCTGCTGAAAACCGTGATATTTCTACGGGCCGAATGACTGCCGCCGACATATCCGAGGCGCAGCGTCGTGCCCGCGTGTGTGTGTGTCAATTCAGGCTATTAGGAGTGCAGTTGAACCGTTGCTGGTGGCCGTGGTGAGCGTCGAAATCGGTATGGGTGCCCTAAAGGCACTCCTGCGCGCGTATTGCTCAGTAAATAGGGGGCATGGCGATGAAGCCGTCGCTTGTATCCACCCAAATTACCTCCTTATGGTTGCCTGCAGTGCGAGAGAAACGCGCGTCGCAGGAGATTTTAAGATCGCTCTTTTAGGCGCTCAGCTCAGCACGACGAAACCGTCACCGCCGCCTTTTCCATCCCACCTTTCTTCAGGATGTCGTACTGGAAGCGGACGGCACCTCCTACCTTGATTAGATGGCGGTAGATCGGGTCGGTGCATGCTGCATTGGTGAGCGTGCTATTCATCGCAAACTGGAAGGTCTCGGGCGAAACGTTGTCGAAAACATCGCCAAACAGCTGATACTGCAGCACCAGCGTCATGTCTTCGCTTTTTGCGCCCATCAGCACGGTGTTCTTGTCGATGACGGCGGGCGCCGCCGCGTCGTTGATCATCGCCGTAATCTTGACTGCTCGAGCAGGTGCGAGGTCTGCAATGTTGGGTTGGATATTTCCCTCTTTGCCCATGATCTGAAGAACCACACCCGGCAACATGGCTACCACAGCAAGCGAGATGAACGCGACGGTGCGAAAGAGCGAAACCCAGATCGGACGCGCTGCGGTCCGCTTGTTCTCGGAGCCCTTGAAGATCAGGACAAGGTTTACTAGCGGGATGGCGGCCATGTAGGCGTTCCCAGCGTTTCCGTATACATCTACCGAGCGGCGTCGTGACGCGAAAGCTAGGAAAAGTCCAGCCGCGGCCATAACTGCAAGGTACACCCAGCTAGCTGTGTCGACGTTGGTCGCGGAAACGGCCGCCCAGAGGCCTAGCGCACCATTCCAGATAGCCGCAGTGAATACCACAATCAGACCATAGACGAAGCGGCCCATCGCTTTAGGCTCGCGGTCGATCGCCGAAGAGACGGCAAGGCCGATTACGAAAAGGAAAAGAACGAAAATGAAGCGGACAAAGAAGTTACTCGTCATGCCAAGCATCAGTTCGGTCATAAATACCTCAGTTTTTTTGGAATTGGGCACCTTTGCTGCAGGCTCAAGACAGCAGTATGCCAGTGTCCGGGAAATCCTGAAAGATCTTATGGCGCATTCGCCAAAGTAGGCGCGCCATCCTTGTGATCGCGCGCCATCGGCGTCATCCATAGGCACAGGTGCTGCGCCGTCACCGCAATGGATGCATCATCAACTCTGAAAGTGCAGTTTGTCCGCAATCTGAGTGAAGATGGGGAAATAGTATCCAAAGTTCTCCTGCAATGTGAAGCATGACAGGGTGAAGACAGCACCGCCGAAGATGGTCTGGAAGCCAGCATGCATCATGGGTTGGCTATCCATTGTCCCGCTCGTCAGGAACATGAGCCCCTCGAGGTTTCCGACTGGGAACGCGGAAAGACGGACCAGGTTGCCATCACCCTGTGGGTATTGGATGGCCAGCATGTCTTTTATCTGCGCAGGGTTCTCGACCATCTGAGTGACATAGGTTTTCGGCGTGAGGATGTTGAAGGCCCAGTCCGCAGTGCGCTTGAGGGAGCAATAGGCAGTATCGTCAGCGGCCCACATCACGGCAACGAAACGCTTGTCCTCGTCAATGTACCAATCTGCAGGCAACTGCCAGGAATAGCCGTGCTCTTCGATGTGCCGGTCCCATACGATATCCTCGTAATTCTGCGCGAAAGCCTTGGGCGACAGCGATATGAAGAGGATGAGGTGCAGATATCTGAACCAAGCGTGCATGGGGACCTCTCGGCGTGAGTAATTTCAATCATTGCGGGTGGCCGGCAAGTGGAATGCGACGCAGATTATAGCCTCGCCAGCCGTACGCCAACAGCCCGCGGCCTCAACACGACATGCTGACTAACCCTTGACGGCGGGGCGATCACATCGTTGGCATCCGTCGCCTGCACCTCTCTGGCGACCTGTCCCACCCTCTCGCGCTGTGCTTCTGGCAAACGGTCATGTGCTGTTGATTTCCACCGAGAACTGACCCGGGTTTTCCATCGAGAA
>LXYH01000050.1 GCA_001650895.1 Rhodobacteraceae bacterium EhC02
CCCTGCACGGTGCGGGTGTTGGGCGTGGTGACCGGGTGGCGATCGTGCTGCCGAACGGTCCCGAGATGGCGGCGGCCTTCGTGACGGTGGCGCAATCCGCCACCACCTGCCCGCTGAACCCGGCCTACCGGCAGGACGAATTCGCCTTCTACCTCGAGGATCTCAAGGCCAAGGCGATCATCCTGGCCGAGGGCGAGGCCGGCGCCGCCCATGCCGCCGCCACGGCGCAGGGTCTGGCGATCATCCGGCTGTCCGTGGACGCGACCCAGCCCGCGGGGTGCTTCACGCTGCGGGCCGAGACATCCGCCGGCACCGCCGACACGGCCACGCCCGGCGCCGATGACGTGGCGCTGATCCTGCACACCTCGGGGACGACCTCGCGCCCCAAGATCGTGCCCCTGCTGCAATCGAATGTCGCGGCCTCGGCCCGCCATATCGGCGCCTCGCTGGCGCTGACGCCGGCGGATCGCTGCATGAACGTGATGCCGCTCTTTCATATCCACGGGCTGATCGCCGCCGTCTCGTCCAGCCTCGCCGCGGGCGGGTCGGTCTGGTGCGCGCCGGGCTTCGACGCGCTCAAGTTCTTCGGCTGGATGGAAGAGGCGCGGCCGAGCTGGTACACCGCCGTGCCGACCATGCACCAGGCTATCCTGGCCCGCGCCGGCCGCAATGCCGAAACGATCGCGAATGTGCCGCTGCGCTTCCTGCGCTCCTCCTCTGCCTCATTGCCCGGCCCGGTGATGGAGGCGCTGGCCGAGACCTTCAAGGCCCCGGTGATCGAAGGCTACGGCATGACCGAGGCCGCGCATCAGATGGCCTCGAACCCGCTGGCCCCCGGCAAGCAGAAGCCCGGATCGGTCGGCGTCGCGGCCGGGCCGCTGGTGCGCGTCGCCCATGAGGTCGAGAACCGGCTGGTCGAAGGCGTGGGCGAGATCGTCATCTCGGGCCCCAACGTGACCCCCGGCTACGAGGGCAACCCCGAGGCCAACGCCAAGAACTTCTTCGAGGCCGAGGGCAAGCGCTGGTTCCGCACCGGCGACCAGGGCGAGTTCGACGCCGAAGGCTATCTGACCCTGACCGGGCGCCTGAAGGAGATCATCAACCGCGGCGGCGAGAAGATCAGCCCGCTGGAGGTGGATGGCGTGCTGTCGGCGCATCCCGCGGTGGCGCAGGTCGTGACCTTCGCCATACCGCATGACAAGCTGGGCGAAGAGGTCGGCGCCGCCGTCGTGCTGAAGGAAGGGATGCAGGCCACCGAGCGCGACATCCGCGATTTCGCAAGCGAACGGCTGGCCGCCTTCAAGGTGCCGCGCAAGGTCCTGATCCTGAACGAGATCCCCAAGGGCGCGACCGGCAAGCTGCAACGCATCGGCCTGGCCGAGAAACTGGGGCTGGTGGAAACGTCATGAAGATCTGCATTTTCGGCGCGGGCGCCATCGGCGGCTACATGGGCGCGAAACTGGCCGAGGCCGGCGCCGATGTCAGCCTGGTCGCGCGCGGCCCGCATCTGGCGGCCATGCAGGCCAGGGGCCTGACCCTGATCGAGGAGGGCGAGACCAGGACCTATCCGGTGAATGCCTCGGACGACCCGGCGGCGCTGGGGCATCAGGACTATGTCATCGTCACCCTCAAGGCGCATTCGGTGCCGCCCGTGGTGGACCGGATGCAGCCCCTGATCGGGCCGGACACGACCATCGTATCGGGCGTGAACGGCGTGCCATGGTGGTATTTCCACAAGATCGGCGGCCCGCTGGAGGGCACACGGCTGGCCTCGGTCGATCCGGGCGACGCGCAATGGAACGGCTTTGGCCCCGACCGCGTCCTGGGCTGCGTGGTCTATCCGGCGGCCGAGGTGATCGAACCCGGCGTCGTCAAGCATATCGAGGGCAACCGCTTCTCGCTGGGCGAACCTGACGGGTCGAAGTCCGAGCGCGCCACGCGCCTGTCCGAGGCCCTGTCGAAGGCAGGCCTCAAGGCGCCCGTGCGTCCCAAGATCCGCGACGAGATCTGGGTCAAGCTCTGGGGCAACCTGTCCTTCAACCCGATTTCCGCGCTGACCCATGCCACGCTGGACGTGCTGTGCACCGACCCCGGCACCCGCGACGTGGCCCGCAACATGATGCTGGAGGCGCAGCAGATCGCCGAAAAGCTGGGCGTGAAATTCCCCATCGACGTGGATCGCCGCATCCAGGGCGGGGCGGATGTGGGCGCGCATCGCACCTCGATGCTGCAGGATCTCGACGCCGGACGCCCGATGGAAATCGACGCGCTGGTGGGATCCGTCCGCGAACTGGGCCGCGT
>LXYH01000051.1 GCA_001650895.1 Rhodobacteraceae bacterium EhC02
GATGGGCAAGGCAAAGTTTGAACGTAACAAACCGCACGTTAACATCGGCACGATTGGTCACGTTGACCACGGCAAGACGACGCTGACGGCTGCGATCACGAAGTATTTCGGCGAATTCCGCGCGTATGACCAGATCGATGGCGCGCCGGAAGAGAAGGCGCGCGGGATCACGATCTCGACCGCGCACGTTGAATACGAGACCGAGACGCGTCACTACGCACACGTCGACTGCCCCGGCCACGCTGACTATGTGAAGAACATGATCACGGGTGCTGCGCAGATGGACGGCGCGATCCTGGTTGTGAACGCCGCTGACGGCCCGATGCCGCAGACGCGCGAGCACATCCTGCTGGGCCGTCAGGTGGGCATCCCCTACATGGTCGTCTACATGAACAAGGTTGACCAGGTTGACGACGAGGAGCTGCTGGAGCTGGTGGAGATGGAGATCCGCGAGCTTCTGACCTCCTACGAGTATCCTGGCGACGACATTCCGATCATCAAGGGTTCGGCCCTGGCGGCGATGGAAGGCCGTGACGCGGAGATCGGCGAGAACTCGATCCGCGCGCTGATGGAAGCGGTTGACAGCTACATCCCGACGCCCGAGCGTGCCGTGGACAAGCCGTTCCTGATGCCGATCGAAGACGTGTTCTCGATCTCGGGCCGTGGTACCGTTGTGACCGGCCGTATCGAGCGTGGCGTGATCAACGTCGGCGACAGCATCGAGATCGTGGGGATCAAGGACACCAAGACGACGACCTGCACGGGCGTCGAAATGTTCCGCAAGCTGCTGGATCGTGGTGAGGCCGGCGACAACGTGGGCGTTCTGCTGCGCGGTATCGACCGTGAAGGCGTCGAGCGCGGTCAGGTTCTTTGCAAGCCGAAGTCCGTGAACCCGCACACCCAGTTCGAGGCAGAAGCCTACATCCTGACGAAGGAAGAAGGCGGCCGTCACACGCCGTTCTTCGCGAACTACCGTCCGCAGTTCTACTTCCGCACGACCGACGTGACCGGGACCGTGACGCTGCCCGAGGGCACCGAGATGGTGATGCCGGGCGACAACCTGAAGTTCACCGTCGAACTGATCGCACCGATCGCGATGGAAGACGGCCTGCGCTTCGCCATCCGTGAAGG
>LXYH01000052.1 GCA_001650895.1 Rhodobacteraceae bacterium EhC02
CGGAAGCCGCGCGCAGGGCGGCGGTGCTCCGTCCACTTGTTCGGGACTATCTCGCAGGCACCGGCAGCTTGGAAAGCGGAGTACGCGATGCGGTCTGGGAGCTCGGTGTCAGCAGGGCGACGGTTTGGCGGTGGATTAGACGGCTTGCAGAGGAAGGCGGGCGAACCAGCTCCTTGGCTCCCCGGAAGCGTGGCCGCCGCGCGGGAACAGTTTTGGTTTCCCGCGAGGTCGAAGTCGTCATCGAAGAACACTTGACCCGGTACTATTTGCGGCGAGAGCGTCCTAGCTTGGGGCGTGTGGTGAAAGAAATCCGCAATGCCTGCGTGGCACTGGGATTGCAGATGCCAACACGGCGGACGGTTCAGCGTCGACTTGATGCAATGGATGCCCGCGAGGTGATGAAGGCACGAGAGGGTGCCAAGGCGGCGCGACATAGGTTTGCGCCTGTAACTGGAAGCAACCGAGCTGAATTGCCGTTGGATATTGTTCAGATCGATCATACGCCTGCGGACATCATCCTTGTAGACAGTTTCGAGCGCAAGCCCATCGGCCGACCATGGGTGACACTGGCGATCGACATCGCCACGCGCTTGGTCACGGGCTATTATGTCAGCTTTGAAGCCCCCTCTCGACTGTCGATTGCACTATGCCTGACCCGCGCGGTAGCACCGAAGGCGGAGCTTTTGGCCGATCTGGAAAGCAAGGCTGAGTGGCCCGCACAGGGTAAACCACGCAGCATTCATGTCGACAACGGCAGTGACTTCCAATCTCGGGTTTTCAAGGGGGCCTGCGCGGAATGGGGGATCGACCTTCGGTACCGACCGCCGGGAAGCCCGCATTTTGGCGGCCATATCGAGCGGTTGATCGGCACCATGATGGGGGCCGTGCACCTGTTGCCTGGTACAACGCAGTCTTCTGTCGCGGCCAAGGGCAGCTATGACGCCGAGGCCATGGCCACGATGACCCTGAGCGAGTTCGACAGCTGGTTTGCCCTCGAGATCTGCCGCTACAACAACAGCATCCATTCGAGCCTTGGCTGCACGCCCGTCGCCAAATGGGAGGCACTCTCTAGTGAAATGGCCGGGGACATTCCGTTCGATATGGAGGCGTTTCGGGTGAGCTTCCTGCCGAGTGAACTGCGACAGGTTCGGCGTGATGGCATACATCTGTTTGATCTTAGATATTGGTCCGATGCGCTTGCAGGGCATGTTGGTCGCAAGGACGGAAAGGTGGTCGTCCGCTACGATCCCCGCAATCTCTCAGTGATCTGGGTCGAATTGGATGGTGGACGGTGTATTGAGGCGCGGTACCGCAACCTGGAGATTCCGCCCGTGTCTTTGTGGGAATATCGTGAGGCGATGAAAACAGCACGGGCGTTGGGCCGAACGGGGTCCAATGAGTTGGTCCTTGCCGAGTTAATCCGGCAGCAACGCCAGATCGAGGGGGAAAGCCGCCAGCTCACCAAGGCCGAACGACGATCCCGTGAAAGAAAAGGGGCTTTGAAAGGTTCGAGCCCGGCTGATTCAACCTTCGAAGGGCTGCGTCCGGTCGACACGGGTGATACATCGCGCCCGCTGTTTAAAGTGGAGAGATGGTGAATTGAGGACAAACGGAACTGGGGAAGACGGCCGTATTGCCCTTATTCAATCGGACATCTGGATCGGCTTTCCGCGGGCGGAGCAAGTGTTGGCTAGGTTGCAGAGCCTGATCGAGGCGCCACGACAAAC
>LXYH01000053.1 GCA_001650895.1 Rhodobacteraceae bacterium EhC02
CATCGACATCGAGCGTCAGCGCGGGCATTTTCCGCATGCGGTCTGGCGCAAGCCCGACGGGACCGAGGC
This sequence comes from Rhodobacteraceae bacterium EhC02, assembly GCA_001650895.1. Lineage (GTDB taxonomy): Bacteria > Pseudomonadota > Alphaproteobacteria > Rhodobacterales > Rhodobacteraceae > Seohaeicola. The sequence continues at coordinate 70 of LXYH01000053.1, forward strand.
ACCGATCACCGTGTGGTGCGGCAATGATTACCTGGGCATGGGGCAGCACCCGGCGGTTCTGGCCGCGATGCACGAGGCGCTGGATGCGACCGGTGCGGGATCGGGCGGCACGCGCAACATCTCGGGCACGACGGTCTGGCACAAGCGGCTGGAAAAGGAACTGGCCGACCTGCATGGCAAGGAAGCGGCGCTGCTGTTCACCTCGGCCTATATCGCCAATGATGCCACGCTGAGCACGCTGCCCAAGCTGTTCCCCGGCCTGATCATCTATTCGGATGCGCTGAACCATGCCTCGATGATCGAGGGCGTGCGCCGCAACGGTGGGGCCAAGCGCATCTTCCGCCACAATGACGTGGCCCATCTGCGCGAGCTGCTGGCCGCCGACGATCCGAAAGCGCCCAAGCTGATCGCCTTCGAATCGGTCTATTCGATGGATGGCGATTTCGGCCCGATCGAGGCGATCTGCGATCTGGCCGACGAATTCGGCGCGCTGACCTATATCGACGAGGTCCATGCCGTGGGCATGTACGGCCCGCGCGGCGCCGGGGTGGCGGAACGCGACCGGCTGATGCACCGGCTGGACATCATCAACGGCACGCTGGCCAAGGCTTATGGCGTGATGGGCGGCTATATCGCGGCCTCGGCCAAGATGTGCGACGCGATCCGCTCCTACGCGCCGGGCTTCATCTTCACCACCTCGCTGCCGCCCGCGATCGCGGCGGGGGCCGCTGCGTCGGTGGCGCATCTCAAGCGCGATCATGCCCTGCGCGAGCAGCACCAGACGCAGGCGAAGATCCTCAAGACCCGGCTCAAGGGGCTGGGGCTGCCGATCATCGACCATGGCAGCCATATCGTGCCGGTGATCGTGGGCGACCCGGTGCATACCAAGAAGCTGTCGGACATGCTGCTGGACGGCTACGGCATCTATGTCCAGCCGATCAACTTCCCGACCGTGCCGCGCGGCACCGAAAGGCTGCGCTTCACGCCCTCGCCGGTGCATGGACCCAAGGAGATGGACCGCCTTGTGCACGCCATGGACGCGTTGTGGTCGCACTGTGCGCTGAATCGCGCCGAAATGAGCGCCTGAT
>LXYH01000054.1 GCA_001650895.1 Rhodobacteraceae bacterium EhC02
GGGCAAGGGGGCAGCGGCCACAGCCGCGCCGTGCGCGTATCGGCAACAAGGCGCCTGTGGCTGACGCGGGGGCTGTTGCGACTCGGGCATTGCAGGCAGTCTGCCGGGATGCTGCTGCGGCTTGGTCTTTTCTGGTTCTGTCTTTGCCTGTCCCTGCCACTGTCCGCGGCAGAGGATCGCGTGGCCGTGACGGCCCAGCCCAACCTGTCCACATCCGGTCCCGTCGCCATCGCGGCGACCCGCCCCCGCGCACGAAGCGAGGCCTTGCCGCGCATGGCCTGGGGACGGCAGGGTGACACGGCGATCTGGACCCGCGCCGCGCTGTCGGCGCTGCAAGGCCATGCCAGCGCCCTGACCGAGACCGTGCCACGCGACATCGACGCCTGGTGCCCGGCCTATCGTGGTGCGGACGCGGCGCAGCGGCGGGCCTTCTGGGCCGGCTTCGCCTCGGCGCTGGCGCGGCATGAAAGCGGGCAGCGCGCGGGCGCGGTGGGGGGCGGCGGGCTCTATCACGGGCTCTTGCAGATCCTGCCCGCCACGGCGCAGGGCTATGGCTGTGCGGCGCGCAGCGGCGCTGCGCTGCAAAACGGGGCGGCGAACCTGTCCTGCGGCTTGCGGATCATGGCGCGGACGGTGCCGCGTGACGGGGTGATTGCCCAGCAGACGGATCGCTGGCGCGGGGTCGCCGCCGACTGGGGCCCGATGCGCAGCGCCGCCAAACGCGACCAGATGCAGGGCTGGCTGAAGCGGCAAAGCTATTGCACGCCCCTGTCTGCCGTGCGGCCCAAGGCGCGGCCCGCAGGGTTGGTGGCGGATCAGAGCAGCGAGAAGAGGTGACGCTCGACCGGAAGGGCGGCGTGCGTCAGGGCGTCCTGCAGGACCGGGATGGGCGGGACGCAGTCCTGCGGCAGCCGGATGCGGCGCATGTCATGCAGCACGACCGATACCCGGTAGCTGAGGTCCAGCCGCCGGTCCAGCCGCACCGCCTTGATCCGCGCAAGCGGAATGGTGTCTGCCTTGGCGCCGCTGAACCAGTGCAGATCCTGCCGGGTCAGCCGCAGTCCGGACGCGCGATCCGACAGCAGATCCCACAGCGCGGGCAGCGTGAAGAGGGCCAGCCCCGCCACGATCCATCCCGCCGCATCCAGAACCACCAGCAGCAGGACAAGGATGATCCAGACCCCCGCCAGCGCCAGCGCGGTGCGCCTGTTGCGCCCGGTGATGCGATGATCCAGCAGCGGTTGCGTCATGGGGCGGGGGCCGGATGGATATTTGCAGCAAGAAGAAACAGGGCGCGGTCCTTTCCTGTCATGTCCCCAGAATGCGGCTGACCATCTCGGTCGTGTCGCGGCTGAGGTCGGGGGTGGCCAGGATACGTTCAAGTGCGGCGCGCGCATGGGCCTGGCGCGCGGGGTCATAGCGGCGCCATGTCTCGAAGGCGGCGCACATGCGCGCGGTCGTTTGCGGGTTGATCGGGTCAAGCCGGATCAGCCAGTCCGCCATGGTCGCATAGCCCGCGCCGGACGCATGGTGAAAGCCCGCCGCATGCCCCGCCAGCGCGCCGAAGACGGCGCGGAAGCGGTTGGGGTTGCGGATGTTGAAATCGGGATGCGCCGCCAGTTCCGTGGCGCGGGCGGCGGCATCTTCGGGGCGGGCATGGGCGACGGTCAGGGCGAACCATTTGTCCATCACCAGCCGGTCATGGCGCCACTGGTCGTGGAAGGCCCGGCTTTCGGCATCCCCGATCTGGCGCGCCATCAGGCAGGAGAGCGCGGTCAGTTGCTGGGTCATGTTGTCGGCACTTGCGAATTGCGCGCGGGCCTGGGCGCCCGCGTCGCGGCGCGTCAGCAGGGACAGCACCAGCCCCTGCAGATCGCGTTTGCCGGCAGCATCGGCATCCGGCGCATAGGGGCCGGGCACGGTCATCGCCTGGTAGAGGCCCGGCAGAAGATCGGCCATATGCCCTGCCATTTGCTGGCCCAGGCGATCCGCGGCATCGTGGATGGCCTGGGGGTCGGGGCTGTGGCCTGCGTCATGCAGGGCCTGCGCGATATCGTCCTGCGCGGGCGGGCGCAGCGCCAGCGCGCGGAAGGCGGGATCAAGGCTGTCGTCGCGCAGCACGGCGCGGAGCGCATCGAGATAGGCTGCATCTGCATCGCTGCCCGCCCGCGCCATCCGCATCAGCATGTCCCGTCCCAGGGCGCGCCCGGCCTCCCATTTGTTGAAAGGGTCGGTGTCATGGGCCAGCAGGAAGGCGCGTTCGGCATTGTCGGTCGCGCGTTCGAGGATCACGGGCGCGGAAAATCCGCGCAGGATCGAGGGCACGGGTTTCGTGGCAAGCCCGGCGAAGGAAAAGCTTTGTTCGGCCCCGGTCATTTCCAGCAGCGTGGTGGGCAGAACCTCGTCCCCGTTGGGGTTGAGCAGTCCCACCGCGATGGGAATGACGCGCGGCGTCTTGTCGGGCTGGCCGGGGGTGGGGGGCGTCACCTGCCGGAAGGTCAGCGTGTAGGTGCCATCGGCATAGCTGTCGGTGACCGCAAGGCGCGGGGTGCCTGCATCGGTATACCAGCGCTTGAACTGCGCAAGGTCACGGCCGGTCACATCCTCGAACACCTTGAGCCAATCCTCGATCGTCACCGCCTGACCGTCATGGCGGTCGAAATAGGTGGTGAGCGCTTTGGCATAGGCATCATCGCCCACCAGCGTCTTGAGCATGCCGACCAGTTCGGCGCCCTTTTCATAGACGGTGGCGGTGTAGAAATTGTTGATCTCAACAAAGCTGGAGGGGCGCACGGGATGGGCCAGCGGGCCGTTGTCCTCCCGGAACTGGCGCGCGCGCAGGGCGATGACATCGGCGATCCGCTTGACCGGGGCCGAGCGCAGGTCGGAGGTGAACTGCGCGTCGCGGAAGACGGTCAGGCCTTCCTTGAGGCAAAGCTGGAACCAGTCGCGGCAGGTGATGCGGTTGCCGGTCCAGTTGTGGAAATACTCATGCGCGATGATCGCCTCGATGCGTTCGTAATTCGCATCGGTCGAGGTGTCGGGCGAGGCTAGAACGCAGGACGAGTTGAAAATGTTCAATCCCTTGTTCTCCATCGCGCCCATATTGAAGTCATCGACGGCCACGATGTTGAAAATATCCAAGTCGTATTCGCGCCCGTAAACCTCTTCGTCCCAGGTCATCGAGCGTTTCAGCGCCTCCATCCCGAAGGCGCATTTATCCTCGTCCCCCGGACGGACCCAGATGTTGAGGGCCACGTCGCGGCCCGAGGCGGTGGTGAAGCGATCTGCATGGGCGACCAGATCGCCCGCCACCAGCGCGAAGAGATAGGCTGGTTTGGGCCAGGGATCGTGCCATTCGGCCCAGCCCTCGCCCTGCGCCACCGGGTTGCCATTGGACAGCTTGACGGGTTCGCCGCCTTCAATGCGGACGGTGAAGACCGACATCACGTCGGGGCGGTCGGGGTAATAGGTGATCTTGCGAAACCCCTCGGCCTCGCATTGGGTGCAATACATGCCGTTGGACTGGTAAAGCCCTTCGAGGGCCGTGTTCGCGGCCGGTGCGATCTCGACCTCGGCCTCAAAGGTAAAGGGGGCGTCGGGCACGTCGCAGCTCAGGCCCTGCGGGGTGATCTGGGGGGTGACGGGCGCGCCGTCGATGCGCGCGTCAATCAGTTTCAACTGCTCGCCATGCAGGAAAAAACGACGGTCCGTGCTGTTGGGGTTGGGGCGGAACCGGATGCGGCTGATCACGCGCGTGGCCTGCGGATCCAGCCGGAAGGTCAGGTGCACATCCTCCACCAGGTAGCCGAAAGGCGCGTAGTCGGACAGGAATACGGGGCTGGGGGCTGCGTCTTTCATGGCTCTCCTCGGGGTGTTGTTGTCCTTGAGGGTAGGGCGCGGGGTATGGCTTCGCAATGGGGGCGCGGGTGGCGGCGGGGGATTTGGATATTTTTGGCAAGAAGAAGCAGCGCGGCGTTGCCTTTGGCTGCGGCCCGCTAGATCGCAGGGCATGACGGGCA
>LXYH01000055.1 GCA_001650895.1 Rhodobacteraceae bacterium EhC02
GAAATTAGGACGCTAACCGGGTCAGTTCTCGGTGGAAATCAACAGTCATCACCTGTCTTGAGGGCGCTGTTCTGGGCGGCGGATTTGGCCTCGCTTGTGTGTCCGACATCGCTATTGCCGATTCCCGAGCGCAGTTTGGCATGCCCTAAACAGGTCTTGGCGTGCCACCCGCACAAATTGCGCCGTTCGTGGTGACTCGTGTGGGTCTGACCCAAGCACGGCGTCTGGTCCTGACAGGCGCCCGTTTTGACGGCGTCGAAGCTGAACGATTGGGCGTCGTCCATTTTGTCACCGAGGGCCTTGATGAAATGAACGCCCCTCTGGAACGCCAGATCATGCAAATCCGCAACTGCGCGCCACTGGCAAACCGCATCACCAAGGAATTGATCCTGCGGGTCGCAAGCATGGATCGCGAGGCTCTTCTTGACGAGGCTGCGCAGAGCTTTGCCACCGCAGTTCGCAGCACGGAAGGGCGCGAAGGGACGCGGGCCTTCGCGGAAAAACGCCGCCCTACGTGGGCCCGTCAGGACGGGATAGGGAGGCCAAGATGCCCCAACTGAACAAGATTCTGATCGCCAACCGGGGCGAGATCGCGGTCCGTGTCATCCGCACCGCCCGCGCGATGGGCTTTCGCACCGTGGCAGTTTATTCTCATGCCGATATCGACGCCCTGCATGTGTGCGAGGCAGACGAGGCGGTGTGCATCGGTGACGCGCCAGCAGGTGAAAGCTATCTGGCCAAGGAAAAGCTGATCGAGGCGTGCCGCCTGTCAAATGCGGATGCGGTACAACCTGGCTATGGGTTCCTGTCAGAGAACTCCGATTTTGCTCGGGCCTGTGACGCGGCGGGTATCACCTTAATCGGCCCCCCTTCAGAGGCGATCGAACTGATGGGCTCGAAGCGGCTTTCCAAGATCGCAATGATCGAGGCCGGCGTGCCTTGTATCCCCGGCTATGAAGGCAGCGATCAATCGGATGATCGGCTGGTTCAAGAAGCCGAGCGGATTGGCTATCCTCTCATGGTCAAGGCGTCTGCCGGCGGTGGCGGGCGCGGCATGCGGCTGGTGTGGACGTCACGCGATCTGATTGCCAGCATCCACACGGCACGGTCGGAGGCAAGATCAGCCTTTGGATCGGACGAATTGATCCTCGAACGCGCACTGATCGAACCAAGACATGTCGAAATACAGGTCTTTGCCGATGCGCATGGCAACGTGGTCCATTTCGGCGAGCGCGACTGCTCGATCCAGCGGCGGCACCAGAAGGTGGTCGAAGAGGCGCCGTCTCCCTTCGTCACCCCCGAGATGCGCCAGGCGATGGGCGAGGCGGCAGTAAATGCGGCGCGCGCCTGCAACTACTGCGGTGCGGGGACAGTTGAGTTCCTTGTCGATGACGACCGGAATTTCTTTTTCCTTGAAATGAACACTCGGCTGCAAGTGGAACACCCGGTCACCGAGCTTGTCACTGGGCAGGATCTGGTGGCCTGGCAACTCCGCGTTGCCGCCGGCGAGCCGTTGCCGCTCACCCAGGACAAGATCAGCTTCGACGGCTGGGCCATGGAGGTGCGGCTCTATGCCGAGGACCCGCAAAACGAGTTCCTGCCGCAGACCGGCCAGGTTCTGGTCTGGGATATGCCGGCCGGACCTGGAATTCGTATCGATCACGGCATCCGCGCGGGCCAGTCTGTCAGTTCGCATTACGACCCCATGCTGGCAAAGATCATCACCCATGGCGCCACCCGCGAAGAGGCGCGGCGCAAGCTCGTTCGTGCAGTCGAGGACACGGTCCTGTTGGGCGTGAACTCAAACAAGGCGTTTCTGGCCAAGATCCTGCGCCACAAGGTTTTCACCGAGGGCGGCGCAACAACCGCTTTCCTTCAGCAGCACTTCGAGGGCGATGAGACGATGACCGCAGACGCACCGTCGCTCAGGGTATTGAGCCTCGCGGCGGTGCTGATGTATGCCCGAACCGGTGGCCAAAGCGCACATACGCCGGATTTCCCGGGCTGGCGCAACGCCAGTTCGGCACCTTGGCGCTTTAGCCTGCAATGCGGCGGCAAGACATACGCTGTTGATCTGACGGTCCATCGGCACGGCACCTGTCTGCGCTGCACCGCACGACAAGGTGTGACAGAGGAGGTGATCGAGCTGCTTGGCATTGATACCGACCACTTCACCTACGTCGTCGATGGGGTGCGCAGACGCACACGCTTTGTCTTTCACGGGGACACACTCTTTCTGGACGGTCCCTTTGGCAACATCTCGTTTCGTGACGCTACCCATTTGCCCGCAGTCCGTGACGAAACAGGTGGGAGCGGCCGCGTCACGGCACCGATGGACGGTTCGATCATCGCCGTCAACGTCGCCCTTGGCGACCGGGTGAGCAAAGGCCAGACTGTCGCCGTGCTGGAGGCGATGAAGATGGAGCACCAGCTTCGGGCTGATGTGAGCGGAGTTGTAGCTGGTATCTCGGTCAGCAGCGGTGCTCAGGTCAAGATCAGACAGTTGCTGATGACCATCGCGTCCAGTGAAGACCAGGTCGAGTGAGAACGGAGAGGGCCTGCTTCGTCGAACAGCTCGTTGTTGAAGCCCTCTACTTCATTCCTGATAGCCTCGTCAGGTGGTGCCTGGACTTGGGCTGGCAAAACGCAATAAGCGCCCCGAGGGGCGCTTATTGCATTGTAATCGCTTGGTTAAATCTGGTTGCGGGAGTAGGATTTGAACCTACGACCTTCAGGTTATGA
>LXYH01000056.1 GCA_001650895.1 Rhodobacteraceae bacterium EhC02
AGACCGCATGCGGAAAATGCCCGCGCTGACGCTCGATGTCGATGAAGGTGCGGTAGCGGCCTTCCTTGTGCAGGTTGTTGATCGCCTGATCCAGCTGGGCCGAATAGTCCACCGGCATCCCCCCTTTTTTCGTCTTTTCCCGCCATGGCGCGAGGGCCCCAAGGACCATATCTCCAATTTGGAATGGATATAGTTTCAGCCATTCCCATGCAACAGGTTACAAATTGCCGCTGCCTGCGCACCTTGATCTGTGTCAAAAAGATAGACCGCAGAGACAGGTTTCCACCGCGCGCGGCAAGCGGGCACAAAAGGTTTCCACCGCGCGCGGCAAGCGGGCACAAAAGGTCGCATCCCCTGCACCTGCACACCGCGGCGCACCCGGTCTGGACAGCCGCCGCAAGGCTGATACGGTCGGCGCGGATCGCCCCATCATGCGGGGCGCAGGTGATGACCCGAAAGGAAGACCATGCCCCTCAATGACGTTCTGGCCCGTATCGACACCGACCTGCCCGCCGCGACGGCGCGGCTTCTGGACCTGTTGCGCATCCCCTCGATCTCGACCGATCCGGCCTTCAAGGACGATTGCAAGACCGCCGCCGCATGGCTGGTGGCCGACCTCGAGAGCATGGGCATCAGCGCCAGCGTCCGCCCCACGCCCGGCCATCCGATGGTGGTCGGCCATGTCGACGGCCCCGCCGGCAGCCCGCATGTCCTGTTCTACGGCCATTACGACGTGCAGCCGGTCGACCCCTTGTCGCTTTGGCATTCCGACCCGTTCGACCCCAAGGTGGAAGACACCCCCAAGGGCCGGGTGATCCGTGGCCGGGGTGCTGCCGATGACAAGGGCCAGCTGATGACGTTTCTCGAGGCCTGCCGCGCCTGGAAGGCCGTGACCGGCAGCCTGCCCTGCCGCATCACCTTCCTGTTCGAGGGCGAAGAGGAATCCGGCTCGCCCTCGCTCATCCCCTTCCTGCAGGACAATGCCGACGAGTTGCGCGCCGATGTGGCGCTGATCTGCGACACCGGCATGTTCCAGGACACCTCGCCCGCGATCATCACCATGCTGCGCGGCATGGCGCGCGAGGAATTCACGATCCACGCCGCCACGCGCGACCTGCATTCGGGCATGTATGGCGGCCCCGCGATCAACCCCATTCGCGTGCTGACCCGCATCCTTGGCGGGCTGCATGACGACCGCGGCCATGTCACCGTGCCCGGTTTCTATGACGGTGTGCCCGAACTGACCGAGGAGATTCGCGCCCAGTGGCAGAACCTAGCCTTCGATCACGCCACCTTTCTGGGTGACGTGGGCCTGTCGAACCCGGCAGGCGAGGATGACCGCACGCCGCTCGAGATGATCTGGTCCCGCCCCACGGCGGAAATCAACGGGATCTGGGGCGGCTATACCGGCGAGGGGTTCAAGACCGTCCTGCCCGCCGAAGCCCATGCCAAGATCAGCTTCCGCCTTGTCGGCCAGCAGGATCCCGAGGCGATCAGCCGCAATTTCCGCGACTGGCTGACCGCGCAACTGCCGCCCGATTGCACCGTGGAATGGAACGAGCTTGGCGGTGCCGCCGCCAGCCAAATGCAGATCGATCATCCGCTGTTCGAAAAAACCCGCCACGCCCTGACCGAGGAATGGGGCACGCCTGCCTCTTATGTCGGCTGCGGCGGGTCGATCCCGATCGCGGGCTATTTCCAGTCGATCCTCGGCATGGAATCGATCCTTGCGGGCTTTGGCCGCGACGATGACCAGATCCATTCCCCGAACGAGAAATACGACATGGAATGCTTCCACAAGGGCATCCGCAGCTGGGCCCGCGTTCTGGAAAAACTGTCATGATTTCACGATTTTCCGAGGCGATATTTGACCACGATGGCATCGACGTGGCCTATAGCATCGGGGGCGAAGGCGCGCCGCTTGTGCTGCTGCACGGCTTTCCGCAGACACGGGCCATGTGGGCGCATATAGCGCCCGCCCTGGCGCAAGGTCGCCGCGTGATCTGCCCGGACCTGCGCGGCTACGGCCAATCCGGCAAACCCGCAGAGGTGGCCGATTACAGCTTTCGCGCGATGGGCGGCGATATCCTGGCGCTGATGGATCACCTGGGCCATGACCGTTTCGACCTTGTGGGCCATGACCGGGGCGCGCGCACCGCGCACCGGATCGCGCTGGACGCGCCCGAGCGGGTCAAAAGCCTGACGGTGATGGATATCATCCCCACCCACCTGCTGCTAAGCGAACTTTCACATCAGGTTGCAAAAGCTTATTATCACTGGTTTTTCCTGGCCCAACCCGAGCCATTTCCCGAAACCATGATCGGGGCCGATCCGGATTTCTATTACCACTCCTGCCTGCTGGGCTGGGGCGGCGCCACGCTGGACGATTTCGATCCCGCGCAACTGGCCGCCTATCGGGCGTCATGGCGCAATCCCTATACGATCCGCGGCATGTGCAACGACTATCGCGCGGCCATTCAATACGACATGGCGCTGGATGCGGCGGATCTGCACCGCCGCGTGACCTGCCCCACACTGGTGCTTTACGGGGCGGACGGCGCCATGGCGCGGGCATATGACGTGCCGGGCACATGGGCGGATCGCTGCAGCGATCTGCGCGCAGGCACGGTGCCCGGCGGGCATTTCTTCCCCGACACCGCGCCCGAACAGACACTGGCGGCGCTGACGGCGTTTCTGGACCGGGGCTGACCCGGTTCAGACCACGCCGTTGAACCGTTCGGGCAGGATGAACTGCTGCTTGTAATCGGGCCGGTCAAAACAATAAAATCCGGTATCGCCACGCGGCCGGAAACTGCGGCGCATCTTGCGCCGAAACGGGGTCATGTCGAACCCCTCGACCATTTCAAGGTCCGCGAAGGCCGCAAAAACCGCGCGATCCTCGCCGCGCGCCTCGGCGAACCAGTGCCGCCCGATGGCCGTGTCCTTCACATCGCCCCCCACCTCGGCGGTGGTGGCGTTGCGCCGGTCCATCACCTCGGCATAGGCCGGAAAATCGCAGAATTTCAGGTGCAGCAGATAAAGTTCGTCGGGCGCATGCAGCTTGGCATACTGGGTGAAATGCCCGCCCCGCGCGATCTTGGTGCCGGTCGAGACGATGCAGGGCTTGGAGTAATGCGGCGCCACGCGCACATGGCGGCGCGGGCCGATGATCCGGTCGGTGATCGCCTCGGGCTCAAGATCGATACGGTGGATCACCTCAAGGCCCAGCGGCGTGATCACCTGCTTGTCGGCAGCGGCGGCCAGATAATCCAGCAGGCTCTGGCCCCTGGCCGGGTCGACCACCACCAGTTCGTCCACATCGCCCACGATCACATGCTTGTAGTAAGACTTCAGCCCCGCCACCAGGTTGTTCAGCAGCCGCCAGCGCTTCATGTCGAAGTTTTTATGAGGATCGCCGGGTATCCCGATGATATTGCAGCCTTTTGCCAGATCATTGACGATCTCGCCGCGCCCGTGGTTGACCACGTAGCAATTCTCGCGCCCGAAGAGGTTGCCGTAGTGGCGCAACCACGCGTTCAGAAAGAACGCATCATCCCGCACCATGGTCACGGCTGCTGCCACAGTCTGCATCACTGAACCTCACCTGCACTTGCCCATGCCTTGTTTAGCCTGTTTGCTAAGCCGTGAGAATCGTTAAAAAGCAACTGGACCGTAACCCGTGGCAGGAAAGACCGACATGATCCCGGCCGATTTCGCCACGACCGGCCTGCATGTCCGCGGCAATGGAACGCGACCCACCCGTTTTCAGGTTCTGGGCGAACGCAGTTCGGGCACCAACTACGTCAAGCGCCTGCTGGGCAAGAACACCGCGCTGAAACCGACCGAGGCGCTGGGATGGAAACACGCCCATAGCCACGCAAGGCCGGTGCCCGAGGACCTGGCCCTGATCTGCGTGGTGCGCCATGCGGTGCCCTGGATGCTGTCGATGCACGCGAAACCCTGGCACTGCACGCCCGCCATGCAGGCGCTGGAGTTTCCCGCCTTCATCCGCGCGCCGTGGAACACGATCTTTGACCGCTCGCGCTATTTCAACGTACCCACCCGCGTGATCGGCCGCCCGCTCAAGCCGGATCTGGATCCCGCCACCGGCGCGCCCTATCCCGACCTGATCGCGCTGCGTCAGGGCAAGCTGCGCAGCCTGCTGGCCCGTGGAGATACCGGGTGCACCTTCGTCCTGCTGCGCATGGAAGAGGCCGTGGCCCGCCCCGACGAGGTCTTGCAGGCGATCTGCGCAGGGCTGGACGTGGCACCGCCCAGGACGCCGCTGCGCCGCGTGGTCAACCGTCTGGGCGCAAAGTTCCTGCCCGCCATCCCCGACAGGCCCGCAACCCCAAAGACCCTGCCCCCCGAGGATCTGGAATGGTTGCGTGACCGTCTGGATCTGCAGCAGGAAGCGGCCCTTGGATACAGCTACGACTGACGCAGGCCGCGCCAGCCCTTCAGCAGCGCCAGCAGCCAGGGCAGCGCATGCCAGAGCATGTCGAAGATATCGATGGGACGCGCCAGATCACCGGCCATCAGCATCTTGAGCTTTTCCCACAGATGCGGTTCGGGCACGAAGGGCGCCAGCCCCAGCGTCAGGCACAGCACGGCCACGATGGGCCAGCTGATCTTGTCAAGAAATGCCATGACGCAACCTGCGAAACGAAAGAAAATGGCGCGGTTGACGGGGCTCGAACCCGCGACCCCCGGCGTGACAGGCCGGTACTCTAACCAACTGAGCTACAACCGCGCATTGCGCTTCGGGATCAAGGGACAGCGATGGCGCGGTTGACGGGGCTCGAACCCGCGACCCCCGGCGTGACAGGCCGGTACTCTAACCAACTGAGCTACAACCGCTCGCTATCCGCAAGGTCTCCCAAGCGTGAGAGGCTACTTATGCGGTCCATCCCGCCCCGTCAACAACGATTTACCCAAAAAGCGACAGCCCGCGGAACGGCACGGATCACCGTTCCGGAAGGGGGATATGTTCCGCATCGTCACCCGGCGGCAGGCGGAAGCGGCCATGCGCCCAGTCACCTTCGCGCCACGCCTCCTTGGCGGCCTCGATCCGTTCCTTCGACGAGGCCACGAAGTTCCACCAGATATAGCGGGGCCCCTCCAGCGTCTCGCCGCCCAGCAGCAGCAGGCGCGCGCCCTGCGGCCCGGCCATGACACTGATCCGGTCACCGGGGCGAAACACCATCATCCGGCCCGCATCAAAGCTTTGGCCTGCCACTTCGACCTGCCCCTGCAGCACATAGACGCCGCGATCCTCGTGATTGTCCGGCAGGGGAATCGCCGCACCGGGCTGCAGCACGGCATCGGCATAGAACATCTCGGACGGGGTCTTGATCGGCGCGCGCGCGCCCCAGGCATCGCCAAGGATCAGGCGCAGGCTTTTGCCTTCGCCCTCAAGCAGGGGCAGCGCCGCCTGCGGTGCGTGCGCGAACCCCGCCGCGCCATCCTCGGCCCCCTTGGGCAGAGCCACCCATGTCTGGATCCCCAGCAGGCTGTGCGGGGCGCTGCGGATCTCGCCATCCGTGCGCTCGGAATGGGTGATGCCATCGCCCGCCACCATCCAGTTGACAGCCCCCGGCGTGATCCATTGATTGGTGCCAAGGCTGTCGCGGTGATGGATCTGGCCTTTCATCAGATAGGTGACTGTCGCCAGCCCGATATGGGGATGCGGGCGCACGTCGATCCCCTGCCCAGTCACGAATTCCGCGGGCCCCATCTGATCGAAGAAGATGAAAGGCCCCACCATCTGGCGGCGCGGCGCAGGCAGGGCGCGGCGCACCTCGAACCCGCCAAGATCGCGGGCGCGCGGCACGATCACGGTCAGGATGGCGTCAACGTCATCACCGGTCGGGCAATGGGGATCAAGGGCGGGGTTCCAGCTCATGTTCGGCCTCTTTCGCAAGGGATCAACGATGGCCAGAGGTTAAGCATTTGCATGAACGCACGATACACCCATAATCGGGCATATTGTGTGCAAATTCTCACATACTCGCGGCGCGCGATTCATCCGCTTGAGGCAGCGCTTCGGCGGTTTCGGCATTCATCAGACCGGCCACCCGCTCCAGTGCGGCCATGAGCATCAACTGTTCCCAATCTGGCAGACGTTCGAAACGGTCGCTGAAAGCGGCGTAAAGCGGGTTGGGCGCATTCGCCAGCAGCCTGCGCCCTTCTTCGGTCGCGGTCACGCGGATCAACCGGCGGTCCTGCACGCTGCGGCGGCGGGTCACAAGCCCCCGCGCCTCGAGCTTGTCGATCAGAGATGTGATCGTGGCCTGGCTGACGCCGGACCGGCGGGCGATTTCCTTGGGGGTCGTCCGGTCGTCTTCGGCGACGATTTCCAAGACGATCATCTGCGCCAGAGTCAGGCCCGTCCGCCGCGCCAGCGCGCGCGCATTCGTGTCCGTGACATGCATGATGCGGCGCAAGGTGATGAGGGCGGATTCGGAACGGCTGGTCATGTCGATACCCCAAGTGGACGGCACGCCATTCTGGACGGAACCCTGCGCAGCTTCAAGGATATCGTTTGACTGACGAAGCATAATGCTTCCCACTTTATATTCGGTTATCGAAGTATTTTTCCATGCGTCACGCAGAGATGCAGCGCCTTCAGACACTATATATAGGTTATTTGGCCGAAAAATACAAATCAGGCGCCTATTTGCCTAGGGGGTTGCATTTTGACCATCAAAGCTTATGTTTCGGTCATCGAATGAAATAGCGACATGAGGGACTGATGTCTGACACCGCAAATACGCTCAAGGCCCGAAGGCCGAACGTCCGACTGCGCAAACCGACCGTCGAAGACGGGTCGGATGTCTGGGCGCTGATCAGCACCTGCAAGCCGCTTGACGAGAATTCGATGTATTTCAACCTGATCCAGTGCGACCACTTCGCCGACACCTGCATCCTTGCGGAACGCGAAGGCCGGATCGTCGGCTGGATCTCGGGCCATATCCCGCCCGAAAAGCCGGAAACGCTTTTTGTCTGGCAGGTCGCCGTCAGCGCCGAGGCGCGCGGACTGGGCCTTGCAGGCCGCATGGTGCGCGCCCTGTTCGACCGTCCCGAACTGGCCGATGTCACGCGGATCGAAACCACGATCACGCGCGACAACAAACCCTCCTGGGGCCTGTTCCGCGCCTTTGCGCGCAAGCGCGGCGGCACCCTGACCCATGCCCCCCATTTCGAACGCGGCACCCATTTCGACGGCGCGCATGCCACCGAATACCTTGTCGAAATCGACTTTTCCGAGGCCGCGAAGACCACGCAGCAGGACGCCGCACGCGCGGCATCCGATGCGGCACAAGGCCAGGACAGCGCGCGCCAGCAGGCCGCCTGACCCCCCATTCCCAATCCGAAAGGCTACATCATGACACGCACCGACATCGCCGGTGTCTCCGGCATCTATTCCCGTCGCGAATCCGAGGCGCGCAGCTATTGCCGCAGCTTTCCCACGGAATTCGTCAAATCCAGCAACGCCACGATGACCGACGCGGCGGGGCGCGACTATATCGACTTTCTGGCGGGTTGTTCCTCGCTGAACTACGGGCACAACGACCCGGACATGAAGGATGCGCTGATCGCCCATATCGCAGCGGATGGCGTGACCCATGGTCTGGACATGCATACGCAGGCCAAGACCGCCTTTCTGGAAACCTTCGAGGAACTGATCCTCAAGCCGCGCGGCATGGATCACAAGATCATGCTGACCGGCCCCACCGGCACCAACGCGGTCGAGGCCGCGATGAAGCTGGCCCGCAAGGTCACGGGGCGGCACAATATCGTGGCCTTCACCAACGGTTTCCACGGCATGACGCTGGGTGCACTGGGTGCGACCGGCAACGCCGGCAAGCGCGGCGGCGCAGGCATGCCGATCCCCGGCGTGACCCACCTGCCCTATGAAGGCGCCTTCGGCCCCGAGGTCGACACGCTGGCGCAGATCGAGATGATGCTGGACAACCCCTCGTCGGGCATGGATGCGCCCGCGGCCTTCCTGCTGGAACCCGTGCAGGGCGAAGGCGGTCTGAACGCCGCATCTGCCGCATGGATCAAGGGCATCGCGGCCTTGGCCAAGCGCCATGGCGCGCTGCTGATCCTTGATGACATCCAGGCGGGCATCGGGCGCACAGGCACGTTCTTTTCCTTCGAAGAGATGGGTGTCGTCCCCGACATGATCCCGCTGGCAAAATCGCTGTCGGGCATGGGCCTGCCCTTCGCGGCCCTGCTGATCCGGCCCGAATTCGACATCTGGAAGCCGGCCGAGCACAACGGCACCTTCCGGGGCAACAACCACGCCTTCGTCACGGCGCGTGTCGCGCTGAAGAAATTCTGGTCGGACGACAGGTTCCAGACCGAGATCGCGGAAAAGGCCAAGGTGCTGAACCAGCGCCTTGCTGATATCGCCGCTTTGGTGCCCGGCGCAACCCTGAAGGGGCGCGGCATGATGCAGGGTGTCGATGTGACCTCGGGCGAGCTGGCCGGTGCGATCTGCGCCGACTGTTTCGATCAGGGCCTGATCATCGAGACCTCGGGCGCCCATGACGAGGTGGTCAAGGTGCTGGCGCCGCTGACCATCCCGATGGCGCAACTCAGGGCCGGGCTCGACATCCTCGAGGCGGCAACCCGCGCCCGGACCGCCACCCATGGCCACAGCCACAAGATTGCAGCGGAGTAAGCAGACATGATCGTTCGTGATTTCAACATCGAGAAGAAGACGGACCGCAGAGTCGCGGACCAGAAATGGGAATCCGTGCGCCTGCTGCTGGCCGATGACGGAATGGGTTTTTCCTTCCACATCACCACGATTGAAGGCGGCAGCGAGCATACCTTCCACTACAAGAACCATTTCGAGAGCGTCTATTGCATCTCGGGCGAGGGCGAGATCGAGGATCTGGCCACCGGCAAGTTGCACCAGATCACGCCCGGCGTGATGTATGCGCTGAACCTGCATGACAAGCACACGCTGCGCGCGCGCCGCGAACTGGTGCTGGCCTGCTGCTTCAACCCGCCCGTGACCGGCACCGAGGTGCATCGCGCCGACGGCTCCTACGCCGCCGCCGACTGATCCACCCGATCCATCCAGACACATGACCCAACACGAAAGGGCGACCGGCCGACATGACGCCGGCGCGATTCCCACATGACACATACCGTTGAAAAGATCGGCGGCACCTGCATGAGCCGCGCCCCCGAACTGCTGGACAGTCTCTATCTGCGCGATGATCCCTATGGGCGCATCTTCGTGGTCTCGGCCTTCGGCGGGATCACCAATGCGCTGCTGGAGCACAAGAAATCGGGCCAGTCCGGCGTCTACGCCCTGTTTGCCGATGCCGACAACGACGAAGGCTGGTCCGAAGCGCTGTCCGCGACCGGCGCCGAGATGATGCGCGTGCATGGCGAGATCCTGACCGATGTGGGCGACCGCCAGCGCGCCGACGCCTTCGTGCGTGACCGGATCGAGGGTGCGCGCGCCTGCATGATCGACCTGCAGCGCCTGTGCTCTTACGGGCATTTCCGGATCGAGGCGCATCTGATGACCCTGCGCGAGTTGCTGTCGGGTCTGGGCGAGGCGCATTCGGCCTTCGTCACCACGCTGCTGTTGAACCGGCACGGCGTCAACGCCCGCTTCGTCGATCTGACCGGCTGGCGCGACGATAGCCAGCCCAGCCTCGCCCAGCGCCTGGAACAGGGGCTGGAAGGGCTGGACCTGGCGTCGGATCTGCCCATCGTGACGGGCTATGCCCAGTGTTCCGAAGGTTTGATGCGCGAATATGACCGCGGCTATACCGAGGTGGTCTTTGCCCATCTGGCCGCCCGGACCGGTGCCGCCGAGGCGATCATCCACAAGGAATTCCACCTCTCCAGCGCCGATCCCAAGCTGGTGGGCCTTGATGCCGTGCGCAAGATCGGGCGCACCTCTTACGACGTGGCCGATCAGCTGTCGAACCTAGGGATGGAGGCGATCCACCCCAACGCCGCCAAGATCCTGCGTCAGGCCGATGTGCCGTTGCGGGTGAAACATGCCTTCGAGCCGGATGATCCCGGCACCTTCATCGGCCCCGATGGCGGCGCGGCGGGCCGGGTCGAGATGGTCACGGGTCTGGGCGTCTATGCGTTCGAACTGTTCGAACCCGACATGGTGGGCGCCAAGGGCTATGATGCGGCCATTCTGGACGCGCTGACGCGGCATGACATCTGGATCGTGTCCAAGACGTCCAACGCCAACTGCATCACCCATTGGCTTGACGGATCGCTCAAGTCCATCCGCCGGGCGGAACGCGATCTGGCCAAGCGCTTCCCCACGGCCGAGATCACGACCCGCAACCTCGCGCTGGTCTCGGTCATCGGCAGCGACCTGTCCAGCCTGGGCGTGATGCGGCGTGCGCTGAATGCGCTGGATGCGGCGGATATCCACCCCATCGCGATGCAGCAAGGCACCCGCCGGGTCGAGATGCAGGTGATGATCGACAAGTCGCAGATGGCGCAGACGATCAAGGTGCTGCACAAGGCGCTGATCGAGGATGCGCAGCAGTTTGATACCGCCACCGTCCAGCAGGCGATGGCCGCTGGGTGACAGGCATCACACCCTCTGATCGACAGGGCGCGCGCCACGCAGGTGCGCGCCTTATCCTTTTGAAAACACCGCCATCTGGCTGGCGCCGCCCAGATCGGGATGCGCGCCCGCGATATCGCTGATCCGCACCGCGTAACCGGTCCGGTCCATGACGCCCCCGGCCCAGTCGCGAAACTGCGCCCTTGTCCATTCGAACCGGTGATCGGGCCTGCGGAACCGTGTCCTTGGCACCCCCAGCAGATCGTTGAATTCGGCATTGGGCGTGGTCACGATCACCCCGGCCGGGCGCATCACGCCGAACAGCGCCTGTTCCAGCGCGGGCAGTTGCGCGGGGGCCAGATGCTCGATCGTTTCCACAAGGCAGGCGCAATCGAACCCGGCAAGCTCGGGATGCGGCGCGGTCATCGACCCCTCGCGCGCCTCGGCCCGCGCACCGCGCGGATGGCGCGCCAGCCTCGCGCGGCAAAGCTCCAGCGCGACCCTGTCCAGATCAAGCCCCACGATCTGCGCGATGTCCGGCTGATCCAGCAGGGGCAGCATCAGGTCACCCGACCCGCAGCCCAGGTCCAGCACCCGCCTGGCCCCCATGGCCTGCAACGCGCCCGTCACCGCGTCCAGCCGTGCCTGATGCCACCAGTTGCTCATGGCTTGCGCCGGATCGTCATCCGATATCCCCTGCCCGGATCCCTGCCCGTGTCTTAGCAGAGAGTTTGGCACTGGACAGCCCCCAGCCCTTCGCCGATCATATTCAAAATTCGGAGGATATTGCATGACACCCGCCCAGATGATCCGGCGACTTGCCCCGGCGATCGCCCTGATCTGCATGATGCCGCCCGTGCAGGCCCTTGCCGATGTGCTGACCGTGCAGCCCGTGACCCAGGACATCTGGGCGCTGGTCGGCCCCAAGGAACAGCGCGACGCGGACAACCTGGCCAACAACGCCACCTTCGGGCTGATCGTGACCCCGGCAGGCGCGGTGCTGGTCGATCCGGGCGGTTCCTGGAAGGGTGCCGCGATGCTCCATGACACCATCCGCACGATCACGGATCAACCGGTGACCCATGTGATCAATACCGGCGGGCAGGATCACCGCTGGCTGGGCAATAGCTATTGGCAGGCACAGGGCGCGCAGGTCATCGCCTCGGATGAGGCCGTGGCGGATCAGGCCGCGCGCGGCTCGATGCAGATGAGCGGGCTGGCGCAATTGCTGGGCGACGGGCTTGCCGGCACGGAACCGGCCTTTGCCGACATCACCTTCGCGACCGATCACAGCCTCGAACTGGGGGGGCTGCGGATCGAGATCATGCACCGTGGCCAGGCCCATACGCCGGGCGACAGCTATGTCTGGGTCCCCGCGCGCCAGACCGTGTTGACCGGCGATATCGTCTATACCGAACGCCTTCTGGGCAACGGGCCGCAATCCAATGTCAAAAGCTGGATCGCCGTCTTCGAAGAGATGGCCCGCCTTGCCCCCCGGCACCTTGTGCCCGGTCACGGGGCCGCGACCACGCTGGAACAGGCCACGCGCGACACCCATGACTACCTTGTGAACCTGCGCCAGCAGATCGGCGCCCTGATCGAGGCCGGCGGCACCATCATCGAGGCCCCCGGCATCGACCAGTCGGCCTTTACCTATCTGGAACAGTTCGACGCCTTGGCCGGACGCAATGCGCAGGCCGCCTATGAGCAGATGGAATGGGAATGACCCCGCGCAATAACACTTGAAGCGGCCCCGAATCTCACCTAGCTTTCCCTTGCAAACCGTTGGGGTGCCCGTCCGGGGCTGAGAGGCGCAAAGCCAACCCATCGAACCTGATCCGGGTCATACCGGCGGAGGGAACGGTGCCATCATTGGGCTTTTCGCGCCCCTGATCCGTCTCCTTGCAGCCGCTGATCCCCCAGACGCAAGGAAGACCGGGCATGGCCCCCATCGCATTGACCATAGCAGGCTCCGACAGCGGGGGCGGCGCAGGCATTCAGGCCGATCTCAAGACATTCTCGGCCCTCGGCGTCTATGGGGCCAGCGTGATCACCGCGCTGACCGCGCAGAACACACGCGCCGTGACGCGTGTCGAACCCGCCAGCCCCGCGATGATCGCCGCCCAGATCGCGGCGGTCTTTGACGATCTGGACATTCGCGCGGTCAAGCTGGGCATGCTGGGCGCAGGCGATGCGATCCGCACGGTCGCGGCGGGCCTTCGGGCGCGTACCGTGCCCATCGTCCTTGACCCGGTGATGATCGCGAAATCCGGCGATGCGCTGCTGCCGGATGAGGCGGTAGGCACCCTGCGCACCGATCTGCTGCCCATGGCCACGCTGCTGACCCCGAACCTGCCCGAGGCCGCCCGTCTGCTCGACTGCGCCCCCGCGCAAGACGAGGCCGCGATGCAGGACCAGGGCCGCGCCCTGCTGTCGCTTGGCGCGACGGCCGTGCTGATGAAGGGCGGGCACGGCGCGGGCGATATCTGCACCGACCTGCTGATCACGGCGGACGGCACCCTGCGCCTGACCGCGCCCCGGCGGGCGACGCGCAACACCCACGGCACCGGATGCACCCTGTCCGCGGCTGTCGCCGCCGGGCTGGCGCAGGGCATGGGGCTGGCCGCCGCCGTGACCCGCGCCCATGGCTATCTGCAAGGCGCGATTGCCGCCGCCGACATGCTGCGCATCGGCCATGGCCATGGCCCCGTGCATCATTTCCACGCGGTCTGGTCGCATGGCTGATGTCACCATCATCGGCGCGGGGGTCGCGGGCCTCTGGGCGGCCCATGCGCTGTCGCAGCGCGGCATCACCCCGCGCCTGATCGACCGCCACGGCGCCCCCGGCGCGCATGGCTGTTCCTGGTGGGCGGGCGGCATGCTTGCGCCCTTCTGCGAAGGCGCCACATCCGAACCCGCCGTGATCGCCCATGGACAGCGCGCCGCGTCAGACTGGGCCGGGGTGACCGAGGTGACGCAAAACGGCTCTCTCGTCGTCGCACTGGCCCGCGACCGGGCCGAACTGGACCGGTTCGCCCGCCGCACGTCAGGCCATGACCGGATCGGCGGCGCGGCGCTGGCCGATCTGGAACCCGACCTTGCAACGGCCGGGCGCGAGGCGCTGCTCTTCGGGACCGAAGCGCATCTGTCCCCGCGCCGCGCACTGGCCGATCTGGTCGCCGCGCTGGCGGTGAAAGGCATCACCATCGAACAGGCGGAGGCCACGCCCGACGACATCCCCGGCACCGTGATCGACTGTCGTGGACTTGCCGCCAACCTGCCCGGACTGCGCGGCGTGCGCGGCGAGATGGTGATGCTGCGCACACCCGATGTGACGCTGGCGCGCCCGGTGCGCCTGCTGCATCCGCGCCATCCGCTTTACATCGTGCCGCGCGGCGATGGTGTCTTCATGCTGGGCGCGACCCAGATCGAAAGCGCCGCCCCCGGCCCCGTGACCGCCCGCGCCCTGCTGGAACTGCTGTCAGCCGCCTATGCGCTGCACCCGGCCTTTGCCGAGGCGCAGGTGATCGAGACCGGCGCGGATCTGCGCCCCGCCTTTGCCGATCACGTCCCCCGCGTGATCCGCCGGGGCCGGGTGCTGCATCTGAACGGCCTTTTCCGCCACGGCTATCTGATGGCCCCGGCACTGGCGCGGCAGGCGGCGGACTACCTGGAAACCGGCACGAAAGGAGACCTGTTCCATGAGGATTGAGGTAAACGGTGAAGCGCGCGACATCGCCGCCACCACCCTGGCGGATGCGCTGGCGGAACTGGGCTGGGGTGGCGCGAAGGTCGCGACCGCCCTGAACGGTGCGTTCGTTCCCGCCACGGCCCGCGCCGCGCAGCCCCTGCGCGACGGCGACCGGATCGAAGTCCTTGCCCCGATGCAGGGGGGCTGAGATGCGCGATTTCTATGGCGTGACGCTGGACAGCCCCCTGATGCTGGGCACGGCGCAATACCCGTCCCCCGCCGTGATGGAGGCCGCGTTCCGCGCCTCTGGCGCATCCGTCGCCACGGTGTCGCTGCGCCGCGAAACCGGGGGCGGTCAGGCCTTCTGGCAGATCATCAAGGGGCTGGGCCTGCATGTGCTGCCCAATACCGCAGGCTGCTATTCCGCGCGCGAGGCGGTCACCACCGCCCGCATGGCCCGCGAGGTCTTCGAGACGAACTGGATCAAGCTTGAGGTGATCGGCCATGCCGACACGCTGCAACCCGATCCTTTCGGCCTGCTGGAGGCAGCCGAGACCCTTGCCGCCGAAGGTTTCCAGGTGTTTCCCTACACCACCGAGGACCAGGTGCTGGCGCAACGCCTTGTCGATGCGGGATGCCGCGTGCTGATGCCATGGGGCGCGCCCATCGGGTCCGGCCTGGGGCTGAACAACCGTTACGGGCTGCGCATGCTGCGCGCGGCCTTCCCGGACATTCCCATGGTCGTGGATGCGGGGCTTGGCCTGCCCAGCCATGCCGCCGATGCGATGGAAATGGGCTTTGACGCGGTTCTTCTGAACACCGCCGTGGCGCAGGCCGACGATCCCGTGGCAATGGCGACAGCATTCGGTCTGGCAGCGCGCGCGGGCCGGATGGCCCATGGTGCAGGCCCCATGGCCCCACGCGACATGGCCGTGCCCTCCACCCCCGTCATCGGAAAGGCCTGGCTATGACGCTGCCCCGTTTCTACCCGATCTTCGACAGCGCGTCATGGCTGGAACGCGCCCTGCCGCTGGGCGTGAAACTGGTGCAACTGCGCCTCAAGGACATGGAGGATGCGGCCTTGCGCGCCGAGATCCGCAAGGGTCTGGCGCTGGCGCGCCGGCATGGCGCGGCACTGGTGATCAATGACCACTGGCAGATCGCCATCGACGCGGGCGCGGACTGGCTGCACCTCGGGCAAGAGGATCTTGATATCGCCGACATCCCCGCGATCCGCCGCGCGGGGTTGAAGCTGGGCCTGTCCACCCATGACCATGCCGAACTGGACCGCGCCTTGGCGCTGTCCCCGGATTATGTCGCCCTCGGGCCGGTTTACCCGACTATCCTCAAGCAGATGAAATGGCACCAGCAGGGGCTTGAACGCGTGACCGAATGGAAGCGCCTTGTCGGCAAGGTCCCCCTCTGCGCCATCGGGGGCCTGACCCCCGAGCGTGGCCGCGCCTGCCTTGCAGCCGGGGCCGATACCGTCGCGGCCGTGACCGACATCACCCTCAACCCCGCCCCCGAGGCGCGGATGCGCGACTGGCTGGAGGCATGCGGATGAGCCGCTATGCGCGCCAGGCGATCCTGCCTCAGGTCGGCGCGGAAGGTCAGGCGCGGCTGAGCGCGGCCCAAGTGCTTGTGGTGGGCGCAGGGGGCTTGGGCGTGCCGGTGCTGCAATACCTGACGGGCGCGGGTGTGGGCCGCATCACGCTGGTCGATGGTGACCGCATCGCCACCCATAATCTGCACCGCCAACCGCTTTACCGGATGGACCAGGTGGGCCGCTTCAAGGCCGAGGCAGCGGCCGAGGCGCTGGCCGCCCTGAACCCCGAGGCCACGGTCGAACCTGTCACCACATGGCTGGACCCGGCCAATGCCCCCGTGCTGGTCGCAAGGGCCGATCTGGTCATGGACTGCGCCGATACATTCGCGGCCAGCCTGACCCTGTCGGATGCCTGCATGGCGGCGGGCAAGCCGCTGATCGCGGCCTCGGCCCTTGCCATGTCGGGCTATGCGGCCGGTTTCTGCGGCGGCGCACCAAGCCTGCGCGCCCTCTTCCCAGACCTGCCCGAACGGGGTGCCACCTGCGACACGGCAGGGGTGATGGGGCCGGTTGTGGCCACCATCGGCGCCGTGCAGGCACAGATGGCCCTGTCGGCCCTGCTGGGTCTGCAACCCGCACCACTGGGGCAACTGATCAGCTTTGATGCCGCGCAATGGCGCTTTGGCGGCTTCCGCTTCGACGCGGCCGCCGAACCCGCCCATGTCCTGCCCTTTGTCGCGCCATCCCAGATCGGCCCCGCCGATCTGGTGATCGACCTGCGCACCGAGGAACCCGCACCCTTCCGCAAGGATGCCCTGCACCTGTCGCCCGATCAAATGCACGGCCAGCCCCTGCCCCCGGAAGGATCGCGCGTGATCCTGGCCTGCCGCACCGGGCTGCGCGCCCATCACGCAGGATGCGCCCTGCAATCCCGCTGGACAGGCCAGATCGCTCTGCTGGCCGTCCCCCCGACAGATCAATAACCCCGAAAGGCCTAGACCCATGAAAACCCCATGTACCGCCCTCGCCCTCTGCCTGACGCTCGCTTTGCCGGCACAGGCACAGGACAAACTGACCCTGATGCTGGACTGGTTCGTGAACCCCGATCACGGCCCGATCATCCTGGCGCAGGAAAACGGATATTTCACGCAAGCGGGCCTCGAGGTCGAGATCGTGACCCCCGCCGATCCCAACGATCCGCCGCGCATGGTCGCCGCAGGGCGCGTCGATCTGGCGGTGTCCTACCAGCCGCAACTGCACCTCAGCCGCCACGCGGGCCTGCCGCTGGTGCGCGTCGGCACGCTGGTGGAAACCCCGCTGACCTGCCTTGTGGTGCTGGCCGATGGTCCGGTGCAATCCATCCCCGATCTGAAGGACCGCAAGGTGGGCTTTGCCGTCGCCGGCGTACAGGAGGTGATGCTGAACGCGATGCTGGCCCATCATGGCCTTGCCCCCGGCGATGTCGAGCAGATCAACATCGGCTGGTCGATCAGCCCCGCGCTGATGTCGGGACAGGTCGATGCGGTGATCGGCGCCTTCCGCAACTTCGAGCTCAATCAACTGACGCTGGAAGGCAAGACAGGGCGCTGTTTCTACCCCGAGGCCGAGGGCATCCCCAGCTATGACGAGCTGATCTACGTGGCCGACCCCGCCCGCATGGACGCAGGCGTGATCGCGCGCTTCCTGCAGGCCACCGAACGCGCGGCGCTGGATATCGTGAACGATCCCGACACCGCCTGGCAGATCTTCCGCGACACCGACACGGCGCTGGATACCGACCTGAACCGACTGGCCTGGGCCGACACATGGCCGCGCTTTGCCATGCGCCCCGCCGCGCTGGACCTCGGCCGCTATCAGCGCCTCGAG
This sequence comes from Rhodobacteraceae bacterium EhC02, assembly GCA_001650895.1. Taxonomy (GTDB): domain Bacteria; phylum Pseudomonadota; class Alphaproteobacteria; order Rhodobacterales; family Rhodobacteraceae; genus Seohaeicola. The sequence continues at coordinate 17,674 of LXYH01000056.1, forward strand.
GCGTTCCTCGCCGCATCCGGCGCGACGAAGGGCGGCATTCCCGCCGCCGATCTGGCCGTGGATGTCAGCGGAACGACCGAGTGACGGCCCCCGCCCTGCATCTGACCGGCGATCTGTGTCTGGGCGGGCGGCGGCTCTGCCCCGGTCTGAACCTGCACTGCGCCGCCGGGACCTGGACGGTGCTTCTGGGCCCCTCCGGTGTGGGAAAATCCAGCCTCGCAAGGCTGATCGCAGGCCTGCCCTGCCCCGCGCATCTGACGGGCGGCATTGCCGCTGACGACGGCATGGCCCTGGCCGGGCGCGTCACGCTGATGGCCCAGACCGATCAGCTTTTGCCCTGGGCCGATGCGCTGGCGAATGTCACCCTTGGCGCAAGGCTCCGCGGGGACCGGCCCGATCCCGACCGCGCGCTGGCCCTGCTCGGGCGGGTCGGGCTGGAAGGCCATGCAGACCGCCGCCCCGCCACCCTCTCGGGCGGGCAACGCCAGCGGCTGGCCCTTGCCCGCACCCTGATGGAGGATCGCCCCATCGTCGTGCTGGACGAGCCCTTCTCGGCCCTTGATGCGGCAACCCGCGCCACCATGCAGGACCTTGCCGCCGAGGTTCTGCAAGGTTGCACCGTCATCCTGATCACCCATGACCCGCTGGAGGCGGCACGCCTTGGAACCGGGGCATGGCTGCTGGACCCGACGGGCGCAACACCGCTTGGCCTGCCCGCGACACGGGCACCCCGCCCGGTGTCCGACCCCGCCACCCTTGCGGCACAGGCAGATCTCTATCGTCGCCTGATGACCCCGGATCACGCCGCATGACGCGCCTTCTTCCCGGATTGGCCGCGCTTGTCTTCGGGCTGACCCTCTGGCAGGTCGTGGTCTGGGCGACGGGTGTTCCGCATTTCATTCTGCCCGGCCCGATGCGCGTGGCGTCGGCCCTGCGCGACAACGCCGCCCTGTTGGGCGCACAGGCTGGCGTGACCCTTGCAAATCTGGCCATGGGGCTGACGGCAGGTATCGCACTTGGCATGGCCTCGGCGCTCAACCTCGCCATGTCACCGGCGGCCCGGCTGCTGCTGCGCCCGCTTATGGTCTTTGCGCAGGCCGTGCCCGTCTTCGCCCTGGCCCCGATCATCACCCTTTGGCTGGGCTATGGCGCGCCGTCCAAGGTCGTGATGGTGGCGCTGGTCACCTATTTCCCGGTGACATCGGCCTTTTTCGACGGGTTGATGCGCCTGCCGCCCGATCTGGACGACCTGGCCCGCCAGATGCAGGCGCGCCCGCTGCGCCGCTTGCTGCTGCTGCAACTGCCCCATGCCCTGCCCGCGCTGGGATCGGGGTTGCGGCTGGCGGCGGTGCAGGCCCCCTTCGCGGTGATCATCGCGGAATGGGTCGGCGCGTCGAAAGGGCTGGGCCATCTGATGCTGCTGTCGAATGGCCGCGCCCAAACCGACCTGATGTTTGCCGCCCTGATCCTGCTGGCCGCGATCAGCCTTTGCCTGTTCCTGGCGGCCGACCGGCTGGCCCGGCACTGGGACCGCTGATCAGCGCAACAGCCTGATCCTGATAGGGAATTCTTGATAAAGGCAAAGCGTGGTGGGTGATGAGAGACTCGAACTCCCGACATCTTCGGTGTAAACGAAGCGCTCTACCAACTGAGCTAATCACCCCTGCGGCCTGATTAGCCAAAGCCGACATCCCGCGCAAGACCGGATCGGCACAGTTCGCGCCTGTCGGATCACAAAACCATCGGCACAACAGAAAGCCCCGCACGACACCGCGGCGGGGCTGTCAGACGACCATCTAGAGGAAGCATGGTGGGTGATAAGAGATTCGAACTCCTGACATCTTCGATGTGAACGAAGCGCTCTACCACTGAGCTAATCACCCGGTCCGAGGGCTTTTAGACTCAGTCGTCGTCCTCTGCAAGAGCCTCTTTGTCCGCTTTTTCGGCCCCGCCATTCTGGCGCAGCTTGCAGATCATGACCTGCCCGCCATTGGTCTGCTTGACGCGCGTCACCTTCAGCCGCCCAAGGGGCTGCAGATTCAACTCGCGCGAGTCGGCCAGCGACTCGCCAAGGACTGCCAGCATGGCGTCGACGACCTGCCGTGCATCCTTCTTCTTGACGCCCGAACGTTTGACAACCGCATCGACCAGTTCGCGTTTCTTCATCTCCGGCCCCTGCACCGCCGGAGTTGACGATTGCACCAGCTTGGGGGTCGCGGCGACCGCGTCGCTGACCGGTGGCAGCCCCTCCAGTGCTGCGGGCTTGGCCGGGGACGTGGTTTCAGCGGCGGTATTTGTTTCCACATCAGAAACAACTGCTGGCGCTTTGGGCGGTTCCACCTTGGAGCGCGGCGCCGGTTTCGTGGCCGTGGCCCGTGTCACGGGCTTGGCGGCGGCTTTCGGTTTTGCAGCAGGCTTGGGCTTTGCGGTCGCAACCTTCGGTTTCGCCGTCTTTGGTTTGCTTGTCACCTTTTTGACCACCTTCTCAGAACCGCTCACCAGCACCACTCCTTTTGGCATGAATCTGTTTCACTACAGGAAACGCATATCGCAGTCCGCATGACAAGGCATGAAAAATCGGCGGCCCCGCAACAGGGCCGCCGATCAGGATCTTGCGACACACCGTCAGGCAACACGGCCCTGACGGAAGGGCACCATCAATGGGCGATGGCGCTGCTTGAGGGTTCGGACTTGGACACCGCCGCGGCTGCGGCTGCCTCCTCGGCTTCCTCGTCCCATTCGATCGGCTCGGGCTCGCGCACAAGCGCCAGCTTGAGAACCTCGGACACGTGGCTGACCGGGATGATCTCCAGCCCTTCCTTCACATTGTCCGGAATCTCGGCCAGGTCCTTCTCGTTCTCGGTCGGGATCAGCACCGTCTTGATGCCACCACGCAGGGCCGCCAGCAGCTTTTCCTTGAGGCCCCCGATCGGCATCGCATTGCCGCGCAACGACACCTCGCCCGTCATGGCGATGTCCTTGCGGACGGGGATCTGCGTCAGCACCGACACGATCGAGGTGACCATCGCCAGACCCGCGCTTGGCCCGTCCTTGGGGGTTGCCCCGTCCGGGACGTGCACATGGATGTCGATCTTGTCGAACTTCGTGGGCTTGACCCCGATCTTCGGGCTGATCGACCGCACGTAGGAGCTGGCCGCGTCGATGCTTTCCTTCATCACATCGCCCAGCTTGCCCGTGGTCTTCATGCGGCCCTTGCCCGGCAGGCGCAGCGCCTCGATCGATAGAAGGTCACCACCCACCGAGGTCCAGGCCAGCCCGGTGACAACACCGATCTGGTCCTCTGCCTCGGCCAGACCATAGCGGAACTTCTTGACGCCCAGGAAGGTATCCAGGTTGTCCTCGTCCACCACGACCTTGGTCGCTTCCTTCTTGACGATCATCGTCACGGCCTTGCGCGCCAGTTTCGCGATCTCGCGCTCCAGGTTCCGCACGCCCGCTTCGCGGGTATAGCGGCGGATCATCTCGTTCAGCGCGCCATCGGTGATCACGAATTCACCCTTGCGCAGACCATGGTCCTTGATCTTCTTCGAGATCAGGTGGTGCCGCGCGATCTCGCGCTTCTCGTCCTCTGTATAGCCGGCCAGCGAAATGATCTCCATTCGGTCCAGAAGGGGACCGGGCATGTTGTAGGAGTTCGCCGTGGTCAGGAACATCACGTTGGAAAGGTCATATTCGACCTCAAGGTAGTGATCCACGAAAGTGGCGTTCTGTTCCGGGTCCAGCACCTCGAGCATGGCGGATGCCGGATCGCCCCGGAAATCCTGGCCCATCTTGTCTATCTCATCCAGCAGGATCAGCGGGTTCGTGGTCTTGGCCTTCTTCAGCGCCTGGATGATCTTGCCGGGCATGGAGCCGATATAGGTGCGGCGGTGGCCCCGGATCTCGGATTCGTCACGCACCCCGCCCAGCGAAATACGGATGAATTCGCGCCCCGTGGCGCGCGCCACGGATTTGCCAAGACTGGTCTTGCCCACGCCCGGAGGGCCGACAAGGCACATGATCGGGCCTTTCAGCTTCTGGCTGCGCTGCTGCACCGCCAGATATTCGACGATGCGTTCCTTGACCTTTTCCAGACCATAGTGATCGGCATCCAGAACCTCCTGCGCCTTGTGCAGGTCCTTCTTGACGCGGCTTTTCAGGCCCCATGGCAGGCCAAGCATCCAGTCCAGGTAGTTGCGCACCACCGTGGCCTCGGCCGACATCGGCGACATGGTCTTGAGCTTCTTCAGCTCGGCCTCGGCCTTGTCGCGGGCTTCCTTGCTCAGCTTCGTGCCCTTGATGCGCTCTTCCAGCTCGGCCAGCTCATTGCCGCCGTCCTCGCCGTCGCCCAGCTCCTTCTGAATGGCCTTCATCTGCTCATTCAGGTAGTATTCGCGCTGGGTGCGCTCCATCTGACTTTTGACGCGGGTCTTGATCTTCTTCTCGACCTGCAGCACGGACATCTCGCCCTGCATGAGGCCGTAAACCTTCTCAAGCCGCTCGCTCACGCTGAGGGTTTCCAGAAGGTTCTGTTTCTGGCCCACGTCGATGCCCAGGTGGCCGGCCACCAGATCCGCCAGCTTGGCGGGGTCGGTGGTTTCCGACACGGCGACCAGCGCCTCTTCGGGGATGTTCTTCTTGATCTTGGCGTAGCGCTCGAATTCGGCCGTCACCGTGCGCAACAGCGCCTCGATCGTGGCGGCATCGCCCGATGTCTCGGTCAGGTATTCGGCGCGCGCCTCGAAAAAGCGGTCATTGGTCAGGTATTCGGTGATGCGCACCCGCGCCTGCCCCTCGACCAGCACCTTGACGGTGCCATCGGGCAGCTTCAGCAGTTGCAGCACATTCGCCAGCACACCGGTGCCGTAGATCCCGTCGGATGCCGGATCGTCGATCGAAGGGTCGATCTGGCTGGACAGCAGGATCTGCTTGTCATCGGCCATCACCTCTTCCAGCGCGCGGACGGATTTCTCGCGGCCGACGAAAAGCGGCACGATCATGTGCGGGAACACAACGATATCGCGCAGCGGCAGAACGGGATAGGAGGGGTTCAGGGGTTCTTGCATGCTCGGTCCTTTGTTCGGCAGACGTCGCGATCCCGACAATCGGCAACCGGGGCGTCTCCATTCACCTGTCGTTAATCTGGGGCGCGGATGCCCCAGTTTCAAGCGTCGTCCCGTGACGCCTGCGTGCAGAATGCCCCTCTGCCTCGTTCAGGGCAAGGCGCGAAATGCGCCCGATTTGATCAATGACGCGCGCACCTGCCCTCAGCCGGCCCTGCCGCGCGCACAGAAACACGACACCTCGACCGGCAGATCGGATCGCGCCTGCGCCAGATCCAGCCGCTGCCGGATCAGACGGGCCTCGGGCGTGGCGCCGGCGCCGCGCGCCGTCAGGCAATCCATCAGGCCCCGCAGCGCCCAGATGTTGTCGGGATGGATCTGCGCCCGCGTCAGCTTGCCCCCAAGCCCCAGGTCCTCGCGGTAAACCGCCTCGGCCTCGGCCAACCGCCCCTGTTCCAGCAGCAGTGCCCCCAGCGCGTGGCGCGTCGGCTGCATCCAGCCCCATGGCTCGTCATAGGGCAGGTTGTCATCGGCCGCGACCGAGGCGCGCAAATGCGCGAAGGCCGCCTCGTAATCGCCGCAGCGATAGGCAATCTCGCCCGACAGCATCTCTTCGGCGATGGCGAACAGGTCCTGGCAGCGGTTGTTGTGCAAAAGCCGCGTCTCGGGCACCCGCGCGCGCGCCGCGCGGAACAGCGCCTGTTCGGCACGGGCCAGGTCCACCTGGCCCAATGCGGCATGGGCCACGCCCTTGGCATAATGGATCATCGCCGTCAGGTTCGCGTAGAGCACCGGATCCTCCGGCAGATCCTGCGCGATGATCTCCTCCCACTTGCCGAAGCGCACGTAGACATGCTGCTTCACGGCCAGGTAGCTTTCGAAGAAATCGGCCATCGGTGGCGAGGCGATGCGCAGGAAATCCGCAGGCATCGTCGCGATCAGTTCTTCGGCGGCGGCCAATGCGGGCTGGTACTGCCCCATGAACATCGCGCCATAGACGGCAAAATGGTAGTTGTGCACGCGGTAGCCGGTGTAGAAATTCATCACCCCCTCGCGATCCAGGTATTTGCGATCCGCCGCGATGGCCGCCTGGTTCCAGTGCAGCGCGTCATGGTAATTGCCGCACAGCACGTCGATATGCGTGGGCATGTGCACAAGGTGGCCCGCGTCAGGCACAAGGGTGCGCAGAACATCTGCCGCCGGCAGCGCCTTTTCCGGGAAAGGCGACATTTCCATCAGATGCACGTAAAGGTGCAGGATACCCGGATGCGCCATCGCGCCGGGCAGATCGCGCATCGCCCCTTCCAGAATGGCGCGCACCTCGGGCGTGCCGGCCTTCGGCGCGGGCTGGCCTGTCGCCAGATCCCACATCTGCCAGGGGGTCAGATCCATGATCGCCTCGGCAGTGACCGACAGGATATCCGGATCACGGGGATGGGCCAGATGCGCCGCGCGCATCGCATCGGCAAAGGCCCGGTCCCAGGGGCGCATGTCGGGGATGGGATCGGCCTGCGGATAGCGCGCGGCCAGCGCGCGGATCAACGCCTGTTCGGGCGGGCTGACATGATCGACAAGCGCAAGTGCCGCCTGTGTCGCGGCATGGGCGCGGCCAAGGGCTGCCGCCTTGCCCGCCGCGTCGTAAAGCACCCAGGGCATGTTGTAATTCGGCCCCATCGCATAGGCGATGCCCCACTGTGCCATGGAGCAGCCCGGATCGGCATCAAGCGCGCGCGTGAAACAGACCACCGCTTCGGCATGGTTGAACCCGAAGACCCAGTTCAGACCACGGTCAAACCAGCGCTGCGCCTCGGCAGAGGCCGTGGTCACGACGCGGGAATAGGCCCCCAGATCATAGCCATATTCCATCACTTGCCCCCTTCGCGCCCGCTGAACCCTTGGATGGATATTTAAGGCAAGAAGAAACCGAATGTTAAGGTTAATCGCCCATGGTCGCCTTGCGGTACAGGCGGGGACGCCGATGATCGTGCAAGGAGAAGCCCCTTCCGCACCCGCCGCCGGCCCCTCTGCCGACCGGCCCCGTGTGGAAGGGTCACTTCACCTGAAGCTTCTTCTTGCCCCAAATATCCATTCCGACCGTGCCGCCGGGATCAGAGGGGGGGAATGTCGCCCTCGGCCCGCTGCGCGTGGAAATCGGCCTCGAATGCGGCAAAGCGGCCCGCCGCGATGGCGTCGCGCATTCCCTGCATCAGTTCCTGGTAGTAATGCAGGTTGTGCCAGGTCAGCAGCATGCCCGAAATCATCTCGCCCGCGCGGAACACATGATGCAGGTAGGCCCGGCTGTAGCCACGGCAGGCGGGACAGCCACAAGCCTCGTCCAGCGGGCGCGGATCGTCCTGGTGGCGGGCATTCTTGATGTTGACCACGCCATGACGGGTGAAGGCCTGCCCGGTGCGGCCCGAGCGCGACGGCAGCACGCAATCCATCATGTCGATGCCGCGCTTGACTGCGCCCACGATGTCATCGGGCTTGCCCACGCCCATCAGGTAGCGCGGCTTGTCCTGTGGAAGCATATCGGGCGCGTAGTCGAGCACGCCGAACATCGCCTCCTGCCCCTCGCCCACGGCAAGGCCGCCTACGGCATAGCCATCGAAACCGATGGCGCACAGCGCCTCGGCGCTTTCCGCGCGCAGCTCCTGCGTGACGCCGCCCTGCTGGATGCCGAACAGCGCATGCCCCGGCCGGTCCCCGAAGGCATCGCGCGATCGCTGCGCCCAACGCATCGACAGGCGCATGGATTTCGCGACCTCCGCATCGGTGGCGGGCAGTGCCGGGCATTCGTCGAAACACATCACGATGTCGCTGCCCAGCAGGCGCTGGATCTCCATGCTGCGCTCGGGGCTGAGGTGGTGACGCGAACCGTCGATATGGGATTTGAACGTCACCCCCTCCTCGGTCAGCTTGCGCAGGGCGGCCAGGCTCATGACCTGGAAACCGCCGCTGTCGGTCAGGATCGGCTTGTCCCAGTTCATGAAACGGTGCAACCCGCCCAGCCGGTCGATCCGCTCGGCCGTAGGGCGCAGCATCAGGTGATAGGTATTGCCCAGCAGGATATCCGCACCGGTGGCGGCCACGCTTTCGGGCAGCATGCCCTTGACCGTCGCCGCCGTGCCGACGGGCATGAAGGCCGGTGTGCGGATCGTGCCGCGCGGCGTACTGATCGCCCCCGTGCGTGCCTTGCCATCGGTCGCCGTGAGGTCGAAGCGAAACCGCCCTGCCGTCTGTGTCATCTGTCAGCCTCTTGTGCCCATCGTCGCATCCGCCCCCTATGGGGCGTTTTGCGCCAAATGCCAAGACGGCAGGCGGGGCGGCGCGGACCCGCTATTTGACGGATTTGCCACCAACGGTCAGCGCGGTCTTGCCCGCGCCGGAATTGGCGGTCGCCAGAACCCGGGGCTTTTCCTGCTTGGGTTTCTTGGCTTCCTTGTTGCCTTTTGTCTTGTTGCCTTTTTTGGACATGACCGGTTCCTTCCGGCTGAAGCGCCGCAGGGCGGATGCCCTGCGGATGGATCCCGGCTATCACCCGCGGCACCACGCTGCAAAACGGATGCAGAGCGTGGCAAGGTTACGGATGACAAACGAACGGGAGCAGACAGGCCGCACGCCGGGACATCCCCCGCAACCTGCAGCGCATGACACGAAAGATAAGCGCGCGGGCATTCCGTTACAAGAACGGCATCTGCCGCGGGCCAGAACATTCATTCTTGCTGCGCAACGGTGGCGACACTGGACGAATCCGCCCCCTATCCTTATATGTTCAGTCAGGAAATCCGCAGGACAGACCCCAGGACAGAGAATGACCCAGAATGCCGAGCCGCTTGAAGGCACCCCGTTGATCGCCCCCTCAAGCACAGATCACCCGCTTTACGAACAGGTCGTCGAGGCTTGCCGCTCGGTCTATGATCCGGAAATCCCGGTTAATATCTACGATCTGGGACTGGTCTACACCATCGACATCAACCCCGAGAACGAGGTGCGGGTCATCATGTCCCTGACCGCCCCCGGCTGTCCCGTCGCGGGCGAGATGCCGGGCTGGGTGGCCGATGCGATCGAACCCTTGCCCGGCGTCAAGCATGTGGATGTGGAACTGACATGGGAGCCCCAGTGGGGCATGGACATGATGAGCGACGAGGCCCGGCTGGAGCTGGGCTTCATGTGATCCGGCCCGCGCGGCCGACAAAACGCTGAGAGGCACGGACGATGTTCGCCATACCCGGAAAACAGGCTGTCACCATGACCGAGGCCGCCGCGCGCCAGATCGCGCGGCTGATGCAGAAGGACGGCCACAAGGGCCTGCGCATCGGCGTCAAGAAAGGCGGCTGCGCGGGAATGGAATACACGATGGAATATGCCGCGGAGATCGCCCCCATGGACGAGGTGGTGGAGCAGGACGGCGCGCGCGTGATGATCGCGCCCATGGCGCAGATGTTCCTGTTCGGCACGCAGATCGACTATCAGACATCGCTGCTGGAATCGGGGTTCAAGTTCAACAACCCCAATGTCGAGGATGCCTGCGGATGCGGCGAATCGATCAAGTTCAAGGATGTCGAGGAACTGAGCGCCGCGCGCGACGGCAAGTGATCGCATCTCCCATGCCCTTGCGTCTGGAAAACGCCCTCCCCTCTCTGTAAGGAGGGGCGGATACAGGCGGAGGGTGGACGATGCGGCGCAAACTGGCAGCAGGCAATTGGAAGATGAACGGGATGCTGGCCGATCTGGACCAGCTTGACCGCATCACGGCTGCCTGCCCTGCGCCTGCCGCTGATCTGCTGATCTGCCTGCCCGCGACCCTGATCCATCCCGCCGCACAGCGCACCGGGCAGCGGGGCCTGATGATCGGGGCGCAGGATTGCCACATGGCCGGGTCGGGTGCCCACACCGGCGATCTTGCCGCCGTGCAACTGGCTGATGCCGGCGCGGGCGCGGTGATCCTGGGGCATTCCGAACGCCGCGCCGATCACCACGAAGACAGCGCCACCGTGCGCGCCAAGGCCGAAGCCGCGCAGGCCGCAGGCCTGATCGGCGTGATCTGCCTGGGCGAGACCCTGGCCGAACGGGATGCAGGCACGACGCTGGAAGTGATCGGCGCGCAGCTTGATGCCTCGGTGCCCGACAGTGCGACAGGCGATACGACCGTGATCGCCTATGAACCGGTCTGGGCCATCGGCACGGGCCGCATCGCCACCACTGACCAGATCGCCGAGGTGCATGCCTTCCTGCGCGCGCGGCTATGCGCCCGTTTCGGGGCCGCGACGGGCGGCGCGATCCGGCTGCTCTATGGCGGGTCGGTCAAGCCCGACAATGCCGCGCAGATCTTTGCCGTGGCCGATGTGGACGGTGCGCTTGTGGGCGGTGCCAGCCTGACGGCGGATGATTTCTGCCCCATCGTCGCGGCGCTCGAGGCCAGCGCGGCATCCTGACAGCACTCCGCTTCACAATGAAAAACGGCGCGAGGTTGCCCCCGCGCCGTCTTTGGTTCTGTCATCAGGCCGCGTCGCTAACGCACCAATATCTCTGGTCCCATCATCAGCGTCGGCAACCATGTCGAGATGATCGGCACATAGGTGATCAGGATCAGGAAGACGAAAAGCACGGCCAGGAAGGGCAGCGCCGCGCGCACGACGCGCATCATCGGCATGCCCGCAACACCCGAGGTCACGAAAAGGTTCAGACCCACTGGCGGCGTGATCATCCCGATCTCCATGTTCACGACCATGATGATGCCCAGGTGGATCGGGTCGATCCCCAGTTCCATCGCGATCGGGAAGACCAGCGGCGCCACGATCACGATCAGCCCCGAAGGTTCCATGAACTGCCCGCCGATCAGCAGGATCACGTTCACGATCACCAGGAACATGACCGGGCCGAAGCCTGCCGCAAGCATGGCGCCCGCGATCTGCTGCGGGATCTGCTCGTCAGTCAGCACATGCTTCAGGATCAGCGCGTTGGCGATGATGAACATCAGCGTGACGGTCAGCTTGCCTGCCTCGAACAGGGTATTGCGGATGTCACGGTGAAAGAAGGCCGTGACCAGCGCGATGGGCCTGTCCAGCAGGGTCAGGTTGCGCTCGCCCTCGGGGCGCGCAAGCGGCCCCATGTCGCGATAGACGAAACAGGCGATCAGGAAGGCATAGACCGCCGCGACAGCCGCCGCTTCGGTGGGTGTGAAGATGCCGCCGTAGATGCCGCCCAGGATGATGACGATCAGCATCAGGCCCCAGCCCGCATCGCGGCCCGAGGACCAGACCTCGCCCCAGCCCAGCCACTCGCCCTTGGGCAGGTTGCGCACGCGGGCCATGACATAGATCGTGGTCATCAGCATGAAACCGGCCAGAAGGCCCGGAATGACGCCCGCAAGGAACATCCGCCCCACCGACACATCCGTGGCCGAGGCATAGACCACCATCACGATCGAGGGCGGGATCAGGATGCCCAGCGTACCGGCCACCGCGATCACGCCGGCCGCGAAATCGCGTGTGTAGCCGACCTGCCGCATGCCCGCGATCACGATCGTGCCGATCGCCACCACGGTGGCGGGGCTGGACCCCGAAAGGGCTGCGAACATCATGCAGGCAAAGACGCCCGCGATGGCCAGACCGCCCGGCAGATGCCCCACCAGCGCGATGGAGAAGCGGATGATCCGCCGCGCCACGCCGCCTGTGGACATGAAGCTTGAGGCCAGCACGAAGAAGGGGATCGCCAGCAGCGTGTAATGCCCCGCCATCCCGTTGTAGAGCGATGCCGCCACGGCCGCCAGCGACGTATCGCTGAGCGCCAGCATGAACAGGATCGAGGACAGGCCCAGCGACACGGCGATCGGAACGCCGATCAGCATCAGGCCGATGACCATCGCGAAAAGGATAAAGACGTCCATGGGTTACACCTCTTCGCGGCGGTTTTTGGCGATTTCGTCCAGCGCGTCCTCGACCTCGTGGCTGACGATCATGCTGTGCTGTTCGCCCTTCACGATGCGGATCGTCACCTGGATGATGCGGAACAGCATCAGCGCGGCGGCGATGGGCAGGATCATGTAGGGGATCATGCGCGGCATCTTGGAATAGGCCTCGCCCTGGTTGATCGCATCCTCCAGCCAGCGCAGCCATTCAAGCATCGGGACCTGATCGGTCTCGAAGAAGGCGCGGTCGCGGGTATTGGCGTCGAACCCGGTGGGGAACCAGTGCCCGGTGGTCTGCTGCAAGCCGGCAAACGGCGCCCAGTAATCCCAGGCCCCCTTGGCGATCAGCAGCGCATAGGCGAGGCAGCAGGCGGCCGACAGCAGCGCAAGCAGATAACGCGTGCGCGGCGAAACGACCGAGATGATGGCGTCCACGCCCAGGTTCGCCGTCACCTTGAACGCATAGGCGACGCCGAACAGCACCAGCCAGGCGAACAGGACCAGAACGACCTCAAGGCCCCAGATCACCATCGAATTGAAGACATAGCGCATGATGACGTTGACGAAGGTCAGCAGCGTCATCAGCCCGAGCATCACGGCGATCGCCGTCTCCTCGAACTCGTGCACGACCTTTCCCAGCATGCTGCGCGGCTCGTATCGGCCAGGCCCAGACATCGGCAGTCCCCCCAATGAATGTGAACTTGTGTTCCGAAACGGAACGATGGGGTGCGCCGGTCATGGCGCACCCCCTGTGATCCGGTCGGATCAGTTGTTGAAGGCCTGTGCCGCCGCGATGTTCTCGGCGCCGACTTCGGCTTCGAACTGCGCCCAGACGGGCTTCATGGCTTCGACCCATGCCGCGCGCTGCTCGGGTGTCAGCTCGACGATCTTGCCGCCGGCATCCAGGATCGACTGGCGTGCCGCGCGGTCGACTTCCAGAACGGCCGCGTTGCGCGAGGTGGTCACCTCGTCAAGGATCGTCGCCAGCTGGTCACGCACGTCGGCGTCCAGCGATTCCCACCAGTCGACGCTGGTCACGACCATGTAGTCGATGATGCCGTGGTTGGTTTCGGTGATACCGTCCTGCACTTCGAAGAACTTCTGGCCATAGATATTGGACCAGCTGTTTTCCTGACCGTCGACAACGCCGGTCTGCAGCGCGCCGTAAACTTCGGCGAAGGCCATCGGCTGTGCGGTGGCGCCCAGCGCGTTCATCTGTGCGACCAGCACGTCGGAGGGCTGCACGCGGAACTTCAGGCCTTTTGCATCCTCGGGCGAGATCAGCGGCTTGTTGGCCGAGAACTGCTTCATCCCGTTGTGCCAGAAGCCCAGGCCCAGAACGCCACGGCGGGTCATCGACTGCAGCATCTCCTGGCCGGTGCCCGATGCCTGGAACGCGTCAACGGCTGCAATGTCCTTGAACATGAAGGGCAGGTCGAACAGGCGGAACTGCTTGGTGATCGGCTCGAACAGCGACAGCGAGGGGGCAGCGAACTGGACGTCACCCTGCAGCATCGCCTCCAGCACCTTCTCGTCGGTGTAGAGGGTCGAGTTCGGGAACACTTCCATGCAGGCCTTGCCGTTCATCTCGGTGTTCACGCGCTCGGCGAACAGGGTGGCGGCGATGCCCTTGGGGTGCTTGTCCGAGTTGGTCACATGGCTGAACTTAATGACGATTTCGCCCGGATCGCAGGCTGCGGCGGCGGCGCCGGCGGTCACGGTGAGGGCCAGTGCCATTGCGGCGGATGTCAGGAATTTCATAGGTCTCTCCTCCCAGAATTGAGACGTTGCATGACTTGCCCCTGCAAGGGGCGCTGCGGTGCAAACACTGACCGCGATCACGCAAGTCTCAAGCAAATGTGCGCATTTCTCAGGCAGATCGAGAAAACCCAAGAATGGCAACGACTTGCCCCTGCGCACAGCGCATGGCCGGGTTGCGCCTGCTGCAACCTGTGCGGAAAACCGCACAGGTTCGGGCAGCATATTGCGGGAATCCGCACAACCTGCAGCGAATCAGCAAGTCGAATCAACGCGGCGAATCCCCCCCGGACGGCGTCGGATGCCCCCGGCGCATCGGCGCTCAGCGGAAATCCTCGGGCCGCAGACCATAGCGCGTCAGCTTGTCGTAAAGCGTCTTGCGCGGCAGTTTCAGCTCGCGCGCGGCCTCGGCCGCGCGGCCCGCATGACGCCGCAGCGCCGCCACCAGGATCGAGCGTTCGACCTGCGCCATCTGCTCGGCCAGACCGCGGCCGGGCTCCTGCCCGGCCACGCCATCGCCCCCTTCCCCGACGCCAAGCCCCAGGGCAAAGCGCATTGCCGCCGACATCAGCGCGCGGGCATTTCCGGGCCAGTCGCGCGCCATCAGCGCGCCGATCACCTCGGGGCCGACAGGCGGCGGGGTCAGCCCCGCCTGTTCGCTGGCCTGCGCAACATAGTGACGGAACAGCACTGGAATATCCTCGGGCCGCTCGGCCAGGGCGGGGATCCGCACCGGCATCACATCCAGCCGGTAATAGAGATCCGGGTTCATCCGCCCTTCGGCCACCTGCGCCGCAAGATCGCCGCTGCTGCCCGCGATCAGCCGCAGATCCTGATCGGTTTCCAACTGCTCCAGCAGGGCGAATTGCGCCTCGGCGGGCATCGCGCCCAATTCGTCCAGGAACAGGCTGCCGCCCTTGGCGCTATCCATCGCCGCGGCCACCCCCGCCGCGTCCAGACCCGCGGCAGGCACCTTGACGAAAGCCCCCTTGGCCATGGCCGAACACAGGTGAATGACCTCGGCCACCTTGGAAATGCCGCTGCCGGGCGGTCCGCTGACCAGAACCTCGGCGCGGGTGCGGGCCACGGCGCGCACCCTGTCGCGCAGCGCGCGCGCCAAGGGCGATGTGCCGAACAGCAACCGCGCCGCCGGATCGCCTGCTTCCAGCTGCGCCTTCAGGCGGCGGTTCTCCAGCACCAGCGCGCGGGTTTTCAGGGCGCGCTCGACCTCGGCCAGAAGATCGGCCGCGGCGCAGGGCTTTTCCAGAAATCCGAAGGCGCCCTGCCCCATCGCGCGCACGGCCATGGGGATGTCCCCCTCGCCGGTCAGCAGGATCACCGGCAGGTCGGGGTCCAGCTTGCGGGTATGGTCCAGCAGGAAGAAGCCGTCGCGCCCCGGCATGCGGATGTCGGACAGGATCACCCCTTCGAACCCTTCCGAGATATGATCCTTCGCCTCGATGAAACTGCCGGTGCAGCGCGGGGCCAGGTCCGCCAGTTCCAGCGTCTGGGCCAGCGCCTCGCGCACGGCGGCGTCATCATCGACGATCAGCACCTGCCGGATCATTCCGCAGCCTCCGGGGCGGCCATGTCCGGGCCTGTGGCGGGGGTCAGTTCCACCGTGAAGATGGCGCCGCCCTCGGGCCGGTTGCGTCCGCGGATCGCCCCACCAAAGCTTTGCACCAACCCGTAAGAGATCGACAGCCCCAGCCCCATGCCCTCGGCCGCCCCCACCGCCTTGGTGGTGTAGAACGGATCGAAGATCTTTTCCGGCTCTTCGATGCCGGGGCCGGTATCGGCCACCTCCAGCAACACCCGGTCGTCATGACGGCGCAACGAGATCGCGATGCGCCGCACAGGCAACCCCGCCATCGCATCGGCCGCATTCCCGATCAGGTTGACCAGAACCTGGCCCAGCCGCACCTCGCCCCCGATCACATGAATGGGCGCGGGCGGCTGCCACCGGACCTCGACACCGTCGCGGGCCAGCCGGGATTCGGACAGTTCCAGCGCGGCATTGACCACCGCCACCAGATCGACCTGCCCCATCGGCTCGCGTTCCTGCCGGGCAAAGGCGCGCAGGTTGCGGATGATGCGCCCCATCCGATGCGCCAGATCACCGATGCGGCGCAGGTTCTGGGCGGCCACATCGGGCTTGCCGCGTTCCAGCAGGGCAGCGCCATTCTCGGCATATTGGCGGATTGCCATCAAGGGCTGGTTCAATTCGTGGCTGATGCCCGCGCTCATCTGGCCCAGCGCCGACAGCTTGCCCGCCTGCACAAGGTCGTCCTGCGCCTTCTTCAGCGCGGCCTCGGCGGCGATACGTTCGCTGACCTCGCGGCGCAGTGCTGCATTGGCGCCCGACAGCTCGCGCGTGCGCTCGGCCACGCGGCCTTCCAGCCGCGCATTGGCCAGGGCCAGCGTGCGCCGCCGCTCGGTCGCCAGGAACAGCAGCGCGCCGAATGCCAGGCACACGGCCGCCACAAGCCCCGCCTGCAGGGTAGCCAGCCGGCGCGCGGGTTCGACATCGACCAGCGCCTCGGCGCGCATGCCGATCACCGGCAGATCGCGCGACAGATGCAGCGCACGGGCCGGGATATAGGGGCTCCAGCTTTCGTGCCAGACCACGTGATCGCCCTGCAGCGTGAAGGAAAATTCACCCGCCGTCCCCGCAGGCGGCGACAGGCCCACCTGCCCCGGTGCCCGCGTCCAGAGCAACAGTTCGGACCGGTTGGTGATGAAGACCAGTCCGGTGTCATCGGTGAAGAACACGGTGGGGCGCGCGCCGCGCCATTCGGCCTCGACCAGGCCGATATCGGCCAGCACCATCACCGCGCCCTGCACCCGGCCATCCGGGCCAAAGAGGGGCGCCGCAAAAGTGTAGCTGCGTTGCCCGCCAATCGGGTTGATGCCGTGACCTTCGCCCAATGCGCCGGTCATCGCACGCTGGAAGTAGGTGCTGCCCGCAAGGGCCGGATCGGCCAGCCCCTTGGCGCTGGCCAGCACCCGGCCCTGCCGGTCGGCCAGCTGGATATCCATCGCCCCGGTCTTGTCGGCGGTCGCCACCAGAACCGAGGCCACCGCCGCCCCCTCGCCCGAGGCCACGGCCTGCGCCAGCGCCGGATGCGCGGCCATGATCACCGCAAGTTGCTGGTAAAGCTGCAATTGCCCCGTCAGCCGGTCCGAGGCCAGCAGCAGGTCAGCCTCGCCGCGCTGCGCGGCCTGGTCCAGCGCCTGGCGGTAGCCCGTGCGCCAGACCCCTGCCGCAAAGGCCGCGACGGCCAGCAGGAACAGGGCAAAGATCGCAAGGCGGCGGGCGGTATCGGGTTTCATCGGGACAATCTAGCCGCTCCGGCCTTGCCTTGACCAGAGGGCTCGGGCATCCCTTGGCGCATGTATCGCTGGCACCAATCCCCCACCGATCCCGGCTTCGTGCAGGATCCCTATCCGGCCTATGCCCGCGCACGCAGCAAAGGCGGCCCCCTGGTCTGGTGGGAGGATTACGGCATCCCCTGCGCACTCGGCCATGGCGCGGTCAACATGATCCTGCGCGATCGCCGCTTCGGCCGCGAAATCCCCGCCGAACTGGCCAGCCCCGCGCCCGCGCATCTTGCCGCCTTCTATGCCATCGAGGATCATTCGATGCTGGAACTGGAGCCGCCCCGCCACAAGCGGCTGCGCGGCCTCGTGCTGCGGGCCTTCACCTCGGGCCAGGTCGCGGCACTGGCGCCGGACCTCGCGAGGCTGGCCCATGGGTTGATCAACGCCTTCCCGCGCGGCGCGCCCTTCGATCTGCTGCCCGCCTATGCGCAGGCGATCCCGGTCATCACCATCGCCCGGCTGCTGGGCGTGCCCGAAGACCGCGCCCCCGATCTGCTGGCCTGGTCGCACGCCATGGTCGGCATGTACCAGGCCCGCCGCACCCGCGCGATGGAAGAGGCCGCCAATGCCGCCGCCGCCGCCTTCAGCGACTTTCTCTCCGATCACATCAGCCAGCGGCGCCACAGACCCGGCGATGACCTGATCACCCATCTGATCGCGGCCGAACAGGACGGCGCGCGCCTGTCCACGCCCGAGATGATCTCGACCTGCATCCTGCTGCTGAACGCGGGCCATGAGGCCACGGTCCATGCCATCGGCAACGCCACCCGCCTGCTGCTGTCCACGCCCGATCCGCGCGCGCATCTGACACCCGACCGCATCGGCGCCACGGTCGAGGAACTGCTGCGTCTGGATCCGCCGCTGCACATGTTCACCCGCTACGCCTACGAAGAAATGACAGTCCACGGCCATGTCTTCCGCCGCGGCGACCGCGTGGGCGTGCTTCTGGGCGCCGCCAACCGCGATCCCGGCGTCTGGCAGGATCCTGACCGGTTCGATCCGGCCCGTCCCGGCACGCCGCACATGGGTTTCGGCGCGGGGCTGCATTTCTGCCTCGGCGCGCCGCTGGCCCGGCTCGAGATGCAGATCGCCCTTGGCGTCCTGTTCCAGCGCTGCCCGGACCTGCGGCTGGCCGCGCCGGCGCGCTTCGCCGACAGCTACCATTTCCACGGGCTGGAGGCGCTGATGGTCGAAACCTGATCCCGGTTTCTTCTTGCCTCAAATATCCATCCAACCCCGCCGCCCGCGCCGCGTCACGCAGGCAGGCAGGCGCGTCAGATCGGCAGCGCGGTGGTGGACTTGATCTCTTCCATCGACAGAAGGGCCGTCACGTTATGGACCTTCACCTCGGAAATCAGCGCCTGGTAGAAGGCGTCATAGGCGCGCGCGTTCTTGACCCGCACCTTGAGGATATAGTCGATGTCCCCGGCCAGGCGATGCGCCTCCTGCACCTCGGGGCGGCTTTGCAGCGCCTTCAGGAACGCCGCCTGCCAGGCCGCCTCATGTTCCGAAGTGCGGATAAGCACGAAGAAACAGGCCTCGAATCCCAGCGCCTCGGCATCAAGGATCACGGTCTGCGGCCCCATGATTCCCGCCTCGCGCATCTTGCGGATCCGGTTCCATACGGGTGTCTTCGAAGACCCCACCTGCTTGGCGATCTCGTCCAGCGACTGTCCTGCATCGCGCTGCAACTCTGCCAGAATTTTCCTGTCCGTGGCATCCAATCGGATCGACATTTCCTTTGACTCCGTTCAAGTGGAATTTCATCACACCATTCCGATCTGACAGAAACAATATTCCTTATCTGCCGGGGATACTGGCGCTTTCATGGGAATATTTCCTATATTGACGCAAAGGTCAAACCGAAAGCGGACTGCTTCGGATCCCGCGTCAAGGAGAGGTCAATGCCCCGTTTCACACCCAAGGTCGTCACCGCGAATGCGCTGATCGAAGGCGACGTGATCTATCTTGCCGCCGATGACAGCTGGACCCGCAGCCTGTCGCACGCCGAGGTGATCGAGGACGAGGCCATCGCCCAGTTGCGCCTGCTTGACGCACAGCGCCAGCCCCATCGCGTGGTGGGCGCCTACCTCGCCGATGTGATCCCCGGCGCGCACGGCCCCCAGCCCGCGCATTTCCGCGAGGATTTCCGCCGCAAGGGACCGTCCAACTACGCCCACGGCAAGCAGGAGGATGCCGCGCATGTATGAGTATTCCGAATTCGACCGCGCCTTTCTGGCCGAACGCAACGCCCAGTTCCGCGCGCAGGTCGCCCGCCGCATCGACGGATCGCTGACCGAGGATGAATTCAAGCCGCTGCGCCTGATGAACGGGCTCTATCTGCAGCTGCATGCCTATATGCTGCGGGTCGCCATTCCCTATGGCACGCTGAACAGCGCCCAGATGCGGCAGTTGGCCGTGCTGGCGGAAAAATGGGACAAGGGCTACGGCCATTTCACCACCCGCCAGAACATCCAGTACAACTGGCCCAAACTGTCCGATGTGCCCGACATGCTGGACGCCCTGGCCGAGGTGGGGCTGCACGCCATCCAGACCAGCGGCAACACGATCCGCAACGTGACAGCCGACCATTTCGCGGGTGCTGCGGCGGACGAGCTGGCCGATCCGCGTCCCGTGGCCGAGCTGATCCGGCAATGGTCCACGGATCACCCCGAATTCCAGTTCCTGCCGCGCAAGTTCAAGATCGCCGTGACCGGCAGCCCCAATGACCGCGCCGTGACCCGCGCCCATGACATCGGGCTGCGCATGGTGGAACGGGATGGCGAGACGGGTTTCGAGGTGATCGTGGGCGGTGGCCTTGGCCGCACCCCGATGATCGGACAGGTGATCCGGCCTTTCCTGCCGCGCGGCGACCTTCTGCCCTATCTCGAGGCGATCGTCAGCGTCTACAACCTGCTGGGACGGCGCGACAACAAGTACAAGGCGCGCATCAAGATCACCGTGCACGAGAACGGGATCGACACCATCCGCGATCTGGTCGAGGAACGGTTCGCCACCCTGCGCACCGCGTTCAACGGTGCAGATCAGGCGCTTCTGGCGCAGATCGAGCCGCAATTCGCCCCGCCCGCCTTTGCCGCGCGCGACACGCATCCCTTCGACATCGCCTATCAGAACGATCCCGTGTTCCGGTCATGGGCCGATACGAACCTTGCGGCGCACCGGCGCGCCGATCATGCCATCGTGTCCATCAGCCTCAAGGCGCATGGCGCGACACCGGGCGATGCCACCGCGGGCCAGATGCGCCTGATGGCCGATCTGGCCGCGCGCTATGCCTATGACGAGCTGCGTATCAGCCACGAACAGAACGTGATCCTGCCCCATGTCGCCCGCGCCGATCTGCCCGCGCTGCATGCCGCGCTGAAAACCGCCGGGCTGGCCACCGCGAATATCGGCCTGATCAGCGATATCATCGCCTGCCCCGGCATGGATTACTGCGCGCTGGCCACGGCCCGGTCGATCCCCGTCGCACAAGAGATCGCAACCCATTTCGACGCGCTCAGGCTCGAGCATGACATCGGCCCGCTCAAGATCAAGATCTCGGGCTGCATCAACGCCTGCGGGCATCACCATGTCGGCCATATCGGCATTCTGGGGCTGGATCGCGCGGGCGTGGAAAACTACCAGATCACGCTTGGCGGCGACGGCACCGAGGATGCGGTGATCGGCGAACGCGCGGGCCCCGGCTTTGCCGCCGAGGATCTGCTGCCGGCCATCGAACGGTTGATCCGCGCCTATCTGGCGCTGCGCGAGGAGGCGTCGGAAACCTTCCTGCAGGCCTATCGCCGGCTGGGTGTGGCCCCGTTCAAGGCGGCACTCTACCCCGAGGCGCGCGACCGCCATGCCGCTTGAGGCCCCCCTTGCCCCGGTCGCGGTGCGCGCGGACGATCTGAACGCGCGCTACCGCCACCATGCGGCCAGCGCGGTGCTGCGCCATGCCCTGTCCGATGCACAGGTCGGGCGCATCGCGCTGGTCAGCTCGTTCGGGGCGGAAAGCGTCGTGCTGCTGCATATGCTGGCGATGATCGACCGCACGGTGCCGGTCCTCTTCATCGACACGCAGATGCTGTTTGCCGAAACGCTGGACTACCAGCGGCAGGTGGCCGCACGGCTGGACCTGACCGATCTGCGCATCATCCACGCGCAGCCGGTCGCGGTGGCCGCCAAGGACCCTGACGGGCAGTTGCACCGCACCGATCCCGATGGCTGCTGCGCGCTGCGCAAGACAGAACCGCTGGAACGCGCGCTGGACGGGTTCGACGCATGGATCACGGGGCGCAAACGGTTCCAGGCGTCGACCCGTGCCGCGCTCGAGTTTTTCGAGGCAGATACCGACGGGCGGCTCAAGGTCAATCCGCTGGCCCATTGGGACAAGGCGGATGTGCAGGATTACATGATCAACAACCGCCTGCCCCGGCATCCGCTGGTGGCGCGGGGCTATCCCTCGATCGGCTGCGCCCCCTGCACATCGCCCGTCAAACCGGGCGAGGACGAGCGCGCAGGCCGCTGGCGGGGCGCCGCCAAGGAAGAATGCGGCATTCATTTCGTGAATGGCAAGATGGTCAGGACAGGAGCAGGACAATGACATCGAACAGCACCGTCATCGTGCGCGACAGCGGCTTTGCGGCCGAGGATTGGCCGCATCCCTTCACCCCGCTGGCCGAGGTCACGCCGGACACGCTGGCGCTGGACCTGCCCGCCGAGGCCGATCCCGACACCCTGACCCTGGACGCGTTGCAGATCATCCGCATTCCCTTTGCCAGCTTTGCCGATGGGCGCGGCTTTACCCTGGCGCGTCGGCTGCGGCTGCGCGGCTATGCGGGGCGGCTGCGCGCGGCGGGCCATGTGATCGCGGATCAATACGCGATGGCGCGGCGGGCAGGCTTCGACGAGGTGGAAATCCCCGCAGCCCTGGCCGCCCGCCAACCCGAGGCGCAATGGCTGGCCCGTGCCGACTGGCGCGCGCATGACTACCAGGCGCGTCTGCGCGGGTAATCCCGCGCTTTCATCTGACATGGATCAAAGATAGACAAAGGATGCCGGTTTACTTCCGGCATGATGCATATGACCGAAAGCCTGACCGTGACCGAGATTTCCGTTCCCAAAGTGCCCACCCTGCCCGATGCCCAGACGGTGACCGCCGTCACCCATTGGACGGACCGTCTGTTTTCCTTCCGCGTGTCGCGGCCGCAAAGCCTGCGGTTCCGTTCCGGCGAATTCGTGATGATCGGGTTGATGGGCGAGAATGGCAAACCGCTGCTGCGCGCCTATTCCATCGCCTCGCCCAGCTGGGACGAGGAGCTGGAGTTCTATTCGATCAAGGTGCAGGACGGACCGCTGACATCGAAACTGCAGCATATCGAACCGGGCGATCAGATCATCCTGCGGCCCAAGCCCGTGGGCACGCTGGTGCTGGACGCGCTTTTGCCCGGCAAGCGGCTGTGGTTCTTCGCCACCGGAACGGGCCTTGCGCCTTTCGCCAGCCTGATGCGCGACCCCGAGACATACGAGCGGTATGACGAGGTGATCATGATGCACACCTGCCGCGACGTGGCCGAACTGGAATACGGCCGTCAGCTGGTCGAAAGCCTGCCCGAGGACCCGCTGATCGGGGAATTCGTGGCCGGAAAGCTGCGCTACTATCCCACCACCACGCGCGAGGACAGCGCGCAGATGGGCCGGATCACCGACAACCTGACCAGCGGCAAGGTCTTCGCCGATCTGGGCATTGCGCCGATCAACCCCGAGACGGATCGCGGCATGGTCTGCGGATCGCTGGATTTAAACACCGACATGAAAACGGTTCTGGAAGGGTTCGGCCTGCGCGAGGGGGCAAATTCGGACCCTGCCGAATACGTGGTGGAAAAGGCTTTCGTCGGCTGATCGACCCCGCATCGCAGAAAAAAGGCCGCGTCCGGGCATCCCGGCGCGGCCTTTGCCATTCACGCGGGGCCGGTCAAAGGCCCAGGGCGCCCCTGGTCTGGTCCAGCGCCAGCCGCAGCAAGTCGGGATTGCCCTGCGCCTGTTCAAGCGCGGTCGTCAGCAGCGTCTTGCGCAGATCACCCAGGTCCGAGGCCGCGATGATCGCCGCCGCGCGATCCTGATCAAAGCCCTCGACACTCAGCACCGCCTCGACATCCGCCTCGGTCATGCCGGCCTTGGCGGCGATTGACGCAAGTGCCGCGGCGGATGCCTCGGGGCTGGCCGGATTGGCGCCCGTGGCGGTGTTCAGCGCCTCGCGCGCGGCATCGGCCACGGCCTGCGCGGCCGTGCCTGCGGCTGTCGTGGCCTCGTCCACCGCGCGATTGACGGCGGTCGCGGCCTCCTCGGCGATGTCACGCGCGGCCTCTGTGGCCTGCTGCGCGGCATCCTGCGTCGCCTCGCGCGCCTGCTCGACGGTTTCCTCTGCTGTCGGTGCAGCCGTTTCGGCAGGTGCAGGCGCGGGTTCCGGCGCGGCAGGGGCCGGTACCTCGGGCGGCGCGGCGGGCGTCGCGGTATCCACCGCGGGAATGTCCGTGGTCCTGTCGGGCAGGGTCATGTAGATGGCAGCACCCGCAACCAGGGCCGCCAGGGCGGTCAACACGGTCTTGTTCATGGCTGTCTTCCTTTTTCTGTGGATGGCGCACCCCGCGTGCCGGGACGCGCCCCTGCCCTCCAGATGAGAAGCCTGCACAGCCATCACAACCCTGGCCCGGATTCGTCGGCAGGGATCAGCCGATTTGACGCTTGAAGAAAGCTTCGCCCAAGGTTAGGTTGCGGCGCGAAATATGCCAACAAATGAAGGAACAATACCATAGCCCGCAGACCGCATAACGCGCCCCCGCAGCGCGAAACAGGCCCCCGCATCAACGAACGCATCCGCGCCCCCGAAATCCGGCTGATCGGCGCAGATGGCGAGAACGTCGGCGTCGTCACGCCCGAGCGGGCCCTTGTGATGGCCGAGGAAGCGGGCCTTGACCTGGTCGAGATCTCTCCCAATGCCGTGCCGCCGGTCTGCAAGATCATGGATTTCGGCAAATACAAGTACGAGACGCAGAAGCGCGAGTCCGAAGCGCGCAAGAAGCAGAAGATCATCGAGATCAAGGAAATCAAGTTCCGCCCGAACACCGACAAGCATGACTACGAGGTCAAGATGCGCTCGGTCTTCAAGTTCCTCGATGAAGGCGACAAGGTGAAGATCACCCTGCGTTTCCGGGGCCGCGAGATGGCGCACCAGAACCTGGGCCGCGAATTGCTGGAGCGGGTCGCGGAGGACACCAAGGAAGTGGGCCGCGTCGAGAACTTCCCCAAGATGGAAGGCCGCCAGATGATCATGCTGATCGGACCGCTGCCGAAGTAATCCCGGCCAATATGGCTGATTGAACCGCCCCCGTCCGCGCGACGCCGGGGCGGTTTTTTATTGGGCTGAAGGCATGTCCCATGATGGGACATTTTTCAGATTACGGGATTTCAACGGGTTACGCGGGCGCGTTCATGAGTTGGTCATGAAGATTGAGCGCTTGGCAAGGGTATGGGGCCGTGCCGAAAGGGGACAGCGGCGATAGAAGCCGTGCGCACCAGTCAGGCATGAGAGGTCAAAAGGGCCCAAAGACCTTCTGCGCGCTGGCATTGTTCAGCAATTCAATGGCCGCGTAAGCATCGTCGTGGTCCGTGTCGCGCGTTTGAACGTCATGACCGGAAGGGGGAAAGCCTTGCCATCGACGACCATGGCCCCGCGCCCTGTGTCGAGCGTCACTGTTGCAGGCAACCCCGCGCCGATGTCGATTTCCAAACTCAGCGAGGTTCCCCACATGAAATCCGTATACCGGTTTTCGGAACTCTTTCGGGGCTGGCGTGACTTGCCATCAAGCCTGATCCGAATGTCCGACGCGTCGAAGTCAATCGACTTGCGGCTTCTTGTGGACCAGCCCGTGAACATCACCTCGAGCACATCGTCTTTTGGCAGGACGCTGACCCTGACCTCTTCCGGTTTAGTGCGCCAGGCGGGAACGGGAAGACCAGGGTCATCCAGATTGAATCGGTAGTAGGACCAGGCGACACCCGTGCAGCCCCCGCCCGTGCCTTTCTCGGCACCCGGGCCCTGCGCCTCGTAGACGACGGTAGTGGTTTGCGAAGGAACAGGAACGCATCCGGTTGCCAGAAGAGCGATAACAAGGGCCATCACGATTTTCGTTTTCATCGCTCCCCCATCGGTTTGATCCGCGCAAACGCAGGATGCCTGCAGGCCCTGCGGGAATTCAGCCGCTACGGCCCGTTCATGCCAGAAACAGCATAGGCGAAAACACCATTGCCGGTGTTGAGAGAGATCAAGAAACGCCCCCGGCGTAGCGAGGAGCGTTGAAAGCCGTAAAAGCAAACGCCCCCACGGTTTTCCGCAGGGGCGTTTCCTAATACATCACACCCGGGTCAGGCCGCCGCAGCGACCGCCCGCTTGGTCATCACGCCGACCAGATGGGCGCGGTATTCCTTGGAGCCGTGCAGGTCGCCGATCATGCCATCCGCAGGGACGGTCAGGCCGTTGATCGCGTCGGCCGAGAAATTGGCGCTCAGCGCCTCTTCGGCCTCGGTCCAGCGGAACACGCCTTCTTCGGACGCGCCGGTGACCGCCACGCGCACACCGTCCGCGTATTTGGCCACGAACACGCCCACCAGCGCAAAGCGCGACGCGGGTTGTTCGAACTTCTGGTAGCTGGCCTTTTCCGGCACCGGAAAGCGCACTTCGGTGATGATCTCGCCCTCGTGCAGGGCCGTGGTGAACATCCCCTGGAAGTAGTCATCGGCCGCGATCTGGCGCGTGTTGGTCACAACCGTCGCCCCCGACCCCAGAACCGCCGAAGGGTAGCAGGCGGAAGGGTCGTTGTTGGCAAGGCTGCCGCCGATGGTGCCACGGTTGCGCACCGCCGGATCGCCGATATGGCTGGCAAGGCCCGCCAGCGCCGGGTAATGCGCCGCCACCTCGGCTGCCACCACCGCATGGGGGGTTGCCCCCCCGATGCAGATGGCCCCGTCATCGGCCTTGCACACGCCCTGCATCTCGGGGATGCCGGTCAGGCTGACCAGGGTTTCAGGGCTGGCAAGGCGCTGCTTCATGGTGGGCAGAAGGGTCTGCCCCCCGCCCAGCGCCTGCGCGCCTTCATGGCCCAGGGCCGCCGCCGCATCCGCGATCGTCTTGGGACGAACAAAATCGAAATTGTACATGGCGTCTTCTCCTCAGGCGTTCATCGCGGCCCACACCCGATTGGGCGAGAGCGGCATGTCGATATGGGTCACGTTGGTCTTGCCCGCCGAATGCAGCGCGTCGATCACGGCATTCACGACAGCGGGGGGCGATCCGATGGCCCCGGCCTCGCCGCAGCCCTTGACGCCCAACGGGTTGTGCGTGCAGGGCGTGACGCAGGAATGATCCACCGTGTAGAACGGCACATCCGAGGCGCGCGGCATGGCGTAATCCATGTAGGAGCCGGTCAGAAGCTGACCGTTGTCGTCATAGACGGCCCCTTCCAGCAGCGCCTGGCCGATGCCCTGGCCAATCCCGCCATGCACCTGCCCCGACACGATCATCGGGTTGATGATATTGCCGAAATCATCCGCCGCGCTGAAGCGTTCGATGGTCACGCGGCCAGTGTCGGGATCCACCTCAACCTCGCAGCAATAGGCGCCCGAGGGGTAGGTGAAGTTCGACGGATCGTAGAAGGCTGTCTCCTCGAGCCCCGGTTCGATATCTTCCAGCGGGTAGTTGTGCGGCACATAGGCCGCCAGGGTCACATCGCCCCATGCCACGGATTTGTCGGTGCCGGCGACATGGAACTTGCCGTCCTTCACCTCGATATCCGCGTCCGAGGCTTCCATCAGGTGGGCCGCGATCTTCTTGGCCTTGTTGATGATCTTCTCGGTCGCGCGGACCATGGCGCTGCCACCCACGGCCAGCGAACGCGAGCCATAGGTGCCCATGCCCATCGGACCCTTGGCGGTGTCGCCATGGACGATTTCGATCATGCTCTCGTCGATGCCCAGCATTTCCGCGATCACCTGCGGGAAGGCGGTTTCATGCCCCTGCCCGTGGCTGTGGCTGCCGGTCATCACGCTGATCGAGCCGGTGGCGTTCACCCGCACGGTCGCGCTTTCGTAAAGCCCGGCGCGCGCGCCAAGCTGACCCACCAGGTTCGAGGGCGCGATGCCGCAGGCCTCGATATAGCAGTTGATACCCAGGCCGCGCAGCTTGCCCTTGGCCTCGGAGGCCTTGCGCCGCGCCTCGAAGCCGGACAGATCGGCGATCTGTTCCAGCTTGTCCATCGTGGCCACGTAATCGCCGGTGTCATACTCCACCGCCACAGGCGTGGCATAGGGGAATTGCGTGATGAAGTTCTGACGGCGCAGCTTGATCGGGTCCACGCCCAGTTCCCGCGCGGCCTTGTCGATCACGCGCTCCAGCTGATAGGTCGCCTCGGGGCGGCCCGCGCCGCGATAGGCGTCGACCGGCACGGTGTTGGTGAACACCGCCTTGACGTTCACGTAGATCAGCGGCGTGCGGTAGTTGCCCGCCATCAGCGTGCCATGCAGCCATGTCGGCACTGACGGCGCGAAGGTGGACAGATACGCGCCCATGTTCGCATAGGTTTCAGTCCGCAGCGCGACAAAATTGTTGTCCTTGTCCAGCGCCAGTTCGATCTTGGTCACGTGGTCGCGGCCATGGGCGTCAGACATGAACGCCTCGGACCGGGTCGAGGTCCATTTCACCGGGCGCTTCAACTGCCGCGCGGCGAAGGTGCAGAAGGCCTCTTCGGCATAGTGGAAGATCTTGGTGCCGAAACCGCCGCCCACATCAGGGGCCACGACACGAAGCTTGTGCTCGGGGATACCCAGCACGAAGGCGCCCATCAGCAGGCGGATCACATGCGGGTTCTGGCTGGTGGTATAAAGCGTCGATTCATCGGTCGAGCGGTTGTAATCGCCCACGGCCACGCGCGGCTCCATCGGGTTGGCCACAAGACGGTTGTTGACCAGTTCCAGCGTGGTCACATGCGCCGCGTTCTTGAAGGCCTCATCGGTGGCGGCCTTGTTTTCCTCGACGAAACCCCAGTCGTAGCAGAGGTTCGAGGTCAGATCGTCATGCACCTTCGGCGCGCCATCCTGAACGGCGGCCTTCATGTCGATGACGGCGGGCAGTTCCTCGATATCCAGCACGATCGCCTCGGCGGCATCGCGGGCCTGTTCGTAGGTATCCGCCACGATGGCGGCGATGGGATCGCCCACATGGCGCACCTTGCCCTGCGCCAGAACCGGGTGGCCGGGTTCCTGCATCGGCTGGCCGTGCTTGTCGGTGACCTGCCAGCCGCAGGGCAGACCGCCCACGCCGGCGAAATCATCGCCGGTGAAGATCCGCACCACGCCGGGCATGGCGGCCGCATCGGTGGTATCGACCTTGTTCAGCCGCCCATGCGCCACGTCCGAGCGCAGGAAATGCACGTAAAGCTGACCATAAAGGTTGATGTCGTCGGTGTAATTGCCGGTTCCTGTCAGAAACCGCAGATCCTCGCGCCGCTTCGGGCTGGCGCCAATTCCATGATCCTTGGGCATGGTGTTCCTCTCCCTGAGTGGAAGACGCCCCCCTCCTCGGGGGCTGTGCCTTCCGTTATCCTAGGTAATGCGAAGACAGCGCCGCCGGGGCGCATCCCTCGATATTATTCGGCCGCGATCTTGCTCACGTCCTGGCCTGCTGCGGCCATGATCGCCTTGACGATGTTGTGATAGCCGGTGCAGCGGCAGATATTGCCTTCCAGGTAGGCGCGGATTTCGGTTTCGGTCGGATTGGGGTTCTCGGCCAGCAGGGCCGATGCGGACATCACCATGCCGGGCGTGCAAAAGCCGCACTGCAGGCCGTGGTGATCCTGAAACGCCTGCTGCACGGTGTTCAGCGATCCGTCGGCATTTGCCATGCCTTCGATGGTGCGGACCTCGGCGCCCTCGGCCTCGGCTGCAAGCATGGTGCAGGCCTTCACGGCCTTTCCGTTCACATGCACGACGCAGGCCCCGCATTGCGAAGTGTCGCAGCCCACATGCGTGCCCGTCAGGTGCAGATTTTCGCGCAAGAATTGTACCAGTAGTGTACGGCCTTCCACGTCTCCCGACGCGGCCTTGCCATTCACGGTCATCGAGACCTGTGCCATGACGCTCCTCCCAGAGTCTGTTTTTTGTCTTTCACATCGACAGTCTAAGCATGGCCTCGGCCATATGAGAAGCACGAATTTCTCCGCCCCTCGCAAGGATGTGACTTGCTATCGTTTTGACAGGCGGGGGCTGGGGCCTCAGCTGTCCGGCATGGCGGCCGCACCCGCCTGGCGCCCTGCGCGCGGCATCGGGCGCGAGGGGATTTCCTTGAGCAATCCGCCGATTCCCATGCCCGCGATGTCCTGCGCGCTGACCGCAAGGCCACAGGCCAGCCGCGACAGCACCCAATCGGCCCCGTTCAGCGCGGGCGAGCGGGCGCAGCCCGGCAGACCCAGCACCGGCCGTGCCCCCAAGCGGCCCAGGAACAGCAGGTTGCCGGGATCGACCGGCATCCCGAAACGGTCCACCTGCCCCCCCGCCTGCCTAAGCGCCGAAGGCCCCACGTCGTCGATATCCGAGGTGGCCGATCCCGTCAGGATCAGCACCATGTCGCTCTTTGTCGCCGCGATGGCCTGCGCCAGATCCCCGGTGCGGTGCGGCACCGTCACGACCTTGTCCAGAGCCATGCCCAGCGCCGTCAGCCGCGCGGCAATGGCGGCACGCCCCTTGTCGGGGCCCGTGGCCTCTGTGCTGTCCAGCCCGCCACCGATCTCGGTCACGATCAGCGTGGCCCCGCGCAACACGGGCCGCGCCAGCCGGATCGTGCCCGCCTTTCACCAGATGACGCAGGGCGGCATGGTCGCGA
>LXYH01000057.1 GCA_001650895.1 Rhodobacteraceae bacterium EhC02
CCCGCGATTGCGCATTACAGCCAGCTGAAATCGGTCTGCGTGCGCATGGGCCGGGTCGAGGCGCCATTCTGACAGGCAACCTGGGCCGCCATGCCGGCGTTCCCACCCGCCCACCCCACGCCGGCATGGCGGATCGGGGCCGGGTGATCATTGAGACGGACAGGACGACGAACAGTGACGATGGAAGCGGATTTCGTGATCGTGGGGGCGGGCAGCGCGGGCTGTGCCATGGCCTACCGGCTGGCCGAGGCGGGCGCCTCCGTGCTGGTGATCGAGCATGGCGGCTCGGATGCGGGGCCGTTCATCCAGATGCCGGCGGCCTTGTCCTATCCGATGAACATGCGCCGCTATGACTGGGGCTATCGGTCAGAGCCCGAGCCGAACCTGAACAACCGCCGGCTGGCGGTGCCGCGCGGCAAGGTGATCGGCGGCTCCAGCAGCATCAACGGGATGGTCTATGTGCGCGGTCACGCGCGCGACTACGACCACTGGCGCGACCAGGGCGCGGATGGCTGGGGCTATGCCGATGTGCTGCCCTATTTCCGGCGGATGGAGCATTCCCATGGCGGGCAGGCGGGCTGGCGCGGCACGGACGGGCCGCTGCATGTGACGCGCGGGCCGCGCAAGAACCCGCTGTTTCATGCCTTTGTCGAGGCGGGCCGCCAGGCCGGCTATGGCGTGACCGAGGATTACAACGGCGAACGGCAGGAGGGGTTCGGCCCGATGGAGCAGACGGTGTTCCGTGGGCGGCGCTGGTCGGCGGCCAATGCCTATCTGAAACCGGCCCTCAAGCGGGCCAATTGCACCCTGATCCGCGCCTTCGCGCGCCGCGTGGTGATCGAGAATGGCCGCGCCGTGGGCGTCGAGGTGACGCGCGGCGGCACCCGCGAGGTGATCCGCGCGCGGCGCGAGGTGGTGCTGGCGGCCTCGTCAATCAATTCGCCCAAGCTGTTGATGCTGTCCGGCATCGGTCCGGCCGCCCATCTGCGTGACCACGGGATCGACGTGGTGGCCGACCGGCGCGGAGTCGGCGCCAACCTTCAGGATCACCTGGAACTCTATATCCAGATGGGGGCCAGCCAGCCCGTGAGCCTGTTCAAATACTGGAACCTCTGGGGCAAGGCGCTTGTGGGCGCGCAATGGCTGTTCACCGGCACCGGGCTGGGGGCCAGCAACCAGTTCGAAAGCGCAGGCTTCATCCGGTCGCGTGCCGGTATCGACTATCCCGATATCCAGTTCCATTTCCTGCCCATCGCCGTGCGCTACGATGGCAAGGTCGCGGCCGAGGGGCACGGCTTCCAGGCCCATGTCGGCCCGATGCGCAGCGCCTCGCGCGGTGCGGTGACGCTGCGCTCGGGCGATCCTGCGGCCGATCCCGTGATCCGTTTCAACTACATGTCCGATCCGCAGGATTGGTGGGAATTCCGCCAATGCATCCGCCTGACCCGCGAGATCTTCGGGCAGGAGGCGTTCAAACCTTTCGTGAAACACGAGATCCAGCCCGGTGCGGCGGTACAGAGCGATGCGGAGCTGGATGATTTCATCCGCGAGCATGCCGAAAGCGCCTATCATCCCTGCGGCACCTGCCGGATGGGGCGCGCCGATGATGCGGATGCCGTCGTGGATCCGCAGGCCCGCGTGATCGGGGTCGAGGGGCTGCGCGTGGCCGACAGCAGCATCTTCCCGCGTATCACCAACGGCAATCTGAACGCACCGTCGATCATGGTGGGCGAGAAGGTCAGCGATCACCTGCTGGGGCGTGATCCGCTGCCCTCGGACAATCACCTGCCATGGATTCATCCCGATTGGCAGGCGACCCAGCGATAAGCCTGCGGCGGCTTGCATATGTCGTCTACTTCACAGTTGGTTAATGAATGTTAACGAATTGTTAAACTTTGGGTTGCACCGGCTGGAATTCCGTTTGATATCGGGTGCATGTCAAGGATCGTGGTTCTTCTTATTTTCGCTGTCGGCTTGCTGATTGCGTCACTCGCGATGGCGGGATCGGTGACAGGCACGATCCGCGTGATCGATGGGGACACGATCGACGTCGCAGGCACACGGGTGCGCCTGCACGGTATCGACGCACCCGAATCCAGCCAGACCTGCAGCACCGAACAGGGCAAATCCTGGGATTGCGGGGCATGGGTCAGCCGCGAGGTCCGGGCCCGTTACCAGGGGCGCAAGGCAGTCTGTACGCCGCTTGACCAGGATCGCTATGGACGGACGGTGGCGCGTTGCATGGTGGGGGGCGAAGACATGGGCGCCACCCTTGTCGCCGAGGGGCTGGCTTTCGCCTACCGGCGCTATGCGATGGATTACGATCTGATCGAGAAACAGGCCGCTGTGGCGGATCGTGGTCTCTGGGCGATGAATGTGCAAAATCCCGCGGCCTATCGGCAAAACGGGCAGCCCGCTGCGCGCGCACCGCAGCAGCAGGTTGCAAGCGATTGCAATATCAAGGGAAATATATCGGCCAAGGGCGAGCGGATCTATCATCGTCCGGGGCAGGAGCATTATGACCGGACCCGGATCAATACCGCGCAGGGCGAGCGGTGGTTCTGTTCGGCGACCGAGGCCGAGGCGGCCGGGTGGCGCGCCGCGCGCCGCTGATCCCCGCCGCGCGGGGGGCTGTCTGCCCCCCCATGGCCGACCTGCGGCCGACCATCCCCCCCGAGGATACTTCAGGCAAGAAGAAGCCGCCTGAGAGGTTCAGATCACGCACATCCATTGTGCATCGGGATGGGCTGTATTTCTGGCGCAAGGCGGCTATCTTCGTCCCCATGACAGAGCCCATTTCCATCGAGACCCGCAAGGGCCTGCCGGCGCATCTGCGGGTGCTGGCTGATCGCTATCCGCGCGCAGAATGGCGCGGGCATATGAATTTCAACGATCTGACGTCCTTCTGGCTGGAGCGGCACCTGATGTTCAGGCAGGTATTGGACAAGGTGATCGGCGACACCCAGGCGCATCTTGACGGCAAGGCCACGCGCTATGGCCCGGAACTGTCCCGCTATACCGGGTTTTTCCTGAACCAGTTGCACGGGCATCACCAGATCGAGGATCAGCATTATTTTCCGCAGTTCATGGCGATGGATGCGCGGCTGGAACAGGCCTTCGAGATCCTTGATGCGGACCATCATGCGCTGGACCATCATCTGAACAGTCTTGCGGATCATACCAACCTGGTGCTGCGGGCCTTGCAGCAGGGTCAGACGGCGCGCGACGAGGCCGGCCGGTTGCTGGCGGCGCAGGAAGGGTTCAAGACATTCTTGGACCGGCACCTGATGGATGAGGAAGAAATCATCGTGCCGATCGTTCTGGAATATGGCGCCGAGATGTCGTGATGCCGCGGCGCAGTTTGATCTGTCTCAAGGTGCAGGGCCAAGCGGCGGGCTAGGGTCGGGCAACGCAACTTGAAGGAGACAGGCGCGATGTCCAACACACCCCATGAACTGCAGGACGAGTTCCCCCAACATGCGGCCCGCATTGCCGCGCTGAAGCTGTCGGACGGGCATTTCGCGCGCCTTGCCGAGGAATATCACAAGATCAACCGCGCCGTTCACCGGGCCGAGACCAATGTCGAACCGGTCGAGGAACTGGCGGAAGTCGAGATGCGCAAGACACGCGCATCGCTGAAAGACCAGATCTACGGGTATCTCAAGGACTGAGCAGATCGCGATCTGTGGAACCGGGCGCGGGGGGAAACTTCCGCGCCTTTTCCTGTTCAGTCAACCCGATAGGGCAAGACGCCGCGTTCGTCGGAATTGATGCTGAGCCTGCGTTCCAGCGGCGGAACC
>LXYH01000058.1 GCA_001650895.1 Rhodobacteraceae bacterium EhC02
AAATTAGGACGCTAACCGGGTCAGTTCTCGGTGGAAATCAACACAAAACCAAACTGGACTCGAAATGCAGCAAAATCATGGCGGTGTCCAAAATAATGGACGCCTCTGGACAGTGAAGCAAGCTGAAGTGGTGCCCGGGGGCGGAATCGAACCACCGACACGAGGATTTTCAATCCACTGCTCTACCCCTGAGCTACCCGGGCACGGGAGAACGCAAGGCGTTCGGGTTGCAGCGTTCTAGGCGAGGTGCTGCGGGCTGTCCAGTGGGTTTGCGGAAAAATTTTGCCTTCTTCGCAAGATGGTTCCGCACGGCCTGTCGGTCCGGGCTAATGCGGCTTTTTCGGCGCGTCGCGCAGGGCATCTTCCATGGCGTCAAGAGCTGCCTCGATATCGTCGGGATCCTGCGAGGGCACGGCATATGAGCCGCTGAACCAGCGCGCGAGGTCCACATCTGCGCAGCGCTTGGAGCAGAAGGGACGATAGGCAGGATCGGCCTTGCGCTGGCAGATCGGGCAGGTCATCCGCGCGGCTCCAGCAGGGTTGTCAAAGGTTGGCGCACCCTTTGCCTTTGCAATTCGTAGTGGCCCAGCGGTGTCCAGCCGGCCAGCACGGTTTCGATACTGTCCGCCCGGAATGCGGCCTTGATCGCCATCTCGAACGCGCGGCGGTCTTTCTTGGGCATCGGCGCCAGATCAAGCGTGACCTGCCCCCCCAGTCCCCGCAGACGCAGCAGGCGCGGCAGATCACGACCCAGCGCGATATTGGCCTTCAGCGCCGCGGCAGGGCTGGTATCGGCGCCGGTGTTCACATCCACGGCCACAAGGGCGCGGGTCGGTTCGATGAACGCAAAACCGCCGCCGGGCAGGGCCACGCGCGGATCCAGCAACGCATCGATCATGTCCAGCACGCCATGGCTGGCGAAACCGCCCGGCTCGGTCACGATCACGGCCGGTTCGACCCAGTCGCGCCACGCCACCGCATGGGGGCCGTCGCCTTCGGTCAGGCATTCCGCCTCACCCTCGGTATCGGCCAGCACAGCCGCCGCCAGGTCCGCCGTTTCGGCGATATCCTCGGCGATATCCCCGGGGTCCGCCTCGGCGCAGCTTGAGCGCAGGATCAGCCCCATCTCGGTATCGCCCATCACGTCATGCGCGATGGCCAGAAGCGTGTCGCGCCGGTCCTCGTCCTTGATCGACCGGCTGACATTCAGGCCCGGCGCGTCGGGCGTCACGATGGCATAGCGGCTCTTGAACAGCAGCTTCTGGGTGACTGGCAGCGCCTTGCCTTCTTCGGCGTGGCCGGTCACCTGCACCAGCATCGTGTTGCCGGGGGCGATGCCCTTCACCTGGCGCAGGAAGGCGGTGCCATCCGGGGTGCGCAGGAAAAGCCCCCCCTGCCCCTTCACGGGGCGGTCCGCGACGGCGCGGTAGATCGCACCGGGACGCGGGTCATCCCCATCGATCAGCAGGTCCTCAAGACGACCATCCACGATGAGGGCGGCGGCCTCGCGCCCGTTCAGATGGTCCAGGATGATCTGGCGGCCCTTCATGCGCGGTCCTTCCAAAGGGGATAGCCCGCAGCCTGCAACAGGCCCGCGGTTTCGGCAAGCGGCAGACCCACCACGCCGGTGAAGGATCCGTTGATCCAGGGGATGAACGCCCCTGCCGGACCCTGAATCGCATAGCCGCCCGCCTTGCCCTGCCAGTCATTAGTTGCAAGGTATGCGTTCAGCTCCTCGTCCGAGAGGCGCTTCATCTGCACCGTGGTCACGACGTCGCGTTGCCAGACCCGATCACCGCGCCGCACGGCAACCGCCGTGATCACGCGGTGACGCCGCCCCGACAGGGCCAGCAGGAACTCAGCCGCCTGCCCGACAGACTCGGGCTTGCCCAGAATCCTGCGCCCCAATGCCACGGTCGTATCGGCACACAGAACGATGTCATCGGCCCCGGCCTGCACAGCGCGCGCCTTTTCCAGCGCCATGCGCGCGCAATAGGGGCGGGGCAATTCGGCCTTGGTCGGGGTTTCGTCGATATCGGGCGGACGGATGTCATCAGCGACAACGCCGATCTGCGCCAGCAGTTCCCTGCGGCGCGGACTGCCGGATCCGAGGATAAGTTTCACTTTAAAAACAGTTACTTGAAGCGGTAATTGATCCGACCCTTGGTCAGATCATAGGGGGTCATTTCCACCTGAACCTTGTCGCCTGCCAGAACGCGGATGCGGTTCTTGCGCATCTTGCCTGCCGTGTGTGCG
Organism: Rhodobacteraceae bacterium EhC02; assembly: GCA_001650895.1. Taxonomy (GTDB): domain Bacteria; phylum Pseudomonadota; class Alphaproteobacteria; order Rhodobacterales; family Rhodobacteraceae; genus Seohaeicola. The sequence goes on from LXYH01000058.1 coordinate 2,257, forward strand.
ATGATCTCATGGCCATTTTCAAGCTCGACCCGGAACGTCGCATTCGGCAGGAGTTCTTTCACGACACCGGGAAATTCGAGCGTATCTTCCTTGGCCATGGTCTCTCCTTCGTCAATCATCCCGCCAATCTGCGGGACAGGCGCTTAAATGGTCCGATCCGCGCAGATTTTCAAGGGGAATCTCTAGGCGGCGGGCTTTTGCGCCCGGCGCGCCACGGCAGGCGCCTGTTCGGCCCAATGCGTCAGGTTCAGGACATGGCCATCGGCCCTCACATCGCGCACCTTTTGCAGATCGACATCAGCATAGGTCCAACCGGGGCGGTTCAGCTTGCCTTCGGCGATCACCCCGTTGGGGGGAAAGCCGCGATCGGGCGGACCAAAAACACCCCCCGCGCCGGTGTTCTGCTCGACCGCGTAAAGGCGGGACGCATCCCCGACAAGCGATGCCATGACTGTCACGCACTGGCTTTCCAGCGCGCGGGCCATGGCGCCGATACGGACGCGCCAGTAGCCTTCCAGCGCTTCGGTGCAACTGGGGATCAGCAGGATCTCGACACCGCGTTCCGCCAGATCCCGCGCCAGCAGGGGGAATTCGCAATCATAGCAGATCAGGATGCCGATGCGGCCCAGGTCCGTGTCGAAGACGCGCAGCGGCCCTGCCGCGCCCTCGGCCCCCGCAACACCCCATTCCTCGCGTTCGAACCGGGTCATGATCTGCTTGTCCTGCACCCCGATCAGGCCTTCGGGCCCGAAAAGCCCCGCGCGGTTCACCACGGTGCCCTTTTCGATCACCGGGGCCGAGGCGGACAGGATATGCACACCAAAGCGCGCAGCCAGCGCGGCATGCAGGTTATAGCTGGCCCCGACCCGGCCAGCGACCGCACGGATCGATCCCTTCAGATCGCCGGCCACCTTGGCCCCGTCGAGCGAGGCAAGCTCCATCGCGCCATATTCGGGAAAGACCAGAAGGTGCGCGCCGGCCTGCGCGGCCTCGCCGACCCAGGCGGTCAGCTTGGCCTCGTAGTCGGACCAGTCCTGGAACCAGTCCAGCGGATAGGCGGATGTTGCGATTTTCATGCTCTGGCGCCCCCAAGCCGTTTGTCAGTCTCCATGTTGCCGCAAAGCCGTGGCGGGTTCAAACGCATTGCCCGCAGGGGTTGTCGGCCCTAGAGGGTCCTGATCCAGAATTGCAGCGGCTTTTCGGTCTCTTCGGCCTCGCCGATATCCTTCCAGCGAAACCGCGCCACCACCCCGGCCAGCGGGTGATAGCCACGTTTGCGCCAGAACGGATCCAGCGCGCCATAGGTTGCGGGGCGCATCGGGTGATCCTCGGGGCGGATCACGCCGCAAAAGGCCGATTTCGCAAGGCCAAGTGATCGCGCGTGATCTTCGCGCAGGTCGAAAAACCGGTGCCCGATGCCCTGTCCGCGAAAATCGGGCAACAGAACCGATTCGGCACAATAGAAGATTTGGTCCAGCCTTTCGCCGGTGCCATCGAAAGCGGCGGCGAAATCGTCGGCATGATCCTGCATCGGCATGCCGGTAGCCGCCCCGACAAGGCGATCACCATCGAAGGCCCCGACCACGACCGCGCGGGGATTGTCGCGATAGACTGCCAGATACGCGCGCTCATAGGCCAGATCACCATCATAGAGATAGGGCCAGTCGCGGAACACCGCGATCCTGAGGCGGGCCACATCATCAAGTGCCGCGTCCAGATCCGCCCCGGTCAGGGCCGCGACCCGGATCATGCCGAAACCTGCGCCACCCAGTCAGCAAGGTTGTAATAGGTCACGACCCGCGTGATCTTGCCATCCGACAGGCTGAAGAAGGATCCCGCCGGCAGCCGGTAGCCCTGCCCTTTCGCCTGCGGCAAACCGGGGTCGGTTTCCAGGTAGGTGCCGTTCACGATGAATTCGGCCGCCGCGCGCGTGCCTGCCGGATCGGTGAAAATCACCATCTCCGTCAGGTTTTCGCGGTAGCAGCGGCTCATGTGGTCGCAGAATTCCGCGAAAGCCGCCTTGCCGCGACGCACCTTGCCCTCGTTGACGTGATGGGCCACGTCATCGGCGAGGCAGGCCAGCATGCCTGCTGTATCGCCTGCGTTGAAAGCGTCAAAATAGGCCTGAATGGTGGCGCGGGCCGAGTCTGTCATGATCATACCTCCGGTTTGGCCAAGACCTAGCAGGGTGGCGCGGCGCCTCCAAGTGGCAGGGCGGCGCTTTGGGCACCGCCCGCGACCCATGCCCCGTCAGAGGGCCGCCAGCGCCGCGGCAACCGACACCGACAGGGGCGTGGCCGGGCGGCCGATCAGCTGCGCCAATGCGCCGCTGTCATCGGTCAGGGCCCCCAGATCGCGCGCCTTCGCATCCGCGTCGGCAATCGCCGCCGCCATCGGCGCGGGCAGACCGAAGGACACCAGAGTGTCGCGATACGTCGCCTCATCCATATCGACATAAGGGATGTCCCGCCCGGTCTGGCGCGACACTTCGGCCGCCAGTTCTGCCAGCGTATGCCCCTGCCCGCCCAGTTCGCATGTCTTGCCAGCCATGCCTGCATCCAGGGCCGCCACGGCCAAGGCCTCGGCATAATCGGCGCGCGGCGCGGTGGACAGCACCGCATCACCCGCCGCACCGATCAGCGCCCCCGCCTGCAGGGCCGCACCCAGCGATCCGGTGTAATTCTCGGTATACCAGCCATTGCGCAGGATCGTGCCCGGAATGTCCGACGCCGCCAGCGCCGCCTCGGTGGCCACGTGATCCGGGGCCAACATCAGGGGCGACGCCGCCCCTTTCAGGATCGAGGTATAGACGATCCGCCCAACCCCCGCCGCCTTGGCCGCGTCAATGACATTGCGATGCTGCCCCGCCCGGTCGTTGAAATCGCTGGATGAAACCAGCACCAGCACATCCACCCCGGCCAGCGCCGCGCGCAGCGTCTCGGGGTGATGATAGTCGGCCTGCCGCAAGGGCACACCCAGATCCGCCCCGCGATCAAGGTCGCGCACCAGCGCAACAAGATCGGCAACCGGTTCACGGCGCAGAATGGCGGAAACAGCAAGACGGCCAAGCTGGCCGGTCGCACCTGTGATGGCAATCGTCATCGTCACGTCCTTTTTCATATGTTGACCCGGCACAGATGGCAGCCTAACTTACGAAAAGGAAGTACCTACATATTTGTTAGTATTGAGCAGGATCGCACATGACACCCGCAGAACTCGCACAACGGCTGCGCGACGGCGCTCTGAAGCCCGACGTGATGTCGCAGAACTGCCCCTCGCGGCGCATCCTGCAACATGTGACCAGCCGGTGGGGCACGCTTGTCCTGGTGGCGCTGGAACCGGGGACGCAGCGATTTTCAACGTTGCGCCGCAGGATAGGCGGGATCAGCGAGAGGATGCTGGCGCAAACGCTGCAACAGCTGGAATCGGATGGTCTTGTGCATCGCCACGCCCATGACGTGGTCCCGCCGCATGTGGATTACACGCTGACCCCACTGGGCCGCGATCTGGCCCCACGGCTTTTGTCATTGGCCATCTGGATCGAGGACCATCTGGCGGACCTGCTGCAATCCGCCCCTACTGCAGGCGCGTCGGCGGCCCCCACAGGCGGGTCAGGTGATCGATGATCTGGTCGCGGGTCTGCCTATAGGCATTCAGCTTGACCTCGCGGCTTTCGCCCAGGCCGGTCGGGTCCATGATCGGCCAGTATTCGACGTCCAGGTGATAGATCCGGGTCAGTTCCAGCGCGCGGCGCTGACTGGCCGGGGACAGCGCCACCACCAGGTCGAAGGATGACAGATGCTCGCCCCATTCCTCCATCTCGTCGAAGGACCGGCTGCGATGGCGCGACAGCTCCACCCCGATTTCCTGGCAGACGGCAATGGCGAAGCCGTCGATCTCCATGTCGTTGTAGACGCCGACCGATTGCACATAGGTCTCGGCGCCGTAGAATTTCTTCATGATGCCCTCGGCCATGGGCGATCTGACCGCGTTGTGATCGCAGCAGAACAACACGGACTGGGGCAAGGGCGCTGGCACCGCGTCAGCCTCCGAAATGCAGGACGCAGACCAGCGTGAACAGGCGGCGCGCGGTATCGGTATCGATCACCGCCTTGCCCTCCAGCCGTTCCTGCAGGATACGCGCGCCTTCATTGTGGATACCACGCCGCGCCATGTCGATCGTCTCGATCTGGCTGGGCGGCATGTTCTTGACCGCATCGAAATAGCTTTCGCAGATGGCCCAGTAATCCTTGACCACCTGGCGGAACGGACTCAGCGACAGGTGGAATTCGGCCGCCTTTTCGCCCGCCTCCGTGCTGATGTCGAAGACAAGGCGCTTCTCGCGGATCGCAAGGCCGACACGATAGGGGCCGGCGGGGGCCACCCTGTCATCGCGGGCGGGAAGTTCGAAGGAATTGTCTTCCAGCAGGTCGAACATGGCCACCTTGCGCTCCTGCTCGATCTCGGGGGTCGGCGGCGGCAGGTTTGAATCGTCAAGTTCGATGTCGCAGATACGTGTCATGGGCAAGGTCCTGTTCCTGCCCCTGACTAGCGCAGGCCGCGCCCTGGCACAATCGGGCATCTGCGGGATGTCGCTGCGTCGCAGCAAAACCGCATCACATCCCGACCGGTGCCAGGATCACTCGTTCAAACGGTTCAGCCGCGCCCGCACACTCAGACCATGCGCCTCAAGGCTTTCCGAAATGGCCAGCGTCTCGGCGGCAGGTCCGATCGCGCGCAGCGCCGCCGGGGTCATCCGCGCCAGCGTGGTGCGCTTGACGAAATCCATGACCGACAGACCGCTTGAAAACCGGGCCGAGCGCGCAGTGGGCAGGACATGGTTCGGCCCGCCCACATAGTCGCCAATCGCCTCGGGCGTCCAGGCGCCCAGGAAAATCGCGCCCGCATGGGTGATCTTCGCCGACAGTGCGTCCGCATCGGCCACGCACAGTTCCAGATGCTCGGGCGCGATCCGGTTCGACAGCGCCGCCGCCACATCCAGGTCAGGCACGGTGATGATGGCGCCATAGTCGCGCCAGCTTGGCCCCGCGATCGCGCGCCGCTCCAGCGATGCCAGGTTGCGCTCGACCGCCGCCGCCACAGCCTTTGCCATGGCCGGGCTGTCGGTGATCAGGATGCTTTGGGCGCTTTCGTCATGTTCGGCCTGTGACAGCAGGTCCAGCGCGATCCAGTCGGGATCATTGTCCTGGTCCGCGATCACCAGGATCTCGGACGGACCCGCGATCATGTCGATGCCCACCTTGCCGAAGACCCGCCGCTTGGCCGCCGCCACATAGGCATTGCCGGGGCCGGTGATCTTGTCCACGGGCGGGATGGTTTCTGTCCCATAGGCCAGCGCCGCCACCGCCTGCGCGCCGCCGATGCGATAGATCTCGTCCACCCCTGCAATTCGCGCCGCCAGCAGCACCAGCGGATTGGCCACCCCGTCGGGCGTCGGCACCACGATGGCCAGCCGCTCCACCCCCGCCACCTTGGCGGGGATCGCGTTCATCAGCACCGATGAGGGGTAGGAGGCCAGCCCCCCCGGCACGTAAAGTCCCGCCGCCGAGACCGGCGTCCAGCGCCAGCCCAGCATCGCACCTTCGGGATCGGTCCAGCTGTGATCCTGCGGCATCTGGCGCAGGTGGTAGGCGCGGATGCGTTCCGCCGCCAGTTCCAGTGCGGCGCGCTCATGGTCGGGCACCGACGCCACCAGCGCCTCCACCTCGGCTTCGGAAAACCGCAAGGTTTCGGGCGTCAACTCCAGCCGGTCGAACCGCGCGGTCAGCTCGATCAGCGCCGCATCGCCGCGCGCGCGCACATCGGCGATGATGCCGGCGACGACATCGTCCACATCGACGCTATCCTCGCGCTTGGCACCCAGCAGGGCGGCAAAGGCGGTTTCGAAATCGGGGTCGGTGGCATTCAGAAATACGGGCATGGTCCCTCCAGGCTCTGGGGCGGGACATAGCTTTGCGCGCCCACCGGCTCAACCCCCTGACACAAACAAGCGCGCCCCGCTTCTTCTTGCCGCAAATATCCCCGCCGGAGGCGCACCCCTCCACCGGGCGTTCCCGCCTCAGATATCGTGCCCCGGCATCTTGCGTGACGGGGCCACATAGGGGCGCGTGACATCCTTCAGCGCGACCTCCAGCGCCTCGACGCGCAGACGGATCGCGCCGTCGCCCGCCAGGATCAGGTCCAGTTCGCCCGCGGCATCGTCCCCCGGATGCCATTCCAGCGACAAGAGCGACAGCACCAGGTCGGGATCGCGCCGGTCCACCCCGTTCGAGGCGACGCCCAGAACGTTTTCCACCACCAGCAGCGATTGCACGCGCTCGACGGGGCGACCGCGCTTTTTCGCGGCCTCCACATCTTCCCAGCGAAACCGGTTCAGCAGCAGGCCGAAGCGATGCTGCCCCGGACGCCATGTCATTTCCGTCGCGGGAAAGACCGCATCCTGCGCCAGCGCTGAAATCACCTTGAGGTCTTCGGCCTCGATCGCGCCCAGGTTCAGCGGTGTTTCACGCGCATCCTCGAACCTGGCGTCGGTCATCGGCCCGATACCCGCTCGATCCGCGCGCCGACCGCGCCCAGCTTTTCCTCGACCCGCTCATAGCCGCGGTCCAGGTGGTAGACGCGGTTCACGATGGTTTCACCCTCGGCCGCCAGCCCCGCCAGGATCAGCGAGACCGATGCCCGCAGATCCGTCGCCATGACGGGCGCGCCCTTCAGGCGGTCCACGCCCGTGACCCTGGCCGTGCCGCCATGCACATCGATCTTGGCCCCCATGCGCATCAGCTCGGGCGCATGCATGAACCGGTTTTCGAAGATCTTTTCCTCAAGCACCGACACGCCCTCGGCGGTGCAGAGCAGCGCCATCATCTGCGCCTGCAGGTCGGTGGGAAAGCCCGGGAAGGGTTCCGTCGTCACATCCACGGCCCGCACACGGCCGTTCCCGCGGGTCACCTTCAGGCCCAGCGCCGTTTCCTCGATGCCGATGCCCGCCGCATCCAGCTTTTCGCAAAAGGCGCCGACAAGGTCGATCCGCCCGCCCAGCAATTCCACCTCGCCACCGCAGATCGCGGGGGCCAGCATGTAGGTGCCCAGTTCGATCCGGTCCGTCACCACCGGATGAGTGGCCCCATGCAGGCGGTCAACGCCCTGGATTGTGATGGTCGATGTCCCCTCGCCTTCGATCTGGGCACCCATCTTGCGCAGGCATTGCGCCAGATCCACGATCTCGGGCTCGCGCGCGGCATTCTTCAGAACGGTCGTGCCCTTGGCCAGCGTCGCGGCCATCAGCGCGTTTTCCGTGGCCCCCACCGACACGAAGGGGAAATCGACAATCCCGCCCTTCAGCCCGCCGGGTGCCTTGGCATGCACATAGCCTTCGCGCAGGTCCAGTTCTGCCCCCATCGCCTCCAACGCCTTCAGATGCAGATCGACAGGCCGCGCGCCGATGGCGCAGCCCCCCGGCAACGACACGACCGCATGGCCGTCGCGCGCCAGCATCGGCCCCAGCACCAGGATCGAGGCGCGCATCTTGCGCACGATGTCGTAATCGGCGGTGTGGTTGTGAATGTCATGGCTGGACATCGCCAGCACCTTGCCATCCTGCATCGAGGTGACCTCGGCCCCCAGCGACTGCAGCAGCTGCGTCATGGTGCGGATGTCCGACAGGCGCGGCGCATTGGTCAGCGTCAGCGGCTCTTCCGACAGAAGCGTCGCCGGCATCAGGGTCAGGCAGGCATTCTTGGCGCCGGCGATCGGGATCTGCCCTTTCAAGGGGCCATTGCCCGTCACGATGATCGAATCCATTAGCCTGCCCTTTTCACTCGTTCTGTTGGTCTTGCCCCGGCGCATCATCCCCGGCCGCCGGCTGCTGTGCCGCCCGCGCCCGTGCCTGTGCCTTGCGCCGTGCCATATTGGCCTTGAGCGCGGCCTTCAACCGCTCTTCGCGCGTCCCGCCCTTCGCAGGCGATGTCTTGCCGGGGTTTCTCCGCTCCATTTTGCCTTCCTACAGCACGGCGCAAATTGCGTCCAGATTGCGCTTGCACCCTGCGGAATTTGAGTCTAATCACCCGCCCACGGTCAAGGGCGCGCCCCTCCGACCAGACGGATGCTGTGGTAGCTCAGTGGCAGAGCACTCCCTTGGTAAGGGAGAGGTCGAGAGTTCAATCCTCTCTCACAGCACCATCAAAATTGCGTAACATACCGAAGCTCAAACACCTTTCTTGCGTGCTCGATTTTCAATCCCCCTCGCAATCCACCTGCCGAACCCTCAGATCAAAATGCGACCATGGATCTGCTTCCCTGCCTTGCATTTGGGATGTTGATACGGGAGCCTGTCCGATAAATGCTTTGAAGGGACGCGGAATGCTTGATCACCCATTTTCGGTTCTTGTGTAGTAGCCCCCTGAAAGTAGTCCACCAACTGGGATAGTTTTGTCCCACAAATTGGAGGATCAGCGATGGCTGGGAAACTAGGCTCCAGACTCATTGATGATCAAAGCCAGAACAAGACGGTTGCGGCGAGAGCGATGGCTGAGAGGAAGACCTTCGGGCATCTGTCGTAGCGAGTGGCAACCCGGCGCCAGTCCTTCAGGCGACCAAACATAATTTCGATCCTGTTACGGCGTTTGTATCGACCCTTGTCGTATTTGACGGGCTTTGTTCGTGATTTTCGGCCAGGGATGCACGCCTTTATGCCCTTGTTTTGCAAGCCTTCACGGAACCAGTCGGCATCATAACCTCTGTCGGCCAGAAGCCATTGCGCAGGTGGAAGGCTGTTCAGCAATGCCGCTGAACCAGTATAATCGCTTGTCTCGCCTGCGGTCATGAAGAAGCTAATCGGGCGGCCGTTTTCATCAGTGACGGCATGCAATTTGGTGTTCATGCCGCCCTTGGTTCGGCCAATCAGACGACCGCGCCCCCCTTTTTCACCCCAAGGCTTGAAGCTGTGCGGTGTGCTTTGAGATAGGTCGCGTCGATCATCACAGTCTTTGGAACTGCCCCCTCGGAGGCCAACCCTTCCATGATCCGCGCAAAGACGCCCATGTCGCCCCACCGCTTCCATCGGTTGTAGAGGGTCTTCGCTGGCCCGTACTCCTTCGGTGCGTCGGACCACCGCAAGCCATTGCGATTGATGAATATTATTCCACTCAGAACGCGCCTATCATCCACGCGCGGCTTGCCATGGCTCTTTGGAAAGAACGGCCGAAGCCGCGCCATTTGTTCGTCCGTCAGCCAGTAAAGATTGCTCATAATGCCCCCAAAATTTGGGAGTGTGAATCATGCAAGCCTGACAGCCTCAAGCGGATTAATGGGTCTGGAGCCTAAAGGTGGCTGAATGCCTTAGTCATTTCATTCGTCAAATGGGAGGATGACAGACTCACGTTGTTGGCAATGCTGATGGCGTCAGATAGAATTCGATAACATTAGCTTTTGAGCTGTCAAAAAATCGGAAAAATTTGAGATGTAATGAGCGAGCCCCCTTTAATGGGACCTCGCTCACCTTTACTCATTAATAGCCTTGCGGGAATTAAGTGAGCGGTGTAGCCCCCGTTTCCATGCGGATTATTTTTCCATCTTTGAGCATGCAAACCAGCATCACGGCTTCTTTGGTATCATCGGGGTAGGACATGAAATCATGAGAAACCAAAATCTCATCATTTTCATAAACACAACGAGATGCATCGTTCACAAACTTTGGGTTCCCCATCATACCAACGACCATCGATGCCCATTCATCTTTTGTGAATTTGTTACCTGATTTATGAAATACAATTTCTGCATCTTCATGAATAAGTGCAACATAACCCTCGACATCCCGGTCATCCATGACTTTTGTTAGTTTCTGGTATAACGACATTTCTATTCCCCCCATGCTCCGGCAAACTCGTACACGACCGCTCTTTTTCCACCGACGCACCATGCGTCATGATTTGGCGAAATCGCATATGCATCACCAGCAGAATATGTGGCCTCCGAGCCATCGTCGCAAACACAATGAATGGTGCCTTCAACGATGATACCAGTGTGCGTTGCTTGGCAGCTATGCGTACCCACAACTGGTTTGATGTCCTTCGACCATTTCCACTCTGGTGCGAGTGTGAGCTTCATCACACGCTGACCGAGAACGTTAACAGCCTCCATACGTGCATTTGGCATATCCTTTGATTCATCGGCTTGAGTTGCGAAGCTTTTTACTTCAATTGGCATTGTAGATTTCCTTTTCGGGGGCATTTTGATCCTGTTGAAACAGTCTCGATCCCAACGTTAGTGTTATTCATTAGGTGAGTTTTAGATTTAGCTAACAACAGAAGTGTTGTGCTTTATCACAGTAGCAATTTCAGATATCTCACTGGCAGGAACACCCGATCTTTCAGAATGCTCTTTGATCAAATTTTCGCTATCCGAATTGTAAATACAAAAAATAGCATCGCCAACAACATAGCTCTGCTCTTGCATAATGTTCTTCCCCTCGGAGCGCATCGCTTCCAGAACTTCTTCTGAGCCTTTGCCTGCATTGTTCAATTCATGTTTCGGAATGCTTCCTGCGCCTTCCATTTCACGTCTAATTAGAAACTTTTTCATGGGATTCTCTTTCAAGTATGATAGTTGTGTGTTGTTGACCATCCCCGGTTACAGACATGGTAATTGGTTCAAGCATTGGCCTATTATAACGTCTCTATAACCTCGCCGTTTATAACCAACACTTCGCCGTACTTTGCCATAATTTCGAAGAAACCGGGGGCATCAGGCCAGGACCCAGCAGCATCGAGATGCTGACCAATCCCTTCTGGGCGTACGTAAACTTCGTTTATTGAAAAAAGTACGTTTCCAGTGATCCCATCGTCAGGGTTTGCAAAATTTACCAGCTCATCAGATTTTGAAACATAGTAGTGAACTAATTGAATCTTGCTATCATCATAACTGTGATTATCACGCATCCACTTTGCATGCGTTTTGATTTCAGCATCTACATTGGATACGACATCCGCTGGGACTTTCACGTTTAAGTTGAAGGTCCTTTGTCCATTTTTAACCATTTCAATTCTGCTTTCCGTATTATGTTGAACTTAGTTGTCGGGTGAAAGTTTCTACACTCATTGGTGTGATCTCAATCGGCAGCGACTACGTGGTACATTTGCTGACCTGTACTCAGCATGCCTGTTACAGTCCCAACAAATTTCTGGCCGACATATGGCTCATACTTACCACTGCCAGCGGTTAGTGAACCCACGTACTCAAGTTGTGGAGTGATCTCGCCAAAATAAATGGCCAAATCACCATCTGGATCCATCATACTACAAACGCCCACGCCTCCGAATGGCGCACCTTCAGCAGTCAGTGCTACTGTCTGATTGCATTCGGCCGTTACCAGTGTTGGGAAGCCTTCGGGCGCTTCTGACCAATCCCATAAATCGGTTGAGCTATTGATTATGATCGATCCAGTTGTGCCTTCCATCATCTGAGAAGAAGACGGTGCGTTCGCAAGGCCTGCCATGTTCCAAAGTTGCGAGTGACCATCTGCGAGAACAGCACTAGAGCTGCATACAAAGAGTGCCGCAACAATTTTAGTAATTTTGATCATGTCGTTCGTTCCTATATTCCTAGATTTTCTCTATTTGGATCTGTTGCGCTGTGTCTTACAGCGTCTCAATGACCTCACCATTGGCGATCAGGACACTTCCAAACTCGGTGATCGTGCCGACAAAGGATTGAAAGTTTTTCCAGCTTTGTCCTGCAGCCATATGTTGATCTATGCCTTCAGCCATCACGTAGACTTCGTTGATGGAATAGAGAACTCGACCGGTTGTGCCTTGAGTTGGGTCAGCGATGTTTACAAGCTCATGTGCTTTTGAGACATAGTAGTGCACAAGCTGTATCTTGCTTTCGTCATAACTATGGGCTTCACGCATCCACTTAGCATGATCGGACAGGGAAGCTTCAACTTCGTCCACTGAATCCGCAGGTACGGATAGGGCGAAATTAAAGGTTCGTTATTGGAGTTGTACGTTCATCTTGTTTATCCTAAATTCTGGTGATTTTGAGACCTTAACTGCATGCAAAAACTTCACCTTCTTTCGCATCCAGCATAGTCATTGGTAGTTCCGTCGCTGCTTGAGAGCGGATGGCTGCGATTTTTTCCTTCGCTTGAGCGGCCGCCTCTGAATTAGTAAAGTGAGAAATAACTGATAGATTATTCTCTCCGGTGCGAACCATTTGTACTTCAGTAGCGCCAACACTCATGATCATTGGGACAAATTTACTCTGCCCAATCTCATCCATTTCAGTTGTCCATTCCTGCGTCGACCAGTTAGATATCATTATATAAGACACGTTCGCTTTCCTTGAATTTTAAAGGATTTAACCGTTAGGGAGGGCAGGCAACGATCGGAGATACATGATCACTGCATCAAGATCGTTCTGGGTCATTCGGGCAAAGTTGATGTATGGCATTGGTGGCATCATCGGTATGTCCCCTGGACGTACGCCCCCAGCAATCATGCCGATAAGTTCCGCGTCGGAGTATTCGGACAGACCGGTTGGTGTGATGTTGGGGGCGACTGAGACGCCCCAAGGGCCATGGAATTCGTAACCACCGGCCCCAAGATGTGTATCGAACATCGGTCCTTGAGGTCCGAATGTGGTGTGACATTCAATGCAATGTGCCACCGGACCAGCGAGGTATTCGCCGTATGCAACGGTCACACTGGGGGCTAGAGCTTCAACAGTGTCGATGGGCGGTCCATAAGAGTCTGGTAGTGGAATATTGTAGACGCTTTGTCCTGGATCATGCTCCACGGCTGGCACTTGCCGGAGGTACATGACGATGCTCATCAAATCATCATCCGATAGACCACGATACAGACCGATTGGCATCGGTGGTCCAATGACAGAGCCGTCTGGCCGCATACCCTCTCTAATAGCGCGAGCGAGTTCGGCGTCAGTCCACTCTGCTATCCGGCTTCCAGGTGTTATGTTCGAGGCCACAGCAGTGAACGCTGCATTTTGCTCGATGAGCATGCCACCAAGATAGAGCGAAGGAATGGGGCCATCAGGACCTTGAGACGTGTGGCAGTTACCGCAGGCGGCTGGGCCTTCTACCAGATAGGTGCCTCGCTCTAGCGATGGTTCGGCACTGGCAAAATTTGCCATGTTCAGGGCTAAAACTCCGGTCAGGACCCCTATACGTGCCTTGTTATGATTATATCGCATCCGCAGCGTACCTCTATGATCAACGTCATAAACATGCTTGCATCGGCTCCCATCGCGATCTAGTCTAAAGATTGAAGTGGTTTTCGAGAGAGGATGAAACGATGCTTGATCAGTCCGTTGAACAAGAAATGTGTCCCATCGCGTTGGCTTCGTATCTATTTTGTGACAAGTGGATACCTATCATTATTAGAGACATCGCTCTTTTTGATCGACGCACATTCAATGATATGTTGAAAAACAACCCTGAAAATATTTCGTCAGGTTCTTTGTCGTCTCGCTTGCAGAGACTTCTCCATTTGCAGATGTTGGAAGTGACGGACCACAGCGCGCATTCTCAGAAAAAAATCTACAGCTTGACCGAATCTGGAGTTGGGTTTGTTCCCGTTGTTTTTAAGATGGCGTCTTGGGCTGCGGAGTTCCGAAATCCATCTCCAGTGGTGGTGGAAATGACTCAGCCATATATCGATGGCGACACTGATTCTATAAATTCATTTTTGAAAAATCTTCGAGATATTCACATTCACAAAACCACCGTTCCTCAGCCGTTTTGGTGGAAAAGTTAAAGGCGCTCATGTCGCGGAGTTTGTGCAAGCTTCTGGTGGCGCGATGGAGCTTTTGTGGATTTTTATTTCTTAAAGGCTTTGTAAATATCAGGTTCGTGGAAGTTTTGAAAACAACGACAGCGAAAATTTTGATCAGTATGTCGCACTGGGCTCCAGACTCATTGATGATCAAAGCCAGAACAAGACGGTTGCGGCGAGAGCGATGGCTGAGAGGAAGACCTTCGGGCATCTGTCGTACCGAACGGCAATCCTGCGCGCTGTTCGGGATGCCGCTTCATGTCGCCACCTCCGGTCCATGGATGCGGTGGCGTTCGACCTCGACGCGGGCAAGAAAGTCTTCTTCGGTTTCCTGATCGCCCCGGTGCAGTGTCACACCCAGGAAACCTTTCATGCCCAGCACATAGGCAATCACAGGCTTGCCCTCGCCCGGCCCCTCAGGCGTAGGCGCAACTGACCGGATGATCAGAACGGTTGGCCCTTCGTTGTGGCTTGGGGCTTTGTCCTCAAGCGACTTCAATCGTTGATGCAGCCTCATAGTGTCACCCCGCGACCAACTGCTGCAGATAGAATGGCCTTCGCGGTTGCTACATCACCCCGCTCCCAAGCCATTGTCACTCGTTCTGCGGGGGAGGCGTCCAATCGGCCCTGAATATTGCCAGATGCGCGCAACCGCTCGCCAATGGAATTGAGATGGGCTAGTGGAGTGCCCCCACTGAAGTGGTCCACCAACTGGGATAGTATTATCCCGATTTCAGGAGGACCACGAGATGGCTGGAAAGAGAGACAAGCCCGAAGAGATCGTGCTGAAGCTGCGGCAGGTTGAAGTCTGCAAGGACAGGGCAACTCGATCGCTGATGCTGTTCGGCAGATCGGTGTAGCGCAGCAGACCTATTATCGATGGCGCAAAGAATATGGTGGCATGAGCCGTGATCAGTTGAAGCGGCTGAAGGAGTTGGAGACCGAGAATGCCCGGCTCAGGCGTGCCGTGTCGGACTTGACGCTGGACAAGATGATCCTGACCGAGGCCGCCCGGGGAAACTTCTGAGCCCTTCCCGCCGCCGTCAGTGCATAGATCATGTGCGGCAGGCCCTTGGCGTGTCTGAGCGCCGGGCTTGCCGCACCCTCGGGCAGCATCGTTCCACGCAGCGCAAGGTTCCCTGTGGCCTGCCGGACGAAGAGCAACTGACCGATGACATCCTTGAGCTGGCGCGAGAGTTTGGGCGCTATGGATATCGCATGATCACCGGGATGCTGAACAACAGCGGCTGGCATGTGAACCATAAGAGGGTCGAACGGATCTGGCGGCAGGAGGGGCTGAAAGTCCCGCAAAAACAACCCAAGAAGGGACGGCTCTGGCTGAATGATGGGTCGTGCGTCCGGCTGCGGCCAGAACGCCCAAACCACGTTTGGTCCTATGACTTCGTCCAGGATCGAACCCACGACAGGCGGATCTTCCGTACCCTCAATATCATCGATGAGTTCACGAAGGAGGCCCTGGTCATCCGTGTAAAACGCAAGCTCAATTCAACCGACGTGGTCGACGCTCTGACTGACTTGTTCATCTTGCGCGGCCCGCCCGCGTTTATAAGGTCCGACAATGGCGCGGAATTTATCGCCAAGAAGGTGCGCACCTGGATTGACGCGGTAGGCGCCAAGACGGCCTTCATCGCACCAGGATCTCCATGGGAGAACGGCTATTGCGAAAGCTTCAATGCCCGCTTCCGGGACGAGCTTCTGAACGGTGAGGTCTTCTTCTCGCTACGCGAGGCCCAGATTCTGATCGAGAAGTGGCGCCGCCACTACAACACAGTCAGACCGCACAGCGCTCTGGGATATCGTCCACCAGCACCCGAAAGCATCGTCCCGATAGACCAGAGACCGACCATGCACTAACATTCAAACTGGACCACTCAATGGGGGCAGACCAGCGGCGGCGAAAGCCTGAAGCGCGGCTTCCATCTCGACCAGCGTGTCGGCTGCTTCGATCCCGGCGACAAGGTCCACGGTATCCGATCCGTCAAGATCGCCGACCACGGGCAGTTCGGCCTCGAATGTTCCGGTATTGCCCGCAGGGTCCGTGGCTGCGATGACCATTGCTACGCTTCCGGTGCCCTCAAGGGCCAGAATATCCGCGAAGGGTACGCTGAACTGGAAACCGCCCGCCTCGGTGGTGACAGCCTCGTAACTCCGGCTGCCAAGGGCAAGGGTTACCTGCGTACCCGCAGCGACGCCCGCGACAGAACCATCGATCAGCGCAGGCCCGCCCTCCAGCGCGGCCACCTCGGCCGCATCGATCCGGGCCGGCAAGGGATCGGACAGTGTGATGACCGGCGCGACAGTATCCAGCGTGAAGCTCAGCGGCGCAGAGGCTTGCGACACATTGCCGGCGGCATCGGTCTGGCGCACCTGCAGCGTGTTGGCCCCCTCTGCGGCGGTAAAGCTCGCGGCCCAGGTCGCGCCGACATCGGTCGAATAGCTGACGCTGGCCCCCGCCTCGACGCCGGTCAGGGTGACCGCGCCATTGGCGGTGATGCCCGCGCCGGTTCCGGTGTCGCTGACCAGCGCAACGGCCGGGGCGGCCGGGGCTGTGGCATCGACGCTTACCGTCAGCGCCGCCGAGGCAGACCCCAGCGGACCACCATCGACACTGGCGCGCGCCGAGATCTGCTGTGCACCGTCCGCCGGGACGTCCGCGAAGGTGACCGACCATGCACCAAGGCTGTTGACCTCTGCGGTTTCGACAAGATCACCGAAACTGACCGAAACATCCGAACCGGCACGCCCGGTCCCCGAGATCGTGATCCCCGCAGCGGCGTCCGCGGCATTGACCGCCTCGGACGCGGTGGTGATCACCGGGCGCAGGGGCGTGCTGTCGGCGATGGTCTGCGCCACATCGACGGTCTCGCCCGCTTCCACCGCGTCGACGATCGCGCCCTGAACGGCGCCTTGCACCTGCTCGATATCCGCCAGATCACCACCTGCCCGCAGCGCATCGTTGACCTGCGTCAGCACCTGGGACAAGGCGGTGGCCTGCCCGGGCGCGACCGAGGCCCCCAGAACCGCGTCAAGCACCACGGGATCGGCAAGCGAGACCACGCCATCCGCATCCGCCCCGATCTGCTGGGCCAGCGCCGTGATGGCGGCTGCGGCATTGCCGCCCGCCGCCGTGGTGACGTTGATGATCGCGGCAAGCTGCGCCGCCGCCTGCAACTGTGTCAGGCTGCCGGCACCGCCCGCCTCGGCCAGAGCCACCGGGTCATTCGCCAGCAGATCCCCGTTCAGCCCGAGTGCCTGCGCGACCTGATCGGCCGCCTGCCCTGCCGTCAGCCCGGCATCGCTGCGCAACAGGCTATCGATCAGCGTCGTCAGGGGTGTGACGACCGATGCCCCATCAGGTGCGGTCAGGGTGCCGGTAAAGGGCTGGCCCGTCGACAGGTCGATCGGGCGCAGCGCGGCAAGCCCTGCATCCTGCGCAATGGCCGCGGCAGAGGGCGTGCCCGCCACAAGCCCGCCCTGCCCCGTCAGCAGGTTGACATCGAAGGCGCCGCTGGCGTCGGTGGTGGTATAGACCTCGCCACTGTCCCAGATGCCGTTTGCATTCAGGTCGCGGAACACGAAGGCATCGACAAGATAGCCGTCGATCACCGGAATCATCTGGGCCGGAACCGGCCCCGGTGCGGGCGTCCCGGGCCCTGTCACCAGACCGGGGGCGGCAGGGGGCGGGCTGAGCATGGCACCACCACCGCCACCACTGCCGCCAGCGACAGCGGCGATCCCAAGGGCAAGTCCGCCACCCAGCGCCAGACCGGCCAGGTCCAGGCCGGCCGCGCCGCCTGCCCCGGCCATCAGATCCGCAATCACATCTTGCGAGATGATGATGCGGCCATCCGGCTGGACCGTGACCTGATCGGCCGGAACGCTCAGGGTGCTGCCGTCGTCGAAACGCAGAACCACCGAGCCGTCGGCCTGCCTGCTGGCGCCGACCAGGCCGGGCAGGGATTGCACAAGGGACACCTCGCCCGCCGCCTGGGCCATCATGGGCAACAACAGCACCATGCCGCCAAATCCCGCCGTGATGGCGGCGCGATTGCGCGCCACCCAATCGCGAAGGAACCGGCGACGGGCTGCGGGACCCGCCGGTACCGAGACCCGGTTCGCGGCGGAACATATCCCGTCCCGATCGCCTGTCCCGCCATCGTCCGTCATGCGGAACGCCCCGACCCAGGGCAAGACGGTCCCGCGATCCACGACAGCGTGAATGTCGCGTTCTGACCGGAAACTGGAAAAACTGATACCCATATGCACTTACCTTGCTGCAGACAAACTGGACCGGGCCAAGGCTAGAGAGTGACCGGCGCCAACTCTTCCCCCAGATGGGGGAATGCGCGACGAAATTCCGCATCTTTGTCCGGCCTTGTCGCCGGTCGGGCCTGACAGGCCCGTGGGCAAGGGCCCAATCCTTGTGCATCTGCGTGCTGGCGTCAGGGGGCCGGCGCCGCATGGCAGCCATTCTGCCGATTTTCTGCACGCGCATCATGAAGTTTGATCCGTTGCATCAAGAAAACTATTGCCTCTTTCGTCACATCGCTGTCTTTTGTGTGGCAACCCCGCCGTCACCAGGCCGGGGGCAAACCAACTCGGAGGAGAATACCATTGGAACGTCGTAAGTTTCTGAAAGGCGCCGCAATCGCCGGTGCCGGAGCAGCCTTGGCGGCACCCGCCGTTGCCCAGGGCGGCAAAACCCTGACCATCGTCTCGACCTGGCCGCGCGACTTTCCGGGTCTTGGCATCTCGGCACAGCGCCTTGCAGCCAACATCACCGAACTGTCGGATGGCGCACTGACCACCGAATATTTTGCCGCAGGCGAACGCGTTGGCGCGTTTGACGCCTTTGACGAAGTGGCCTCGGGCAACTCGCAGGCCTATATCGGCGCCGACTACTACTGGACCGGTAAGCACCCGGGCTATGCCTATTTCACATCCGTGCCCTTCGGCATGAGCACGCAGGAATGGACCGCATGGATCCGCTTCGGCGGCGGCCAGGAACTGTGGGACGAACTGGCAGGCTCCTTCGGTCTGAAGGCCCTCGCTTGCGGCTCGACCGGCACACAGGCCGGCGGCTGGTTCAACAAGGAAATCGAATCGGCAGACGACCTGAAGGGTCTGAAGATGCGTATTCCGGGCCTCGGCGGCACCGTGATGTCCAAGCTGGGCGCCTCGACCGTGTCGCTGCCGGGCGGCCAGATCTACGAAAACCTGGTGTCGGGCGCGATCGAAGCAACCGAGTGGGTGGGTCCGTTCAACGACTACTTCATGAAGTTCTATGAGGCCGCCAAGATCTATTACACCGGCGGCATGCACGAGCCGGGCGGCGGTCTGGCCTTCGGCATGAACGCATCCTGGTGGGGCAGCCTGAGCGATTGGGAAAAGTCCGTGCTGGAAGCAGCTTGCGCCAAGGAGCACGAACTGTCGCACTCCGAAGCCATGGCGAAGAACGGCGAATACCTGGGCAAACTGATCAACGATCACGGCGTCGAAGTGAAAACCTTCAACGACGACGTCTGGGATGCCTTCGGTGAAGCCGCAGCGGAAGTGTTCGCGGAAGTGCGCGATCACTCGGATCTGGCGAAGAAGATCGACGACAACTTCCAGGAGAAGCTGCGCGAGATCGGTGGCACCATCGCGAAGTTCGAAGGCAACTTCCTGAACCAGCGCAACCGTATCCTCGGCCTCGGCTGAGAGTGAACGGATAGACTGAACACAAGCGGGGCACTTCAGTGTGCCCCGCTTGATGTGTTGATCAGCGCCGGCATGTCGCGAAATCCGCAGGCCATCCTGCGCGTTCAACGTGGATGCGGGTTCGGAACCACAACCTACAGGGGGAAAGCATGGCACAGACAATGACAGCCGCTCAGGCTGCGGGCCATGGAAGAGCAGCGCCGGGGATCCGGCTTCTTGGGTGGATCATCCTGGCCCTCATGGCGGCCTTTTTGATCAACAACGTGCTCAACGTCGGCTATGGCACACCGGTTCTGACAGCCGCACTCGGTGACATGTCCCAGGCCGGGGCGATCGTGCCCATCGGCATCTATGCCGTCTGCCTTGGAATCGCCATTGCCTTTGTGCTGGCCACGGGATCGACCGTTCTGCGCACGGACGGGCAACGCCTGCACCGTTTCAACCTCTATTTCATTCGCGCCTGTTTCTGGGCCGTGCTGTTCGTCGGGATCGCCGATGCGACCATCGCGCAGCTTCGGGTCGAGAACCTGCTGCCGATGTTCTTCTCCGAGGAAACGACACGCGCCATGGGCCGCTCGGCCTGGGTTGGCCCCTATATCCACATGCCGCTTGTCGCACTTGGCTTTGTCGTGGCCCTGTTCACGCGCACGCTGGGGTTCACCTGGCTGACGCTGATGATCGTGGTGGCCGAATTGCTGATCGTGTTCCTGCGGTTCGTCTTTTCCTACGAGCAGGCGCTGATGGGCGATCTTGTGCGCTACTGGTATGCGGCGCTGTTCCTCTTCGCCTCTGCCTATACGCTGTTCGACGAGGGTCACGTGCGGGTCGACGTGTTCTATGCCGGTTTCACCCAGCGCAAGCGGGGCGCGGTCAATGCCGTGGGATCGCTGTTCCTGGGTATCACCACCTGCGCGGTCATCCTGGTGATCGGGCTGAATGGCAAGACGGCCATCATCAACTCGCCCGTGTCGAATTTCGAAATCACCCAGACCGGTTCGGTCGGCATGTTCATCAAGTACCAGATGGCAGCCTTCCTTGCGGTCTTCGCGATCAGCATGATCATCCAGTTCGTAAGCTACCTGTTTGAAGCAGTGGCTGATTACCGGGAAGAACCCGGTCATCGCGATCATCAACCCATTGCCCACTGAGGACCGACATGGAGCTTCTATTTCTCGCAGTTCTGCTGCTGATCATGGCCTGGGCCCTTGGCTCGGGCTATCCGGTCGCCTTCGCGCTGCCTGGTGCAGCCATCATCTCGATCGGTCTTGCCGCTGGCGCAGGTTATCTGTTCGGCGGCGGCACCGACGCCTATTTCCACTCGGGCGGGCCGTCGCAATGGCTGTCTGCGGGGGTGACCAACCTCCGAGGGGTCTATTGGGAGGTGGATCGAGATACGCTGATCGCCATTCCATTGTTCATCTTCATGGGCATCATGCTGCAGCGCTCCAAGATCGCCGAGGATCTGCTGGTCACGATGGCCAAGCTGTTCGGCCCGGTGCCGGGCGGTCTGGGCATTTCGGTGGTCTTCGTGGGTGCGCTGCTTGCGGCGACAACGGGGATCGTGGGCGCCACCGTGGTGGCGATGGGCCTGATCTCGCTGCCTGCGATGCTGCGCAACAACTATTCGCCTTCGCTGGCCTCGGGGACGATCGCGGCCTCTGGTACGCTGGGGCAGATCATCCCGCCCTCGATCGTGCTGATCATCCTGGCCGACCAGCTGGCTTCGGCCACCGATCAGGCCTCGACCATGCGCAAGCTTCTGCACAAGGAAGCGACGGGCGAGCTGTCGATGCCGTCGGTCTTCGACGTCTCCTCGACCAGTGCGGGCGAGATGTTCCTGGGCGCGCTGGTGCCGGGCATCCTGCTGGTGCTGATCTACATGGCCTACATCCTGTGCTATGCCATCCTGAACCCGAAAAAGGCGCCTTCCGTCCCGCGTGACGAGGAATTCAGCCTCGCGTTCTGGGGCAATGTGGCGCTGACCCTGATCCCGCCGCTGACCCTGATCTTCCTGGTGCTTGGCTCGATCATCGCGGGTGTCGCCACCGTGAACCAGGCAGGGGCCATCGGCGCCGCCGGGGCCATGATCATGGCGGGCTACAGGCTGGGCGACAACGGTCCGCGCACCTTCGTGCCCGCGATCATGGCGCTGGTCGGTCTGGCCATCATCGCCTTCGCCCTGGCCAATTACCCGATGAACCTCAAGGCGGCATCGACGCCAGAGGACATGACCGGCATCTATATCGGCATCTTCGGCACCGGCTTGATGATCATCTCGCTGATCTGGTCCGGCCTGCGGATCATGCGGATCGAGGACACGCTGACCGGTGTGATGCTGGAAACAGCCAAGACGACATCGCTGGTCTTCGTTATCCTTCTGGGTGCCGCGATGCTGACGGCGGCCTTCCGTGCCTTCGGCGGTGAAGAACTGGTGCGGGACTTCCTGACCGGCCTGCCCGGCGGGTTCTGGATCCAGTTCCTGATCGTGATGCTGGTGATCTTCCTTCTCGGCTTCTTCCTCGATTTCATCGAGATCGCCGTGGTGGTGGTGCCGATCGTGGCACCGATCCTGCTGGCTGATCCCACCGCCAATATCACGGCCGTATGGCTGGGCGTGATGATCGGTCTGAACATCCAGACATCCTTCCTGACGCCACCGTTCGGATTTGCGCTGTTCTATCTGCGCGGGGTCGCCCCCGCCGCCGTGAAGACGATGCAGATCTACAAGGGTGTGGTCGCCTTCATCACGCTGCAGTTGATCGCCTTGCTGATCGTGGGACTTTACCCGCCGCTGGTGAACTATCTTCCGAACCGGTCAAGTTACCTGTCGGAAACCTCGCCACCGCCGCGCAACCCGCGCCTGCAATATTGCATGGATGACTATGTCCTTGCCGGCATGCAGTCGGACGGCGCACGCACCAACAACGCGATTGCAGCACTGGCCGCGCTTGACCTTTCGTCGCTTCCCGACGATCTGGCCCGCGACCTGCGCCGCGCCGCGGATGACGCTGGCGGCTTCTCGGATGCCGTGGCCCAGATCCCGGTGACCATCGCCGCGGTTCAGGCTGCTGCGGGGGATTACCGCCCGGTGCAGGAACAGGTGCGCAGCATCGAAAAGCGCGTGCGCGACCTGCAAGCCGATCTGGACGACGTGAATCGTGAAATGGGCCGCGTCCGCGAGGCCATCAGCGAAGAGCGCGGCCGCCGGATGGAGATCCGCAAGGCCGAGCTTGAGGCCGCGATTGCAGCGCTTCAGGCCCAGATCCCCGAAAACTGGGATCCGGTGCATGACACGTTCAAAGAGCTGACCGATGCCGAGGAAACGGCACGTGTAACGATGCGCCGCATCGGCGACAGCAGCTTCGAGGCCGTGGCCGAGGTGGTGGCCGTGCTGAACGGGACCCCCGCCTTCAACGCCCTGGGCGAGCCGCTGCGCGGTCTGCGTGCGGCCGTGGAAACCGGCGAGCCCGAGGCGACAGCCGCCGCACTCGACGAGCTGGCAACCCAGTTCCGTGAAGTGGAAGGGGCCGGTGACATCCGTTCGGATCTGGGTGCGGCACGCCGCGTTCTGGAACGGACGCCGGATGACCGCGAAAAGGCGCTGGAGGAGTTCGACAGCGCCCTGGCCGAGTACGAGGCACAGGCCACGTGGCGCGCCGCGGCAACCACAGCGGTCCTGCCCGGGCTTCAGGCCTTCCTGAACGACACCAAGACGACCCTTGGCGTCCGGTTCGAGCCAAGCCTGACACGCGATCAGGGTATCTTCCTTGCAAGCTGCACGGCAAAACATCGCAGCCTGTCGCTGAGCTTCTGACGCGACAGACATCGCCACAAAAAAAACCGCGCCGGATCACTCCGGCGCGGTTTTTCTTTGTGCCTGTGGCGGCGCAGGCTGGATCAGGCCGCCCCGCGCGCCGCGGCATAGGCGATGAATGCGTCGAAACTTTGCGGGTTCGCCATGGAATCGCGGTTCACGACCTTTGCGGGATCTCCCCCCAGCAGCAGCTTTTTCACCGGCACCTCCAGCTTCTTGCCCGACAGCGTGCGCGGCACCTCGGCCACTTGCATGATCTCATCGGGCAGGAACCGCGCCGAGACCGATTGCCGGATCGCATCGCGGATCTGGCCCCGCAGCACGTCATCCAGCACCAGCCCCTCACGCAACACGACGAAGAGCGGCATGAAACTGTCGCGGCCCAGGAATTCCAGGTCGATCACCAAGCTGTCCAGAACCGCGTCCAGCCCCTCGACCGCGCGGTATATCTCGGAACTGCCCAGCCGCAGCCCCCGCCGGTTGATCGTGGCATCGGACCGCCCATAGATCACCGATCCGCCGTCAGCCGTGAACTCGATCCAATCGCCATGCCGCCAGACACCGGGATAGGTGTCGAAATAGCTGTCATGCAGGCGGGATCCGTCATCGTCGCCCCAGAAATAGAGCGGCATGGACGGCAGCGGTTCGGTGCAGACCAGCTCGCCCACCTGACCGATCACCTCCTGCCCCGCCTCGTCAAAGGCGCGCACGGCGTTGCCCAGGGCGCGGCACTGCATCTCGCCCGCGCGCACCGGCATCATCGGATTGCCGCAGACAAAAGCCCCGGCCAGATCAGTGCCCCCGGAAATAGGTGCAAGCCACAGATCGCGGTTCACCTCGCCATAGATCCAGTCATAGCCTTCCTGGCTCAGCGGTGATCCCGTTGCGCCCACGGACCGCAGGGCCGAAAGGTCAAGCTCTGCCCCCGGACGGATACCCGCTTTCTGGCAGCCCATGAAAAACGCAGCCCCCGCCCCGAAATAGGTCAGCCCCTCGCGCGCCACCATGCGCCAGGCCTCCAGCATGTCGGGATGATTGGGGGCGGCATCGAACAGAACGACAGCAGCCCCCTGCCCCAGTGCGGTCCATTGCGCGTTCCACATGATCCAGCCGGATGACGTGATCCAGCAGAACCTGTCCTGCGCGCTCAGGTCCTGATGCAGCGATTGCTTTGCCGCCTCCAGCATCACACCGCCATGGCCATGCACGATGGGCTTGGGGTTGCCCGTCGTTCCCGATGAATAGACGATCCACAAGGGATGCGAGAACGGCACCTGCCGGATCACGGGCACCTGCGGCGCCGCCTCCATCACCGCCCAGGGCGTCCAGCCCTGCGGCACATCGCCCAGCGTCGGCACCATCACGCGATGCTCCAGGGTCGGCAAGCCCGCAGCGATACCGGCCAGAATCTCGCGCCGGTCGATGCGCTTGCCCGCATGGACATAGCCATCCTGCGCGATCAGTACCTTCGGTTCGATCTGACGGAACCGGTCAAGGATCGCCACATGCCCCATGTCGGGCGCACAGAGCGACCAGACCGCCCCCAACGAGGCCGTCGCAAGGAAAGCCACAAGCGCCTCGATCGCGTTGGGCAGAACCGCGACCACCCGGTCGCCCTGCCCCACGCCCATGTCGCGCAACGCAGCCTGTGCCGCACCGACGCGCGCTTGCAGCTGGCCCCAGGTCAGCACCTGCCGCCCGAAGGTTTCGGATTGCAGGATCACAGCATCCTCCGCGCCGCGCGTCGCGGCATGGCGCAGGATCTGGGCGGCGAAATTCGTCTCGGCGCCGGGAAACCAGTCGGCGCCGGGCATCTTGCGTTCGGGCAGAACCTCGGACCAACCTGCGATGGGCAGATCGAAAAAGCCGATGATCGCGGTCCAGAACCCGTCCAGATCGGTGACGGACCATTCCCAGAGCGCGTGATAATCCGCGAATTCCAGCCCCCGCTCGGCCTTCAGCCAGCGGATGAACTGCGCCAGCCGCGCGGCATCTGCCCGCGCGGCATCGGGTTCCCACAGGATGGGGCGCGCCTCGGTCATGGTGATCCTCCCTTGATCGTCTGCTGCGCAAGCTTCCATGCCCACGCCCGACGTTCAAGAGGCTGATGCCATCACTTGCCCTGCAACATCGCCTCGATCAGCCGCTGCACGCGCAGCGCCTCTTCCAGCGTGGCCAGACGGTGCGGACGGCCTGCGATCATCGCCTCCAGATCGTCAAGCTGCGCCCGCAGGCTGGTGCTGCGCGGATCAAGGTTCGTGGGGGTCACACGTTCGAACGCCCCCCCGTCCGAGGTGGACACCGCATAGAAATCCGCAACGCGGTGGCTGCGCAGGCTGCCCTTGACCGTGAATTCCTGCCGGTCTGGCTGTGCCCCGCCGACGCTGGCCAGCACGGACACCGCCTGACCGGCAGCATTCTCAAGCCGCGCCAGCATATGCGTTTCGCAAAGCGTCGGATCAGCCGGATAGGTTGGCCGCGCCCAGACCAGCGACAAGGGGCCGAGGATGCGCTCGGAAAAGAACAGGAAATGCGAGATCACCTCGCGGGTCATGCCGCCCTCGTCGCGCAGGCGCAGCCAATCGGCGGCCTGCTGCCAGGCGCGCGGCCATGCGCCATAGGTCACGACGATATCGACGCCCGCCAGATCGCCCATCGCGCCCGATCGCGCCTCGGCCGAGATATCGGTCAGCGCGGCCCCGGCCGCCTGGGTGAAATTGACCGCCGCCGGCACGCCGGACGCGGCGATCCGTTCCACAAGATCGGCGCTGGCCGCGATATCGACACCCAGCGGCTTTTCGAGGAACAGCGCCTTGCCCAGCGCCGCTGCGGCAAGGGCGTATTCCTTGCGCGGCCCCGGCGGGCAGGCCAGATAGACCACATCGGCCCCCGAGATCGCAGCCGCGGCGCTGTCGCAGATCGTGGCACCGGGCGCCATGTCACGTGCAAGGGCCGCGTTGTCCGCATTCGGATCCCACAGGAAGGCCGGATCGTAGCCGGGATGCAGTTGCATATGCTCCAGCATCCGCCGTCCCATGATACCCAAACCGATGATTGCCGCCTTGATCGCCATGCGCTGTCCTCTTTGTCAGTCCACCGGTCCCGATGTCCCGGCGCGCCACGCTATCGCGCCGCGCGTTGCACGACCAGAGCAAAGCGGTTTTTCGCCGGGGCAAGGGCGCCGATCCAACCGGCGCGCCGACCGTTTCGGTAGACTTCACGGCGCTTGCCTGCTATCGCGCGCACCTGTCCCGCCGAGGTCGGGACGCACAAGGGTGATCCGGGCATGAAACGCATTCGACTGTGGAAACTGAAACGCGAGTTGCGCCGCGCCCTGCCGAAGACGCTGGAAACCCTCGCCGAACCGTTCCGCTACCTGACATTCGTGCCGCTTTATGACTTTCGCAAATCGCGGCTGATGCGCGTGACGCAAGGGGCGCTGCCGCAGGGACGCGAAATCGCGGTCTATCTCATCTTCGCGCCGGACGGTGTGCAGGGATCGCATCTGCACATGCTGTCCGAACTGGCGCGCGCCGGCATCAGCCCCCTGGTGGTGTCCAACCTGCCGCTGTCGGATGCAGATCGCGCGTCCCTTTGCGCCTGCGCCTGGCGCGTGACCGAGCGTCCGAATGTCGGCTATGACTTCGGCGGCTACCGCGATGGCATCCTGTCCATCGCCGATCTACTGCCCACACTCGACCGGCTGTGGATCCTGAATGATTCCGCCTGGCTGGTGGACCAGACGCCCAGCTGGTTCGACGAGGCACGCGCCATGGGGCGGGACTTCGCGGGGTCGGTGTCGAAATTCGGGATCCGGAAGGTGGACATCGAGGATCATGGACGCATCACATGGGAGATCGACCACGGGCACCGGAAGTACCATCTTGCCTCGAACACATGGAGCCTTGGCCCAGCCATTCTGCGAGATCCCGGTTTCATGACATTCTGGAAGCGGCTCCAGATCCGAGACAGCAAGTACTATACCGTGCGCCGGGGCGAGATCGGCTTTTCCCGTTGGGTCATCGACCGTGGATTTTCACATGGCACCACCTTAAGCGTGGAGACACTCGATGTTGACCTCGCGCGCCTTGATGACGATGAACTCGACGCTGTCACGAAGAACCTGCTGGTTCTCGAGGAACGGCTAGAACCTACCAGAGGGCGGGTGCTGCAGATCGACAGACACAGTGAAGCAGGCCGGCGGGCCCGCATTTCCCTGTGCCTGGCAACGACCGCGCGGCACGGCAGCATCGTTGCGCTGCCTTTCTACAATCTGACACATGAACAGCTGCATTTTTTCAAGAAATCGGTCCTGAATGCGTCAGAAAGCACGGCCCGAACAGCCTTGGGTATTCTGCAGCTGCTGCCAGGCCAAACCGGAGAGATGATCCGGCATGAAGCACTTGCAATGGCGACACGTATCCATGGCCCCATTCCAGAAGCCGGGCCCGGCACCGGACACAGGGCAATGCAGCATGAGGGCGATAGGCAATGACACGGCCGCCGGCAAGTCATGCCGGGACAGCATTCAGCACGGCCGACCGGCAATCGACCGGACCGTTGCCGACAAACGGGCCCATTCCTTTGCACGCTTGCGGGCAGATAGCAGCACAAGCGGCGACACGGCCCCGAGGATCGCATCCAGCAGCGCCTTTGTCCTTCCCCAGCGGACGCCATGCTTGACAGAGGCATAGACCCGCGAACGCCCCAGGTGATGCCCCTTGATCCTGGCGACCTCAACGGATCTGGCAGATGAAACCCCGCCGGCGTGCATCACCTCTGCCTGTGGCACATAGAAAAGCGGGCCGATGTCCCGGCGCAGCCGCAGGGACAGATCGTCGTCTTCGTAGTAAAGAAAGATATTCGGATCGAACCCACCAATCCGTTCGAAATTCTGCCTGGACATGAAGATGGCCGATCCGACCAGAACAGGCAGCACCCCTTCATCCGAAAGACCTTTTCTGGATAGCCATTCATGTCGGGGCAAAAGGTTGCTGCGGCGCTTGAAATGCAGCGACCCGTCCTCATGCGTGATCCGCGGATTGAAACCAGAGGCTTCGGGATGGCGGCGTGCCGCAGCCAGCAATGCGTCAATCGCGCCGGGGCGCAATATCGCGTCAGGGTTCAGGAACAACAGATGTTCGGTTTCGGCAACGGCCGCCCCAGCATTGCAGGCAACCCCGAAGCCAAGGTTCCGTTCAAGTGCGACAAGACGGGCAGAGTGGTGTTCGGCCAACTGCCGCAGGCTGTCCTGATCGCGAGACGCATTGTCGACGATGACAACCGGGGTGCCGGATGGCACGGATGACAACATCGCGGGCAGGACGGCTTCACTGTTGAATGACACAGTAATGACCGTTACCTGACCTTGCCCGGTTGTCATGTGTTTCTCGTCCTTTCTTGTGTCGCCGGATCCTGGCGGATCGCGTCGGACCTTGCCCCAATCGTCACGGCGGGGCAATGGGGGCGGATCCGCTTACGCCTCTGCCCGGCCTTGCAACGGCGGCCAAGACCTGACAGGTTGCAGCCCTGAAATCGCCCGGCATGGAACCGTGGCATCCCTGAAGGCAGTCAGATGGACCCGGTCAATATTCTCTGCGTTAAATGGGGCACGAAATATGGCCCCGACTACGTGAACAAGCTGGCCTCGATGGTGTCGCGGAACATGTCGCGCCCCTATCGCTTCGTCTGCCTGACCGATGACGTCACGGGCATCGACCCATCCATCGAAACCCATCCCCTGCCGGCCATCGGCATTCCCGAATTCGACGCCGCCACCGGCTGGACCCGGCTTCATGGCTGGCTGAAGGTCACGGTCTTTGCCGCGCCCCTTTACGACCTGACCGGTCCCACCCTGTTTCTGGACGTGGACATCGTGATCACCGGTCCGCTGGATCCGTTCTTCGATCCACCGGGCGAGTTCATCGTGATCAAGGAGTGGGACAAGCGCGACGAGACGGGCAATACCTCGGTCTTCCGCTACACGGCTGGCGCGCATGGCGACCTGATCGCGCATATGGCCGGATCGCTTGACAGCGCGCAGAGCGATTACCGCAACGAGCAGGAATTCGTGACCTCGTATTTCTCGCGACAGGGCAAGATGAGCTACTGGCCCAAGGGCTGGTGCGTCAGCTTCAAGCGTCACTGCATGCATCGTGGGATCATGGGGTTCTTCAAGCCCGCACGCATCCCCGAGGGGGCCAGCGTCGTGGTGTTTCACGGCAAGCCGAACCCGCCTGACGCAATCATCGGGCGCAGCGGCAAGTGGTATCGCCGGGTGCTGCCGGTCGCCTGGGTCGATGAGCTGTGGCGCTGAGGCATAGGGCGCGACATGGCGGACATCACAACAGCCCGGAACGGTGGCGAGGTCATCTGGCATGATGCGGAACTTGTGCCAACCTTCGAGAATGGCCTCTTAGATCCCGACTGGCTGGCGCATACAGGGCGGCTGACCGGCAGTTCGACCGGGCGCAACACCGCATGGTTCCTGCGCCACGATGGGCGCGACATGGTGCTGCGGCATTACTGGCGTGGCGGCATGGTGGGACGGATCGTCAAGGATCTTTATCTGCGCGAACCCGTTGATCGCAGCCGTGCGATGCGCGAATTCACCCTGCTGGACTGGATGCATGGCCAGGGTCTGCCGGTGCCGCGCCCGGTGGCCGCGCGTTTCAGCCCATTTGGCCCCTGGTACCGCGCCGATCTGCTGATGGAGCGCATCCCCGACACCCGTCCGCTGGCCGATTGTCTGGCAGAAGGACCTCTATCGGACAGGGACTGGATGCGGATCGGGGCCGTGATCGCCCGGTTTCACAAGGCCGGCGTGTATCATTCCGACCTGAACTGCCGCAACATCCTGCTGGATGGCGCGGGCGGCATCTGGCTGATCGATTTCGACAAATGCGAACGTCGTCCGCAGGGGGGCTGGGCGCAAGAGAATATCCGCAGGCTGGAACGCTCGCTGATCAAGGAGAAGGGCAAGGTCCCCGGCCTGCACTGGACCGACAGGGATTGGCAGGCCTTGCTGGTAGGGTATCGTGTCATCTCCGCTCCGCCTGACATAAAGTTTGACGCATGAGACATGCCTCCCCATCAGGGTCGATGCCTTTTCCCGCAAAACCGCTTGCGCTGGCAGATCTGGCACCAATGGCCAACGGGCAGGATCGGCTTGTCTATCATCACCCGGACTATCCCGATCTTCTGTTCAAGGCGCCGAAATCGCTGCATGCGGCACTTGGCCAAACCGAGGGCACGGCGATCCGGCTTGTTCTGTCTGATCTTGGCAACTTCCGGCGGCTGATGCTGAAACTGTCCCCGCAGACCCTGTGGCACCCGTTCTTCAAGGAAAGCGATTGCTATCTGCGCGCGCGCCTGAGCGGCATCGCCACGCAGGATCTGCCGATCCCCAACCTCTACGGATTTTGCGATTCAGACATCGGCCCGGTTTTGGCCGTCGAACGGATTGCCCTGCCCGGCCAGATCCTGGGCCGGACGCTGAAATCCATGGCCGCCGCAGGGCCTTTGGAGCCTGCGACGATTGCCTTGCTGGACCAGTTCGCGGCGCGCATGTTCCACCATGGGCTGGTGGCGGGCGACATGACGGCGGCGAATATCGCGCTTGGTCAACGTGGCGGCGCGGATCAGTTCGTACTGATCGACGGTTTCGGCGACATCCACGCGATCCCGTTCCGCTCTGCCTCGGCCAGGCTGAACCGCATCGCGATGATCCGCAGCTTTCACAAGATGGCGGGCCGTATCGGGCTGGGTTTCGACGCGGCGCGGCTGCGCTTCAGCGCCTCGTCTCGCTGATCCGGTCCCACAGCGTCAGCCGGGCGAATTCCGCCGTGATCGCGACCGGATCATAGCGTGTGGCGATCCAGTCCTCGAAACCGATGCCGCTGGCCGTGTGATCGGCCTCGAAGGCCGCGACCATCCGGTCCAGCACGCCCGTCGACGACCAGCTCCAATGCCCGAAACGCCGCGACAGCATGGCGGCGGCCTCAGCCGCCGGGCGGCCCTCGATCGCCAGCAGATAGATGGCGCTGGCCAGCCCCGTGCGATCGGCGCCTGCACGGCAATGCAGCAGGAACGGTTTTTCGATGCGCCGCAACAGCGCGATCAGGGCCAGCACCCGGTCGGGCGTTGGCAGGCGATGCGCGCTCATGTTGAAGCTGTGAAACCGCAGCCCCAGCGCGGCGCAGGCGTGGCGCTCTGCCCGGTACGGCGCGCCCCCGTCGCTGCCGCGCAGATAAAGAACCGAGACAAGGCCCTGCGCCTTCATGCGCGCCAGCCGGCGACGGTCAGGCTGGTTCGACCGGAACACGCCGGGCGCCACGGTGGCGGCATTCGCCCAGATCAGGCGTATCACGCCCTGGTCTATCCAGAAATTGTGCAGCCGGTCACTCAGGCGGCTCAGGCGGTCCTGCTCAGGCATCTGGTGCGCCGCCCTTCCAGCGGCGGTGAATCCAGAACCACTGGTCGATATTCTGCTCGATCCGGGCCTGCAGGCTGTTGTTCAGGGCCTGCGTCATCTCGACAGCGGTCGAATGGGGGATCGGCGCTTCGAACACCGCGTCGAAAGACAGCCCGTCCTTGCGCCGGATGCCATAGCAGGGCACCAGCAGCGCATCGTACTTGAGGGCCATCTCGGCGGCGGACAGGGCCGTCATCGCGGTCTGGCCCATGAAATCCAGCGGCTCGCCCTTGTGCATGTGCTGGTCGATCAGCATGGCCACAGTGCCGCCGCCGCGCAAAAAGCGCACCATCTCGCCGATGCCGCGCCGCCCCCTTTCGAACAGGGGTGTGCCGATGGTGCTGATGTTGCGCAGGTAATAGCCGTTGAAATACGGGTTGTTCAGCGCCCGGTAGATGCCGCCCACGCGAAACCCATGCGCGATGGTGCCTGCACGGATCACGTCGTAATTGCCGAAATGCCCCGACACCAGGATGATCGGCCGGTTCTGCGCCTTGGCCTGCAGCATCGCGTCCCAGCCCGGCCCGCTGACCGGTGCTGCAAGCGCACGCTTGCGCAACCCCTTGGGCGACAGCAGTTCCATCGCCATGCGCCCGATGTTGCGCGATGTGGCCGCTGTCACGGCAGCGCGCTGCGCCTCGGGCATGGCCGGAAAGATCAGCCGCAAGTTATCCTCGATCCGCCTGCGGTAACCCGCCAGCGGGGCCACGAGGCGCGCAAAGACAAGGCCCCCCAGCCGGACCCGCAACCCGTAGGGCAGCAGCTTGAGTGCGCCGACGAAGGCCAGAAAGACACCGTATGGCGCAAGATCGGACATCCGGGCCGCAAGGTCCCGGAACCGTTCCTGATTGTCGCTCGCCATGGTCTCTCCTGCCCGCGGGATCACCGGAAGCGGCCCCAGCGGACCGCCCTGCCCTGACATACTACCGGACCGGCAGCGGGGTAAAGCCTCCGTCAGGGGGAACCGGCTTTGCCGCGCAACCAGTGGCGCGGCAGAATTGGGCGGCACCGAAAGGAAATGGCACGCCAGCCTGCGCTGGCGTGCCATCCCCGGTATTGCCGTCGTGCCGTTATGCCAGATCGAAACGATCGGCGTTCATCACCTTGGTCCAGGCCGCGACGAAATCGCGGACGAACTTGGGCTGGGCGTCGTCCTGGGCGTAAAGCTCGGACAGGGCGCGCAGCTGCGAATTCGCACCGAAGGCCAGATCGACGCGGGTGCCGGTCCACTTCACGGCGCCGGTCTTGCGGTCACGCCCTTCGAACAGCTGCTCGTCCTTGTCGACGGGCTGCCATGCGGTGCCCATGTCCACGAGGTTGACAAAGAAGTCGTTCGTCAGCTGGCCCGGACGGGTCGTGAACACGCCATGCGCCGCGCCACCGTGGTTGGCACCCAGAACGCGCAGGCCGCCGACCAGAACGGTCATCTCGGGTGCGGTCAGGGTCAGCAGCTGCGCCTTGTCGATCAGCAGGCCCTCGGCGGGCACGCTGTAGACATCCTTGGCGTAGTTGCGGAAGCCGTCGGCGATGGGTTCCATCACCTCGAAGCTGTCAACGTCGGTCTGTTCCTGGCTGGCGTCCATGCGGCCGGGGGTAAAGGGCACTTCGATGTCAAAGCCCGCGTCCTTTGCGGCCTTTTCGATCGCGGCAGAGCCGCCCAGCACGATCAGATCGGCCAGGGACACTTTCTTGCCGCCCTTTGCGGAGGCGTTGAATTCGGCCTGGATGCCTTCCAGCGCGCCCAGCGCCTTGGCCAGCGCCTCGGGCTGGTTGACCGCCCAATCCTTCTGCGGGGCCAGACGGATGCGGGCGCCATTGGCACCGCCGCGCATGTCGGAACCACGGAAAGACGAGGCCGAGGCCCAGGCCGTCTGCACCAGTTCGGATACCGACAGCGCGCCCAGCAGCTTGCCTTTCAGCGCCGCGATATCGGCCGCATCCACCAGCGGGTGATCCACGGCCGGGATCGGATCCTGCCAGATCAGATCCTCGGCGGGGACTTCCGCGCCCAGGTAGCGGGCTTTCGGCCCCATGTCGCGGTGGGTCAGCTTGAACCAGGCGCGGGCGTAGGCATCGGCGAACTCTTCCGGGTTTTCCAGGAAGTTGCGCGAGATGGGTTCGTAGATCGGGTCCATCTTCAGCGACATGTCGGCGGTGGTCATCATCGGCGGATGCTTCTTCGAGGGATCGTGCGCATCCACGACCATGTCTTCTTCCTCGCAGTCGATCGGGTGCCACTGATGCGCGCCTGCGGGGCTTTTCGACAGCTGCCAGTCATATTTGAACAGCACCTTGAAATAGCCCATGTCCCAGGTCGTCGGGTTCGGCTTCCATGCACCTTCGATACCGGATGTGATCGTGTCGCCGCCCTTGCCGGACCCATGGGTGCTGATCCAGCCAAGGCCCATCTCGTGCATCGGGGCCGCTTCGGGCTCGGGGCCGACCAGGGCCGCGTCGCCTGCACCGTGCGATTTGCCGAAGGTGTGGCCACCAGCCACCAGCGCCACGGTTTCATAGTCGTTCATCGCCATGCGGCCGAAAGTCTCGCGCACGTCGCGGCCCGAGGCCACCGGATCGGGGTTGCCGTTGGGGCCTTCGGGGTTGACGTAGATCAGACCCATCTGCACGGCGGCCAGCGGGTTTTCCAGCTCGCGTTCGCCGCTATAGCGCATGTCGCCCAGCCAGCTGTCTTCCTTGCCCCAATAGATGTCTTCCTCGGGCTCCCAGATGTCGGCGCGACCGCCGCCGAAGCCGAAGGTCTTGAAGCCCATGGTCTCCATCGCGACGTTGCCCGCCAGGATGAACAGGTCCGCCCAGGAAATCTGGTTGCCGTATTTCTGCTTGATCGGCCACAGCAGGCGGCGCGCCTTGTCAAGGTTGGCGTTGTCCGGCCAGCTGCTGGTCGGTGCGAAACGCTGCGAGCCGGTGCCGCCGCCCCCGCGACCGTCAGCGGTGCGATAGGTGCCGGCGCTGTGCCAGGCCATGCGGATGAACAGACCGCCGTAATGGCCCCAGTCAGCCGGCCACCAATCCTTGCTGTCGGTCATCAGCGCGGCCAGATCGGCCTTCAGCGCCGTGAGGTCCAGCTTCTTGAATTCCTCGGCATAGTTGAAGGCCTCGCCCATCGGGTCGACCTTGGACGAATGCTGGCTCAGGATCTTGAGGTTCAGCGAATTCGGCCACCACTCGCGATTCGTGCGGCCCTTTTGCGTTGCATTCGGGTTGATTGCCGAATGCATGACCGGGCATTTGCCGATGTCATTTCCGTCCATGTTTCTCTCCGATTCTGGTTGATGTCGTGCCCTGGAACGGGGCGCGGGGGCTGTCACCCGGGACAAAACAGGGGGCAGAGGCAACTGGTGCCCGCCGCATCCCCATCGATCGACCCAAGCTATACTGGAATCGTTCTAACAAACCAGAGCGATCAGTTTAAGTTGCATTTTGTGATCATAATTATAATTTCAAGTTATCGCCCGGTGGCGTTCACCAGATCTTTGCCAATTGCCCGGAAAACCGGTCAGCAGGGCCGCGGGTGATATCGGAACTGCGCGCTCCTGCCGCATACCAGTCAAAGCTGCGCATCATATGTACCTTTGCAAATCCGGGCTTGCGGTCCGGTCTGACCCCTTCGCCAGACATGCTGGCGCAGGGGCACGCATGGACGGTTTCGGGGCTTTCACCGCTCAGCCCCCGTTTATCAGGAAAGGCGGCCCGGCGGGCCGAATGGCAGACAGATGGAGATGATGGACACCCTATTGCTGTCGCGGATCCAGTTCGCGGCGAATATCTCGTTCCATATCCTTTTTCCCACGATCACCATCGCCCTTGGCTGGGTGCTGGTCTTTTTCAAATGGCGCTATGCCCGGACCAATGAACAGGTCTGGATGGACGCCTATTTCTTCTGGGTCAAAGTCTTCGCCCTGTCCTTTGCCATGGGGGTCGTGTCCGGCATCACCATGTCGTTCCAGTTCGGCACCAACTGGCCCGGCTTCATGGAAAGCGTCGGCAATATCGCGGGGCCCCTGCTGGCCTATGAGATCATGACCGCCTTCTTCATGGAGGCCGTGTTCCTTGGCATCATGCTGTTCGGCTTCAGCCGCGTGCCGGGTTGGGCACATACCGGGGCGACCGTTCTGGTCGCCGTGGGCACAACCATGTCGACCTTCTGGATCCTGGTGCTGAACAGCTGGATGCACACGCCCCAGGGCTTCGAGATGCGTGACGGCGTGGCCCATGCCACCGACTGGTTCGCGATCATCTTCAACCCCTCGATGCCCTACCGCCTTGTGCATGTGCTGCTGGCCTCGGGCCTGACCGTGGGCTTCCTGATCGCGGGCATGTCCGCCCTGCGCTGGGTCATGGGCGAACGCAGCGCGGAAGTGCGCAAATCGCTGCGCCTTGGCGTGATCATGGGCGCCTCGATCATCCCGCTGCAGATCTATGCCGGTGACATGCACGGGTTGAACACGCTGGAATACCAGCCTGCGAAAGTGGCCGCGATGGAGGGCAACTGGGAAACGCAAGGCAATGTGCCCCTGCTGCTGTTCGCACTGCCCGACGAGGAGGCGCGCGAGAACCGGTTCGAGATCGGCATTCCCTCGGGCGCAAGCCTTATCCTGACCCATCGTCTGGACGGCGAGGTGCCGGGCCTGAACGATTTCGTGGCCGAGGGCGGGACCGTCCTGCACCCGCCCGTCAATGCCGTCTTCTGGTCCTTCCGCGTGATGGTGGGTACCGGCATGGCGATGCTGGTGCTGTCCTGGGCGGCGCTGTTCCTGATGCGCCGCGGCCGGGGCATCGAAGGGCTGCCGCGCCCGGTGGTCTGGGCCTTCCTGCCGATGGCCTTCTCGGGCTGGCTGGCGACACTGGCGGGCTGGTACACCACCGAAATCGGGCGTCAGCCCTGGCTGGTGACCGGTGTCCTCAGCACCGATGCCGCCGTGGGTGACGTGCCGCCCGCGCTGGTCGCCTCGACGCTGGTGGCCTACCTGGTGATCTACGCAGCGTTGCTGGTCGCCTATGTCAGCGTGCTGGTCTACCTGGCCCGCCGCAAGGCCAAGGGGGCGTCCGTCCCCGAGGCAGGCCGCCCGATCAGCGGCGCGATCCAGTCCATCCCGGCGGAGTGACCATCATGATGACCCTCCTTGGTGATCCCGCCGTCTGGCTGCCCGTGGTCTTTGCCGCGCTGATGGGCCTGTCGATCCTGATCTACGTGGTGCTGGACGGCTTCGACCTGGGCGTGGGGATCCTTACCCCCATCGGGACCGAGGCCGAGAAAGACCGCATGGTCGCCTCGATCGGCCCCTTCTGGGATGCGAACGAAACCTGGCTGGTGATGGCAGTCGGCCTGCTGCTGGTCGCCTTCCCGGCGGCCCATGGCACCATCCTGACGGCGCTTTACCTGCCCGTGGCGATCATGCTGATCGGCCTGATCCTGCGCGGCACGGCCTTCGAATTCCGCGCCAAGGTGGCGCTTCCCAAGAAAAAGGCGTGGAACATGGCGTTCTTCGCAGGCTCGATCATGACCTCGATGGCGCAGGGCTACATGCTGGGCCTCTATGTCATGGGTCTGGACAACAGCTGGTCCTCGCAGGCCTTCGCGCTTCTGACAGCCGTATTCCTGACCGTCGGCTACAGCTTCATCGGCGCCTGCTGGCTGATCCTCAAGGCCGAGGGGGCGTTGCAGCTGAAAGCGGTGAAATGGGCGCGCGGCGGGATATGGGGCGTCGTGCTGGGTGTAGGCGCGATCTCGCTTGCCACCCCGCTGGTCAGCCCACGCATCTGGGAGCGGTGGTTCTCGATCCCCGAGTTCTTCCTGCTCGCGCCCCTTCCGCTGATGTCCGCGGCGCTGATCCTGGGTATCTGGGTGGTCCTGCGGCGACTGCCCACGGTCAACGACAGCTTCGCATGGTTGCCCTTTGCCGGGGCAAGCGCGCTGTTCGTGCTGGCCTTCACGGGCCTTGCCTATTCCTTCTACCCCTATGTGGTGCCGGAAAAACTGACGATCTACGATGCCGCATCGGCCCCGGAAAGCCTGATGATCATCCTTGTGGGTGCGCTGATCGTGATCCCGGTGATCGCGGGCTATTCGGCGCTGGCCTATTACATCTTCCGCGGCAAGGCCCGCGACCTGCGCTACGACTGATCCAGCCCCCGCAGCGGCGGCGCATCCCGCGTCTGGGCCGTCACGCTGCGGGCCGTGATCTGCTTGCCAGTCCTCGCATCGACCAGAACCGGCGCGATCGGCGCGCCGGTCTCCTTCGAGACCAGCGTGACCGAAGGTTCGCCGGGCGGCGGCACATGCGCATTCGCCCAAGCGATCAGCGACACCAGGACCGGATAAAGCGCTTTGCCGCGCTCTGTCAGCCGGTATTCATGCCGCAGCGGGCGTTCCTGATAAGGCTCGCGGCGCAACACGCCCGCCGCCTCCAGCTTGCGCAACCTGTCCGCCAGAATATGGCGCGTGATGCCAAGCCGTTCCTGCATCTGTTCGAACCGTCGAATACCCAAAAAGCAATCACGCAGCACCAGCATGGTCCAACGGTCGCCCACGACGGACAGACCACGGGCAACCGGACAGGCATCGCTTTCAAGATCGTTCCATTTCATGCCCGGATCATAGCAATGATTGACAGGTTCCAAAAGAGAACTTAGCACAGTTCCAAATCAGAACTCACTCGGTGACGCCCTGTGATGACCCGGTGACGACCCTGTCACGCAGCGCGCAAAGGGGCAGCCTTGCACAAGATCATGGAACGCGCAGACGGATGGACGCACAGCCCACAGCGGTGGCAAGGCTGATGCGCACCGCCGCCGCGCCCACCTTGCCCCCCGAGGCCGCAGCCCGCGCGCAAGCCGCCCGGATGCACCTGCTCCTCGAAGCGCCGATCGCCCCGACCCTGGCCAGGCTGGCCGCCCCCAATGTCCTGGCGATGTTCGTGCAGGCCGCGCAAAGCATCGCCGAGGCTTATTTCGCAAGCCTTCTGGGACTGACGGCCCTTGCCGGGCTGGCGCTGGTCTTTCCGCTGGTCATGCTGACGCAGATGCTGTCGGCGGGGGCCATCGGCGGCGCGATCTCTGCCGCCATTTCCCGCGCGCTGGGGGCGGCAAACCCCGCACGCGCCGCAGCGCTGACCCTCACCGCCGGGCTGATCGCCATCGGCCTTGCGCTGGTCATGGCGCTACTGGTCGCCGTCTTCGGCGCGCGGTTCTTCACCCTGCTCGGGGGCGGGCCCGATACGGTCGCGGCGGCCACGCAATACGCGATGGTGTTCTTTCCCGGCTGCGTGGCAATCTGGCTCTGCAATGCAGCACTCAGCGTGATCCGGGGCACCGGCAACATGACCCTGCCCGCGACGCTGCTGCTTCTGGTCTCGGCGATCTCGGTCCCTCTGGCGGGTGGTTTCGCGCTGGGATGGGGGACGCTGCCCGCACTGGGCATGACGGGTCTGGCGCTGGGTCCGGTCGTGGCCTTCGCGGTGGGCGCCTGCATCGCCATCGGCCATATCGCCATGGGCCGGGCAGGTTTCACCCTTGCAGGCGCGGCACAACGGCTTGACCCCGGCATGTTCCGCGACATCCTGGGCGTCGGCGCGATGGCCTCGATCAACACCGTCCTGACCACCGCCACGATCATCATGATGACCGCCCTTGTCAGCCGCTTCGGCGAGGGCGCGCTGGCAGGCTACGGCCTGGGCGCGCGGCTGGAATTCCTGATGATCCCGGTGATCTTCGGGATCGGTGCCGCGATGACCGCCATGATCGGGGCCAATATCGGTGCAGGCCGCACCGACCGCGCACTGCGTGTGGCATGGACGGGCGCGGGGGCGGCAGCGGGCATCGTCGGCAGCATCGGCCTTGGGCTGGCCGTGTTTCCGGACCTCTGGCTGGGCATGTTCCTTGATCCCGCGAATACCGCCGCCCTTGATGCCGGACGCAGCTATTTCCGCCTTGTCGCACCGTTCTATGCCTTTTTCGGACTGGGCCTTGCGCTCTATTTCGCGTCGCAGGGGGCGGGCCGGATGCTGTGGCCGGTGCTCAGCAGCCTTGCCCGCATGGCCGTCGCACTCGGCGGCGCGGTGCTGCTGATGCGCACCACCGATTTGGGGGTGGATGGTGTCTTTCTGGCCATCGGGATGGCCATGCTGGTCTATGGCATGGTGATCGCGCTGGCCATCTGGCTGGGTGGCTGGACAAGAAAAGAGCCGTGAAGCCAGCCTGCGTTGCGGATGTCGCAGGGGCATACCCCACCGCCTGCCCAGTCTCCATGAACGCGGCGGCAGTCAAACGCGGCTGGACCGGACCCAAGCCTCGTGCAGTATCCAGCCATCCGAAGGCGGGCGGCGCGTTTTGACGCGCCACCCCTGCCCTGTCATGCCGCCTGTGACACCCGCTCGCTGACCGACAGGTCAACCCAGGCGCCACCCTCGTAGCGCAGGACCTCGCCCTTGGCCGCATCGGTCGCCATCAGCGCCAGCCAGCCATTGTCGAACAGGGCCTTCACGCCGGGGCGACTATCCAGAATATCAAGGATCGCCTGCGCCGGGGCCTCGATCATCACGGTCAGGCGCAGCGGATCATGCTGCAACGCCTCGCCATCATGCACCGACTGCCAGGGCAGACCGGCGCGCAACATCCCGCCGTTGCCTTCGATCACGCCGATCCCGCCGGTCACGTTATGCAGCAGCTTGTTGCCCGCCCCGTAAGCCTGCGGCGCCACGGACGAGCCGTAATACTGCAGCGAGATCCAGCTGGCCACCACTACCGGGGCGGTCAGGATCAGCTCCAGCACGCCAAAGCCCGCGTCAGCCTGCCAGACATAATCATGCAAGAACGCCCGGCCGCCCAGGTCGATCCCGACAGTGTGACGGCGCGGCGCGGCGATGAAGGCCGCACAGCCCGCAAGGCCCCATTCCGGGCGCAGTTCCGACCAGTCGCCGCCGCGCAGGGCCAGCGCCTCGGGCGCCTCCGCGCGCGGCAGACGCGCCGCACGCTCGGCCCGCGCCAGCCGCCCGGCCTGGTCCAGCGCCGCCCGCAGCCGCGCAAGATCGGCGGCATGATCGGGCAGGGCCTGATCCTCATAGAGCGTCACCCGGTCCGACACCGTGTCATGCAGCCCCGCGACAAAGCGCGTATCGGCCGGGATCTCGATCCCCTTGGAAATCAGCCCCGCGCGCACCGCGCTGTCGTTCAGAAGCCCCGCCAGCAACCGCGCGTTCACATCGCCCGCATGGCCCCCGCAGGCGCCGCATTGCAGCGCGCTGGCGTGGGGCGCGTTCGTGACGCCCGCGCCATGCCCCGCGATCAGAACCAGCCGCGCAAAATCGCGGGTCAGCGACATGGCCGACAGGATCGTGACCGCCGCCCCGATCCGCGCCTCGAGCGGCAGATCGGTGGTCGGTGCGGGCCCAGCGGGCGCGGCCTTGGCGCGCGTGGCGGTATCCTTCAGCAGCTTGGCGACATAGAGCGGGCCCGCCGCCTCGACAAAGGCGAAGGCCGACACGGAT
Organism: Rhodobacteraceae bacterium EhC02; assembly: GCA_001650895.1. Taxonomy (GTDB): domain Bacteria; phylum Pseudomonadota; class Alphaproteobacteria; order Rhodobacterales; family Rhodobacteraceae; genus Seohaeicola. Next base: position 43,579 of record LXYH01000058.1, read on the forward strand.
GCCATGCGGAACCGCCCCCAAGCACGGGTGGCCCGAGCCGCGATGCGCGCACCCAGATCGTCATCCACCGCGCCCGAGGACCGGCTTTCGACACCCGGCTGCAGCAGAACCGGCGCGCGTGCCTCGACCACGTCCGAGGCAAATCCCCGATGCGCCGCCGCCAGGCCGAAGAAGCCCGCGAAACCGATGGTACGGATGCCCGCGTCACTCGCCTCCAGCGCCCGGCGGAACACTTCTGACCGCACGTCGATGCAGAAGGCCGCCTGGATCGCCGGTGCCTGATCGCTGTCCACTGCCGCCGCATCCACGGCACCAGCGGCCAGCCGCGTCAGCAGCCTGCGCTCCTCGGACCGCTCAAGCGCGTCCTGCAAGGCGGCGTCGATCAGATCGTCCCGATCCGGTTGCGCGGGCACGGCATAGGTCGCAAGCGTGTCCGCCCAAGAGGCCTCGATCTGGTCGCGATGCGCCTCGAACAGGATCATGTCCCAGAGCAGGCGGATGGTCAGGCATTCGAACAGCACGCCGTCCCGCGCGCCATCCCGCTGGGCCAGCCAATCCAGATGCCTTGCGTATTGGCCCCAGCCTTCCAGATCCATCAGCAGACGGTGGAAATAGTCCGGCGCGCTGTCGGGCGTGACGCCCAGCGCCCGGCAGGCCTCGGCAAAGGCCGCGCGCGGGTCATGCGGCAGAACAGACACCCGCAGGCAGCTGTCCCGCAGACCGGCAATCCCCGGCACCAGGTCCCGGCTGGCAAAGGCCCGCCAAGAGGCATAGGCCGATCCCTCCAGCGCGGGCCACAGCGCCTGCCCCTGGTCGAAATGCGCCGCCGCCCATGTGGCGATCCGGTCGCGCGCCAGATCGGCCCAATCACGCCCGGCCGCGCGTGCAGCAAGGTCAGCCGCCGTCGGATAGGCCTGCGGCCTCGGCGTGTCCTGGGTCGCGGCCTGCGCCAGATCTGCGGGCTTCAGCCCATGGGCGCGCGCCGCCGTCTGCAGCGCGGCCGGATCGATCCGGCCCTGTGCGATCAGGTCGGCATAATCGGCACGGTCGCGGAAGATGCGCAGCCCGCCCACGCGGCCCAGGATCGCCGCCGTCTGCGCCCGGTCCTGTCCCGCCTGTCCCAGGAAGGGATTGACGGCCACGGTGGCGGCCAGCGGAAAGGCCGGCGGGATCATTCCGGCCGCGCCTTGGGCCAGGGCGAAAAGTTCAAGCTCGGGTCCGGTAAAGGTCAGGGAAGGAGCGTTCACAGCATCATCCTTTCGAGGCGCGCCACTGGCCGATCATCCGGTCCGTCAGCGCATTGAGGTAAAGTCCGTTCATCAGGTGCACCCGCAGGCCCATGGCGGCCGGGTGACCCGCCCAGAGCGGGAATGTCGCCTGCGCCACCGACGCCAGCCCGAAGCTGCCGACAGCCAGCACCAGCGTCGCCCAGATCAGCCCGTCCGCCGGGGGCGGCGCGGGCAAGGTGCCCGCCGACAGGGCCGTGATGCCCGCCTGCAATCCGAAATAGGCCAGCGTGGCCGCGCCCGACATGGCGACGGTGCGGATCGTCAGCGGCCAGGGTGCCAGGTCCGCCAGACCCTGCGCGATCAGATAGGCCACGCCGAAGATCAGGATCGCGCCCAGCGCCACGGTCTGCACCGGCTTGTCCATGATCCCGAACATCAGGCCCACGACCGCGTAGATCGCAAGCGCCAGACCAAAGGCCCGCCCCACCGCGCGCAGATCGGGGATTGCCACGGGGCCGGGGCGCCGGATGCGGCCCACCTGTTCCACTGCGCCGCCCGAGGCAAGGAACGCGTGCGCCTTATACAGCGAATGCGCCACGATATGCAGCAGCGCCAGCGGAAACAGCGCAAGGCCGATCTGCAGCACCATGAAGCCCATCTGCGCGCAGGTCGACCAGGCCAGCGCGGTCTTGACCGAAGGTTGCGTCAGGGCCACCGCAGCGCCAACCAAGGCGCTGAAGCCACCGATCAGCGCCAGAAGCGCCAGCACGCCGGGCGCGGCCAGCAGCACATCGGCAAAGCGGATCAGCAGGAAACCACCGGCGTTCACTACGCCCGCATGCAGCAGGGCCGATACGGGCGTCGGGGCCTCCATTACCTCGGTCAACCAGCCATGGGTCGGGATCAAGGCGGATTTGAACACCGCCGCCACCGCCAGCAGCAAGGCCGCCAGCCACAGGGTCGCGGGTGTCTGGCCCGCCTGCACCGCTTGCGCGATCGCCGCGATATCGCCGGTGCCGAAGGCCTGGATCATCAGAACCGCGGCCAGCAGCAGGGCCGCCGTGCCAAGGATCCCGCTGACCGTCTTCTTGCGCGCGGCGCGCTGCGCCCGCGGCCGGTCGGGATAGAACAGGATCAGGCGGTGCAGTCCCAGCCCCACCATCGCCCATGCCAGCACCAGCTGCACCAGGTTGCCGGCACTCACCAGCAGCAGCACCGCGGCCAGCGTTGCCGCCATCATCGCCATGAAACCGCTCTGCCCCGCTTCGCCGTCCAGCGCCTTGCGCGAGAACCGCAGCACGATCCATCCCACGAAGGACACGGTCAGCAGCATCGCGACCGAGACGATGTCGACCCTTGCGGCAAAGCCAAGTGCCAGAATCCCCGGCAAGCCGAGGGTGACCGGCCCCCCGACCGCCAGCAGCACCGCAGCTCCAAGGGCACAGGCCATCGCCAGAATGGCGGCCCATTCGGGCAGATGCAGACGGACGTGCGCGCGGCCCACCGGGCGCAGCGTCAGATCAAGGGCAACCAGGGCAAGCGCCAGGGGCGCGAGATAGGCAAGAAGGGTCATGGCGGGCTCTCCTGTCAAAGCTGCCAGTCAGGTAGCACCGTCGCAAAACACTAAAAAATTCATTGTTTTTATAAAACCGTTCTGTTTTATAAAACCATGGCCGACCTCAACTATCATCACCTGCGGTATTTCCGCGAGATTGCCCATATGGGCAACCTGACCCGCGCGGCGGAACGGCTGAACCTGTCGCAATCGGCCCTCTCGATCCAGTTGCGCCAGCTGGAGGATCGGCTGGGCCATCCCCTTTTCACCCGCAGCGGGCGCAGCCTGATCCTGACCGAGGCGGGCCGGATCGCACTGGATCACGCCGATCGCATCTTCGGCGCGGGCGAGGAACTGATCGCGACCCTGCGCCAGACCGGCGAGGTGCAGCAACCCCTGCGCGTGGGCGCGCAATCCACCCTCTCGCGGAATTTCCAGCTGGCTTTCCTGCGCCCCGTCCTGACCGGCGGCGAGACCGAGATCATCCTGCGCTCGGGCAGCAGCGCCGTTCTTCTCGAGGCGTTGACCGCGCTGGCGCTGGACGTGGTTCTGACCAACGAGCCCCCGCATCGCGACGGCGGCGCGGATCTGGTGACGCATCGCATCTCGGAACAGCCCATCGGGCTTTACGGTACCGCCGCGCGCATGGCGCCCCATGCGACACTGGCCGATCTTCTGCGCAACGAGCCGGTGATCCTGCCGACCGAAAGCACGATCCGCAGCGGATTCGACAGCCTCGTGGCCCGGCTGGACGTGACGCCCCGGATCGCGGCAGAGGTCGATGACATGGCCATGGTCCGCCTTCTGGCGCGCGAAAACATGGGGCTGGCCATCGCACCCGCCGTGGTTCTGACCGATGAAATCCGGGCAGGCCTGCTGCAGGCCGCCCCCTATGAGCTGGACATCATCGAAGGTTTCTACGCGGTGACCGCACGGCGCAGTTTTCCGCATCCCTTGCTGCGGACGCTTCTGGACAGCTGAGGCCGCGCAGGTGTCGGCACAAGGCGCGCGGAATTGTCTGCCAGACGCCTGCGGCCTATAAGATGGAACGACACAGCGGCCGGCCCGGGCCGCATCACCAATCCCGCAGCAGGGAAAGAATGCTTATGGACAGACGGTCATTCCTCAAGGCAACGGCCATGGGCGCGGCAGCCGGGACCGTCGCGGCACTTGCGGCACCGGCGCTGTCCCAAGGCCGCATTGCCTGGCGGATGCAGGCCAGCGCCGTTCCCACGGCGGCAGATGACACGGCAGAGGCGCAAAGCCTGGCCGCGCGGATCGACACGCTCAGCGAGGGACAGTTGACCGTTGAATTGGTCGCGCCCGCGCCGTCCGCAGCCCCCGGCGCGGCGCTGGATGCGGTGATCGCCGGGCGCGCGCAGATGGGGCACGGCCCGGTAAATGACTGGCAGAACAGATCCGGGGCGCTGCCCTTTCTGGCCGGCATGCCCTTCGGCCTGACCGCGCCCGAGATGGCGACATGGCTGCAGACCCCCGAGACCCAAGCGCTGGCGGATGCGGTGCATGCGCCCTTCGGGGTCAAGGTCTTTCCGTGCGGCGACACTGGCCCGCAGTCCGGCGGCTGGTTCCGCACCGCCCTTGCGGGGATCGAGGATCTGCAGGGCCTGCGCCTGCTGAGTGCCGGGCTTTCTGCACAGGTCTGGCGCATGATGGGCCTGTCACCTGTTGCCATGGCGGCGGATGAAACACTGGCGGCCTTGCTGGCCGGCGCGCTGGACGGGATCGAATTTGCCGGTGCCGCGCGGGATCTGGACATGGGGTTCCACGCGGCCTGCAAGCATTATTACGCCATGTCATTTACCCGACCAGCAACAGCCCGTGGGCTGATCATCGACAAACAGGCCTATCTTGACCTGCCCCAATCCCTTCAAGCCGTCCTGCAGCGCGCCTGCGCCGAGGCACATCGCGACAGCCTGGCCAGAAGCACCGCACGCGACACGGCGGCACGGCAAAGCATGACGGCATCCCATGGCGTGGCACTCCATCCGGTCTTTCCCGACAGCGTCCTGCAAGCGGGCGGCAAGGCCGCGTCCGAAATCATCCGGGCGCTGCGCGACAGCACCGATCCCCTGGTGCGACGCACCGCCGAAAGCTATCTGGTGGCGCTTGGGTCCATGCCACCGCAGGCCGATGGCGCCGATGCGGCCTATCTTGCCGCACGGGCGCGTTTCCTGCTGATCTGAGGATCGCGAAAGGCAACGCCGCGTGCCCGGCTTTCGGGCAGATCGGCGGGCTTGTGGAACGCGATGGCGCACGGCAAGGGCCGCGCCCCCCGATTTCTCTTGTGCCGCGTCCTGCAAGGCCGCAGATCTATGCACAACAGCATGAACGCGGATGCATGATCATGACGGACAGGCCCCGGACAGCCGCAGGCATGGGCCATAACGCGCCCCCCGAGCCTGTCAGCCTCTGGCACAAGCACATGTGGGAACGTGCGCGCGCCGAACAGGCCGCCAAGCGCCCGCCCATGGCCGTTGTCCGCATGCAGATGGCGCGCGCGGCCGAACTGGGGATGGGTTATGCCGATTACGCCGCCTTGCATCGCACGGCCGGGCGCGATCCGGCCGGGTTGATCTTTACCCCTGCCGCCTTGAACCTGCGCCTTGCGCGGCGGCTGGTGCTGCCCGATGCGGTGCGCGCACATCTGGCGCGGCTGCGCGATTGTCACCTTCTGGCGCTCGCCCCGGAAGGCGAAGCCCCGGAGGCGTTTCTCGAGGAATTGCGCGATGTCTCGGACTTGCCCTTCGCCACGGCGGCCGCCATGCCCTCGGCGCAGAGTTCCTGGTCAGGCCTGGTGCAGGCGATCCGGTCGGCGCTTGATCCGCTCAGGCTGCCGGGTTCGGCGCTCGCGCTGATCGGCGCATTGCCCGCCGAGGAACGGATTTGCGCAGGGCTGTGCACGGCGGGACGGCTGGCTGGCGTGCTGGACAGCAACACCTATTTCCGCCCCGCCGGCTGATGCGTCAGTTCTGATCCGGCGCGATCTTGTCCTGGGTGCGCAGATCGAAATCACTGGCGTCGTGACGCTCGTGCAGTTGCAGCGCCGGATCACCGAAGGCACGGTTCACCATGCGCCCCCGCTTGACCGCAGGCCGCGCGTCGATCTTCTCGGCCCAGTCCATGACATGGGTGTAGGAAGTCACGTCCAGGAATTCCGCCGCCTCGTAAAGCCGGCCCAGCACCAACTGGCCATACCAGGCCCAGATTGCCATGTCCGCGATCGTATAGTCATCCCCCGCCATATAGGCGTGATCGGCCAGGTGCCGGTCCAGCACATCCAGCTGGCGCTTTGTCTCCATCGCGAAACGGTCGATGCAATATTCGAACTTCTCGGGCGCATAGGCGTAGAAATGGCCGAAACCGCCGCCCAGATAGGGCGCACTGCCCATCTGCCAGAACAGCCATGACAGGCACTCGGTCCGCGCCGCATGATCGGTCGGCAGGAAGGCCCCGAACTTTTCCGCAAGGTAAAGCAGGATCGCACCGGATTCGAAGACGCGCTGCGGGGTGGCGCCACTACGATCCTCAAGCGCGGGGATCTTCGAGTTGGGGTTGATCCCCACGAAACCGCTGCCGAACTGGTCGCCTTCGTTGATGCGGATCAGCCAGGCATCATATTCCGCCCCTGTATGCCCTGCGGCCAGCAGTTCCTCGAGCATCACGGTGACCTTGACCCCATTGGGCGTGGCCAGCGAATAAAGCTGGAACGGATGTTTTCCGACCGGCAGGTCCTTGTCATGGGTGGCCCCCGCGATGGGGCGGTTGATATTGGCGAAACGGCCGCCGTTGCCGGGGGTCCAGGTCCAGACTTTGGGAGGGGTATAGGTCATGGGTCACTCTCGCTTTGCGTTGGTCTGCGGGGAACCTAGTCCATGGCGCGGGCAGACACACCCCCCTTGCGGGACAGAGTTTCGTGATCAGTCGCGCCGCTCGCGTTCGGGGTGCCAGTAGCGTTGCATCATCAGATAGGTGAACGAGGCCGACCATGTGATCAGCAGGAACCCGTTCAGCGCCTCAAGCCCGACGATCATGCGGATGGGGCCGTAGGGATGGATTTCGCCGATACCCAGCGTGGTATAGCTGGTCAGGGAAAAATAGAAATAATCCAGCGCGGTCCCCTCGAAGACACCACCGATACCGCCAAATCCTTCGAATTGCAGCAAGACCGCATAGGCCACCGCGTAAAGGCCGATTTCAAGGATATGGCCGATCATGCAGGCGATGATCACCACAAGAACCCGCTGGCGTGCCCGGATCGGCAGATCGGGCAGCAGCTTGCCGGTGATGCGCAGCACCTCGTAATGGATCAGCACGGTTGCGCCCAGAAGAAACAGCGCAACAAGGATGATCGTCAGAAGGATCACAAGGGCCTTCCCTCAGACAAGGATGCCGCGCCCTGCCTTGTCACTCGGCCCATTCCCAGGGGCGGGTGAAGGCCCCTAGCACATGGCCGACCTCGTCGTCATGCACGACACCGGTGCGGCTGACACGGGCGACCAGACCACGTTTCTTGTCATCGACCACCTCGATGACGCTGGCGTTCAGCCGCGCCTCCTCCAGCGCCGCATTGTAGACGCGGGTGATGGCGCGCTTGCGCAGATCGGGCTTGAAGACCTTGCCGACGGCCGTCTTGGGCAGTTCCGGCAGCACTTCGACGAATTTCGGCAGGGCCGCGCGCTCGTGCACGTGGATCTTGCAATGCTCGACCAACTCGGCCCCCGTCACCGTGCCACCCGCGACCAGTTCAACATAGGCGCAGGGCAGTTCGCCCGCATGGGCGTCGGGCTGGCCGATGGCACCGGCAAAGGCCACATCCCTGTGCGCCAGCAGCGCCTCCTCGATCTCGGCGGGGTCGATGTTGTGCCCACCGCGAATGATCAGGTCCTTGGCGCGACCCGTGATCCACATGTAGCCATCGGCGTCGATCCGGCCCAGATCGCCGGTCCGCAGGAACCGGTCGTAGTGGTAAAGATCGCGGTTCTTGTCTTCCTCGGTATAGGTGTTGCCGGCCCAGACACCGGGGTTGGCGATGCAGATCTCGCCCACCTCGTCGGCCGCACATTCCACCGGCGCACCATCGACGGTCTTGAGGATCTTGACCTCGGTATAGGGAAAGCGGATGCCGACCGATCCCACCTTCTTTTCGCCGTCCACAGGGTTGACCGACACGAGGCAGGTGGCTTCGGTCAGACCGTAGCCTTCCACGATGGTCACACCGGTTGCAGCCTCGAAGCGCTTGAACAGTTCCAGCGGCAAGGGCGCCGAGCCCGAGAACGAGGTCTTGACCGTGGATACATCCGCATCGACCGGGCGCTGCATCAGCGCCGAAATGGCCGTGGGCACGGTGATGATGAAGGTGATCTTCCAACGCTCGATCAGCTTCCAGAAATTGTCGAACACGCCCTCGCCGCGATACCCCGCAGGTGTCGGGAACACCACATGCGCACCCGAATAGATCACGGCCATCATGATCACGTGGCAGGCAAAGACGTGGAACATGGGCAAGGGGCAGATCACGTTGTCTTCGGGCGTGTAAAGCAGCGTGCCGCCCAGCCAGCCGTTATAGATGATCCCCGAATAGCGATGCTGCGCGACCTTGGGCATGCCGGTGGTGCCGCCGGTATGGAAATAGGCGGCAACCCGGTCACCCGCGCTGTCGGCAAAGGCCAGCGTCTTGGGCTGGCGCGCCAGTTCGGCGTTGAAATTCTTGACATCGGCATGATGGTTGCCGGGGTTCTTGGGGCGCACAAGCGGCACGATCCAGGATTTCGGCGGAGTCAGGTAGCGATTGAGATCAACCTCAAGCACCGTGTGCACGCCGGGGGCATGGCGCACCGCTTCGGCGGTCTTTTGCGCCACGTCGGTCTTGGGGAACGCCTTGAGCGTGACGACGACCTTGGCCTTGGTCTCGCGCAGGATGGCGCCGATCTGTTCAGGCTCAAGCAGCGGATTGATCGGGTTGATGATCCCCGCAATGGCACCGCCGAGGATGGTCAGAACCGTCTCGTTGCAGTTGGGCAGGACGCAAGCGACCACATCGCCCTCACCGATGCCGAGGCTGCGGAACAGGTTCGCCGCCTGACAGGTCTTTTCATGCAGCTGCGTCCAGTTGAGTGTTTCGGCCTTGTCGGTCGGACCGCTGAGCAGCTGGAACGTGACGGCCTTGCCAAGAGGGACCTTGTCACGCGTCTGGCTCAGCATCTGATAAAGGGTCTTGGGCACGTCGCGTTCGGCCCATGGCATCTCGGTTTCAAGCGCGATCGTATCTGCGACAGATGCAAAACCCATCTCGGTCCTCCCCTGGGGACCGCGATGGCGGCCCGTACCTCATCCTCGGTGGATAATGTGGAAGGGATTTCGTCAGGATACAAGAGCGAGGCTGCCAAGATGGCGTGACGTCAGGGCTGAACGGGGCCGAATTCGTGCGGGGCCAAACTCCGCATTTCTGCAGGAAACCACGGACGACCCCATGCGCCCCCACAAGCGCAAAGGCAGGCAGCACCCTACCCCTTGCGAGCTGCCACAACACGGACCACCCGGCCTGCAAGGCCTGCGATCAGTGACAGAACCAGACAGGCCATCGCTGCCGTCAGCAAGGCGAACTTGACCGCCGCCGCACCGGAATAGGCCAGGGCCAGAATCTGCGGGATCGCCTCGGGCCGGGTCAGCGTCCCGAAGGACAGCAGGTTCTCCAACGCGTCGAAACCGGCCCCCGCCACGCCAAGGATCGCCGCGGCCACACCCAGCCGCCAGCCCCAGTCGCCCGCGCGGTTGATCTTCCCCCCCAATCGCGCCGCAAGCAGCCCAAGGAACACGGCAACCGCCATCACCGCAGCGATGAACCCGAAGTCGATGAACTGGGTCTGCCAATAGATCGGCAATGTCCCGGCGTCGCGCATATGCGCATAATAGCCCTCGATGACCTGTGCATCGAAAGCCAGCTGTCCGGTTGCATAGTCGACAGGGTGGCGTGATGCCGCATAGCTGGCGTCCAGCCGGGCCTTGATCCATTGAAATCCAGCAAAAGCAAGGGCCGAGGCCGCCAGATGGGCGACCAGCGGCATGCGGGTAACGACCGAAAACATACGATTCTCCATTTTACATTCCACGGAATGTTTTTTACATTCCTTGTTATGCAAAGCAATCAGAAAACGCAGCAGCCGCCTCCTCCCGCTCGTTTCGGCCAGCAATTGGGCATCGTGACGTCACTTTATCGTGGGCTGATCGAACGACTTCTGGCGCCGCATGATGTGACTTGGGCGCAATTTGCGCTTCTGCTTCATCTGGCGCGGCAGGGCAGGCCCAGCCGGATCTCGGATATCGCCCATGCGATCGAGGTCACCCAACCGGCTGTGACCAAGGTGGTGCAGAAGTTCCTCAGGCAGAACCTTGTCGAGATCGCGCGCGATGACCAAGACGCCCGCAACCGGCCCGTGCGCATCACCGCACTCGGGCTGGATCGTCTCGCGGCGATCCAGGGCTCCTTCGGCCCCATGTTCAATGACTTGCTGGCAGGCTGGTCCGAGCAGGACCTTGAGCGGCTGATCATTGACCTGACACGGATCACCCAAAGGCTGACCGAGATGAACAAATCAGCGTCAACTCGCGATGAGGCAGAATAGCTTGACGCCAGCGTCCCTTGTCCCGGCAGCCCCCGCCGGGGTCAGCCGCCGAGTATATCGCCCAAGGTGTCGCGCATGGCATAGATCGTCGATGCGATCACCAGCGCGCCGACGATCATCATGATCGCATAGGCGAAAAGCTGGATGCCGATGGCGGCGGCGCCAAGGCCGATCCCCGACAGCGCGGCGCGCTTGTGTTCATGCCGGATCAGGCTGGCCACGCCAAGCACCACTGCAAGTCCGGCAAGCACGCCCACGGCGACCGCAAGATGATCGTCGATGGTGCGCGGGATCGCGACAGGGCCCAGTTGCGGTTGCCCGGCGACGGAACGCGCGGCGGATTTGGCGATCTCGGCTGCCAACTCACCGATGCTGACGCCGGCCGATTGCTGCGGGGCGAAGGGCCCGGCCCAGAACAGCACAAGCGTCAGGACAAGCGCGGCGGCACCGGCGGCAAAGCCGGACCAGCCAAGCGGCGCGCGGGTGTCGATCGATGTGTCGGACATGCTGTGCGGCTCCAATTTTCAGCCCCATGGCGATAGCGGCGTTTTGTGGCACCAATAAGACCGGCTTCGCCCACAAGCTGCGCCACAGGGGCCCAATCGTTAAATATTGCCTAACGCACCCGGCCAAGCCCTTGAAATCGCTTGATCTGCAAAATGTCCCATCGTGGGACGGCCCCCGACAGCCCAAAAACAGAAGGCCGCCCGAAGGCGGCCCCTGCCCGTCTTTTGCTGCCGATCAGGCGGACTTGCCGCCCGGGATCCGCAGGACCTGGCCGGGATAGATCTTGTCCGGATGGGTCAGCATCGGCTTGTTGGCCTCGAATATCTCGGGATAGCGGTTGGCGCTGCCCAGCGTCTTCTTCGCGATAGCCGACAGGGTGTCACCCTTCTCGACGGTGTGGAACACGGCATCGTCGGCCTCGGCCGCTTCGACCTCGGCCACGCCCTCGACGTTGCCGACGGCCAGGATGACCTTCTCGCGCTCCTCGCTACTCAGGCTGCCACCCGACACGGTGACCTTGTCACCTTCGACGGTGATTTCGGCGCCTTTGGTATCCAGGCCCAGGTCGGCCACTTCCTTTTTCAGCGCTTCGGCGCTGGGGGCAGCATCCCCGCCACCCGCAACCTTCTTGCCGGATTTCTTCCAGAAATTGAATAGTCCCATCTGTCTGTCCTTTCACTCACCCGTCCCCTCCCGTGCAAGAGGGCACTCATAACGCGGTGAACCTTTCGACAGAGTGAGACCGCTGGCAAGCACTAATTCACGCCGCATGCGCCCCATCGGTGAACTGAAGCCGCGCCAGACGGGCGTAAAGCCCGCCTTCGGCCACCAGCGCGTCATGGGTGCCTTGCGCCACGATGCGCCCACCATCCAGCACGACGATGCGATCTGCCTTCTTCACGGTCGCCAGCCTGTGCGCCACGATGATCGTGGTGCGCCCCTGCGACAGGGCATCGACGGCCTGCTGCACGGCGCGTTCGCTTTCGGCATCCAGCGCCGATGTCGCCTCGTCCAGCAGCAGCACGGGGGCATCGCGCAGGATGGCGCGGGCAATGGCGATGCGCTGCTTCTGGCCGCCCGACAGCATCACGCCGCGTTCGCCGACCTGCGCGTCATACCCGTCGGGCAATGCCATGATGAAATCATGGGCCGCCGCCGCCTGCGCCGCCGCCTCGACCTCGGCATCGCTGGCCTCGGGGCGGCCGAAGCGGATGTTCTCGCGCGCGGTGGTGGCAAAGATCACCGGATCCTGCGGCACCAGCGCCATGTGGCGGCGGAAGTCCTCGCGCCGCATGGCATCCAGCGCCACGCCGTCCAGCAGGATGCGCCCCGCGCTGGGATCGTAAAAGCGCAGCAGCGTCTGAATGATCGTTGTCTTGCCTGCGCCCGACGGGCCCACCAGCGCGACGGTCTCGCCTGGTTCGATCACCAGGTCGACATGATCCAGCGCCGGGATCTCGGGCCGGGCAGGATAGCGGAAACTGACGCCCTCATAGGCGATGCGCCCGCGCACGGGCGACGGCAGCGGCAGGGGCGCAGCCGGATCCTTGACCGGATCATCCGTATTCAGCAGTTCGGCCAGACGTTCCGTGGCGCCCGCCGCGCGCTGCAATTCGCCCCAGATTTCCGACAGCGCGCCCACGGCGCCCGCGACCATCACCGCATAGATCACGAACTGGATCAGCGCGCCCGCGGACATGGCACCCGCGCGCACGTCCCGCGCGCCCATCCACAGCACGCCGACGATCCCGGTGAAGACCAGAAAGATCACGATCACGGTCATCAGGGCGCGGGTATTCACCCGCTTGCGCGCCGCGTCGAAGCTCAACTCGGTCACGTCGCCGAAGGCGCGGCGCGTGGCCTCTTCATGGGTGAAGGCCTGCACGGTCTGCACGCTTGACAGCGCCTCGGAGGCATTGCCTGAGCTGGCCGCGATCCAGTCCTGGTTCTCGCGGCTGAGCACGCGCAGACGCCGCCCCAGCACAAGGATCGGCACGATCACCGCCGGCACGATCAGCAGCACCAGCCCCGTCAGCTTGGACGAGGTGAAGAGCATCAGCACCAGCCCCCCCATGAACAGCAGAAGGTTGCGCAGCGCGATCGAGATCGACGAGCCGATGACCGACTGGATCAGCGTCGTGTCGGTGGTGATCCGGCTGAGGACCTCGCCGGTCATGATGTTTTCATAGAATGCCGGGGACATGCCCAGAACGCGGTCGAACACCGCCTTGCGGATATCGGCCACGACCCGTTCGCCCAGCCGCGTGACCAGCAGGTAACGCAGCCCGGTGCCCAGTGCCAGCAGACCCGCGATGCCCAGCGCCGCCGTGAAATACAGATCCAGCAACGCGCCGTCCTCGGCGTTGAAATTGTCCACGACCCGGCGCACCGCCAGCGGCAGCACCAGCGAGACGCAGGCGGTCAGCACCAGCGCCAGAATGGCCGCGACCAGCAGCGGGCGATAGGGCCGCAGGAATGGCCAAAGAGCGGCCAGCGCGCCGATATGTTTCGATTTCGCGCGTTCCTGTTCGGCTGTGATCCCCGGTGCGGCCATGCATCTTTTCCTTCTTGTCCTGCGACAGCGGTTTAAGCCCTGGGGCGGCGCGGGGCAAGCGGCAGTCCTGTCGCGGGTCATTTGTCCGCGACCCTGCGACTTTAGCGGGTTGATTTCCGGGGGCGATCCCGCACTATGGACGCCCCGGCGGGGTCAAGCGACGGCACTTTGTCAAGCCGCACCCGCCGCAGGACAATCATGTGGGGAGGAGACCCGATGACCACTTTGACACGCCGCGGGGCCATGGGCCTTCTGGGTGGGGCAGCCGCCCTGCCGATGCTGGGCCGTCCGGCCCTGGCCAATACCAAACTCAACATCGGCGCGCTGAACTTCACCAGCCATGCCGCCAGCTTCGTCGCCTATGAGCGCGGCTATTTCGCCGCCGAGGGCTTTGACGTCGAGTTCAAGTTCTTCCAGGCCGCACAGCCGATGGCGGTGGCCATCGCCTCGGGCGATGCGGACTATGCCGTCACGGCAATCTCGGGCGGGTTGATCTCGCTGGCGGAAAAGGGCGCGGTCAAGGTGATCGGCGGCTCGCTGTCCGAGGAAAAGGGCATCGACGGCCAGAAGATCCTTGTCTCGGACGCGGCTTACCAGGCGGGTCTGACCAGCCCCGCGATGCTGGGTGGCAAGAAATTCGGCGTGACGCAGGCGGGATCGTCCTTCCACTACATGGGCTCCAAGATCGCCGCCGCCGAAGGCGTCGAGGTGGAATTCGTGCCCCTGCAGAAGGTGGGCGCGGTGATCGGTGCGCTGAAGACCGGGCAGATCGACGCCTGGACCATCGTGCCGCATATCGCCAAACCGCTGGCCGCCGGACCCGAGGTGCACATCATCGGCGATGTGGCCGATTACCTGCCCGACTACCAGGTCACGACCATCTTCACCTCGCAGACCAACGCCAGCGCCGAACGCGCCAAGACCGAAGCCGTGCTGCGCGCCCTGTCGAAAGGGGCGGCCGATTTCAACGCGGCACTGGTCGACAAGACCACATCCGAGCCCGAGATGGAGGAGATGGTCAAGCTGATCCACAAATACGTCAACGCCGACAAACCCTATGAGGCGGCACGCGGGTCGATCATCAACGGCGCGATGCGCCTGAATGCCGATGCCGCGCTGAACACGACCTCGGTCAAGGATCAGCTGGACTGGTTCATCGCCGAAGGCCTGGTCAAGGACAGCATCACGATGGATGTGCTGGTCGATCCGTCCTACGTGCAGACGATGTAAGCCAAGGGGCGCATGACAACCGGGCGGCGCGTGACCCGCGCCGCCCCTCGGGAACAGCAACGATGGATCTTCACCTTGACCGCATCTCGCACCGCTACGGCGCGGTCGAGGTCCTGTCCGACATCAGCCTGACGATCCCGCAGGGCCGGATCGTCTGTATCGTCGGGCCGTCAGGCTGCGGCAAGTCCACGCTTTTGCGGATGATCGGCGGGCTGGAACGCCCCGACGCAGGCGCGGTGCTGCAACAGGGCGACGCACCCGACGGATGCCTGAACCCGCTGACCTTCGTCTTCCAGGATTTCGCGCTGCTGCCATGGCGGTCCGTTGCGGGCAACGTCGAACTGGTGCTCGAGGATCATACCCTGCCCCGCGACAGGCGCGACCGGATCGTGGCCGATGTGCTGGCACGCACCAAGCTGTCGGATTTCCGCGATGCCCTGCCCAAGCAACTGTCGGGCGGCATGAAGCAGCGCGTGGCGATCGCGCGCGCGCTGGCCGTGAACCCTGCGGTGATGCTGATGGATGAGCCTTTGTCGGCGCTGGATGCGCAGACGCGCGAATTGCTGATGGACGACCTGATCGCGCTCTGGACCCGTGCCCCCTTCACCGCCGTCTATGTCACGCACAACCTGGCCGAGGCGGTGCGCCTGGGTCACCGGATCGTGGTGCTGTCGCGCCGCCCCGGCCGCATCCGCGAGGTGGTCAGCATCGACACGCCGCTGGCCGACCGTCGCGCGGGCGATCCCGCGCTCGAGGCGCATCAGGCGCGGCTCTGGCAATTGATGCGCGACGAGGCCGAGGCCGCCGACAAGGAGTTGAGCGATGTCTGACATGCCGATGGCAAGCCGGTCGCCTACGTCCGACGGATCGCGCCCCGTTCCGTTCCGGGGCGGCGGCTTCAAGCCGGTGCGCGTCCGCTACCTGGGCGCCGTGGTGATCGTGGTGCTGATCGCGCTGATCGAATGGGGCACGCGGACGGGGGTCATCTCGAACCTGACGCTGCCGCGCCCCTCGGACGTGCTGGGGACGTTCCGCGACCTTTGGGTTTCGGGGCTGTTGTGGGAGCATCTGCTGCCGTCGCTGTCGCGCCTGGCGGTGGGATCTGCGCTTGGCGTCAGTGCGGGCATCGCGGTCGGCGTGATGATCGGCCTTTTCAGCCTTGCGCGGGCGGGGCTTGTGCCGCTGGTGGCGGCGATCTTTCCGATCCCCAAGATCGCGCTGCTGCCGCTGTTCGTGATCTGGTTCGGCATCGACGAGGGGTCGAAATATGCCCTCATCGCCTTTGGCACCTTCACGCCCACGGTGGTGTCGACCTATGGCGCGGTCGACAACGTGGACCGCACCCTGATCCGCATGGGGCAAAGCTTCGGCCTGGGCTGGTGGTCCATCGTGCGCAAGATCGTGTTGCCGGGGGCGCTGCCCGGCATCCTGTCGGGCCTCAGGATCAGCCTGTCGATCGGGATCATCCTGCTGGTCGCCGCCGAGATGCTTGGCGCGCGCTACGGCATCGGGGCCTATATCCTTGAGGCCGGATCGCTTTATGACCTTGAGCGGCTGTTCGCGGGCGTGGTGATCCTGTCGGCGCTGGGGGTACTGACCTCGGCCGCCATCGGCTGGGCGGAGCGGCGCCTGCTAAGCTGGCGCGTCTGACGGCCATCACCCTCAAGGTCAGTATTCGCAGAACGATGAAGGACGGGCGCGCCCTTTCATCGTTCCCCAAATACCCGGTCGCGCCCGCGCCTCAGGGCCGGACGATCCGATTGCGCAGGACGCCGATCCCCTCGATCTCAAGCTCGAACACATCGCCGGGGGAAAGGCGCCGGCCGGTTTCCAGACCGCAGCCGGTGCCGACGGTGCCCGACCCGATGACCTCGCCGGGATAAAGCGTTTCAGAGGCCGATATGTGTTCGATGATCCGCGCAAAGCCGTGATGCATGGCGCGCGAATTGCCCCCGCCCCAGCGGTCGCCGTTCACCCGCAGTTCCATGTCCAGTGCCGCGGGATGGGCGATCTCGTCCGCCGTCACGATCCAGGGGCCGAGGATGTTGCCGGTGTCGAAATCCTTGCCCTTGGCGGGGCCAAGCTGTCCCGGCATCTCGCGCATCTGGGCATCGCGGGCGCTGACATCGTTCAGGATCGTGTAGCCCCAGATGTGACCCGGCGCATCGGCGGCAGCGATGTCCTTGCCGCCCTTGCCGATGACGATGGCCATTTCCAGTTCGACATCCAGATGTTCGGCGTAGGATGGCCAGATCACATCCTGATCCGCGCCGATAAAGGACATCCGGTTGCCCTTGTAATAGATCGGCTGGTCATACCAGACCGGCGGGATGGCAAAGGCGCGGCCCGTCATCTTTTCTGCCTGGGCGAAGGAATTGACCAGATGTTCCTCGAAGACCAGACAGTCGCGGTATTGCACGGGCCGGATCGGGCAGCGCATCTGCGCATCGCCCAGCGCGATCACCGCGCGTCCTGCGGGGTCCGCCAGGGCTGCGCGCACGGCGTCCAGCCCATCGTCCCCGGCTTCGACCAGTTCGACCATGTCGCGCAGCATCAGCCCCGCGGCGCGCAGGTCCAGCAGGCGGTCCGCGTCGATGACGGCCACGGGTTTTTCCACATCCGCGTGGAATACGGTTCCCAGTTTCATGGCGTCCCTACTCCTCGAATATCGCGACGGCGCGGGTAAAGCCCGCCGATCCGCCCTTCAGTTTGACCGGAAAGCAGCTGATGGTGAAGCCCGTCGCGGGCAGGCTTTCAAGGTTGCTCAGCTTTTCCATGTGGCAATAGCCGATGTCGATCGAGGCGCGGTGCCCCTCCCAGATGATGGAAGGATCGTGGGTTTCGGCCCATTTCTTTGCCGTATGCGAAAACGGTGCATCCCAGGACCAGGCATCGGTGCCGGTGACCCGCACGCCACGTTCCAGCAGATACATCGTCGCCTCGCGCCCCATGCCGCAGCCGCTGTCCACGTAATCGGGCTGGCCGTATTTCGCACCGGCAGAGGTGTTGATGACAACGATATCCAGTGGCTGCAGCTCATGCCCGATCCGGGCCAGTTCGGCCGCGACCTCGGCGGCGCTGACCAGATGGCCGTCGGGCAGGTGCCGGAAGTCCAGCTTGACGCCGGGGTTCATGCACCAGTCCAGCGGCACCTCGTCGATGGTGATCGCGCGCTTGCCGCCGTCCATCGTCGAATGGTGATGATATGGTGCATCCAGATGGGTGCCGTTGTGGCTGCTGATACGCAGCATCTCGACGGCCCAGCCATCGCCGCCGGGCAGGTCATCGACCGTCAGGCCCGGAAAGAAGCCCGCGATCTGCCCCGCAGTCATCTTGTGATCCAGATAGTCGATCTGCGGCAACATGATCGGCGGATCGCTGGCGACCCCCGCCTCGAGCGGGATGGAGATATCGACGAACCTGCGTGCCATGATGCACCCTCCTGTGGCTTGCTGTTTCAGCGCCCCGGCACAAGACCGATGGCGATGACGGGAAAGACAATGACCAGCGCCAGCACCGCCAGCATGATCAGCGCGAAGGGGGCAGCCCCCTTGAAGATGTCGGCCAGCGTGATCGCGGGATCATCCAGCGTGGCCTTGATCACATAGACGGATATGCCGAAGGGCGGCGTCAGCAGCCCGATCTCGACGGCCAGCACGGTGACGATGCCGAACCAGACCAGATCGACGCCCATCGGCACCACCACCGGCAGCATCAGCGGCACAAGGATCAGCATGATCGAGGAGCTGTCGAGGATCATGCCCAGCGCGATCACGATCAGCACATAAAGGATCATCAGCCCCCAGAAGCCCAGATCGGCCCCCGCCGCCCATGCCCCCAGCCCCGCCGGCACACCCGACAGGGCCAGCATCCGCGAATACATCTGCGCCGCGATGATCAGGAAGCAGACGGTGGCCG
>LXYH01000059.1 GCA_001650895.1 Rhodobacteraceae bacterium EhC02
GTTCTCGATGGAAAACCCGGGTCAGTTCTCGGTGGAAATCAACAAGACGGGCATACAAAGCCGGAATATCCCTCCAATCTACTGAGGCCATATGCTGGACTTCATGGTGGGCCACACCAAGGATTTCCTGGGCTGACTCCACGATGTCGGGATCAGTAGGAAAGCCCATGCGTTTGGCAGAGCGCAGGATGATCTTGGTCCTCTGGATCGCCTTCTCTGCCGTGGGCGGCTTGGTTCTCCAGATCGGCCGGAGCGCATCGACTAGATCTCGCTGGGTGATCTGGGATCCGGGCTTCTTGCCCAGGGCAGGGATCATGTAGAGATCGATCGGACTGCGCCATCTTCCTCTGGTTCCATCCCCCCGGAGGGTGACCTTGCGGGCTTCGAAGACCATATCGGTCAGTTCGGAGAATGTGGGGTCGTCCCGCTGGGCTTCTGCCTTCTGGCTCTCTCTCTGGGCATCCCTGGCCGAGATAGGGTCTTGACCTGCGGCCAAGACTGTCGCCCATTGGTCACGATGCTTGCGGGCTTCCGAGAGGGTGACGAGAGGCCAGTTGCCAAGGCCCATCTCCCGGCGCTTGCCGAGATGGGAATAGCGGTAAACCCATTTGCCGGTCTTGCCCTTCTTGACCAGGATCAGGCCTCTCCCGTCCTGGAGCTTGCCGTCCCCGGCCTTCTGGATCGTGGCGTTGAAGAGCTTGGTCATGTTTCCTCAGTCCCCCAATTAGTCCCCCAGGTGCGAGTGAAATCCCTATATTCAGCATGAGACTGACTGACACAATCAAGTGATGAGACACTTCAGGAGAATAGTGAATTCAGAGGGTTACTGGAACAACAAGAAAAGGAGTGGCACCGAGGATCGGCTCAGACCACCCGCACCACGGGCGGCGCGCCTCAGGTCGAATGTTCTGCGCGGACGGTGTCGGCACCCCGCCTTTGAAGGGCGCGGCGCCTCGGGAATCATCGTCCTGCCTTGTTTGGCAACTGCTGCGGCTTGTGTTTGATTCGGCTGATCCCGGTTTGGTTAATAATCTGTCGCCGGATGCAATCACCGATCCGCCTTGCAATTGGATCGGGATTGCGAACAAATGCCTTCGGGCGAAGGATCACAAAATCGCCACATTCGGATCTGGGGCCTTTCGACCGCATTGTTTCGAAACAGTAAACGATAGCTTTGTCGTAAAACCCAAGAATATCGAAAAATTGCAATTTTTCCGTGGTATGTGCTTATTTTTCAGCCGTGCCGCAAAAATATTGTTGCCATAGTGACAGGCAATTTTCGGCGCCTTGACCCTTCCTGCCGCTGTTTGTGGCGCGAATCCGGCTTTTTCGGACAAAACATCTGTTGGTGCTGCCGCGCCGTTGGGGTATCCAAATGACATGCCCACTGGGGGGTATAAGTCTGTTGGCCACGGGGGCGGCCGCTGACCTGAGTTGAGCCCGAACCGGGTTGCAAGGGGATGCTGTCGTAGCGGCCGGTCATACCGGCGCGTTCCGCTGTATTGGTCGTCTGAAACCGCTTTTGGCGGATAAAGTCGACGTGCCTCGTCTTTGCTTCCTCCAAGGCCACGATGGTGAGTTTCATGGCGTGATCCCGAGATGCGGGAACCGCCGCTTTTTACGAGTTCGATCGGTGTCACCCCCGGTCGTGGCTGAGGAGTAAGGTAATGACTGTTTCGGGTTCGAACGGCGACGATTTCATCGACATCAATTACACCGGGGACCCGGAAGGGGACCGTATCGATGCCGGTGATGCCACGCTGCCGGGCGCAATGGCAGATGACGACCTGGTTCTGGCTGGCGACGGGGACGATACCGTTTTTGCAGGCGCCGGCGAGGACGAGGTCTATGGCGAGGACGGCAACGACCAGCTGTTCGGCAAGGCGGGCGATGACCTGATCTTTGGCGGGGCGGGCACCGACATCCTTTCGGGCGGTGCGGATAACGACACGCTGGACGGTGGCCTGGATGGCGACCTGATCTTCGGCGATGCCGGCAATGACGTTCTCATCGGCGGCCTTGGGGCCGACACGCTCAAGGGCGGCGATGATCGCGACACGATCATCGGTGCCGATCCGGGCGACATGATCGACGGAGGCGAGGGCGGCGACGACTTCGACACGCTCGACCTGCGCGGTAGCGGGCCGCTGTCCGTGGCCTTCGACGCGGACAACCCCGAAAACGGCACGATCACCTTCTTCGATGGCGCGGGCCAGAGCATCGGCACCGCGCGTTTCGTCAATATCGAGCGGGTCATCCTGCCCGAAACGCCGGATGACGTGACCCCGGTGGCCAACCCCGACACGGCCAGCACGCCCGAGGATACGCCGGTCGTCATCGACGTGCTGGGCAATGACACCGACCCGAATGGCGATCCGCTGACCGTGACCGAGGCGACTGCCCCCAATGGCACCGTCACGATCAACCCCGATGGCACGCTGAGCTATACGCCCGATCCCGATTACAACGGCCCCGACGAGATCACCTATACCGTGACCGATCCGGAGGGGAACACCGCGACCTCGACCGTGGCGGTGACCGTGACGCCGGTGAACGACGCGCCGGAGGCCAACCCGGATGCGATCGCCACGCCGCTGGACACGCCCGTCACCCTCGATATCGTGGCCAATGACACCGATGTGGATGGCGATCCGCTGACGATCCTGGGCACGCCCACCTCGGCCGATGGCACCGTGACCGTCGGCCCCGACGGGCGCAGCGTGACCTTCACGCCGAACCCCGGCTTCGTGGGCACGGCCGTTGTGGTCTATACCGTAACCGATCCGACCGGTGCGACCGCAAGCTCGACCCTGAGCGTCGTCGTGACGGCGACCGGACCTGACGGTATCGTCGAAGGCTCGGCCGGCAATGACCTGATCGATGCGGGCTATGATGGTGACCCGGAAGGCGACCGCATCGACAATGGCGATGCGATCCTGCCGGGCGAGGCACCTGATGACGATATCGTCGAGGCTGGTGACGGCGACGATGTGGTCTTTTCCGGGGACGGGTCCGACGAGGTGTTCGGCGGAAGCGGCAACGACCTTCTGGATACCAGCGCGCCGTTGTCCGACAGCCCCTTGCCCGATCTTGGCTATCCGGGCCTGTTCCCGGCCGATGCCGATCCCGAGAATGACCGGGATCTGGTCTTTGGCGGTGATGGCAATGACACCATCACCACCGGCGACGATGCGGATACCATCTTTGGCGAAGCGGGGACGGATGCCATCGATGGCGGCATCGACAATGACGAGATCTATGGGGGCGATGGTGACGATACGATCGTGGGCGGCGAAGGTGCGGATACCATCTTCGGGGATGCCGGCGACGATCTGATCTTTGCAGGGCTCGACCCGATTTTCCCGGACGAGCTGAACATCCCCGACGCCACGGATCTTGTTCCGACGAACGGTACCGACCTTGTCTTCGGTGGCGCGGGCAACGACACCATCTTCGGTGCCGATGACAACGATGTGCTCAACGGTGACGCGGGTGACGATCAGCTGTTCGGCGAGATCGACAATGACACGCTGTCCGGGGGCGATGGCGCTGACCTGCTGGATGGCGGCGCAGGCGACGACCTGTTGTCGGGCGATGCTGGAAACGACACGCTGACGGGCGGTGAGGGCACCGACAGCCTGTTCGGTGGCGATGACCGCGACACATTCACCGGCGTTGGCCCCGGCGACGTGGTCGATGGCGGGGCAGGCGGCGACGATTTCGACACGCTTGACCTGCGCGGCTCTGCACCGGCCGGCGGCTCGTTGAATGTGGTGTTCGACGACAACCCGGAAAACGGTACGGTCACCTATCGCGATGCCAGCGGGGCCGTGATCGGCACCAGCACCTTCACCGAGATCGAGACCGTCGTGCCGTGCTTCACCCCCGGAACGGCCATCGCGACGATGCGCGGCGAGCGTCTGGTCGAGGAGTTGCAGGTTGGCGACAAGATCATCACCCGCGACAACGGGATCCAGGAAATCCGCTGGATCGGGACCAAGACACTGCATGCGGGTGACCTGATCCGCGCGCCGCATCTGAAGCCGATCCTGATCAAGCGCGGATCGCTGGGCGAGAACCTGCCCGAGCGTGACATGATGGTCAGCCCCAATCACCGGATGCTGGTCAGCAACGAGAAGACCTCGCTCTATTTCGAGGAGCGCGAGGTGCTGGCGGCGGCCAAGCACATGACCGGGACATCCGGTGTGTCCGAGGCAGAGGTGCCACAGGTGACCTATATCCACTTCATGTTCGACCAGCACGAGGTGGTGCTGTCCAACGGCTGCTGGACCGAAAGCTTCCAGCCCGGCGATCATACGTTGCAGGGGATCGGCAATGCGCAGCGCACGGAGATCCTGGAACTGTTCCCGGAACTGGGCACGAAACAAGGGCTGGCGGGCTACCAGGCCGCGCGGCGCTCGCTCAAGCGGCACGAGGCCATGCTTCTGGCACGCTGAGCATAACGGTTGCAGCTGCTCCTGCCGTTTCTGACGGCAGGGGCATGACGGAGAAGGGGCAGGGGGCTGTGCCTTCTCCGAAAAACACGAAGGGCCCGCAGGACAACCGTCTTGCGGGCCTTTTGATTTGGGCACCCCGGCCCTTTGCGCCGACCGGATCGGAAAGGGCCAGACCGGAAAACGTCTCGTTCTTGTCAAAAAATGTGAGGATTTCATACGGCCTGTGCCGCCACGCATGAGGCGTGTGCATCCCCTTGCCCGCATCTGCGCAATGGGGATAACACATTGAAAATGAACACATAAGAATGCATTCGCCTGGTCCGGCAGTGACCGGTTCTGCCCGGTTGACACAATGCCGCTGCATTCCCTCCGGCCCGGCGCTGGTTTTGCCCGAATTGAACCAAATTCGCGCCTTCATCTCCTCTTAGCTTCTGCCGTGACTGAGTATGTCCGGGACATGCTTTTCATCCGGCGAGTGATGCAAAGGGTGGATAGCGGCCGGAGTGGAGTAACGAGTATGCTGCTTTTCGTGGAAAGGTCCCGTCCGGGGGCCGTCCATCATGATGTGACCCCTGCGCCCTGCCATGCGCCGTCACGTGACCGATCGATCCTGACCCATATCGGTGGCCTCCTTGTTTCCAAGGCGGGGGGCTGACCATGGCAACCTATGTGGTCAATTCCACCAACTGGAACTCGGCATCATTTTGGGCCGGCATCGTCGAATCCGGCGGTGGGCACACGCTTGATTTCTCGGGACTGGGTATCGGTTTTTCGGTCATCGTCGATCAGGGCAACGGGATCATCACCCTTTCTGACGGGGCAACAACCTTCACCGTGGGCGAGGCGGGCGTGTCCGGGGTTGATGTCAACCTTGGTGGCACCACGCAACTGGACTACTTCACGACCATCTCAGGCGCTCAGGGGGACGATACCGTCACCGGCACTTCGGGTGACGACGTGCTGGATGGCAACAGTGGCGCGGATTCCCTTGCGGGTAACGACGGCGCGGACACGGTTTACGGCAATGGCGGTGCGGATACGCTGGATGGTGGCGCCGGCAACGACAGGATTCACGCGGGCGCGGACGGCGACTCGATCACGGGCGGGGATGGCGACGATCAACTCTACGGTGAAACTGGCAACGACACGATCTACGGTGGCACCGGCGATGACGTCATCGATGGCGGAACCGGGGATGATGTCATCGACGCCGGTCTGGGGTCTGACAGGATCAACCTGACTGACGCCTTTGGCGACGACACGATCATCGGCGGCGAGGATGGTGGCGGTCTGGACATCGACACGATCGACGCCTCCGGGATCACCACCGGAGGCGTCATCGTCAACGTTTCCGATGAAACCGGCAGTGTCGTGCAGGGGGCCGACAGCGTCGATTTCTCGGGCATCGAAAGTTTTGTCCTCACGGATCAGGCCGACAGATTCACGGCCTTCGGGATGTCGGCGGTCACCCTCGACGGCGGGGACGGCAACGACACCATCACGGAGGGGAATGGCGACAACAACCTGTCGGGTGGGGACGGCGATGATCTGTTCGAGGTCGGGTTAGGCACCAGCACGATCGATGGCGGGACGGGTACGGACACGTTGTCGGCGGCCGTGTCCAATGACCGGTTTTCAGTCACCTTCGACGGTACGGGATCCGGCACATACGACGATCTGACCGATACGGACAGCGGAACCTTCACCAGCATCGAAGCGGTCCGGGGATCCGGCGGTGCCGACAGCATCAATGCCGGCGCAGATGCCGGGGGCGTTCAGCTTTCAGGTGGCGCGGGCAACGACACGATCACTGGCGGCTCCGGTGCAGATGTCATTGCCGGCGATGCGGACGCAGACATCATTTCGGGCGGCGCCAGCAGCGATATCCTTTTCGGAGGCGCGGGCGAT
The DNA here is from genome assembly GCA_001650895.1 of Rhodobacteraceae bacterium EhC02. Classification (GTDB taxonomy): domain Bacteria; phylum Pseudomonadota; class Alphaproteobacteria; order Rhodobacterales; family Rhodobacteraceae; genus Seohaeicola. Next base: position 6,366 of record LXYH01000059.1, read on the forward strand.
GATCTGATCCGGGGCGATGTGATCGATTTTGATCCGCTGGCGCATGCGTCCGGACCGGGCGGCGCGTCGACGGTCTTCACCGTGCAGAACACCAGTGACACCGCGGTGCGGGTCTACTGGATCAATCAGTCCGGTACATTGGTGAACTACGGTTTCATCTCGGCCGGTGGTAGCGGTTCTTTCGGCACCTTCGTCGACCACAATTGGGTCCTTTACGATGCTGCGACCAATCAGCCGCTTCAATACCTCGGAAACCCTGCCAACGGCAGCATCGTCACCTATGCGCAGGGTGATGACCAACTTTATGGTGGCGTCGGCAATGACACGTTGCAGGGCGATCACGGTGACGATACCCTGGAAGGTGGCGCCGGCAATGACATCCTGTCCGGTGGCGCCGGATCGGATCGCTTCGTCTTTTCCGACGGCTTCGGGGCCGATACGGTTATCGGCGGTCAAGGTTACGATACCCTCGATCTGACCGGTCTGGCCAACCCGGTTTCGGTGGTCTTTTCAGGCCCCGGCGCAGGCACGATCACCGACACGGTGACCGGCGAGACGATCACCTTCTCGAATGTCGAAGAGCTGATCCTGACCCAGCAGGCCGATCTGGTCGATGCGGCCCTCGACAACGGTTATACCTATATCCAGACCCGCGGTGGCAATGACCTGATCGAAGGCAGCGCCGGCAACGACATCTATGACGATGAAATCGCCGGCCCGGATGGTCAGGGCAATGACACGTTCTTCGGCGGCGCGGGCAATGACACGCTCTGGATGGGGACGGACGATGACCTGGTCTATGGCGGCACGGGGGACGACTACCTTCAGGGACAGGCTGGCCATGACAGCCTTTATGGGGATGACGGCAATGACTCGCTCTGGGGGGGCGAGGGTGACGATGTCCTGATCGGCGGTGCCGGCAATGACAGTCTGTCCGGTGGTGCGGATGCCGACCGGTTCTTTCTGGACGACGGCTTTGGTGCCGATACGATCGCGGGGGGCGAGGATGGTCGCGATGCCGATGTCATCGATACCTCCGAGCTGGACACGGCCACCACGGTCACCTTCACCGGAAGTGAGGCCGGCACGATCAGCGCCGGTGGTGACACGGCGGACTTCACGCAGGTCGAGGCGATCAGCCTGGGCAACCAGGGCGATACCCTGGATGCATCGGTCGCAGCCGCGCCGGTTGTGGCCGCCGGCGGTGCCGGCAGCGATACGATGTCAGGCGGCGCGGGCGGCGATCTTCTGATCGGTGATGGCGAGTATACCAACCTGATCCAGAATGGCTCGTTCGAGAATACGAGTGGAATGACCGTCACCTCTTGGGGGTATCGGGGCGATGACGCTACGGCACCCGGCGGCTGGTATACCGGCACCGGCGGCGTGATCGACGTGCATCACACCGGCGCCGGTGCGGCCAGTGACGGGTCGAACTGGCTGGACATGGAGGGCGTGGCCGCGATCGATACGGTCAGCCAGGCCGTGCAGGGCGTCATTGCGGGCCAGACCTATACGCTGCGCTTCGATGCCATCGACGCCATCGGCAATAACGCGGTGAACGTCTTCTGGAACGGGCAGCTGATCGACACGGTTGCACCGGGCAGCGCCGGGCACCAGACCTATCGCTACGAGGTTGTCGGCGGATCGGGTGACGGGTCCGATATCCTGACATTCCAGTCGCTTGGTCCGATCGACATGACGGGCGTTGCAATCGACAACGTGCAGCTTCTGGGCTTTTCCTCTGTCGATGTGGCGGCGGGCGCCGATGTGCTGGATGGCGGCGCAGGCGATGACACGCTGATCGGCGGCGGCGGTGACGACAGGCTTGTCGGTCGTTCGGGCGAAGACGTCCTTTATGGCGGGGCGGGCAACGACACGATCCAGGCGGGCAGCGACGATGACACGCTCGAAGGCGGTCTTGGTGACGATGTCCTCTATGGCGAGGATGGTGCGGACCAGATCGTGGGTGGAGACGGCAACGACACGCTGCATGGCGGTGACAGCCAGGACACGCTCATGGGCGAGGCTGGCAATGACCATCTCCATGGTGAACAGGGTGATGATCTTCTGTTCGGCGGGGCGGGCAACGACACGCTGCGGGGCAATGCCGGGGCGGACAGCCTCTTTGGTGGCGACGATGATGACCTGGTCTGGGCCGGATTGGATAACGATCGGATCGAGGGTGGCGCGGGCAACGACACGGCGGTCTTTGCGGGCGATGTCACCGACTACAGCTTCGATTACGGCCTGGCGGGAGAGCTGATCGTCACCGACCTTGTTGCCGATCGCGATGGTCAGGACACGCTCAGCGGGTTCGAATATGCGATCTTCAACGGCGTCACCTATCACCTGGTTCTGGGTGACGACGGATCGAACACCACCTTGCAGGGCCCGGACGATGGCACGCCCAGCCTGATCATCGCCCATGACGGCAATGATTGGGGCGGTGGGCATCCCACAAGCGATGCGATCTTTGGCGGCACGGGCGATGATACGCTGGACGGCGGCGACGGCGACGACACATTGGTGGGCGAGGACGGCAATGACCTGCTGCGCGGCGATGCGGGCAACGACAGCCTGATCGGCGGCGCTGGGGCCGACACGCTGGCTGGCGGCACCGGGAATGACCGGATCGATCCGGGACAGGACGGCATGGGCGATGTCATCGTTTTTTCAGACGGTGACGGCCAGGATACGATCACGGGGCTGGATGCCCCCGTTGACAACGGCGATGGCACGTTTACGGGGGTCGATCGGCTGGATGTGTCCGGGCTGACCGATGCGAACGGCGGACGGGTCAGTACGGATGACGTGACCGTGTCCGATGACGGGGCCGGCAATGCGGTTCTGTCCTTCCCCAATGGCGAATCCCTGACCCTTGAGGGGATCAGCCCGGCGACCGCCGACAACCCGGCCTGGCTGGAAGCCCTTGGCATTCCGCAGCCGGATTACGAGGTCACCGGAACCGTCGGCAACGATCTGATCGATGTGGGCTATACCGGCGATCCGCAAGGCGACATGGTGGATGCAGGCGACGCTGCCGACGGATCGAACGACGACTCGATCCGCGCGGGCGACGGTGACGACACGGTCTTTGCGGGTGCGGGTGCCGATACTGTCACCGGCGATGATGGCAATGATCAGATCTATGGCGGCACTGGCAATGATAGCCTGTTCGGCGCGCCGGGGTCGGACACGATCTTCGGCCAGGACGGTGACGACACGCTGTTCGGCGGTCAGGGCGACGATGTGCTGGATGGTGATGATGCCAATGCCGGCAACGATCAGATCTCGGGCAATGCAGGAAATGACGAGATCATCGGCGACGGTGGCAATGACACCCTGTTCGGCGGCTCAGGCAATGACACGATCTATGCCGGAGCGGATAATGACAGCGTCTTTGGCGGCGCGGATGATGATCAGGTCTTTGCGGGATCCGGCAATGACACCGTCAACGGGGAAGACGGGAACGATGTCGTCTACGGCGAAGGCGGCGATGATTCCATCGAGGGTGGGCTTGGCAACGACTGGCTGAGCGGCGGCACCGACAATGACACCGTCTCGGGCGGCGCCGGTGCGGACTCTGTCTATGGTGCCGAAGGCGATGATGTGCTGTTCGGCGGTGCCGGTAACGACAGCATGGAAGGCTGGTTCGGCACTGACGTTCTGGATGGCGGCGAGGGCGATGACTATCTGGACGGCGGGGACGGCGACGACACGCTGATCGGCGGCGCTGGCAATGATATCTTGGCGGCCGGGAGTGACGACGGTGCCGACAGCGTCGAAGGTGGCGCAGGCAACGACTCCATCAGTTCGGCAGGTGGCAATGACACCTTGTTCGGCGGGGATGGCAACGACACGATCTTTGCAGGCGATGGGGCCGACCAGTTGGATGGCGGCGCGGGCGCGGATACGCTGGACGGCGGGGCGGGCGATGACACCATTGCCGGCGGCGCGGGATCCGACCTTGCCTATGGCGGTGCCGGGAATGACTTTATCAACACCCGCATGACCTTTGGCCTGGGATCGCCCGATCGCGGCTATCCGGGGGTATTCCCGCCTGACAGCGATCCCAATAACGACCGCGATTCGATCTATGGCGGTGCAGGCGATGACACGGTCCTTGCAGGGGATGACAATGACCTGATCCATGGTGGCGACGGGGCCGACAGCCTTGACGCCGGGTTTGACGATGACACTGTTCAGGGCGATCAGGGCGCCGACACGATCATCGGTGGCGAAGGTCGCGACCTGATCCATGGCGGTGACGATGACGATCTGCTGTATGGCGATGCTTTCGCGGGCCATTCCGAATATTTCGAGCTGACCGATGCCGATGGCAGCGATCTGCGGCCCGACAACAGCCTTGATACCGTCTACGGCGGCACAGGCAACGATGTCATCTATGGCGGCGATGACGACGATGAACTCTACGGCGGCGATGGCGACGATCAGCTTTTTGGCGATGTCGACGATGACACGCTGCACGGGGACGCGGGCAATGACTTGCTGTTTGGCGGGCAGGGCGATGACCAGCTTGCGGGTGGCGACGGGGCCGACCAGTTGGACGGCGGCACGGGCGCGGATACGCTGGATGGCGGGGCGGGCGATGACACGATCCGGGTCGGCGATGGTGATGCGGCCTCGGGTGGCGGGGGCGATGACACCTTCATTGTCACACCCGATACGCTGAACGGTGGCACGCTTTTCATCGATGGCGGTGAAACCGATGAGACTACCGGCGACACGCTGCACATCACCGGCCCGGCCAATATCGTCTACGACGGCGCCAACCCCGAGAACGGGACGGTCACATGGCTGGACGGATCGGTCCTTACCTTCCAGAACATCGAGAATATCACCTATGTCCCCTGTTTCACCGAGGCCACGTTGATCAAGACCCGGCGTGGCGAGGTGCCTGCGGCGCAGTTGCGCCTTGGCGACATGGTGCTGACACGCAATCATGGCTATCAACCGATCCGATGGATCGGCACACGGCGCCTCGATGCGGCGCAGTTGCGGGCGAACCCTGCGCTGAACCCGGTTGTGATCCGGGCGGGGGCGCTGGGTTTCAACGCGCCAGAGCGTGATCTGACCGTCTCGCCGCAGCACCGGATGCTGATCGGGGGCGGGCGGGCGCAGCTGTGGTTCGGCGAGGATGAGGTTTTCGTCGCGGCCCATCACCTTGACTGCCTTGACGGTGTCGAACAGATCCGGCCCGACGCCGTGACCTATGTGCATGTGATGTTCGACACCCACCAGATCATCAGCGGTGACGGCGCCTGGAGCGAAAGCTTCCAGCCCGGCGATCTGACCTTGTCCGGCATGGATGACGATCAGCGCGCCGAACTTCTCGCGATCTTCCCGGAACTATTCGACGGACAGGCCGGTCAGACCTATCAGGCGGCGCGCATCACGCTGAAAAAGCACGAGGTGCCGCTGCTTTTCATCTGAGCGATGAACAGCGGGCGCGCCAGTCGGCCCATGCCTCGGGCGTGTCCAGATCGGTGGTGGCATGGTGGTCGGGCAGGGCGACGCGCCTGATCCTGTCGGCATGAACCTGCAGTACATCCCGCGCGCCCCGGTCGCCGTCAACGGCCCGAATCGCGGGAAACAGATCGGCAGGAAAGATCACAGGGTGACCGGGTACGCCGTCGCGGTCCATGGCCCGCAGTATGGCGCCGGGCTGGGCTGCATGTTCCGACAGCATCAGGGCGATGTCATCCGCCGTCACCTCAGGCATGTCGGCGGGCAGGACCATCACGGCACTGCAATCCTGCGGCACCGCCGTCACCCCCGCACGGATCGAGGCGCTCATGCCCGCGGCGCTGTCGGGCACAAGGACCGCCTGTACCGCCAGCCCGTCAAGACAGGCGGCGCGCGGGTGATCCGGGGCAGGCAGGGTGCAAAGCACCGGTCCGTCCGCGGCCGTCACCGCGCGCTCCAGCATGACGCGCAGCAGCGGATGGCCTGCGACACTTTCCAGCAGCTTGTCGCCCCCCCGCATCCGCGAGGAGGCGCCGGCGGCAAAGATCAGGATCGCGCAGCCCGTCACATCATCAGCCCCGCATTCTGGCACCATCCGCATCGAAAAGCGGCGTGGTGATCAGGCGCGCGGGCCGCATCTGGCCCATGATCTCGATCTCGACCTCAAGCCCTGCGGTCGCGCGATCCGTCGGCACGAAACCCAGCGCGATCGACTTGCCCGCATGATGCGCATAACCGCCCGAGGTGCAGAACCCCTGCACCTTGCCATCCAGCCAGATCGGCTCGTAGGCGACGACATCGGCATCCAGCGCATCGACTTCGAAGGCGCAAAGCTTGCGCTTCGCGCCCAACTCGCGCTCGCGTTCAGCGGCGGCGCGGCCGATGAAATCGACGTTCTTCTTGAATGAGATGAAGCGGTCCAGCCCGGTTTCCGCCGCCGTGTAATCAGGCGAAAACTCGTTCAGCCAGCTGCCAAAGAACTTGTCCAGCCGCAGGCTCATCATCGCGCGCATCCCGAAGGGCTTCATGCCGTGTTTCTGGCCTTCCTCCCACAGAACGGACCAGAGCGCGCGCTGCGCCATTGGATCGCAATAGATCTCGTAGCCCAGGTCGCCGGTATAGCTGACGCGCTGCACGGTGCAATCGGCCATGCCCACGGTCATCTTGCGCACATCCATGAAGGCCATGTCGCTGATATCGCTGCGCGTGCAGGCGGCCAGAACATCGCGCGCCTTTGGTCCCGCGATCTGGAAACCGGTCAGGCGGTCGCTGATATTCTCGACCCTGACCCCCGCATCGGCATTCTGTTCGAACCAGCGCGTGTGATAGGCCTGCGCGCCATAGCTGGCGGTCAGCTGGAACCGGTCCTCGGCCAGGCATGACACCGTGAAATCCCCGATCAGGCGGCCCTTGGGCGACAGCATCGGCGTCAGGCTCAGGCGTCCGGGCTGCGGGATGCGGCCTGCCATGATCCGGTCCAGCCAGGCGCGTGCGCCCGCGCCGGTCACCAGGTATTTGCCGAAATTCTGCACCTCGTTGATGCCCACACCCTCGCGCACGGCCTTGACCTCGCGCGCGGTGGCCTCGAATGCGTTGGAGCGGCGGAAGCTGGGCGTCTCGAAGCGCGGCTCGTCGCCTTGCGCGAAGTAGTTGACCACTTCCAGCCCGTATTGCGCGCCCCAGACCGCGCCCATGCCGTCGAAGATGTCATACATGGGCGTAGTGCGGAACGGGCGCGCGGCCGGCAGTTCCTCGTTCGGGTAGCTGATCGAGAAACGTTTCTGGTAGTTCTCGATCACCTTGGGGCGGGTATAGCCCGGCGTGGTCCAGTTGCCGAAACGCGCGCAATCCATGGCGAAGGTGTCGCGCTCGGTCTCGCCCTCGATCATCCATTGCGCCAGCATCAGGCCGACGCCGCCACCCTGGCTGAATCCGGCCATCACGGCGCAGGCCGACCAGTAGTTGCGCATCCCCGGCACCGGACCCACCAGCGGGTTGCCATCGGGGGCAAAGGTGAAGGGGCCGTGGATCACTGTCTTCACGCCCGCGCGTTCCAGGATGGGGAAGCGGCGATAGGCAAAGGCGATGCTGTCCTCGATCTTGTCAAGGTTGTCGGGCAGCAATTCATGCCCGAAATTCCACGGTGTTCCATCCACCGCCCAGGGGCGGCAGGGCTGCTCGTAGAACCCGATGCACAGACCGCGCCCTTCCTGGCGCAGATAGCTTTCGCCGGCGGGGTCCATCACATGCGGATGCTCGGTGCCGCGCTCGTAGATCTCGGGCAGGTCGTCGGTGACGATATACTGATGCTCCATCGGGTGCAGCGGGAAATAGACGCCCGCCATGGCCCCCACCTCGCGCGCCCAGAGTCCGCCCGCGTTCACCACATGCTCGGCGTGGATCGTGCCCTTTTCGGTGACCACGTCCCAGGTGCCATCGGGGCGCTGGTTCGTCTCGATTACCTTGCAATGGGTCTCGATCGTGGCGCCGCCCATCTTGGCCGCGCGCGCATAGGCATGGGTCGTGCCCGAAGGGTCAAGATGCCCGTCCAGCGGATCGTAAAGACCGCCCACGATGCCATCCAGATTGGTGATCGGCGCGATCTTCGCGATCTCCTCGGGGCCTACGATCTCGGTCTCAAGGCCCATGTAGCGGTGCTTGGCCCGCTCCGCGACCAGCATGTCGAAGCGTTCGCGGTTGTCGGCAAGTGTCACACCGCCCACGTGATGCAAACCGCAGGACATGCCGGTGATCGCCTCAAGCTCCTTGTAAAGGCGGATCGTATAGCCCTGCAGAGCGGCCATGTTCGTATCGCCGTTCAGCGTGTGAAAGCCGCCCGCTGCATGCCATGTGCTGCCCGATGTCAATTCGGAGCGTTCGATCAGCATCACGTCGGACCAGCCCAGTTTGGTCAAGTGATACAGCACCGAACAGCCGACAACGCCGCCACCGATCACGGCTACTCTGGTAGTGGTCTTCATGAAAAATCCCCTGCTGGTTTGCCACAGAGTTTGCCGGGCGCGGCAAAAGGGCAAGCCGGAACCCGACATTTTTCTGTCGTAAAAGTTACGCCGACACCAGGGTCATGCGCAGGGGCAGAGGAAATGCCTCACAAGGGCCGGATCTTGAGCTTGGTGATCCGGTTCGCCTTGCGGCCCGTCACCTCGAAGCGGAATCCATGGAAGCTGAAGACCTGGCCCACGGCGGGGATCATCTGCGCCTCGTAGATCACAAGGCCGGCCACGGTATTGGCCTCGTCATCGGGCAGGTTCCAGTCCATCGCGCGGTTCAGGTCGCGGATCGTCATCGCGCCATCCACGCTGAAATGACCATCCTTCAGCTTCTGCACCGCATGTTCGGCGGCCGTGTCGAATTCATCCGTGATCTCGCCCACGATCTCCTCGAGGATGTCCTCAAGCGTGATCAGACCTTCAAGGCTGCCGTATTCATCGACCACCAGTGCGAAATGCGTGCGACGGCGCAGGAACTGGCGCATCTGGTCATCCAGCGTCGTGGTGTCGGGGATGAAGTAGGGCGGGCGCACAACGTCGAGGATCTTGAAATCCTTCAACCCGTTGGGCGACGGCGAGGGTCTGAACATCATCTTGTGCATCGCGCGCAGCAGGTCCTTGGCATGGATCACCCCGACGATATTGTCCGGCTCGCCCTGGTAGACGGGCAGGCGCGTATGGGCACTGTCCAGCAATTGCTGCAACAGATCCTCGGGATCGCTTTCGGCATCCAGCATCTCGATCCGGCTGCGGTGCAGCATGATCTCTTCCACCGTGCGCTCGCCAAGGTCCAGCGCGCCCAGGATCCGGTCCCGGTCTTCCTTTTGCACCACGCCTTCGGACTGCCCCAGATACAGAGCGCCCGCGATTTCCTCGCGCACGGCAAGGATATGGCTGTCGGGGTCGGTCCTGACCCCGAACAGCCGCAGCACACCGCGCACCAGCAGGCGCACCGCGCTGACCACGGGCGCAAACAGTTTCACGACCACCTGGATCGGGGCCGACACCTTGGCCGCCGCGGTTTCCGCATTGGTGATCGCATAGGTCTTGGGCAGCACCTCCGCGAAGATCAGCACCAGCAAGGTCATCACCAGCGTGGCCACGGCCACGCCGCCTTCGCCGAAAAGCCGCGTCAGCAGGGCCGTTGCCAGCGATGTGGCCAGAATATTGACCAGGTTGTTGCCCAACAGGACCGACCCGATGAGGCGTTCGTTATCCTCGGTAATGACCAGCGCGCGCGCGGCCCCTTTTGATCCCTTGTCCGCCTGCGCACGCAACTTGCCGCGCGAGGCCGCCGTCAGCGCCGTTTCGCTGCCCGAAAAGAAGGCCGACATCACCAGCAACAGACCAATGCCACAGGCCGTGATCCAGAAAGCGGCGTCGAGTACCGAGGTATCCATCAGAAAATCCCAAAAAGCTTCACAGGGTTATGGTGAGCGCGCGACCAATCTTCAAGGGGCTGCGGCCTCGGGTCAATCCCGTGCCAAAGGATGATGTTCAAGAACCAGCGCGCTCAGACGTTCATCCAGAACATGGGTGTAGATCTCGGTCGTGGCCACATCCGCATGGCCCAGCAGGGTCTGGATCGCCCGCAGGTCGGCCCCATTGGCCAGAAGATGCGTCGCAAAGGCGTGACGCAGCGTATGCGGGGTGACCTTGGCCGGGGAAATGCCCGCATGCACAGCCATGTCCTTGATCAGCAGGTAGAACCGATGCCGCGTCAGATGGCCCAACCGCCCGGACGAGGGGAAAAGATACCGGGATGCCGGCTTGCCCTTGGCGCGGGCCGCGTCCTGCGTCGCGTCGCGCAGGCCCAGCCAGGCCGTCAGCGCCGCGCGGGCCGGCGGCGACAGCGGCACCATCCGTTCCTTGCCGCCCTTGCCCATGATCAGCAGCATGCGCGGATCGCCCCGCGCCGCCGAGACGGGCAACGAGACAAGCTCGCTCACCCGCATGCCCGTCGCATAGAGCAATTCCATCAGGCAGGTGTTGCGCACCCGGTCATCGCGGCGCTGTCCCATCTCGCGGGCAGCGTCCAGCAGGCGGTCGACCTCTTCGACACTCAGCACCTTGGGCAGGCGCTGGTCGCGCCCCGGACCCGTGATCTGGATCGCGGGATTATCGGTGCGCCAGCTTTCCTCGAAGGCGAAACGGTAAAGCTGCCGTATGGCCGAAAGCCGTCGTGCACGGGTGGATTTCGCAAGACCCTGCGCATCGCAATGGATCAGATAGGCCTCGACATCATCGCGACTGGCGGTCGCGAAATCGGACCGCCCTTCCAGCCAGTCGGCAAAATCCTTCAGATCGCGCCCATAGGCCAGCAAGGTGTTCGTGGCCGCCCCCAGTTCCGCGGCCTGCGCCTCGAGGAAGGCTGAAATCCAGCTTGCGCTGTCATGTCCGGTCATCGGCTCAACTCCGCGGCCCCAGCAGGATCAGCTGAAGCGCCGCGCGCCGGGCGGTATCCTCAAGGCCCACGGCGCGCAAGGTGGCGATCCCGCCCGCAAGGTCCACCAATTCGCCCTGGGTGGCGCGCTGGATCATCCGGATGGTCTGCAGGATCGCTTCGCCCAGCCGTTGCGCGCGCAGCAACTCGACCTGCGCGGGCGGAGGCGTCATGGCGGCAAAGCCGTCGCGGATCGTCATCTGCAACGCGCCTTCCGGCTGCATCGCGTCGACCTGCCCCCGCGCCAGCGCCGTCGCAAAGCGCATGTCGGGGTGCAAGGCGCCCTTGGCGATGGCGGCCGCCTCGTAATCGGGACCCAGCAGGGCGATGCGGTAGGACAGCTCGCCCGCGGCCCCTTCCAGGGCGACCCGTTCCAGCGCGGGGCTGTAAAGGCTGGCAAAGGCAACGCCCAGATCTGCCGCGCCCATCGCGGACCAGACCCCGGGCAGGCTGGCGCCGATCGCATCGGTGTCGCCCGACCGGATGGCCGCGTCAAAGCGCTGGACAGCCTGCACGCGGTCCCACACCCCGCCCGATGCGGCGGGCTTGCGCTCGGAATATAGGCCCAGCAAACGGTTCGGCGCCAGTGCGCCCGAACTGGCCAGGCGTTCGGCTGCCTCGATCTGGGCGCGCCATCCGGCGGTGTCGCGCAGATCCGCGACGGCAAAGGCGCGCGGCAGCGGTGCCGTGATCAAGGGTTCGCCCAGGGCCTCGTACAGGCGGAACACCAGCGGGCTGGGGCGCACCGGCGCACGCGGCAGGTCGGTGTCTTCCAGCAGTTCGGGATCCATGAAACGCGCCAGAAGATCGGCCTCGATCTCGGGCAGAACATCAAGGGCGCGCGCCGTGTCCAATGTCAGCATGGCCCCGTCCCAATCGCCCCGGCGCGCGCTGCAAAATACCTGCGCGCTATAGGATGGCGACAGGTGCGGCGCCCGCATCAGGGCCGCACAGGCAGTATCCTCGGCCCCGGTCAGCATCGTCGCATCGAACCAGCGCGAGAACAGTGCCGGGTTCTCGGGACCTGCGCGTTCCAGAAGGGCCTGCGCAGGCTCGACCGCGCCCAGCCGCATCAGCGCATCGACCCGCGCCTGCAGCAACAGGCTGTCCTGACCCGCGTCGGGCGGGGCATCGGCCTCTGCCAGAAGCAGCGTGTACATCAGCCCCTGGATCGCGGGCAGACCCAGCCGCCCCGGTTCGCTGATCAGCGCCACCAGGTCAGAGGTGCGGCTGCCCTGCCACAGCGACAGGGGCAGGCCAGATACCGCACTGGGCAACAGGCCCACCGCATCAAGGCCCGGATCCTCAAGCGGGGTGACGGTGACATCGGGGATCTGCGCACTGTCCACGACGGGCGGTTCCGTCGGCGGGGCAGGGTCCGGCAGCTCAAGACGCAGCGCGCCCTCGGGGAAAGGTGGGGCCGCAAGGCCGCGCCCCTGGTCAAGCCAGTCGATCGCGGACAGCGGTTGCGCGACCGGCTGGCTCAGCACGCTCAGCGCCGACAGGGGGCTTTCCTGCGCCTGCGCGCCAAAGGGCAGGGCCAGGGCGCCAGACAGCGCCGCCGCCGCGATCGCGGCCGGTCGTGCCCTTGCCCGGTCAGGTTCCCGGTCAATCGGCATCAAGCGTGACCGTGGACCGGATCTCCTGCTGGGGGCGCGAAAAATCTTCACCAAGATGCGGTCCGACATAGGCGTAAATGACAACACCGATTGCTCCAAGGGCAATGAGATAAAGCAGATATTTCAGAATGCGTCTCATGATGTCCTGCCTGTCAGCCTCTGTGTCCGGGCCTCTTTGGATCAAGTTATAACTGGCATTTTCCGCAAGATCACGTCATTCAGGCGTGAAACATCAAAAAACGGCGCAACTTGGCCGAAACAGGCATGTGATGGGCTGGAAACTGAAGAAGACCGTGGTTCTTGTGGGCATGATGGGGGCGGGAAAGACCGCTGTTGGCAAGGCCCTGGCGGCGCGGCTGGACGTCCCCTTTCTCGATTCGGATGCCGAGATCGAGAAGGCGGCCGCCCGCACCATCCCCGAGATTTTCGCCCGCGATGGCGAACCGTTCTTCCGTCTCAAGGAAAGCCAGGTCATTGAACGCCTGCTGGATGGCAATCACGGCATCCTGTCCACCGGCGGCGGTGCCTGGATGTCCGAGCGCAATCGCACGGCCATCTCGGGGCGCGGCGTCGCGGTCTGGCTGGACGCGGACCTGCAATTGCTGTGGCAACGCGTGCGCCACAAGGACAGCCGCCCGCTGCTGCGTACTCCGGATCCCCTGGGCACGCTGCGCGCGCTCTTCGAGGCGCGCGTGCCCGTCTATGCGCTGGCCGACCTGCAGGTGAAGGTCAAGCCGCGCTACACGATCGAACAGACGGCCGATCAGGTGCTTGCGGCGCTGCTGACCCGTCCCGATGTGCTGGAGGCCACATGACAAGCGAAATCGTCCATGTCCCCTTGGGGGATCGCGCCTATGATGTCCATGTCGGCCCCGATCTGCTGGACCGGTCGGGCGCGCTGATCGCGCCCTTGCTGCGCCGCCCGCGCGTGGCCGTGATCACGGATGAAAACGTGGCCGCCCTGCATCTGGACAGCCTGCGCCGCGGCCTTGCCGCCGAAGGGATCGCGATGGAGGCACTGGTTCTTCCCGCAGGCGAGGCCACCAAAAGCTGGCCGCATCTGACCCGATGCGTCGAATGGCTGCTGGAGCAGAAGATCGAACGCAAGGATGTGGTGCTGGCCTTCGGTGGTGGCGTGATCGGCGATCTGGCAGGCTTTGCCGCCGCGATCCTGCGGCGCGGCGTGCGTTTCGTGCAACTGCCCACCAGCCTGCTGGCCCAGGTCGACAGTTCCGTCGGCGGCAAGACCGGTATCAACTCGCCCCATGGCAAGAACCTTGTCGGCGCCTTTCATCAGCCCAGCCTCGTGCTGGCCGATACGGCGGTTCTGGGCACCCTGACCGAACGCGATTTCCTGGCCGGCTACGGCGAGGTGGTCAAATACGGCCTGCTGGGGGATCACCAGTTCTTTGAATGGCTTGAGGTCAATGCCTCACGTGCCGCGGCCGGCGACATGGATGCACGGATCAGCGCCGTGACCCGGTCGGTCCAGATGAAGGCCGCCATCGTCGCGCGGGACGAAACCGAAGAAGGCGAGCGGGCGCTTCTGAATCTCGGGCATACCTTCTGCCACGCGCTCGAGGCTGCGACCGGCTACTCGGACCGTCTGCTGCACGGCGAAGGAGTCGCCATCGGCTGCGCCCTCGCGTTCGAGCTGTCATCGCGCCTTGGTCTTTGTTCGCAAGAGGATCCAAGCCGCCTGCGCGCCCATCTGCGCGACATGAAGATGAAGGTGGATCTGTCTGATATTCCGGGGAAATTGCCTGATGCCGACGGGCTGATCGCCCTGATGGCACAAGACAAGAAAGTCTCGGATGGCAAGCTGACCTTCATCCTGGCCCGCGAAATCGGGCAGGCCTTCATCACCAGCGATGTGCCACGCGATGTGCTGCACGATCTGCTGACCGACGCGCTGTCCACCCGCCGCTGATCGCGCCTGCGTTCTTCTTGCCGAAAATATCCTCGGGGGGTGTCCCGCAGGGACGAAGGGGGGCAGACAGCCCCCCTTGCCACATCTCAGCCCGCGATGCGCACCAGGGCATGGCGCTTCTTGCCCGCACTCAGCTTGATGGTGCCTTCAAGGCTTGCAGCATCCAGCAGCAGGCCCGCATCGGTCACCTCGGCATCGTTCAGGCGCGCGCCGCCTTCGGCGATCAGGCGCTTGGCCTCCTTGCCCGAGGCCGCCAGGCCGCTGCGCACGATCAGCTGCACGATGGAAATGCCGTCGCCCACCTCGGCCGTTGTCAGGTCCAGCGTGGGCAGATCCTCGCCCACACCGCCCTTTTCGAACACCTCGCGCGCCGTGGCTTCCGCCGCCGCTGCCGCTTCGGCCCCGTGCAGCAGGGTCGTCACCTCATTGGCCAGGATGATCTTGGCCGCGTTGATCTCGGACCCCTGCAGCGCGCCCAGGCGGTCGCATTCCTCGACGGGCAGGTCGGTGTAAAGCTTCAGGAAACGGCCCGTGTCGGCATCGGTCGTGTTGCGCCAGAATTGCCAGAAATTGTAGGGCGACAGCATGTCGGCGTTCAGCCAGATCGCGCCGCCCGCGGACTTGCCCATCTTGCGCCCGTCGCTCGTGGTCAGCAGCGGCGTCGTCAGCCCGAACACCTGGGCATCGACGACGCGGCGCGTCAGGTCGATTCCGTTGACGATATTGCCCCACTGGTCCGATCCGCCCATCTGCAGACGCACGCCATAACGGCGGTTCAGCTCCATGAAATCATAGGCCTGCAGGATCATGTAGTTGAATTCGAGGAAGGACAGCGACTTGTCGGGATCGTTCAGCCGGGATTTCACGCTGTCGAAACTCAGCATGCGGTTGATCGAGAAATGCCGCCCGATGTCGCGCAGGAATTCAAGATAGTTCAGGTTGTCCAGCCATTCGGCATTGTTCAGCATGACAGCACCCGTGGCGCTGTCGCCGTAATCAAGGTAGCGGCCGAAGACCTGTCCCATCCCGGCGATGTTCTCGTCGATCTGCGCCGGGCTCAGCATCGGGCGCTCGTCGGAACGGAAGCTGGGATCGCCCACCTTGGTGGTGCCGCCGCCCATCAGCGTGACAGGTTTGTGCCCGGTCTTTTGCAGCCAGCGCAGCAGCATGATGTTCAGTAGATGCCCCACATGCAGCGATTTCGCCGTGGCGTCATAACCGATATAGGCCGGAACCACCCCCGCGATCAGCGCATCGTCCAGCCCCTGCAGGTCGGTGCAATCGGACAGAAATCCGCGCGCGGTGATGATGCGCAGGAATTCCGATTTCGGGCGGTAGGTCATCTCTCTTGTCCCTCGGTGGTTTGCGCGGCATGTATAATGACCAGGGCGGTATATGCAAACCGCTATTGAGGGTGGAATTGGTCGGTCTGGGCAGGGGTGCAGAAATGCGAGAAGCAAGGGTGATCCGCGCGCTGGGGGCCATGTCGGGTACCTCGCTTGACGGTGTGGATGCCGCCGTGGTCGAGACCGATGGCGAGATGATTGCGGCCTTCGGACCCGTGGCCTACCGCGCCTATTCCGCGCAGGAACAGGCCGTACTGCGCGCGGTCTTGGGCAAATGGCCTGGCGATGACGGGCTGGAGGAGGCGCAGGCGCTGGTCGAGGCGGCCCATCACGCGGTTCTGTCCGGCTTTGAAGGGGTGGAGCTTGTGGGCTTTCACGGCCAGACCCTGGCCCACGATCCGGGCGGGCGCGGCACGCATCAGCTTGGCGATGGCGCGGCGCTGTCGGAACGGCTTGGCCTGCCGGTGGTCTGGGATTTCCGGTCCGCCGATGTGCGTCTGGGCGGGCAGGGCGCGCCGCTGGCGCCCTTCTTCCATTTCGCCTGCGCCAAATGGATCGGGGCCAGCGAACCCCTTGCTTTCCTCAACCTTGGCGGGGTCGGCAACCTGACCTGGGTCGATCCGGCCTACGCCCGCCCCGAGGATGAAGGCGCGTTGCTGGCCTTCGACACGGGTCCCGCCAATGCGCCGATCAATGATCTGGTCCATGCGCGTCTTGGCCTGAGCTATGACAAGGGCGGCCAGCTTGCCGCGCGCGGCAAGGTCGTGGATGGCGCGCTGGAGCTGTTTCTGGACGAGCCCTATTTCCTGAAGATGCCGCCCAAGTCGCTGGATCGCGACGCCTTTGCCGACATGCTGGACCTTGTGCGCGAACTGGATGATGCCGATGCCGCGGCCACCATGACCGCGATGGCCGCCGCCGCCGTCATGCGCGGGATGGAACATTGCCCCATCCCGCCCGCGAGGCTTCTGGTCACCGGGGGCGGTCGGCACAATCCGGTGATGATGCAGATGCTGCGCGCGGGTCTGGATTGCCCCGTCGATCCGGTCGAGGCGGTGGGGCTGGACGGTGACATGCTCGAGGCGCAGGCCTTCGCCTATCTGGCGGTCAGGGTCGCGCGCGGGCTGCCGACGTCCTGTCCGGCGACAACGGGTGTGCGCGCCGCCGTCGGCGGAGGCATCTTGAGCGGGAAGCGTTAGCGCTAACATTTTTTTGATGCATGGGGTTTTGCAGCCATTGTGCCCGTGTCCAAGCATGATAGAGTCATGCCCGGAACACGCAGGGCGCAACCCCGGTGGGCACCGCGCAACCTGTTGAAACACAAGGGCTGTTCTGATGGCATCTCGGGTCATTCCGGTCGATCCTTTCGATCTGGTCATCTTTGGCGGCACCGGCGATCTGGCGCGGCGCAAGATCCTTCCGGCCCTCTTCCGGCGATATTGCGCCGGTCAGATGCAGCCCGGCACCCGCCTCATCGGCGCGGCGCGCGCCGAGATGTCCGATGCCGATTACCGTGAATTCGTGGCCCAGGCGCTGGATGAATTCGACACCGCCCATGCCCATGCGCCCGAACAGCGCGCGGCCTTTCTGGCCGATCTGCATTACGTCACGCTGGATGCGATGGGCGATGAGGGGTGGGCGCGGCTGGCCGGGCTGATGTCGCGCGACCGGATCAAGGCCTATTACTTCTCGGTCGGGCCGGGTCTTTTCGGG
The DNA here is from genome assembly GCA_001650895.1 of Rhodobacteraceae bacterium EhC02. Taxonomy (GTDB): domain Bacteria; phylum Pseudomonadota; class Alphaproteobacteria; order Rhodobacterales; family Rhodobacteraceae; genus Seohaeicola. The sequence goes on from LXYH01000059.1 coordinate 23,918, forward strand.
CCGCTGGCGGAACGGCTGCACCGTCACGGCATGGCGGACGAAGGGGCGCGCATCGTCGTGGAAAAGCCGTTTGGCCGCGATCTGGACACCGCGCGCACCCTCAACCGGACGCTGGCGCAGCATTTCGACGAAAGCCAGATCTACCGGATCGACCACTACCTGGGCAAGGAAACCGTTCAGAACCTGATGGCGATACGCTTCGGCAACATGCTGTTCGAGCCGCTGTGGAACAGCCAGTACGTCGATCACATCCAGATCACCGTGGCCGAAACCGTGGGCGTGGGCGGGCGCGGCGATTACTATGACCGCGCGGGGGCCATGCGCGACATGGTACAGAACCACCTGATGCAGCTTTTGTGCCTGATCGCGATGGAACCGCCGGCCAAGTTCGACCCGTCCGCGGTGCGCGATGAAAAGCTCAAGGTGATCCGCGCACTGGATCCGGTAGCCCCGGCCCAGATCGTGCGCGGCCAGTACCGCGCGGATGGCGACAAGCCGGGTTACCGCGATCACGTGGAAAACCCGTCCTCGACCACCGAAAGCTTCGTGGCGCTCAAGGCGCATATCAGCAACTGGCGATGGGCGGGCACGCCCTTCTACCTGCGCACCGGCAAGCGGCTGCGCGCGCGCACCTCGGAAATCGCGGTGGTGTTCAAGGAAGCGCCCCATTCGATCTTCGGGGCCGAGGCGGGGCGGCATCGCAACATCCTGACGATCCGGCTGCAACCCAACGAGGGGATCGACCTGGACGTGACCATCAAGGAGCCGGGTCCGGGCGGCATGCGCCTTGTCGATGTGCCACTGGACATGACCTTCACCGAGGCGCTGGGACCCGACGCCGAGGATGTGCCGGACGCCTATGAACGGCTGATCATGGATGTGATCCGGGGCAACCAGACCCTGTTCATGCGCGGTGACGAGGTCGAGGCGGCCTGGGCCTGGACCGATCCGATCATCGCGGATTGGGAAGCGGCGGGAACCGATCCGGTGCTCTACGATTCCGGCAGTGCGGGCCCCGAAGAGGCCCTGGCCCTGATGCACCGCGACGGCCGCCGCTGGCGGGAGATACGATCATGACCCTGAACGAATACCCCGATGCCGAGATGCTGGCGATCAACCTGGCCAATATCATCGCCGGCAAGCTGAGCGCGACCTTGATGCACGAGGACCGCGCCACGCTCGTGGTGCCCGGCGGCACCACGCCGGGGCCGATCTTCGATGCGCTTTGCGATGCCGATCTGGACTGGTCCCGCGTCGATGTCATGCTCAGCGATGAACGCTGGGTGCCCGAGGACGATCCCCGCTCGAACGCGGCGCTGGTGCGGCAGCGGCTGCTGACCGGGCGCGCGGCCCAGGCGACGTTCCTGCCGTTCTACGCGGGCGGCGACGACCCCGAGGACGTGCTGTCCGAGGTCGAGGCCATGATCCTGCCGCATCTGCCGATTTCGGTCGCCCTTCTGGGGATGGGGGCCGACATGCACACGGCCAGCCTGTTCCCGCGCGGCGACAACCTGCGCCTGGCACTGGACCCCGGTGCGCCCATCCTTGTCAGCATGCGCGCGCCCGGTCTTGACTGCACCCGCGTCAGCCTGAGCGCGCGGGTGCTGCGCGATGCGCTGAACCTGCACCTGGTCATCACCGGGGCCGAAAAACACGCGGCGCTGGACCGCGCCTTGCGCCTGCCACCCGAAGAGGCCCCGGTGGCGGCGATCCTGGACGAGGCCGAGGTACATTGGGCAGACGAGCGATGACATTGAAGATAGATGCGTGCTGGTCACGCCTGGACAGCTTGAAAGACACCGCGACAGCGCGTCCGATCCTGTCGCTTTTCGATGACCCCGACCGTGCCGGCGCGTTTTCCGCCCGCTTTGACGGGATGCTGTTCGACTATTCCAAGACCGCCATTGATGCGGCGACACGCGCGGCCCTGCTGGACCTGGCGCAGGCGGCGAATGTCGAAGGGCGGCGCGCGGCCATGTTCGGGGGCGACAGGATCAACGAAACCGAAGGGCGCGCCGTCCTGCATACGGCCCTGCGCGCACCGGCGGATGCGGCGGTTTTCGTCGACGGTCAGGATGTCATGCCCGCTGTGCGCCACACGCTGGACCGGATGCAGGATTTCGCCGATGCGCTGCGGTCGGGCCGGATCACGGGGCAGGGCGGCACGATCACCGATGTGGTCAATATCGGGATCGGCGGTTCGGACCTGGGTCCGGCCATGGCCGTGCTGGCGCTGGCACCTTACCATGACGGGCCGCGCTGCCATTTCGTGTCGAACGTGGATGGTGCGCATGTCTCGGATACGCTCAAGGGGCTGGACCCGGCGCGCACCTTGCTGATCATCGCGTCCAAGACCTTCACGACGATCGAGACGATGACCAATGCCCGCACCGCGCGCGACTGGCTGGCAGCCAGCGTCGCCGATCCGGGCGCGCAATGCGTGGCGCTCTCTTCGGCCACCGACAAGGCTGGCGCCTTCGGGATCGCCGCCGACCGCGTCTTCGGGTTCGAGGATTGGGTCGGGGGGCGCTATTCCATGTGGGGGCCGATCGGGCTGTCGCTGATGCTGGCCATAGGCCCCGCGCGCTTCCGCGAGATGCTGTCCGGGGCGGCGGCGATGGACGCGCATTTCCGGCAGGCGCCGCTGGCGGAAAACCTGCCCGTGCTTCTGGCCCTGACAGGGGTCTGGCACCGGCAGGTGCTGGGCCATGCCAGCCGCGCGGTGCTGCCCTATGATCAGCGCCTGTCGCGACTACCCGCCTATCTTCAGCAGCTCGAGATGGAAAGCAACGGCAAGCGCGTGGCGATGGATGGCCGCGATCTGGCGCGCCCCTCGGGTCCGGTGGTCTGGGGCGAACCCGGCACCAATGGGCAGCACGCCTTTTATCAGCTGATCCATCAGGGCACGGATGTGGTGCCCTGCGAGTTCCTGATCGCGGCCAGGGGGCATGAGCCGGAACTGGCCCATCAGCACCGCCTGCTGATCGCCAATTGCCTGGCCCAGTCCGAAGCGTTGATGCGGGGCCGCAGCCTAGACGAGGCGCGCGCCATGATGGCCGCCAAGGGCCTGTCGGGGGCCGAGCTTGAACGCCAGGCGCGCCACCGGGTCTTTCCGGGCAACCGGCCTTCGGTCACGCTGGCCTATGACCGGCTGACGCCCCGCCGGCTTGGCCAGATCGTGGCACTTTATGAACACCGGGTCTTTGTCGAAGGGGTGATCCTGGGGATCAACAGCTTCGATCAATGGGGGGTGGAGCTGGGCAAGGAACTGGCAACTGCGCTGCAGCCGCTGCTGGAGGGGGGCGATGCCGGGGGCAAGGACGGCTCGACCCGCGCGCTGATAGGGTTTCTGACGGGTCAGTGACCGGCCCCGATGCATGGGGGATGCAGGGCAGGTTCAACCGTGCAGGGCCAGAAGCCAGCCCCCCGCCATCACCAGGGCCAGAAGGGCAAGGGCCAGGCATTCACCGCGCTGCAGGCCGCGTCGCCCTTGGTCGGGCGCGGTCTTGGTGCGGATGGTCCGGGGATGATCCTTGTCTGGGCCCGACGGTCGCATGACGCCTCCTTCTGGAACCGGGGCCGGGATCTGCTGCCACAGACACCCGACCCCGCCGATGACCGCCCGCCGCTGGAAGAGCCGGACAGGCGGTCAAACCCCTTGATCACCTGGGCACGAGCACCGTGTTGACCACATGGATCACGCCATTGGACTGCACCACATCCGAGATCGTGACGCGTGCGGCATTGCCGCTTTCGTCATAGATATAGAGGTTGCGCCCCTTGACCTGCGCCGACAGCGCATCGCCCGAGACCGCGTTGAAGTGATAAAAGCCGTCGGCGCTGGCACGGGCGCGCGCGGCGATCTGCGCGGTGGACATGTTGCCCGCCACCACATGCGCGGTCAGCACCTTCTGCAGCATCCCGAGGTTCTCGGGCTTCAGAAGTGTCTCGACCGTACCGGCGGGCAGGGCGGCGAAGGCGTCATTGACCGGGGCAAAGACGGTGAAGGGGCCGGGGCCCTGCAATGTCTCGACCAGGCCCGCGGCCTGCACGGCGGCGACCAGCGTGGTGTGATCTGCCGAATTGACGGCGTTTTCGACGATGTTGCGGGTGTCGAACATGTCCGCGCCGCCGACCTGCGGATTGGCGGCCATGGCGGTGGATGCGGCGGTCAGGCTTGCGGCCAGAACGAGGGCCTTGAAGGTCTGTGTCATCGATATCTCCCTTTTCATGTGGTGCCCCTGTCGAAGCGGGCATGTCACAGTCACGGGCGGGAGAGGCCGAGAGTTTCAGCGCAGGCGTTATTTTTTCGAATGGTCAGCCCGGCGGCAGGGTCGGCCCGCCTTCGGCGAGGATATTTGAAGCAAGAAGAAAGCGGCAAAAAAGAAGGGCGGCCCTGCGCAGGCCGCCCCTTGTAGACACGGGTTTGTCCGAGGGTCAGCGCAGGATCGAGCGGCCTGCGTAGACGGCGGTATCGGCCAGCGATTCCTCGATCCGGATCAGCTGGTTGTACTTTGCCAACCGGTCCGAGCGGGCCAGCGAGCCGGTCTTGATCTGACCGCAGTTGGTGGCGACGGCCAGATCCGCGATGGTGGCATCCTCGGTCTCGCCGGAACGGTGCGACATCACGTTTGTCATGCGCGCGCGATGCGCCATGTCCACGGCGCGCAGTGTTTCGGTCAGTGTTCCGATCTGGTTGACCTTCACCAGCATGGAATTGGCGCAGCCGCGCTCGATCCCCATGGCCAGACGCGCGGGGTTGGTCACGAAGAGATCGTCGCCCACCAGCTGCACGCTGGCACCCAGCCGGTCGGTCAGCGCGCGCCAGCCGTCCCAGTCATCCTCGGCGCAGCCATCCTCGATCGAGATGATCGGGTAATCGGCGCAAAGCGCCGCAAGGTAATCGACGTTCTGGTCGCTGGTGAGGGTCTTGCCCTCGCCGGACAGCACGTAGTTGCCATCGCGGTAATATTCGGTGGCGGCGCAATCCAGCGCCAGGCAGATGTCGTCACCCGGACGGTAGCCCGCCTTTTCGATGGCCTTGAGGATGAAATCCAGCGCCTCGCGGGTGCCGGACAGGTTGGGGGCAAAGCCGCCTTCGTCGCCCACGCCGGTGGCGAGACCCGCCGCCGAGAGTTCCTTTTTCAGCGTGTGGAACACCTCGGCCCCCATGCGCACCGCATCGCGGATGGATGCGGCGGCGACCGGCATGATCATGAATTCCTGGATGTCGATCGGGTTGTCGGCATGTTCGCCCCCGTTGATGATGTTCATCATCGGCACCGGCAGGACGCGCGCCGAGGTGCCGCCGATATAGCGGTAAAGCGGCTGCGTGGTGAAATCGGCAGCCGCCTTGGCCACGGCCAGCGACACGCCCAGGATCGCATTCGCCCCCAGACGCGCCTTGTTGGGCGTCCCGTCCAGTTCGATCATGCTGAGGTCGATGGCGACCTGTTCGGTCGCATCCATGCCCAGCAGGCTTTCGGCGATCTCGCCATTCACGGCGGCGCAGGCCTCAAGGACACCCTTGCCCAGATAGCGCGCCTTGTCGCCGTCGCGCCGCTCGACCGCCTCATGCGCGCCGGTCGATGCGCCCGAGGGCACGGCCGCCCGGCCCATGGTGCCGTCTTCCAGGATGACATCCACCTCGACCGTGGGATTGCCCCGGCTGTCCAGGATTTCGCGGGCGTGGATGTCGATGATCGTGCTCATGGTGGCGTCCCTTCGGGATGTGAAATGCATTGCGCGCGCTTTTAGAGGGCGCATGGCCCAAGGGAAAGGGGGCGCGCGGCAGGTTTGCGCTAACCTTTTGTGTATTTTCCGGGGTTTGCGCTAACCTTTGGGGCCGCGCGCCGCGATGCGGCGCAGCCGCGCCTCGCGCCAGAAGGTGTAGATGCCCGAGGCGACGATCAGCGCCGATCCCGCCAGTGTCGCCATGTCCGGCCGCTCGCCGAAGAAGAGCACACCGAAGCACAGCGCAAAGACCAGCCGCGAATAGCGGAAAGGCGTGATCACCGCCACATCGCCCATCCGCATCGCGGCCACGATCGCGTAATAGGACAACACCCCGAAGGCCAGCGCCGCCGCGATCAGCAGCCATTCCAGCCCGTTCAGAAGGCGCGGGGCATCGCCCGTGACGGCCAGCATGCCCATGCCTGCGGGCACAAGCGTCAGGAACGCATAGGTCGACAGCTGCATCGACGAGATCGAGCGCGGCACGGTGCGCGTCGCCAGATCGCGCAGCGCCAGCCCGACGACGCCCATCACCGCGAACAGCGATGCAGGTTCGAACGCGTCAAAGCCCGGCCGGATGATCAGGATCACCCCGGCAAAGCCGACCAGGATCGCGCTCCAGCGGCGCCAGCCGACCTGTTCGCCCAGAAACAGCGCGGCCCCCAGCGTCACCACCAGCGGCGTGGCCTGCAGGATCGCCGAGGCCGAGGACAGCGGCGTCAGCGCGATCGCGGTGATGAAACCGACGGTGCCGATCAGCTCGCCCGCGTTGCGGATCAGCACCGAGCGCGCCAGCAGATCGCGCGAGAACAGCGCGTCGCCGCGCATCAGGGCAAGCACCGCAAAGACCACCGCACCGCCCGCGCCCAGCAGGATCAGCACCAAGCCCAGCGGAACGCTGGCCGACAGAAGCTTGATGAACATGTCCTCGATCGCGAAGCCAAGCATGGCTGCGGTCATCAGAAGCGATCCACGCAGGTTTTCCATTGGTGATCAGGCCTGTTTGTCGGGGGATGCAGCGTCGCGGGGGACGTGGCCGGGGGTCCTGACCGGATTAGTCCTGCGGCGGGGAAGGTGCAAGGGGCGGCGGTGCCGCATCGGGGCGCGTCTCTTGCGTGGCGGGGGTCAGCCCGTAGCGGGCCACGAGGCGCCAGACATGGGCGGGCACCATGTTCTTGAGGCGCGCGGGATGGGCGCGGCGCAGGTGCAGCACGGTTTCGATGGCCTTCATCTCGACCCGCGCGCGGGCGAATTCAAGACCCCGCGGCCCGGTGCGCGGCTGCAGGAAGGACACGATCGGGCGCAGCCAGTCGGGCATGCGGCGCAGCGGCATGCCTCCGGCGGCCCGTTCGGTATTGGCCAGGAACCCGCGCACGGCCCCGGTGCGCTTGCCCTTGTCGGTCAGGGGTGCGGTCTGCAACTGCCCCTTCAGCCGCGCCAGCATTTCGTCGCCGCGCGCGTTGCGGCTGAGGATCCACTGATCGCCATCGCCGCCCATGTAGCCCACGGTGATATCGGCCAGGCGGTTGGTGTAATCGACGCATGTCTTGCAGGTCATCGGGAAGAAATCCGCAGGAAGCTGCGAGATCGGCAATTGCAGGAACGGGATCATGCGCGCCTTGCGCCCATCGTCGAACCGCAGTTCGACCCGGTAATCGGCGCGAAATTCCAGGTAGCTGATGGTCTGGGGGGCCGGGTCCAGCAGTGACAGGAAATGATGGAAGCTGTCCGTTGTCGTATTGTCCGAACAGGGAGTGCCGATCACGTAGATCCGGTCGAACCCCAGTTCCGCCTCAAGCGCGCGCAGGGCATAGACCTGGCAGGGAATGCCGATCAGCGCGATGCGCCTGTGTCCGGCGGCGCGCGCGGGTTCCAGCAGCGCCAGCAGCGGCGCATAGCCCATGCGCATGCCCCGGCATTGCGCCAGCGCCTCGGGATCGGTCACGATGACGGGCAGGGGTTTCCAGCGGTCCGCAGGGTCGGGCGCCATGGTCAGCACGGCATCAACCGTGCCGTCGCGCAAGAGTGCCGCCGCCAGCGCCGTCGTGATGCCGGTCCATTGCGCGCCGGGGGCCGGTGGCGCAAGCCGCGCGCGCAGCATCTGGGTATAGGGGCCAAAGAATGCCTCTTCGCCCCGGTCGGGATCGGCCTGCCGCCCATGTGCGGCCTGTTCCAGTGCCGGGTAATCGGGTTGGATGAACTGGCAGGCGCGGCCACAGGCGCGCCCGTCACCCATGCGCGAGACCCCGCAATCGGTGCATAACCCGGGGCGTGCGGACCCCGTCAGGACAGGGGCATCAAGGCCGAAGGAAGGGGGGGCTACGCGTGTCATCCCCAAGAACTAGCGCAGCTTTTCGGCGACGTCAGGTCTTTTCCGATCCACGTTTCAGCGGAACCCCGTAAAGTTCCAGCTTGTGACCCTTGAGCGTGTATCCAAGCCGGCGCGCGATCTTTTCCTGCAGGGCCTCGATCTCGGGGTCGCAGAATTCGATCACCTCGCCGGTCTGCATGTCGATCAGGTGGTCGTGATGCTCGCGTGCGCCATCCTCGTAGCGCGCCCGCCCGTCGCCGAATTCCAGCTTGTCGAGAATCCCCGCCTCTTCGAACAGCTTGACCGTGCGATAGATCGTGGCGATGGAGATGCGCGGATCGATGGCCGAGGCACGGGCATACAGCTCTTCGACATCCGGGTGATCGTCCGATCCTTCCAGCACGGTCGCGATGGTGCGGCGCTGTTCTGTCATGCGCAGGCCCTTGGCCTCGCAGCGGGAAATGATCGTATCAGCCATGCGCTTGCCCCGTCGGGTGAACTCTGTCTTTCGGTAGCGCAGGGTTTAGCGGCAGCGGCGACGCAGTTCCACCCTGTTTTGGCGCGGCGGGTTGACTTCTGCGGTCATGACGCGCATATGCATATCCAAGCAAGGTCCTCTGCCGCGTGAGCAGACAAGCAAGACCCCTGCGTTCGCCAAACGGCAGGAACGCGAAGGGCGGAACAGGACCTTGGCCGATTTTCCCAAGATCACGCGTGGGGATCAGCGCTGCGGCGGCTGATCGGACATGTCGTTCGATGGTCAGGCCCGGTGTGAAACCACGGGCGTTCCTTGTCGGGACGCGCAATATCGCCATGCCGGATGCGTACGCATGGCGCAAAAGGACATGACGTTGAACGAATTCGAAATGATGGGCCTTCCGGCCAGCCTGGTGAAGCGCCTCAAGGAAACCGGCATCACCGAACCCACCCCGATCCAGAGCCGGGCCATCCCCCATGCGCTGGACGGCAAGGATGTGATGGGGCTGGCGCAGACCGGCACCGGCAAGACGGCGGCCTTTGGCCTGCCGCTGCTGGCGCAGCTGATGGCGGATCCCAAGCGCCCGATGGAAAAGCATGTGCACGGGCTGATCCTGGCCCCGACGCGCGAACTGGCCAAGCAGATCGCCGACACGTTGGCGGCCCTCGTCAAGGGCACGCCGATGAAGGTGAACCTTGTGGTGGGCGGTCAGTCGATCTCGGCCCAGGCGGGACGCCTGCTGCGCGGCACCGATATTCTGGTGGCGACTCCGGGGCGTCTTCTGGACCTGCTGGATCGTCGCGCCGTGCGTCTGGATGCCACCCGTTTCCTGGTGCTGGACGAGGCCGACCAGATGCTGGACCTGGGTTTCATCCATGCGCTGCGCCGGATCGCGGGCCTGCTGCCCTCGCAGCGCCAGACCATGCTGTTCTCGGCCACGATGAACAAGCAGATGTCGGAAATCGCCGCCGCCTACCTCAACAACCCGATGCGGGTCGAGGTCAGCCCCGCAGGCAAGGTGGCCGACAAGGTCACGCAGGCCGTGCATTTCATTGCAAAGGCGGAAAAGACGGCGCTGCTGATCGAACTGCTGGACAAGCACCGGGACGAACTGGCGCTGGTCTTCGGCCGCACCAAGCACGGGTGCGAAAAGCTGATGAAGACGCTGGAAAAGGCAGGCTATGCCGCAGGGTCGATCCATGGCAACAAAAGCCAGGGCCAGCGTGATCGCGCGCTCGAGGCGTTCCGCGCCGGCAAGATTCGCGTCCTCGTGGCCACGGATGTGGCCGCGCGCGGTCTGGATATCCCGGACGTGAAGCACGTCTACAACTACGAACTGCCCAATGTGCCCGAGAATTACGTGCACCGGATCGGCCGGACCGCACGCGCGGGCAAGGACGGGGCGGCCATCGCCTTCTGTGCGCCCGACGAGATGGGCGAACTGCGCGATATCCAGAAAGTCATGAAGATCTCGATCCCCGTGGCCTCTGGGCGTCCGTGGGAAGCGCTGGATGCGCCGGATGCGCCGAAATCGGGTGGCGGTCGCGGTCGCGGTGGCCCGCGTGGCGGTGGCCCGCGCGGTGGCGGTGCACGTGGCGGGGAAGGCGGGGCCAAGCCCGGCACCACCCAGCCGCGCCGCAGACGGCGTTCGGGCGGCGGCAAGCGCGGCCCCTCGGCCAGCCAGGCCGCATGACACGGACAAAAGGCACCCTTCGGGGTGCCTTTTTCATGGTGGTGCCTGTCTTGCGCGGATCAGGCCCTGCGCGCGATCTCGGCCCAGACGGGCAGGTGGTCCGAGGCCACGCGCGCAGGCTTGCCCAGATAGGCCCCCTGATCCAGCGCCTCCAGATCGTCTGACAGGGCGAAACGGTCAAGCCGTGCCACCGGTCGCGCAGCCGGAAAACTGGGCAGCCCCGGCAGAAAGCGCAGGCCCTGCGCCATCGTATCAAGGGGCATGACCGAACCCCATTCGTTGAAATCCCCCGCCATGACGGTCGGCATGTGGCCCAATTCGCGCAGGCAGCGCATGATGGCCGCGACCTGCAGGATGCGGTAGCGCCGGATCAGGCCCAGATGCAGGCCGATCACGCGCACAGGGCCGATGCCGGTGTCCAGATCGACACGGATCGCGCCGCGCGGCTCCAGCCCCGGCAGGTCCAGATGCGCCGTGGCCAGCACCTGCACATGGGGCCGGATCAGCATGGCATTGCCATGCCAGCCCAGCGATCCGCCGGGGCGGTGTCCGGCTGTTCCCACGGGCACGATCCGCCAGCCGTCATCCTCGATCATGCCATGGGGCAGGGCGGCGGGACGCGGGGGCAGGCGCTTGTCCGCCTCTTGCAGCACGACGATATCCGCGCCCAGACCTTCGATCACCTTGAGGCTGCGATCGGGACGGCGGCGCAGGTCCATCCCCACGCATTTCTGCAGGTTGTAGCTTGCAATTTTAAGACGGGATGCGGACATGCTAGGGATATAGCCGCCATGAAAGGGAGCGTCACGAGGTGTTTGCCGATCAGACTTGGCTTGCCCGGATCATCTGGGGCCTGCTGGCGCTGTTCGCGCTGGATGCGCTGTTTCAGGGCAACTGGCCGCTGGCCTTCGTGTCACTGGCCACGCTGTCGCTTTCGCTGGTGCCGCTGTTCGCCGCCCGCTGGGCCGAGGTCGTGGTGCCGCCCTCATTCATCGCGGCCATCGTGGTCTTTGTCGGGGGCACGCTGTTCCTGGGCGAGGTCTTCGATTTCTACAACCGGTTCTGGTGGTGGGACATGGTCATGCATGCCGGCAGCGCGATCGGCTTTGGCCTGATCGGTTTCGTGCTGGTCTTCATGATGTTCCAGGGGGACCGCTACGCCGCGCCGCCCATCGCCGTGGCCTTTTTTGCCTTCTGTTTCGCCATCGCCATCGGCGCGATCTGGGAAATCTTCGAATTCGGGATGGACCAGGTATTCGGCCTGAACATGCAGAAATCCGGCCTGATGGACACGATGGCCGATCTGATCATGGATTTCATCGGCGCGCTGATCGGGGCGGGGGCCGGTTATGCCTATCTGAAAGGACGGGCCAGGGGCGGTCTGATGGGGTTGATCGACGATTTCGTGCAGCGCAATCCGCGGTTTTTCAACCGTCATCGCAAGCGGCGCTGACCCTTCGGGCGGGCTTGACCTCTCTCGCGGTTTGGCGTCCACTCCGCCGCATGGATCGCAAGGACAGGATAGACGCCATCGGGGCGGTGGCGTTGACGTGCTTTGCCACGGCCATGGCCTTCAACCAGGTGGTGATCAAGCTGGGAAATGGCGGGTTCCAACCCGTCTTCATGGCAGGGCTTCGGTCCATCGGGGCGCTTGTCGTGCTGCTGATCTGGATGCGTCTGCGCGGGATCCGGCTGGATTTCAGCCGTGATACGCTGGGTCCCGGACTGGCGCTTGGTGCGCTTTTCGCGGCCGAATTCCTCTGCCTCTTCTGGGCGCTGGATCACACCACGGTCGCCCGCGCGTCGATCCTTCTGTATTCGATGCCGGTGATCCTGACGATTTCTGCGCATTTCCTGCTGCCGGGCGAAAGGCTGACGCGGCGGCGGCTGCTGGGTCTTGTGATGGCCATGGGCGGGGTTGCCTTGGTGCTGGCGCAACGCGGCGGCGGGCAGGCCTCCCTCATGGGGGATCTGGCGGCGCTCGGGGCGGCCTTCGGCTGGACCGGGATCGCGCTGGTGGTGCGCATGACCGCGATCCATCGCGCGGCCCCCGAGATGCAGCTGTTCTGGCAACTGTCGGTCAGCGCGATCCTGTTGATGATCGCGGCCCCGCTGTTCGGGCCGCTGCTGCGCGATCCGCAGATCATCCACCTGCTGGGGCTGGCCTATCAGATCGTGGCCGTCGCCAGTTTCGGCTTTCTGTTCTGGTTCTTCCTGATGAAGATGTACCCCGCATCCGGCGTGGCCAGTTTCTCGTTCCTGACGCCCGTTCTGGCGGTGGGATTCGGCTGGCTGATCCTTGGCGAAGAGGTCGGACCCTCCGTTCTGGCCGGCCTTGTCCTGGTGGCCGTGGGCATCGTGCTGATCAACCGCAGGCCGCGCGTTCCGGCCTGAGGCGCATCACGTTCCGCAAAAGGTCTGCGCCACGATCTCATGGGCCAGCGGCGGGTGGGTCAGATCCTTCTGGCCCGGCTGATCGGTGAACGGGTCGGACAGCACGCCAAGCAACCGCTCGAACGGGGCCATGTCGCCGGCAACGGCGGCCTGGATCATTTCTTCGACCCGGTGATTGCGCGGGATATAGGCGGGGTTGGCGGACAGCATCCGCGCTTCGGCCCCATCCTCTTGCTGCAACCGTTCCTGCCAGCGGGCCTGCCATTGATCGAATGCGGCGCGATCCGTGACCTGATCGCGCGCGCGCCCCTGTGCCAGCGCCCGGAACGTGTTGGTAAAGTCGGCCTGTCCCGCCTGCATCAGCGCCAGAAGATCCTCGATCAGCGCGGCATCGGCCGGATCACCGCCCGTCAGGCCCAGCTTGGGGCGGAACGCGGCCAGGCGTTCGGCCTCGATCAACGCGGGCATGGCATTGATCGCATCGGTGAACTGGCTGATCGCCGCATCGGTATCGGGCATCAGCGGCACAAGCGCCGTGGCAAGCTGCGCCATGTTCCACACGATCACCCGCGCCTGGTTGTCATAGGCATAGCGCCCATGCGCGTCGATCGAGCTGTAGACCGTCACCGGATGGTAGGTATCCATGTAGGCGGCGGGGCCATAGTCGATGGTTTCCCCCGACAGGCTGGTGTTGTCGGTGTTCATCACCCCGTGGATGAAGCCGACCGACAGCCATTTCGCGACCAGTCGCGCCTGTGCGGCGATCACCTGTTCCAGCATCTCGGCGGGGCTGCTTGCCTGCGGATAATGCCGCGCGCGGGTATGTTCGTACAGCGCCTGCAAGCCTTCAAGGTCGCGCCTTGCGGCGAAATACTGGAAGGTGCCCACGCGGATATGGCTAGAGGCCACGCGGGTTAGCACCGCGCCGGGCAGCACGGTTTCGCGATACACGCTTTCGCCCGTCAGCACGGCTGCCAGCGCGCGGGTGGTGGGCACGCCAAGGGCATGCATCGCCTCGGACAGCAGGTATTCGCGCAGCACCGGGCCCAGCCAGGCGCGCCCGTCGCCCATCCGGCTGTAGGGTGTCTGGCCCGAGCCTTTCAGCTGGATGTCCCGGCGATGGCCTGCACGGTCCACAACCTCGCCCAAGAGCAGCGCGCGCCCGTCACCCAGCTGGGGCGAGAAGCCGCCGAACTGGTGCCCGGCATAGACCTGCGCCAGAGGGGCGGCCCCGTCGGGCACCGCATTTCCCGCGAATACCGCCGCCATGTCCTCGGGCGCGCCGGGCGTGATGCCAAGATCCTCCGCCAGTGCCTGATTGAAGGCCAGCAGGCGCGGCGCGCGCACGGGTTGGGCCACCTGCCGCGTGTAAAAGCGCGGGGGCAGGGCGGCATAGCTGTTGTCGAAGGGAATATGCAGGGTCATGGGACACCATTTAGGGCAGGGCGCAGGGGGTTACAGCACCCGCGACATGAACATCGTATGATCGCGCGGGGCAAAGCGCGCACGGGCATAGAAGGCCTGGGTGCGGGTATCGTCGCGCGCCACCTCAAGATGCAGGGCGCGCATGCCGCTGGCCCCCAGGGCCTTGGCGATGCCGTTCAGCGCCTCGAACCCCATGCCGCGCCCGCGCACGGCGGGGCGCACGAAGATCTCGTCCACGACCCCGTCCAGCCCGCCATACTCCACCGACCAGCCGAAAGAGATCACCACATAGCCCACGGGCGCGCGGCGCGGCCCGATCAGCCAGACCGCGCCATGGGGCGATCCGTCCAGCAGGGGGGCCATGGCGCGCGTGTGATGCGCGGTGTCGGTGTCATATCCCATCTCGGCATGGAAGGCGGCGACAAGCGGCAGGATGCGGTCCAGGTCCTCGGGTGTGGCAAGGTGCAACAGGCTCATAGGCGGGCCAGCCTTTCGGTCAGCAGGGCAAAGAAGCCCTCCGCGTCCACATCGCCCATGAACAGGGCATTCGGCGCGCGTGTCGTGACGCGCCACCAGTCGGCCACTGTCATGCCCATGGTCAGTTCGGACCGGGTCTCGATCTCGACATTGACATGCCGCCCGGTGAACAGGTCAGGCCGGATCAGCCAGGCGGTGACGCATGGGTCATGCAGGGGCGCACCGAGCGAGCCGTATTTTTCCTTGTCGAACCGTTCGAAGAACTCGGTCATCTGGGCCACGGCCACGCCCACGGGCGTGCCGAGCGCGCGGAACCGGTCGTTGCGTTCGGAGGTCACCAGCACCTTGTGCGTGACGTCCAGCGGCATGACGACCAGCGGCACACCGGCGCGGAACACGATCCGCGCGGCCTGCGGGTCCACGTAAATGTTGAATTCGGCCGCCGGCGTGATGTTGCCCACCTGGAAATAGGCACCGCCCATCAGCACGATCTGGCGGATGCGCGGGATGATGTCGGGGGCCTTTTCCATCGCCATGGCGATATTGGTCAGGGGACCAAGAGGGCAGAGCGTGACACTTCCCGATGGTTCCGCGCGCAGCGTGTCGATGATGAAATCCACCGCGTGCCGGTCCTGCAGGGGCATCTGCGGATCGGGCAGAACCGGGCCGTCCAGCCCGCTTTTTCCGTGCACATGTTCCGCCGTCACCAGATCACGGCCCAGCGGGCGGTCGCATCCGGCAAAGACGCGGATATCGGGCCGACCCGCCAGTTCGCAGATCATGCGCGCATTGCGCTGCGTCAGCGCAAGCGGCACGTTCCCCGCAACGGCGGTGATCCCCAGAACCTCGATCTCTTCGGGGCTGGCCAGCGCCAGCAGGATGGCCACGGCATCATCCTGTCCGGGATCCGTGTCGATGATGATTTTCTGCGGGGTGATCTGCAGGGTCATGGCCCGTCCTTGATGCGCGGCGCCTCGCAGCACCTGTCCTTGTCAATGGCGCCCGATGTCCGGCCATGCCGGGAAGGGCCCTTCCACTGCCATGTATGGAAGCAAGCGCGCCGGACCGCAATCCATCAGGGCGCCCCGCGACGCCCCGATGATGCGCACAGGCGGGGATCAGCCAGTCATCTTCTGACCGGCGTCGGGCACGATCAGATGCATGGTCTGGATCAGTTCCTTGAGCTTGGTGGTCGAGATGTTCTCGGTGCGGGGCAGGTAAAGCACATCGCAATGCTGCCGCAGGTCGTCGAACTTGCCTTCCCAGTCGTCGCCCATCGCAAACAGATCCACCCCGTAGGTGGCGATATCCTTGGGTTTCTGTTCCCAGCAGGTTTCGGGAATGACCATGTCCACGTATTGGCAGGCTTCCAGAACCTCGACCCTGTGGGCATAGGGGATTGCCGTGCGCTTGCCCTTGAGGGTGTTGAACTCGTCGGTCGAGCAGGCAACGATCAGCCTGTCGCCCAGGTCCGCCAGCCGCCGTAGCAGGCGCACATGGCCCACATGGAACAGATCGAAAGTGCCATAGGTCAGGATCGTGCGACCGCCTGTCTTCGTTTTCTCGTTACGCATTGTCACTACCTTTGTCGTTGCTGCCAAGAGCATCCATGAAAGACCTGAAACGTCGGTTTGCGCGGGTCCAGGGAAATGCAAAACCGGGATCGGGCGCGCGCCACCCTTCGCCGTAGTTCACCGCCAACATGTCCTCGGCCCTGGCGGGGATGGGCAGGCCGGTCACCGCGCAGCGCGCCAGCGGCATCAGCGCATCGCCGGGCAAGTCGCCGCAGGTATGCGGATAGACATGCAGACGCCCATCGGCGATCCAGGCCGGGAACAGGTCGATATTGTAGACACCGCCCGACTGCAGCTTGAACACGCCGGGGTTCGGCCCTTGCTCGCGCGACAGAAGCCCCGCCTCCTTGAGGCGCAGAAAGGTGTCCTGCCAGGCGCGCGCGGCACTGTTCTGGCTGTCGGCCTCAAGCAGCACGGCCAGATCCACATCGTCGTCATGGGCGATCAGGCTCTTGTCGCGCACCACACCCAGAAGGGTGCCCGAATTCAGAAAGACCGGCCCGATGACGGCCTGCACCTTGTCCAGCATCGCCCCGACATCGGCCCATATGCTGTCGTGATCCTGGTTGTGAAAGCTCTGCGGGAAATAGATGCCCTCAAGGGAATGGCCACGCGTACCCGCCGCTTTCAGAAGGTCCGTGAACTGCTCGAACGCATGCATCTGCGCCGCGGCCAGACGTTTCTTGTAAAGCCTGTAAAGGGCCTTTTGGGCCCGGCGCGGGCGTTTGCCCGCCCCGATGACCAGCATGATGAACGCCTCGAGGTAATCGGTCGAAAAGGCCTCGCCCCGTTGATCGGCAAAGCCCTCAAGCTCCTTGGCCAGAGCGCCGCCGCTGAACCCCGCGCGGGGCAGAACCAGTTGCGCCAGCGCGATGTCGCGGATCTCTCCGACGCGCGCGTCGATCTGCCTGTCAGGCGACACATCCATCTTGTTCATCGTCCTGTTCCGCACCTTTACTCCTGGCACATCAGTCACCTTGACACCGACCGGTGAAGAAATCGCGGCAAGCGATGAAAATCTTGCCGGCAGACACCATGCAGGTCTTTCACGCATGAAGCCGGCCTGCAGAACAGGCCGTGCGATCACACGCGCTGCGGCCCTGCAGAACCCGCGCAAGGCGGCGATTCATGCCCCCTCGCGCGTTCGCAAAGCGAACTGTCACATGCCGTCTGATATACCATACTGCCCGATCTTTAGATTTTTTCAGATAACTATGAGGCAAGATCCGGCGCGGCGACACCATTAATTTCCTCTCTGCCGGGCAAGGCGGATCTTGGGGGGCATGTGTTGCACGGGGGCCGCGCTTGGCTGTGCAGGCGCGGCATGGCCCGCCGCAGGGCCTGCATCACGATTGACCGGGGGGGCAACAGGCCATAGGCATGGCGTCGGGCAGAATGCCCGTTCAAGTTCTTTGCAGAGTCCTGGGGGTGTTTCATGGATAATCGTCGGCTGGCCACTGTCCTGAAGCGCGTCTTCTCGCCCTACAAACTGAGCGTCTACAAGCTGCTGCGCGAGCGTGCGATCGCGGACTCGGCCAGCTATGCCGAACAGCACCTGACCACGGCCATGATCTTTGCCAAGGATGAAGAGCTGTGGAACTACGCAGCCTCTGCCGCCCGCATCGAAGGGGGCGCGATCCTTGAATTTGGCGTGTTCAAGGGCCGCTCGATCAACCATTTTGCCGGGCTTTTCCCCGATGACACCCTGCACGGCTTTGACAGTTTCGAAGGTCTGGCCGAGGACTGGACCGGCTACCACCTGCCCAAGGGGACCTTCAACCTGGATGGAAACCTGCCGCCGGTGAAAGAGAACGTGACCCTGCACAAGGGATGGTTCGACAAGACCCTGCCCGCGTTTCTGAAGACCAAGCCCAAGCAGATCCGCATGTGCCACATCGACTGCGACACCTATGAAAGCAGCCTTTACGTGCTGCAGAATGTGGCGCCGCTTCTGGTCAAGGGCAGTATCGTCGTCTTTGACGAATATTACGGCTATCCGAACTGGCGCTTTGGCGAGTTCCGCGCCTGGGCCGAGGTCTGCGCCGAAAAGGGCCTCAGCTACAAATACATCGCCTTCTCGGACATGCAGGTCGCCGTCGAGATCCAGTGACTTCGGCCCCCGGCAGGGCAGCCTGAATGCGAAAGGGGCAGCCCTTGGGCCGCCCCTTTGCAGTTTTCGGATCTGCCTGATCAGCCGTCGAAATCCACGGTTTCGGTCAGGCGCAGCGCCGCGCCGCGCAGCTTGGCCAGGTCCATCAGGTTCACGTCATCGGCCGTGAAATCCCCCCAGCTTTTCACCAGCGCATCAGGCTCGATCCCCGGTGCGATCGGGTATTCGGCGTTCGCCTCGGCATAGATCTGCTGCGCTGCGGGCGAGGTCAGGAACTCCATCATCTTCAACGCATTGTCGCGGTTCGGCGCGGCCTTGGTCATCGCCACGCCCGAGATGTTCACATGGGTGCCGCCATTCTCGAAGGTCGGGAAGACGATGTCGACGGAATTGGCCCATTCCTGCTGTTCGGGATCGGCCAGCATCTGCGCCATGTAATAGGTGTTGCCCAGGCTGATATCGCATTCCCCGGCCCAGATCGCGCGGACCTGTGCGCGGTCATTGCCTTCGGGCTTGCGCGCAAGGTTCGCCTTGAGCCCTTCAAGCCATGTCTTCGCAGCCTCTTCGCCGTGGTGGTGGATCACCGCCGAGGTCAGGCCCAGCGTATATGAATTGGTGCCCGAGCGGGTGCAGATGCGCCCCTTCCACTTGGGGTCCGTCAGATCCTCGTAGGTGGTCACCTCGCCTTCGGCCACACGGTCCTTCGAGGCATAGATGATCCGGGCGCGGGTCGTCAGGCCCCACCAGTGACCATCGGGATCGTGGTAGATGTCGGGCACATTGGCGCGCAGGATCTCGCTGTCGACGGGTTGGGTCAGCCCCGCCTCGACGACTTCGGCCAGGCGCGAGATGTCCACGGTCAGCACCAGATCGGCGGGCGACCGGTCGCCTTCCGCGGTCAGGCGCTCGACCATGCCCTTGTCCAGGAAGGCCACGTTCACCGTAATGCCGGTTTCGGCGGTGAAGGCATCCGTCAGCGGCTTGATCAGTTCTGGCTGGCGGTAGGAATAGACATTCACCTCCTGGGCAAAGGCGGGCAGGGCCAGCGACATGGCTGTCGCGCTCAGCAGGGCGGTGGTCAGGTGTCGGGTCATAACATCCTCGTTGGGGCAGTGTTTCGATGCGCCCTGTAAACTTGAGTTTTTTTGTCGGGTCAATACCTGAATGAAATAGTCGGAAAAATTTCGCCAACAATCATCCAAGCACGGATCCTATCCCGAACGCGCCTTGTCCTTGTGCCTGGCCTCGTTCCACAGCGCGTCCATTTCGGCCAGATCGGATTGCGCGGGGGATGATCCTTTTGCCGCAAGCCTCTGTTCTATATGTTCAAAGCGCCTTACGAACTTGGCGTTCGCGCCGCGCAGCGCAGCCTCGGGGTCGATGTCCAGATGCCGGGCAAGGTTGGCCATCACGAACAGCAGGTCACCGAATTCCTCTTCGATCTCGGTCTGTGACAGGGTATCGCGGGCCTCTGTCAACTCGGTCGCTTCTTCGACGATCTTGTCCAGAACCTGGGTGACATCGGGCCAGTCGAAGCCCACGCGCGCCGCCCGTTTCTGCAGTTTGACGGCCCGCAACAGGGCGGGCAGGCCCACGGCGACGCCATCCAGAACGCCGCCCTGCGCGGATGCGGCGCGTTCGGCCGCCTTGATCCTCTCCCAATCGCGGGTTTGCTGTTCGGCGGATTTGTCGCGGTTTTCATCCCCGAAGACATGCGGATGCCGTGCCACCATCTTGTCGGACACGCGCCGCGTCACGCTGTCAAAGGTGAACAGCCCCGCCTCATCGGCCATCTGGCTGTGATAGACCACCTGCAACAGCAGATCGCCCAATTCGCCCTCAAGCTCGGGCCAGTCCTGCCGTTCGATCGCATCGGCCACCTCATAGGCTTCCTCGATCGTGTAGGGGGCGATGGTCGTGAAATCCTGTTCTATATCCCAGGGGCAGCCGGTTTCGGGGTCGCGCAGGCGCTGCATGATCCGTAAAAGCCGGGGCAAGCCCCCGTTCGCGTCATGGATCAAGCTGTCATCGGTCATTGCGGCGGCTCCGGATTTCAGGTTTGGTGCAACCGTGACCGCAACCGCCAAAGGAGTCCAGAGATGGCCGTGATCAACCGTATCGCCGGATTTGCCGAAGACATGACCGGTTGGCGGCGCCATCTTCACCAGCATCCCGAACTGGGCTTCGATTGCGTGAAGACAGCAGCCTATGTTGTTGAAAGGCTGAAAGAGTTCGGAATCACCGATATTCACGAGGGCATCGCCAGGACCGGGGTTGTCGCGATCATCGAAGGTCAGGGGCCGGGTCCCGTGATCGGGTTGCGCGCCGATATGGATGCCCTGCCCATCGCCGAGGAAACCGGCGTTGACCATGCCTCGACCGTGCCGGGCGTGATGCATGCCTGCGGCCATGACGGGCACACGACGATGTTGCTGGGGGCGGCGCGCTACCTGGCCGAGACTCGGAATTTCGCGGGCAAGGTCGCCCTGATCTTCCAGCCGGCCGAGGAAAACGGCGGCGGCTGCGGCGTGATGGTCGAGGAAGGCGTGATGGATCGTTTCGGCATCGACGAGGTCTATGCGCTGCACAACGCCCCCGGTTTTCCCGAGGGTGCGTTCTATACCACGCCCGGGCCGATCATGGCGGCGGTCGATACTTTTCACATCAATATCAGGGGTTTGGGCGGTCATGGTGCGATGCCGCATGCCACCCGCGATCCGGTGGTCGCGGCTGTGGGTATCGTGCAGGCGATCCAGACGATCAGCAGCCGCAACCACTATGCGCTGGACGATCTGGTGATCTCGGTCACCCAGATCCACACCGGCAGCGCCGAGAATATCGTGCCCGAAACCGCCTATGTGGGCGGCACGGTGCGCACCTTCGACAAGGCCGTGCAGGCCATGGTGATGGACCGCATGCAGGCCATCGTGTCGGGTCAGGCCGCGGCCTACGGGGTCGAGGCGGATCTGGATTACGAGGTCTGGTATCCTGCCACCGTCAATGATCCGGCCCGCGCGGCCTTTGCCGCCGGGGTGGCGGCGGAAGTCGTGGGTGAGAACCTGGTAACCCCCGAAGCCGGGCGCGAAATGGGCGCCGAGGATTTCGCCTACATGCTGGAAGCCCGCCCCGGCGCCTATCTGTTCCTGGGCCAGGGCGAAAGCGCGGGCCTGCACCAGGCCGGGTATGATTTCAACGATGCGATAGCCCCGATCGGGGCCTCGTTCTTTGCAAGGCTGGTCGAACGGGCGGCCCCCCTGAAGACCTGAGCCGCGCCGCCGCAAGCGCGGTTTCAACCGACATCTGGATGGAGTGCAGCAATGGCGCTGGAAGATGCTAAGACACAAGTAGATCAAGCCTTTACGCGCGACAGTTTGCGCGGCCTCAGCTTCGAGAACGCCTTTGGCGGGGCCACGTCATTCCTGCGCCGCCGCTACACGAAGGACCTGACCGGCGTCGATTTGGTGGTCACGGGCGTGCCCTTCGATCAATCCGTGACCCATCGCCCCGGCACCCGCTTCGGCCCCCGCGCCATCCGCGAGGCCAGCTGCCTGCAACCCTATGACCCGCCCTATGGCTGGGGCTATGACCCGCTGGGGCAATTCAGCATCGTCGATTACGGTGATCTGGCCTTCGACTATGCCCGCGTCAGCGACTTCCCTGAGGCCGTGCGCCAGCATTTCCGCACCATCCTTGCGGCGGGACCCGGTACCGTCATGCTGGGGGGCGATCATTATTGCACCCTGCCGATCCTGCAGGCCTATGCCGAGAAATTCGGCCCCCTGTCGGTGATCCAGTTCGATGCCCATTCCGACCTCTGGGCCGATGACGACATGTCCCGCATCGACCATGGCACCTTCATGTACAAGGCCGTGAAATCCGGGATCGTGGATGCCTCCCGCTCGGTCCAGATCGGGATTCGGACCGAATGCGATGACTATCTGGGCATGGAATACATCGATGCCCGCCGCGTTCACGAGGAAGGCCCCGCCGCTGTTGTCGCCCGTGTGCGCGAGGTGGTGGGGGATCATCCCGTCTACCTGACCTTCGATATCGACGCGCTGGACCCGGCCTTTGCGCCGGGCACCGGCACGCCTGTCTGGGGCGGCTTGCACAGCTGGCAGGCCGCCGCGATCCTGCGCGATCTGGCGGGCATCAACCTTGTGGGCGGCGATGTGGTCGAGGTGTCGCCCCCTTATGATACAACGGGGGCGACCGCCGTGGCCGGGGCCCATGTCGCGATGGAACTGATCGCGCTCTGGGGCTGGACCCGGCGTTGATCCGACGATCCCGAGGTGAGGAAAGGGTGATGTGATGAAACTGCTGTCTCTGGTTCTTCTGGCGGTGCTGGGCTTTGGCCTCTGGGTGCGGCTGGCGCCGTCTGATCCCGCGCGCTGGCATGTGTCGGTGGGCGATGCCGGAAACCGCGATTTCGCGGGCGCGGTGGTGCGCAGCATTCCCGCAGGGCCGGGCGACATGTCGCGACTGGACCGGATCATCCGCGACACCCCGCGCACGGTCGTTCTGGCCGGCACGCCCGAAGAGGGGATGGTCACCTACATCACCCGCTCGCGTCTTTGGGGGTTTCCCGACTACACCACGGTCGAGGCGCAGCCCGGCGCGATCGTCATTCATTGGCGGCTGCGCTTTGGCTCATCCGATCTTGGCGTGAACCGCGCGCGGGTCGAGGGATGGCTGGCCGCGCTTGCGGCGGGGCGCTCTTGACCGCCAGACGGCTTTCGGCAAGAGAAGCGGGATGATTTCAGCGGACAAACTCGACCAGATCACCCAGCGCTTCCAGTTTCTCGAGGCGAAGATGGCGCAGGGTGGCGGCGACATCGCAGCCTTGGGGCGCGAATATGCCGAATTGCGCCCGGTGGTGGCCCAGATCGCGGCGTGGCGGCGGTTGCGCGATGATCTGGCCGAGGCCGAGGCGATGCTGGCCGATCCCGAGATGCGCAGCCTCGCCGAGGAAGAGCTGCCGCAGCTGCGCGCCCGCCTGCCCGAGATCGAGCGCGCGCTGCAACTGGCGCTGCTGCCGCGCGACGCCGCCGATGCCCGCCCCGCAATGATCGAGATCCGCCCCGGCACGGGCGGCGACGAGGCAGCCCTGTTCGCCGCCGATCTTCTGCGCATGTACCAACGCCATGCCGAGGCGCGCGGCTGGTCCTTCCAGATCATCGAGTTGCAGGAAACGGAACTGGGCGGCATCCGCGAGGTCGTGGCCCGGATCGCGGGCGAGGGGGTCTTTGCCCGCCTCAAGTTCGAAAGCGGCGTGCACCGTGTGCAGCGCGTTCCCACCACGGAAAGCGGCGGGCGTATCCATACATCAGCCGCCACCGTGGCCGTCCTGCCCGAGGCCGAAGAGGTCGATGTGACCATCGATCCCAATGATATCCGCATCGACACGATGCGATCCTCCGGCGCGGGGGGGCAGCACGTGAACACCACCGATTCCGCCGTGCGCATCACCCATATTCCCAGCGGCATCGTGGTCACCAGTTCCGAAAAATCGCAGCATCGCAACCGCGAGATCGCGATGGGCGTCCTGCGTGCGCGGCTGTTCGACATGGAACGGCAGAAACTGGCCAATGCCCGCGCCGCCGACCGCAAAAGCCAGGTCGGCAGTGGCGACCGTAGCGAACGCATCCGCACCTACAACTTTCCGCAGGGTCGCATGACCGACCACCGCATCAACCTGACGCTCTACCGGCTGGACCAGATCATGCAGGGCGACCTTGACGAGGTGATCGACGCGCTGATCGCCGAACATCAGGCGGGTCTGCTGGCCGAGATGGAGGGATGAGCCAGACGGTCGATCAATCCCTGCGCGCAGCCGTGCAGGCCTTGACCGCCGCCGGCATCCCCGAGGCCGGTGCCGACGCGCGCCATCTTGTCGCCCATGCGCTGGGGGTGGCGCGGGATCGCCTGATCCTGATGGGCCCCGATCCGATGCCGGGGCCCGCGCAGGACAGTCTGGATGCGCTGCTGGCGCGCCGCATCGCCCGTGAACCTGTCGCGCGGATCATCGGGCAGCGCCTGTTCTGGGGCCGCAGCTTTGTCGTGACGCCCGATGTGCTTGACCCGCGCGCCGATACCGAAACGCTGATTGCCACGGCCCTTGAAGGTCAGGCGCCCGCGCGGCTGCTGGATCTGGGCACGGGCAGCGGGGCCATCGCGCTGACGTTGCTGGCCGAATGGCCGCAGGCGCGCGCCGTCGCGAGTGACATCAGCCCCGCCGCTTTGGCCGTGGCCGCGCGGAACGCCAGCTCCCTCGGCGTGGCCGACCGTCTGGATTTGGCGCTGTCCGACTGGTTTTCCGGCATCACGGGCCGCTTCGACCTGATCCTCAGCAACCCGCCCTATATCGCGGCGGACGAGATGCCGGGCCTTGCGCCCGAGGTGTTGCTGCATGACCCGGCCATGGCCCTCAGCCCCGGTGGCGACGGGCTTTCGCCCTATCGCATCATCGCGGCGCAAGCCTCTGCCCATCTGACGCCCAAGGGACGCGTGATGGTCGAAATCGGCTGGACACAGGGCGATGCCGTCAGGGCGATCTTTGCAGCCGCAGGCTGGCGCGATCTGCGCCTGATCCGCGACATGGAAGGGCGCGACCGTGTCCTGAGCGCCCGGATCCCCGATGATCTGGCTGAAATGACGCGAAAATAGCGATAATTCGCCCAAGGCCGCAGCTTTCCTCTTGTCATGGGCGCGTGGTCATGTTTACTCAGTCCCAGTCGCGACGTAGGACGCAACCCATGCTGTCCCTCTCGACGCCAAGCCAAAAATAGCGTGGACCCGGTTTTTCAAGACAGAACGCATGAGGCGTGAAGCGGGTCGCACGAAGCCAAAAGACGAAGGCTGACAGCTACATATGAGATCTTCCAAATCCAGGTCGCGCAAGTCGGGCCGCAACAATGCCCCCAACCGCAGTGTCGGGAATATCATCAACCGGGTTTTCGACAGCTCGGGTCCCGAGGGCAAGGTCCGCGGCACGCCGCAACAGATCATTGACAAGTACAACCAGTTGGCGCGCGATGCCCAGCTTGGCAATGACCGCGTGGCGATGGAGAATTTCCAGCAGCATGCCGAACATTACCTGCGGCTTCTGGCCGAGGCGCAGCGCGAGATCGATCAGCGCCGCGAACAGCAGGAACGCGAGAATCGCGACCGCCAGTCCGAGCGGGATCAGCAGCAGGCGCAACAGGGGCAACGCGACCAGTCGCGCGATCAGGGCCGCGAACAAGGCCGGGATCAGGCGCGCGACCAGCGCGACCAGACCCGCGAGCGTCAGCCGCGCCAGGATCAGGATGCCTCCGAACAACCCGCAGAACAGCGCCGCGACACGCGCCGGCAGGACCAAGCCGAACGGGACGAAGGGGCATCGCAGGATGTCCTGGACCTGGGCGGTGACAGCGGCCTGGTCGACACGCCAGAAAGCAAGTCCGAGCAGCCCGCCGCCAAGCCCGCCGGCCGTGCGCGTGGCGAATCCCGCCCCAAGGCGGAAGGCGACGACCAGCCCAAGCCGAAACCCCGCAGCCGTGCCCCCCGCAAGCCGCGCGAACCGCGCGCCGAGGGTGGCGAGACGCCGGGATCATCGGAAGCTGCCGAATAAGGCCGCTGAAACGCAGACATGAAAAAAGGCGCGTCGCTCTGATCAGCGGCGCGCCTTTCTCTTTTGCAATGGTGCTGCACCGCTCTGCGTCCCTCAGCGCGCGGCCTTGACCGACCGGGCCAGCGCGCAGAACTGTTCCAGCGCCACGGTCTCGGCCCGGTCTGTCGGCTTGATACCTGCCGCGATCAGGTGATCCTCGAGGTCGGGCACAAGGCCCTTGCAGGCGGCGCGCATCATCTTGCGCCGCTGGTTGAAGGCCATGGCGATCACCTGTTCCAGAACCTTCGGATCGGCCGGATAGCGCGGCGCGGGCAGGGCGGTCAGATGCACCACCGCACTGGACACCTTGGGCGGCGGGCTGAACGCCTCTGGCGGCAGGTTCAGCACGATCCGCGCCTCGCAGCGCCATTGCGCCAGCAGGGCAAGCCGACCATAGGCCTTGCCGCCCGGCTGGGCCACGATCCGTTCGGCCACCTCGCGCTGGAACATCAGGGTCAGGCTGTCCCAGAAGGGTGGCCATGCGGGCGGCGTCAGCCAGCGGATCAGCAACTCGGTGCCCACGTTATAGGGCAGGTTTGCCGCCACCCGGATCGGCGGGGTCAGATGCACCAGCGGATCCACCTCCAGCGCGTCGCCCAGGATCACCTGCAACCGGCCCGGATAGGCGGCGGCGATTTCCTCGAGCGCGGGGATGCAGCGGGGGTCCTTTTCGATGGCCAGCACCCGCCGCGCCCCTTCGGCCAGCAAGCCGCGCGTCAGCCCGCCGGGACCGGGCCCCACTTCCAGCACGTCACAGGCGCTCAGATCGCCCGCCTGGCGCGCGATCTTGGCGGTCAGGTTCAGGTCCAGCAGGAAATTCTGCCCCAGCGCCTTTTTCGCCGCGATGCCATGGGTCTCGATGACCAGGCGCAGGGGGGGAAGGGTATCGATCCCGCTCATGTCTTCACCGTTCCGGAAATTGTCATTGCGCGGCCCGCGCCCGCGCCATCACATCCGCCATTTTCAGGGCCGCGATCAAGGATGACGGATCGGCGATGCCCCGGCCCGCGATATCGAAGGCTGTCCCGTGATCGGGCGAGGTGCGTATGAAGGGCAGGCCCAGCGTGACATTCACGCCACCCGCGAAATCCAGCGTCTTGATCGGGATCAGCGCCTGGTCGTGATACATGCAGATCGCCGCGTCATAACGCGCCCGCGCACCGGCATGAAACATAGTGTCGGCCGACATCGGCCCCGCAATATCCATCCCCTCGGCGCGCAGCGCGTCCAGCACGGGAATGATCATCTCGATCTCCTCGTGCCCCATCGCGCCGCCTTCGCCCGCATGGGGGTTCAGCCCCGCCACCGCAAGACGGGGGGCGGCCAGGCCGAAATCGCGCCTGAGGGCGGCATGGGTGATCAGGATCGTGTCGGTCAGAAGCGCCGCCGTCAGTGCCTGCGGCACCTCGGCCAGCGGGATATGGATCGTCACCGGCACCACGCGCAGCGCATCGCAGGCCAGCATCATCACGACCCGTTCGACGCCGGCAAGGGCTGCAAGGTATTCGGTATGCCCCGGATAGGCGAAATCGGCCCCGTCCTTGAGGGCCTTCTTGTGAATGGGGGCCGTACAGATCGCCGAAGCCGCGCCGGATTGCACGAGTGCGACCCCGCGCGCGATCGCGTCGATCACGCCTTGCGCGTTGGCCGGATCCGGCTGTCCGGGCGTGGCGGGGGCCGCGAAGGGCAGGGCCAGTACCGGCAGGGCGGTGCGGCTGACATCCAGCGCCTGCGCCGGGGCCTCGATGATCTGCAGCGGTGTGCCCGCGGGCAGGTGCCGTGGATCACCGATCCAGAAAAACGGCAGACTGCCCTTGAGGGTCCGCCAGGCCGCAGCCGCGATCTCGGGGCCGATCCCGGCGGGTTCGCCGCAACTCAGCGCGATGGGGGCGGTCATTGGGGGATGATGCGCGCGTCGGATACAAGCTGCGCCAGGTAACCGCGGGCATAGGCCTCAAGCCGCTGGCTGCGCAGCTGGTTGGTCACCTGCTCGCGCGAGGCGTCTTCGGCCCCGGCCGCGGTGCGACCGCAGAGCATCAGCACCATCAGCGCCTCGCCGCCGTCGGCCGCAGGCCGCGTCAGGTTGGCCGAAATCTCGCCCCGGTCCAGCTTGGCCAGTTCCAGCGCCACATCACGCGGCAGATCTGCAGGCGTGCTGGCAAGGCGCTGCAGCACCTCTTCGGGCTGGCCCTTGGCCAATCCGTAAAGATCGTTGCAGGTATCCACGGTGGCGCGGATCTGCGCAACCTGGGCCAGGTTCGCCTCGGTTCGCCCGCCTTGCAGGAAATAGGCGGCATAGTCGATGGCCGAGAATTCGGGCGTGGTCACGCCGGTTTCCTGAATGCCGCGCAGCTGGAACAGGGCGATGGCCCCTTCCAGCGGGATCGGCTGCGTCACTTCGCCGACGGCAAGGCCCAGGATGACGGGGCGCAGCGGTTCGGGAAGGTTGGTCAGGGCCATCCAGTCAAGTCGGCCGCCATTGCTGCGGCTTTGCGTGGCCGAGACACGCGACGCTTCGGCCGAAAAGGCCGCGACCGAGGTGATCTGGCTGATCTCTTCGGCAAGCGCCTGCGCCTCTGCCGCCTGTTCGGGCGGGGCGGGCAGGATGATCTCGGACAAAAGCACACGTACGGTGCTGCCGCCGGTGATCGCCCCCAGCGCCTTGTCGATATCGGCCTCGCTGATGCGGACGCGCGACAGGAAGCGCGCGCGTACCAGTTCGCGCCAGCTGAGCGCCGAGACGATGAAATCGCGGAAGCTTTCTTCGGCCACGCCTGCGCCTGCGATGGCACTGATGAAGTCTTCGCGGCTCAGCTCTGCGCGGGCGGCGAATTCGGTCATGCCGTCAAGGATGCCCTGTTCGGTGACCTCGATCCCGCTGGCCTTCGCCTCGGCCACTTTCAGCCGATCCTCGATCAGCTGTTCGCGCGCCACCTTTTCCAGATCGCCGGGTGTGCGGAACACGCGCAGCAGGGCCATGCGCTGTTCGACCTCGTAACGGGTCACCACGGTGTCGTTGACGGTGACAACCGGGGCGAACAATCCCTGCGCCTGTCCCGCCGGTGCCAGACCGATCCACCCGCACAGGGCCAGAAGGGCTGCGATCGCGACGCGGGCGGCGGCAAGGGAATGGGGGCGTTTGGTCTTTGTCATCAAGGCGCGTTCCTGCAAGTCCGTGTATAGCTGTCATCGGCGGTGCCGACGCCAAATCCCCGGATGGCGACGGTCAAGCCGATATCCGTCGATGGCGCGACGATAGCCGATGAGGTGAAGCGGCGCGAGAGGGAAAGGTTCACATCCACGCATTCGTTTCGGTAGCGCAACCCAACCCCGGCTTCGGCGGTCTTGTCGGCCACCACGTCATACCGCAGGTTTGCCGAACCCGTCCAGTGACGCGACAACCTGTAGCCGCCCTCGAATGACCATTCCGACTGGGTCTCGGTGCGGTCCTCATCCGCGTCGGCCCCCAGCCACACATAAGAGGCGGACAGGTTGTAGTCGGGCCGAAAGAGGGCCAGCCGCGCCTCGGCCTTGGACAGCGTCACCGCGTCGTCGAACAGGGTGCGTGCGCCCAGTGACAGACCGCTCGCTGTCTTGATCTGGCCTGCGACCAGAAGATCGGATGTCTGGCTGGACAAGCCCGAGCTGCTGCTGAAATCGCTGTCCACGGTGTCGCGCCAGACGTGGCCCAGGGTCAGCGTCGACTGCAGCCCATTCGGCGCAAGGCGCAGCCATTGCATCCCGTAGGCGGCCATCAGCCCACGTTCGCGCCGGTCCGGTGCCGGAAAGCGCGACAGGCTCAGCAGGTTGCCCTCGTCGAATTCCACGCGCGTACTTTCGTCATTGGGCAGATCGCGTCGACTGCCACCTGTCCATCCGATCATCGCCACCGGTTCCAGCAGATGACGCACCCCGTTGGACTCCTGCCGCATCAGCGGCCAGCGCAGCGTGACCGAGGTCTGCGGCACGACTTCGGTCAGATCGCCGTCGAACGTGTCATCCTGCAGCGTGCGGAACCCGTCCACCGCAAGGCCGCCGCGAAAGGCCGCCTGCACGCCATAGGCCAGCGACCAGTTGCGCAGCCAGAACATCTCGGCGGTGACCCGGCTGATGTCGCGACCGATGCCGTCCGTTGGGTCGTCCGAGGACCGGTAGCGCGAAATCGCCTCAAGCCCCATCCGCACCTCGCCGCCAAGGCGCGCGGGAAAGAACCGCCGCTCATAGGTCAGTTCCCCGATGATCGTGGGCAGTGTGCTGTTGCTTTCCGAAGCGCGCAGCGTCTCGTAGCTGGTCAGGCTGACATTCGAATATTCGTCGCGCCGGGTGCGGGTGATCGCGATCGCGCTGTCCAGACGTTCCTTTTCGGAATAGTCGTAATCCAGCAGATAGGCTTCGTCGCTTGTCATCTCGAAGTCGAAAATCAGCTGGTAGTCGCGGGGCAGGTAAAACCGCCCCTGACCGAACAGGTAGCCGCGTCGCCCGCCCGGCCCGATGGTGTCGTCCGAGACCGCGCCGCTCAGCTCGATATCCCCGTTCCGGAAGGCCTGGCGGTACCGCAGTTCCAGGGTCCGGGTCTTGGGTGACAGGTAGGGCGTGATCGTCAGGTCACGATGATCGCCCAGCGTCACGAAATAGGGCGCCTTCACCCCCAAACCCAGCAAGGAGGTCTGGCGCAGCTGCGGGATCAGGAAACCCGTGGCGCGGTCCTGTGTGGGGTCCGGCAGGCGCAGACGTGGAAACCACAGCACCGGCACATCCAGCACCCGCAGCTGTGCATTCTCGAAGTAAAGCTGTTTTTCCTGCTGGTCATGGATGACCCGTTTGGCCCTGATCTGCCAGAGCGGCGGCGTGCCGTCATCGCAGATACGGCAGGCGGTGGCCGCGGCCTGGTAAAGCTGCGTATAACGCCCGCCGACCCGGTCGATCCGGTTGGCGGCAAGCTGCACCTGCTGATCCAGCACCATGCGTGCACCGCGCAGCAGCCCGTTCTCGAGGCTTGCATCCAGATCGCCGCTATCGGCCAGGACCACGATCCTGTCGCCCTCGATCACGGTGATCGGACCTTCCAGTGTCAGCCGGTCGGCCGTGCGGTCATAGATCACCCGCGTCGCCTTGAGCCGGGTGGCGCCTGACAGCGCCTCGACATTGCCCTCCGCGATCAGCCGGTCACGCCCTTCCAGCCGCAGACTGTCGGCGACCAGCGTGGCGGGGGCGCCGGTGACGGCCGTGTCAAGGCTCTGCGCCTGCAGCGGCGCGGGCTGAAACTGTGTCAGCACCAGGGCCGATCCCGCCAGCAACAGCGCCGCCAGACGCAGCACGCGGCCAGCCAAGTCGCGGCCAGTCATATCGCGGCCTGTCAAACCGGGCGCGCGCATCAGCCATCCTCCATGTGCAACAGCAGACCCATGGCCAGCATGACCGATGCGACCGGAGGGGCCCAGGCGGCCAGCATGATCGGGATCTGCCCGTTCTCGCCCATGATCTGCGCGAAGTTGCGGATGTAGAACAGCGTGAAACCCAGCATCACCGCCGACAACACCGCGATGCCGGTGCCCCCGGCGCGGGCATGGCGCATGGTGAAGGCCGCGCCCAGTAGCACCATGGCGGTCAGAAACAGCGGGCGGGCCAGCTCCATCTGGAACCACACCAGGTGACGGCGCGCCGAAAATCCGGCCTTTTCCAGTTCGGCCACATAGTCGGGCAGATCCCAGATCGAGATCGCATCAGGCTTGCCGAAACTGTCGCGGATCCGCTCCTGCGTCAGGTCCGAGGGAATGGACAGCGTCGCGTGGGTCTCGGCCAGGGCCTCGGGGTTCTGGTCCAGCCCGAGGGGCCAGACCTTGACGTCACGGGCCTGCCAGGCCCCCGGTGTCAACGCGGCTTCCGCCGCCTCGATCCGCTTGACCGGCCCGCCCTCGGGCGCGTAGCTGAGAAAGGTCACATTGTAGAAAACCGTGCCGGTCTGGTTGGCGCGCGTGGCGCGGATCACCGTCTGCCCTTCGGTCCCGCCCTGGCGCAGCCACAGCCCCTCGCGCGAGATCGACAGCACATCGGTGACACCCGATCGGTAGCCCTCGAACAGGCTGGAGTAGCGCTTGGACGTCGCCGCCACCAGCGGGTTGAGCATGGCCACCGCCAGCGCGCCGATCAGAAGGGCCACGATCACCGGCGCCAGAAGCGCGCGCAGCCCCGATCGGCCCGAGGCCCGCGTCACCACGAGTTCGCTGCTGCGCGCAAGGCTTAGAAACAGCGCGATGGTCGACAGGATCATCACCAGCGGCAGGATATCGCTGATCGCGCGCGGCATGTTCAGAAGGGTCAGCTGCGCGATGCGGCCAAAGCCGATCCCGTCCAGGGCGAAGCGGCGCAGCTGTTCGACAAGATCGATCAGCGCCAGCAGCAGGAAGAACACCGTCAGGATGCCCAGAAAGGTCGTCAGGAAGCGGCGCGCGAAATAGCGGTGCAGGATCATGCCGTCGCCCCCGCCGCGTCCGGTTCCAGGGGCGTCGCGGCCCGGCGGCGACGCGGCCGCGCGCTCCAGGCCAGCAGGGCCGCCGCCATCAGCAGGCCCCCCAGCGATGGCGCATAGACCAGTGGCCAGAGTTCGGGATTGGTCCGAACCGGATCGGTGACCAGCCCTTCGATCAGCTTGACAAGCACCAGCAGGACCAGCGCGCCCACGATCTGCTTCCAGACGCCGAAGCGCGAAAACCCGCCCACCAGCAGCGCCGAAAACCCGATCAGCGCCGCCGCCAGCGCCATCAGCGGCTGATTGAAGCGGCCGTGCAGTTCGTCCACGATCACCCCGAGGGACTGCCCGGTTTCGGCCGAGATCGCGTCAGGCGCCGTCAGCAGCTCCCAGCTGCCGACATGGCGCACCTCTCGCACATGGCCGCGCGGCGAGGACAAGAGCCCGCTGATGTCATAGGTGAAATCGGCGAAATGGGTGGTGAAAAGCCGCGAGGTTTCCGTGAAATAGGCCTGCGACAGCCCGTCCACCATCACAAGGCGCGTCCCCTTGTCGTCATTGACCAGAAAGGCCTCGCTGGCGGTATAGGTCATGGCCCGGTCCGCCCGGCTGCGATCCGACAGATAGACATCGCGCAGTGCCCCCTCGGGGGTGATTTCGCGGATATAGAAGGTGATCCCGGCCGAAGGGTGCAGGAATGTGCCCTCGGTCAGCAGCTTGGCGGTGACGTTCTGCGACAGCTCGGATTCGCGCTTCTTCATCTCTTCCTGCGAGGCGGGAACCAGCAGATGGGTCAGCACCGCCATCATCAGCGCGACGATCCCGCCATAGATCGCGACGGGCCGCGCCAGCCGCCATGGGCTGAAACCCGTGGCCTGCATCACGACCAGTTCGCTTTCGTTGCTCAGCCGGTTGGTGACATAGACCGCGCCCGCGAAGGCCGCGACCGGCAGCACAAGGCGGATCACGTTCGGCAGGGTCAGAAGCGAGAATTCGACAAACACCATCGCGGACTGGCCATCGCCGACCAGCCTGTCGAACAGCCGAACCGCCTGGTTGATCCAGTAGATCGATACAAGGATCAGGGCGAAGAAGCCGAACAGGACCATCATTTGCGACAGCAGGTATCTGTCGAATCTTGCCACTCGTTTCCCCCGGAAGTCCCGTCATGAACAGGGTGACCCTACAGGATGTGACAGGGGTGGAAAACTGCTATCTGGTCAAGCCGGCGGCGCGCCGCTAGGGTGACGCTCCAGCATCGTTTCGCCCCCTTTTCGCCTGCAGGAGATATCCCCATGACAGCCCCCGTGACACTGACCGCCGCCGCAACCGATCTGGTGACACTGGAAACGCTGGAAGGGCGCATCGCGCTGCTGGTCGACACGGCCGAGGCGCTGGATCTGTCCGTGCGCAAGGTCAACCGGCTGACCAAGGGCGCCCTGAACCGGATGCTGACCTCGGAGGCTTTCGGCAAGCTCAAGCCGGGCGAGACGATGTCGCTGGCCTTTCCCGCAGGCATGGCGGCGGATGCGGTGGACGTGGTGCACCTGCCCAAACGGGCCGATGCCGCCCAGGCCCGCAAGGCGGGCGTGGCGCTTGGCAAGCTCAAGGGCAAGGCCGCCGTCACGGTGATGGCCGGATCGAACCGCCACGCGGCGCAGATCGGCATGGGCCTGGCCCTGCGCGCCTATGCCTATGACGCGATGAAGTCGAAGCCTGCGACCGATGCACCGGCCACCCCCGGCGCCGTGACCCTGATGGTCAGCAAACCCGCCGAGGTCGAGGCGGCGCTGGTCCCCATGCGCGCGGCGGTCGAAGGCGTGTTCCTGACACGCGACCTGATCAGCGCGCCCGCCAATATCCTGACCACCACCAGCTTTGCCGATCGCCTGCTGGAGCTGCGAGATCTGGGCGTCGAGGTCGAGGTGCTGGAAGAGGCGGATCTGGAAAAGCTTGGCATGGGCAGCCTTCTGTCCGTGGGCCATGGCAGCGAAAGCCCCTCGAAGGTCGTGGTGATGCAGTGGAAGGGCGGGGACAAGGACGCGGCTCCGCTTGCGCTGATCGGCAAGGGCGTGGTCTTCGATACCGGCGGATACAGCCTCAAGCCTGCGGGCGGCATGGAGGACATGACCATGGACATGGGCGGCGCGGGCGTGGTGGCGGGTGTCATGCACACGCTGGCGCGGCGCGGCGCAAAGGCCAATGTCGTGGGCCTTGTGGGTCTGGTCGAGAACATGATCTCGGGCCGCTCCACCCGGCCCGGTGACGTGGTGCGCGCAATGAAGGGCGACACGATCGAGGTGATCAACACCGATGCCGAGGGGCGGCTGGTTCTGGCCGATGTGCTTTGGTACGCGCAGGAACGCTTCAAGCCTGCGGGCATGGTGGATCTGGCCACGCTGACCGGGGCGATCATCATCGCGCTGGGGCATGAAAAGGCCGGTGTCTTCGCCAATGATGACAGCCTGTGCAACGCGGTTCTGAAAGCCGCCGAGGCCGAGGGCGAAGGTGCATGGCGCATGCCGCTGGGGCCGGCCTATGACGCCAAGCTGAAATCGCCGATCGCCGACATGAAGAACGTGGGCGGGCGTGATGCCGGCGCGATCACCGCCGCGCAATTCCTGCAGCGTTTCGTGCAGGAGGGCACGCCCTGGGTCCATCTGGACATCGCCGGTGTCGCCAGCGTCAAGGAAGACACGGCCCATGCGCCCAAGGGGGCCAGCGGCTGGGGCGTGATGACGCTGAACCGGCTGGTGGCCGACCGGTTCGAGGGTTGACAGGGGGGCGGCACGGATGGGCGCGGCCTATTTCTATCACCTGACGCGCAACCCGCTCGAGGTGGCCTTGCCCCAGCTTCTGGGCCGCGCCTTGCAGGCCGGATGGCGTGTCGCGGTGCGCGGGCGCAGCGCCGAACGGATGGGCTGGCTGGATCAGCAATTGTGGCTGGGTGCGCCTGACGGGTTCCTGCCGCACGGGCTTGGCGGCGGGCCGCATGACGCCGCGCAACCCGTGTTGCTGATCACCGGGCCGGAGGCCGCGAATGATCCTGCCTGCCTGATGACCGTGGACGGGGCCGATCTGACACCGGACGAGGTGCGGCGGCTGGAACGGGTCTGCGTGATCTTCGACGGCAACAACCCGGACGCGCTGCAGGTTGCGCGCGCGCAATGGAAGGCGCTGACCGATGCGGGCTGTGCCGCGCAATACTGGTCCGAGGAATCGGGGCGCTGGGAAAAGAAGGCCGAGCGCGGCGGCTGAGGCAGCCCTGGCAAGATGGATATTTCTGGCAAGAAGAAACAGGCGCGTCTAGCGCGTCAGGATCAGCGCGCCCTGCCGGATCTCGACCGACGAGAAACGTTGCAGATAGGTCATGCCCAGCAGCGACTCGCGCATCTCGCCCTCGTTCACGAAGGCGCGCAGGCCGCGATCCTCGATCCCGCCAAGCCGGATGCTGTCCAGCCGCACCGGCGCGGTGCGCACCGGGCCATTTGCGGTCATGGCGCTGCCGATGAAGGCCAGATTGGCCGGATCAAGCCCCGCGCGCTCAGCGTCCTGCCGGCTGAGGTAGATGTCGCTGGCCCCGGTATCGACCAGGAACCGGATATCTGCCCCGTTCACCTGCACGGTCATGTAGTAATGCCCGTCAGGGGCACGCGGCAGTTCGATCCGCCCCTCCGAGGAGATGACCGATTGCGTCGGGCGCACGGTCTGGCGGATGTCGGACCACAGGCCGAAGGCTGCGATCACGCCGAGGAACAGCAGCCCCCAGACCAGCGCCTGCTGCATGGTCTTGCCCAGCGACTGGCGGTTCTGCACCACGAACCAGAAGACGATCACCGCGCCCAGCAGGATCAGATAGGTCAATCTGCCCAGATCGTTGCCGTCCATGCAGCACCTCCTTTGTCATGGGTGATATAGGTGCGCCGCGCGCGCCTGCAATCAGGCGGCAAAGCCGAAATCGCGCAGGCCATCGAGCACGAATTGCACCGACAGCGCCGCCAGCAGCATCCCCAGCAACCGCGTCACCACATTGATGCCCACGCGTCCCAGGGCGCGTTCGAACAGCGAGGCGGACAGGAACAGAAGCATCACGATCGCCAGCACCGCCAGCATGACACCTGTGATCGTGGCCAGCCCCGCAAGGCCGGGCTGCTGCCCCGCGAGCAGGATCATGGACGCAATGGCACCGGGGCCTGCGATCAGGGGAATCGCGAGGGGGAAGACCGAAGGGTCGGGGCGATCCTCGCCGGTCTGGTCCTGGCGTCGCTTGGCGCGGCGCTCGAACAGCATGTCGAGGGCGGTCAGGAACAGAAGGATGCCGCCTGCGATGCGGAAGGCGGGCATCGAGATGCCGACAAAACCCAGAACGGCCTCACCCGCCGCCGCGAACAGCAGCAACAGGAGCGCGGCCACCAGCACGGCGCGCAAGCCGATGGCGCGGCGCTCGCGGGTGCTCAGGCCCTGTGTCAGGGCCACGAAAAGCGGCACCAGGCCGATCGGATCGATGATCACGAACAGGGTGACGAAGGCGCTGATCAGAAAGGTCGTATCCATCCCGCACCCTAGTCGCACCAAGCCCTTCGCGGCAAGCCGCGGCAGCCCGGTTGTGGAGATAACCCGACAGGATGTGGCGGCTCGTCTGACGGGCGGCTGCGGGCTGCGTTCTTGGGCGTGACCTCTGCCGAAATTGCTGCTAAGGCCGGGTCACCGGCTCGCGCCTGCACCGGCGATTTTCATATGAGACATCCCTTGAGACAGCGCAAGATACCGCACCAGCGCACTGACACCCTTGGTGGTGCCATGCCTTGCCCCAAGGGACGAGCTTGCGCGCAAATGCTTTTGATCAATCCGGGGAGTGTTCCGTCATGACGGACAGGAACGAAGAGCAGGCGGGTACGCCTGCACCGCGCCGCCATGTCGTGCTGCTGGTCATGGCCATGGTCTTCGTGCTGGATGTCGTGATGCGTCCGATGATGCCCACGAACGAGACGCGCTACCTGGGGGTCGCCTGGGAAATGCTGACCGGGCATCACTGGTTGGTGCCGTTCCAGAATGGCGTGCCCTACAGTCACAAGCCGCCGCTGCTGTTCTGGCTGATCAACCTGGTCTGGTTGCCCGGCATCAGTGAATATGCCGCGCGTCTTGTCGCGCCGGCCCTGTCCATTCTGGCGCTTTGGCTGACGGGGCGTCTGGCGGACCGCATGCGCCCGGGTGGCCAGTTCGGCAATGCCGCCATCGTGATCCTTGGCACGATGGTGCCCTTCTACTTTTTCGGGGGCGAAACCAATTTCGACGGTATCCTGATGCTGGCCATGGTGACATGTGCCGCCGCCCTCTGGCGGATCGGCATGACGCCCGCGCCGCGCCTGTCGCACTGGCTGGCCTTCGGCGTTGCATTGGGGTTCGGCGTCTATGCCAAGGGCCCCGTGATCTTCGTGCATGCCCTGCCGCTGGTGCTGGCCATGCGCTGGTGGGCGGGGCCGGGCCGCTTCAGTGTGACCGGCCTGCTGGCGGCCTTGCTTGTGGCGCTTGGCCTCGTCGCCCTATGGCTTGTGCCCGCCTTCATCACGGGGGATGCCACCTACCGCGAAGAGATCCTCTGGACCCAGAGCGCGGGGCGCGTCGTGAACAGTTTCGCCCATGCCGAACCCTGGTGGTTCTATGGCGCCGTTCTGCCGATGCTGCTGTTTCCCTGGATCGCGATCCCCGGTTTCTGGCGGTCCCGGCCACTGGACCATGTCGAGAAATTCGCCCTTGCCTGGTTCCTGGGGCCCTTCATCCTGTTCAGCCTGATCAGCGGCAAACAGCCCGATTATCTTCTGCCGGCGATGCCCGCGGCCGCTCTGCTGCTGGCCAATCGCTGGCCCCTGCGCCGCGGCCGACCCTGGATCGTGGCGGCGGTGCTGGTCGGGGTGATGGCGGTGGTCCTGGCGCTGCCGACGGGGGTTTTGGGCCAGCAGGTTTCAGACTTTCTCGATCTTCCGCTTGCCTTTGTCATCCTCGTGCCACTCGTGCTTGCGCTGGCGGTCCTGATGCGGTGGCCGGGGCTGGTCTGGCTGACAGTGCCCGCCCTGGCGCTGGCGCTGAACACGGCCTATTTCATCGGCCCCGCAGGCAAGATCATGTCCCCCAAGGAGATCGCGGGGATCATCGCGGAACGTGATGGAAGTGTCGGCTATGCCGGATCCGACTATCGCGGGGATTTCCATTTCGCGGGTCGTTTGCAGGCGCCGCTGACGCTGCTGCCGGACGATGCCGCGATTGACGCCTTCGTGCAGGCCAACCCCGAAGGGCTGATCGTCGGGCGGATCGACCAGGCCACAAGGCCCGACTGGGCGCCGCAGCACACCATCCGCTACCGCAAGAGGGATACTTGGGCCGTCTGGAACATCGAGGACAAGGGCCGCTGATCCGCTTGGAGGGGAGTGTCCCATGATGGGACAGTTTTCGATGTGTGGGATTTCAACGGGTTGCGTGGAGGCGTTGGGAGAAAATTGACGATCGGGGGCGGATGACATCTGCACCTGAGAGTTTTCCAGCCTTCCGGTGGAATGTCTTGGAACATCCAGGATGGGACGCAAGCTGCCCTTAGCAATTTGCCCCCCCTGCGCGGAATCAAGGCGCGGTACGCGCCGCCGCGCGATCGCCGACCCGCCCCCTGAGGCGGCGATTTTGCGACTGCTGTGAGATGAACTGAGGCTCGAAGACCGGGCGGGGATAAAGCCCGCTGAATGGGCGTTGCATCGCCACCCCGCGGGTCGGCGATCGCGCGGCTTGGGGCGAGGTTGCGGCGGCGATTTTGCGAGGGTTGCGGACTTAACAGAGGCTCGAAGACCGGGCGGGGATAAAGCGCGCTGAATGGGCGTTGCATCGCCACCCCGCGGGTCGGCGCGCGCGCGGGGGGATGAAAGGCCGGGCTTACGCCTCGGCCTTTTCCAGTTTTTCCAGCGCGGTCATCCACATGCCTTCGGCACGTTCCAGCGCCTCGCGCAGTTCGGCGTATTTCTTCTGCCAGACGACCAGCTCGTCCTTGCGCTCGTCGTAAAGGGTGGGATCGGCCAGCTTCTTGGCCAGCTTGTCGCCCATCTCGTTGAGCTTGTTCACCCGCTCTTCGCATTTGCGCACATCGGCGCGCAGGGCCATGATCTGGTCGCGGCTGGGCTTGGGCGCGGCTTCCTTGGGCTTGTCCTTGGCCTTCGCGGGGGCATCGGATTGCAGCAGCATTTTCCGATAGGTTTCAAGGTCTTCCTCATAGGGTCGCACGGTCCCGTCCGAGACAAGCCACAGCCGGTCCGCGACCATCGACAGAAGATGCATGTCGTGGCTGACAAGGATCACGGCGCCGGAATAGGCGGTCAGCGCCTCGACCAGCGCCTCGCGGCTTTCGATGTCGAGGTGGTTTGTCGGCTCGTCGAGGATCAGCAGATGCGGCGCGGGCAGGGTGGCAAGGAGCAGCGACAGGCGGGCCTTCTGCCCCCCTGACAGGCGTCCCACCTCGGTCTCGGCCTGCGCGGCACCAAGCCCGAAAGACGCGAGGCGCGCGCGCAGCCTGGCCTGACCTTCCGCGGGGCGTTCGCGCAGCAGGTGTTGCAGCGGCGTTTCCTCGATGCGCAGTTCATCGACCTGGTGCTGGGCGAAGAACCCGATGCGCAGCTTGCTGGATTGCGTGGTCTTGCCGCCCATCGCGGCCAGACGGCCGGACAGCAGTTTCGACAGCGTCGATTTGCCCTGACCGTTCTTGCCCAGAAGGGCGATCCGGTCATCCTGATCGATACGCAGGTTGAGGTTGCGCAATACGACCGTGTCGCCATAGCCCACGCTGCCATTCTCGATCGAGATGATGGGGGGCGACAGTTCCTCGGGTTCGGGGAAGGAAAAGACGGTGCGCGCGGCATCTTCGGGCGCGCGGATGGTTTCCATCTTTTCCAGCATCTTGACGCGCGATTGCGCCTGCTTGGCCTTGCTGGCCTTTGCCTTGAAACGGTCCACGAAGCTTTGCAGATGGGCGCGGCGGGCGTCCTGTTTCTTGGCGGCGGCGGTCAGGATCGCGCGTTGGGCGGCGCGCTGGCGGGCGAACTGGTCATAATTGCCCGAGTAATAGGTCAGCTTGCGGTCTTCGAGATGCAGGATGCCGCCCACGGCGCGGTTCAGAAGCTCGCGGTCATGGCTGATGATCAGCACGGTATGCGGATATTTGACGAGGTAGTTTTCCAGCCAGAGCGCACCCTCGAGGTCGAGATAGTTGGTCGGTTCGTCCAGCAGCAGGTAATCGGGCTGCGAGAAAAGCACCGCCGCCAGCGCGACGCGCATCCGCCAGCCGCCCGAGAAGGCCGAGCAGGGCATCAGCTGTTCGGCGGCGTCAAAGCCCAGGCCCCGCAGGATGGATGAGGCGCGCGCCTCGGCCGACCAGGCGTCGATATCGGCAAGCCGAGTCTGCACTTCGCCGATGCGGGCGGGATCGGTCGCGGTTTCGGCCTCGGACAGCAGTTGGGCGCGTTCGGTATCAGCAGCCAGCACCGTGTCCAGCAGCGAAACCTCGTTGCCCGGCACTTCCTGCGCGACACCGCCGATACGGGCGCGGGCGGGCAGGGATATCGTGCCGCCTTCCAGGGGCAGTTCGCCCCGGATCAGCTTGAACAGCGTGGTTTTGCCCGCGCCATTGCGGCCGATCAGGCCAACCTTGTGACCTGTCGGGATGGTGGCCGAAGCGGCCTCGAAAAGCGGGCGGCCTTCGATGTTGAAGGTAAGATCGGTGATGCGTAACATGGGCGGAGCGATGAACCAGCGCCCCGCCCGTGTCAATGTCGATCAGGCGAAAATCGCCTATTTCATCAGGGTTTCGACACCATCGACCGGGTAACTGCGATAGGCGATGGCCGGGCTGTCGCCGTCCAATGCGAAGACATAGACGTGAAAGGCATCCGCGTTCACCGTGGCGCGGCAGAAAACGTCATCTGCGGCGGCGCCGGCCAGGTCCATGTCGGCCGGGCAGGCGGCCAGGTCGATATGGGGGACGGAGACTTCGAAGACCGCGTAGGTCAGCGGGATCGGCGCGGGCGCATCGGCCAGCGCCGGGCCGAGGGACAGCGCGATGAGGGCCGGGGCAAGCAGGGGCTTCAGAAACATAGTGTCATCCTTGGATTGTGTGTTGTTCTGGCTTGCACGGCTGGCTGCGCAAAGACTTACTAAAACGCTCAGAAATAACAACCCCTCATCCGGGCCCATCGGCCTTTTGCGGCAGATATCCCCTTTCACCCCGGAAAACCCCGTGTTAGAGGCAGCGCAATTTTCAACACAAGCAAGGGAGTGAGCCTCATGGCCATTCAGCGCACCTTTTCCATCATCAAGCCCGACGCCACCAAGCGTAACCTGACCGGCGCGATCAACGCCAAGATCGAAGCCGCTGGCCTGCGCATCGTCGCGCAGAAGCGCATCCACATGACCAAGGCACAGGCCGGTCAGTTCTATGCCGTGCACGCTGCGCGCCCCTTCTATGACGAACTGTGCGAGTTCATGGCCTCCGAGCCGGTCGTCGTGCAGGTTCTGGAAGGCGAAGACGCCATCGCCACCTATCGCGGCGTGATGGGCGCCACCGATCCGGCAGAAGCCGCCGAAGGCACCATCCGCAAGGATTTCGCGATCTCCAAGGGCGAGAACTCGGTCCACGGGTCGGACGCGCCGGAAACCGCTGCGGAAGAAATCGCCTATTTCTTCGCAGGTCTGGAACTGGTCGGCTGATCCATTCGTCTTGTGACGGACAAGAGGGGGTGCCGGATGGCGCCCCCTTCTTCTTTGCTCAGCGCCGCGCAAGCCTGTCCGGGGTCACGACACCCAGGGCATCCAGCACCGCCTCGAGGTGGCGCAGATCGGTGTCGTCATGGGTGGCCTTCAGCGCGTCGAAGCGAAGGCGCAGCGCTGCTTTCTCGGCGCCCTTGCAGTCGTTCCAGGGGCGGCCCTGCAAGGCCATGACCAGCACGTAATACCCGATGAAATGCGGTCGCACCCCGGCGGCGATCATCCGGCCATAGGCGGCATCGGGGCCAAGGGCGCGCAGATCCTCGGCGCTGTGGATGCCCGCGCGCGCCAGATCCCGCGCGAAGGCGGGGCCGATATTGGGAATCGTGGTGACAGATGTGGACATGGCCCAACTGTGCCAGTACGCGACCGCGCTGTCACCATCGGCGCACCTGAGGTGGGGCTGTCAGATACTGGCGAAATCCGTGAAAACCGGGTCGCGCCCTGTGGCGGCACCCGATGACGCCGTGACGGGCGCCGGGGTCGGCTGCGGTGCGGCTTGTGGTTTCGGTGTTGCGGATTGCGCCATGATCTTGTCCTGCCAGAGCCCCTGACGGTCCGATCGGGGCCAGAGGGATGAAAACTTGTTAACCAAAGCAGGATGACGCAACAAAAGGGCGCCGCCGTGTCTGCAATGTGGCAGAAACATGGCGGCGCCCGATGGGTCGTGCAGGTGGGTCAGGCCCCGATCACGCCTTTTCGGCGGCGGTCACGATGATCTCGACGCGGTATTTCGGGGCTGCCAGCTTGGCCTCGCCGGTGGCGCGGGCGGGGGTGTGGCCCTGGGGTACCCAGCCATCCCAGACGGCGTTCATTTCGGCGAAATCGGCCATGTCGGCCAGCCAGATGATGGTCTGCAGGATATGGGTCTTGTCGCTGCCGGCCTTGGCCAGCAACTCGTCCACCTGGCGCAGGCAATCGGCGGTCTGTTCCGCGACGGTGGCGCCTTCGCCGACCTGACCGGCCAGGTAGATGGTGCCGTTGTGCTTGACGATCGCGCTCATGCGCGGGCCGGTTCCGATACGTTCGATCATGGGCTGTCCTTTCGTTGGGGCGGTGGTTGCGCCCGCCCGTGGGGCGCGCGCCTGATCTTGCGGATAGCCGCGCGGGGCAAGCTGTGCAAGGGCCTGCGACAGGCGCCCTGGCTAGAATGGCACCGGTGTCAGGGCGGGCTTGCCATCCAGCACCGCGCGGATATTGGCGCGTTGCAGTTCCCCCATCCGGGTGCGGGTCTCGATGGTGGCGGTGGCGATATGGGGCAGGGGCAGAACATCCGGGCGCGTCACAAGGCGCAGGTCGGGGCGCGGTTCGTTGCGAAAGACATCAAGACCCGCGCCACGGATCCCGCCCGCGTCAAGGGCCGCCAGCAGCGCACCCTCGTCCACGACGCTGCCGCGCGACAGGTTGATCAGATGCCCGTCCGCCCCCAGCGCCGCCAGAACGCCCGCGTCGATCAGGTTCTCGGTTTCCGGGCCGCCCACGACCGTGACGAAAAGATCATCGACCGCCGTGGCCAGCGACAGGGCATTGTCGTGAAACTGCCAGCCCTGCGGCGTGTCCTTTGGGCTGCGGGCGCTGTAATGGACCTCGCATTTGAAGGCGGCCAGCCTGTCTGCCAATTCGCGCCCGATGCGGCCCAGCCCCATGATGCCCACGCGCCGCCCGGTGGCCTTGCGCGCCAGTGGAGGCCCGCCATTGGCCCAATCGCCGCTGCGGACATTGGCGATGCCGCGCTCGACCTCGCGCAGCAGCCCCAGCCAGATGGCGACACCCAGATCGGCCACGTCGTCATTCAGCACGTCGGGGGTATTGGTCACGGTGATGCCCCGCGCGGCGGCGGCGGCAAGGTCCACGGCCTCGTAGCCCACGCCGTAGCGGGCGATCAGCTTGAGGTTGGGCAGCTTGTCCATCTGGGCGGGGCCCAGCGCCTCGTGGCTTTTGCAGGCCATGGCGATCACGGCGTCCCGCGCCGCTTGCGGCAGGCTGTCCAGATCGGCCAGTGCGGGCAGTTCCGGCCCGCCGAATTCGGCGCGCAGGGCCTGCGCGTCCATGGCGGCATAGGTGCCGATGCTGAGAACCTCGGTCATATGGGCTGTTCCTTATCCGCGTCCGATGAAGGGCATGGTCGTGGGCATGACTGTCAGGAACTGCACATTGGCGCCATCGGGCAGGCTGGCCATGTGCAACACGCTGTCTGCCACGACAGAGACATCGATCATCGCCTCGGGACGGATCGCGCCATCGGCCTGCATCACCCCCTTGGCCATGCGGTCGGCCATCCCGGACATGGCATTGCCGATGTCGATCTGCCCGCAGGCGATCCCGAAGGGGCGCCCGTCAAGCGACAGGGCGCGTGTCATGCCGGTGACCGCGTGTTTTGCGGCCGTGTAGGCGATGGTGCCGGGGCGCGGCGCATGGGCGCTGATCGAGCCGTTGTTGATGATGCGCCCGCCCTGCGGTTCCTGCGCGCGCATCCGGGCAAAGGCCGCGCGGGCGCAAAGGAACACGCCCGTCACGTTCACATCTAGCACCGCGCGGAAATCATCGGGCGCGATCAGGTCCGGCGTGTCCGCCCCAAGGTTGCGGCCCGCGTTGTTGAACAGCACGTCGATCCGGCCCCAGGTCTGCATGACGGTGTCGAAGGCGGCATTCACCGCCGCCTCGTCCGTCACGTCACAGGGCAGGACAAGGGCGTTTGCATGCCCTTCGGCACTGTCGGCCAGCGCCGCGGCGCGTCGGCCCAGCAGGGCCACGCGCCAGCCCTGCGCCAGCGCCAGCCGCGCCGTGGCGCGGCCGATGCCGCTGC
Organism: Rhodobacteraceae bacterium EhC02; assembly: GCA_001650895.1. Taxonomy (GTDB): domain Bacteria; phylum Pseudomonadota; class Alphaproteobacteria; order Rhodobacterales; family Rhodobacteraceae; genus Seohaeicola. The sequence continues at coordinate 68,834 of LXYH01000059.1, forward strand.
CGGCACCGGTGACGATGATGGTGCGCGCGGTCATGCGGGCATCGGGATCGGGCCCATGTCGCTGGGCACCTGGTAGCCGCGCTGCACGGCGGGGCGTGCGGCCACCTGGCGATACCAGCGCAGGACATTGGAGAAGGCGGTCAGGTCGATCTCGTGCCAGTCATGGCGCGCGGCCCAGGGAAAGATCGCCATGTCGGCGATGGAATAGTCGCCCGCGACATATTCGTGATCGGCCAGTTGCCGGTCGAGCACGCCGTAAAGGCGCTTGGCTTCCTTGGCGAAGCGTTCCTCGGCGGGTTGCGACAGGCCGCGATTGAACTTGAGGAAGACATGCGCCTGTCCCAGCATCGGGCCAAAGCCGCCCATCTGCCACATCAGCCATTGCATCACGGCGGCGCGGGCCTTGACCTCGGTGGGCAGGAATTTCCCGTATGTCTCGGCCAGGTAGATCATGATCGCGCCGGATTCGAACTGGCTGACGCCGGTGTCGTGATCCACGATGGCGGGGATCTTGTTGTTGGGCGAGATCTTGAGGAAATCGGGGGCGAACTGTTCATCCTTGCCGATGTTCACCGCGTGGGCGGCATAGGGCAGGCCAAGTTCCTCCAGCAGGATCGAGACCTTGCGCCCGTTGGGGGTGGTCCATGTGTAGAGATCGATCATCAGGCTATCCTTTCCAGGGGGCGGCTGGGGGTGTCGTGCATGGCGATCACCTTGCCGGGGTTCATCAGGTTGTCCGGGTCGATCGCGGCCTTGATCGTGCGGCAGAGCGCGAGGGCCACGGGATCCTTGTAGAGCGGAAGCTCGTCCCGCTTGGCAAGGCCGATGCCGTGTTCGGCCGAGATCGAGCCACCCATCCCGGCCACAAGGTCATGCACGATGCGGTTGAAGGCGTCGTAATGGGCCAGGAAATCGGCATCCGTCATGGTCGCGGGGCGGGTCAGGTTGAAATGGATATTGCCGTCGCCGAAATGGCCGAAGGGGCAGGGGCGCACATCGGGCATATGCGCCCGGCAGGCCGCGATGCCACGGGTGATGAATTCCGCCACCCGCGAGACGGGCACAGCCACGTCATGCTTGATCGAGGCACCGGCGTGTTTCTGCATGTCGGACATCGCTTCGCGCAAGGACCAGAGCGCCTGCGACTGGGTCTGCGACGTGGCTATGACCGCATCCGGGATCAGCCCGTCCTCCATCGCCTGCGCCAGCGCGCGTTCCATGCGCGCCTCGAGCCCGGCGCCGGGGTCGGGCGAGGTGAGTTCGATCAGCACATAGGTCGGATGCGGGTCCGCCAGCGGATCGCGCGCGCCGGGCAGGTGATCCAGCACCATCTGGATGCCGAAACGTTCGATGTATTCGAAGGCGCCAAGGCTGTCGCCGCAGCGGGCGCGCAGGATGTCGAAGATCGCCAGCGCCTGTTCGGGCCCCGCGCAGGCGGCCATGGCCGTTACGGTCGCGGCGGGGCGCGGGAACAGACGCAGCACGGCCGCGGTGATGATGCCCAGCGTGCCTTCGGCCCCGATCATCAGGTCGCGCAGCGCGTAGCCCGTGTTGTCCTTGCGCAGCGCGCTGAGGGTGTTCAGCACCTCGCCCGAAGGCAGAACCGCCTCGATGCCCAGCACAAGGTCGCGCGTGGTGCCATAGCGCAGCACTGCGGTGCCGCCCGCGTTGGTCGACAGGTTCCCGCCGATCTGGCAGGTCCCTTGCGAGGCGAGCGACAGCGGGAAAAGCTGGCCCGCGTCATCGGCGGCCGTCTGGATCGCGGCTAGGGTGCAACCCGCCTCGACCGTGAGGGTGGCGTTCAGCGGATCGACCGCGCGGATCCGGTTCATCCGGCCCATGGCGATCACCACGGCCCCGTCAGGCACGCCGCCGCCGACCAACCCAGTGTTGCCGCCCTGGGGCACCATGGGCACGCGCGCGGCATGGCAGAGGCGGACCACGGCGGATACCTCATCGGTGCTGGCGGGGCGCACCACGGCCAGCGCATGACCCTTCCAGCGGCCGCGATCCTCGACCTCGTGCGGGGCAAGGCGCGCGGGATCGGTCCAGACATGGGCATCCCCCACCGCCGCGCGCAGATCCGCCAGAAGATCGGCGGGCAGGGTCATGCCTTGACGCCGGCGGCGGCGCGCAGCTTGGCGATGGTTGTGCGCGAGGTGATCTGTTCGGGATCGGTCACCAGTTCCAGCACCGCAGGCCGCCCCGAGGCGCGGGCGCGCTCCAGCGCCGGGCCGAAATCGGCGGTGGCGGTCACGCGTTCGGCATGGCAGCCATAGCCTTCGGCCATGCGCACGAAATCATGGGTCTTGAGTTCCGTGCCCGACACCCGCAGCGGGTGGTCGCGTTCCTGGTGCATGCGGATCGTGCCATACATGCCGTTATTGAACAAAAGCACGATGGGCGTGGCCCCGTATTGCGCGGCGACCGTCAGTTCCTGCCCGCTCATCATGAAGCCGCCATCGCCCACCATCGACAACACCAGCCGCCCCGGATTGAGCAGGCTTGCAGCCACGGCGGCGGGCACCGAATACCCCATGGAGCCGCAGGTCGATCCGATCTCGCGCCCCGGTCGGCCAAAGCGCAGGAACCGCTGCGCCCAGCCGGTGTGATTGCCCGCGTCCAGCGTGATGACCGTGTCGGCGGGCAGCGCATCGCGGATATCGCAAAGCGCCTGTCCCATGTCCAGCGCCCAGCCGCCATCGGCGGGACGGGCGGTATCGGCCATGTATTCGCCGCGCAGCGTGGCGCACCAGTCGCCCCATTTGTTCTGCCGGGCCAGATCGACACCGCCCAGCGCCAGCGCCAGTCCCTCCATATCGGCGGCAATCCCCAGTTCGGGACCATAGACGCGGCCGATCTCGTCGGGGTCGGGATGCACATGGATCAGGCGTTGCCGGGTCTCGGGCGGGGTCAGGTTGGTATAGCCCTTCGTGGTCATCTCGCCCAGGCGCGCGCCCAGGACCAGCACCATGTCGGCCTCGGCCATGCGTTTGTGCAGCGCTGCTGCGGTGGCGGTGCCGAACTCGCCCACGTAGCTGTCCGAGCGGTTGTCGATCGCGTCCTGACGCCGGAACGACGTGGTCACCGGCAGGCGGTTGCCTTCGGCAAAGCGACGGATGGCATCCGCTGCGGCATCGGTCCAGCCAGAGCCGCCCAGCAGCAGCATCGGGCGTTCGGCCTGCGCCAGAAGATCGGTGATCTGCGTCACCTGCGCTGGCGTCACCTGCGCGCGGGTGACGCTATAGGGGCGCGCATCCGCGACGGTGACGGCTGTGGTCAGCATGTCCTCGGGCAGGGCCAGAACCACCGGGCCGGGGCGGCCCGATGTGGCCACGCGAAACGCGCGGGCCATGTATTCGGGCACCCGTTCGGGGCTGTCGATCTGGGCCACCCATTTGGCAAGGCCGCCGAACATCTGCTTGTAATCGACCTCCTGGAACGCCTCGCGGTCGATCATGTCGCGCCCGACCTGGCCGATCAGCAGGATCATCGGCGTGCTGTCCTGCTGGGCGATATGCACCCCGATGCAGGCATGACAGGCGCCGGGGCCGCGCGTGACCATGGCGATGCCGGGCTTGCCGGTCAGCTTGCCGTAAGCCTCGGCCATGTTGGCGGCGCCGGCCTCGTGGCGGGCGTTGATCAGGGTGAAGCGGTCAGAAACATCGTGCAGCGCATCCAGCACCTCGAGATAGCTTTCGCCCGGCACGCAGAAGGCGGTATCGGCCCCATGCACCAGAAGCTGATCCACAAGAGCCTTGCCCGCCGTGCGCGCCGTTGAAGTATTGGCCTGTGTCATCGCCCGCTCCTTGCTGTTCTTGTCCCTGTCTCGCCCGAACGGCTTGGGGTTGTCAATAATGTTTACAACATGCACCGGGATGTGCATGCTGCATCCCGGAGAGAGGAGACCAGCCGGAAATGCCCATGTTCGTTACTGCCAGACCTGTCCGTATCGGATGTTCGCGATGACACCGCCCGGCAAATCCGAGGATCCGCTGCTGAACGCCACGATCCGCAAGCGCGAGACGCTGGCCGACCAGATCTATGGCCGCATTCTTGAACTGATCGCCTCGGGGCAGCTGGCCGAAGGCGACAAGCTGCCGTCCGAGCATCAGATCAGCGAAAGGTTCGAGGTGTCGCGCCCCGTGGTGCGCGAAGCGCTGGCGCGGTTGCGCGATGACGGGATCGTGGCGGCCCAGCACGGTGTGGGCAGTTTCGTGCGCCGCCGCCCGCCACAGGGCCTGATCGAACATGCGCGCGCCGATGACGTGGCGGGGTTGATGCGCTGCATGGAGGCGCGCCTGTCGCTTGAGGCCGCCGCCGCCCGCCATGCCGCCCTGCGCGCCACCCCGCGCGACATCGAACGGATCGAGGCGGCGCTGGATCACATGGAACACACGATGCGCGCCCGCAAACCCGTGCGCGAGGCCGATTTCGATTTTCACATGGCCGTGGCCGAAGCCAGCGGCAACGAAATTTTCTGCGACATGCTGAACGCGACGCGCGGTCTGATGCTGCAGGCCATCGGGGTGGCGCAACAATTGACCAGCGCGGGCAGCGAGGCGCGGATCGAGGCGGTTCTGGACGAACACCGCCAGATCCTCGAGGCGATCCGCAGCCGCGACGCCGAGGGCGCGGAACTGCTGATGAGCTATCATCTGGTCCAGGCCCGCCGCCGCGTCACCGATCAGGAGCGGCGGGCATGAGGCGATCAGCCCTTGAGGCTGGCAATGACGGCATCCATCTGCCGCGCCAGAAGCCAGCTGTCGCCCGCCACGGCCACGAAATCGAAGCCGCGCGCGAAATAGCCGCGCGCCAGGTCCGGGCCGAAGCCAAGGATGCCGATGGGCTTGCCTGCGTCTGCGGCAAGGCTGCGGGCATGGTCGATCATGGCCTGCGCATCGGGGTGTTGCGCGCCGCCCAGGTGACCCATGGCCGCCGACAGATCGGCGGGGCCGACAAAGATCGCATCCACACCCGGCACAGCCGCGATCTGCGGGATGGCCGCCACCGCCTGCGGGGTTTCGACCTGCACGATCACGCAAAGATCGGCGACATGGTCTTTCAGATAACCCGGATCGCGCCCGTAATTGTTGGCCCGCGTGGTCATGGACAGCCCGCGCATCCCGTGCGGCGGATAGCGCGTGTAGCTGACGGCGCGGGCCGCATCCCCGGCGCTGTCGATCATCGGAAACATCAGGCTGCGCGCGCCCAGATCCAGCACCCGCTTGACCGTCACGGGTTCGGCGCTTGGCACCCGCACCACGGCTTCGACCGGTCCCGCCATGGCCGCCCGCAGGTGATGCACGACGGAATCCAGCCCCGTGGGCGAATGTTCCATGTCGATCAGCAGCCAGTCCGCGCCGCTGCCTGCGGCGATTTCCGTGGCGGCGGGTGCATCCAGCGACAGCCACAGCCCTGCCATGGGCCGCTTTTGGGCCAGACCTGTTTTCAGACGATTGCGCGACATGGAACCTCCCGTTTCCTCAGCCCTTGACCTGACCGCTATAGCCGCAATTCCCGCAGCCCCCAAGTCCCGAAGGATCCTCCGATGACCAAGACCCCCGATACACTGCGATCTGCCCGATGGTTCGCCCCGGACGATCTGCGCAGCTTCGGCCACCGCTCGCGCATGATGCAGCTCGGCTATGCCGAGGAAGAGTTCCGGGGCAAGCCAATCATCGGTGTCCTGAACACATGGTCCGAGATCAATTCCTGCCACGGCCATTTTCCCGAACGCGCCAAGGAGGTGAAGCGCGGTGTTCTGCAGGCCGGGGGCTTTCCGGTCGAGATGCCGGTGCTGTCGGTGGACGAGCAGTTCACCAAACCCACCTCGATGATCTATCGCAACATGCTGGCGATGGAGACCGAGGAGGTGATCCGCTCGCACCCCTTTGACGGCGTCGTGCTGATGGGGGGCTGCGACAAGACCACGCCCGCGCTGATCATGGGAGCGCTGTCGGCGGGCGTGCCCTTCATCTACATGCCTGCGGGGCCGATGCTGCGCGGCAATTACGCGGGGCGCGTGCTGGGATCAGGCTCGGATGCCTGGAAATACTGGGACGAGCGACGCGCGGGCAATATCTCGGACGCGGAATGGCGCGGCGTGCAGGGCGGGATCGCGCGCAGCCACGGGGTCTGCATGACGATGGGAACCGCCAGCACGATGACCGCCATCGCGGATTCGCTGGGCCTGACGCTGCCCGGTGCCTCGTCGATCCCCGCCGTCGACAGCAACCACGGCCGCATGGCCAGCGGCAGCGGGCGGCGCATCGTCGACATGGTCTGGGAGGATCTGACGCCCGACCGGATCGTGACCCCCGCCGCCGTGCGCAATGCCGCAATCGTGGCGATGGCGACGGGCTGTTCCACCAATGCGGTGGTGCATCTGATCGCCATGGCGCGGCGGGCGGGTGTCGATCTGAGCCTTGACGATCTGGATGCGCTGGGGCGCGTGACGCCCTTGCTGGCCAATATCCGCCCCTCGGGCAGCGATTACCTGATGGAGGATTTCTATTACGCGGGCGGTTTGCTGGCGATGATGAAGCAGATATCGGACCGGCTGGATCTGTCCTGCATGACGGTGGCAGGCACCACGGTGGGCGAGAATATCGCCGCCGCGCAGGTCTACAACGACGACGTGATCCGCCCGCTGTCGAACCCGGTCTATGCCGAGGGGTCGCTGGCGGTGCTGCGCGGCAACCTGTGCCCCGATGGCGCGGTGATCAAGCCCGCCGCCTGCGATCCGAAATTCTATACCCATGAAGGCCCGGCGCTGGTCTTCGACAGCTACGCGCAGATGAAGAAGGCGGTGGATGACGAAACCCTCGAGGTGACGCCGGATCATGTCATGGTGCTGCGCAACGCGGGGCCGCTGGGGGGGCCGGGCTTTCCCGAATGGGGGATGCTGCCCATTCCCAAGGCGCTTCTGAAACAGGGGCATCGCGACATGCTGCGGATTTCGGACGCGCGGATGTCGGGCACATCCTATGGCGCCTGCGTGCTGCATGTCGCCCCCGAGGCGTTCATCGGCGGGCCGCTGGCCCTGCTCAAGACCGGCGATACCGTGCGGCTGGATCTGGCCGCGCGGCGTCTGGACATGCTGGTGCCCGAGGCCGAGCTGGAGGCGCGCCGCGCCGCATGGACCCCGCCGGAACCGAGGTATCAGCGTGGCTGGGGCTACATGTTCTCGAAACACGTGGGGCAGGCCGATACGGGCTGCGATTTCGACTACCTGACACGCGCACATGGCCCCGCCGCGGGCGAGCCGGACATCTTCTGATGGGACATGATCTTGACATCGCCTTGACCGGCATCTCGGGCATCCTCGTCACCCCCTATGACTCGCAAGGCGAGATCGCGCCGGATCGGCTGGAGCCGATCATCGACCGCGCGCTGGGGGCAGGGATGCATATCCCCGTGGTCAACGGCAACACGGGCGAATTCTATGCGCTGACAACGGATGAGGCCTGCGCCATGGCGGCGACGGTCGTGGGGATGGTCGGTGACCGTGCGCCCGTTCTGGCCGGTATCGGGCGCGGCATCCGCGATGCCTGCCGTCTGGCGCGGGTGTCGGCGGATGCCGGGGCGGCGGCGCTGATGGTGCATCAGCCGCCCGATCCCTTCGTGGCCCCGCGCGGGATCGTGGACTATCTGCATGCGATCAACGACGCGTCCGGCGGGTTGCCGATGATGCTTTACCTGCGCAATGACGCGATCGGCACCGATGCCATTGCCGCACTCTGCGCGGTGCCCGGTGTGCGCGGCGTCAAATGGGCCACGCCCAATCCGATGCGCCTGGCCGAGGCGAAAGCCGCCTGTGATCCGGGGATCGTCTGGGTTGGCGGCCTTGCCGAGATCTGGGCGCCCGCCTTCTATGCGGTGGGGGCGCGGGGCTTTACCTCGGGGTTGATCAATGTCTGGCCGGAACGGTCGATGGCGATCCATGCAGCACTTGAGGCGGGGGACTTCGCCCGCGCCAATGCGCTGATCGCAGGCATGAAGGCCTTCGAGGATATCCGCGCCGCCGAAATGAACGGCACCAACGTGACCGGCGTCAAGGCCGCACTTGCCGCGATGGGGCAGGACTGCGGGCCGACGCGCCCGCCATCGGCCTGGCCCCTGACCGACGCACAATCCGCGCAACTGGACCGGTTCCTGCGCGAAAACAACCTGACCTGAAGGACCTGCAACATGACTTTCATTCCCCACGGACGCCACCTGATCGCAGGCGACTGGATCGCCGGTGCGGTGACGTTCCGCTCTGACCCGGCGCATGGACCGGCCCACGCGTTCTCCGAGGCGACGCCCGCGCTGGTCGATCAGGCCTGCCGCGCCGCCGAGGATGCCTTCTGGACCTATGGGCAGACAACCCGCGTGGATCGCGCCGCGTTCCTGAATGCCATCGCCGACGAGATCGAGGCCCGCGCGGCGGCGATCACCGCGATCGCCTGCCAGGAAAGCGGCTTGCCCCAGGCGCGCATCGAAGGCGAGCGCGGGCGCACCACGGGACAGTTGCGCCTGTTCGCGAGCCATATCCTGAAGGATGACCATCTTGATATCCGCATCGATCCGGCGCTGCCCGACCGGCAGCCCTTGCCGCGCCCGGAGATCCGCATGATCCAGCGCCCGCTGGGGCCGGTCGCGGTGTTCGGCGCGTCTAACTTTCCGCTGGCCTTTTCGACCGCCGGGGGCGACACGGCATCAGCGCTGGCGGCGGGATGTCCCGTTGTGCTGCGCGGTCATCAGGCCCATCCCGGCACCGCCGAGATCGTGGCCGAGGCGTTTCATGCGGCGATCACAGGCTGCGGGATGCCCGCGGGCGTGTTCTCGCTGCTGCAAGGGGGCGGCAATGCGGTGGGCCAGGCGCTGGTCACGCATCCGCTGATCCGCGCCGTGGGCTTTACCGGCAGTCTGCGCGGGGGGCGGGCCTTGTTCGATCTCTGCGCCGGGCGGCCCGAGCCTATCCCGTTCTTCGGCGAGCTGGGCAGCATCAACCCGATGTTCCTGCTGCCCGCCGCCATGGCCGCGCGGGCGGAGGGCATCGCACAGGGCTGGGCCGCAAGCCTGACCATGGGGGCAGGTCAGTTCTGCACCAATCCTGGCGTGGTCATCGCCGTCGCCGGTCCCGATGCTGAGCGCTTTGCCGATACGGCCTGTGCGGCCCTGGGGCAGGTGGCCGCCCAGACCATGCTGACCGGTGGCATCGCCGAGGCTTACCGGGCGGGCTGCAAGGCCGCCTGCGAGGCACCGGGTGTGCAGACCCTGACGGCGGGCGCCGCCGAGGGGAGCGCCGCGCTGCCGGTGCTGCTGCGCGTGACCGGCGATGACTGGCAGGCCAATCCGGCCCTGCATCACGAGGTCTTCGGCCCCTTGGGTATCCTGATCACCGTCCGCGATACCGCCCAGATGATCGAGATCGCCCGCGCGCTGGAGGGGCAGTTGACCTGCACCCTGCACATGGATGCGGACGACACAGAGCTTGCGCGCCGCCTGATGCCGGTGCTGGAGCGCAAGGCGGGCCGGGTGCTGGCCAATGGCTATCCCACGGGGGTCGAGGTCTGCGATGCCATGGTGCATGGCGGGCCCTATCCCGCCAGCACGAATTTCGGCGCGACAAGCGTGGGCACCATGGCGATCCGCCGGTTCCTGCGGCCTGTCGCCTATCAGAACATGCCGGGCGCGCTGCTGCCCGCCGAACTGCAAGAAGGATGAACGTGATGGACGAGACCCTGCGCGAGACTTTGATGGGTGTCTCCGTCGCCACGCTGGCGACGGTGCTTTACAAGCGCGGATTGCGCAGCCAGGTGATCCAGGGCGTGCATCCGGTGGCGCCCAAGGGGCGCAACATGGTGGGGCCTGCGGTGACCCTGCGCTATATCCCCGCGCGCGAGGATCGCAACGGCATCGCGGTGTTCCGCAATGCCGACCATCCGCAGCGTGTGGCCGTCGATACCTGCCCTGCGGGTGCCGTTCTGGTGATGGACAGCCGCAAGGACCCGCGCGCGGCATCGGCGGGCGATATCCTTGTCACCCGGCTGATGATGCGCGGTGCCGCTGGCGTTGTCACGGATGGCGGTTTCCGCGACGCGCAGGATATCGGCGGTCTGGACATCCCCGCCTATCACGCGCGCCCTTCCAGCCCCACGAACCTGACGCTGCACGAGGCGCTGGATCTGAACGTGCCTATCGGATGCGGCGATGCGCCGGTCTTTCCCGGCGACATCATCGTGGGGGATGCCGATTGCGTCATCGTGATCCCGCAGGACATCGCCGCCGAGGTGGCAGCCGAAGCCGCCGAGATGACGGTCTACGAGGATTTCGTCGTCGAACAGGTCAAGGCCGGTGCCTCGATCATCGGGCTTTATCCCGGTACCAGGCCCGAACATGCCGAGACCTTCGCCGCCTGGCGCAAGGAAAAAGGGCGCTGAGGGCGTTTCACACGCGGCCCTGACGCCACGAAAAAAGCCGGAGGGGAGACCCTCCGGCTTTGTCGTTTTGGACAGCGTCTTGCCGGTTAGCGCTTGGCGCGTTGCGCGGCCTCGGCCTTGAGGGTTTCGGCAAGGCTGACGCGGGGGGCATCCGCTTCCTCGTCCCAGGCGTCCGAGCGTTCGCGCGAGTTGATCAGCAGGGCCAGAAGCGCCAGCGCAAGGCCGATCACATCGGTCAGAAGCCCCGGATTGATCAGCGTCAGCGCCGCCGCCACCAGCAGGGTCCGCGCCAGCCATCCGGTGGGGCGCAACAGGAACCCGGCCAGACCCGCCGCAAGGAATGTCACCCCCATCGTGGCGCTGAAAGCGGTCAGCACGATCTCGGTCCAGGTGCCGATCATCAGCAGCGAGGGGCCGAAGACGAACATGAAGGGGATGATGTAGCCTGTCAGCCCCAGCCGCACCGCCATCCAGGATGTCGCCATGACCGGGGATTGCGCGATGCCGCAGGCGGCATAGACCGCGATGGCCACGGGTGGTGTGATGGCCGACAGGATCGCGTAGTAGAAGACGAACATGTGCGCTGCCGGGATCGACACGCCCATGTTGACCAGCGCCGGCACCAGAAGCGCCACCTGCACGATATAGGCGGGGGTGGTGGGCATGCCCATGCCCAGCACGATGCCCGCGATCATCGTCAGGATCAGCGCGAAGATCAGCTGCTGGCCCGCCGCCGCCTTGACCAGGCCGGTAAAGGTCAGACCCAGGCCGGTCTGCGCGATCACGCCGATCACGATACCCGCCGTGGCGCAGGCCAGCGCCACCGCGACCGAATTGACGGCACCGGATTCAAGCGCCTCGATCACCTTTGGCAGCGTCACCTCGTGGCGGGTGGTCTTGCGCATCAGCACCACCGGCAGGATCGACAAGATCCCGCAGAGCGCCGAGAAGGGGGCAGAATAGCCGCTCATCAGCATTCCGATGATCACCACCAGCGGCAGGAACAGATGCCCCTCGTCCTTGAGGACCTTGCCGACACGGGGAAGATCAGCCTTGGGCAGGCCCTTCATGCCGCGCTTGCGCGCCTCGAAATGCACGGCAAGGAAGACGGCAAGGAAGTAGAGCAGCGCCGGCAGCAGCGCATAGCCTGCGACCGTCAGGTAGCTGACGCCCATGAACTCGGCCATCACGAAGGCGGCGGCCCCCATGATGGGCGGCATGATCTGCCCGCCGGTCGAGGCCACGGCCTCGACAGCGCCGGCGAATTGCGGGCGATACCCGATGCGTTTCATCAGCGGGATCGAAAACGTGCCGGTGGTCATCACGTTGGCCACGGCCGAACCCGAGACCGAGCCGAAAAGGCCCGAGGTCACAACGGCCACCTTGGCCGGGCCGCCCGCCGCATGGCCTGTCAGGGCCAGCGCGAAATCCATGAACAGCTTGCCGATGCCGAAGCGTTCGGCCATCGCGCCGAAGATCACGAACAGCACCACATAGGTGGCCGAGACCTGTGCCGGGACGCCGAACAGCGCATCGGTGGTCATGTACTGGTATTCCAGCAGCCGCACGAGGTCAGCCTGGGTGAAGAACACCTGGTAGGACAGGAAGATCAGCGCGGTCAGCGGCAGGATGAAGCCGATCGCGCGCCGCGTCGCCTCGAGGATGGTGACCATCATCATCACCGCAAAGACCTGGTCCATCACCGAGACCGGGCCGACATAGGCCATGCGCGTGTTGAAATAGGTCTGGTTGATCAGCGGATAGCTGGCGGCGGCAAGGGCCGCGCAGACGAAGGCGATATCGATGAAACCCGGTGCCTTGCCGCGGCGCGCCGCGGTCATCGGCAGCGCAAGATAGGCCAGCGCCATCGCAAAGCCGAAATGGGTCGCGCGCAAGGTGAAGGCGTTCGGGGGGCCGAACCAGGCCACGTAAAGGTGAAAAAGGCTCATCGACACCGCGACCGCAACGGTCAGGCGCCGGAGCCAGACATCAAGTGCCTGCATCGCGTTCATCCGCCAGAAAAAGGGGTAGGGACGGGCCGCGCGTGGCGGCCCGCCAAGGGACCGGGCTTACTTGCCCGCGTTCGCCTCGTAGAAGGCCTTGGCCGCTGCGTGCAGCGGCACACCACCCGGATCCATCATCTTCTCGAGGGTGATGTCGCGCATCGCGGCGCTGATCGTGGCCAGATCGCCGCGCGATTCCCAAAGGTTGGTCATCAGGGCGGTCACCACGGCATCGTCCAGATCGCAGCGGCCGATCAGCTGGGTCATGTAGCCCACGGCCGTCACGTCGGCGTCCTGACCGGGATAGGTGCCCGCCGCGATGGTCAGCGAGGCATAGCCGGGGTTGATGGTGTCACGCATCTTGCCGATGAACTCTTCGGTCAGCGGGATCATCGTGATCTCGGTCGAGTTCGCAAGGTCCATGATCGCCGAGGCCGGCGCGGTCGTGCCCGCGCTGAACATGTCGGCATTGCCGTCCTGCACAAGCCCCACGCCATCCGAATAGGAGACGTAATCGACGCTGCGCATGTCCTCGTAGCTGGTGCCGGCGGTCGTCAGGATCGCGCGCATCACCTGTTCGGCGGTATTGCCCACCGGCTGGGTGACGATGCGCTTGCCCTTCAGGTCATCGACCGAGGCGATGCCGCTGTCCTTGGGGGCGGCCATCTGGAAATACTGCGGATAGAGCGTGGCCATCAGGCAGATGTTGTCTGCCTTGCCTTCGAAGGGCGCACGGCCTTCCAGCGCGTCCACGACCGAAATCGAGTTGCCGAAGGCAAGGTCGGTCTGGCCGCCCTGAACGCCTTGCGCGTTGGCGACACCGCCGCCCGGCAGCACCTGAACGCCGATTCCGTCATCCGACAGCATCGACTGAATCGCGCCGCCAAGCGGGTACCAAGAACCGCCCTGCGGGCCGGTCATGATCTTGATCTGCTGTGCATTGGCCTGTCCGGCCACAGCCGCCATTGCGACCGCACCGGTCAAAAGAATTCTACGCATCGGTTCCTCCCTGTAAGCGCATCGTCTCCGCGAGCATGGCAAGGCCAGCGCGGGATTGCTTTTCTGGACGGCCAGTCTCCTCCCGGCCTTGCCCAATGGCTGCACTCCAACAGAGGACGCTTTGCTTGTCAAATATATTTACAACACCTTAGGGCAACTGCCCGCCGCAGCCGCCGTCAGGGATAGTGTCAGGGGCTGGGGGCTTGCCTGAAGCGGATGAATGCCGTCAGGATTGCCCGACATGCCGCATCGCAAACGAAGCAGGCGATGCCGCCCCTGCGACAGGAGAAGGCCATGATCCTCGTTACCGGTTTTCAAAGCTATGCGGGCCGCAGCGCCAACCCGTCCGAACAGGTCGCATCGGCGCTGAACGGGATGACGATCGGCGGCATGGCGGTGCGCGGGCAGGGCCTTGCCGTCGACTTCCACCAGGTCAGGCGCGATCTTCCGGCGATGATCGATGCCTTGCGCCCCCGTGCGGTCGTGTCACTTGGTCTTTGGCCGGGCGAGCCGATGATAAGGATCGAAAGGATGGCCGCGAACTGGTCCTGGTTCGAACTGCCGGACAATGCCGGACATCGCCAGAACGGCAAGGTGGTCGATGACGGGCCGGATGGTTACCTGACCAGCCTGCCCGCCGATGCGATGCAGGCCGCGATCCGGTCCGCCGGGCGGCCATGCCGCCAATCGGGCAGTGCCGGCACCTATCTGTGCAATGCCACCACCTATATCGCGCTGCACCATTGCGCACGGAATCACCCAGATACAATTTGCGGCTTCATTCATCTTCCTTATCTGCCCGCGCAGGTGGCAGAGCTGCTTAACGAAGTGGCAGACGAGGGCCGTCTTGAAATGCATCAGCGTGCGGATTTGGCCTCGATGCATCTGGACGATATGGTGGACTCTCTTAAGATCGGTCTGGATGTGATCGCCCGATCCCTCGCCTGAAAGCCCCTTGAGACCCCAGCAAAGCAAGGGGTTTTTGTTACCCTGCAAACGTTTTTTCAAGGCTGGCGCGGGCATCGATGGGTCAGATTTCGCCATTTTCAGAGGCAGGAACCGGCTTAGACGATGCTTGCCAGCGCGGTTCTGATTGCCGTAGCGTCAAACAATCCCGTTCATGAGTGTTGACAGGTTTTTCATCATAGGCCTACGTTCGGTAACTGAACAAACATATGTTTGCCCAAGTCTCTGATCGAAGATCAAGATCGTTGGGAACGCCCGCCGGGCCCGCCCCTGCGCAAGGCACTGGAGATGACGGAATGACGGTATTCGTGACTTTGATCGTTGTGATTGTCCTGGCGATCCTGGTGATCCTTTTCCTGAACCGCTACTACCGCAAGGCCACGCGAGAGGTCAGCCTGGTGCGGACCGGTGCCGGTGGGCAAAGGGTCGTGCTGGACGGGGGCTGTCTTGCGCTGCCCTTCCTGCACAAGGTCTCGGAAGTGAACATGCGCACCACCAAGCTCGAGATCGAGCGGTTGGGGCCGAAATCCATCATCACGAAGGACCGTCTGCGCGTCGATGTCGGCGCTGAGTTCTATGTCCGTGTCCGGGCCAGTGCCGAAGGCGTGGCAACAGCCGCGCAGGCGCTGGCGGGCAAATCCTTCCGCTCGGCCGATCTGGCCGAAACCCTTGAGGGCAAGCTGGTCGATGCGATGCTGTCGGTTGCCGCGCGCTACACGATGGACGAATTGCAGGACAATCGCGCCGGCTATGCCCGCGAGGTGTCCGGGATCCTGACCGACAACCTGGCACAGAACGGTCTGCTGCTGGAATCGGTCTCGCTGACCCGGATCGACCAGACGCCGTTTCATGCGCTGGATGAAAACAACGCCTTCAACGCGCTGGGGATGCGGCGCCTGGCCGAGATCATCGCGGTCAACAAGAAGGAACGCGCCGTCATCGAAGCCGATGCCGAAGTGGCCGTGCGCCAAAGCCAGCTGGATGCCACCAAGCGCAAGCTGACGATCAGCCGCGAGGAAGAAGAGGCGATGATCACCCAGCAGCGCGAGATCGAGATTGCGCGCTCGCGCTCGATGGCGGAAACCGCCGAGGAACAGGCGACATCCGAAAAGCGGCGCGAGGCCGCGCGCATCGCCCGTGAGCGCGAGGTCCGTCTGACCGAGATCAGCAAGGATCGCGAACTGCGCGAGCAAAGCCTTGCCGCCGAACTGGCGACCGCCCTTGCCAAGACCGAGAATGCCGTGCGCCTTGCCGCCAAACGTGTCGAGGAAGCCCATGCCGAGGCCGAGGCGATTGCCGCCACCGCCGCCGGGGCCGAGGCCGAAGAGAAGGTGCGCACCATCCGCGAACAGGCCGCAGCCGACCGCGAAAAGGTGCTGGCGCTGATCCGCGCCACCGAACAGGCCGAGGTGGACGATACCCGCGTGCGGTCCGAAGTGGGTACGATGCTGGCCATGGCCGAGGCAGAGGCCAAGGCCATGCTGGATCGTGCCGAGGCGCAGAAGGCAAAACTGATGGCCGAGGCCAAGGGCCGCGCCGCCGTGATCGAGGCCGAGAACGCCCAAAGCAGCGAACTGATGGCGATGAAGCTGGACGAGGCGCGCATCCGCACCCTTCCCGAAGTGGTCGAGCGCATGCTCAAGCCCGCCGAGAAGATCGAAAGCATCCGCATCAACCACATCACCGGCATGGGCCATTCGGGCGGCTCGGGCGGCGAGGGCGGTGGCGGCGATGGCAGCACGGTCAACCAGCTGGTCGATGGTGTGCTGTCGATGGCGCTCCAGCTTCCGGCCGTGCAGCGGTTGGGCGAGGAAGTCGGCATGAACATCGGGGACGGTGTGCGCGGCGTGACCTCGCAACTGGACCGCCGCAGCAGCGGGTCATCCCGCGCCACGAAAACGGACGGCAAAACGTCCGACACCAAGGACTGATGCGATCAAGGGCGTGCAACGCAGACTGCATCCGTCACAACCCCAACAGGAGAGACTGCCATGACTTTTTCGCGTAGGAGTTTTCTTGCCGGATCTTCCGCACTGGCCCTGTCATCGGCCCCGATCATCGGGCGCGCGCAGGGTAGCGACAAGATCATCTTCGCCTCGATCCTTGACCTTTCGGGGGGCCTCGACATCTATGGCGCACCGATGGCCGAGACCACCAAGATGGCGATCGACGACATCAATGCCGCCGGTGGCCTTCTGGGCCGCGAGGTTGAACTGAAACTGTATGACGCCCAGTCGACGATCCAGTTCTACACCCAGTATGCCACCCAGGCCGCCGCAGGCGACCGGGCCCATACCGTTCATGCCGGCATCACCTCGGCCAGCCGCGAGGCGATCCGCCCGACGCTGGCGCGCTTCAAGACCCTCTATTTCTACAACACCCAGTACGAGGGCGGTGTGTGCGACTACAACACCTTCTGCACCGGATCGACCCCGGCGCAGACCGTGGCCAAGGTCGTGCCCTATGCGATGAACAAATGGGGCAAGAAGGTCTACATCGTCGCGGCTGACTACAACTATGGTCAGATCACCGCGCAGTGGATGCAGCGCTTCGTCAAGGAAAACGGCGGCGAGACGCTGGATGTGGAATTCTTCCCGCTGGATGTCACCAACTTCGGCCCGACCATCAACAAGATCCAGACGGCAAAGCCCGATTTCGTGATCTCGGCCCTGGTCGGCGGCGCGCATGTGTCCTTCTACCGCCAGTATGCTGCAGCGGGCATGAACAAGGAAATCCCGATCGCCTCGACCACCTTCGGCGTGGGCAACGAGCAGACCCTGATCTCGGCCGAGGAAGGCGACGGCATCATCGCGTCCTATTCCTACTTCGAGGGCGCGAACAACCCGACCAACACCGAGTTCCTCGCGCGGCTCGAGGCGCGTCTTGGCGCGGGTCGTCCGGTGATGAACGAACTGGCCGTGCGGTCCTATGAGGGCGCGATGCTCTGGGCTGAGGCGGTGAAGATGGCCGGCACGCCCGACCGCGACCCGGTGATCGAGGCGCTGCGCTCGGGGCTGTCCTACAACGGACCCTCTGGCGCCGTGGCGGTCGATCCGCAGACCAACCATTGCAACATGAACGTCTATATCGGCGATTTGAAGGACCAGAAGTGGAATATCGTGGAAAGCTACGAGGCCCAGCCCCCTGCGGATACGCAGCTTGTCTGTGATCTGGTGGCCAATCCCGATCAGTCCACCTTCCTGTTCGAAAACGGTCTGGCTGCAGCCGGGATCGAATAACACAATGCGGGTCCGGCCTTCGGGCCGGACCCCCTTGCCTCGGAGCGCCTTACGTGGATCTTGTCGTCGCCGTCCTGTTCCAGCTGATCTATGTGATCTCGAACCTCGCGCTGATCAGCCTCGGTCTGGCGATCATCTTCGGCATGATGCGGGTCATCAACCTTGCGCATGGCGAATTCCTGATGCTGGGCGGCTATACGGTTGTCGTGGCCACCAATGCCGGGATCAACATCTGGGTCTCCATGCTGATCCTCGCGCCGCTGGTGGTCGGGATCATCGGCGTGATCGTCGAACGCCTGCTGATCCGCTGGCTTTACGGGCGCATGGTGGACACATTGCTGGCCACATGGGGCCTGTCGCTGCTGCTGGTGGGGATCGTCACCTCGATCTTCGGGGCCTCGACCGGAACCACGGTGTCGCCACCGCTTGGCGTGGTGCGGATCGGGGATTATTCCGCATCCGGTTACGAGCTGTTCCTTGTCGTCGTGACCATCGTGCTGCTGTTCGGGGTCTGGCTGACGCTGCGGTTCACCAAGCTGGGCCTGCTGGCGCGCGGCACCATGCAGAATGCCGAGATGGCCTCGGCGCTGGGGGTGTCGACCAGCCGGATCTACATGATCACCTTCGGGCTGGGCGCGGCCGTGTCCGGCCTTGCGGGCGGGTTGCTGGCGCCGATGACGGGCGTTCTGCCCACGATCGGGGCCACCTATATCGCCAAGGCCTTCATCACCGTGATCTCGGGCGGATCGGCGATCCTTGCGGGCACCACCGCAGGCTCGATCCTGCTGGGCGGGATCAACGGCGTCTTCTCGTTCATCGCGGGATCCACCTTCGGTGAGATCGCGCTTCTTCTGGCCGCCATCATCCTGCTGCGCCTGATGCCGCGCGGGATCACCGGCCGCTTCTTCCGGAAATCGCTATGAACAGCGGCATGTTGCGCCAGATGCGCCCGACCTTCGTCTATGCCCTGCTGGGTGTGATCTTCATGTTCGCAGCCCCCAGCGTGCTGCAGCTTTTCACCATCATCAACCTGACAACGGCCATCGCGCTTGCCGTGCTGGCGCTGAGCCTCGCGCTGATCTGGGGCTATGGCGGCATCCTGTGCTTCGGGCAGGTCGCCTTCTTCGGGCTGGGCGCCTATGTCTACACCATCTCGGCGATCAACTTCGGCGGATCGACCTGGGCGATCCTGATGGCGGTGCTGGTCACCTCGGCCTTTGCCGCGGCCCTTGGGTATTTCATATTCTATGGGCGGGTGTCCGACGTCTACCTGGGCGTGATCACCCTGACCGTGACGCTGATCTTCTTCTCGCTGATCCGGCGCACATCGGGGCCGGAATACAAGATCGGCAATGCGCTGCTGGGCGGCTTCAACGGCGTATCCTCGCCACCCATCAACCTGCCGTGGAACCCGACGTCCTTTCTGTTTCCAGAACAGGTCTTCTATGTGGCGATGGCCGCGCTGATCCTGTGTTATGTCTTCGCGGGCTGGCTGGTGAACACCAAGTTCGGACGCGTCTGCGTGGCAATCCGCGAGAACGAGCTGCGCGCCGAACTTCTGGGCTATGACATTCGCGCCTACAAGCTGGGCATCTTCACCATCGGCGCTGGGATCGCGGCCATCGGGGGCGTTCTGTTCTGCAACGGCGTGGGGCGGATCACCCCGGATGTGTTCAACCTGTACAATGCGGCGTTGACGATCATCTGGGTGATCGTGGGCGGACGCGGCACCCTGATCGGGCCGGTGGGCGCCACCTTCGCGCTGTTCTACCTGACCTCGGCGCTTGGCGGGCAGACCGTTCTGAACAACAACCTTGTGCTGGGTGTGATCCTGATCATCTTCGTGCTGCTGGTGCCCAAGGGCGTCGCCCCCACGATCATCGACTGGGTCAACGCGCGCCGCAAGAAGGCGCCCACGCGGGCGCGGCGGCGGCGCGGCAGCCGGGCGGAGGGCACGCAATGACACGGCAACGCGGCGATGTGGTGGTCGAGACCCGTGACCTGTGCATGCATTTCGGTGGTGTGCGCGCGGTGGACCAAGTGGATTTCACCCTGTTCGACCGGGAATTGCGCTGCCTGATCGGGCCCAATGGCGCGGGCAAATCGACCTTTTTCAAATGCCTGACGGGGCAGCTTGTGCCCACCTCGGGCGAGGTGCTGATCCGCGGGCAGGAGATGACGGGCGCCGAACCCTTTCAGGTGGCAAGCCTTGGCGTCGGCATCAAGACGCAGGTGCCCAATGTCTTCGACGGGTTGAGCGCCGAGGAAAACATCTGGTTGTCTGCGCGGCGCTGGCATGGCGATGCGCGCGCCCGGGTGCTGACGGCCGAAACCATCGAGCGTCTGAAGCTGGGCGATATCCGCCGCACCCTGGTGGGGCGGCTGGCGCATGGGCAGCGTCAGTGGGTCGAACTGGGCATGGTGGTGGCGGCAGAGCCATGGCTGGTGCTGCTGGACGAACCCGCCGCC
The DNA here is from genome assembly GCA_001650895.1 of Rhodobacteraceae bacterium EhC02. GTDB lineage: Bacteria > Pseudomonadota > Alphaproteobacteria > Rhodobacterales > Rhodobacteraceae > Seohaeicola. The sequence goes on from LXYH01000059.1 coordinate 88,940, forward strand.
GGCATGACCCACGAGGAAACCTACAGAACCGCCGAGTTGATCGAGGAGATCAACAAGACCTCGGCCCTGATCGTGGTGGAGCATGACATGCAGTTCATCCGCATGATCTCGCGCACTGTGACGCTGTTTCATGAAGGACGCATCCTGATGCAGGACACGATGGAGGCGATTTCCGCCGACAAGCGCGCCCGCGAAGTCTATCTGGGGCATCGGGCATGAGCGCGCTGTTGAAGATTTCGGGGCTGCGCGCCGGTTATGGCCGCGTGCCCGTTCTGCATGGCATCGACCTGTCGGTGAACGATGGCGAGATCCTGGGCATCCTTGGCCATAACGGCATGGGCAAGTCCACGCTGCTCAAGACACTGATGGGGATCATCCCGGCCTCGGGCGGAAGCATGACTTTCGACGGACAGGATATCGGGCGCCAGCGGTCATCGGGGCGCGCGCAGCTTGGCATCGGCTATGTGCCGCAGGGCAGGGGGATTTTCCCCAATCTCAGCGTGCGCGACAACCTGCGCATGGGGATCGCGGCCCATGATCTGGACGAGGACAGCGCCATCGACCGGGTGCTGGCGGATTTCCCGCGTCTTGAACGCCTGCTGGAACGGGACGGCGGCGCGCTGTCGGGGGGCGAGCAGCAATTGCTTGCACTGGCCCGCTGCCTTGTGTCCGAGCCGGACCTGATCCTGCTGGACGAGCCGACGGAAGGAATCCAGCCCTCGATCATCGACGAGATCATCGACCTTCTGAAGGAACTCAACCGCCGCGAGGGGCTGAGCATCGTTCTGGTCGAGCAGAGCCTTGATTTCATCACCGCCCTGTCGGATCGCGTGCTGCTGATCCAGAAGGGCAAGATCATGGGCGAGGTGTCGGGCTCGGAGGCCGCTGATCCCGCCCTGATTGAGGAATTCACCGGCCTGGGGGCGGGGGGCGGCAAATCGGCCAAGCCCGCAACTGGCGGTATGGCGGCCTTTTCGCGGGACAAGTCCAGCCCGGCCGCACCGCCGCCAGCCCCGGCGCCGCGACCCGGCGCATCCGCCACGTCGCCGCGACCCGGCGCATCCACGCCTGCCCACAGACCCGCCGCCCCCGCACCCTTGCAAGAAAGGATGTCTTACATGACCGTCCAGCGCCCAACCCTGTCGCAGATGAAGGCCATCGTGGCCGAACTGGGCATGAACATGTCGGATGAGCGGGTTCAGGAATTCCTGGATGTGATGCAGGGCACGCTTGACGCCTATGACATCGTGGACGCGCTGCCCGATTACCTGCCCCCGGTTCTTTATCCGCGAACCTCGGGTTACCGGCCGACGCCGGACGAGAACCCGATGAACGCATGGTACGTGAAGACCGAGATCAAGGGCGCGCCGCGCGGGCCTTTGCTGGGGCGGACCATCGCGCTCAAGGATAACGTCTGCCTTGCCGGGGTGCCGATGATGAACGGCGCCTCCACCCTCAAGGGATATACACCCGATATCGACGCCACCATCGTGACGCGCCTGCTGGATGCGGGGGCGACCATCGTGGGCAAGGCGCATTGCGAATATTTCTGCCTCTCGGGCGGCAGCCATACCAATGCCACGGGCGCGGTGCACAACCCGCACAAGCACGGCTATTCAGCGGGTGGATCATCCTCGGGGTCGGGCGCGCTGGTGGGGGCGGGGCTGGTCGACATGGCCATCGGCGGCGACCAGGGCGGATCGATCCGCATGCCCGCGTCCTTCTGCGGTGTCTACGGGATGAAACCGACCCATGGTCTTGTCCCCTATTCGGGGATCATGCCGATTGAGACCACGATCGACCATACCGGGCCGATGACACAGACCGTCATGGACAACGCCCTGATGCTCGAGGTGATCGCCGGGGCCGACGGGCTGGACCCGCGCCAGTATGACGTGCGCACCGACAAATACACCGCCTCGGTCAGCCGGGGTGTGTCGGGCCTGCGGATCGGGGTCGTCAAGGAAGGTTTCGGTCATCCCCAATCCGAGGGGGATGTGGATTCATCCGTCCGCGCCGGCGCCGAGATGTTCCGCCGCCTTGGCGCCACCGTGGACGAGATTTCGATCCCGTGGCACCTGCACGGCCCCGCGATCTGGACGCCCATCGGGCTGGAGGGTCTGACCAACCAGATGATGCTGGGCAACGGGTTCGGTACCGGTTGGGAAGGCCTCTATACCACCTCGCTGCTGGATTATCATTCCAACTGGCGCAGCCGGGCGGATGAACTTTCCGACACGCTCAAGATCTCGATGTTCGTGGGGCAGTATCACCTCAAGCACACGCGCGGGCGCTACTATGCCAAGGCACAGAACCTGTCGCGGCAGTTGCGCGAGGAATACAACAAGGTGCTGGCCTCCTACGACCTTCTGCTGATGCCGACCACGCCGATGAAGGCCACGCCCCTGCCGCCCGCCGATGCGCCGCTGGCGCTGTGGACGCAGCGCGCGTTCGAGATGCTGCCCAATACCTCGCCCTTCGACGTCACCGGCCATCCGGCCATGTCGATCCCCTGCGGCATGTCCGACGGTCTGCCGATCGGTCTGCAGCTGGTCGGGCGGCGCTACGAGGAAAGCACGATCTACCGCGCGGCGGGGGCCTTCGAACAGGCCGGCGACTGGCGCAAGATGTAAGACGGAACTGGAAAGCAGACATGTCGGCAAGGGTCACATCGCGGCCGGGCATCCGCCCTGCAAACGGGCTGTCGCATGTGGCGGGCGGCACCGATCGCCCGCTGATCGAGGCGACGATCCCCGCGTTCCTGGCCGAGGTGGTGCGCCGGCATGGATCAAGGACGGCGGCGGTGTTTCGCCAGACCGGGGACCGCTGGAGCTATGACGAATTTTCCCGGCTGATCGACCGGCTGGCGGCGGGGCTGCTGTCGATCGGGGTCTACAAGGGCGACCGCGTCGGCATCTGGTCGCCGAACCGGCCCGAATGGCTGCTGGCGCAATTCGCCACCGCCCGCATCGGCGCGATCCTTGTGACGATCAACCCGGCCTATCGCACGTCCGAGCTGGATTATGCGCTGAACAAGGCGGGCGTGTCCTGCCTGATCGTGGCGCCACAGTTCAAGACATCGGATTACATGGGAATGCTGGCGGAACTGACCCCCGAGATGGCCACATGCCCGCCGGGCCGGTTGCGTGCGGCGCGCCTGCCCAAACTGCGCAGCGTGGTGCAGATGGGGCCCAAGCCGCGGCCAGGCGCGCTGGCCTTCGAGGAATTGATGGAGCGGGGCAACCGCGCGGTGTGCGCGCGGCTGGACGCGATCAGCGCCAGCCTGCATCCCGATGATGCGATCAACATCCAGTTCACATCCGGCACCACCGGCGCGCCCAAGGGCGCAACCCTCAGCCACCGCAACATCGTCAACAACGCCATCTCCACCGCCCGCGCCATGCGCCTGCAACCGGGCGAGGGGCTGTGCATCCCGGTGCCCTTCTACCATTGCTTCGGCATGGTGCTGGGCAATCTGGCGGCCTGTTCCTATGGCGCGAAGATGGTCATTCCGGGCGAGGCCTTTGACGCGCGCGACACGTTGGCCGCCATAGACGCCGAAGGCTGCGCTGCCCTGCACGGCGTGCCGACGATGTTCCAGGCGATGCTGGATCACCCCGAGTTCGACAGTTTCGACATGCGCAGCCTGCGCACGGGCATCATGGCAGGCGCGCCATGCCCCGAACCCCTGATGCGCCGCGTGATGGAGCGGATGCATTGCCGCCAGATCACCATCGGCTACGGAATGACGGAAACCAGCCCGATCTCGTTCCAGTCTGCCGTGGATGATCCGGTGGACCGGCGCGTGTCCACTGTGGGGCGCATCCAGCCCCATGCCGAATGCAAGGTGGTGGGACCGGACGGGCATACGCTGCCGGTGGGCCAGCAGGGTGAATTGCTGACGCGCGGCTACCTTGTGATGAAGGGCTATTGGAACGATCCCGAACGCACCGCCGAAGCGATCCGGCGCGGCTGGATGCATACCGGGGATCTGGCCACTATCGACGCCGAGGGCTATTGCCGCATCACGGGCCGGTCCAAGGACATGCTGATCCGGGGTGGCGAAAACGTCTATCCCGCCGAGATCGAGGACTTCCTGACCACCCATCCCGATATTTCGCAGGCGCAGGTCTTTGGTCTGCCTGATCCCAAATACGGCGAAGAGGTCGCAACCTGGGTGATCCTGCGCCCCGGTGCCAGCATGACCGAGGATGCGCTGCGCGACTGGTGCCGTGGCAAGATCGCCCATTACAAGGTGCCGCGCTACATCCGTTTCGTGGCAGAGATGCCGATGACCGTGACCGGCAAGCCGCAGAAATTCGTGATGCGCGACAAGATGATGGCGGAACTGGGCCTGACCGGCTGATCAGGAAAGGAAAGACCGATGTTCACCCTGACGGCGATCCTGCGGGCCAAGCCCGGACATGAGGACAAGGTGAAGGCGGCGCTGCAAACCGTAGGCGATTACGTCCGCGCGCATGAACCCGGTACGGCCAGCTTTTTCGTCACGCAAAGCGCTGATGATCCTTGCCTCTTCGTCACCCATGAACGCTTTGCCGACCAGGCAGCGATGAACCGGCACAACAATGGTGCGGGTTCGCAGGGCTTTTTCGCCGAGGCGGGCGCGTTTCTGGACGGCCCCGCCACCGTTGTGACAGGGCCGGAAGTCTTCGAAAAGTAACAGCGCCTTACAGCTGCACACCCTTGGTCAGCGCACCGTCCACGACAAGGTTCGTGCCGCTGGTGAAGCTGGACGCGGGCGAGGCAAGGAATACCACGCCACGCGCGATTTCCTCGGGGCGGGCCATGCGGCCCATCGGGTTCATCGCCAGCGCCTCTGCGAACAGGTCGGGGTTGTTCTTTTCGATGGACTGCCAGATGCCGCCGTCGAAATAGGTATTGCCCGGCGAGACGGTATTGGCGCGGATGCCCTTGGGCGCAAGCTTCATCGCCAGACCTTGCGCGTAATGCACCAGGGCGGCCTTGAACGCACCGTAAGCGGGGCCGGTGAAATCGACCTCGCGCCCCGATACGCTGGAAATCAGCGTGATCGACGCCGCATCCGACTTTTCCAGCCAGGGCATCGCGGCATTCACAAGGCGGACCGAATGCATCATGTCGGTCTCGTATCCTGCCTGCCACGCGGCCTCGTCATCGGCGACGGCCAGCGCGGAGACGTTCGCCACCACGATGTCGATCCCGCCCAGGGCCGCGGCGCTGTCCTGCACCCATGCCTTCAGCGCATGGGCGTTTGATACATCAACCGCGCGGCCAAAGGCATTTGCGCCCTTGGCCTTCAGCGCTTCGACCGTGGCGGTCACGCCGGTTGCATCGCGCGCGCAGACCGATACGGCCGCGCCTTCCGCGGCGAAAATCGCGGCGCAATGCAGGCCGATCCCCTTTGTGCCGCCCGTGACCAGCACGCGCTTGCCCTTCAATCCCAGATCCATCTTGTCATTCTCCCTTGTTCTGCCCGGACTCAGGCCAAGTATTTCTTCAGCATCGAGGCGCCCAGCGAATATTTCGGGTCCACCATGTTTCCGACGCGCATCTTGCCGGCCTGTGTCGCAAGGAAATAGGCCTCGGATTCCTCGAACCCGTAGTCATCGACCATCCAGCGGATCAGGTCGCGGTAGGCCATGCGGGCGGCATCCTCCATCGGGCGGGCGCTGCCCACGGCCATGATGAAATCCTCGGTCTCAAGCCGCACGCCGGGGATGGACCAGCCCTTGATCAGGTCGATCTGGACGGTGACGGTGGCGGGGATTTCCACGGCCACGCCGCAGAGTTCACCATCGCCCTGCCGGCCATGGCAATCGCCGATAAAGAAATAGCCGCCGTCACGTTGCACGGGGAAATAGATCACAGCGCCGGGGGCCACATCGGGCAGATCCATGTTGCCGCCGTAATAGTCGGGCACCAGCGACGAGATCGCCTCGAGTTCCGGCGATACCCCCATCGTGCCCACGAAAGGCTCGTAGGGCAGGGTGATCCGGTCCGAGAATTTCACGCCATCGGGGGTGACTTCCATCTTCTTGACGCGCTCGGCGATGGGGGCGTTCAGATGGGTAAGGCTGGACGCGACCAGCCCGCCGAAATCGGGGATCAGCGCCGTGGTGCCCGCAGGCTGCGGGCCGCGTGGCAGAAGGTCCTTGATATAAACCGCCAGCACATCGCCCTTTTGCGCACCCTCAACGGCGATGGGCCCGTTCTGCGGGTTCACGAAGGGCATGTTCAGCACCCTGGAGGGCAGGTCGTCCTCGGTCTTGACGGCACCGCCGAAGGCATCGAGCGTTTCCACCGCCACCACGTCGCCGGGCGCGATGCGCATCACCGGATCGGCATAGGGGCCATAGACATAATGATAGGCGCCTTGCGCCGCCTCGGACAGGTGGTGATGCGCGCCCTCGCGGGCCTGCGCGACGCCGCGCCGCCCCATCACGGATGATGCAAGCCAAGTCATTTCAGGAACCTCCCGATTGTTTGTTTGTCATCACAGTAAAGCCTGCCGGATGCTTGGCAATAGCCCCGGACACGAATCGGACCAATTGAGGAAAGGAATCGGTGGATTGGTTCGCCACCGGCCACCTATCCCGTCAATCCCGGATGCCCCTGATCAAATAATAGGCAAAATATCGTGGATTATTTGCGAAACTTGCCAATCTTGCAGGGGCCGAGTTTTTTCCTTGCGCTGCTGGCGTGGATGAAGATCAATGTAACCATTCCAAATTGGTTCCTAAAGGTTCGCCATGTCCGACCGCGGTCACGACAACTCCTCTCTGGCGCTGGAGCGTCTGCGCGCCGTGTTGCGGGATGTTCCGGCCACGGGCGACAGCCGCATCCCGACCGAGCGGCAGCTGGCCGAAACGCTGGGGATCAGCCGAAGGTCCGTGCGCCGCGCGCTCGAGGTGCTGGAGGCCGAGGGGCTGGTCTGGCGCAAGCAGGGGGCAGGCACCTTCGCGGGCCCGCGCCCCGACACGCTGGAGGAAGGCCCCGCCACCGAGGCGAATTTCACCGAGGTGATGGAGGTGCGCCTGAGGGTCGAGCCGCAGCTGGCCCAGCTTGCGGCCTTGCGCGCCTCGGCGGCGGATGTGGCCCGGATGCGCGACATCCTTGTGCGGCTTGACGCCTCGGACGATGCGGATTCCCGCGAACTGTGGGATTCCGCCCTGCACCGCGAGATTGCCCGCGCCGCCGGTAACCGCTTTTTCCTGATGATCTTCGACTCGATGGACCGTGCCCGCCATGACGAGGCGTGGCGGTCCCTGCGTGAGCGCGCCCGCAGCCGCGCCAATCTGGCCGTCTACGCGCGCCAGCACCGCGAGCTTGTCGATGCCATCGCCGATCATGATCCGGTGCGCGCCGGTGCCGCGATGCGGACGCATATCATGGCGCTGAACGATGGTATCCTCAGGATGACCTCGCTGGAGGCGCTTGATGACGCGTCCTGATCCCGTCCTCGACGTGCGCGACCTGTCGATCCGCTTTCGCGGCCAGCCCGTGGACCTGATCGACGGCGTCAGCTTTTCCATCGAACGCGGCAAGACCCTTTGCCTTGTGGGGGAATCCGGCTGCGGCAAATCCGTGACCTCGCTGGCGATCATGGGACTGTTGCCCAAGCGCGCGGCCAGCGTCACGCAGGGTGCCGTGCGCTTTGACGGGCGTGATATGCTGGACCTGCCGGAACCCCAGATCGAGGATCTGCGCGGCAACCGCATGGCGATGATCTTTCAGGAGCCGATGACCAGCCTGAACCCGGCCTTCACCGTGGGCCATCAGGTGGCCGAGGCCGTGCGCCGCCACAAGGGCTGCACGCCCGCCGAGGCGCGCGACCGCGCGCTCGAGATGTTCCGCAAGGTGCGGATGCCGGCCGCCGAAAGGCGGCTGGATGATTATCCGCACCAGATGTCGGGGGGGATGCGCCAGCGTGTGATGATCGCCATGGCGCTGGCCAATGACCCCGAACTGCTGATCGCGGATGAGCCGACGACCGCGCTGGACGTGACCATTCAGGCGCAGATCCTCGACCTGATGCGCGAATTGCAGGACGATACGGGGGCGGCGCTGCTGATGATCACGCATGATCTGGGCGTCGTGGCCGAAATCGCCGATGACGTGGCGGTGATGTATGCGGGCCGGATCGTGGAAAGCGGGCCGGTGGCGCGGATCTTCGACGAGCCGCAGCATCCCTATACGCTGGGGCTGATGGGGTCGATGCCGGCGATCGCGGGCCGTCAGGGGCGGCTTCTGACGATTCCGGGCGCGGTGCCCCTTCCTGCGGCCATGCCGCAGGGTTGCCGCTTTGCATCACGCTGCCCCTTCGTGCAGGACGCCTGCCGCGCCGCGCGGCCCGGCCTGTCGGACATGGGGGGCGGTCAGCGGGTCGCCTGCCTTCGTGCGCCGCTGGACACGATGGTGGGGGCGGCATGAGCGACATCATTCTGGAAGCGGTCGATCTGCACAAACGGTTCACCCAGGGCGGCGGGCTATTCGCCAAGTCGACGACGATCCACGCGGTCAATGGGGTGTCGCTACAGGTGCGGCGCGGCGAGACTTTTGCCATTGTCGGCGAAAGCGGCTGCGGCAAGTCCACCCTGGCGCGGCTGCTCCTGCGGCTGATCGATCCCACCGAAGGCAGCGTGATCCACGAAGGGCAGGACCTGACGCAACTGGGCGCGGGGGCCATGCGGTCGCTGCGGTCCGATCTGCAGTTCATCTTTCAGGATCCGTTTTCCGCGCTGAACCCGCGCATGACGGTCGAGACGATCATCGGCGAACCCCTGCGGCTGCATACCGGGCTGGACGCGGGTGCGCGGCGCCGCAGGGTGGCCGAATTGATGGCCCGCGTCGGCCTGCGCCCTGAAATGGCGGACAGGTATCCGCATGAATTCTCGGGCGGGCAGCGGCAGCGGATCTGCATCGCGCGGGCGCTGGCCTCGGGGCCGAAGCTGGTGATCGGGGACGAGCCTGTCTCGGCGCTGGATGTGTCGGTGCAGGCGCAGATCGTGAACCTGCTGGAAGACCTGAAAGAGGAATTCGGCCTGACCCTTGTCATCATCGCCCATGACCTGGCCGTGATCCGCCACATGAGCGACCGGATCGCGGTGATGTACCTGGGCGAAGTGGTCGAACTGGCCCGGACCGAGGATCTGTTCACCGCGCCGCGCCATCCCTACACCCAGGCCCTGCTGGCGGCCATTCCGGTGCCCGTGCCCGGCAGCGCCGCAGGGCGCAAGGTGCTGGGCGGGGATATCCCGTCACCTGCCAACCCGCCTGCGGGCTGCAAGTTCCACACGCGCTGCCCGCATGCAACCGATCTGTGCCGCACCGCGCGCCCGGTGCTGGAGGGCAAGGACCACCAGGTGGCCTGCCATCATCACGACACGCTGCCCGCGCCCGATCTGCCGCTGGCGCGCGCATCCCGCCGCAGCCCCGCCGCCGAGGCGCGTTTCGCATTGTACCGCGCCGCGTCGCAAGGGGGCGCAGGCGCACCCGTTTATCAGTCCGACCACACTCACGAGAACAACTGACCAACAGCAAGGAGACCACCCCATGACGATAAGAAAGCTGATGACCACGCTTCTGGCGTCGGTCGCTATGGCAAGCGCCGCCCAAGCCGCCGATCTCAGGATCGGCCTGCAGGAAGACCCCGATGCGCTGGATACCGACCAGGCGCGGACCTTCGTTGGGCGGATCGTGTTCGAATCCCTCTGCGACAAGCTGGTGAACATCACACCGGACCTGCAGTTCATTCCCGAACTGGCGACATCCTGGGAATGGTCGAACGAGGGCAAGACCCTGACCATGAAGCTGCGCGAGGATGCGCTGTTTCATGACGGCACAGCCTTCAATGCCGAAGCGGTCGTGGCGAATATCGAGCGGTCCACCACGCTTCCCGAAAGCCGCCGCAAGTCCGAACTGTCTTCGGTGGAAACCGTCGTTGCAACAGGCGCTTACGAGGTGACCTTCAACCTCAAGAACCCCGATGCGACCCTGATCGCGCAGTTGTCCGACCGCGCGGGCATGATGGTTTCGCCGACCGCGGCCGCCGAAAAAGGTCTTGAGCTGGCCAATAGCCCGGTCTGTTCGGGCCCCTACAAGTTCGTCGAGCGGATCCAGCAGGACCGTATCGTGCTGGAAAAATTCGCCGAGCATTACGACGCGGGCAGCTACAGCTTCGACCGGCTGATCTTCCTGCCGATCCCGGATACCACCGTGCGTCTGGCCAACCTGCGCTCGGGTGATCTGGACATGCTGGAACGCCTGGCACCCTCCGATGTGGCGGGCGTCAAGGCCGATGGCAACCTGGCCTTCTCGGCGGCGACAAGCCTTGGTTACCAGGGCATCACCGTGAACGTGAACAACGGCGCGCGCTCGGAAACCCCGTTCGGCAAGGACAAGCGCGTGCGCCAGGCCCTGTCGCTGGCGATCGACCGCGAGGTGATCAACCAGGTCGTGTTCGAAGGCGTCTACGCGGCGGGCAACCAGCCGTTCCCGCCGACCTCGCCCTGGTATGACCAGACCAATCCGGTACCAGCGCGCGATGTGGATGCGGCCAAGGCGCTGCTGGCCGAAGCAGGGCTGGATGGCATCAAGGTGGAAATCCAGGCCGCCAACAACCCGGTGCAGCTGCAGCTGATGCAGGTCGTGCAGGCGATGGCGGCAGAAGCGGGGATCGACATCTCGATCAAGGCCACGGAATTCGCGACCATGCTGCAGGAACAGTCTGCGGGCAACTATGACGCGACGCAGGTGGGCTGGTCTGGCCGGACGGACCCGGATGGCAACATCCATTCCTTCATGACCTGTGCCGGTGGCCTGAACGACAGCAAGTTCTGCATGGAAGAGATCGACGCCCTGCTGAACAAGGCGCGCACCTCGACCGATGTGGCAGAACGCAAGGCCAGCTATGACGCGGCCAATGCGATCCTGCGCGAGGAACTGCCGATCATCTACCTCTATCACCAGACCTGGCTCTGGGCGATGTCCAACAAGATCAATGGCTTCCAGGCCTATCCTGATGGGATGATCCGCCTGTCCGGCGTCACGAAGCAGTGACCCGGCCATTGGGATGCAGCCTGCTGGCGTGGGCTGCATCTTGATGACCCTTCCTTGACATGCCGCGGGGCCGCAGGGCCCCGCGCGACACCCGCACCCACAAGGCTGGCCCATGCTGTCTTTCATCCTTCGCCGCATCCTGATCGCGATCCCGACACTGATCCTGGTGTCGATGTTCGTCTTCGCACTGCAGAAACTGCTGCCGGGCGACCCGATCCTCGTCATGGCAGGCGAGGACCGCGACCCCGAGGTGATCGCGCTGCTGCGCGAGAAATACCGCATGAACGAGCCGCTGGTGATGCAGTATCTCTACTGGGCGGGCGATGTACTGCGCGGGGATCTGGGCATTTCGCTGCGCACGAACGAGCCGGTGCTGGACCTGATCGCGTCCAAGCTGCCGGTGACGATCCAGCTTGCGATCATGTCGATGCTTTTTGCGATGCTTATCGGCATTCCGGCGGGCATCCTGTCGGCCGTACGCAAGGGCACATGGGTTGACTGGCTGGCCAATGTCGTGGCCCTGTCGGGCCTGTCGATCCCGAATTTCTGGCTGGGGATCATGCTGATCCTGCTGGTGTCGGTCAACCTTGGCTGGCTGCCGGCCTCGGGCTATGAAAGCCCCTGGATCGATCCCTGGAAATCGCTGACGACGATGATCATGCCCGCCTTCGTGCTGGGCACGGCGCTGGCCGCCACGCTGATGCGGCATACACGATCCGCGATGCTGGGCGTGCTGCAGGCGGATTACGTGCGAACCGCGCGCGCCAAGGGGCTGCGGGGGCGGGTGGTGATCCTGAAACATGCCTTCCGCAACGCGGTGCTGCCCGTTGTGACCCTGTCGGCGCTGCTGTTCGGCGAATTGCTGGCGGGCGCGGTGCTGACCGAACAGATCTTCACCATCCCCGGTTTCGGCAAGCTGATCGTCGATGCCGTCTTCAACCGCGACTATGCCGTGGTGCAGGGCGTCGTGCTGTGCACGGCGGTCGGCTTCATCCTGATGAACCTGGTGGCGGATGTGCTTTACGTCATCCTGAACCCACGGCTGAGGACCGCGCAATGACCGCACTTGCCGACACGCCCGCGAAACCCGTCAACCGCACCTGGCGCAAGCTGCGCGCCAACAAGAGCGCGCTGATCGGCGCCGCCGTGGTGGCGCTGTTCGTGGGTCTGGCGCTGCTGGCGCCGCTGCTGCCCATCGCCGATCCGAATGCCACCAACTGGGGCGCGATCCGCAAGGCGCCATCCGCCGCCGCATGGATGGGCACCGACGAGATCGGGCGCGACATCCTGGCCCGCATGGTCTGGGGCGCACAGGCGTCGTTGCTGGCGGGGGTCGTGTCGGTCATGATCGCCGTGGCCATCGGTGTGCCTTTCGGGCTGGTATCGGGCTATTTCGGCGGCTGGACCGACAGCATCATCAGCCGCTGCACCGATGCGCTGCTGGCGATGCCCTTCCTGATCCTGGCGATCGCGCTGGCGGCCTTCCTTGGCCCATCGCTGACCAATGCGATGATTGCCATCGGCCTGTCGGCGGTCCCGATCTTCATTCGTCTGACTCGCGGGCAGGTGCTGGCCGTCAAGACCGAGGATTATGTCGAAGGCGCGCGCGCCATCGGTCTGGGGCATGTGGCGATCATGACGCGCTACATCCTGCCCAACGTGGTGCCGCCGATCCTGGTTCAGGCCACGCTGACCATCGCGACGGCCATCATCGCCGAAGCCTCGCTGTCCTTTCTGGGACTGGGCCAGCAGCCGCCCGCGCCCAGCTGGGGCTCGATGCTGAACACGGCAAAGAATTTCCTGAGCCAGGCGCCCTGGATGGCGATCTGGCCGGGCGCCGGGATATTCCTGGTCGTGATGGGTTTCAACCTTTTGGGCGACGGTCTGCGCGATGCGCTGGACCCGCGCGAGCACTGATCTAGCGGAGGAAAAACATGTCTGCCTTTACCACCCGTCCCGAGATTCTGGGCCGGTTCGGGGTTGTGACCTCGACCCATTGGATCGCCTCTGCCGTCGGGATGAAGATCCTCGAACAGGGGGGCAATGCCTTTGACGCGGCCGTGGCCACCGGCCTTGCCCTGCAAGTGCTTGAGCCGCATCTGAACGGCCCCGGCGGCGACATGCCCGCCATCCTTTATTCAAAGGCGCGCGACAAGGTCGAGGTGATCTGCGCCCAGGCCCCCACGCCGGCAGGCGCCACGATCGAACACTACCGGTCCGAAGGGCTTGAGGTCATCCCCGGTGACGGTCTGCTGGCCACGGTCATTCCCGGCGCCTGGGATGGCTGGATGCTGATGCTGCGCGACTATGGCCGGCTGTCCCTGCGCGATGTGCTGGAGCCTGCGATCTTCTATGCCGCCAAGGGCCATCCGGTGCTGCCGCGCGTCGCGGCCACCATTGCGGGGCTGGCCGATTTCTTCCGCGACGAATGGCCGACCTCGCATGAGACATGGCTGCCGGGTGGCGCGGCCCCCGCGCCATGGTCGAACGTGACCAACCCGGCCCTGGCCGAGACATGGACCCGCATCCTGGCCGAGGCCGAGGCGAAACAGGGCCGCGAGGCGCAGATCGATGCCGCGCGCGATGCCTTCTATCGCGGTTTCGTGGCCGAGGGGATCGCGGATTACCTGTCAACAGCCGAAGTCATGGACGCATCCGGCCAGCGCCACAAGGCGGTGCTGACGGCGGATGATCTGGCGGGCTATGCCGCCCATGTCGAAGAACCGCTGACCTATGACTACCACGGCTGGACCGTCGCCAAATGCGGACCATGGACGCAAGGCCCGGTGTTTCTGCAGACGCTTGCCCTGCTCAAGGGCTTTGACCTCTCCGCGATGGACCCGATGGGTGCCGATTTCATCCACCATGTCGTCGAGGCCAAGAAACTGGCCTATGCGGATCGCGAGGTCTATTACGGTGATCCCGATTTCGCCAAGGTCCCGCTGGATGTGCTGCTGTCGGATGATTACAACGCGGCCCGCCGTCGCCTGATCACCGACAAGGCCAGCCTTGATCTGCGCCCCGGCAGCGTTGCGGGCCATGAGGACCAGTTGGCGCGCACGATGGAATTGCTGGGCCGTCTGAGCCGCACCGATCAGGCCGTGTACGAGCCGACCATGGCGCATCTGTCGGAAAAGAAGGGCGATACCGTCCATATCGACGTGATCGACAACGAAGGCAACATGGTGTCCATCACGCCTTCGGGGGGCTGGCTGCAATCCTCGCCCACGATTCCGGGTCTGGGTTTCTGCCTGAACAGCCGGGCGCAAATGTTCTGGCTGGAGCCGGGGCTGCCCACCTCGCTGGAACCGGGCAAGCGCCCGCGCACCACGCTGACGCCGTCGCTGGCGCTCAAGGACGGGGTGCCGCAGCTGTCCTTCGGCACGCCGGGCGGCGATCAGCAGGACCAGTGGCAACTGGCGTTCTTCCTGCGCTACGTGCACCACAAGATGAACCTGCAGGAGGCGATCGACGCGCCGCTGTTCCATTCGACGCATTTCCCCTCAAGCTTCTTCCCGCGCTCGCGCGAACCCGGCATGATCATGGCCGAAACCAGCTTTGGCGCGGCCGTGCTGGACGATCTGCGCGCGCGTGGCCACAGGATCACCGAGGCAGAGCCATGGACCGTGGGCCGGATGACCGCCGCGCGGCGTGACCCGGACGGGTTGTTGCGCGCCGCCGCCACGCCACGCCTGATGCAGGCCTATGCGGTGGGGCGTTGAGCGATGACCTATTCCATCGTCGCGCGTGACCCCGCCACCGGCCATCTGGGCATTGCTGTCGCCAGCCGCTTTTTCGCCGTGGGCTGTGCCGTTCCTTTCATCAAGGGCAGGGTGGGGGCCGTGGCCACGCAGGCTTTCGTCAACCCTACATACGGTCCCGACGGGCTGCGCCTGATGGAAGCGGGCGCGCCGCCCGAGGCCATCGTGCCGATCCTGACCGGGCGCGATGACGGGCATCCGAACCGGCAGTTCCACATGATCGATGCCGCCGGGCGCAACGCGGCCTTTACCGGGGCGAATTGCGTCGATTGGTGCGGGCATCTGCTGGCCGAAGGCGTGTCGGTCGCGGGCAACATGCTGGAAGGGCCCGCCGTGATCGGCGATACGCTGGCGGCCTACCAGTCCGCCATGGACAAGCCATTGGCCGAGCGGTTGCTGATCGCCATGCAGGCGGGCGAGGACGCAGGCGGCGACAAGAGGGGCCGCCAATCCGCCTGCCTGGTGATCTACCGCGATCAGGATTACGCCTGGCTGGATATCCGCGCGGATGATCATGCCGACCCGCTGGAAGAGTTGCGCCGCCTTTATGCCGTGGCGCAGGAGCGTTTCCTGCATGTGGCCGAAACCATGCCGACGCGGGAAAACCCCCATGGTCTGACCGACCGCAGCGGCATCGACGCCACCATCGCCCGGCTTGAGGCGGAAAGGATCGCCGCAGGTCGGCCCACGGCATCCCATATGGTCAGCAAGGGCTGAGGCCGCAGCATTCCCAACAGCAGCGCGCCGGCCCCATGGGGGACCGGCGCGTTGTCATTTTTATGATGTGATCGGGCGCGGGCAAGTCCCCGCCTTGATCAGAAGTTGACGTTCAGCGACACACGCACCGCATGGCTTTCAAAGCCGTCGCCAAAGAAGGCGCCCTTGTATTCCGCACCGATCGTGGTCTCGGACGTGGCGGTCTTCGCCAAGCTTGCCGAGACACCGACCCCCAGATCCACCCATGTATCGTCCATTGCATCGACCGGCATCGAGAAACTGGGCAGCCCCGCGAAATTGGCGCTGATCAGGTCGTCGCCCCCGGTCTGCGAGGTGATCGTTGCATAGGCGAAGGAATGCATCATGCCGCCGCCCACCTTGTAATCCGCCTCGGCGCGCAGACCGGCGCTGGCCAGCAGGAAGTTGGTGCTCTGGTCGCCCACGGTCAGGTTGCCCAGACCCGCACCGGTTTCGGCATAGCCGTCGATGTCGACCTTGGCGAACTGGACCGATGCGGTCGGACCCCAGCGCCAGTTGTTGCGCGGCTGCAGCCAGTCGGCCTCGATCCCGGCGACAAGAACGCTGCCGTCCGTCTCGCCCGTGGCGGTTGCGCCCAGCACACTGATGTTGCGCTCGGTATCCAGCGACAGGTTCTGCCAACCCAGCATCGCCTTGTAGCGGCCATTGCCGCCCATGCTGCCGCGCGCATAGAGACCCAGCCCCATGCTTTCGACGTCGACGCCGCCCGCACCCAGTGCCAGATCGGTCTTGGCCTCGCCCGCGCCCAGCATGACGCCGACCCAGTTGCCGGGGGTGACGTTGCGCTCAATCCCGGCCCAGGCGTTCATGCTTTCGGTCTCGTAGCCGAAGTTGTTCGATGTGGCGTCGGCCTCGGAGACCCGTCCGCCCAGGGACACGAAGCCACGCGTGTCGCCGTCCAGCGACCAGCTTGCGCCTTTGCTGGAGACGGTCGAACCGTCAGCCGCGTCAGCGCCCTCGCCACCGGGCAGGGCAAAGAACTGATCCGTGCCCAGCGCATAGGCCGATC
Source organism: Rhodobacteraceae bacterium EhC02 (assembly GCA_001650895.1). Taxonomy (GTDB): domain Bacteria; phylum Pseudomonadota; class Alphaproteobacteria; order Rhodobacterales; family Rhodobacteraceae; genus Seohaeicola. Next base: position 105,524 of record LXYH01000059.1, read on the forward strand.
CGAAGATCCCGGCACCCGCGCTGAAGCCCAGCTCGGCCAGGGCCTGCTGGCGCTCCGCCGGGGCCAGCGCCATGACGCTGTCGATGATGGCCAGATACCCGGCATCGGCGCCCAGGTAGGGCACATTGGCCGCATCCAGCGAACCGGCCACGACGAATTGCGCGCGGCTGCCTGCGGCCTGCACCACGGGGGCGAAGACCGGGACGATCCGCAGGGTGAATTCGCCGGTGTCGATATCGCCCACATCCAGCATGAAGTTGAGGTTGAGGTTGCGCAGATCCTCGATCGGGGCGACCTCGAACATTCCGCTTGCCGTCATCGCGGCCAGGATGTCTGCCGGGATCGCGGCGCCATCGGTGCCGGTCGTGCCAAGGGCCGAGACATCGACACCAATCGACGCGGCCAGCGCGGCCAGGCGTTCATCGAGCGTGGCGAAATCGGCAGGCGCGCCGGAGGGGGCCACGGCCACGCCCAGGTTGCCATAGCGCCATTCCTGCGCGCCGGTGTGATACCAGGCGATGAGCACGGATTCCTCGTCCGGCAGGGTGGTGCCCGAGGCATCCCAGAACATCCCGTCCGGGATCATCGTATTGTCCAGCAGCGCGGTGCCGAACAGCGCGGTATGGGTGGCATTGTCGAGCGAGGCGGTCGTGATCTGGAACAGGTCGTTGGTCGGCGCCATTTCCGAGCGCGAGGTGTCGAAGAACCCGATCCCCGAGGCTTCCTGACCGCCGCCGCCGAACAGCCCGTCGGGCAGGTTGAAGCGCGGGATCAGACCGTCATCGAACAGCACCGCGCTGTCGGCGGGCGAGAGGGGAACGAAGCTGTCGCCGCTGCCGGTTCCCAGCACGAAGGCGAAATTGGTGATCCGCGCGCCGGTCAGGTTCGATGTCTTGCCATAGGTGAAATACTCGGTCACGCCGCCGCTGGGGGCCACGCGCAGCCGCATGTCCAGCGGCACGGGGCCGGTCAGGCGCGTCTTGATCCGTTTGCCCGCGCCCTGTGCTGCGTCACACAGGATGTCAGGGTTGTTCGCCATCAGACAGTTCAGCACGCCGCTGGGGCTGCTGGTGCCGACCTTGTCCCAATCGGCATTGGGGGTGATTGTGACGGCTTTCAGACCCGGTTCAAGCACGCCTTCGGCAGGGTCCGAGAAAATGAAACCGTCACCTGAGACGCCTGCCAGCGGGGCATCAAGCAGCGTGCCTGCCTGTGCAAGCCCTGCCGCCAGCAAAAGGGGAAGGGTGACAGCTGTCCCCAGAAGGCGCGCGCGCGCCTGTGCACCGGGTTGAATTATGTGTCTGCGCAACATGACTTAGCTCCAATCATTCAGGTTCCGTGCGTGCGGGGATGGGCAGGTGTCCTCCTCATCCGCCTGAGAACAACCTATAGACACGTTCTGAAAAGTGAATTTGACATTAGTCAAAGTTGCAGGATTCATATATCGAAAGAGGAATATGGTTGCTCAAATGCAACAAAAACAACCTCTAAAGAATATTTCAGATGCAGCTTAAAGGAGAGTCACCGGCCGCAGCCCTGCGGCCGCCTGCCGACGGCTGTGCGGGACCCTCGGGATCGGATGCGGGTGATCAGCCCAGGGGCGCGGTATCGACCCGTGGGGCAGGTGCCTGCGGTGCGGCTTCGATCTGCACCAGGCAGCTATGCGCAATCGGGCCCTGGGCCAGTTTCGACGTGCCCTTATCGACCGTCAGCGTGTTGGGGTTTCCATGCAGGCAGGTATCGCCGTCCGGGTCATACCAGGCGCCCGTGGCGATCTGGATGACACCGGGGCGGATCGTGTCGCTGATCCGCAGCCCGGCCATGCAGGCCCCGCGCGCATTGAAGATCCGCACGATCTGCCCTTCGGTCAGGCCCCGCGCGGCGGCATCGACCGGATGCATCGTGACAGGTTCGCGCCCCTTGATCCGCGCGCCCCGGCTGACCGGGCCGTGGTCCATCTGCGAATGCAGCTTGGTGGCGGGCTGGGTCGAGATCATGTGCAGCGGCGCATCGGGCCCGGCATTGCCCAGCCATTCCAGTGGCTCTAGCCACGCGGGATGACCGGGGCAATCGTCATACCCGAACCCCGCGACGGTGTCCGAGAATATCTCGATCTGGCCACTGGGGGTCTTGAGGGGGTGGGCCTTGGGATCAGCGCGGAATCCTTCCATCAGCACGGTGCGTTTTGCAGGGGCGGGGACGCGCACCCAGCCCTGTTTCTGCAACTCCTCGAAACCGGGCAGTTCGACACCGCCGCGCGATGCCGCCTGGCGCGAGACATCGTAAAGCCAGCGCACCCAGTCTTCGGGGCTGCGGCCCTCGGTAAACGCGTCCTCGACCCCCATCCGCGCCGCGATCCCGCGAAAGATGGCATGGTCGTCGCGCGCCTCGCCCACGGGCGGGATCGCGCGGTCCATCACGGTGATGAACGGATCCTTGCGCGACATGGCGATGTCGCTGCGTTCCAGCGCCGTGGTGCAGGGCAGCACGATATCGGCATGCCGCGCCAGGCTGTTCCAGCACCATTCGTTCACGATCACCGTATCGGGCCGCGCCCAGGCCCGGCGCAGGCGGTTGAGGTCCTGGTGATGATGAAACGGGTTGCCACCGGCCCACCACACCACCTTGACGTCCGGATAGGTCAGGCGGCGTCCGTTGTAATCCACGCTACCGCCGGGGTTTTCCAGCATGTCGGCGATCCGCGCCACGGGGATGAAGCTTTTGACCGGGTTCTGTCCCTGCGGAAAGGCGGCATAGGGCAGGTAGCGCCGTTCAAGCCCGTTGTTGTTCATCGCCGAATAGCCAAAGCCGATCCCGCCGCCGGGAAGGCCGATCTGGCCCAGCATCGCGGCCAGTGTGATCGCTGCCCAATAGGGTTGTTCGCCGTGATCCTGCCGGGTGAGGGAATAGGAGATGCCGATCATCGTGCGATGGCCCGCCATGTCGCGCGCAAGGGCGCGCAAACGGTCGGCAGGGATGTCGCAGATCGCAGCCGCCCATTCGGCGGTCTTGGCGATGCCGTCGGTCTGTCCGCGCAGATAAGCCGCGAAACGGTCGAAACCCACGGTGTAGCGATCCAGAAAGGCACGGTCATGCAGGCCTTCATCCAGCAAGACGTAAGCCAGACCCAGCATCATCGCCGCATCGGTCGAGGGGCGGATCGCCAGCCAGTCGGCCTGGAGTGCTTCCAGCGCGTCGGAGCGCTGCGGCGAGATATTGGCGAAACGCGTGCCATTGGCGCGCGCGGCCAGCATGCCCCCGCGCTGCACATGCGCGCCCGTGCCGCCCTGTCCGATCTGCCCGTTGGACAGGGGCAGACCGCCAAAGGCCACGAAAAGTTCGCAGCTTTCCGCAAGGACCTCCCACGAGGTTGCGCGCTCCAGCGGGCCAAGGAAATCGCCGATCACATGCGGCACCATCACTTCGGCTGCGGCATAGCTGTAGGTGTTGACCGAATAGGAAAAGCCGCCGATGCAGTTCAGGAACCGCTTGAGCTGGCTTTGCGCGTGATGGAACCGTCCCGCGCTGGCCCAGCCATAGCTGCCGGCATAGATCGCCTGATTGCCATGGGTCGTGCGCACGCGGTCCAGTTCGGCCGCCACCAGCCGTTCGGCTTCATCCCAGCTGACGCTGACAAATGCCTCGGATCCGCGCAGATCGCCGCGGGTGCCGGGGCCATGCTCCAGCCAGCTTTTGCGCACGGCGGGGCGGGTGATCCGCAAGGGATCGTCAAGCACGCTGACGATGCCCTTGCCGATGGGCGAGGGGTCGGGATCCTGTTCGAAATCGCGCAGTCCGGTGACGCGGCCATCCGCAACCTCGACCCAATAGGTGCCCCAATGGCTGTTGGTCAGAAAATCGCGGTTATGGTCGGTCATGGGGCCCTCATTCGGGAATCGCGCGGATCAGGCCCTGGCCCGGACCGCATGGCGCGACTCTGTGTCAGTCAGGCGCGCAAGGCAAGCATTTGAACCCCTGACAGGCCTTGCGCGCGCCTTTGCGTCCTTCTAGCCTGCGCGGACAGCATCCTGTTGAACATATTCGAAAAAGGAGGGGAGGCCTTTGTCGAACATGGCTGATACGCAATCGAAAACGATGAACTGGCCGGGCTTGTCCGGCAAGACGGCGCTGGTGACCGGGGCATCCTCGGGGCTTGGGGCGCATTTCGCGCAGCTTCTGGCCGGACATGGCGTCAAGGTGGTCGCCGCCGCCCGCCGGCTGGACCGGGTCGAGGCGCTGGGTGACACGATCCGCGCGGCGGGCGGGCAGGCCGAAGCCCTGCAGATGGACGTGGCCGATGCGGCTTCGGTCGGGGCCGCGCTGAAGGGCAGAACCTTCGACATCGTCATCAACAACGCGGGCACCACGCTGTCGGCATCCGCGCTGGATCACGGTGTCGATGACATCGACCGGATCATCGACACCAACCTCAAGGGGGCGTTCCATGTGGCGCGCGTCACCGCGTCGGCGATGGCCGCACGCGGCAATGGCGGCACGATCGTGAACGTCGCCTCGATCCTTGGCATGCGTGTGGCGGGGCATGTGGCGGCCTATGCGGCGTCAAAGGGTGGTCTGGTGCAATTGAGCCGCGCGCTGGCGCTGGAATGGGCCCGCCACGACATCCGCGTCAATGCGCTCTGCCCCGGCTATGTCGAGACCGAGCTGAACCGCGACTTCTTCGCCTCGGAGGCGGGGCGCGCGCTGATCCGGCGCGTGCCGCAGCGCAGGCTGGGCCAGCCATCCGATCTGGACGGGCCGCTTCTGTTGCTTGTGTCCGACCTGGGCCGGTTCATGACCGGCACCGAAATCGTGGCCGACGGTGGCCATCTTGTGTCTTCGCTCTGAAAGGACTGCCCCATGGATTTCACCATTTCCCCCAGGATCGAGGATTTTCGCGCCCGTATCGCGCGTTTCGTCGCCGACGAGATCATGCCGGTCGAGGGGAACCGCGCCGCATGGGATGACCACGGCAACATAGGCTATGCGCATATGGAACCGTTGCGCGCCAAGGCCCGCGATCAGGGGTTGTGGTGCCTGCAACTGAAACCCGAAACAGGCGGGCAGGGGCTGGGCAAGGTGGGGATGGCCGTCTGCTACGAAGAGATGAACCGCTCGATCTTCGGGCCTGTCATCTTCAATTCGGCCGCACCCGACGACGGCAACATGATGGTTCTGGAACAGGCGGGCACACCCGCGCAGAAGGAACGCTGGCTGGATCCGATCGTGCGGGGCGACGTGCGGTCATCCTTCGTGATGACCGAACCGCATCCGGGCGGCGGGTCCGATCCCGGCATGATGATGACCAAGGCCACGAAAAAGGGCGACAGCTATGTCATCAGCGGGCGCAAGTGGTTCATCACGGGGGCGGCGGATGCCAGTCATTTCATCCTGCTCGCCCGCACCTCGGATGATCCGCGCCGTGGGCTGACGGCCTTCCTGCATCACCGCGACGAGCCGGGCTGGCGCATTGATCGGCGCATTCCGATCATGGGGCCGGAGGAACATGGCGGGCATTGCGAACTGATCTACGAGGATATGGTGCTGCCCGCCGACCGCGTCATCATGGGCGAGGGGATGGGCCTGAAGATCACCCAGATGCGGCTGGGACCGGCGCGGCTGACCCATTGCATGCGCTGGCTGGGCCTGGCCAAGCGCTGCACCGAGATCGCGGGCGACTATGCCGCGAACCGTTACGGTTTCGGCATCCGGTTGGCGGATCGCGAAAGCATCCAGATCAAGATGGGCGATCTGGCCATGGGGATCGAGATGGGGCGCCTGCTGGTGATGAAGGCCGCCTGGGCGCTGGACCAGGGCAGTTTCGCCAAAAAGGAAGTGTCGATGGCCAAGATCCATTGCGCGAACCTGTTGCACAAGGCCGCCGACGTGGCGATCCAGGTCAACGGCGCGCGGGGCTATTCCACCGATACGGTGCTGGAATGGATCTATCGCTATGCGCGGCAGGCGCGCCTGGTCGATGGTGCCGACGAGGTGCACCAGATGGTCCTGAACCGTCACCTGGCCGAGGAGGGACGCGATTTCTGGCGCTGGCTGCCCGGCGAAAGCTAGGGCGCGGGGCCCGAAATCTGCCACCGAAATGCGCCGCTACTGCGCCAGAAATGCCAGATTTGGCTGATATCGCTATCCTTCTGACCGTCCCACGGGGCGCAGCTTGGGATAGGACCGATGCAGCACAGCCGCCACCTTGCGCCATCCGGTGCCCATGCGCTGCCGCAAGCGCGCATCGGCATCAGCGCGCGCCATGCCCGCCTGTTCGAGATGATCCGGCAACAGGACCTGTCACAGCGCGCGCTGGAGCGCCTGCATCACCGAACGGCGGATGAACGGGCGCCGTCACTGCCATCGCCTGCGGTGCTGGCGGCGACATTATACGATGGCCCCTCTCACGTATCGGACTGATCGGCGTCCTGATCCGTGCCTTCGCGCTTGAAGCCGGTAGCGACCACGAACTTCTCGGAACTGTCCGCGCGTGACGCGGCGGGCTTGACGTTCACGACCTTGCGAAAGCGCAGTTTCAGAAGCTTCTGCAACTCGCCCTCGGCCCCGCCCGCAAGGACCTTGGCCACGAAGGTGCCGCCCTCTTCCAGCACATCGAAGGCGAAATAGGCCGCGGCCTCGCACAGTGCGATGATCCGTAGATGGTCGGTCTGCTTGTGCCCCGAGGCCGAGGCGGCCATGTCCGACATCACCACATCGGCGCGCCCGCCCAGCCATGTCTTGACCTTCTCGTCCGCGTCATCCTCAAGGAAATCAAGCTGATGGATCTCGCAGCCCGCGATGGGTTCCACCTCTTGCAGGTCGACGCCCAAGATGGTGCCGATGCGCTTGCCCGACTTTTCCCCCAGCGCATTGACGCGCGGCACGGCCACCTGGCACCAGCCGCCCGGCGCGCAGCCAAGGTCCACGACGCGGGCACCCGGCACCAGAAAACGGAACTTGTCGTCCAGTTCCAGTATCTTGTAGGCCGCGCGTCCGCGAAAGCCGTCGGCCTTGGCGCGTTTCACGTAAGGATCGTTCAACTGCCGCTGCAACCACAAGGTCGAGCTGATCTTGCGCCCGCGCGCGGTCTTGACCTTGACGGTCAGGTCGCGCTGGCCGCGCCCGGATGTGGCCTTGGCCGCGCCGGCAGGCTTGTTCTTTCCCGTGGTCTTCTTCTTGTCGGTCATCGTCGCTCCGCAGAGGCGCATGCGGCCTCTTCATCGTTCTTCACATACTCATATTCCTGCCGAAGCGCCATGCGCGACGGCGCAGGGCTCAGAATGGCCCGTCCTCCAGCACACCATCCGCACTCATCTGCGCATAGAGCAGCCCCTCGCGCAGGCCGCGATCCGCGACCGACAGCCGGTCGGTGGGCCACAACCGCAACAGTGCCTGCAGGATCGCCGCACCGGACATGATCAGCGCCTGCCGATCCTGACCGATGCGCGGATCACGCCGCCGTCCGGCGGGACCAAGGTCAAGGTAGTTGCGGATCACCTTGTCGATCTGGTCCGAGGTCATGCGCAACCCGTCCACCTTGGTCCGGTCATAACGTTTCAGCCCCAGATGGCTGGCAGCCACCGTGGTTACCGTGCCCGATGTGCCGACGATCTGGAAACCCTCGCGCTTCTGCTCGTCCTTGTAAGGGGCAAATTCGGCAAGGTTTTCCTCGAAATACCAGCTCATCAGAGCAAACCGCGCGGCGTCGTCCTCGACATCGCTGAAATGGTCGCGCAGGGTCGCAACCCCCAAGGGAACCGAGATCCAGTCGACCACCTTGGCGGCCGGAAAGGGGCTTTCGGGGGGATGGAACCCGGCATGCAGCCGCATGATCGCGCGCGGTCGTTCGCGCGGGGCCACCTGCGACAGGTCGATCCAGACCAGTTCGGTCGAGCCGCCGCCGATATCCACGACAAGCAGCTGTTCCGTCTTTGTCGACACCAGCGGCGCGCAGGAAATCACCGCAAGACGGGCCTCTTCCTCGGTCTGGATGATTTCAAGCTCCAGCCCGGTTTCGCGTTTCACCTGCTTGATGAATTCGCCCGCGTTGCGCGCGCGCCGACAGGCTTCGGTCGCCACAAGGCGCATTCGCTTGACCTTGTGCCGCTTGAGCTTCTGCTGACAGATGCGCATGGCCTGCACGGTCCGCGCCATCGAGGCGCGGCTGAGCATGCCAGAGCTTTCGAGACCGGCGCCAAGCTGCACCGATTTCGAGAAGCTGTCGACCACATGGAACTGGTTGCCCTTGGGTTGGGCAATCAGCATGCGGCAACTGTTCGTACCCAGATCCAGCGCCGCATAAAGCTGCGCTGTATCGGGCGGTGTCGGCGCGGGGCTTTCGACCGGTATCGGGAACGCGCCCGCACCTTCGGGACGCTTGGGCGTCATTGGAACACGCCCTCCATTTCGAGTTGTCCTAAAGGTAGTGAGATCATGAGCGGCGCGCAAGCGTTCCGGTTGGCTCAAGATCATCTTTAGGATTTTTTCGATCCCGACCCGTGGCGCGGGCAGGCCGATGCGGTGTACACAGGTCGAGGTCGCAAGGCGCGGCCCATCTGTCGAAAATCGCCTCTTTGTCGCAAGGGAAGGGCAGTAGACAGGGCGAACCGTATTAGGGGAATCAATCAATGCCGGATGTCACCATCGTCTACTGGCGCGACATACCTGCCCAGGTCATCGTTGGCCGGGGCCGCAGCGGCGCGAAACGTCAGCTGGCCGAACGCTTCGAGCAGGCCATTGACCGTGCCGCGATGAAGACGGGTGCGGCGGGCACGGATGACTACCTTGCCGAATGGCGCAAGGCAGATCCCTACACGGTCGAGGGCGACAGCCCCTCGGATATCGCCGAGCTTGAGGCCGCAAGGCTTGAGGCCGAATATGACCAGGACCGGATCAAGGCCCTGATCGCCAATGACGGATGGGCCGCTGCTGAATGAGCACGACCCTGCCGCGCCTGTGGGAGGCCGCAATGGCACTGTTGAATTTCCGCAAACGTGACGACAGCCACACCTCGGGCACAGGTCCGGTGAATGCGCAGGTCGAGGCCTTTCTGAAGGGCTATTCGATCGAGGTGATGCCGCGCACCGCCGAAAAGGTCGAGGATTTTCGCGCCCTGCTGCCCGAAGGCACGCGCGTCTACATCGCCCATATCGAAGGCACCCCGATCGAGGACATGGTCGCGACCGCCCGCCGCCTGGCGCGCGACGGCTATCCGGTCATGCCGCATTTCCCGGCCCGCATCATCAAGGACCGCGCCACGCTGGCCGACTGGATCGCGCGCTACAAGGGCGAGGCGGGCGTTGATCAGGCGCTTTTGCTGGGCGGTGGCGTCAGCACGCCCGCGGGCGATTTCGACAGCTCGATGCAGCTGATGGAAACCGGTCTGTTCGACGGTTTCACCCGCCTGCACGTGGCAGGCCACCCCGAGGGGAACCGCGACATCGACACCGATGGCGGCGACCGCATCGTGATGGAGGCGCTGCGCTGGAAGCAGGCGTTTTCGGAACGCACCGACGCTAGGATGGCGATGGCCACGCAATTCGCATTTGACGCCAAGCCGATCATCGCATGGGCCGACCGTCTGCGCGCCGAAGGCATCGACCTGCCGATCCATATCGGCATCGCGGGTCCCGCCAAGCTGCAGACGCTGATCAAGTTCGCCATCGCCTGCGGCGTTGGTCCCAGCCTCAAGGTTCTGCAGAAACGCGCGATGGATGTCTCCAAGCTGCTGCTGCCTTACGAGCCGACGGATGTTCTGGTGGAACTGGCCGCGCACAAGGCGGCGAACCCGGATTTCAACATCGAACATGTCCATTTCTTCCCGCTTGGCGGCATCGCGACCAATGCCAACTGGGCCATTCAACATGGCGGGCGCTCTGGCGTGCCGGCCGCACAGACCCAAGGATAAGCTGACCCATGACCCGCACGATCATCGAATCCAAGACCAAGACCGCAATCATCGGCTTTGATCAGCCTTTCTGCGTGATCGGCGAGCGCATCAACCCCACGGGGCGCAAGAAGCTGGCGGCCGAGCTTGAGGCGGGCGATTTCTCGACCGTCGAAAAGGATGCACTGGCGCAGGTTGCCGCGGGGGCCACGGTGCTGGATGTGAATGCGGGTGTCGTCTACAACTCCAACCCCAACCCGAACGAGACCGAACCGCCCTTGATGCGCAAGATGCTGGAACTGGTGCAGGGGCTGGTCGATGTGCCGCTGTGCATCGACAGCTCGGTTCCCGCCGCACTGGAAGAGGGGCTGAAGGTCACCGAAGGCCGTCCGCTGCTGAACTCGGTCACCGGCGAAGAGGAACGGCTGGAATTCGTGCTGCCGCTGGTCAAGAAATACAACGTGCCGGTCGTGGCCATTTCAAACGACGACACCGGCATTTCCGAAGACCCCGACGTGCGTTTCGAAGTGGCCAAGAAGATCGTGCAGCGCGCCGCCGATTTCGGCATCCCCGCCCATGACATCGTGGTTGATCCGCTCGTCATGCCGATCGGTGCCATGGGGACCGCCGGCCTGCAGGTCTTTGCCCTTGTGCGCCGCCTGCGCGAGGAACTGGGCGTCAACACGACCTGCGGCGCATCCAACATCAGCTTTGGCCTGCCGAACCGTCACGGGATCAACAACGCCTTCCTGCCGATGGCGATCACCGCCGGCATGACCTCGGCGATCATGAACCCCATCGCGCTGCCGGTGCCGATGTCGAAGATCGAGGAAAAGAAGCTGGCCTTGGCCGCGGCGGGCATCATCGTGCCCGACGACATGGATCTGGAACTGTTCTGCCAGCTGACCGGGCTGGGGTCGACCAAGCCGCGCGCCGGATCCGAGATGGAGGCGATCCGCGCCGCCAACTTCCTGACCAACAACGATGCCTCGGGCGGGGAATGGATCCGGTTCAACCGCGCGCCTTCCGCCGAGGGCGAAGGCGGCCGGGGTGGCCGCGCAGGCGGACGCCGCCGCCGCGGCTGACCCAAACCCATCAAGCGAAAATGCGAAAGCCGGGCGGCATCGCCCGGCTTTTTCATTCATGCCCATCCGGCATGGTTCAGATCAGGTGCAGATCACGCGCGATCAGGGCCGCATGGGTGCGGTTGCGCGCCTCGAGCTTGCGGCTGAGGGTCTTGACATGCAGCTTGACCGTGACTTCCTGCACATCCAGTTCCTGGGCGATTTCCCGGTTGGATTTTCCCGCGCAGACCCCTTGCAGCACATCCTTTTCCCGGCGCGTCAGAACCGGCGTGCCGACAGCATCGGCATCATTGTCCGCGTGTTTCGCATCCGACGGATGGGCCGCTTCGCCTGCCAGGATCCGCCTGACACGCGCGACCAGGGCATCCGGCGACAGCGTCTTGGGCAGGTAATCGGCAGCACCGTCCATGATGGCGCGACGCTCGATCTCTTCCGAGGAGGTGCCGGTCAACAGGGCGACAGGACCGGGGCGGTTCGCATCAAGGCAGCGTATCAGGCCGCTTGGCATGGTCATGCCGGGCATAGTCAGGTCCAGAAGGACCAGGTCGAATGATCCATGGCTGCCTATCTGCTCAAGCGCACCGTCCAGATCCCGGCTTTGGCTGACATCCACATTCGCGGCAGCAGCCAGGTAGGAGGCCAGCGTCTCGCGCACGAGGTCATGATCGTCCGCGATCAGTATTCTGGATTTCACGTTTAACTTTCCACGTTTTACAAAGTGAGCAGGCTGACCCCGCGAATTTGTAGGCAGCGAGTATTTTATAGAGATCCTGAAAATTTACCACTACGCTTTTGATGCAAGATCAACCAAAAGATATTCACTTGCCCAAAGACAATTGCACCGGCCAGGCGTTAGAGGGGATTGTCATCTGGACCAGGCATGAAAACTGGCCCAGACTGCGTTGCATGATGCTTGACGGGGCGCTTGTTGATGGATGAGGGATCGTGACCGACAAGAACCGCCCTGATCCTTCCGCAGACAGGTTCGGGCTGCGTGTCCTGCCCGTGATCGCCATAGTCTTCGGGTTGCTGTCACTGGCCGTTCTGATGGTGCAGGCCCCAAGGATCTGGCAGCAGATCGACTGGTTGGGCCGTTTTGAAAGCCGGTCCATCCACAGCGCCGGCCACCATCTGGAATCATCCTTTCTGCTGCTTGAATTGGCGGTTCTGCGTGCCACTGACGAGGACCGGCCCGAAATCGGTCAGTTGCGACGGCGTTTTGGCGATCTGGTGGCGGAAATCGATGCGCTGAAGACGACGATCGCCAGACCCTCGTACCTGGGACAGGCGCAATTGCGGATCGAGACCAACGCGGCGCTGGCGGCGTTTGCGTCCGAGAACGAAAAGCTGGCCGTTTACTTCATGCTCAGCGATGACGCGTTGATGACGGCGCTTCCACAGTTGATCGAGGCCCTGGAGGTGGTCCGCGCCGCGTTGGAGACGCTGACCGATACGGCGGATCGCATGGTGCAGCAGAAGGACACGATTATCCAGGAGGACCTGGGCCGATCGCTTCTTCTGCTTGTGTCGGCGGCCTTTGTCCTCTTTGCATCGACCGCGCTGCTGGCCTCGGTGTTCTGGCGGATTTCCCGGATCAACCTGCAGCGCGCAAGGGAAAACAGGCTGGTCAGCGCGCGCCTCGAAACGGTTGTGGACACCTCGCAGGATGCGATCATCGTCACCGATGACGCGGGCATCATTTCCGGCTTCAGCCGCTCGGCCGAACAGGTCTTCGGCATGGCCAGCAGCATCGCCCGAGGGCTTGTGATCGGTGAGCTCATCTTCGAGATGGATGGCCGCGCCCTGTCGTTGGCGCGCATGGACATGCCAGATGTCGAACGCGTCCAGATGGTTGGTCGCGATGCGGTGGGGCGCGAATTCCCGATAGAGGTGTCCCTTGGCACGGCCCTGCGCGAGGGAAACACGATCCACGTCTTCTTTCTGCGCGATATCTCGGCCCGTCTTGCCGTCGAAGAGGATCTGCGCGCCTCACGCGACAAGGCCTTGGCCAGCGAACGCGCCAAGGCGCATTTCCTGGCCGTCATGAGCCATGAGATGCGCACCCCGCTGACGGGTATCCTTGGGGCGATCGAACTGATGCGCACCAATACCGATGGTAGGAACATCAAGGATTACCTGGATATCCTGCAATCATCCGGCGAGCTTTTGCTGGGGCATATCAACGATGTGCTGGACCTGACCGAGATCGAGTCGATGGGCATCAACCTGACCGAACGCGTCTTCGATCTGGATGCGCTTCTGGCCGATGTCACGCGCAGCCTGATCCCCGCCGCCGAACGCAAGTCCAACAGCCTGATGCTGCACAAGTCGACCGAACAGATGGGATGGTTCCGGGGCGATCCTGTGCGGATCCGTCAGATCCTGATCAACCTGATCGGAAACGCCATCAAGTTCACCAACGATGGCCAGATCACGGTCGATGTGGATGTGGCCCCCGATACCCATGGGCTGATCCTTGGGCGCCAAAGGATCGAGATCCAGATCGCCGATACCGGCACCGGCATCGCACAGAACCAACTGGACAGGATATTCGAGGACTTCGTGCGGCTTGAGGACACAGCCGCGCGCAAGACCGAAGGCACCGGGCTTGGGTTGGGGATCGTCAAACGGCTTGTCGACGCGATGGGCGGCAAACTGGGCGCGGAAAGCGTTCTGGGCGAGGGCAGCCTGTTCTGGATCAGCCTGTCCCTGCCGCCGGTCGAATTGCCCACTGCCGTCAGCGAGGTTCTGACCGATCCGTCGGATGTGCCCCGGTCTTCGGTACTGTTGATCGAGGATAACGAGATCAACCGTTTCATCCTGCGCGAGATGCTGCAACTGGACGGGCACAAGGTGGCCGAAGCCTCTGACGGCAGCCAGGGCGTCGAGATGGCCGCAGCCGAGGCCTACGACCTGATCTTCATGGACATCAACATGCCGCGCATGAATGGCGTGCAGGCGGCAAAGGCCATTCGCGCCGGAAAGGGCAAATCGGCCAAGGCACGGATCGTGGCCCTGACCGCGCATGTCTTTGATCATGATCTGCGCCGCTTCAGGGACGCGGGCATGGAGGATGTGGTGATCAAACCGCTGCGCTGGGAAGGGCTGCGTCGCGTGATGCGGGGCACCCCCGCCACCACGGCAGACCAGCAACCGGATGCTGCGCTCGGGGCAGGTGGGGGCGCGCTGCCGCCCTTGCTGGACAGGGACGTTCTGAACCTGCTGCATGATACGCTTGGCCCCGAAAAGCTTGGCAGTCTGCTGGACCAGTTCACGACCGAGGCAGAAACGGCGTTGTCCGAAATCCGCGAGGGCCTGCATGGCCCCCGGCAGATCTTGCGGGACCGCTTGCACGGGTTCGCAGGTCAGGCCGCCACCTTTGGCGCGCGGCGCCTGCACAGCGTTCTGGGTACGCTCGAGGACGAGGTTCTCGAGATGCCTCCGTCAGATATGGAACGCCTTCCAGACCGGCTCGAGGGGTTGTGGAACGCCACGCGCAAGGAGGTTCGCGCCTTGCGCAGCCTGCTGCCCGCAAGCGCACTGACGGCGGAAATCCGGCCCAAGGGACCTTTGCGGGACGCCAATGATCCGCGCCGGATGATCTGACGGCGGAAGTGGCATCAGCCAGGTCGGACAGGTCTTTTTTTGTAACGCAACCTGAAACAATGTTCAGTAAATTCGCAGGTTGAGTTTTGGATTTGCCACGCAAAGACCACAAACCCGGCCAATAGATGCCCGGAGTATTATGCAATCTTGCAGTGTTCAGGAAACAATGGAGCCGGAAATGCTTGAAATCCTGTCTGCTGCGCTGATTTGTGCACTGACCCTGCGCGCCCTTGCCGGATCGCTTGTGACGCAGGGGGGGCAGATCAGGCTTCCGCAAGTCGAGCTGGGGTCGCTGCGCACATGGATCCTGATGTCTCTGGCGGCCATCCTCGTCTTGAAACCGCTGTTCGGCAGCGCCTTTGTTCTTGCGCTGCTGCTGCATGAACTTGGCCATGTCATGGCCCATCGCCAGCTGGGTCACACGGATGCGCGGTTCCGGCTGGCGCCGCTGGTGTCGAACATTCCAGTGTCCCAGCGCAGGATACCGACACAGGCGCAGGATTTCTTCGTCACCATCATGGGGGCGGGCTTCAGCATCGCACCGATGGTCGTCGCATTGGTCGCAGCCAGCCTGTTCAAGGGGGCAATGCCCGGGTTCTACACTTTCTTCTTCGCCCTCGGCACGGCGATCGGCGCGCTGAACTTCATCAATCTTCTGCCCCTGTTGCCGCTGGACGGCGGGCGTTGCCTGCGCCAGATCCTTGCCACCTTCAGCCCGCGCACGGGGATGCATGTGATCCTGACCATTTCTGCGGGCGCCGCCGCGCTGTCATTCGTACAGGAATCGATGTCCCTGATCGCCCTCGTTTGCCTTGGGGGCCTGGTGTTTTTCCGTCCGGACACCGAGTTTGCCGAAAAGGCGCCCATGTCACAGGGCCAGGCAGGCCTGGCGCTTGTGGTCTATGGTTTCACGATTGCCGCCCATGCGACGGGCGGTTGGTATTTGATCAGACTGTATTTCTGGTGAATACCCTATTCTAAAGTAGTATAATTGAGTTCCCCAAGTTGTAATTAGGGCACAACACGCATGGCACAATTTAATGCCAGTTTACAGATTTGCCCTGTTCACACTACATTTTGTGGAATTGAGCAGCAAAGTTGGGCCGAAAAAATGCGCGCCGCCATAATTATCATGTCCCTCGTGGGGCTTACAGCATGTACCGAAGGTGGGATCGGCGAATTCTCGTCATTCGGGGACAATGTCTCGACCGTCGCCGATACATCGGACCGTGACTATTATCCCGACGACCAGCTGCTTGTCGAAGCCAAGCTTCAGTTCACGAACAACAACTACGGCAAGGCCAATGCGCTGTTCAAACGCGCGCTGGAGGTGGCACCGAACGATCCGCAGGCGCTTTTGGGCTATGCGGCCAGCTCCGACATGCTGCGCCGCTTCGATCAGTCCGACATGGCCTATCGCAAGCTGCAGCCGATCATCGGCAACCGGATCGAATTCCACAACAACTACGGGTATTCCCAGTTGCTGCGCGGAAATCTGCAAGTGGCGCGTCGGCACTTCCTGATCGCCTACGAGATGGACCCAAGCAACGAATTCGCGGCCAACAACCTGGAATTGCTGCGAAACTCGTCCTCCTACCAGCGCCGGTCGCGCGGGGATTTGCGCGGGATCTGAGTGAGCGCGACGCGAACCACGGGTTGAGCCATGGAACTGGCCCATCAGATCATGCTGTGGCTGTGCTTTGCCTTTCTGGCCCATGTGGCCTGGCAGGACTTTCTGGCTCTGCGCATCCGCAACCGCGATGTTGCGATCTTCTCGGCCATGGTGCTGGCGCTTCTGGCCTTGCGCGGCTTTGACGGGGCGCTGCCCGATCTCATGGCGGGACTGCTGCTGTTCGGCTTGGGTTTCGTGATGTGGATGCTTGGCGGGATGGGGGCAGGGGATGTCAAACTCTACCTGCCGCTCGGGGTCTTCGTGGGCTGGGGGCTGTTGCCTGTCTATGTGGTCTTTCTGCTGATCGGATCGGTCATCATGCTGGTCGCCGTGCTGCTGGCGCGCCGCTTCCCCTCGTACAGGGGGCGGATCCGCGCCCGCATGACGGACATCGCCGCATCCCGGGCGGTGCCCTATGCGGTGCCCATGGTTTTCGGGGCGATCCTGACCCTCTTGCCGCGGGCCTTGCAGATGTGATGAAGCCCCAGTTTACAGGGATTTAAGCATTCTGCATAATCGGGCGAAAGCGCAGAGGGCGCCATGTGCCGGTTGCTCGGTAGGGTTGATTACAGGTTGCGAGTCATAATGCGGTGCGGTTGCGGCGCCTTCAATCCAACCATTTGAACCTGATCCGAAAGGATTGCCCATATGCGTTTCCTGAGATCCGATAGCGGCTATGCGCTGGTATTGACCCTGCTGTTCATGCCGGTTTTCGTCGGAATGGCGCTGCTTGTGATCGACATCAGTCGCGGCAACAACGCCAATTCGGATCTTCAGGCGGCCGCTGACGCCTTGGCCCTGGCCGGGGCGCGCGAACTGGACGGCGGCGTGGATTCCATCGACCGCGCGATCGCGGCCATGCGGAACATCGACAACACCGTCAGCTTTCTTGGGCAGACCGACGAGAATGCGGCGATCATGCTGACATTTGGTGCCGCGAATGATCCAGACGAATACGCCGTCGTCTTCCTGTCAGGTTTGCCTGCAAGCGACGATGAAGCGATCAATTTTGACCTGTGCGTCACCAATGACACCAGCAGCACGACCTGCGCGACCGACCAGTCAGAGGCGCGGTTCATCTTTGTGCGCGCGCAGTCCGAAGATCTCAATCCGTTTTTCGGACTGTTCTTTCCGGGTGCCAATCCCGTCGCGGACGTCCCCATCGCGGCAGAGGCCGTGGCGACCTATCGGGAAGTCGCCTGTCAAGCCCCCCCATTGTTCATGTGCAATCCGGTGCCCACAGGGGCGACGGGCTACCCTTCGATTGTCGACGCGTTCAATGCGGGTTGGTTCCACGCGCGGCTGATCAAGCTGCGACTTGGTTCGAACACCGGGAATTTCGGCTTCCTCAATCTGGGTGACCTGCTGAATGTCGGGAACCTTCAACTGCCGGCTTACAGGCAGATTTTGACGACGGAACAAGAACTTGACGGGTGCAATGTAACCTTGGACGCGCTTGAGACGCGGACCGGTCAGATAACGTCGCTGGATCGTTGGTTCAATACGCGTTTCGGCCTTTACAGCCAGAACCAGGTCAGGGGTATCGCAAGCGATGAGATCGTTCGAAAGGGCTTCGTGCTGCAGGGCAATCAATGCGATGGAGATGTGGATGATACCTTCAGCGACATGGTCACCGATACATCCATCGACCCCGGGGATTTCAACACCAGCAACTGGCGCTACGATGGGGACAGGATCGATGCAATGGGATTTCCATCGAACTATTCGACAGAGTTTTCATCCGGTAGCGTCGAGGTCGGCGGAACGACACGGCCATCGGGGGCGAACGGATATGTCTGGCCCTATGACTTCTATCTCGGATTCAATTATCCGACGCAGGCCGCATCCATTGCATCGGCGATCGCGCCGCAGGCCTATCCTGCAGGTGACATCGTGCGGAACCCGAACCTTGGCACGCCCTCGCGTCATGATGTCTATGCCTATGAGCGGGCGAATGTGGGCACGCTTGGCAACAATGTCCGGAATTCGGACCCGCTTGTGAACAGCTGCAGTTCTGCGCGTCCTTCTGTAAGGGACGGGCGTTACATGTACGTTGCCTTTGCTGATTGTGACGCCACGCCGCCAACGGGCACATCCGTGCCCTTGCGCATAATCGCCTATGGCAAGTTCTTCCTGACGACACCCGTCATCGATGATGTGATCGCCGGAGAGATCGTCGACCTGACCAACGAAGGGCTTGGCACAACCGATCTTGCATTCAGAGACGAGGCCTTTCTGGTCCGCTGAACCAAGGGGTATTCGCCTGGGGCCAAAAAAAGGGCTGGGCGGCGGCTTACGTTATCGTTAGATAAGAGTTACGCTAAAGGTTATATCGTTTCTCAGATACGCGTTTTCCTGACTGCCGAATCACTTTCTTGAATCAGGGTAGAATAGTGGCATCAAGCTTCTCGGAATTGCGAATAATACCCTATTCCAAAGTATAGGCTTCTTCTCGCAAAACGTGAACAATCCTCTCGAAATTGCGGGAATGGTTGCTTTCGAACCCCATAAAATCAACCGAGGCTTGATCTATCCAGGTGGGTAGACGAATGATTGTGGCATAAGGAAGGCAAAGCCATGCCGCCTTGGGTGAACAAACGTAAATGTACGGGCCTTTGTGGCGGAATCAGGGCGAGGCGGGGGCCTGAGCCTTTTTAAACCAACAACTTGAACGCATCGGAGAATTAACATGCTCAACAAAGCAATCACCGCCCTGCAAGCCTTCCGCAAGGAAGAAGACGGCCTCGCGCTGACCGAATACCTCATCCTGCTGGGCCTGCTGACCGCAGCGGTCATCACTGCCGTTGCCCTGTTCGGGACCAACCTTGGCGCGGCCTGGGGTGGTTGGGCGACCTGGGTTTCCACGACATTTGGTGCCGGTGGCGCACAATAAGGATCAAAGGGCGGCTTTTACTGTCTCACTTTGACAACTTGTCTCCTTAACTATTGCCATTCCCCGGTTTCCATTTTGCAAACCGGGGAATGTTCATTAAACTCTCTTCACGGTAGTAGCCTGTTTTTTAAGGCTCTGGTGAAGAGTTTCCCATTTATCAGCGGCATTTTTTCGGTCTCGGCGCAGCAGACGCCAGGGAATAGCTGGCCGGAGTTGTGTCGCAAAGGCAGAGCAATAGGATTGTCGGAATGCGGGCCTCTACGTTTCTGAGCATAGCAATCGCCATGGTTCTGGCTGTCGCGGCCGTATTCGGGGTTCAATCCTATCTGGATACCCAGCGCCAGCAGTTTGAGCAGGCAGCCCGCAGCGAACGCGGCGAAGTGCAGAACACGATCGTCGTGGCCCGCAACCCGATGCGTTTCGGTGAACGGATCACGGTGGAAAAGCTGCAGGTCATCCCTTGGGCCAGCCAGACCTTGCCCGAAGGCGCATTTATCAGCATCGCCGATCTTGAAGGCCGGACCGACGATACCGCGCGTTTCGTGCTGTCCTCGATCGAACGGGGCGAACCCGTGCTGTCCGCCAAGATCACCAACCCCGGACAGCGCGCCAAGCTGTCGACGGCGATTTCGCCGGGCATGAAGGCCGTGTCGATCCGCGTCAATGACGTGCTGGGTGTCGCCGGTTTCGTTCTTCCGGGCGACCGCGTCGATGTCCTGCTGCAGGGCGTTCGTGTCGTCGCCATCGACCAGACCGCCGATGACACCCGCGACCAACCCAGCGTGGTGCGCACCGTGACATTCGAGGTCACGACCGAAGAGGCGCAGAAACTGACCCTTGGCGCCACTGTCGGCACGCTGTCGCTGGCGCTGCGCAACGTGGTGTCGGCCGATGCGGAAGAGCCCAGCCGCATGACGCTGAACGAGCTGAACATGACCTCGACATCGGCCACCCTTGCCGCCGAACAGGCCGCAGCCGATGAGGCCGCCCGCCGGATCGAAGCGGAGCGCCAGAACGAGCAGACCGCGCGCCTTGCCGCGCTGGAAGAGATGATCCGCAACATGGGCAGCGATGTGACCGGGAAACTGGCCGAGGTCGAAGAGAACCTTGCCGCCGCCCGGACGGTCGAACCCCAGGTGGTCGAGAAGGAAGTGATCATCGAGAGGGTGATCGAAGTGCAACCCCCCAAGCCCAGCTTTGTCACCATCGGCGTGGCGCGCAACGGGCAGCGTCAGGAATACACAGTAGGAACCGATCAGCCTGCCGCGGAATGACGCGGCAGAAGTCAGAACCAGAGGCGAACAGAGCGTCACAAGACGCCACAAAACGGAGCGGGACGAACATGAGACACATGATGAAAAGGTTGACAGGTTTGGGGCAGGGGGTGTCGCGCTTTGCGGCGCGCGCCATGTCCCTTGCTGTCGTGGTCGCGGCGCTGGCGGCCATGCCCGCCACGCTTGAAGCCCAGGAGCAGCTTGTCGCACTGGGCGGTGACAGCGCTGTGGAACCGGTGCAGTTGAAACCGGGCTTCACCCTGACTGTCCGCACGGATCGCGCCTTCAGCGATATCGTGGTTGGCAACTCCGCCGTGGCGGATGTGTTTCCGCTGACGAACATGTCGGTCTATGTGCAGGCCAACAGCCCCGGCGCCACGAACGTATCCTTCTACGGTCCCGAAAAGGAACTGATCGGCGCGATGATCCTGAATGTGCGCGTCGATTTCGACGAATTGCAGCAGGCGATCAACCGCGCCGTTCCCAATGCGAATGTGACGGTTGCCAATGTCAACGGGCGCGTGCGCGTGTCGGGCGAGGTGCGCGACGGACCGTCGATGGACCGCGTGATCGAAATCGCGCAGCAGTTCAGCGACCAGCCGGTTCTGAACGCGGTCCGCATCACGGATCCGCAGCAGGTGCAACTGGATGTCCGCATCCTCGAGGTCAGCCGCCGCGCCGGTCGTGAACTGGGTGTCGAGCTGGACAGCAACCGCATGACCACGGGAAGCAGGGGCGGCAGCGTGCCCTTCGGCAGCTTCGTGGGCAACCTTCTGGCCGGGGCAGGCGCCGATATCGATATCGTCATCAATGCGCTGGAAACCAAGGGCATGGCCCGTCGCCTGGCGAACCCGACCCTTGTGACCTCGAACGGGGTCGAGGCGAACTTCGTCGTAGGCGGCGAGGTTCCGATCGACTCGTTCGAGCGCGACCAGAACGGCAATGTCACCGTCAGCGGGACCGATTACCGCGAATACGGTGTGCGTCTGAACTTCCGGCCCGTGGTTCTGGACAATTCGATGATCAGCCTGCGGATCCGTCCCGAGGTCAGCGATATCGACACCTCGGCCCCGACGGCCGCCGGTGACGTCGCCTTCATCACGCGCCGCGCGGACACAACCGTGTCGCTGCGCGACGGCCAGAGCTTTGCGATCGCGGGCCTTCTGCAGACCGACAACGAACGCAACGTGCAGCAGGTTCCGTGGATCGGACAGATCCCGGTTCTGGGCGCGCTGTTCCGGTCGACCGAGTTTCAAAAGCGCGAGACCGACCTCGTGATCCTGGTGACGCCGCGCCTTGTGCGCCCGAGCACCCCCAATGAAACGCTTCTGTCGCCGCTGGATAATTCCAGGCCTTCCAACGATGTCGAGCTGTTCCTGCTGGGCATGCTGGAAGTCAACAAGGACATGATCCGGTCCTTCGTGGATGGCGAAGGCATCATCGGTCCCTATGGCCACATGATTGATCTGGAGTTTGACGATGCGCTTGTCAAAAAGAAGTAAGGCACTGGTTGCGGTCATGATGCTGGCCAGTCTTTCGGCTTGCGCGGATTACATGAACCGTCGTGATTCCGTCAGTTTCGGCGCAGGCAATGCCGCCGAGGGAAACACGGCAATTCATACGATCAACCCGTTCCCACCGGCAGCCTCGAACACCACGATCGTGGTGGGGGGCTGAAGAACCGCACCCGGCGGGTCCCTCGGGATCCGCCCGGCGCTTTCCCGGTCGGCACAGGTTGGATGCTTTTTCCGGGGCGCGGACGGTTGTCTGCGTTCCGATATTCCGAGGTATTTGACTGACCATGCGCCGCGTGAACAGACAAGGCATTCTGCAGAGGCTCCGAAGCTTTGTTTCGGGGACCGAGGCTGCCTTGTTGACCGAAACGCTGATCGTCGTGCCCGTGGTCACGATCTTCGCGGTCGGTATCCTGGAGTTCGGAAATGTATTCTGGCAACGTCATCAGGTCCAGGTCGGGGTGCGTGACGCGGCGCGCTACTGGTCGCGGTGCCGCGCCACGGCGCCTTTCACCACATGCACGCAGGACATTGCCCGCAACCTGGCCTTTTTCGGCAATCCCGCAGGCACCGGCGCACCCCGTGTTCCGGGCTGGACCGATGCCGCAGATCTGACGATCACGCCCGCCACCCCGCCCAGCAATCCCGGTGCTGCGGATATCGTCACCGCGACGGGAAGCCTGACCTACACCGGCTCGCCGCTCATGCGCCTGATCGAGTTGGAGGGGTTCACCTTCACCTACACCCATAACCAGAGGTACATGGGATGGTGAGGCGCATGAAGATGTTCCGTCGCGCCGAAGAAGGCGCGACACTGGTCGAAGGGCTGATCGTTTTTCCGATCATCCTGCTGACCTTCGCCACTTTCATCGAATTCAGCGTGGCGATGGTGCAATGGAACCAGACCGTCAAGGCCATGCAATTCGGCGCAAGAATGCTTGCTGTCTCGGATCCCGTTGTCGACATGGCCCCGTTCACCGCGGACTATCCGTCTAATCCGCCGACACAGGGTGGCCCTGTGCCCGCGGCGGCCGTTACCGTCGTCTGTGGTGCGGACAGCGCAACCGCCTGCGACCAGACGGGCCTGAACCGTCTGGTCTTTGGCAGCGACGGGGTCTGTGGCCCTGTGGCGAACACACGACTGGGCATGTGTGACCTGAACGGGTTGATCACCCCGGCGAATATCCGCGTCACCTACTACCGTTCGGGTCTGGGTTATGTTGGGCGTCCGGGCGGGCCGGTCGTGTCGATCACGGTCGAGACGCGGAACCTGACCTTCAACTTCTTCTTTCTCGGCGCCTTGCTGGGTCTGAACAACATCACCATCCCAGCGCATCCTGTCACCATCACCAGCGAAGATTTGTCAAACACGATATGAATATGATTGAAAACGATATTCTTCCCGCGCGCACCAAGATGCGCAAGAATACGGTGCTGATCCTCGATACCGGTCAGCCCGAATTCTCGGTCATCTCGGACCATGTCGAGAAGATGTCGCTTTTCCAGCGGGAAGTCGCGACCTTCGACGAGATGATGCGCGCGCCCGGCGTATTCGCACCCGACGTCATCGTGATGGACATCGCAAGTGTCAGCGCGGACGAGCTGGAAATGCTGTCTTCGGTCCGGGGGCATTATGGTGACGTGCCCATCGTCATCGTGTCCGAGGCGCTGGATGACGCGCAGGTGCGCAAGCTTCTGAAACTCAAGATCCATGACTGGCTGCGCAAGCCGGTGAATTTCGGCGAGTTCCTGAATGCGATCCAGAGCGGGATCCGCACCTCCAAGCAATCCAGCACAAGGGTTCATGCGGTGATTTCCGCAGTGGGCGGCGCCGGGGCCACGACGGTGGCGGTGTGCTTGTCAGAAATACTAGCGCGCGCCACGGCCAAGGACAGATCCAAGGGAAGCGTTGCCCTGTTCGATCTGGATTTCTCAACCGGATCATGTGGTTATCTTCTTAACCTCACCTCGGGTTTCAACCTGGACAGCGTGATTTCCAACCCCAGCCGCATCGACAGTGAATTCGTGAACCTGCTGCAGCAAAAGCACGAGCACGGCATGATCGTCTATTCCTTCAAGCGGCGCGAGGTCGTGACCAGCCTGAACTGCTACGAGATGGTTCTGCGGATGCTGGATGTGGTGACGCTGCAGCATGCGCATACAGTCCTCGACATTCCCTATTACGAAACCGACTGGCGGCAGGATGTGCTGTCCGGCGTGAACACCGTGACCATCGTCTGCGAGATGAACCTGCCCTCGATCAAGCACACGATGGATCTGCTGGAAAGCATCAAGGACATCGGCGGCCCCAGGAAACCGGTGACCGTCCTGATCAACAAGCGGCAAAAGGGCCTTTTCGGCAGTGATCGTATCCCCAAGGCCAAGCTGAAGCAGCTGTTCGGCGACACACCCTTTGACTACCTGCCGGACGAGCATGACCAGCTGGCCGAGGCGATGGACCGCGGGGTCACGTTGAGCGATGTAAACTCGTCCTCCAAGATGCTGAAAGCGCTTACGAAATACGCCAATGACGTGATCCTTGCGGAAAAGGTGGCACTGGCATGACAAGGCACGTGACCCGTCGCGGACTGCTTGGGACCCTGTGCGGCCTTGTGCTGTTGCCCGGGGTGGCCATGGCCGAGCTGAAGCGGGTGCCGCGCGATCACGGCCCCACGTCGCGCCGGATCGTGGCCTTTGATAGCCGCGAAGCGCCGGGCACGATCATCATATCCAACACCGATCGCAGCCTGCATCTGGTGCTGGGCAACAACCAGGCCGCACGTTACGACATCAGCGTTGGGCGCGATGGCTTTGTCTGGACCGGCACCACGACGGTGGGACGCAAGGCGCAATGGCCGGAATGGCGCCCCCCGGCCGAGATGCGCCGCCGCGATCCGTCCTTGCCCGGTTTCGTGCCATCCGGCCCCTATAACCCCTTGGGCGCAAGGGCGATCTATCTCTTCAGCGGGGGGCGGGACACGCTTTACCGGATTCATGGCACCAACAGCGCGGAAACCGTGGGCGGCTATGAGACCTCCGGCTGCTTCCGCCTGACCAATGCCGATGTGATCGAACTCTATGACAAGGTCGCGGTCGGCACGAAGGTGATCGTGAAATGAAGAAGATGCGACGGGAGGATCCAAGGTGGTAGGTCGGTTTTTCAGAAAGCCCCCGGATCAGGAACGCCAGGACGGGTTCACAAAACCATTACCGGCGGCGCCCGCGCCCTCAAGGCCGGCCGCGCCGCGCAACATGGGCGTTGATGCGGGCATGCCCGATCTGGTCGCGGAGCGGGTGAACCTGCATCGCTTCCTGCTGGACAAGATCAACCTCGCGGTTCTGGACCAGATGGAGGAAACCCAGCTGCACAACGAGTTGCGCCCCCTGGTGCGCGATTACGTGAAGGCGCAGAACCTGGCGCTGAACGCCAAGGAGATGGACAACCTTGTCTCTGACCTTGGCGATGAAATGCTGGGCCTTGGACCGATCGAGCCGCTTCTGAAGGATGACACGATCTCGGATATCCTGATCGTCGGACCGAGAACCGTCTACATCGAACGGGCAGGACGGCTGAAGCGTACCGATGTGCGTTTCAAGGATGAACAGCATCTGCTGCGGATCATCAACAAGATCGTGGCCTCTGTCGGGCGGCGCGTCGATGAATCCTCGCCCCTTGTCGATGCGCGTCTTGCCGATGGCTCGCGTGTCAACGCCGCGATCCGGCCAGTGGCCGTGGACGGTCCGCAGGTGTCGATCCGCAAATTCTCCAAGCGTCCGTTCCAGCTCGAAACCCTGGTCAGGAACGGCGCGCTGCCGCAGGGCATGGCCAAGTTGCTTGCGGCCGCCGTCGAGGGCAAGGTGTCGATCGTCGTCTCGGGCGGGACCGGTTCGGGCAAGACCACGATGCTGAACGCGTTGTCGGCCTTCATTCCGCATGAGGAACGCCTTGTAACCATCGAAGATGCTGCAGAACTTCAGCTGCAGCAGCCCCATGTCGTCCGGCTTGAGACACGCCCGCCCACGCTGGATGGCCGCAACGAGATCCTGCAGCGTGATCTGGTCAAGAACGCGCTGCGGATGCGCCCGGACCGCATCATCGTGGGCGAGGTGCGCGGCGGCGAGGCTTTCGACATGCTGCAGGCCATGAACACCGGCCACGAAGGCTCGATGACCACGATCCACGCCAACAATCCACGTGATGCCCTCAGCCGGATGGAACAGATGGTGGGCATGTCCGGCATGCCGATGTCGCAGCTCAGCATCCGGTCGCAGATTGCATCGGCGATCCAGCTGATCATCCAGCTGTCGCGCATGCGCGATGGCACGCGCCGCGTCACCGCCATTTCGGAACTGACCGGGATGGAGGGGGATGTGGTCCAGATCCAGGACATCATGAAGTTCAACCGCATCGGCGTGGACGAAGACGGCCGCGTCATCGGCGAGTTCCGCTCGACCGGGATCAGGCCGCGCTTCCTGACGGATATCAGCACGATCGGCTTGAAGGTGGACATGTCCATTTTCGATCCGACCACAAGGCACTGACGGGGTTTCATGTCGATTATCGTCATATACGGGTTCATCTTCGGCGCGGTCCTTCTGCTGTCGGATGCCATCCTGCGCCGCCTTTTCGGCGCACGCAGCGCCAGCCGCGAGGTCAACGAGCGACTTGAGCGCCTCAAGTCCGGCGCCGATCATCTGTCGACCTATCAGAGCCTGCTGAACGATCGGGGCCTGGGCCGGGGCGGCATGTTGTCGCTGAAGTGGGTCTCGCGGCTCTATCGGCAGTCGGGGCTGATGCTGACCCTGCCACGTCGTCTGACCTATGCGCTGGTCATCATGCTGGGGGCCTGGCTTGTGGCGTCATGGCTGTCGGCAGAAGCCTTGCCGCGCATTGTCCTGACGCTGATCATCGGCCCCGGCGTGATGCTGGCCCTGGTGATGAGGGCGCGTGCCGGGCGGATCGCCAAATTCGTGCTGCAACTGCCCGATGCGCTGGACATCATCGTCCGCAGCATGACGTCGGGCCACCCGCTGACCACCGCCATCGCCCTTGTCGGGCGCGAGATGCCCGATCCCATCGGCAGCGAATTCGGCATTCTCAGCGATCAGCTGACCTTCGGCTCGGAACTTGACGATGCGATGCTGCGGATGGTCGACAGGGTCGGCGCGGACGAGTTGAACCTGGTGGCGGTGACTGTCAGCGTCCAGCGCACCACCGGCGGCAACCTGTCGGAGATCCTTGAAAACCTGTCCGGAATGATCCGCGACCGGTCCATGCTGCGCAACAAGATCCGCGCGATTTCCGCCGAAGGCCGGATCACCGCGATGGTCATGGCGGTTTTTCCCTTTCTTTTGTACCTGTTGATCTCGACCCTGGTGCCGTCCTATTTCGATCCCGTCTGGGATAGCGGTTATGGCACGGAGGTCGTTGTCTCGATCCTGGTGATGATGGGGCTTGGACTGCTCATCCTCTACAAGCTCGTGAAATTCGATTTCTGATCCGATGACGTCTGAACCCGGGAAAACGGTGAACCACAATGAATGACAGCCTGATCCTTGTCGCGGTCTTCGTCGCGGTCCTGATCCTGATCTTCACCATCGCCAACGCGGTGACGCGCAGCCGGGACATCCGCCGCAACCTGGACCAGGTCTCGGTCGAGCAACAGCAGCGCGACGCCAGAAGCGAAGAGGTCTTCGGCTCGGAAAACGAGAACATCCGCCACTATTACGAGGTGATGCGCCGCAACGATCCCGAGGGGCTGGACATGCGCCTGATCCGTGCGGGTTATTTTTCGCCCGATGCCAAGCGCGTTTTCCAGATGATCCGGCTGACCGTCACCGTCGCGGTCTTCGCGCTGGTGTGGTATCTGGTGGTCAACCTCTCCGAGGGGCTGTCATCCGCTATGGCGCTGCTGCTGACGGGGCTGGCCTCCGGGATCGTCTTCATTCTTGTCAGTGCCGTCCTGGATCGTCAGGCCAAGACGAACCAGACCTCCTATCGGCGCCTGTTCCCCGATTTCATGGACCTTCTGGTGGTCTGCGTGGATTCCGGGATGAGCGTCGAGGCGGCCATCGACCGCGTGGCCCACGAGTTCCTGCACACCAAGCCAAGCTTCGGCCAACATCTGTCGATCATCTCGCTCGAGGTGCGGGCAGGGCGCCCGATGCACGAGGCGCTGAACAATTTTGCAACCCGCATCCAGCTGGATGAGGCGCGCACATTGTCCGTGCTGTTCCGGCAGTCGATGGAACTGGGGTCGAGCGTGATCAAGACCCTGCGCGTCTTCAGCAAGGAAATGCGCCAGACCCGGATCATCAAGGCCGAGGAAAAGGCGAATGCCCTGCCGGTGAAGATGCTGTTTCCGATGGCGGGTTTCCTGTTTCCGGTCAACCTGATCATCGTGCTGGTGCCGATCCTGATGCAGATCATGAAACTGTTCTCGACGATGACGCCGGGCGGCAACTGACGCGACCCGCAATGCGGTGCTTACGATCATCGGCGATTGCGGTCATGCATGTGCATTGACTCGCTCCAATCACTTGTCCGCCCCATCCGGGATCTGATCTGCATCTGGCGGAATACCGGGCGTATCAGCGGGTGACGTTCTGCAAGCGACAGGCGGTCCGAACCCTTCGGGGCGCGGTTGCGGATCATGCAGACAGCGTTTCCCCAAAAAGACAGAGTTTGATCAAAAAAGCATCAAATTCGGTGATTTACCGGGCGTTCAGGATGCTCGGATTACCCTCTCGCCAGACCGCAGCGGCTTGAACGCCGCAAGAAGGAAGGCAACAGGCGCTCGTGCGAAAGGCCCGAGCGCGCGAGCAGGATCACATACGAGATGTCCACCGTTTTCGAGGCAACCGTTACCGCGACTTTCGACAATGTCGCAGGGGGCAACTACCAGGCCTTGTTCGACTTCGGCGACGGCACGACCAGGAACAAGATCTGGTTCGGAAGTCTGTCCAACACGAACACGATCATACTGGAGGTATTCCAAAACGGGTTTCGGTATAGCCTCCAGATACCGAACGCCATCGACGAGGGGGTCGAGACCTCCTGGAACGTCTCCATCGACGATACCGGGACCTACACGATCCTCAAGGACGGCATCTCGATCGGGTCGCAGAATTTCGGCGTCGCCGCGATACCGAACGACGTGCCGCGTAGCAACAACCTGATCGGCGAGTCCTCGTTCAATGGCGACGATCCACTGATCGGAACGGTAAGCTCGATCAATGTTGAAACCACGCTGACGAACGGCTTCGACATCTACTTTTCGGATACGCAAAACGCGGTCGGCGCGTTTGACGGCACAGACCGGGACGAGGTGCTGAACGCCGCGAACTCCAGCGGTGCAGACAGTCTTGCAGGCGACGGCGGCGACGACAGCATCTATGGCGGCGGCGGCAACGATACGCTTGCCGGTGATGCGGGCAACGATCTTGTCATTGGCGGTGCGGGTGCCGATTCAATCGACGGCGGTGTCGGCGACGACATTCTTCACGGGGATGATTTCCTTGCTGGTCCCGTCACGGTCACCAATGCGGACTTTGACGCGGGCTCGGGCGGCTGGACCACCACGGGGGCGGGGACATTTGTCTACACCGTCGATGGCAACGATGCCATGGCGTTCAACGCCGGCAACAGCGGCACCGGCGGCACGGCGCAGCAGACAATCGCCACACAGGCGGGCGGGCGCTATGCGCTGTCACTGGACGCATACGAATTCGATGTCAGTGGCGGGTCAGCAGATCACACGCTTCTGATCCGGGTGATCGATGCCAACGGTCAGGTCATCGCCGAACAGACCGAGGTGATCGCGAACGAGACCGGCCGCACGATCACCGTGGACTTCGTCGCACCCACCGAAACTGTCACCCTCAGGTTTTCCAACCCGACATCGACCGGCACCAATGACAGCGACCTGATCATCGACAACGTGTCGGTCACACCTGTCGCGCCCAGCGGCGGTGGTGACGACACCCTGTCGGGTGGTGCCGGGAATGACGCGCTTTTCGGGGGTGCAGGCAACGACAGTCTTGCCGCCGGCGATGGGAATGACACCGTCGAGGGCGGTGCCGGTGATGACAACATTTCAGCCTTCCAGGGCGATGACACGATCAGCGGCGGCGATGGCGCGGATACGATATTCTCGCTCGGCGGGGGGAACGACACCATCGACGGCGGCGCCGATGCCGATAGGATCATCATACGCACCCTCAGCGATGCCACCGTGCGCGGCGGGGAGGCGACGACAACAGGCACCGATACCGACCGGCTGGACGTGGCCGAAGGCGCCACGCCCCTGACGCTGGACTTCTCCGGTGCCGAAGCAGGCACCATCGGGGATGGCGTCAGCACCGTGACCTTCACCGAGATCGAGCAGGTATTCCTGGGCGAAGGTGACGACACGATCAATACCGGCGCGCAGACCGATGCCCTGACCGTCGATGGTGGCGGTGGTGACGATGTCTTCAATGCCGCAACCACCAGCGGCGCCAACACGTTTGACGGGCAGGGCGGAGACGACACGATCCATGGCGGTTCCGGCAGCGAAACCCTGCGTGGCGGGTCGGGACGCGACCTGATCTTTGGCGCGGATGGTGACGACCTGATCAACGCAGGCGGCGATGCCGACACGGTCTATGGCGGCAGCGGCAACGACACCATCGACGGCGCGCAGGACGATGACCTTATCGACGGCGGCAGTGGCAACGACCTTATCCTGGGCGGTGACGGATCGGATACGATCATCGGCGGCACGGGCGCCGACAACATTCAAGGCGGCGGGGACGCCGACACTTTCCTGCTGGCAAACGGCTTCGGCGACGACACGATCGGCGGCGGCGAGACCGCGACAACCGGAACCGACAGCGACGTGATCGACGCCTCGGCACTCACCGGCACGGGTGTGACCGTCAATGTCGCGAACGGGGCTGGAACGCTGCGAGACGGGACCGACACCGCCACCTTTTCCGAGATCGAGGGGTTCATCCTCACCGATCAGGACGACACCTTCACCGCCTTCGGCACATCAGCCGTCACTGTCGATAGCGGCGCGGGCAATGACCTTATCCGAGAGGGCAACGGCGGGAACACGATCGACGCCGGAACCGGCAACGACACGATTGTCGCGGGCCTGGGCACCTCGACGATCACGGGCGGCGAGGATGTCGGTGGGGGCGATACCGACATTCTCGATTTCCGCGTTGCCAACGACGCGGTCACGATCATCTTTGACGGTGCCGAAAGCGGCACCTATGCCGACAATGACGGCGACAGCGGAACCTTTTCCGAGATCGAGTCGTTCAGGCTGACCTCGGGCAACGACGCCGTTGATGCAAGCCTCGACACCGCCGGGGTGTTCATTGATGGCGGCGGTGGTGCCGATACCATCATCGGGGGCTCCGGCAACGACGTGATCACCGGTGGCGGACCCATGTCCGGGGACCCCGGTGACAGCCTGTCTGGCGGGGCAGGGAACGACATCATCCTCGGCGATGCGGGCGACGACACGATAGACGGCGGAAGCGGCAGCGATTTCATCGCAGGTGGCGCAGGCAACGACCTGCTGACCGGCGGCGAGGGCGATGATTACTTCTTCTACATGCCCGGTGACGGGCTGGACACGATCACCGATTTCAACATCGGCAACACCGGCACGCTTGATGACGGCGACGTTGAAAACAACGATTTCATCGACCTGTCGGGCTATTACGATCACATCTCCGAGCTGTATGCGGACCAGGCAGACGACGGCGTCCTGAACCAGTCCAACACGATGGACACGCGCGGAAACGCTGTCGACTATTCGGACAACACCCGGTTCGACACCAATGGCACGCCGAATGACGAAGGCATCCGGTTCACCGGTGCGACCGCTGACCGATCCTTCTTTACCGTTGAAAACACGGGCGTTGTCTGTTTCACATCCGGCACTTTGATCGCCACGCCGAAAGGCGAGGTTCCGATCGAAACCCTCAAGCCCGGCGATCTGGTGCTGACCCGCGATAACGGGCCGCAGCCCCTGATCTGGATCGGTCGGCGCCAGGTTGGCCGTGCCGAACTGGCGCGGAATGAAAATCTGCGGCCCATCGAAATCAAGCCAACGCTGATCCGGTCGCATTCCCCTCTGGTCGTGTCGCGCCAACACGGGGTGCTGGTGCGCCGGGACGGGGAAGAAACGCTGGTCCGCGCGATTCATCTGGCAAGGCTGCCGCGCTCCGGTGCGCGCGACGAACTTTTCAGCCTTTTTCCGACCTTGCCGCAGGCGCGCGTGCGCGATTTCGCCCCCTTCAAGGACCTGGGCGAAGCTGTCGTGCAGGGGGCCTGAACCGAACGAGAATGCAAGCCCGCCCTAGGCGCGAAAGCGCCGGACCGCACCGTGGCATCATCATGTCGGGAAGGATGGTTTCATGCCCAGACTGGCGGAGAGACAGGGATTCGAACCCTGGGACCCCTTGCAGGATCAACGGTTTTCGAGACCGCCCCGTTCGACCACTCCGGCACCTCTCCGCGGTCTGGTGGCTGCGTTTAATCTCTCCCGTGGGCGGTGGCAAGGGGGCTTTTCGCAATTCTTTCCGGTTACTTTTCGGCAGCGACCCGGCCGGTTTTCAAACCTCACCCGGTTTTGCATTGTCTGCCCGGACAAATGGCTTAGGCTCTGGCGCAGGGGCGGCTGGTTCCGCACCGCATCAAGGCACCGTTTCAGGACAAAGGACGCAAGACAGATGATCCGCAGCACAATGCACCCGTCACGTTTCGGCTCTGGTCCGGCTGGCCTGGTCCTGATGTGGCGGATGGCCCTTGGCGTGCTGCTCCTGACACTCGCCCTTGGCCAGGCCGTTCCCCTGCGCGCGCAAGAAGCGCCGGGCCGCGACAGGCTCGAGGCGTTTCTGAGCGTCACGGGTTTTGACAAGGCGCTGGAATCGATTGCCCTGTCAGCCGGCGATGCGCCGCTGATGCTGGGCCGCGACGTATCGGAATTCGGCGGTGACTGGTCGCGCTCGGTGGCCGAGATTTTCGACACGGAGCTGATGCATGACATGGCGATCAGCATTCTTGCACGGGCGCTGGAAGACGACTTGCTGACCCATGCCGTCGATTTCTACGCATCCGATCTGGGGCAACGGCTGGTTGCGGTCGAGAACGCGGCGCATCTGTCCGATGACGCCGAGGCCGCGCGCGCCGATGGCGAACAGATCATCGCCGACCTTGTGCGGACAGGCGCGCCGCGCCTGATCATCCTGCAGCGGATGGGTCCTGCCATCGATCCGCAGAATACATCCGTCCGCGCGGTCGAGGAAATACAGGTGCGCTTCCTGCTCAGCGCCTCGGCCGCCGGTGTGCTGCCGATGGAACTGGACGAGCCCGCGCTGCGCAGCCTGATGGCCGATCAGCGCGGCGAATTGCGCCAGAGGATGCGCCAAAGCGGATTGATCCATGCCGCCCATGTCTACCAGTCGTTTTCGGATGACGACCTTGAAGCCTATGTCGCAGCGCTGGAACATCCCAAGATGCAGCGCGTCTACGAGCTGATGAACGGCATCCAGTACGAGATCATGGCCAACCGTTTCGAGGTTCTGGCCCGCCGCATGGCCGATCTGCATCCCGGCGAGGAATTGTGACATGCGCGGCCCACTGATCCCCAACTGCAGCCGGGCCATGGCTGGCCTGCTGCTGCCGGTTGTCATGTTTCTGGGGCTGCTTGCCCCGCTGCTCCCGCCCGCGCAGGCCAAGGGCGCGCAGGACAACGACCGGATCAGCCACCTCATGGACCTGATGGGCATGGATGAGATCGTCCTTATCATGCGCGAGGAAGGGCTTGCCTATGGCGGCGAGCTTGGCCGGGACATGCTGGCGGGGCAGGGCGGGCCGGTCTGGGACAGGCAGGTGGATCGCATCTATGACGAGGCGGCGATGTCCGAACTTGTGCGTGCAGGTTTCCGCGAGGCTTTCGGCGCGGCTGACCCCGAGCCATTGATCCGCTTCTTCGAAGGCGACACCGGGCGGCAGATCGTGGCGCTCGAGATCGCCGCGCGGCGCGCCTTCATGGACGAAGACATCGAGGAAACCGCGCGCGAGGCCTTTCGCCGGGTCGCGGCGGATATGGACGCGCCCAGCCCGCGGGATATCGATCCGCATCTGTCGGCCATCGAAGCCTATGTCGAGGCGAACGACCTGATCGGCTTCAACGTCATGGGCGCGATGAATGCCAACATGCTGTTCTATCGCGGCCTGATCGAAGGGGGCGCGCTGGAGATGTCCGAGGGCGAGATCCTGTCCGACGTCTGGGAGCAGGAAGACGAGACGCACGCCGAAACCCGCGAATGGCTCTATGCTTTCCTGATGCTGGCCTACCAGCCGCTGGAGGCATCGCAGATCAGCGGCTATGCCGATCTGTCGCTGACCCCGCCGGGCCGGGCCATGAACCGCGCGCTGTTCACCGCCTTCGATGCGATGTATGGAACCCTGTCCCATGCCCTGGGCCTTGCGATCGCGGCACAGATGCTGACCGAAGACCTCTGACCGGCCTTGGCCGCGTCGCCAGACCGGGATGAAACAGGCGCGCGGAATGCCCGCCTAGCCCCTTGACTTCCGGCCAGATGCGCCGCATAAGCCGCCATCTCGGAAGGGGCGCAGTGCCTCTGCCGTGTTGATTATTCACAATCGTCCGCAAGGGCGCGCTGTTCGAGGTGGCTAGCAGACCTTCCCAAGGGGGGATGCGGCCGAAACGCCCGGTCGGGGACCACAGGACGCGGAAACAAGGGAAGACAGATATGTTCGCGGTTCTGAAAACCGGCGGCAAACAGTACAAGGTCCAGGCCGGCGATACGCTGCGCGTGGAGAAACTGGCCGCTGACGCAGGTGAAACAGTTCAATTCAACGACGTGCTGATGCTGGGCGGTGAGACCACCGTTCTGGGCGCGCCGATGGTGGCAGGTGCCGCCGTGCAGGCCGAAGTGATCGACCAGATCAAGGGTGAGAAAGTCATCCACTTCGTCAAGCGTCGCCGCAAGCATGGCTCGCAGCGCACCAAGGGTCACCGTCAGAAGCTGACCCTCGTCCGGATCACCGAGATCCTGGCATCGGGCGCTGACAAGACCGGCGTGAAAGCCGCAACCGGCCAGGCGCCCGCCGTGGCCGCCGTTGCCGAAGCCGCACCCGCCAAGAAGGCCGCAAAGGCGAAAGCCCCCGCTGCCGCCGAAGGCGAGACCGCCGCGAAACCGAAACGCGCCGCGAAAAAAGCGGCCGAGACCAAGGAGTAATCCCCCATGGCACACAAGAAAGCAGGCGGTTCCTCCCGCAACGGTCGCGACTCTGACGGCCGGCGCCTTGGCGTCAAGCTGTTCGGCGGCCAGGCCGCGATTGCCGGCAACATCATCGTGCGTCAGCGCGGCACCAAGTGGTGGCCGGGCGAGGGCGTTGGCATCGGTCGTGACCACACGATCTTCGCCACGACCGAAGGCAAGGTGACCTTCCACAAGGGCCTCAAGGGCCGCACCTTCATTTCGGTTCTGCCGGTGGCGGAGGCCGCTGAGTAAGCCGTTCTTCAGGTGACATGCATCAGGGGACCGGCAAGACCGCCGGTCCCCTTTTCCTTTTCCGCATGCCTCGGAACGGGCCTGCGGCGGCGTCAGGATCCGGACCACATATATTCATAGAACTGCCATGCAGTGATGTCACAGACAGGACCAGCCCGATGCCAGTCCTGCCAGTGTTTCCGGGGAGGGAAACAGGGGCGGGCGTAAACAGTGACGACGCCACAGGGGTCGCAGACCCGGCAGGTATTCGGTACAACGCATTTTCGGAGGAGAAGGCCGATGAAGATCGATCCCATCTACGCCCAGCCGGTGATTGACACCGAGCGGTTCGACCTGCGCCCGCTGCGCATGTCCGACAAGGGCCTGATCGAGATGTATGGCGCGGACCGTCGTGTGGCGATGAATACGCGCGCGATCCCCCATCCCCTGCCACCCGGGGCGATCGAGGCCTTCGTGAAACGTGCGATGGACCCGAATCGGACCGAGGATGTCTGGGCGATGGATGGCAGCCGGCATGGCGGACCCGAGGTGATGGGGCTGATCAGCCTTGCGCCGATGGATCGCAACCAGTCCGAAGTCAGCTATTGGGTGGCGCCGGCCTACTGGAACTCGGGCGTGGCCTCGGCTGCCGTGGCGGCGCTTGTGGCGGCCAATCCGCGGACCTGCCGCACGATGTTCGCCGAAGTCTTTCAGGACAACCCGGCCTCGGCCCGTGTCCTGACAAATTGCGGGTTCGAATACCTGGGCGATGCCGAAACCTTTTCGGTCGCACGCGGCGCCAAGGTTGCGACATGGACCTACAGCCGAAAACTTGATTGAGCAGGGCAGCGCCTTTGCGATAGGGGAAGACCATGAAATTTCTTGATCTCGCAAAGGTCTATATCCGGTCCGGTTCGGGCGGCGGCGGCTCTGTCAGCTTCCGGCGCGAAAAGTTCATCGAATTCGGCGGACCCGATGGCGGCGATGGCGGCTGCGGCGGTTCGGTCTGGGTCGAAGCGGTGGACGGTCTGAACACGCTGATCGATTTCCGCTACCAGCAGCATTTCTTCGCGCAGAACGGCCAGCCTGGCATGGGGCGGCAACGCACCGGCAAGGATGGCGATGACATCGTGCTGCGCGTGCCCGTCGGCACCGAGATCCTGGACGAGGACGAGGAAACCGTTGTCGCCGACATGACCGAGGTCGGCCAGCGCGTGTTGCTGGCGCGCGGCGGCAATGGCGGCTGGGGCAACCTGCATTTCAAGACCTCGACCAACCAGGCGCCGCGCCGGGCCAACCCCGGCCAGGAAGGCGTCGACCGCACGCTCTGGCTGCGGCTCAAGCTGATCGCGGATGCGGGGCTTCTGGGCCTGCCCAACGCGGGTAAATCCACCTTTCTGGCAGCCGTGTCCAACGCAAGGCCGAAGATCGCGGATTATCCCTTCACGACACTGCATCCGAACCTTGGTGTCGTGGGTATCGACAATGCCGAATTCGTCATGGCCGACATTCCCGGTCTGATCGCGGGCGCGTCCGAGGGCAAGGGGCTGGGGGACAGGTTCCTCGGCCATGTGGAACGTTGTGCCGTGCTGCTGCATCTGGTCGACGGGACATCCGAAACCGTGGCCGACGATTACCGCGCCATCATCACCGAACTTGAACTCTATGGCGGGGATCTTGCCGACAAGCCGCGTGTCACGGCCCTGAACAAGATCGACGCGCTGGATGACGAGGAACGCGCCGAGGCGCGTGCCGCACTCGAGGCCGAGGCGGGCGGGCCGGTCCTGATGCTGTCCGGCGTCACCGGCGAAGGTGTGCCCGAGGTGCTGCGCGCGGTGCGCGCGCAGATCACCGCCGACCGGCTGCGGATGAAACAGGAAGAAGCCGACGAGGATCAGCCGTGGCGCCCCTGAGCGAAGCGATCACATCTTCCCTTCGCTTGTCCGCCGCGCGACGCGTCGTGGTCAAGATCGGCTCGGCCCTGCTGGTGGATCGCGCCACTGGCCAGCTGCGCCAGGACTGGCTGGCGGCACTGGCCCGGGATGTGGTCTGGCTCAAGTCGCTGGGCGTGGACGTGGTTCTGGTCTCATCGGGTTCGATCGCCCTGGGGCGGGGCGTGCTCGGCTTGCCGTCCACCACGCTGGCCCTGGAGCAATCGCAGGCCGCCGCGGCCGTCGGACAGATCAGGCTGGCCCGCGCCTACGAGGAAGTGCTCGCGCCCCATGGCATCACCACGGGGCAGGTGCTTGTGACACTGGAAGACAGCACCGACCGGCGCCGCTATCTGAACTCGCGCGCGACGATGGAGATGCTGATCGGCCTTGGCGTTGTGCCCATCGTGAACGAGAACGATACCGTCGCCACCGACGAGATCCGCTATGGCGACAACGACCGGCTGGCCGCACAGGTTGCCGTGACCGTGGGTGCGGATCAGCTGGTGCTGCTGTCGGATGTGGACGGGTTCTATTCCGCCAACCCGCAACAGGACCCTGATGCGCGGCATTTCCCCGTGATCGACCGGATCACCCCGCAGATCGAGGCGATGGCCGGCGATGCGGGATCGGGCCTGTCCAAGGGCGGCATGAAGACCAAGCTGATGGCGGCGCGCACCGCCACCTCTGCCGGCTGCGCCATGGCGATCACCGAAGGCTCGGTGATGCGGCCGCTGCAGGCCCTGGAACAGGGCGCGCGCGCCACATGGTTCACGGCCACCGAAGACCCGCAAGCCGCGCGCAAGCGCTGGATCGCCGCCATGAAGCCGCGCGGCGAGGTGACACTGGATGCAGGCGCCGCCCGCGCGCTGGCCAGCGGCAAAAGCCTTTTGCCCGCCGGTGTCACCGCCGTGACGGGACGGTTCGGGCGGGGTGATCCCGTGGCCATTCTCGGGCCTGACGGCGCCGCACTGGGCCAGGGCCTGATCCGTTATACCGCTGCCGAAACAACCCTGATCCGCGGCCACCGCAGCGACGAGATCGAGACGCTACTGGGCTATCCGGGGCGCGCCGCGCTGATCCATCGCGATGACATGGCGCTCTGACCCTGCCTTCTTCTTGCGCCAAATATCCC
Organism: Rhodobacteraceae bacterium EhC02; assembly: GCA_001650895.1. GTDB lineage: Bacteria > Pseudomonadota > Alphaproteobacteria > Rhodobacterales > Rhodobacteraceae > Seohaeicola. The sequence goes on from LXYH01000059.1 coordinate 144,041, forward strand.
CGCCGGAGGCATCCGGCCCTTGAACGGACCACTGACCCATGACGCAAAGCCAGGACCTCACTGCCCAGATGAACGAGATCGGCCGCCGCGCGCGCGCGGCCGCGGCGGATCTGGCCTTTGCCCCATCGGACGCCAAGGCGCAGGCGCTGATGGCCGCGGCTGATGCGATCGAGGCGCAGACCGATGCGATCATCGCCGCCAATGCCCGTGATCTGGACCATGGCCGCGACAAGGGGCTGAGCCCCGCGATGATGGACCGGCTGATGCTGGACGAAAGCCGGATCAAGGCCATCGCGGCGGGTCTGCGCGCCGTGGCGGCGCAGGCCGATCCCGTGGGCCGCGTGCTGGCCGAATGGGACCGTCCCAACGGGCTGCATATCCGGCGCGTGGCGACACCTCTGGGTGTGATCGGGGTGATCTATGAAAGCCGGCCCAATGTGACGGCCGATGCGGGCGCGCTTTGCCTCAAGGCGGGCAACGCGGTGATCCTGCGGGGTGGTTCGGAAAGCTTCCACTCCTCCGGCGCGATCCACGCCTGCCTGGTGGCGGGGCTGCGCACTGCTGGCCTGCCCGAGGATGCGATCCAGCTTGTCCCCACCCGGGACCGCGAGGCCGTGACGGTGATGCTGCGCATGACCGAATGGATCGATGTGATCGTGCCGCGCGGTGGCAAGGGTCTGGTGGGCCTGGTCCAGCGCGAGGCGCGCGTGCCCGTCTTTGCCCATCTGGAAGGGATCGTGCATGTCTATGTCGATGCCGCCGCCGATCCAGAGGTGGCGCGCCGCGTGGTGCTGAACGCCAAGACACGCCGCACCGGCATCTGCGGTGCCGCAGAATGCCTGCTGATCCACCGCGACATCGCCGCAACCCTGGGCGCGGATCTGATCCGCGACCTGCTGGCGGCGGGCGTCGAGGTGCGCGCCGATGAAATTCTGCAGGCGATACCGGGCACCGTGCCCGCCACGGAGGCGGATTGGGGCTGCGAATATCTGGACAGCATCATCGCCACGCGCGTGGTGGATGACATCGACGCGGCCCTGGGTCATATCCGGCGCTATGGGTCGAACCATACCGATTGCATCCTGACCGAAGACCCGGAGGCCGTCGCGCATTTCTTCGAGCGTCTGGACAGCGCGATCCTGATGCACAATGCCTCGACCCAGTTCGCCGATGGCGGGGAATTCGGCATGGGGGCCGAGATCGGGATCGCGACGGGCAAGCTGCATGCGCGCGGCCCCGTGGGGGCCGAACAGCTGACCAGTTTCAAATACCTGGTAACCGGGCAAGGCACGATCCGGTCCTGATCGGGATCAGTAGCGCAGCAGGATATCATGCTCGGTGATGCGCAGGCTGGTCCGGCGGCCGGCCTCCTGCAGCAGGATGGGCAGAAGCGCGAACTGCACCTCGGAGGGGCTGACATCGATCCCGGTGCCCGGCGTCTCAAGCGCGGCCCACAGGTCGGGCGTCTGGCGCAACTTGTCGGCGCTGCCGCTGATCGCCCAAAGCCCGCCCTCGCGGGTCAGGCTGATACGCCCGCCATAGGGCATCGCCGTTTCCAGGCATTGCAGGGCCAGAAAAGCCAGACGCACCTCCACGCGCAGCAGATCCTCCAGCGGCCCCCAGTGGAAACTAACCCGCGCACCCTGCGCCATCGCCTTGAGAATGCTGACGATTTCGGCCCGTCCCATCATCTGCTGCTCGGATGCCATGCCATAGGCCACACGGAAAAAGCGGATGCGCGCATTGGCATTCTCGACACTCTCCGAGACCAGCGCCAGTTCCGGTGTCAAGGCGGCCCCCGACATCTGCATCAGTTCAAGCCCGTTGGTAATGGCACCAATCGGACTGATCAGGTCATGGCAGATACGTGAGCCTATCAAGGCGGCCAGATTGTGGGTACTGTGGCCCAATAATGTCTCCGATACGAGGTTGCGACATGTCTGATCTGAACGCGATACTGGAGCCGGGAATGCTTGTGCGGCACCCGGACCAGCCTGACTGGGGAGTGGGGCAAGTGCAATCCAATATCGCGGGTCGGATCACCGTCAATTTTCCCGAAGCCGGAAAGGTTGTCATTGATGGCTCCCGGATCGGTCTTCTGCCCATATTTGATCACCCAAACTAGTTAACAAAAGGTTACTGAAAGTGGCGCCGCGCCATGTTTTCGTGCCTTGGGAAGGACTTATCGTGGATGCCTCGACCTGTGGCCGCTGCGGCAACGGTTGCCTTCACCGGGCCAGTTTCCTAGAAACGGCTGAATGCCCTCAATACCCGGCCGCGACATGACCGAAGCCCCGCCGCAATTCGCCGTCAGACTGGCCTCGGATCAGTCGGATCTGCACGCGGCGCAGCGCCTGCGCTACGAGGTCTTCGTGGCCGAGCTTGGCGGCGGGGGCGACATGGTCGATCACGTCAATCGCCGCGAACAGGACAGGTTTGATCCGTTTTTCGATCATCTGCTGTTGCTGGATCAGGCGCGACCGGTCGCCGATCAGGTGGTGGGCGTCTACCGCTTGCTGCGCGCGGATCAGGCGGTGGCGGCGGGCCAGTTCTATTCCGAGGATGAATATGATCTTGCCCCGCTCAGGGCCAGCGGGCGGCGCCTGCTGGAACTGGGGCGTTCCTGCCTGCATCCGGCCTACAGGGGCGGCATGGGGATGTTCCACCTCTGGCATGCGCTGGCGGATTACGTCGATGCCCATGGAATCGAGGTGCTGTTCGGCGTCGCCAGCTTTCACGGCACCGATCCGCAGGCTTTGGCGGCGCCGTTGTCGCTGCTGCACCACCGTCACTTGGCCCCGGCCGATCTGCGCGTCAAGGCGCGCGCGCCGGGTGCGACCGCGATGGACCTGATCGCGCCCGACAGTCTGGACCGGCGCGCTGCGATGCTGGCGGTGCCCGCGCTGATCAAGGCCTATCTGCGGCTGGGCGGTTTCGTGGGGCAGGGCGCCTTCATCGACCGGGCCTTCAACACGACCGATGTCTGCCTGATCCTGGATGTGGCGCGGATGAACGAAAGCCAGCGCGCCATCTATACCCGGCCGGTCCCGGCCCGTCCGGTGCAGCCATGACCCAGGCCTGGACCCCGCCGCCGGAACCGCCGGCCAGCCACCTGACGCCCGCCGGCTGGGTGCGGCTGCTGCTGCGCGGCGCGGTGCTGGGCAGCCTGACCTTCGGCGGTCTTGGCCTGATGCTTGTGTTGCGCCTGATCGAGCGCCCGCTGTTCGGCTTGCACCGGCCCGTCACACCCTTTCTGACGCAGATCGTCTGCCGGTGTGCCTTCGTGATCTTGGGCATGGGGCATGTGGTGCGCGGCAAACCCATGCAGGAGCGCGGCGCCGTGGTGGCCAATCATGTCTCATGGCTGGACATTTTCGCGCTGAACGCGCGCAAGCGGATCTATTTCGTCTCGAAATCCGAGGTGGCGGGCTGGCCGGGCATCGGCTGGCTTGCGCGGGCGACGGGGACGCTGTTCATCAACCGCGATCCGCGCGACGCGCGCCGCCAGCAGATCCTGTTTGAACGCCGCCTGCTGGCAGGCCACAAGCTGCTGTTCTTTCCCGAGGGCACATCGACCGACGGAATGCTGGTGCTTCCCTTCAAGTCCACCCTGTTCCAGGCGTTCTTTTCGGACGAGTTGAAGCATCGGCTGTTCATCCAGCCGGTGACCCTGCTCTATGTCGCGCCCGAAAGGGAAGATCCCCGTTTCTACGGCTGGTGGGGCGAGATGGGATTCGGGCCGCATCTGGTCAAGGTGCTGGCCGCCCCGCGCAACGGGCGGGTCGAGGTGATCTATCACGCGCCCGTCCGGGTCGATGCCTTTCCCAACCGCAAGTCACTGACCGCCCATGTCGAACAGACCGTCCGGGACGGTCTGTTGCATGGCTTGTCGCAGGATTGACGCAGGCGCCGGCGCAGAGGCTCAGATCTGCATCGCGCGGCTCAGACGCGTCAGTTCCGCCACCGGATCCGATGCCGACCAGATCTCGTCGCCCAGGGCGATGAAATCGGTGATCGGGGCAAGGGTGCGGATCAGATCCTCGGTCAGGGCGCCTTCGGCCACGACCGGCACCTCGATGATCTCGGACCACCATTCGAAGATATCAAGATCGGCGCGGCTGCCATCGCCCAGGGGGCTGATCCCGACCGGGCCAAAGCTGATGTAATCCGCCCCGGCTTCGCCTGCGGTCATGCCCTCGTGCCGTTGCACGCCGCAGAATGCGCCAACGATCGCATCGGGGCCAAGGTCCTTGCGGACCTTGCGCACCGATCGCGCCCCGTCGGTCAGATGGACACCGTCCAGCCCAAGGCGTTCCACCATCAGAACATGGCTCTCGATCACCAGCGCCACGTCGCGCGCATGGGTCACCTCCCGCAGCGCGTCGGCGGCACGCGCGACATTGTCCTCGTCCTTGCTGGCCAGGGCCAGGCGCACGCAAGCGACCTCCTGCGCGTCAAGCGCACGAGACAGCAGATCGGGGAAAACCTCCAGGTCGAAACTGGGCGGCGTGATCAGGTAGAGTTGCGGCTGTTGCGGGGCGTCAGGCGTATCGGCCATTCCGGTCGGGCTCCTTCAAGGTCATGCAGGTGTCATAACGGGGAATTTCGGCTTTGACCATCGGGCAAGACAGGTCGCTTGCCGCTTGGAAACCGGGCGGGCTTGGCGTATCACGCGCCAGCCTTGCCGGAGATGCCGATGCCCAGTTCCACGCCTCAACCCGCTTTTGTCCTTGTGCGCCCCCAGATGGGCGAGAACATCGGGGCCGCCGCCCGCGCCATGTGGAATTTCGGACTGGACCGCATGCATGTGGTGGGGCCGCGCGACGGCTGGCCCAACAGCCGTGCCGTGGCCATGGCCAGCGGGGCAGGCCGTCTGCTGGACGAGGCGCAGCTGCATGCGGATCTGCCGGGTGCCCTTGCCGACACGACCTTTACCTTCGCCACGACCGCTCGGATCCGGGGGCTGACCAAGCCGGTCTACAGCCCCGAACGCGCCATGCAACTGGCCGCCGAAATGGTCGCGCGCGGCGAAAAGGTCGCCGTGCTGTTCGGGCCGGAACGCGCTGGCCTTGAGAACGAGGATGTGGCCCAGGCCAATGCCATCATCTCGGTCCCGGTCAATCCCGAGTTTCCCAGCCTGAACCTTGCGCAATGCGTTTTGCTGACCGCCTATGAATGGCGCCGCCAGGTTGAAGATGTGCAGCATGAAGCCATCGAGATGGGGCGCACCGACTGGGCCAATGGCACCGAGGTCGAGGCCCTGGCCCGCCATTACGAGGACACGCTGGAACAGGCGGGCTTCTTCTTTCCCGAGACCAAGGCCGACAGCATGAAGCTGAACCTGCGCAACCTGTGGTCCCGGATGCGCCTGACCCGCGCCGACGTGCAGACCCTGCACGGCATCCTGCGTCAAATGGTGCGCTGGAAAGACAGGGGTTAGGTTCTGGACGAAGCCCGGTTGAGGCCCTAGGTTCGCCACCGACAGGAGACGACGATGACCAAGAAACGCGCGATTTTCGAAGAGGTTGCAACCGACAGGCCGCAGGCCGCAACACCGCAGGGCGGGCTGATCGACAAGGGCACGTCAGGCGCGCGCGGCGCGATCCGGGCCTGGCTGATGGTTCTGTTCGCGATGGTGATGGTGATGATCGCCGTGGGCGGTCTGACCCGGTTGACCGACAGCGGCCTCAGCATCACCGAATGGCGCCCCCTGACGGGCGCGATCCCGCCGCTGAACGAGGCCGATTGGCAGGCCGAATTCGCCAAGTACCAGCAGATCCCGCAGTTCCAGATCCAGAACCGCTGGATGGAGCTGGATGATTTCAAATTCATCTACTGGTGGGAATGGGGCCACCGCCAACTGGGCCGCGTGATCGGGCTGGTCTGGGGGCTCGGGTTCCTGGGCTTCCTGCTGGCGCGCAAGATCCCGACAGGCTGGACGCCGCGTCTTCTGTTCATCGGCGCGCTTGGCGGGCTGCAGGGCGCTGTCGGCTGGTGGATGGTGGCCTCGGGGCTGACCGGCAGCATGACCAGCGTCGCAAGTTACCGTCTGGCAACGCATCTGGGTCTGGCCTTCATCATCCTCGGCTTCATCGCCTGGTATGTGTTCCAGCTGGGCCGCAGCGAACGTGACCTGCTGCAGGCGCGCCGCGCCAAGGAGGACAAGCTGTTCCGCCTGTCCACCGGCTGGATGCATTTCGCCTTCCTGCAGATCATCCTGGGCGCGCTGGTTGCCGGGATCGACGCGGGCCGGTCCTATACGGATTGGCCGCTGATGGGCGGGCAGGTGATCCCGCCCAACCCCTTCATGCTGGAACCGCTCTGGACCAATTTCTTTGAAAATCCGGGCCTTGTGCAGTTCATCCACCGTGTCAGCGGATACCTTCTGCTGATCTTCGGGATCGTGGTCTGGCTGCGCGGCCGGAAAAGCGCGCATGAGGCAACACGGCAGGCCTTCACCCTGGCCTTCGGGGCGCTGGTGGCACAGATCGTCCTGGGGATCGTGACCGTGATGACCGGCGCGATCTGGGAGATCGCCATCGCGCACCAGATCCTGGCCGTGATCCTCTGGGTGCTGATCCTGCGGGCGCGCCACCTGTCGGCCTATCCGGTCGTGACCTCGATCCGGGGGGCACGGGCATGAGCAATGCAGCCGGCGCCTTTGATGCCCTGATGGCGCATGAGCGCACCACCTTCGCCCTGGGCCAGGTCGCCGGTCGGCTGGGATGGGACCAGGAAACCATGATGCCACGGGGTGCCGCCGATCAGCGGTCCGAGGAAATGGCGGCGATGGAATCCGTCCTGCATGCCCGGCGCACCGATTCGCGCATCGGCGACTGGTTGGCCGCGATCGACGATGCCGCGCTGGATGCCGTGGCCCGTGCGCAATTGCGCCATGTGCGGCGCAACTTCGAGCGCGCGCGCAAGCTGCCCGCCGCCCTGGCCGAAGAACTGGCCCGCGTCACCAGCCGCGCCCAAGGCCAATGGGCCGAGGCGCGCGCCGCCGAGGATGTCGCCGCCTTTCTGCCGGTGCTGGAACGGATCGTGACCCTGAAACGCGAGGAGGCAGCCGCCCTGGCCGCAGGGGGCGATCCATATGATGCGCTGCTGGATGACTATGAGCCCGGCGCGAAAGCCGCCGACCTCGAGGCGATGTTCACGGCACTCCGCACGCCCCTGGTCGATTTGCGCGCCGCCTGTCTGGCCCGCCCTGCACCCAAGGCGGTAGAGGGCCGTTTCGACGAGGCCGCGCAAATGCAGCTGACCGACAAGCTTGCCCGCGCCTTTGGCTATGACTTCACCATCGGGCGTCTGGACAAGGCCGTGCATCCCTTCTCGAGCGGGTCGGGGCGCGATGTGCGGATCACCACCCGCACCAACCCGGTCGATCCGTTCAACTGCTTCTATTCGACCATCCACGAGGTCGGGCATGCCTGCTACGAGCAGGGGATCGATGCCGCCTATGCGCTGACACCGATGGGGCAGGGCGTGTCGATGGGCGTGCATGAAAGCCAGAGCCGCATCTATGAAAACCAGATCGGCCGCAGCCGGGCCTTTACCGGCTGGCTTTACGGTCAGATGCGAGACGCTTTCGGCGATTTCGGCATCTCGGATGAGGAGGCGTTCTTCGCCGCCGTGAACCGGCTGCACAACGGCTTCATCCGCACCGAGGCGGACGAGGTGCAATACAACCTGCATGTGCTTTTGCGGTTCGACCTGGAACGTGCGCTGATCTCGGACGATCTGGCTGTCGCGGACCTGGAAGGCGCCTGGAATGACCGGTTCCTGGCCGATTTCGGCTTTGCGGTGGACAGGCCGTCCAACGGCTGCCTGCAGGATGTGCATTGGTCCGTGGGACTGTTCGGTTATTTCCCGACCTATAGCCTGGGCAATGTCTATGCAGGTTGCCTGCATCAGGCGATGCGCATGGCACTGCCCGATCTTGAGGGGCAGTTGGCGCAGGGTGACACCACGGGGGCCACCGGTTGGCTGCGCGAGAACGTGCAACGCCACGGCGGGCTTTACACCCCGCGCGAGGTGATTGCCCGCGCATCGGGAATGGAGCCCTCCGAGGCGCCGCTGCTGGCCTATCTGCAGGACAAGTTCAGCGGTCTTTACGCCCTGTAGGGCGGATCAGATCAGCGCCATGCGTTCCGATCTTTCGGGATCCGGGAAAGGGCGGTAAAGCGCGAAACGCGCATCCGCCACCAGCGTGTTGACGGCCCGGTACAGGCTGGCGACATGGTCGTCATGCCGTCCGAGCATCCGGAATGCCTGATCCAGTTGGGCCAGATCCCTGACCTCGACCTCCAGCAGGAAGTCACGATGGCAATCCGAGGTGAGGTTCAGCTTGCGCCGCAGCAATCGCCAGTCTTCGATCACGCCTTCGCTTTTCAGATGCGTCATCCATTGATCGACCGCATTGGCAAAGGCCAGTGCCTTTGCATCATCCTTGATGTCGATGGAACAGCTGTAGAGGTTCATGTGCCTACCCGCGTTGCAGAACCGTCACCCTGCCACAGGCTGTCTTACCAGGCGGTTAAGACGCGAAAGGGGGGCTGTCTGCCCCCCTTCCAAACCCTGCGGGTTTGACCCCCCGAGGATATTTCACGCAAGAAGAACCTGCCGCCTATTCGGCCTCGGCCGCTTCGTCGTCACCCTGATCGGCGATCCGGGCCACCGAGACCACGATCTCGCCCGCGCCGGTGTTGAACACCTTGACGCCACCCGCCGAACGCGAGCGGAAGGAAATGCCATCCACCGGCACCCGGATCGACTGCCCCTTGGAGGTGGCCAGCATCACCTGGTCATCCATTTCGACCGGGAAGGAGGCGACCAGCGCACCGCCGCGCATGGCCTTGTCCATCGCCGTCACGCCCAAGCCGCCGCGTCCGCGCACCGGGTAATCGTGGCTGGACGACAGCTTGCCCGCACCGTTGGCGGTGATCGTCAGGATCAGGTTTTCCGCCGCCGACATCTCGGCATAGCGTTCCTGGCTGATCCCGGCGTCGGCGTTGCCCTCGTCCTCGTCGCTCTCTGTCTCTTCCGTCACACCGGCGACAAGGCGGCGCATCTTGAGATAGGCGGCGCGTTCGTCGGCCCCGGCCTCGAAATGACGGATCACGGACATCGACACGACGCGGTCATCGCCCTGCAGCCGGATCCCCCGCACACCGGTGGAATCGCGCCCCTTGAAGACCCGCACATCGGTGGTGGAGAAGCGGATCGCGCGGCCCGAATCCGTGACCAGCATCACGTCGTCATCTTCCGAACAGATGCGCGCGTTCACAAGTTCAACGCCATCGGGCAGTTTCATGGCGATCTTGCCGTTGCGCATCACATTGGTGAAATCCGACAGCGCATTGCGCCGCACATCGCCCGCCGAAGTGGCGAAAACGATCTGCAGATCGTCCCATTCGGTATCGGGACGGTCCACGGGCATGATCGCGGCGATGGAGACGCCGGTCGGGATCGGCAGGATGTTGACGATCGCCTTGCCCTTCGATGTACGCCCGCCCAGCGGCAGCCGCCATGTCTTGAGCTTGTAGACCATGCCGTCGGTGGTGAAGAACAACAGCTGGTCATGGGTGTTGGCCACGAAGAGGGTGGTGACCACATCCTCTTCCTTGGTCTGCATCCCCGACAGGCCCTTGCCGCCGCGCTTCTGGGCGCGGAAATCGGCCAGCGGCGTGCGCTTGATATAGCCGCCCGAGGTGATGGTCACGACCATGTCCTCGCGCTCGATCAGGTCCTCGTCATCCATGTCGCCGGCCCAGTCGACGATCTCGGTGCGGCGCGGCACGGCGAACAGTTCCTTCACCTCGCGCAGCTCGTCCGAGATGATGCCCATGATCCGCTCGCGGCTGGCCAGGATTTCAAGGTATTCGCGGATCTTTGCCGCCAGTTCCTGCAACTCGTCCGTGACTTCCTTGACGCCCAGTTGCGTCAGGCGCTGCAGGCGGAGCTCCAGAATGGCACGTGCCTGGATCTCGGACAGGTAATAGGTGCCATCCTCGTTCACGGTGTGGGACGGATCGTCGATCAGGCGGATGTATTCGGCAATATCGCGGGCGGGCCAAGCGCGGCTCATCAGCCTGTCGCGGGCATCGGCCGCATCGGCCGAGGCGCGGATCGTCGCCACGACCTCGTCGACATTGGTGACGGCCACGGCCAGACCGCACAGGATATGGCTGCGTTCACGCGCCTTGCGCAGCTCGTAGGCCGTGCGACGGGCCACGACCTCTTCGCGGAATTCGACGAAGCTGGACAGGAATCGCAGCAGCGTCAGCTGTTCGGGGCGCCCGCCGTTCAGCGCCAGCATGTTGCAGCCGAAATAGGTCTGCATCGGCGTGAAGCGGTAAAGCTGGTTCAGCACCACCTCGGGGGTGGCGTCGCGCTTGAGTTCGATGACCACGCGCACGCCGTTGCGATCGCTTTCGTCCTGCACATGGGCCACGCCTTCGATCTTCTTCTCGCGGACCTGTTCGGCGATCTTTTCGATCATCGCGGCCTTGTTCACCTGGTAGGGGATTTCCTCGACGATGATGGCATAGCGGTCCTTGCGCAGTTCCTCGACCTTGGTCTTGGCGCGGATGATGACGCTGCCGCGCCCTTCCAGATAGGCCTTGCGCGCGCCGGAACGGCCCAGCATCAGGCCGCCTGTCGGAAAATCGGGCCCCGGCACATATTCGATCAGGTCTTCCGAGGTCAGATCCGGGTTGTCGATCAGCGCCAGCGTGGCATCCACAACCTCGCCAAGGTTATGCGGCGGGATGTTGGTGGCCATGCCGACCGCGATACCACCCGCACCATTGACCAGCATGTTCGGAAAACGCGCGGGCAGAACCGTGGGCTCGCGGTCCTTGCCGTCATAGTTGTCCTGGAAATTGACCGTGTCCTTGTCGATATCGGCCAGCAGGAAAGCGGCGGGCTTGTCCATGCGCACCTCGGTATAGCGCATGGCGGCGGCGTTATCGCCATCCATGGAGCCGAAGTTGCCCTGACCGTCCAGCAGCGGCAGCGACATCGAGAAATCCTGCGCCATCCGCACCAGCGCGTCATAGATCGCACTGTCACCGTGCGGGTGGTACTTGCCCATCACGTCACCGACCGGGCGGGCCGACTTGCGATAGGGCTTGTCATGGGTATTGCCGACCTCGTGCATCGCATAGAGGATGCGCCGGTGCACGGGTTTCAGGCCATCCCGCAGATCGGGAATCGCGCGGCTGACGATCACGCTCATGGCGTAATCGAGATAGGAGGTCTTCATCTCCTCGGTGATCGAGATGGTGGGCCCGTCGTAGACCACACGCGCAGGCGTGTTTTCGTCTTCGTTTTCAGGGGTTTCCGGCGTATCGTTCACGTGATTTGCCCGCTCTGTCCAGTTTCACAATATCTTGTTGGCAGGACTATATCAGAGGCAGGATATGGGGTGCAATGGCGCAAGCCCCCCAGCATTGGCAGCCGGGGCAATCAATTGCTAACATATTGTTTTCGTTGAAAAGTAAATCAATGTTGGCATGATTTCAGTATCGAGTCGTGACAACAGGTGACAGGATGCAGGTTTCCGATACCGAACTGATGCTGAAGGGCTATGGACTGACCACGGCGGAATTCTTCTACCGCATGCCCGATTACCGCAATGTGCTGAACAGTTTTGTCTGGCAGGATTACGATCTGGCCCCGGATCATCCGCGCCTGTTCAAGTTCATCGCCTTCTGGCAGGCTGAGATCGAGGGCCCGCTGCATTCGGTGCGCTTCACGCACCGCAAGATGATCTCGCCGGGGGAATGGCGCAACGTCGTCGGGGAATTCCGGCTGCACTGAACCGCGCGGGGCGGGACAGCAAAGAGGACAGGGGACAGAGGACAGGGGCAGGCCGCCTTGCGGTCTGCCCCAGATGCCGGATCAGGGGATGATGCGGGTGTATTTCACGCCTTCCAGCGTGGCACCGACCATCAGGCCAGCCTGGCCGAAGATCAGGGCGACCACAGGGGCGGTGGATGTGGTCGTTTCCGCCCGCAGATTGTCCGCCCGGTCGCTGATCACGTATTCCACATCCGCACCGGCCGCCCATCCCGAGGACCGGCGGAACCGCTGCAGCGCATCATCGGTCATGAAGAACAGCACATGCGCGAACTGCTGCGCGCCGATCTGCAGGCCGAAACTGCCCTTGGCGGCCGAATAGTAGTCAACGGTGGTGCCGCCCACCCGCAGCGCACCGCGCCCGTAGCCACCGCCAATGCCGAAACCGGCCTCGGTGATCAGGGGCATCACCAGCTGACCGACGGATTTCTGTTCAAGATCGCGGGTATTGGGATAGGTCGAGTAGAGATAGTTCATCGTGGCATCGACACGGTTGTCGATGACGGCCGACCCCGGACTGCCGATCCCGTTGCCGCAGCCTGCGGTCAGGCCCGCGCCTGCCAATGCCGTCAGGGTGAAGGTCCGTCTGCTCATCTGTGTCATGTGTCTTGCCTGTTCCGTTATGCTGCTGCCACTGTCGCATTTTATGCGCACCGGATTGTTGTCGTCCCCGGTTCTGCGCTGAATATAGAGGCAATTCAGCGCCCTGTCACCAACTGTTGGGGTATCTCGCGTTCAAACGGGCCTATCTGGCGAGACTTCGCCCAAAGCCGGCGGATCAGCCCCCGGCCAGTTTGCGCGCCACGGCCGGGGCGAAATAGGTCAGGATCCCGTCACAACCGGCGCGGCGGAAGCACATCAGGCTTTCCATCATCGCCCGTTCGCCATCAATCCAGCCGTTTTGCGCGGCGGCCTGGATCATCGCGTATTCGCCCGAAACCTGGTAGGCATAGGTCGGTGCGCCGAAAGCATCCTTCACGCGGCGGCAGATATCCAGATAGGGCATGCCCGGCTTGACCATGACCATGTCGGCGCCCTCGCGCAGATCACGCTCGACCAGGCGGATCGCCTCGTCCGCGTTGGCGGGGTTCATCTGATAGGTGGTCTTGTCGCCCTTCAGCGCGCCTGACGCACCCACCGCATCGCGGAACGGACCATAGAAGGCCGAGGCATATTTGGCCGCATAGCTGAGCAGCATGACGTTTGTATGCCCGCCCGCCTCCAACGCCTGACGGATCGCGCCGATGCGCCCGTCCATCATGTCGGACGGCCCGATGATGTCCGCACCCGCTTCGGCCTGCGACAGGGCCTGCTTGACCAGCGCCGCGACCGTTTCGTCGTTCAGGATCACGCCATCGCGCCAGAACCCGTCATGACCGTCGGAATTGTAGGGATCAAGCGCCACATCGGTCATCACGGCGATACCCGGCACCGCCGCCTTGATCGCGCGGGTGGCGCGGTTGCTCAGGTTGTCGGGGTTCCAGGCCTCCGCGCAGTCGCGGGTCTTCTTGGCCGGATCGGTGTAGGGAAAGAGGCAGATCGCCGGGATGCCGAGGTCTGCCGCTTCGCGCGCGGCCTCGACCACCCGGTCGACCGATCGGCGCATCACGCCCGGCATCGAGGGGACAGGTTCCTCAACCCCTTCGCCGTCGCGGACGAAAACCGGCCAGATCAGATTGCCCACGGACAGCGTGTTTTCCTGCGTCAAGGCGCGGATCGCGGGGGATTGACGGGTGCGGCGAAAGCGGGTGGCGGGGTAGGCGGCCTGGCTGGGGATCATCGGTGGGTCATCTCATTCTGGTTTTCTCATGCGTGGCATGGATATTGCTTCATCTCAAGGGTAGGAATTGCCGAATTTCGTCGCTATGGAAGCGATCAAGTTGAAAAGGGCCTTTGAATTGGACTTGTTTTCCACCCTCAGCGAAGCGATCAACCTGCGGTCCTTCTCGAACCTGTGGTACTGGATCATGCTGGCTGTCCTGTGGTCCAGCACCAGCCATTGGGTGCTGGGTGTGCCCTATGACATGGTGGTGCGCGCCGCATCCCAGGGCGGGCAGGCCGAGACGGATCTGAACGATATCGTCCGTATCAACGTGAACCGTCTTCTCTACATCGCGCATGTGTCCGGTCTCTGGATCATCGGTTTCGGGACCTTCTTCCTGACCTTGCTGGGGCTGACTGGCTTCGTCTACGGCTTTCAGCTGTCGCAGGCGGTGTTCCTGCTGGCTTGTCCCATGTTTTTCGTGGGGCTGCTGTCGATCAGGACCGCGCAGCGCGTGCACCGCGATGCCCCCACCGGCGCGGCGCTGCACAAGATCCTGCACCGGCACCGCCTTGCGGTGCAGGCGATCGGTGTCGTGTCGATTTTTCTCACGGCACTTTGGGGAATGTATCAGAACCTGAGCTATTTGATCCCTGACCACATCATCAGACCGCTTGGATAACCCCCGCCCATGACCGAACAGACCCGCATCACCGTTGGCGGTGCCCCCGAAGGCTTTGACGCGCGCCTGATCCTCAAGGAGATCGAGCGCCGCGCCGCACCCGTTCTGCATGTCGCCCGTGATGACAAGCGGATGGCCGCGATGCAGGCCGCCTTGCGTTTCTTTGCCCCCGACATGCCGGTGATCACCTTCCCGGCCTGGGATTGCCTGCCTTACGACCGTGTCAGCCCCAATGCCGATATCTCGGCGGCGCGGATGGCCACGCTGGCCGGGTTGGTGCACGGGATGCCCGAGCGGTTCGTCCTGCTGACCACGATCAGCGCTGCGATGCAGCGCCTTCCGGCGCGGGACGTCCTGCGCGAGGCGGCCTTTACCGCACGTGTCGGCGGCCGTCTGGACGAGGCCGCGCTGCGCGCCTTTCTGGTGCGCATGGGCTTTTCGCAGGCGCCCACGGTGATGGAACCCGGCGATTACGCGATCCGGGGCGGAATCATCGATATCTTCCCGCCGGGCGAGGGCGGGCCGGTCCGGCTGGACCTCTTCGGCGATGTGCTGGACGGGGCGCGCCGCTTTGATCCGGCGACCCAGCGGACCACCGAAAAGCTCGAGATGATCGAGCTGGCCCCGGTGTCCGAGGTGATCCTTGATCCGGCGGCGATCACCCGGTTCCGGCAGAACTACCGGATCGAATTCGGCGCGGCCGGCACCGATGATCCGCTTTACGAGGCGGTCAGCGCAGGGCGCAAACACGCCGGCATCGAACATTGGCTGCCGTTCTTCCACGAGGGGCTGGAGACGATCTTCGACTATCTGCCCCAGGCCACGATCACCCAGGATGACCAGGTGACGCCCACGCGCCTGTCGCGCTGGGACAGCATCGCCGATCAATACGAGACGCGACGCCTCGCCATGACACAGAAAGGGCGGATGGACACGGTCTACAAACCCGTGCCACCGGGCCTGCTCTATCTGGATGACACGGCGTGGGACGGGGCTATTGCCGGGCGCCGGGTCATGCAGTTCAACCCGCTGGCCCAGGCGACAGGGCCCGGCGTCATCGATGCGGGCGGGCGGATCGGGCGCAATTTCGCACCGGAACGCCAGCAGGAAAACCTCAGCCTTTTCGTGGCCTTGGCATCCCACGTGAAAGCACGGATGGACAAGGGGCCGGTGCTGATCGCCTCTTATTCCGAAGGCGCGCGGGAACGGCTGGACGGTCTGATCACGGATGAAGGGCTGATCGGTTCGGTGCATGTGGCCGATGCGCGCGGCATCGGCAAGCACGGGCTGCACCTGGCGGTCTGGCCCCTTGACCAGGGGTTCGAGGCCGAGGGCCTGACCGTCATCAGCGAACAGGATGTGCTGGGCGACAGGCTGATCCGTACCGCCAAGAAGCGCCGCCGCGCCGATGAATTCCTGACCGAGGCGCAAAGCCTCAGCCCCGGTGACCTGGTGGTGCATGTCGATCACGGCGTCGGGCGCTATCTTGGCCTTGAGGTGGTGACCGCGCTGGGGGCCGCGCATGAATGCCTGACGCTGGAATATGCCGAAGGCGCAAAGCTTTACCTGCCGGTCGAGAATATCGAACTGCTCAGCCGGTTCGGTCATGAAGAGGGGCTTCTGGACAAGCTGGGCGGCGGCGCCTGGCAGGCCAAGAAGGCGCGGCTGAAAGAACGCATCCGCGAGATGGCGGATCGGTTGATCCGGGTTGCCGCCGAGCGCGCCCTGCGATCCGCCCCCGTGCTGGAACCGCAGCATCACGCATGGGAGGCCTTCAGCGCCCGCTTTCCATACATGGAAACCGACGATCAGCTGCGCGCGATCGAAGATGTTGTGGCCGATCTGTCATCGGGCAATCCGATGGACCGGCTGATCTGCGGCGATGTGGGGTTCGGCAAGACCGAAGTGGCGATGCGCGCGGCCTTCGTGGCGGCGATGTGCGGCGTGCAGGTGGCGGTGATTGCCCCCACGACCCTGCTGGCACGTCAGCATTACAAAAGTTTCGCAGAACGGTTCCGGGGCTTCCCGCTTGAGGTGCGCGCCCTGTCACGCTTTGTCAGCGCCAAGGATGCGCAGGCCACGCGCGACGGGATCGCGCGCGGCACGGTCGATATCGTCGTGGGCACGCATGCGCTGCTGGCCAAGGGGGTCAGTTTCAAGAACCTCGGCCTTTTGATTATTGACGAGGAACAGCATTTCGGTGTCGGCCACAAGGAACGGCTGAAGCAATTGCGCAGCGATATCCATGTCTTGACGCTGACGGCGACACCGATTCCGCGCACCCTGCAACTGTCGCTGTCGGGCGTGCGGGACCTGTCGATCATCGGCACACCGCCGGTCGACCGCCTGTCGATCCGCACCTATGTGTCCGAATTCGATGGCGTCACCATCCGCGAGGCGCTGCTGCGCGAACATTTCCGCGGCGGGCAAAGCTTCTTCGTGGTGCCCCGCATCAGCGACCTGCCCGAGATCGAGGAATTCCTGAAAACCCAGGTACCCGAAGTATCCTATGTCGTGGCCCATGGGCAGATGGCGGCAGGCGAGCTGGATGACCGGATGAATGCCTTCTACGATGGCAAATATGACGTGCTGCTGGCCACGACCATCGTGGAATCGGGCCTGGATATTCCCACGGCCAACACGATGGTGATCCACCGCGCCGACATGTTCGGCCTCAGCCAGCTCTACCAGATCCGCGGACGCGTGGGCCGGTCGAAAACCCGCGCCTATGCCTATCTGACCACGAAACCGCGCGGCAAGCTGACACCTGCCGCCGAAAAGCGCCTGCGCGTGCTGGGCAGCCTTGATACGCTGGGCGCGGGCTTCACCCTGGCCAGTCAGGATCTGGACATTCGCGGTGCGGGCAACCTGCTGGGCGAGGAACAGTCCGGCCAGATGCGCGATGTGGGATACGAGCTGTACCAGCAGATGCTGGAGGACGCGATCGCCAAGATCAAGGCGGGCGAGATGGAAGGGCTGTCGGACAGCGACGGTCAATGGGCGCCCTCGATCAACCTTGGTGTCGCCGTGCTGATCCCGGAAAACTACGTGCCGGATCTGGATGTGCGACTGGGATTGTATCGCCGCCTCAGCAACTTGCACACCAAAGTTGAACTGGAGGGCTTTGCCGCCGAACTGATCGACCGCTTCGGGCCACTCCCGCGCGAGGTCAACACCCTGCTGTTGATCGTGCGGATCAAGGAGATGTGCAAGAAGGCGGGAATCTCGCGTCTGGATGGCGGGCCCAAGGGCGCGACGATCCAGTTTCACAACGACAAATTCGCCTCGCCACAAGGGCTGGTCGAATTCATCGGCGCGCAGAACGGGCTGGCCAAGGTGCGCGACAACAAGATCGTCGTGCGCCGCGACTGGACGCAGGAGAAGGAAAAGATCCGCGGCGCCTATGCGATTGCCCGCGACCTGGCCGAAAAGGTCGTGGCCGAACGCAAGCGCAGCACCGCAAAGGGCTGACGTGACACGTCAGCTTAGCCACGCAAGTTGATGATCAAACGCCAAAAAATGCGCGGATGCGCGGGTTGATCCAATCCCATAGTGTCGGCGCACCATGGGCGATCTTGCTGCCTACGCGGGACACCAAAGTGTCATAGCTGACATCGTAATCGGTCCAGCTGCCACCGCCTGCGGCCAGGTTCTGGTTGGGGGGCTGGAACCGGTCCAGCGATTTGGCAAAACGCGCGTCAACCGTCTGGTTCGCCTCGAACTCTTCCCACAGCGCCCGCAGGCTGGCAGCCTGATCAGCCGGAAGAAGGCCAAAGATGCGGTCGGCGGCGGCGGATTCGTCCTGTTGCAGGGCCGTCGCGTCATGGCTGCCAAAGATAGGGGCATCGCCCGCGTCGATCTCGACAAGGTCATGGATCAGCAGCATGCGGATCACCCGGTCGATCGTCACGCCTTCGGGTGCATGTTCAGCCAGAACAAGGGCATAGAGGGCGATGTGCCAGCTATGCTCGCCTGAATTCTCATAGCGCGACCCATCGCAAAGACGGGTGGCGCGGTTGACTGATTTCAGACGGCAGGCCTCGGTCAGAAAGGCCATCTGCGCGTCGAGGCGCGGGGTCATTCCGGTGCGGCCTTCTTGCGCTCTGCCGCTTTGGTCACGTGTTCCCTCAACAAGCGGCGTGCCCGCGCCTCCGCGGTGCGGACACGGATTGCTGTCATGAAGGCCTCTTCGGTCACGGTCGAAGAGGTGCCCAGCGTACGGGCGATGTCGTCGATCAGGGTCGGATCACCCAAGGCATCCACCGCGTCCAGGACGTCCTTGGCCAGCGCGTCTGCAAGATCTTCGGTTACGCCCATGGAATCACCGCGAATTTTCCGTCAACCGGCGCTTCACGTAATCCGTGACCGTGCCGATCATCTGGTCCATCTGGCCGGGCGCATCAAAGAAATGGCCCGCACCCTCGATCTGTTCGTGGGTGATCGTGATGCCACGCTGTTCATGCAGCTTCCCGACAAGGCTTGTCGTGTCGGCGGGCGGGGCCACGCGATCGGCGGTGCCGTTGATCACAAGCCCCGAGGCCGGGCAGGGTGCCAGGAACGAGAAGTCATACATGTTCGCGGGCGGCGCAACCGAGATGAAGCCCGTGATCTCGGGGCGGCGCATCAGCAACTGCATCCCGATCCAGGCCCCGAAGGAAAAGCCCGCAACCCAGCAATGCTTGGAATTGTTGTTCATCGACTGCAGGTAATCCAGCGCCGAGGCCGCATCCGACAGCTCGCCGATGCCCTGATCATATTCGCCCTGGCTGCGCCCCACGCCGCGGAAATTGAACCGCAGCACGGTGAAGCCCATGTTGTAGAAGGCATAATGCAGGTTGTAGACGACCTTGTTGTTCATCGTGCCGCCGAACTGCGGATGGGGATGAAGCACGATCGCGATAGGCGCGTCACGTTCCTTTTGCGGGTGATACCGGCCTTCGAGCCGGCCTTCGGGGCCGGGAAAAATTACTTCGGGCATATGGTTTCTGATCTCCTGGATGGGTGCGGCAATTATTCTTGACGAATTTGCTCAAGCACCTTAGAACGTTTCTAAATCGGAATGTGCGGCCGCGCCGGGTTCAAGCCAGATAAGCCTTGCGCCCCAAGACGTCAATGAATTCACGAAGGCAAGCCAATGAAACTGAGCACGAAGGGCCGCTATGCGATGGTTGCGCTGGCCGATATGGCGCTTCAGCCTGCGGCCGGTCTGGTGACGCTGGGCGAGATTTCGAAGCGGCAGGATATTTCCTTGCCCTATCTCGAGCAGCTTTTCGTCAAACTGCGTCGCGCGGGCCTGGTCGAGTCCGTGCGCGGCCCCGGCGGCGGTTACCGCCTGTCGCGCCCGGCCAGCGAGATCCGCGTGGTCGATGTTCTGGGCGCGGTGGATGAAACCGTGGACGCGATGCATCGCGGCGAAGGGGCCAGCGGTGCGGTCTCGGGCAGCCGCGCGCAATCGGTGACCAACCGGCTGTGGGAAGGCCTCAGCGCCCATGTCTATGTCTATCTGCATCAGACACGCCTGTCGGATGTGGTGCGCAATGACCTGGCACCCTGTCCGGCCGTGCCCTCGCTCTTCTCGATGCCCGTCGTGGACGAGGCCTGAGGTGTATCTGCGTATTCCTGGAACGATGAAGGGCTGAACTTGCGCGCCTATCTGGATCATAACGCCACGACGCCGCTGCGGGCCGAAGCCCGCGATGCGATGCTGCGCGCCATGGACCTGGTGGGCAACCCATCCTCGGTCCATGCCGAGGGGCGGGCGGCCAAGTCGCTGATCGAGGCTGCGCGTGCCCAGGTGGCGGCGGCGCTGGGGGCCGAAGGCGCGGATGTGATCTTTACCTCGGGCGCGACCGAGGCGGCGGCGCTGGCCCTTGCGGGGCGCGCCCTGCATGGCGCCGAGGTCGAGCACGAGGCCGTGGCGGCCTGGGTCGGCACGGATCTGGCCGTGGACAGGGCAGGGCGGGTGAGCGTCCCCGATCCCGGACAGGCAACGCTGCAACTGGCCAATTCGGAAACCGGGGTCATCCAGACCCTGCCCGAAGGGCTGGCCGTGTCGGACATGACGCAGGCCTTCGGCAAGCTGCCGCTGGCCTTCAACTGGACGGGCTGCACCATGGCGCTGGTCTCGGCGCACAAGCTGGGCGGGCCGAAGGGCATCGGCGCGCTGGTGATCCGGCGGGGCACGGACCTTGCGGCGCAGCTGCGTGGCGGCGGGCAGGAACAGGGGCGGCGTGCGGGCACCGAGAACATCATCGGCATCGCGGGTTTCGGCGCGGCCGCCGAGGCTGCGGCGCGCGATCTGGCCGCTGGTGTCTGGGGCCGGGTTGCGGAACTTAGAAATATTCTAGAAAACGCCATTGAGGCCGGGGCGCCGGATACTATTTTTCCCGGAAGAGAGGGCGAAAGACTGCCCAACACCAGTTGTTTCGCCACCCCCGGCTGGAAGGGCGAGACCCAGGTGATGCAGATGGATCTCGCGGGATTCGCCATTTCGGCGGGATCCGCCTGCTCCAGCGGCAAGGTCCGCGCCAGCCGCGTGCTGCGCGCCATGGGATATGACGACGACGTGGCCGGTGGCGCGATCCGCGTGTCGCTGGGGCCGCAGACGACCGAAGACGAGGTGCGGCGCTTTGCCGAGGCCTGGCTGGCCAAGCGCCACAAGTTTGCCGCGCGCGCGGCATGAACAACAGCGCGCCCTGCAGACCGGGTGCAAAAGACAGATGACGCGAACAGGAGTGATGGGCATGACCACGTTGAAAGAAGAGATCCGCGAAGGCGTCGACCGCGAAACGGTCGAGGCGGTGCGCGAGGTGGGCAGCACCTACAAACACGGCTGGAATACGGAAATCGAGATGGAATTCGCCCCCAAGGGCGTGAACCCCGATATCGTGCGCCTGATCAGCGAAAAGAACGAAGAGCCCGAGTGGATGACCGAATGGCGCCTGTCGGCCTTTCAGCGCTGGGAGCAGATGGACGAGCCGAAATGGGCGATGGTCAGCTATCCCGAGATCGACTTTCAGGACGTCTATTACTATGCGCGCCCCAAGAGCATGATCGAAAAGCCCAAGTCCCTGGACGAGGTCGATCCCAAGCTGCTGGCGACCTATGAAAAGCTGGGCATTCCGCTGAAGGAACAGATGATCCTGGCCGGCGTCGAGGGTGCCGAGGACATGCCCGCCGAGGGCCGCAAGGTCGCGGTGGATGCGGTCTTCGACAGCGTCAGCCTGGGCACCACCTTCCAGAAGGACCTGGAAAAGGCGGGCGTCATCTTCTGCTCGATTTCCGAAGCGATCCGCAAGCACCCGGAGCTGGTCAAGAAATACCTCGGGTCGGTCGTGCCGCCCTCGGACAATTTCTATGCAACGCTGAATTCGGCCGTCTTCTCGGATGGCTCCTTCGTCTATGTGCCGCCCGGCGTGCGCTGCCCGATGGAGCTGTCGACCTATTTCCGCATCAACGCGGAGAACACCGGTCAGTTCGAACGCACCCTGATCATCGCGGACAAGGGCAGCTATGTCTCCTATCTCGAAGGCTGCACCGCGCCCAAGCGCGACACCGCGCAGCTGCACGCGGCCGTGGTCGAGATCATCATCGAGGAAGACGCCGAGGTGAAATATTCCACCGTCCAGAACTGGTATCCGGGCGATGAGGAAGGCCGCGGCGGCATCTACAACTTCGTGACCAAGCGCGCCGATTGTCGCGGGGATCGCGCCAAGGTGATGTGGACCCAGGTCGAGACCGGATCGGCCGTGACCTGGAAATACCCGTCCTGCATCCTGCGCGGCGACGACAGCCAGGGCGAGTTCTATTCGATCGCCATCGCCAACAACATGCAGCAGGCCGATACCGGCACAAAGATGGTGCATCTGGGCAAGAACACCAAGTCGCGCATCGTGTCCAAGGGCATCAGCGCGGGCCGCGCGCAGAACACCTATCGCGGGCTGGTGTCGATGCATCCCAAGGCGCAGAACGGGCGTAACTATACCCAGTGCGACAGCCTTCTGATCGGCGACAAATGCGGTGCGCATACCGTGCCTTACATCGAGGTGCGCAACAACACCGCCCGTGTCGAGCATGAGGCGACCACCTCCAAGGTGGATGATGATCAGCTGTTCTATTGCCGCTCGCGCGGGATGGACGAGGAAGAGGCGGTGGCATTGGTCGTCAATGGCTTCTGCCGCGAGGTGCTGCAGGCCCTGCCGATGGAATTCGCCATGGAAGCGCAGCAACTGGTCGCCATCTCTCTGGAAGGCAGCGTCGGCTGAGGCCGGGGGCTGCGGCCCCGCAATTGGGACAAGGCAATGGCAGTGGCGGGTAAATCCCTGATCGCGATGCTGGGGGCGCGGCTTGATCTGGCCGCCCCCCTGTCCATTGTCGATGTTGGTGCGAACCCGCTGGGCAAGCCGGTCTACAAGCCGCTGATGGCGGCGGGGCTGGCCCATGTCTGGGGGTTCGAACCCAATGCCGAGGCTTTCGCCCGGCTGGAGTCGACCCCCGGCGCGACATACCTGCCCGTGGCGGTGGGGCGTGGCGGTCCTGCGACCTTTCATGCCTATCCCGCCACCGAGATGTCATCGCTCTATCCGCTCAGCGCCTCCTCGATCGGCTATCTGGGGCATTTCCGCCGCCATCTGGGGCAGGAGACGCAAAGCCGGATCCAGACCAGTGCGCTGGATGACATCGACCGGATCGGACATGTGGATCTGCTGAAGATCGACGCACAGGGCGCGGAATGCGATGTGATCGCGGGTGCCCGCGCCAAGCTGGCCGATGCGGTGATGGTCATTGCCGAGATGCGGTTCTACCGGCTTTACGACGGCGAGCCGATGCTGCACGAGATGGATCGCGCGTTGCGCGATCAGGGTTTCGTGCTGCACCGTTTCCTGCACCAGAAGGCGCGGATGCTGAACCACAGCCAGAAGGCGCGGGTCAACGCGCGGGCCATGTCGAACCAGCTGATCGACGGTGACGCGGTCTATATCCGCAGCTTCGAGGATCGCAGCGCCTGGACCGACGGGCAGCTGCGCGCTCTGGCGCTTCTGGCCGCCACCATCGGCAGCCATGACCTGGCGCTGCTGGCGCTGGATACGATGGTGGCGCGGGGGCTGGCGCGCAAATCCCTGCCCGGGGCCTATGTCGATCTTCTGCCGCAGGAGCTGCGCGCATGACACTGGCCCATGTCACACCGATCCTGCTGCTGGCCATGTCGAATGTCTTCATGACCTTCGCCTGGTACGGCCATCTGAAATTCCCGACAGCCCCGCTGCTGGCGGTGATCCTGATCAGCTGGGGCATTGCCTTGTTCGAATATACGCTGGCGGTCCCGGCAAACCGGATCGGGCATCAGGTCTATACGGCCGCCCAGCTCAAGACCATCCAGGAGGTGATCACATTGGTCGTCTTCGTCGGCTTTTCCGTCTTCTGGCTGAAAGAGGCGATCAGCTGGACCACGGCCGCCGGATTTGGCTTCATCGCGCTGGGTGCGGCGCTGGTATTCAGAGGGTAGGATCATGATCGTCACAACCACCAACAGCATCGAGGGGCACCGCATCGCCACCTATCACGGCATCGTCGTGGGCGAGGCGATCATGGGCGCCAACGTTGTCCGCGATATCTTCGCCGGCATCACCGATATCATCGGGGGCTGGTCGGGGGCTTACGAATCCAAGTTGCAGGATGCCCGTGACGTGGCGCTGCGCGAGATGGAACAGAAAGCCGCCAGCATGGGGGCCGATGCCGTCGTGGGCGTGGATCTGGATTACGAGATCGTGGGACAGTCGATGCTGATGGTCAGCGCCTCTGGCACCGCCGTGACGGTGACACCCGCATGAGCCTTGCCGCGCCCATCACCCGGCCCGAACTGACCCTGCCCGCCGCAGAGGCCGAGGTGCTGCGCGCGGCCTATGCGCAGGCCGATGTGATCCTGGAATACGGATCGGGCGGATCGACCGTGATGGCCGCCGAGATGGGCAAGACCGTCACCTCGGTCGAAAGCGATCAGGCCTGGGCGCAGATGATGCGCGACTGGTTTGCCGCGAACCCGCCCAGGGGCGATGTCAGCATCGTCTGGTCCGACATCGGCCCGACCAAGGAATGGGGCCATCCTGTCGATGACAGCGCATGGAAACAGTTTCCGGCCTATCCGCTGGCCGTCTGGGACAGGCCCGACTTCGCGCATCCTGACGTGGTGCTGGTGGATGGCCGTTTCCGCATGGGCTGCGCGCTGGCCACCGCCTACCGGATCACCCGGCCGATCCCGCTTTACTATGACGATTACGCCAATCGTCCGCGCCACCACCAGATCGAGGCGTTTCTGGGCGCGCCCGCAGACATCACGGGCCGCATGGCCCGCTTTGACCTGACACCGACACCCATACCGGCAGACCGTCTGCTGCGGGTGATCCAACTGATGACACGCCCCTGAGCACCGCTTGGGACAAGGAAATACGGAAAGGAAGAAACATGCTGGAAATCAAGAACCTGCACGTCAAGCTTGAAGCAGAGGACAAGGCCATCCTGAAAGGTGTCGATCTGGTGATCGAACCGGGCAAGGTCCATGCGATCATGGGTCCGAACGGATCGGGCAAATCGACCCTGTCCTATGTTCTGTCGGGTCGCGACGGATATGAAGTGACCGAAGGCGAAGCCACGCTGGACGGTGTCGACATCCTCGAGATGGAACCCGAAGAGCGCGCCGCGGCGGGCCTGTTCCTGGCATTCCAGTATCCCGTGGAAATCCCCGGCGTGGGCAACATGACCTTCCTGCGCACCGCCGTGAACGCACAGCGCAAGGCGCGCGGACAGGACGAGATGAGCGCCGCCGAATTCCTCAAGGTGATCCGCGAGAAGGCCAAGACCCTGCAGATCGATGCCGACATGCTCAAGCGTCCGGTGAACGTGGGCTTTTCGGGCGGCGAGAAGAAGCGCAACGAGATCCTGCAGATGGCGATGCTGGAACCCAAGATGTGCATCCTCGACGAGACGGATTCCGGTCTGGACGTCGACGCGATGAAACTGGTGTCCGACGGGGTCAACGCGCTGCGCGATGCGGGCCGGTCTTTCCTGGTCATCACGCATTACCAGCGTCTGCTGGACCATATCAAACCCGACGTGGTGCATATCATGGCCGATGGCCGCATCATCAAGACCGGCGGTCCCGACCTTGCGCTGGAAGTCGAAAAGAACGGCTATGCCGATCTGCTGGCCGAAGCGGGGGCAGCGTAATGGCGAAGGCGGAACTGAAACAGGACGCAACCGAGGCGCGGATCGCCGCGCTGGCGATGCCCAAGGGCGGCAAGTGGATCGCTGCGGCCCGGGCCGAGGCGCTGGCGCGACTGCGCGCCATGGGCCTGCCCGCGCGGCGTGACGAATACTGGCGTTACACCCGCCCCGATACGCTGACCCAGGCGGATGCGCCGGCGGCAGCGCTGTTCGATGGCAAGGAACCCCCTGTCTTCGACAGCGTTGACAGGCTGCGCATCGTTTTTGTCGACGGTGTCTTCGACGCTGCGGCCAGCGATGACCTGACCATGTCGGGCGTCGAGATCGAGAGGCTTGAAACCGCCTCGGGCGCGGATATCCACTGGGCCAAGGATCTTTACGGTGTACTCGAAGCGCGTGGTCAAAAACCCGTGGACCGCCCGCTGGCGGCGCTGAACAGCGCCTT
Source organism: Rhodobacteraceae bacterium EhC02 (assembly GCA_001650895.1). Lineage (GTDB taxonomy): Bacteria > Pseudomonadota > Alphaproteobacteria > Rhodobacterales > Rhodobacteraceae > Seohaeicola. Next base: position 170,015 of record LXYH01000059.1, read on the forward strand.
TGCCACCGATGGGGTGCTGATCCGGGTGACGGGAAAGGCCGCGAAACCGGTCAGCCTGATCTATACCCATGCATCCGAAACCTCGGACGCGATCCTGCATCACGTGGTGAAGCTGGAAAAAGGCGCGGAACTGACCCTGCTGGAAAACGGACCCGCCGCCGCGCGCTTCAACAAGGTGCTCGAGGTCGAGGTGGCCGATGGCGCGCGCTTCCACCACATCCGGGCGCAGGGGCGCGACCATGAACGCCGCGCCGCGACCCATGTCTTTACCCGTCTGGGTACGGAAAGCCAGTTCAAGTCCTTCACCCTGACCGTCAATGGCGTGATGACCCGCAACGAGGCGGTGATCGAACTGACCGGCGATGATGCGGTGGCCCATATCGCGGGCGCGGCCATGGGCGACGGGGCGTTCCATCACGACGACACGGTGTTCATCACCCATGACGCGGTCAATTGCGAAAGCCGCCAGGTCTTCAAGAAGGTGCTGCGCAACGGGGCCGTGGGCGTGTTCCAGGGCAAGATCCTGGTCAAGGAAGGCGCACAGAAGACCGATGGCTACCAGATCAGCCAGTCGCTTCTGCTGGATGGCGACAGCCAGTTCCTGGCCAAGCCCGAGCTTGAGATCTATGCCGATGACGTGGCCTGTTCGCATGGCTCGACCTCGGGGGCGATCGACATGGACGCGCTTTACTACCTGCGCTCGCGCGGGGTGCCCCGGAAAGAGGCGACGGACCTTCTGGTCCTGTCCTTCCTGGCCGAGGCGGTGGACGAGATCGAGGATGAAGGCCTGCGCGAAGAAATCGTCAGCCGCCTGACTGGCTGGCTGGCCCGCAGGGGCAGTTGATGCCGGTAACGACCGACATACTGGCCACCTACCGTGGTCCCGGTCGCGTGATCGCGCGCCACCTGGCGGAAGGCCCGCGCGAAGACCGCGCGCTGGTGATCCTGCTGGGAGGCTGCGTGGTGATGTTCATTGCCCAATGGCCGCGCCTTGCCCGTCAGTCCTACCAGACGGGCGAGGATCTTCAGATGCTCATGGGTGGATCGCTCATGGCGCTGGTGTTCCTGTTGCCCCTTCTGCTTTACGTCGTGGGTGTGCTGTCCTACCTGTTGGTGCGCCTGTTTCGCGGACGCGTCACGGGCTACGGCGCGCGGATTGCCCTGTTCTGGGCATTGCTGGCAGCAAGCCCGCTGATGCTGCTCTGGGGTTTGGTGGCCGGTTTCATCGGTGAAGGAATTGAAATGACCCTGACGGGAAGCCTTTGGTTCATCATCTTTGCCTGGTTCTGGATCGCCGGCCTGCGCCAGGCCGGATGGGGAGAGACGCGATGACCTTGAAAGACCTAGCAGCCCTTGCCATGGACACGCTGCGCGATCCGCGCGGCACGGGCGAGCGGCTGATCGCGCTGAACCTGGGCCTGCCGGTTCTCTGGACGGCGCTGGCGCTGGCATCCGTTCTCAGCGCGCTGTTGTTCAGCATCAACATGGCGATCTTTCCCGCCGCCTTCCCGATGCCGGGGTTGTTCTTCAACCCGATCCTTTACGCCGTGGTGCTGGCGGGCGGCATGGTCATCTCGATGCATCTTCTGACCTGGATGGGCACGATGCTGGGCGGGCGCGGGTCGCTGGCCGAGGTGACGGTGCTGCTGGTCTGGCTGCAATACCTGCGGCTGGTCGCACAGGCCGGCCTGTTGCTGCTGACCATGATCATGCCGCCGCTTGGCATGATGGCGACGATCGTCGTCGCCTTCTACAGCCTGTGGCTGCTGCTGAACTTTCTGGACGTGGCGCATCGGTTCGGCTCTCTCGCCAAGGCACTTGTGGTGCTTCTGATGACGGCGGTCGGCATCGTCGTCGGCCTGTCTTTCCTGTTGGCGCTGATCGGCGTCCCCGCAACCGAAATGAGCTGACCCATGTATGATGTCGAAACGATCCGCGCCGATTTCCCGATCCTGTCCCGGCAGGTGAACGGCAAGCCGCTGGTCTATCTGGACAACGGCGCCTCGGCGCAGAAACCGCGCGTGGTGATCGACGCGATCACGCAGGCCTATTCCCATGAATATGCGAATGTTCACAGGGGCTTGCATTACCTTTCGAACCTTGCGACCGACAATTACGAAAGGGTGCGCGGGATCGTGGCACGCTTTCTGGGGGCCGGGTCCGAGGATGAGATCATCTTCAACTCGGGCACGACCGAAGGCATCAACATGGTCGCCTATGGCTGGGCCATGCCCCGCATGGAGGCGGGTGACGAGATCATCCTGTCCATCATGGAGCATCACGCCAATATCGTGCCATGGCATTTCCTGCGCGAACGGCAGGGTGTGGTGATCAAATGGGTCGATGTGGATGCCACCGGCGCGCTGGACCCCGCCAAGGTGCTGGACGCGATCACCCCCCGCACCAAGCTGATCGCGGTCACCCATGTGTCCAACGTTCTGGGCACGGTCGTGGACGTCAAGACGATCTGCGAGGGGGCGCGCGCCAAGGGCGTGCCCGTTCTGGTCGATGGAAGCCAGGCAGCCGTGCACATGCCCGTCGACGTGCAGGATATCGGCTGCGATTTCTACGCCGTGACCGGCCACAAGCTTTACGGCCCCTCGGGCAGCGGTGCGATCTATGTCCGCAAGGCCCGCATGGCCGAGATGCGCCCCTTCATCGGTGGCGGCGACATGATCCGCGAGGTCACCCGCGATACCGTCACCTACAACGATCCGCCGATGAAATTCGAGGCCGGCACGCCCGGCATTGTCCAGACGATCGGCCTGGGCGTGGCGCTGGACTACATGATGGGGCTGGGCATGGAGAATATCGCCGCCCATGAGCGCGACTTGCGCGACTATGCGCGCGCGCGCCTGGACGGCCTCAATTGGGTCAGTGTTCAGGGCACCACGCCTGACAAGGCCGCGATCTTTTCCTTCACGATGGATGGGGCCGCGCATGCCCATGACATCTCGACCATCCTCGACAAGAAGGGTGTGGCGGTAAGGGCCGGTCAGCATTGCGCGGGGCCGCTGATGACCCATATGGGCGTGAACGCGACCTGCCGGGCTTCTTTCGGACTTTACAACACGAAGGCCGAGGTCGATGTGCTGATCGACGCGCTGGAACTGGCGCACGAGCTTTTCGCCTGATCCACGACCTGCGCGCGCCCCAAATACCGGTTGCGGGCGCGCGTTCTTTGTCCTATTCCACCCGCAGATGCACCCGTAGCTCAGCTGGATAGAGCGCTGCCCTCCGAAGGCAGAGGCCAGAGGTTCGAATCCTCTCGGGTGCGCCATCTCCCCCCCCCCCAGAAACCTGTTTCCTGTTTGAATTCACCGTGCCTGCAGGATGCTGGCGCGGTTGCAATCTTTGCCCGCTGCGTCGCGCCGTCAGGCCGGGGACGGGGAGGGCGGCAAAATCACGGGTCCGTGATGGTATCGGCGGGTTGACAGGGGCGGTGACCCGTCCCTATCGTAACCGCACTGCGAAATCTAATTCCGCAATTTCCGAGGAGGCCGCAAAAGCGCGGCAGGGAGCGGCGGACCCGTGTGTTTCGTTCGATAAAAAAGGGAGGACTTCATGAAACCGATTCTCGCTGCGGTCGCGGCTGTCACCATGTCAGCCGGAATGGCCAGCGCCCAGGGCATCGACCTGCCCAAGCAGCTGTCCTGGACCGCCTACGACACCGGCTCGGCCGGCTATAACCAGGCCGTCGCCATCGGTGCGGCCCTGCAGGATGCCGCCGGCATCAACCTGCGCGTGCTGCCGGGCAAGAACGACGTGTCGCGCACCGAACCGCTGCGCCAGGGTCGCGTCGACTTCTCGGCGACCGGTGTGGGCGGCAGCTTCATGGCGCAGGAAGGCGCCTTCGATTTCGGCGCCGAAAACTGGGGCCCGCAGCCGATCCGCGTGCTGCTGGCCAACAATGGCGGCGCGATCAACCTGGCCGTGGGTGTGGCTGGCGACGAGGGCATCCAGACCTTTGCCGATCTGAAGGGCAAGCGCGTGGCCTATATCGTGGGCGCACCCGCACTGAACGTGAACACCGAAGCATACCTGGCCTATGGCGGCCTGACCTGGGATGATGTGACCCGCGTCGAATTCGGCGGTTTCGGCGCCAGCTGGACCGGCCTGATCGAAGACCAGGTCGATGCGGCCTTTGCCTCGACCAACTCGGGCAAGGCCTATGAGGCCGCAGCCGGCCCGCGCGGCCTGTTCTGGCCGCCAATCGATCCCGCCAACACCGAAGGCCTGGCCGCGATGCAGAAGATCGCGCCCTTCTTCGCGCCGAACCTGGCGACCGTTGGCGCCAATATCGACGGCACGCCCGGTTACCAGGGTGCGGGCTATCCCTATCCGGTGCTGATCGCGACGGATTCCACCGCCGAGGACATGGCCTACAACATGACCAAGGCCATGGTCGAGCTGTTCCCTGCCTATGACGGCAAGGCACCGGGCATCGGTGGCTGGTCGATCGACAAGCAGGACATGGAATGGGTCGTGCCCTACCATGAAGGGGCGATCCGCTTCTTCAAGGAAAAGGGTCTGTGGACCGATGCCGCACAGGCGCACAACGACCGCCTGATCGAGCGTCAGGGCGTGCTCAAGGCCGCATGGGATGCGCTGAAGGCCGAAGCGCCCGCCGAGTGGGACGCCACATGGGCCGAAGCACGCCGCAAGGCACTGGCCGACAACGGCTTTGACGTCGTGTTCTAAGAAGGGTCTGTAACCCTTTCGCCCGGCCGGAGTATCTTCGGCCGGGCGTCTTGACGATGTGACCCCATTTCCACGCGGCGCCCGAGCTGCGGCCGCCCCGGGGCGCATCGCGCGCACCACGGTGCTGCGTGATCCTGACAAGACCCCCGACAAGACCAAGGACAAGCCATGAGCAGTGCGAAACCTTCCGCCGAAGCAACGAAACCCGCGTTCGAGGAGGTCGCCATCGACGGCTCGACCCCGGCGGAACGGATCGGCGGGCTGGCGCGCTGGGTGGTGATCACGGGGACACTGGCGGGCCTCGTGCTTGTGGTGCACCAGCTCTTCAACCTGAAATTCATGGGGATCGTGCTGATCGACGGGCGCTATCTCTATATTCTGGGCGGGCTTTTCCTGGCGCTCAGTTTCCTGATCTTCCAGATGCGCGGCGGCAAGGGCGGACAGCCCACGATCCTGGACTGGATCCTGTTTGCCCTGTCACTGGGATGTACCGCCTACCTCGGACAGACCGCGCAGATGAACCTCTCGCAGGGCTGGGAATATGCCGCCCCGATCGAGGCGCAATACGTGGCGGTCCTGTTCTTCTTCCTCATCCTCGAGGCGACGCGCCGCGCGGGCGGTCTGGTCCTGTTCCTGATCGTGACTCTTTTCGCCTTCTATCCGACTTTCGCGGGCCATATGCCCGATCCCTTCACTGGATTTCAGAGCACCTTCATGCAGACGGTGCCCTATCACATCTTTTCGGCCGAAAGCAGCTTCGGCATCCCGATGAAAGCCTTCGGCGGCGTGGTGATCGGCTTCATCCTCTTCGGCGCGGTGCTGCAACGCACGGGCGGGGGGCAGTTCTTCAACGATCTGGCGCTGGGGCTGGTCGGCGGGTATCGCGGCGGGGCGGCCAAGGTGTCGATCTTTGCCAGCGGTTTCATGGGCTCGATGTCGGGCTCTGTCATCTCGAACGTGCTGACCACGGGGGCGGTGTCGATCCCCGCGATGCGCAAGACCGGATTTTCGGCCAAGACCGCCGCCGCGACCGAGGCCTGCGCCTCGACCGGGGGCGTGCTGATGCCGCCGATCATGGGGGCCACGGCCTTCGTGATGGCCTCGTTCCTGTCGCGCCCCTATGTCGACATCGCGCTGGCCGCTGCCATCCCGAGCATCCTGTTCTACTGGGGCCTTTTCACCCAGATCGATGCCTATTCCGCCCGGCGCGGCCTGCGTGGCCTGCCCAAGCCCGATCTGCCGGTGCTGCGCGACGTGATGAAGGAAGGCTGGCCCTATATCTTCGTCTTCGCGCTTTTGCTGTTCATGATGATCGTGATGCGCCGCGAAACTTCGGCCCCGTTCTATGCCACGGTGCTGCTGCTGGTGGTGAACCAGTTCCGCTCCAGCCACAGGCTGGATCTGCAGAAACTGACCAACATGATCGTCGGCGTCGGCATGGGCCTTGCCGAACTGACCGCGATCCTTCTGGGCGTGGGCCTGATCGTCGGCTCGTTCTCGGCCACGGGTCTTGCGGGCACGCTGGTGAACGAACTGGTCTTCATCGCGGGCGACAACACGCTGGTTCTGGTGCTGATGGGCGCGATCACGGCCTTCATCTTCGGCATGGGGATGACGGTAACGGCCTGCTACATCTTCCTTGCGGTCGTGCTGGCCCCCGCGCTCGAGGCGGGCGGGTTGAACCAGTTGGCGGTGCATCTGTTCATCCTTTACTGGGGCATGGTCAGCTTCATCACCCCGCCCGTGGCGCTGGGGGCTTTTGCCGCCTCGACCATGGCCGGATCGAACCCGATCGCCACAGGCTTCGAGGCGATGCGCCTTGGCGGCGTGATCTACATCATGCCCTTCTTCTTCGTGCTGAACCCCGCGCTTGTCGGTCAGGCCCCGGCATGGGAGGTGGCGGTCGCCCTGTCCTGCGCCATGGTGGGTGTGCTGATGATCTCGGCCTCGTTGCAGGGCTATGTCAGCCTTGTCGGACCGATCCGGGGGGCCATGGCCTTGCCGTTGCGCGTGATGCTGTTCATCGGCGGCGTTCTGATCGCCAAGCCCAAGACGGATCTGCTGGCGCTCAGCTATGGCGCGTCATTCCTGTTGGGCCTGGCGATCTGTGCCTTGCCGCTATGGGTCGCCTGGCGCGCACGGCTTGCAGAGCCGCGCGCGGCCTGACACGATCCCCGCGACAAGACCCCGCATAACCGGAAGACCCAGATGATCACGATCAACCCGCCTTCATCCGGCACCCCGCCGACGCGCAGCATCGTTGAGGCCATCCGCGACAATGCCCGCGCGCATCCTGACAAGCTGGCGCTGGTCTGCGGGCAAACCCGGCTGACATGGGCTGCATTCGATGCGCAGATGAACCGTGTCGCGAACCTGCTTCTGGGGCAGGGGATGCAGAAGGGCGACCGCATCGCGATCCTGTCGCCCAATTCGGCCGATTACGCGGTGCTGTTCATGGGCATCCTGCGCGCCGGGGGCTGTGTCACGCCGCTATCCACGATGGCTTCGGGCGAGGCTTTGCAGAAGATGCTGGCCGATTGCAGCGCGCGCGCGATTTTCGTGGCCCGGCAATACCTTGATCTGGTGGCGGATTTCCTGGGCGACATGGAGATCGAGCGCTACGCGATGGATTTCGCCGCCCCCGGATACACCTGCATGGCGCAGGCACTGGAGGCATCAGCCACGACCGACCCAATGGTGCCGATCGATCTGAGGGATGCCTTCAACCTGATCTATTCCTCGGGCACCACGGGCACGCCAAAGGGCATCCTGCATGATCACTGGATGCGCGCCGCACAGATGGACCGGGTCACGCCCAATGGCTATGACGACAACGCGCGCACGCTGATTTCCACGCCGCTCTATTCCAACACCACGATCGTGTCCTTTGTCCCCACGCTCTTTGGGGGATCGACCGTCTACCTGATGCCCAAGTTCGACGCGCGCGAATATCTCGGCATCGTGCAGGCGGAACGCATCACCCACACCATGCTGGTGCCCGTGCAATACAAGCGCATCATGGATGTGCCGGATTTCGATGCCTTCGACCTGTCCTCGATGCGGGTGAAATTCTCGACCTCGGCGCCGCTGCGCGCGGATGTGAAGGCCGATGTACTGGCGCGTTTTCCGGGCAAGCTGATGGAATACTATGGGCTGACCGAAGGCGGCGGCGTCACCCTTCTGGTCGCGGATGAACATCCCGACAAGCTGCATACCGTGGGCAAGCTGGCCCCGGGCAACGATATCCGCCTGATCGACACCGAAGGCCGCGAGGTGCCGCAAGGCCAGGTCGGCGAGATCTGCGGGCGCGGTCCCACGATGATGGCGGGCTATTTCGGCCGCGATGACCTGACCCGCGACTACATCTGGCGGAACGAAACCGGAGAGGTCTATTTCCGCTCGGGCGACATGGGCCATTTCGATGCAGACGGGTTCCTTGTCCTGTCCGACCGCAAGAAGGACATGATCATCTCGGGCGGGTTGAACATCTATGCCAATGACCTGGAACTGGTGCTTCTGGCCGATCCCGATGTGACCGATGCCGCCGTGATCGGCGTCCCATCCGAGCAATGGGGCGAGACGCCTTACGGGCTTGTGGTGCTGCGCAACGGCGCCACACGCAGCCTTGAGCAGATCCGCACCGAGGCCAACGCGAAGCTGGGCAAAAGCCAGCGCCTGTCCGGGCTGGAAGCGCGGGACGAGTTGCCGCGCTCGACCATCGGAAAGATCCTGAAACGTGAATTGCGCGCGCCCTATTGGGCCGAGGCGCCAAGCTGATCCGAAAGGCACGACATGACCGACAAGACAGACCCCGCCGTGAACGGCGCCGAAAGCCTTGTACACACGCTGCTGGCCGCTGGCGTGGACACCTGCTTTTCCAACCCCGGCACATCCGAGATGCATTTCGTGGCAGCCCTTGACCATATCCCCGGCATGCGTTCGGTCCTGACCCTGCAGGAGGGTGTCGCGACAGGTGCCGCCGATGGCTATTACCGCATGGCCGGCAAGGCCGCCTGTACGCTGCTGCATCTGGGGCCGGGTCTGGCCAATGGCCTGTCGAACCTGCACAACGCCAAGAAGGCGGGCTCGGGCGTGCTCAACATCATCGGGGAACATGCCGAAACCCATATCACGCTGGATGCGCCCCTGACCTCGGACATTCAGGGCATCGCACGACCTGTATCCCATTGGGTCCATACATCGACGGATGTCGCCAGCCTGGGCCGGGATGCGGCGCAGGCCGTGCAGGCGGCCAATACCGCGCCGGGGCAGGTGGCCGCGCTGATCCTGCCCAGCGATACGGCCTGGACCGAAGGGGGCGTGGTGGCCGCACCGCTGCCCGCCACGCCGCGTCCTGATTTCGACCGCAGCCAGCTGGAGGCGGCGATTGCCGCGCTGCAGGGCCCCGACAGCCTGCTGCTGCTGGGCGGCGGCGCGCTGACCGAAGCCAATCTGGAACTGGCCGGACGCATCAGCGCGGCGACTGGTTGCGCGTTGCTGTCGGAATGGGCCAATGCGCGGATGGAACGCGGGGCAGGGCGCGTCAGTGTCGCGCGCGTGCCCTATCCGATCGATCAGGCGCTGCACGTGCTGGCCCCCTTCAAGCGCATCGTGCTGCTGGGCGCGCGTGCCCCCATCGGCTTTTTCGCCTATCCCGGCAAACCTGCGGTGCTGACAGCGGAAGGCGCACAGATCATCACGCTGGCTGAAACCGGAAGCGATCTGGCAGGCGCACTGGACGCCATATGCGAGGCGGCGGGCGCAAGCGAAACAACCCCCGCCCATGTGGCCGAGGCAAGCCTGCCGGACCTGCCCACGGGCAGCTTGAACCCCGACACCATCGCCGCGGTGCTGGGGCGGGCAATCCCGCAGGATGCCGTCATCGTGGACGAATCCGTGACCACCGGGCGCGGGTTCTTCAAGGCGACGCAGGGCGCACCGCGCCACACCTGGCTGAACAACTGCGGCGGATCGATCGGCTATGGCCTGCCCGTGGCCATCGGGGCGGCGATTGCCGCGCCGGGGCGAAAGATCATGGCGCTGACCGGCGACGGATCGGCCATGTACACGCTGCAGGCCCTCTGGACCATGGCGCGGGAAAATCTGGATATCACCATCGTGATCTTCGCCAATCGCAGCTACCGCATCCTTAGGGGCGAATTGACGAATGTCGGCGTCGGCAATCCCGGCCCGCGTGCCATCGACATGCTGTCGCTGGACCGACCAAACCTGGACTGGGTGCAGATGGCGCGCGGCATGGGCGTCGAGGCCGAAGCGGTAACCGATTGCGCGGGGCTGGACGCCGCCTTGCAGGCGGGTCTGGCCAGTGACGGCCCCTACCTGATCGAGGCGATCTTCTGATCCGGTTGCCGGATCAGTAGCTTTCCGCGCCGATCAACCGGTCGATGGGCGCATAATCGTCGGTCAGAACGATCGGCGCGCGCAGCGACTTGATCTGTTCCACCGCCTCGGCGGGGATGCGTCCGAAGGTGATGGGCAAGGGCGACATGCCCCGCAGCAAATCCGTGTCGGTAGGGCTGAACCCCGCGGCGATGATATTGATCATCCGTTCGCCCGGTTCGGGGCGACGCGCCTCGGTCCAGACCTCGACATGGGGGAAAACCTGCTCGAGCGTATGGACCAGCGACATCAGCGCGATCATGCGGTCGGCGTGGTCGATCACGTTCATCAGGTAGACGCCATCCTCGGTCAGGTGATCGCGCACCAGTTCAAAGAATTCCCGTGTCACCAGATGCGCGGGCACGGCTATATCGGTAAAGGCGTCGCCGATGATCACATCATATCGGCTGCCGTCGGTGCGCAGCGCGGTGCGGGCATCCTGGTTCAGGATGCGCGTCCCGGCAGGATCGAACCAGAAATCTCGGATCGCCACCTCGGTCACGGTCGGGTCGATCTCGGCCACCGTGACGGAGGGGCGCGGATCCATCGTGGACCATTTGCGCGGCACGGTAAAGGTGCCGCCCCCGATGAAGAACGCCGAGAAATCGGTGCCGCCCATCCGCTCTTGTGCCAGCAGGTCCAGCAGGGCGGCGTGATCGTAGAAGATGACGCCCGGCAGGTCGCGCGCCGAGACGCCATGCACCAGATGGTCCAGCACCATCATGCGGACGGGGCTGTCCGGATCGGCCGAGACATCTTCGACCCGGATGCAGAAGTAATCGCTTTCCTCGGTACAGGGCGAGGGTTGCGCCACCGTGGCTCCGGCCAGCAGCAAACCCACAAGCGTGGCAAGACCCGCCACCAGCATCCCCGACGGATCGCCCGCGCGCCGCGCCAGCCACAGCAACAACAGCGCCGCGACAAGATAGCAGACCGTCACCAAGGCCAGCGTGCCCACGGACCCGAGCCAGGCCACGAAGACGAACCCGGCCAGAAGCGTGCCCGCAATCGCGCCGATCGCGCCCGAGGCGAACATCGCCCCCAGCGCGCGCCCCGATTGTTCAGGCGCCGCCGCGACCGAGATCTGCGCCAGCACGGGCGCCGGAATGCCGGCAAAGAACGACGGCAGGAAGAACGCGATCATGCAAAGCGCGACAATGGCGCCGATCGGGTTCGAGATATGCGGCAGAAGGATATCCGCGCCGCTGCGCAGAACGAACACGGCCAGCGCCGTGGTCAGGCCCGCCCCCAGCATGGACCAGCCCGTCCACAAAAGCGCGCGCGGGGCCGGCATCTCGGCGATGCGGCCACCCGCCCAATGCCCTGCCGAAAACCCGGCCAGCACCACCGCGATGATCGAGGTCCATGTATAAAGCGACATGCCCACATAAGGCGCCAGCATCCGGCCTGCCACGATCTCGACCACCAGCGAGGCGGCCGAGACGGCAGCCTGCAGAACCACAAGAAGCGCAACGCTGGGCAGGACCGAAGGACGATCTTCCATCATGGTCAATGGCATGTGCAGGTTTCTCCGAGGGATGCGATGCTTGAATCCAGTTGCGACAAAAGCGGCGGTCCTGCAAGCCGTAATCTGGCACCAACCATTCAAAAACCCGCAAGTGTGAACCTGCGGGCGCAAAGTGGATTGACGATGGCGGAAAAGCGGCCGTGACGCGGGGCGTCAGCGGCCCCAGCTGCGGATCGGGCCGCAATCCATATGCACGAAATTCGAACGCGAATAGCTGCCCACGCCCCCGGCGCGGCATGCGGCGGCGGCGCGTGCCATCTGCCCGACCGAGCGGGACGCCAGACGCAGGTCAGCCGCCTGACCCTGCAGATGCAGAGAGTTGCGCGCCACACCCGACGAATTGGAGCGCAGCATCGCGTTGGTCTTGGGGCTGCGATAGCCCGACAGCAGAAGGTAGGGTTCGTTCACATCCAGCAGGTTATGCGCAGCGGCCATGATGTCGATGGTGCGCAGATCCATGTTCTTGATGTCGTTGGTCCGCCAGTCGCGCATGAAATGGTTGATCTCGGCCACGGCGTCCTTGATGTATTCACCTTCGACCCAATAGATCGTGTCCAGCCTTTCGCCGGTCCGCCCGGAATACATCTTGATACGCCGGATATCACCGCTGCGGCGCAGGAAGCCTGCTGCACTGGAGTAGGTCGGAGCCGCTGTCAGAGCCGTTGCCGCGAAAACACCAAGAAGGCTGCGCCGCGAAATGCTCGAGGAGGTGTCGTCAGTCATGGTACGCGTCTGTCCCGTCGCTTGCCTGTGGTCCCGTGATGTTACACGGGGGTTCTGCCATCCATCCCCAGATGATGCGTAATCTATGGCAGATAAGGAATCATGAACCAACCCGTGAATTCGCAGTTTTTCCACTCGCAAGCCCTTTTCGGCAAAAACTCGCCAATCGGGGCCCGGCGGCACGGATTCCCGGCCAAGCGATGCAAGCGTGCACCACCCCACGACCTGCGATGCCCCATGACAAAATGTGAGTGGACAAATTCCACGGCTGTTTTCACATGGGAATACAAGGTTTTGACATTTACAGAGTGAGGAACGCAATGTCTGGCGTCGCCGCAGCCCCGAACACCGCAATGACCGATCGCCCCCGCCGGGGGCGACTGGCAGTCGTCATGCTGTCACTTGCGGTCGCAACGGCGGCGAATCTGGCTCAGGTCCCGGCTCTGCAGGCCCAATCGCTGACACCCGAACAGGTCCAATCCCTGGCGCAGGCCCGCGAAGAGACGCGGATCGACATGTTCCGGCAGGCCGTGGCCGAAGCCGCGTCGAAGGATGCGGCCATCGCGACCTTCTACCAGACCAACGGCTATACCCCGATCTGGACCGGCGACTCGGATGCCGATACCGCCCGTCGGCGCGCCCTAATGATGGCCATCGCCGAGGCGCCCGCTCATGGATTGCCCGCCGCGCGCTATGACGGCCCGGCCCTGATGGAGGCGATGCGCAAGGCACGCACCCCGCGCGAACTGGGCCTTCTGGAAGTCGAACTGTCGCGCAGCCTGTTGCGGATCGCCCGCGATCTGCATTCCGGCATCCTTGTTCCCTCCGAGGTTGACCGCGGCATCGTGCGCAAGGTGACCTACCAGGATCGCTTCTCGGTGCTGAATGCCTTTTCGACCAGCAATCCTGCCACGTTCTTCCGCGCGCTTGCGCCGGCCACGGCCGAGTACAACCGGCTGATGAAGGAAAAGATGCGCCTCGAGGCGCTGATGGCTGTGGGCGGATGGGGGCCGACGGTCGGGGCAAAGGCCCTCAAGCCCGGTGAAAGCGGTCCCGATGTGATCGCGCTGCGCAACCGGCTGGTCGCGATGGGCTATCTCGACCGCAGCGCCAGCGTGACATATGACGGCACCATCCAGGCGGCCGTGCAGACCTTTCAGGTCGATCACGGCCTGACCGCCGATGGCGTGGCCGGGGCAAGCACCCTGTCCGAGCTGAACATTCCCGTGGAGGACCGTCTGAAATCCGTGATCGTCGCGATGGAGCGCGAGCGCTGGTTGGGCGCCGAGCGGGGCAAGCGGCACATCCTGGTCAACCTGACCGATTTCCAGTCCAAGATCATCGACGATGACAAGATCACCTTCCAGACCCGGTCGGTGATCGGTGCGGTCGATCCGGCCAAGCGCACGCCGGAATTCTCGGACCTGATGACCTATCTCGAGATCAACCCGGACTGGACCGTGCCCACGGGAATCATCCAGCGCGATTACCTGCCGGCGCTGCAACGCAACCCCAATGCGCTGTCGCATCTGCAGGTGACCGATGCCCGTGGCCGGGTCATCCCGCGCGGCAACATCGACTTCTCGCGCTATACGGCGCGCACCTTTCCCTACAACCTGCGCCAGCCGCCCAGCCGGTCCAACGCACTGGGGACGGTCAAGTTCATGTTCCCCAACCCCTATGCGATCTATCTGCACGACACCCCGGACAAGAGCCTTTTTTCACGCGAAAGCCGGGCCTATTCCAATGGCTGCGTGCGCCTGAACGATCCGCATGACTTTGCCTATGCCCTGCTGGCGCGGCAGGAGGCCGACCCCAAGACCTTCTTCGACCGGATCCTGGATTCCGGCACGCAGACCCGTGTCAACCTGGTCGAACCCGTGCCGGTGCACCTGATCTACCGCACCGCCTTCACCAATCCGAAGGGGCGGACGAATTTCCGCCGCGATGTTTACGAACGTGACACAAAGATATGGGAAGCGCTGGAACGGGCAGGGGTGGAACTGCGCGCGGTTCAGGGGTAAATCTGCCCCGTCAGGAACGGGGGGCAGCATGGCCTATACGGTAAAGGAAATCGCGGCGGCCCTTGGGGCCGAGGCCTTTGGTGCGGTCGACCTGCGCGTGCAGGCCGTGGCCGAACCGGGCACGGCGGGACCGGATGACCTGGCGCTGGCGATGTCACCCAAATATGCCGAATCCCTGCCCCAAGGCCGGGCCCGCGCCGCAATGCTCTGGGCCGGGGCCGATTGGCAGGCTATGGGGCTTGAGGCGGCGATCGTCGCACCGCGCCCGCGCTATGCCTTGTCCGGTCTCAGCGCGATGATGGACAAGGGCGAGGGGTTTGGCGACGGCGTCCATCCCTCGGCCGTGATCGACCCCACCGCCGAGATCGGCGAGGGGGTCAGCGTGGGCGCCCTTGCGGTGATCGGGCCGCGCGCCCGGATCGGTGCGGGCGCAGTGGTCGGGCCGCAATGCTATATCGGCGCTGATGTGACCCTGGGCGAAGGTGCCTTTCTGCGCGAGGGCGTGCGCCTCGGGGCGCGCGTGACCATCGGCACGCGCTTCTTTGCACATCCGGGCGCGGTCGTGGGCGCTGACGGCTTTTCCTTCGTCACACCCGAACCCTCTGGCGTGGAAAAGGCCCGCGCCACCCTTGGCGATCAGGGCACGGTCGCGGCGCAATCCTGGGCGCGCATTCATTCACTGGGCAGCGTGACCATCGGCAACGATGTGGAACTGGGCGCCAACAGCTGCATCGACCGGGGCACGGTGCGCGACACGCGTATCGGCGACCGGGTGAAATTCGACAACCTCGTGCATATCGGGCATAACGTGGTCATCGGGAATGACTGCCTGATCTGCGGGCAGGTGGGCATCGCGGGATCGACACAGGTGGGCAACAACGTCGTGCTGGCGGGGCAGACCGGTGTGGGCGACAACCTCTTCATCGGCGACAACGTGATCACCGGTGGCGCGACCAAGGTCATGTCCAATGTGCCCGCAGGCCGGGTGATGCTGGGCTATCCGGCCGTCAAGATGGACAGCCACATCGAAAGCTACAAGGCGCTGCGCCGTCTGCCGCGCCTCTTCCGCGATGTCGCGGCGATCCAGAAAGCTGTTTTCAAGTCGGACAAGAGTGACTAAATCGGCACCGCAATATCAGACCGGCCGCGCGTCGGCCAAAGTTGAAGGGCGTTATCATGAGCATTCAGGACAAGGTCATCGCCATCATTGCCGAACAGGCCGTGCTGGAACCTTCGGATGTCACGGTTGACAGCACGCTCGAGGATCTGGGCATCGACAGCCTGGGCCTGGTCGAAAGCATCTTCGCGATCGAGGAAGCCTTCGACATCACGATCCCCTTCAACGCCAACGAACCCGAGAAATCCGATTTCGACATCTCCTCGGTCGCGGCCATCATCGCCGGGATCGAAAAACTGGTGGCCGAGCGGGACAGCGCGTGAACCGGGTCGTCATCACCGGCGCAGGCACGATCAACGCACTTGGGCATGATGTGCCCGAAACCCTGGCGGCCATGCGCGAGGGGCGATGCGGTATCGGCCAGCTTGAATTTCGCGACGTGGAACGTCTGTCGATCCAGATCGGCGGCCAGATCAAGGGCTTCGAGGCCGAAGGCCATTTCAACCGCCAGCAGATGACGCTTTATGACCGGTTCACCCAGTTTACCCTGATGGCCGCGCGCGAGGCGATCGGACAGTCCGGGCTGGAATTCAGCGGCGATCTGGCCAATCGGGCCGGCGTCGTACTGGGCACGGCCGGGGGCGGGGTCAGCACATGGGATGACAATTACCGCGCCGTCTACGAGGAAGGGAAGAACCGTGTGCATCCCTTCGTGGTGCCCAAGCTGATGATGAATGCGGCCGCCTCGCATGTGTCGATGGAATACAACCTGCGCGGCCCCAGTTTCACGGTATCGACCGCCTGCGCCTCGTCGAACCACGCCATGGCGCAGGCCTTCCAGATGGTGCGCACGGGCATGAGCCCGGTGATGATCACCGGCGGGTCGGAATCCATGCTGTGCTTCGGCGGCATCAAGGCTTGGGAAGGCTTGCGCGTCATGTCCAAGGACGCCTGCCGCCCGTTTTCGGCCAATCGCAACGGCATGGTGCAGGGCGAAGGGGCGGGGATCTTCGTCTTCGAGGATTTCGAACATGCCCGCGCGCGCGGGGCGCAGATCCTGGCCGAAGTCGCGGGATTTGCGATGTCATCCGATGCCGCCGATATCGTCATGCCCTCCAAGCAGGGGGCGGCACGCGCGATATCGGGTGCGCTGCGCGATGCGGGAATCTCGGCGGACAAGGTCGGCTACATCAACGCCCATGGCACCGGCACCGCCGCAAATGACAAGACGGAATGCGCCGCCGTCGCCGATGTCTTCGGCCCGCATGCGGACCGGCTGATGATCTCGTCCACCAAGTCGATGCACGGGCATCTGATCGGCGCCACAGGGGCGGTGGAACTGCTGGCCTGCATCATGGCCCTGCGCGACGGGGTAATCGCGCCCACGATCGGCTACGAGGAATTCGATCCCGAATGCGCGCTGGATGTTGTCCCGAACGAGGCGCGCGAGGCAAAGGTGGAAGTGGCCCTGTCCAATGCCTTCGCCTTCGGCGGGCTGAACGCGGTTCTGGCCCTGCGCCGCATCTGAGGCGGCCGCGCCACGCAAAAGGCCGCCCTTTGCGGGGCGGCCTTGTTGGTCATCGCCAATTGGCCCGACATCATTCGGTGGGGACGGTCACCTTGTCGAACCCTGCGGTGAAACCCGACAGCGACAGCTTGACCTCGACACGCTCGTCAGGGGCCACGAAGGGCACCAGCGTCACGGTCGCCGCGGCGCCGCGCTTGTAGGATGCGATATCTTCGGCGGTCAGACCGATCCGCGCATAGCATCCCTGACGGTCGCAGACCGAGAAAGGATAGCGCTTGGGCTGCGCGCCATCGACGGTGATGGTCAATTGCGCGGTCAGCAGCGTCTCCAGCGGCACCGCAACCAGCGCACCGGCCACGGCCTGTCCACCGGCCGGCAGCTTGAAGATCCGCATGTTCGACACCTGGTTCCCCTCGCCATCGGTCATGGTCTGGAACAGCTGGCAAGGCTCTTCGCCTTCTTCCAGCTTCAGGCATTCCAGCGACCAGTCACCGGACACCTCGCGGATATAGGGCTGGCCGACCTGCGGGCCGTCCTGCACCGTCTCGCCCATGGCCAGACCCTGGTCCGCCGGGGCGGCAGGGGTCTGGCTGGTGTCTTGCGCATGGGCCGGGCTGACCAGGGCCAGCGCCGCGATAAGGGAAAGTCCTGTCAAAATTCTGGGCATGTGGTCCCGTCCTGTTTCTGAAAGTCGTGTTGCCGGGGCTCTATCATGCTCACCCGGCATTGTCAGTGCGGAACTACGCCACGCGCCACGTCAACCGAGATTAGGGCGAAAACCTGCCCATCGCGGCCAACATCAAGAAAGTAACACAACCATAGGATACAAAAAAGAAAAAGGGGCCAAACGGCCCCTCTTCCCTATTTTTTTCTCCCCGTCGGACTGGCCGACTTAGTCATTGCCGTCACGCTAATTTGAATTCTTCCATCGGTCAACAGGCAAGCGTTCACAATTCTGACTTGATCGGAAAAAAGGCCGCATCCGGGGATGCGGCCAGTCTGACAGGGAGGAAAAGCCCCAAACCGCAAGGAAAGCGACGCGGGGCAGGTTTCACTATGGCGGAAGAAAGTTAAGAATGTATCTTCAGAGCGAAACGCGACACAGCGCGTGCAAGCAAGGCAACAGTGACAGGGGGCAGGGCATGGAAGATGCGATTTTTATTGGTGGCGGGGGTGAAGGCTATGCCGAAAAGCAATGGCTGCTGTTGCGCTATGCCAATCGGCACGGGTTGATCGCGGGGGCGACCGGGACCGGCAAGACCGTGACCCTGCAGATCCTGGCCGAAAGCTTTTCCGCCGCGGGCGTGCCCGTCTTCATGTCGGACGTGAAAGGCGATCTGTCGGGGCTGGCCATGCCGGGTGATCCGGCGGGCAAGCTGCACCAGCCCTTCAGCGAACGTGCGGTCAAGATCGGTTTTGACGATTTCGCCTATGGCGCCTTTCCCGTTGCCTTCTGGGACATGTTCGGCCAGCAGGGGCATCCCGTGCGCACCACCGTGGCCGAGATGGGCCCGCTGCTGCTCAGCCGGCTGCTGGAACTGACCGAGGCGCAGGAAGGGATCCTGAACATCGCGTTCCGCCTTGCCGATGAACAAGGCATGGCCCTGTTGGATCTGAAGGATCTTCAGGCCTTTCTGGTCTGGCTGGGCGAGAACCGGAACGAGGTGTCGCTGCGCTATGGCAATATCGCCGTCGCATCGGTTGGCGCGATCCAGCGCCGCCTGATGGTGCTGGAAAACCAGGGCGGCACGCATTTTTTCGGAGAGCCCGCGCTGGAACTGGCGGATCTGATGCGCTGTGATGCCGACGGGCGCGGCATGGTCAATATCCTGGCCGCCGACAAGCTGATGCAAAGCCCCCGCCTTTATGCAACCTTCCTGCTGTGGCTGCTGTCGGAACTGTTCGAAACCCTGCCCGAGGTAGGCGACCCGGACAAACCCAAGCTGGTCTTCTTCTTCGACGAGGCGCATCTGCTGTTCAATGATGCGCCCAAGGCCCTGGTTGAAAAGGTCGAACAGGTGGCCCGCCTGATCCGCTCCAAGGGGGTCGGCGTCTATTTCATCACCCAAAGCCCCGGCGATGTGCCGGACACGATCCTGGGTCAGTTGGGCAACCGGGTGCAGCATGCGCTGCGCGCGTTCACCGGCAAGGACCAGCAGGAATTGCGCCGCGCCGCGATGACCTATCGCACCAATCCGCGTTTCGACACCGAACAGGCCATCCGCGAAGTGGGAGTGGGCGAGGCCGTCACCTCGATGCTGGAAAGGAAGGGCATTCCCGGCATGGTCGAGCGGACGCTGATCCGGCCGCCATCCTCGCAGATAGGCCCGGTCACCGCAGCGGAACGCACGGCGCTGATCCGCACATCGGACCTGTTCGGCAAATATGAGACCCCGCTGGATCGCGACTCCGCCTATGAGGCGCTGAAACGGATCGCTGACGAGGCTGCCCGCGAGGCCGAGGAAGCCGCCGCCGCCGAGGCCCGCGCCGCCGAGGAAGAGCGCGAGTTCAAGGCCGCGCGGCGTTACCAGGCCGATGTGCCCGCCAGCCGCAGCCGCAGCACGTCCTCGCGCAGCCGCGCCCGCGAACCCGAAGGCTTTGGCGAGGCTTTGGGCAATGCCGTGATCAAGGAGCTGAAGGGCACCACCGGCCGCCGCATCGTGCGCGGCATCCTGGGCAGCCTGTTTCGCGGGCGCTGACCCGAAAGCATCCATGAACAAGGCCCGCGCAGAGCGATCCGCGCGGGCCTTTTGATTGCGGTGGGTGCCCCTTACTTTTCGGGGATCAGACCACG
Organism: Rhodobacteraceae bacterium EhC02; assembly: GCA_001650895.1. GTDB lineage: Bacteria > Pseudomonadota > Alphaproteobacteria > Rhodobacterales > Rhodobacteraceae > Seohaeicola. Next base: position 189,830 of record LXYH01000059.1, read on the forward strand.
CGGGCTGAAACGCAGCACCAGAAGCAGGATCAGCCCCATGGTGAACAGACGCATATGGGCGGCACTGTCCATCAGATGCGCCTTGAGCGCCCCATCCGCCATGCCCGACGTCAGCGTTCCGATCAGCCACAGGCCGATCGGTTCCACCTGCACCCAGAGGAACCAGATCAGGAAGCCGCCAAGGACAGAGCCGAAGTTGTTGCCCGATCCGCCCACGATCACCATCACCCAGACAAGAAAGGTGAAGCGCAACGGCTGATAGGTGCCGGGGGTCAACTGCCCGTCCAGCGTGGTCATCATCGCACCGGCGATGCCGCAGATGGCCGATCCCAGGATGAAGACCTGCAGATGGCGGCGCGTGACATCCTTGCCCATCGCCTCGGCGGCCACTTCATTGTCGCGGATCGCGCGCATCATCCGTCCCCAGGGGGAATTCAGCGCCTTCTGCGCCATCCACAGCAGGATGATCAGCACCACGGCGAACAGGGCCGCATATTCAAGCTTGACGTAGATGGTCGAAGCCGTGACCGCATCCATGCCGAAACTGGCCGCCCGTTCCACGAATTCGGGATCGCGCTGCAGATCCACTTCGAGCGGGACAGGGCGGGGCAGGCCGATCACGTTCTTGACCCCCCGCGCCAGCCAGTCCTCGTTCTTCATCACGGCGATGATGATCTCGGCGATGCCCAGCGTTGCGATGGCCAGGTAATCCGACCGCAGCCCCAGGGCGGTCTTGCCGATCACCCAGGCGACACCCGCCGCCAGCAGGCCACCCACGGGCCAGGCCATCAGGATCGGCAGACCAAGGCCGCCGATATTGCCCGTCGATGCGGGATTGATCGCCTCGACCGCATTGACGGCGGGATCGAACACGGCCCGATAGAGAAAGAAGCCGACGATCAGGATCGCCAGAACGGCAAGGCTGCGCACGCGCCCCTTGGGCAGACGTGCCCAGGCCATGACAGCCGCCACGATCGTGGCCGCCCCCATCAGCAGGCCCAGCACGATGCCATAACCGCCCGCAGCCCATGCGCCTTCCGTGGGCGGCATGGCGATCAGCACCGTGGCAAGGCCACCAAGGGCCACGAAGCCCATGATGCCGACGTTGAAAAGCCCGGCAAAGCCCCATTGCAGGTTGACCCCAAGCGCCATGATCGCGCTGATCAGCCCCATGTTCAGGATCAGCAGCGCCGTATTCCAGCTTTGCATGATGCCCGTGATCACGATCAGCAGGGCGACCAGGGCAAAGAGGCCGGTGTTCTTGACCATCGCGTTCATACCGATTTCCCCTTGAACAGGCCCGTCGGGCGGAACAGCAACACGACCAGCAGGATGATGAAGCTGACCGCGAACTTGTAGTCGGTGGACAGAAGCTGCACCAACCCGTCAGGCCCCATGCCGTCGGGCAGCACATAGACGATGACCTTCTTCCAGGCATAGGTGATCGTCACCTCGGAAAAGGCGATCACGAAGCCCCCGGCGATCGCGCCGACCGGGCTGCCAAGACCGCCCACGATGGCGCTGGCGAAAATCGGAAGCAGCAGCTGGAAATAAGTGAAGGCCTTGAAGCTCTTGTCCAGACCGTAAAGCGTGCCCGCAACCGTCGCCAGCGCGGCAACGATCACCCAGGTCACCAGCACAACGCGTTCCGGGTTGATGCCCGACAGCAGCGCCAGATCCTCGTTGTCGGAATAGGCACGCATGGATTTGCCGGTCCGGGTCTTGTTGAGGAACCAGAACAGCAGCGCCACGACCACCACGGCGGTGATCACGGTGATGCCCGTCGAGGTGCGGATCGCCAGACCTTCCTGAAGGCCCGTCAGTTCACGGAAAGTGCGCGCAGAGATGATGAAACGCTCGCCATCCGAAAAGTTGTGATCGTCCGGCCCGATGATGAAACGCACGACACCGTTCATGATGAACATCACACCCATCGAGACGATCACCAGGATCACGGGCTTGGCCTTTTGCGTGCGGTAGAAACGATAGACCGCCCGGTCCGTCAGCAGCACGAAGGCCGCACAGCCCGCGATGCCGAAGGGCAGGGCCAGAAGCGCCGTGGGCAGAACGCCCAGGCTGATGCCCCAGGCCTGGAACAGCCAGGTGATCAGGATCGTGACCATGGTGCCGAAGGCCATCGTGTCGCCATGGGCGAAGTTCGAGAACCGCAGGATGCCATAGATCAGCGTCACGCCAAGCGCGCCAAGCGCCAGCTGGCTGCCATAGGCAATGGCCGGGATGATGACGAAATTCGCCAGCGTGATGAATGCGTTGAGAAGATCCATGCCTCAGCCCCCCAGGAACGATCTGCGGACCTCGGGATCGGCCATCAGGGCCTTGCCGGTGTCGGTGAAGGCATTGCGCCCCTGCACGAGGACATAACCCTTGTCCGCGATCTCGAGCGCCTGACGCGCGTTCTGTTCGACCATCAGGATCGGAATGCCGGTGCGCGCCACTTCGATGATGCGATCGAACAACTCGTCCATCACGATGGGGCTGACACCTGCCGTGGGCTCGTCCAGCATCAGGACCTTGGGTCGCGTCATCAGGGCGCGGCCGACGGCCACCTGCTGACGCTGCCCGCCCGACAACTCACCCGCCGGCTGGCGGCGCTTTTCCTTGAGGATGGGGAACAGGTCATAGACCTGGGCCATCGTGTCGCGGAAATCGTCGGTGCGGATGAAGGCGCCCATTTCAAGGTTCTCTTCGACCGTCATCGAGGTGAAGATGTTATGCGTCTGGGGCACGAAGCCCATGCCCTTGATCACCCGGTCCTGCGGCGTCAGCGTGGTGATATCCTCGCCATCCAGCAGCACCCGCCCCGAGCGCACGTCCAGCATGCCGAACACGGCCTTCATCGCCGTCGACTTGCCCGCGCCATTGGGGCCAACGATCACGGCGATTTCGCCGCGATCCACCGCGATGGTGCAGTCATGCAGGATGTCGGGGCCCTTGCCATAGCCGCCGGTCATGCTTTCGCCGATTAGAAAGGGGGTATCGGGGGCGGCAGTGACGGGGCCGCTCTTGCGGCGCACTTCGGCCGTGCCCTGTCCGCCCGGATTGGTGATCGAGCGGTCCTTGTTGCCGCGATCATCCTGATAGGGGTTGCTGTTGCTCATGCGCCCACCTTGTCCTTGTTCTTCAGACCGGTCCCGAGGTAGGCCTCGATCACCTGTTCGTTGGCCTTGATCTCGGCCAGGGTGCCCTCGGCCAGAACCTTGCCTTCGGCCATGCAGATCACCGGATCACACAGGCGACCGATGAAATCCATGTCATGTTCGATGACCACGAACGTATAGCCGCGTTCCTTGTTCAACTGGATGATCGCATCGCCGATCGTGTTCAGCAGCGTCCGGTTCACGCCCGCGCCGACCTCGTCCAGAAAAACGATCTTGGCGTCGACCATCATGGTGCGACCCAGTTCCAGCAGCTTTTTCTGACCGCCTGAAATCTGGCTGGCCTTCTGTTCGGCCAGGTGGCTGATGGTCAGGAATTCCAGCACTTCATCGGCCTTGGCGCGCAGGGCGCGTTCCTCGTCCGCGATGCGCTTGCGGCCGAACCATGTGTTCCACAATGTCTCGCCCGACTGGTTGCCCGGCACCATCATCAGGTTCTCGCGGCAGGTCATCGATCCGAATTCATGTGCGATCTGAAAGGTGCGCAGCAGGCCCTTGTGAAACAGGTCATGCGGAGCAAGACCCGTGATATCCTCGCCCAGCATGGTGACCTTGCCGGATGTCGGCTTAAGGACGCCCGCGATCACATTGAAAAGTGTGGTCTTTCCCGCTCCGTTGGGGCCAATCAACCCGGTGATCGCGCCCTGCGCGATCTCGAGCGAGGCACCGTCGACGGCACGGAAACCGCCAAACGTCTTCACGACGTTGTCGACCTTTATCATACCTTTTCCCCCGGCACTGTTGTTGCGGCGTGCCTTTATCTTATGCAAACGGCGCGGGGGAAGCCCCCGCGCCGCAGGTTGTCGCAACGTCAGATCAACGGAAGTTCACGGTCTCGATCTTGCCGTCCTTGATCTCGATCTCGCGGTAGTTGCCCGCGGATTCGCCGGGTCCGATCAGTTCGACCGCGGTTGCGCCGACATAGTCGATGTCGCCACCGGCCTTGATGATCTCGATCGCCTTCGCCAGTTCGCCGGGGAAGATTTCCTCGCCCGGTGCGTTGGCCAGATCCATGATGTGATCCTTGAAGTCGGCCGAAGCGGACGAACCGGCCTTCTGCATCGCCAGCATGATCAGCGCCGCCGCGTCATAGCTTTCGGGCGCGAAAGCCGAGGTGCCTTCGAAGCCGGCTTCAGCAGCCATCTTCTGGAACATTTCGGCGCCTGCGCTGTCGGTACCGGGGAACTGGCCGAACGAGCCGGTCAGACCCGAACCGATATCGTCGACCAGCTGCTGGCCAACCATGCCGTCGGGCAGAACGAAGGTGTCGAAGGCACCCGAGTCGAGGCTGGCCTGGATGATGCCCTTGCCGCCCTGGTCGGTATAACCGGCCACAACCAGAACCTCGCCACCGGCGGATGCCAGCGCCGCGACTTCGGCAGAGTAGTCGGCCTTGCCGTCTTCATGGCTGGCATTGATGGTCACGGTGCCGCCGGCTGCGGTGAAGGCCGCAGCGAAGGCGTCGGCCAGACCCTTGCCGTAGTCGTTGTTGGTATAGGTCAGCGCCACGGATTTGATGCCGCGATCCATGATGACTTCGGTCATCACGACGCCCTGACGCGCATCCGACGGTGCGGTGCGGAAGAACAGGCCATCATCTTCTGCGGTCGACAGACCCGGCGAGGTGGCCGAGGGCGACACCATCACGATACCGTTGGGACGCGCGACGTTCTGCAGGATCGCACCTGTCACACCCGAGCAGTCGGCGCCCATGATCGCGGCCACGTTCTCGGAGGTCACAAGACGCTCTGCTGCGGCGGTGGCTGCACCGGCGTCGATGCATGTCGAATCGCCGCGTACTGCCGTGACAGTCGCGCCATCCAGCAGCGTGCCTGCGGCGTTGACTTCGGCGATCGCCAATTCGGCGCCAGCGGCCATGTTCGGCGTGATCGATTCAAGCGGGCCGGTGAAGCCCAGAATGACACCGATCTTGATCTCCTGTGCCGACGCGGCACCGACCATGAGGGCGGAAGCGGCGGTGGCCAAAAGCAGTTTTTTCATTTTTTTCTCCCATATTGGAACCAAACTCCAGCGCGCAGGTTATTTGCTCTTTGATCAAAAGAAAAGCGCAATACGCTAAGTGCGATCACGCGAATGCGACTTTTCGTGCCTTCTCCGGGCCCTGCGCACGCAGGTGTTTCGTGCTAGATCTGACCACCTTCCACATGCCGTAGCGTCACCCCTGACAAGAAGCCAAACACGAGGAGAAGCGCCATGAAACTCCGGTTGCAGTTACCCGCGATCATGATCGCGCTCGTCGCCGGTTTCGGCATGATATGTCCCGCCCATGCGCTGGACAGCCAGGGGCGCGCCCTTGACGTATCGGTCATGGCAGAGGGGTTCGAGACACCCTGGTCCATCGGGTTTCTGCCGGATGGCGGAACACTTGTGACCGAACGCGAAGGGCGTTTGTGGCATATCCCGGCACAGGGGCGGCGCCAGCAGGTCAGCGGCTTGCCCGCGATCCGCGCGAACGGGCAGGGCGGTCTGCTGGATGTGCTGGTGCCCCGCGATTTTTCCCGCAGCGGCGAGATCCTGTTCAGCTTTGCCAAGCCGCAGGGCCGCGCCGAAGGCACCGCGCTGGCCGTGGCACGGCTGTCGCGCGACCGGACGCAACTGCAGAACCTGCGGATCCTGTTCGAGATGGCACCAGGTTCCGCCGGCCCGCGCCATTTCGGCGGTCGCATCGTCGAAGGGCGGGACGGCACGATTTTCCTGACCATCGGGGATCGCGGCGATGACGATGCCGCACAGGACCTGTCGCGCCACAACGGCAAGATCATCCGCATCAATCGCGACGGATCGGTTCCCGCCGACAATCCCTTCGTGAACCAGCAAGGTGCGCAGCCCGAAATCTGGTCATGGGGGCATCGCAACCCGCAGGGCGCGACACTGGACGCGGCGGGCCAGCTCTGGATCAACGAACATGGCGCGCGCGGCGGCGACGAGGTGAACCGCGTGCAGCGCGGCGCGAATTACGGCTGGCCCGTCATTTCCTACGGGCGGCATTATTCCGGACTGCCGATCGGCGAGGGCCGCGCCAAGCCCGGCATGGAACAGCCGGTGATGTATTGGGACCCTTCCATCGCGCCATCGGGCATGGCTGTCCTTGAGGCCGGGCGCGGGGGGCCGGGCCAGTCCGGCGACATGCTGGTCGGGTCGCTCAAGTTCGACTACATCGCGCGGCTGTCCGGCAATCCGCTGCGCGAAGTCGAACAGATCAAGGGCCGCAAAACCGCGCGGGTGCGCGACATCCGGCAGGCACCTGACGGGTCTGTCTGGTTCATCAGCGAAGCGCGCGGCACCGTCTACCGCATCGCGCCCTGAGGCGCGATCAGATCGACAGCCGCGTGGCGTGACTGCCGCGTTCGCGATAGGGCGTGGTGTCGTAATGCGCCCGGTAGCATTTCGAGAAATGCGAAGGCGAGGCAAAGCCGCAGGCCAGCGCCACGTTGATAACGCTCATGTCCGTCTGCATCAGCAGGTTGCGCGCCTTCTGCAGGCGCAATTCCATGTAATACCGCTTTGGGCTGCGCGTCAGGTAACGGCGGAACAACCGCTCCAGCTGCCGGGTGGACATGCCCACGTCGCGCGCCAGGATCGAGGGGCTGATCGGCTCTTCGATATGGCTTTCCATCATCTGGATCACCCGGCTGAGCTTGGGGTGACGCACTCCGATTCGGGTGGGGACGGACAGGCGCTGCGTGTCCTGATCCGTACGGATCGACGAATAGATGAACTGATCGGCCACCAGATTGGCGACATCCTCGCCATGATCATTCGCGATCAGCTTGAGCATCAGGTCGATGGACGAGGTGCCGCCCGCCGTGCTGAACCGGTTGCCGTCGATCACGAAGACCGATTTCGTCAGCTCGACCTCTTCGAATTCCTCGGCGAAACTGTCCTGATTTTCCCAGTGGATCGTGGCGCGCTTGCCATCCAGCAACCCGGCCTTGGCCAGCGCATAGCTGGCCGTGCAAAGCCCACCCAGCAGCATGCCCTTGCGCGCTTCGCGGCGCAGCCAGGAAATCACCTTTTTCGTGGTCGACTTCTGCACGTCGACACCGCCACAGACCACGACCACATCGTCACGTGTCAGTTCGATCAGGTCGCCATCCAGCTGAAACTCGGTGCCAGCCGAACAACGCATGCGGGTGCCGCCTTCGCCGACCAGCATCCAGCTGTAAGCGGTCCGTTCCAGCATCCGGTTGGCGATGCGCAGGCTTTCCAGTGCCGAGGCAAAGCTCAGAAGCGTGAAATTATCCAGCAATACGAAAACGAAACGCCGCGGTGCCGTTGCGGTAAGGGGGTCTTTGGCCAACTGGCGTGGCGAGGGCATCGGGAACGCTCCATGATCTTTGCATCGTAATTGAACAGGTTTGTAGGTCATCATCAAGGGTCGCCACGGTCTGAACACGCGCATTTACGCCAAAACGCGACCCTTTCGCGTCGCCAAATCACTTTGGGGTGAAAATCGGTTGTGGCATGCGCCCCGTGGCTTTTGTATAGAAGCCGCACTGAACGGCTTTGGCGGAGAGACAGACATGAGCGAGTGGCAGAAAACCGATTGGCGCAACCGCCCCCGGATCCAGATGCCCGACTATACCGACAATGCTGCCCTGGCAGCGGTCGAGGCGCAGTTGTCCAAGTATCCGCCGCTCGTGTTCGCCGGAGAGGCGCGCAAGCTGAAAGCCGTGCTGGGCGAAGCCGCGCGCGGCGAAGCCTTCCTGCTGCAGGGCGGCGATTGCGCCGAAAGCTTTGAACAGTTCAGCGCGAATGCGATCCGCGACACCTTCAAGGTGATGTTGCAGATGGCGATGGTACTGACCTATGGCGCCAAGGTGCCGGTGGTGAAGGTGGGCCGCATGGCGGGCCAGTTCGCCAAGCCGCGTTCGGCCCCGACCGAGGTGATCGACGGGGTGGAACTGCCGTCCTACCGTGGTGACATCATCAACGATCTGGCCGCCACGCCTGAGGCGCGCAAGCCCGACCCGCAGCGCATGCTGCAGGCCTATCTGCAGGCGGCCGCCACGCTGAACCTGCTGCGCGCCTTCTCGACCGGCGGTTATGCGGATGTGCATCAGGTCCATAGCTGGACGCTGGGCTTCACCGAGGGCGAAAAGGCCGCGAAATACCGCGACATGGCCAACCGGATCAGCGACACGCTGGATTTCATCAAGGCGGCGGGCATCGACAGCAAGATGGCGCATACGCTGCAGACAGTCGATTTCTACACCAGCCACGAGGCACTTCTGCTGGAATACGAAGAGGCGCTGACCCGGCTTGACACCACCTCGGGCAAGTGGCTGGCGGGGTCGGGTCACATGATCTGGATCGGCGACCGCACCCGGCAGCCCGATGGCGCCCATGTGGAATTCTGCCGCGGCGTGCTGAACCCGATCGGGTTGAAATGCGGCCCCTCGATGACCTCGGAAGACCTCAAGATCCTGATGGCCAAGCTGAACCCGAAGAACGAGGCCGGTCGCCTGACGCTGATCGCGCGTTTCGGCGCGGGCAAGGTGGGTGAACACCTGCCGCGCCTGATCAAGACGGTCCGGGACGAGGGCGCGAATGTCCTGTGGGTTTGTGACCCGATGCATGGCAACACGATCAAGTCCTCCAGCGGGTACAAGACGCGGCCCTTCGATGCGGTGCTGCGCGAGGTGCGCGAGTTCTTCGCCGTCCACAAGGCCGAGGGCACGATCCCCGGCGGCGTGCATTTCGAGATGACCGGCCAGGACGTGACCGAATGCACCGGCGGCCTGCGCGCGGTCAGCGACGAGGATCTGTCGGATCGCTACCACACCGCCTGTGATCCGCGCCTGAACGCCAGCCAGTCGCTGGAACTGGCCTTCCTCGTGGCCGAGGAACTGTCCAGCCTGCGCGCAGATCGCCAGGCGCAGGCGGCTGTCTGACAGCCAGCCTCTGACGACAGCGGCACAGATGAATGGATGACGGCAGGCCCCTGGCCTGCCGTTTTCATTGACCTCAGCGATCCGTGCGGACCAGCCGCAGGTAATCGACGCGGCACGGCGCCGCGGGGGTAAATCGCGCAGGTGTTTCCGCAAACCCATGTTCGGCTGCACTGTCCGCAGTCTGGGGTGCTGACTGTGGCGCAGACTGTGGCCACTGGCGGGCGGCATCCGCCGCAACAAGCGGACGCAGAAGCCGTGCCGTGATCGCGAAACGGCGCGGGGCGCGCCCGACACCGCCCTGACTGTCCAGACATCCCAGGATCCGGGTGATCCGGTCAAAGGAATCCGTCATCGGCAGCAAAAGCAGTCGCGCCTCCAGCGCGGGCTTGCCGATCCCTGTCTCGGCCTGCAGCGAGAGCGTGGCGATGCTTGGCGTGGTGCAGACCTCTTCGAGTGCCGATGCCAGATCGATACGCGCCTCGGGCGCGAAAAACGCGCTCAGCGGCATGCCGCGCACCTCCATGCCCAGCAGATCGGACAGATGCCCCCCCGCGATGCGCAGCCGCGCGACGCCGGACGCCACCTGTTCCAGGATGAAGGCATATTCCAGGGCGCGCTCGATGCCGCGAGGATCGACCTCTGACCTGTCCGGCACCAGCCGCGCGCCGCGCAGGGCGTCCCAATAGGCCTCGACCTGGGCGATATGGGGAAAACGCGCGGCGGGACGGTGGCTGCTCATCGCGATCACATTGTTGTCCTGGCCCTTTGCGGGCGCGGTGTAGTCGTTGCGCATGACAATCGTTCCTGCCCGGCAAACGCCGGTTCGGGTTGCCCCTGACTGCAGCAGCGTGGACGGAACAGGTCTTGCGCGATGATGCAGCCGGGAAGGTTACTGTTGTCTTAACATGCCATGAATTTCCGAAAATCGGATGCGATTTCACAACATGTGGTTAACCTCTGCCGGACCGGACCGCGGGATGAGATGTCGCGGCTCGGGCGCGGCGCTGGCCCGGATCGGGCGCGGTGCTGGCCCGGCGCGTGCTTGCTGTTTCAGGCCGAAACGGCTAGGGGATCGACCGGATGACCGCAGACGCGGAAGACGCAGACCGGGGGAGATGCCAGCGTGATAGAGTCGATGACCGGATTCGCCACGGCCAAGGGGGCGGCACTGGGCGCCAGCTGGGCCTGGGACATGCGCAGCGTGAATGGCAAGGGGCTGGACCTGCGCCTGCGCGTGCCGGACTGGATCGACGGGCTGGAAGCGCGGCTTCGCGCCCGGGTGACCGCAGCCGTGGGGCGCGGAAACGTTACCCTGAACCTGCGCCTTGCACGCGACGAAGGGCAGGCCGAACTGGCCGTCAATCCCGCCGGTCTGAATGCCGTCATCGCGGCCATGGCGCAGGTCGAGGCCGAAGCGATGGAAGCGGGCCTGTCCCTGGCCCCCGCGACCGCCGCCGATATCCTGAACCTGCGCGGTGTGCTGGAAATCCGCAGCCTTGATGCCCAGACCGGCCCGCTGCTCGAGGCGCTGGTCGCGGATTTCGAAACGGTCCTGGCCGATTTCCTTGACATGCGCCGCACCGAAGGCCGCGCCCTGCAGACGGTGATCACGGCGCAGCTGGCGCAGATCACGGCGCTGGTCGACCAGATCGCCGCCGCGACCGAGGCGCGGGCCGCCGAGATGGCCCAGAGCCTGCGCACGAACCTTGCCCGCGTGCTGGACAATGGCGCGGGCGTCGATCCGAGCCGCGTCGCCCAGGAACTGGCGCTGATCGCGGTCAAGGCGGATGTGACCGAAGAGGTGGACCGCCTGCGCGCCCATGTGACGGCGGCGCAGGACCTGCTGGGCGCGCCCGAGCCCGTGGGCCGCAAGCTGGATTTCCTGATGCAGGAATTCAACCGCGAGGCCAACACCCTGTGCTCCAAATCGCAGCACAAGGCATTGACGCGGATCGGGCTGGACCTGAAAACCGTGATCGACCAGATGCGCGAGCAGGTCCAGAACATCCAGTAAGGCCAGGGCAGGAAAGACAAGACGATGGAACACAGACGCGGGCTTTTGATCATCCTGTCCTCGCCTTCGGGCGCGGGCAAGTCCACATTGGCGCGGCGCCTGCGCGACTGGGATCCCTCGATCCGCTTCTCGGTTTCGGCCACGACGCGGCCCCCGCGCCCCGGCGAGGAACATGGCCGCGAATACTATTTCCACAGCCGCGCGGAATTCGAGCAGATGGTCGCGCGCGACGAGATGCTGGAACATGCCGAGGTCTTCGGCAATTTCTACGGCAGCCCCAAGGGCCCCGTCGCCGCCGCGATCGAGGCGGGTCAGGACGTGCTGTTCGATATCGACTGGCAGGGTGGCCAGCAGGTGCGCAATTCAAGCCTTGGCAAGCATGTGCTGTCGATCTTCATCCTGCCCCCCTCGATCCCCGAACTGGAACGGCGCCTGCGCTCGCGCGGGCAGGACAGCGACGAGGTGATCGACAACCGCATGACCAAGTCGCGCGACGAGATCAGCCATTGGCCGGAATATGATTTCGTGCTGGTCAATGACGATCTGGACGCAACCTTCGACCGGCTCAAGACCATCGTCAGCGCCGAACGGCTGCGCCTGTCGCAGCAGCCCGGACTGGTCGATACCGTTCGCCGTCTCAACAAGGAATTCGAGGACCGCACATGACGCTTTACACCCTTGACGGAATCGCCCCGCAACTGCCCGAGGACGGGGATTTCTGGATTGCACCCGATGCGAACGTGATCGGCAATGTCGTGCTGGAAAGCGGCGCCTCGGTCTGGTTCGGCGCGACGCTGCGCGGCGACAACGAAGAGATCCGGATCGGCGCGGGCAGCAATGTGCAGGAAAACACGGTGATGCATACCGACATGGGCTATCCGCTGACCATCGGCGTGAATTGCACGATCGGGCACAAGGCCATGCTGCATGGCTGCACCATCGGCGACAACAGCCTGATCGGCATGGGCGCCACCGTGCTGAACGGCGCGAAGATCGGCAGGAACTGCCTGATCGGGGCAGGGGCCCTGATCACCGAGGGCAAGGAGATCCCCGAAGGATCGCTGGTCATGGGTACGCCGGGCAAGGTGGTGCGCCAGCTGGACGCGGCCGCGATCGAAGGTCTGCGCCGCTCGGCGTTGGGCTACCAGGCCAATATGCGCCGCTTTGCAAAGGGTCTGGCGCCGCTTTGATGGCCGCTGCCGGATGCCTCCGGCGGGGATATTTCAGGCAAGAAGAAACCGCAATGACGGCCGCGACGGCACCGCTTGCCGCTGGCTTGCGCCTGTGTCACTTCTGTCGCACCAAGAAGAGAGACACCCCATGAAGAATTCCAAGGGATCCCTGATCCGCCCCGTTCCTCTGCCCGACAGCATCAGCCGCCCGGTGGTCACACCGCTGAGCCCCTCTGTCGTCTATGCCTCGGACACGCCAGACGATCTGGACGCGCAATACGAGGGCCGCACCTCGGGCTATACCTATGCCCGCGAAGGCCATCCCAATGCCGATGTGCTGGCGCGGCGGATCGACCTGCTGGAAGGCGGGCAAGGCGGGATCGTCACCTCTTCGGGGATGTCGGCCGTCACGGCGGTGATGATGGGCCTGCTGAAGGCGGGCGATCACGTGCTTGGGGGCGACCAGCTCTATGGCCGCTCGCTGCGCCTGATGAAACAGGACCTGCCGCGCCTGGGGATCGCCACCAGCCTGGCCGACCCCACCGATGTGGCCGCGATGGAGGCGGCGCTGCGCCCCGAGACGCGGATGATCCTGGTCGAGGTCGTGTCGAACCCGACGCTGCGCGTCGCCGATATCGAAGGGCTGGCCAGACTGTGCAAGGCCCGCGGCGTCCTGCTGGCGGTGGACAATACCTTTACCACGCCGCGCGCCTATCGGCCCTTCGACGCGGGCGCCGATATCGTGATCCATTCGGTGACCAAGCTGCTGGCAGGCCATTCGGATGTGACGCTTGGCTATGCCTGCGCCGCCGATCCGGTGCTGCAAAAGGCGATCTATGATTTCGCCGTCACCACCGGCCTGACCGCCAGCCCCTTCGATTGCTGGCTGGCCGAGCGGGGCCTTGCGACCTTCAACCTGCGCTTCGACCGGGCCGAGGCCAATGCCGTGGCGCTGGCCGATCACCTGGCGACGCTGCCGGGCGTCAAGCGCGTGCTTTACCCGATGCGCGCCGATCACCCCGACCAGGCCCGTGCCAAGGCCCTTCTGGGCGCGCGCGGCTGCAACATGGTCAGCTTCGAACTGGAAGGCGGACGCAAGGCCGCCAATGCCTTTACCCGCGCCGCCGACGGCCTGGCCTTTGCGCCGACCCTTGGCGATGTGGGCACGACCCTGTCGCACCCTGCCAGTTCCTCGCACCGCGCGCTGCCCGCAGCCGAGCGCGAGGCACTTGGCATGAGCGAAGGGTTCTTCCGGGTCTCTGTCGGGCTGGAAGAGGTGGCGCCCCTGCTCGAGGTGTTCACCCGCGCGGTCGACGCCGCCCGCGGCGCGACCTGAGCCGGGGCGCGCCGATGCCGGAGGCCACGATCAGGTCCATCCTTGACGCCGTGCCCTTGCCCGCGATCTTCGTGGGCAAGGACGACCGGATCGCAGGGCTGAACAGGAAGGCAGAGGCGCTTCTGGGGCCGGTCGAGGCGCGCCCCTTCATCACCGCCATCCGTCAGCCCGCGGTCCTGGACGCGGTCGAGGCCTGCCGCAGCCAGCGCAAGCCAGGCAGCGCGCGCTACCTGGCCAAGCAGGGCGACCAGGACGTGATCTACACCGCCCATTGCGCCATGGTCGAGGCCGGCCCCGCCAGCGGGGTTCTGATCAGCTTCGAGGATGTGACGGACCGTCAGCAGATCGGACAGATGCGGCGCGATTTCGTGGCCAATGTCAGCCACGAGCTGCGCACGCCCCTGACCGCGCTGATGGGGTTCATCGAAACCATGCAGGGACCGGCCCGCGACGATCCGGTGGCGCGGGAACGCTTTCTGGGGATCATGGCGAACGAGGCGCAGCGCATGAACCGGCTGGTGCGCGACCTGCTGTCGCTGAGCCAGGTCGAAGAGATGGAGCGCGTCCGCCCCGACACACGGCTGGACCTGTGCGATCTGCTGTCCTCGGTGCTGCGCAATCTGACGCCGCTGGCGGAAAAGGCCGGCGGCACGCTGCAGGCGCAGTTCGACGCGGGGCAGGTCTTTGTCGAAGGCGACGCCGACCAATTGCGCCAGGTCTTCGGCAACCTGGTCGAAAACGCGATCAAATACGGGGGACGCCCGCCCGAGGTGATGCTGAAAATCACCGAGATCCCGCGCGATCCCGTCATGCGCGGGCCCGCGATCTGCGCCGAGGTCATCGACAACGGGCCAGGCATCGACCCGGTGCATATTCCGCGCCTGACCGAACGGTTCTACCGGGTGGACAGCCACCGCTCGCGCGAGATGGGCGGCACCGGCCTGGGTCTTGCCATCGTCAAGCATATCGTGAACCGCCATCGCGGGCGCCTGAAGATCGACAGCCAGCCGGGGCAGGGCAGCCGCTTTACCGTCATCCTGCCGCGCATTTCCTGACCCGCAGGGCCCTGAGGCACCCGGAGAAGGGGGGCTCGCCCCCAATGATCCTGCGGATCATTCCCCCGAGGATATTTCGGGCAAGAAGAAGCGGCGCCACGTTCATCGCGGCAGAATATCATCCTCGTCCGTCTGGGTGACAAGCCATTCGCGGAAAAGACCCAGCGCGTTGTCCTGCGACTTGCTGCGCGGCCAGACAAGGAAATAGCTGCCGCGAGTCCGTGTCGGCCCGCCGAAGGCCGGCACAAGCCGCCCGGCGGCAAGATCAGGTTCGGCCAGATAGTCCGGCAGAAGGGCGATCCCCAGCCCGTGCAGCGCGGCCTGGGTGATCGTGGCGAACTGGTCATAGACGGTGCCCTGCGGCACCTCGGCGGTCACGCCATGTGACGCGAACCAGTCTGCCCAGGCGCTGGGGCGCGTTTCGATATGCAGAAGCGGCAGGGCGCGCAGATCCGCGGCCTGGCGCAGGGGGCGCCGCGCGGCCAGTTCGGGCGTGCAGACCGCCACCACGCTTTCCGTCCGCAACAGCATGTTCTCGGTGCCGGGCCAGTCGGCATTGCCGTAATGGATGGCCGCATCGAAGGCTTGCGTCGCGAAGTTGAAGGGCGCGAGCCTGGTCGCCATGTTGATCGTCACATCGGGATGCAACCGCGCGAAATCCGCCAGGCGCGGCACCAGCCAGCGCATGCCGAATGTCGGCAGGATCGCCAGATCAAGCGACCCGCCGCGCGGCTGCACACGCAGCCGGAGCGAGGCCTGGGCGATCTGCTGCAGCGCCTCGCGCACTTCGGCCACATAGGCGCGGGCAGGGGGGGTCAACACCATCCGGCGTCCCTCTCGCAGGATCAGCGGCACGCCCATCTGCGCCTCGAGCGTCTGCAATTGACGACTGACGGCGCTTTGGGTCAGAGACAGCTCTTCGGCCACGGCCGTGGCGCTGCCCAGACGGTCAAAGGCTTCGAGCGCGCGCAGGGAGGCGATGGAAGGCAGGAAACGGCGCGGGGCGATCATCTATGCGAAATACTCATGCTGTGATGCAAAACTATCGTTTCAACACACCCTGATTATGCTGTAACTAGGTGGCGAACAAGTCTGGCGCGCGCCAAAAACTCATGATCGGCATGATCGACACCGCCCGCGCCACCCATCTTCAGGAGGACCCCATGAACGAGATGAGCCGCCCCGCACCGAAATTGCGCGCCAAGGATGCCCCCGACCTGGGACAGTTCGACTGGGCAGATCCGTTCCGCCTTGACGAGCAACTGACCGAAGAAGAGCGCATGATGCGCGACAGCGCGCATGCCTATGCGCAGGAAAAGCTGCAGCCGCGTGTTCTCAAGGCCTTTGCCGAGGAGCATACCGATCCCGAGATTTTCCGCGAGATGGGCGAGATGGGGCTTCTGGGCGTCACCACCCCCGAGGAATACGGCGGGCTGGGCGCGGGCTATGTCTCTTACGGGCTGGTCGCGCGCGAGGTGGAGCGGGTCGATTCGGGCTACCGGTCGATGATGTCGGTGCAGTCCAGCCTTGTGATGTACCCGATCTATGCCTACGGGTCCGAGGAACAGCGCCAGAAATACCTGCCCAAGCTGGCCAGCGGCGAGTGGATCGGTTGCTTCGGCCTGACCGAACCCGATGCCGGATCGGATCCCGCCGGCATGAAGACCCGCGCGGTCAAGACCGCCAATGGCTATGTGCTGACCGGCTCGAAGATGTGGATTTCCAACGCGCCCATCGCCGATGTCTTCGTGGTCTGGGCCAAGTCCGAGGCCCATGGCGGCAAGATCCGGGGCTTCGTGCTGGAAAAGGGCATGAAGGGCCTGAGCGCGCCCAAGATCGGCAACAAGATGTCCTTGCGCGCCTCGATCACCGGCGAGATCGTGATGGACAATGTCGAAGTGGGCGAGGATGCGCTGCTGCCGCATGTCGAAGGTCTGAAAGGGCCCTTCGGCTGTCTGAACCGCGCGCGCTACGGGATCAGCTGGGGTGTTCTGGGGGCGGCGGAATTCTGCTGGCACGCGGCGCGCCAATACGGCCTGGACCGGCACCAGTTCAAGCGTCCGCTGGCCCAGACCCAGCTTTTCCAGAAGAAACTGGCGGACATGCAGACCGAAATCGCCCTTGGCCTTCAGGGCAGCCTGCAGGTTGGCAGACTGATGGATGCCGCCAAGGCCGCGCCCGAGATGATCAGTATCGTCAAGCGCAACAACTGCGGCAAAGCCCTTGATATTGCACGGATGTCCCGCGACATGCACGGCGGCAACGGCATCAGCCTTGAGTTCGGCGTGATCCGTCACATGGTCAACCTCGAGACGGTGAACACCTATGAGGGCGCGCATGACGTGCATGCCCTGATCCTGGGACGTGCACAGACAGGCTTGCAGGCCTTCTTCTGATCGGATCAGATGGACCACGAACAGGGGCGGCGCGCTTTGCCATGGGCAGGCGCGCCTTTTCCCGTTGAACGGCGCGCGGCAGGCGGAGGACCCCATGGACGCGGATCGAAATCTGTGGCGCGACAGCGCGAGGGAAACCTTTGAAGCGGATGTATTCACAGGGAAAACATCCGTCGATCTCTGCATTCTGGGCGGTGGTTTCACAGGCTGTTCCGCTGCGCTGACGGCGGCGCGGCAGGGCGCGTCGGTCCTGCTGCTGGAGGCTGAAACGATCGGGCATGGCGGATCGGGCCGCAATGTCGGCTTGGTGAATGCGGGGCTTTGGTTGCCGCCGCAGGCGGTCTGCGATGCGCTGGGGCAGGGCCAGGGGATGCGGCTGAACGCAGCCCTGGCAGCGGCGCCGGCGCAGGTGTTCGACCTGATCGAAACCCATGACATCGCCTGCGAACCAGTGCGCGAAGGCACCCTGCATTGCGCCCATTCCGCCAGCGGTTTCAAGGACTTGCAGGCAAGATTTGAACAGCAGAAGGCGCTTGGGGCACCCGTCACGCTGCTGGATGCCGCGCAGGCGCGGCACCGCACCGGCAGCGACCGGCCACATGGCGCGCTGCATGATGCGCGCGCGGGCACGATCCAGCCCTTGGCCTATGCCCGCGGCCTTGCCCGCGCCGCAGCGCAGCATGGCGCGCGGATCCACGAACACAGCCCGGTGACTTCGGTCGCGCAGGACGGCGGCGAATGGATCGTTACCACCGCGCAAGGCATTGTTCATGCGTCGAAAATACTGATTGCGACCAATGCCTATCATCAGCCTGTCAAGGGCGCGGACGTGCCGTCAACCACACCGGTGCATTACTTTCAGCTTGCCACCGCGCCATTGGGCCACAACCTTGCGGCGCAGGTTCTGCCGGGCGGCGAGGGATGCTGGGACACCGGAACAGTCATGACGTCCTTTCGCAAGGACCAGGCCGGGCGTCTGATCCTTGGGGCCATGGGAAAGCCTGATGCGCTGGGGCTGCATGCCGATTGGGCGCGCCGGATGCTGGCGCGTCTGTTCCCGCAAATCGGTGATGCGGCGTTCCTGCATTTCTGGTCGGGGCGGATCTCGATGACTTCGGACCATATTCCCAAGGTGATGCGGCTGGGTGGTCCGGGCTATGCGATCTTCGGCTATTCGGGACGCGGCATTGGTCCCGGAACGGTTATCGGCGCGTCGGCGGCCATGGCCTTGCTGTCGGGCGACGAGGCGCATCTGCCGCTTGATGCCGTCGACGGCTATGACGAGGCGTTCACCGGGATCAAGGGGCAGTTCTATGAACTGGCGGCCCGCATTGCACATGCAGGGGGCGCGCGGCTAGGGTAACGCAGGCAGGTGTACAACCGGCCCATCACACCAATCCAAAAATCGCATAATCAGTATTATGTTAAATCTCGACATGTGACCGGAGTGGTCATCTCTTTTGATCCACCCGCAGCTTTTCCCATCGTAATGACGTCTTTTCATAGACTTACACAGCATGCCTCATGGATTTTCGGCAACTTCAGCCTGTCATGCGCGCGGCAGACTGTTTGCCCCTCTCGACATCCCGCCCGCAGCGCGGCTATCTATGGCGGCGCATCAATTCATTGACGAGGCCTCATGTCTTCCTTGCTGATCCTGAACGGCCCCAACCTGAACCTGCTTGGGACCCGTCAGCCCGAAGTCTATGGGCGCACGACGCTGGCGGACATCGAGGCGCTGTGCGCGACCGAAGCAAGCCTTTTCGGCATGACGACCGCCTTTGCGCAATCGAACCACGAAGGCCAGATGATCGACCTGATCCATGCGGCGCGCGGCACACATGCCGGGATCATTCTGAACGCGGGCGCCTATACGCATACATCGGTTGCATTGATGGATGCGATCTCATCCGCGGCGGTGCCTTTGGTCGAGGTGCATCTGTCCAACATCCATGCGCGCGAACCTTTCCGCCACAAGTCCTTCATCGCGCCCGTGGCGCTGGGTCAAATCTGCGGATTTGGCGCGACAGGCTATGCTCTGGCGATCCGGGCCCTTGCGGCGCATCTGGGGCTTAAACAGGATAAAGCCGACGGATGACGCTGAACGGTTATCTTGAGGCGCTTACCAATGCGCAGAGCCTGGAAGAACTCTGGGACATGCATTGCCGCAAGATGGAGGAATATGGCTTTGACCGTTTGCTCTATGCCTTCACCCGCTACCGTGTCGGCACATCGCTGGGGTCACCCGAAGACTTCGTGATCCTGACCAATCATCCCACCAGCTATGTGGAATCCTTCATCGCAGACGGGCATTACCTGCATGGCCCGATGGTGCGCTGGGTGCTGGACAATGAAGGCGCCTGCAGCTGGCGCTTCGTGTCGGACCTGATCAGAAGCGGAAACCTGACCCCGGCAGAGGTGCGCGTGATCCAGTTCAATCAGGCGCACAAGGTCCTGGCCGGCTATACGATCAGCTTCAGAACGGTGTCGCCACGGGCCAAGGGCGGCATTGCCCTGACCGCGCGGGCCGAGCTATCGCAAGACGCGGTGGATGAGACCTGGGCCCGGCATGGGCAGGACATTCTGGTGATGAACAATGTGGCGCATCTGAAGATCCTCACCCTGCCCTATACCGCGCCCGGACGCAGCCTGACGCGCCGCCAGCGCGAGGCGCTTGGCTGGGTCGGCGATGGCAAGACCACGCAGGACATCGCCGTTCTGATGGGCCTCACGCCCGCCACGGTCGAGAAACACCTGCGCCTTGCCCGCGAGGCGCTGAACGTCGAGACGACAGCCCAGGCCGTGCTCAAGGCCGCCTTTCAGAACCAGATGTTCGTGATGGATGCCTGAGGCAGAAACCTGCAGCACGCCGCTGGAATCCTTTGATTTTCACAAACATGCCCCCTGCCCGGCGTGAAGAAGCCGCGCGTCACATCAGGAACCGAAGATATACCTTCGGCAGAGCATTGATTCTCGAAATGCGGAAATTTATCTCCAAAAGGTAGGGAAATCCTGACTACCTTAACCTAGGGTAAATTTGCATTCTGGAAGAGTTCCGTGAGTGGTGGCTTTGGCCAGGGAACATCGGGACGGAACCCTGTAATATCGGGGCGCTGCGTCTCATCCGGTTTTCCGGACCGTCGGCCTGCTTGCGTATTGTTCCGCTGGTGGGTCGGCAATCTGCCCGCCTGATTCATCCCCATTGACCTGGCGGTCAAAAAAAGACGGTGCCAACCCAGTGGTGGCACCGTCGTTTTCTTTGGCCGGAGCGGGTTTTCACCCGCTCCGATTGAGTTCTGATCAGGCGCGACCGACCTTGGCGACTTCGGCGGCGAAGTCTTCTTTCTCGACCACGATGCCTTCGCCCACTTCAAGACGCAGGAATCCGGTGATCTCGACGCCCGCTTCCTTGGCGGCCGCTTCCACGGTCAGATCGGGGTTCACGACGAAAGCCTGACCCAGCAGGGTGACTTCGGCCATGAACTTCTGCATCCGGCCCACGATCATTTTCTCGATCACGGCTTCGGGCTTGCCCGATTCGCGCGCGATGTCCATCTGGACGGTCTTTTCCTTCTCGACCACGGCGGGGTCCAGATCGGCCTGGCTCAGCGAGGCGGGGTTGGCCGCGGCGATATGCATCGCAACCTGACGACCGAATGCCTCGTTGCCGCCCTTCATGGCGACCAGAACGCCGATCTTGCCCATGCCGTCGGCAGCCGCGTTGTGCACGTAGGACACGACGGTTTCGCCTTCCAGCACGGACATGCGGCGCACCGACATGTTCTCGCCGATGGTGGCGATCTTTTCGGTCAGGACCTCTTCGACGGTCTTGCCGTTGACATGCGCGGCCTTCAGCTCTTCGACCGAGTTCACGCCGATCGCGGCCTTGGCGAAGCTGGCGACCATGGCCTGGAAATCAGCGTTCTTGCCGACGAAATCGGTTTCCGAGTTCACTTCGATGGCCACACCGCGACCACCTTCGACCAGAACGGCCACAAGACCTTCCGCGGCGGTACGGTCGGATTTCTTGGCAGCTTTCGCCAGACCCTTGGTGCGCAGCCAGTCGATCGCGGCTTCCATGTCGCCATCGGTTTCGGTCAGCGCTTTTTTCGCGTCCATCATGCCCGCGCCCGTACGGTCGCGCAGGTCTTTTACCAGTGCAGCTGTGATCGCCATCGCTCGGCTCTCCTCGGATGAATTGAAATGGATGTGCGGGCGGTCATGCCGCCCGCTTGTATCAGTTTGGTGACAGGCTCACGCCTCGCCGGTGGTCTCGGCCAGCAGTTCCTCGACCGGAGTTTCCTCCAGCGCACCCAGATCGACGCCTGCGGCACCCATCTGAGCGGTCATGCCGTCCAGGGCTGCGCGGCTGACCAGGTCGCAGTAGAGAGCGATGGCGCGGGCCGCGTCATCGTTGCCGGGGATGATGTAATCCACACCATCGGGCGAGCAGTTGGTGTCGACCACGGCGACGACCGGGATGCCCAGCTTGTTGGCTTCGGCAATCGCCAGCTGCTCTTTTTTCACGTCGATGACGAACAGCAGGTCCGGCACGCCGCCCATTTCGCGGATACCGCCAAGGCTGGCCTGCAGTTTTTCCTGCTCGCGCTCCATGCCCAGACGCTCTTTCTTGGTCAGGCCTTCGGCGCCGCCCGCCATCTGCTCGTCGATCGACTTCAGACGGTTGATCGACTGCGACACGGTCTGCCAGTTGGTCAGCGTGCCACCCAGCCAGCGGTGGTTCATGTAGAACTGGGCGCATTTCTCGGCGGCTTCGGCGACGGGTGCCGCGGCCTGGCGCTTGGTGCCGACAAACAGGATGCGGCCGTTCTTGGCGACGGTGTCGCGGATGACCTTCAGCGCCTGGTCCAGCATCGGGACGGTCTGGGTCAGGTCCATGATATGGATGCCATTGCGCGCGCCGTAGATATACGGACCCATGCGGGGGTTCCAACGCTGCGTCTGGTGGCCGAAATGCACGCCTGCTTCAAGCAATTGGCGCAAAGTGAACTCGGGAAGAGCCATTGTCCTATCCTTCTTTCCGGTTTTCGCCTCGGCGGGGGTGTGAGAGCGGATGCTCCAACCGGCGGACATGTGGGGATGTCTCCCCCACAGGCCCACCCCGCCTGCGGGGTTGAGTGGCGCGCGTATAGACGGGTTGGCCAGCAGGTGCAAGAGGCAAGGCAAGGGGCCGGCCACGGAAGGGGGCCAGCCCCCATCGCCTGCGGCGATTCCCTCGGGATATTTCAGGCAAGAAGAAACGGGCGCGGCTTGCGTTGCACGGCGCTTCGGGGCAGACAAGAGAGATCGGAGCGGGCATGATCAAGGACCACGATATTCTGTGCATCGGATCCGTCCTGTGGGACGTGATCGGGCGGGCCCCCAGCCATATGCGGCAAGGCGCGGACGTGCCCGGCCGCATCACCCGGTTGCCGGGCGGCGTGGCGATGAACATCGCCATGGCGCTGGCGCGTTTCGGGCTGCGCCCCGCCCTGCTGAGCGCGGTGGGACGCGACCCCGAGGGCGAGGAGCTGATCCGCGCCTGTGCCGCGCTGGGCGTGGGCACGGCGCTGCTTTACCGGTCCGAGGACCTGCCGACCGACCGCTACATGGCGATCGAGGGCGCGAACGGGCTGATCGCGGCCATCGCAGATGCCCATAGCCTGGAAGCGGCGGGCGCGCGCATCCTGCGCCCGCTGACCGATGGACCGCTGGGCGACGGCACAAGGCCCCATGAGGGGTGCATCGCGCTGGATGGCAACCTGACGCTGTCGCTTCTGAACGAGATCGCGACCCACCCCGCCTTTGCCCGCGCCGATCTGCGCGTGGCCCCCGCCAGCCCCGGCAAGGCGGAACGGCTGCTGCCTTTCCTGACACATGGGCGCGCGGTGCTTTACGTGAACCTTGAAGAAGCCTCGATCCTTTGCCAGCAGCCTTTTGACAACGCAGGACAGGCCGCCCGGGCGCTGGTCGCGCGCGGCGCGGTCCGCGCGCTGGTGACGGATGGGGGCCGCCCGGCGGCGGACGCGGGCGCGCATGGGGTGATCACCCTGCCCTGCCGCCAGGTCCTGGTGACCCGCGTGACCGGGGCGGGCGATACATTCATGGCGGCCCATATCGCCGCAGAACTGGCCGGTCGCGATCCCGAGGCCGCACTGGTTCGCGCCCTGGATGCAGCCGCAACCTATGTTTCCGGAGAGATCCCGTCATGATGCTTTATACCCATTCCCCCGAAGTGGCCGCGGCGCTGGACGCGGGCCGCGCGGTCGTGGCCCTTGAAAGCACCATCATCACCCATGGCATGCCCTGGCCCCGCAACCTCGAGACGGCCCGGCAGGTGGAACAGGCGGTGCGCGAGGCGGGCGCGGTTCCCGCCACGATCGCGGTCCTGGAGGGGCAGTTGCACATCGGGCTGACCGATACGGAACTGGAGTGGCTGGCAAGGGCCACCCATGTCGCCAAGCTGAGCCGCGCCGACATGGCCGTCTGCATGGCCGAGGGCGGGACCGGGGCCACCACGGTCGCCGCGACCATGATCGCCGCCGAACTGGCCGGGATCGAGGTCTTTGCCACCGGGGGCATCGGCGGCGTGCACAAAGGCGCGGAGACCAGTTTCGACATCTCGGCCGATCTGCAGGAACTGGCCGCCACCCGCGTCAGCGTCGTCGCGGCCGGGGCCAAGGCCATCCTGGACCTGCCCAAGACGCTGGAGGTGCTGGAAACCCTGGGCGTGCCGGTGATCGCCTACGGGCAGGACGCGTTGCCCGCCTTCTGGTCGCGGGATTCCGGCCTCAAGGCCCCGCTGAGGATGGACAGCCCCGAACAGATCGCCCGCGCGCATCGCATGCGCGCCCGGCTGGACCTGCCGGGCGGGCAGCTGATCGCCAACCCGATCCCGCAGGCCGCCGAAATCCCGCTGGCCGAGCTTGCGCCGATCATCGCCCAGGCCACCGCCGACGCCGAGGCGCTGGGGATCACCGGCAAGGCGGTCACACCCTTCCTGCTGCAGCGCATCTTCGATCTGACCGGGGGCGCCTCGCTCGAGGCCAATGTGGCGCTTGTACTGAACAATGCCCGGCTCGGGGCGTCCATTGCCCTGGCGCTGACCGCCCTGAAAGCGGCCCCCGTCCCGTCCTGAGGTCGGCGCGATCGCGCTTGCCCATTGTGGCAAGACGGCCAAGCGCCTAAATAAACACAGCATGTCGCATCCGGACCCAGTTCAATGAACACCCCATTCGATCCCGAACAGCCACCCGCCCCGCGCCGTACCGGCCCGCTGTCGGGATTGCGATCCAGTTTCCTGACCGGGATCGTGGTGATCGCCCCCATCGGCCTGACGATCTGGTTCATCTGGTCGCTGATGGGCTTTGTCGACAGCGTGGTGCTGCCGCTGGTGCCGGACCGGTTCAATCCGGGTCAGTACATCAACATCAACCTGCGCGGTCTGGGCGTGATCATCTTCCTGATCTTCACCATCATCGTGGGCTGGATCGCCAAGGGTCTGATCGGCCGGTCGCTGATCCGCTTCGGCGAGTCGCTGGTGCACCGGATGCCGGTCGTCAGGTCGATCTATTCCGGTGTGAAACAGATTGCGGAAACCGTCTTTGCCCAGTCCGAACGCAGCTTCGAGAAGGCCTGCCTTGTCGAATACCCGCGCAAGGGCATCTGGGCCATCGGCTTCATCTCGACCGAAGCCAAGGGCGAGATCGCCGAGCGCCCCGCAACCGCAGGCGCGTTGATGAGCGTCTTCCTGCCCACCACGCCCAACCCGACCTCGGGGTTCCTGCTTTATGTGCCCAAGGAAGACGTGATCATCCTGGACATGAGCGTCGAGGATGCCGCCAAGCTGGTGATTTCGGCGGGGCTTGTCTATCCGGCCGCCAAGGACGCCGGCCGCCCCGAAAAGGCGGCCTGACACCGCAAGCCATCGGCCGGGGTGGCATCGGCATGGGCGGCGATCACGACAGCATCTGGGCCAGATCGACCGTGCCGCGCCGATTCAGGTCATCCTTGTGCGCGACAAGAAAGCCATCCGCCGCCGCACGCCCCGCCGCCTTGAGCCGGGCCAAAAGCAGCGGATTGGGCAGGATCTTGGTGGCGACCGACAGATCGTTCATCAGCGCATCATCGGCCACCATGTGCACAAGGACATCCTTCATGCTGCCAGGCGTCAGCGCGCCCTGCGCCAGCAACCGCTTGACGAAGCCGATGGCGCGCAATTCGCGCAGAAGCGAGGCGTTGAAGCTGATCTCGTTGATCCGGTTCTGGATCTGCTGTGGGCTGCGCGGCACGTCGTTGCGCAGGATCGGATTGATGTTCACGATCAGGATATCCGAGGGAAGGTCCGGTTCGAACAGGGGGAAAAGCGCGGGGTTCCCGCTGTAGCCGCCATCCCAATAGGCCTCTGAGCGGCCGGTCTCGGGATCCTCGATCTCGACCGCCTGGAACAGGGTCGGCAGGCAGGCCGAGGCAAGGATCGCCCCGGTGCTGATCTGATCGCCGGTGAACACCCGGATCTTGCCGCTGCGTACATTGGTGGCGCCCACGAAAAGGCGCGGGCCGTCCAAGGCGCAGACCGTGTCGTAATCGAAGGCCTCGACGATGGGTGTCAGCGGATTGCTGTAGAACGGTCCCAGCGCATAGGGTGAGGTCAGGCGCGACACCGTATCGGCCATGCCGTAGGCGACCGAGCTTTCCAGCGCCGCGCTGACTGCCGCCGTCGCGGGCGACATCTCGGTCAGCCAGCGCGTCACGGGAGTTTCCTGCAGCGCCCCCATCCGCGACCAGAGCCAGTCCAGATTGGCCCGCGCCCCGTCGCGTCCGCCCTTCAGCCAGCCCGCCTTGTAGGCCGCCCCGTTCAGCGCCCCAGCCGAGGTGCCCGATATGGCCGCGATCTCGATATCATCCTCGTCCAGCAACCGGTCAAGCACACCCCAGGTGAAGGCCCCATGGGCGCCTCCGCCCTGCAGGGCCAGATTGATGCGTTTGACGGTCATGCGGAACCTTTCGCGGCACGAGGAACGGATCCCGGGACGGGGGCCAGCCCCCCTCGCCTGCGGCGAGTCCCCCGGGATATTTCAGGCAAGAAGAAACCGGATCAGAGTGCGGTCCAGCCGCCATCCACGCTGATCGTGGTGCCGGTGATCTGGGCGGCGGCATCCGAACACAGGAAAACGGCGGTGCCGCCCAACTGTTCGACGGTGGCGAATTCCTTCGAGGGCTGGCGTTCCAGCATCACCTTCCTGATCACCTCGTCGCGGTCCATGTCGTATTTCTTCATCGTATCGGGGATCTGCGCCTCGACCAGCGGCGTCAGAACATAGCCCGGGCAAATCGCGTTGCAGGTGATCCCCTGCCCCGCGGTTTCCAGCGCGGTGGTCTTGGACAGACCGACGATGCCGTGCTTGGCCGCGACATAGGCGGATTTGTAGGGGCTGGCGGTCAGGCCATGGGCCGAGGCGATGTTGACGATGCGGCCCCATCCCGTCTTGCGCATCATGGGCAGGGCGACGGCCGTGGTGTGGAAGGCAGAGGTCAGGTTGATCGCGATGATCGCATCCCATTTGTCGATGGGAAATTCGTCGATCGGGCAGACATGCTGGATGCCCGCGTTGTTCACCAGGATATCGCAGGCGCCCGCCTGTTCGATCAGGGCGCGGCATTGATCGGCCCTCGACATGTCGGCCCGGATGTAGCGCGCGGCCACACGGAATTCCGCAGCGATCTCCTGCGCGAGGGCGTGATCCTCGTCGCGGTCGGTGAAGGAGTTCAGCACGACATCCGCCCCCGCCCTTGCCAGTTCCCGCGCGACGCCCAATCCGATCCCGGAATTGGATCCGGTGATGATGGCGGTTTTTCCCTTCAGCGACATGCGCCTCTCCTTCTGGTGGTGGTCGTGGTCAATCGACTTTGCAGGCGCAGCATAGCATGACGCCGCGACCAATGACGAGGGAGGGCATTTGGGGAAAGCCTGACGGCGCGCGGCCCAAAAAAAAACGCCGGCGCGAGGCCGGCGTCAAGTTATTGAGGCAGGTTTCATACAGGCAAGAAACCTATCGAGCAGTGCCTTCGTTATAAGCAATCCTTTGCAAGCTTCCAAGCTAAAAGTTTGAAAAGACGGGAAACGAGCGCTACGCTGCATGGCAACAATCGATGGCCAGAGCAGGATCGTCATCATCATGAGACGCGTTTCATTCCTCCGCGCAGTTCGGGGCGCTGCCGTCTGTGCCCTTTTTTTTCATGCCTTCCATCATCCCGCGCAGGCAGAGGCCACAAGCAGCCATGGCATAGCTATGTATGGCGCGCCGGCCCTTCCACCCGATTTTGTGTCCCTGCCCTATGCCAACCCGCAAGCCCCCCAGGGCGGGCGGCTGGTCGAAGGGTCCACCGGCGGGTTTGATTCGCTCAATCCCTTCATCCTGAAAGGCACCGCCCCCTGGCAATTGCGCTTTCTGGCCTATGAAACCCTCATGGCGCGAAACTGGGACGAGCCATTCTCGCTTTACGGGCTTCTGGCCGAATCGGTGAGGGTGGCGGAGGATCGATCCTGGGTCGAGTTCACCCTGCGGCCCGAGGCGCGATTCTCGGATGGCAGCCCGGTGACGGTGGATGATGTAATCTGGTCCTTCGAGACACTGGGCACTGTCGGGCATCCGCGCTACCTGGGTTTCGCCGCCCAGACCGAGAGCATCACCCGGACCGGGCCGCGCAGCCTGCGCATCAGCTTTGCCACCGCAGACCGCGAACTGGCCCTGATCGCGGGGCTGCGCCCGATCCTGAAAAAGGCGCAGTGGGACGGGCGCGATTTCACCGCATCCACCATCAACGACATCCCGATCGGATCGGCGCCCTATGTGGTGGCGGGCTACGAACAGGGCCGCTTCGTCACCCTGCGGCGCAACCCCGACTACTGGGGGCGCGACCTGCCGGTGCGGCGCGGCACCAGCAATCTGGACGAGATACGCATCGAATATTACGGCGACACATCGGTCATGTTCGAGGCGTTCAAGGCGGGCGCGGTCACCGTCTGGCGCGAAACCAATGCCGAGGACTGGCAGACGCGCTTCGATTTCGACGCAGTGCGGCGCGGTGACGTGATCCTGTCGGAAATCGCCCATGCGCGGCCCACCGGCATGACCGGTTTCGTGCTGAACGCCGCGCGCCCGCATCTGGCCGATTGGCGTGTGCGCGAGGCGCTGCTGCTGGCCTTCAACTTTCCCTATATCAACGGCACCGTCACCGGCGGGCGGCAACCGCGCATCCAGTCCTACTTCTCGAACTCGGAACTGGGCCTGCAACCCGGCCCCGCGACGGGCCGGGTACGCGACCTTCTGGCGCCCTTCGCGACAAGCCTGCCCCCCGGCGCGCTGGAGGGCTACACCCTGCCCGCAGGCGACGCGTCCGAGCGCAACCGCGCCGATCTGCGCCGCGCCATGGCCCTGCTGCAGGAGGCTGGCTGGCAGGTGCGGGACGGGCGGCTCGTGGATGAAAAGGGCACGCCCTTCAAGCTGGATGTGCTGCTGCGCCAGGGAGACCGCGCCAATCTGGCGGTGATCGAGATCTATCGCGGCGCCCTCGAGCGCCTGGGCATCACCGCCGGCATCCGCCCGGTCGACAACGCCCAATATGCCGAGGCCGAGGCCGCGCAGGATTTCGACATGATGCCCTTTCGGCGCGATCTGTCGCTGAGCCCCGGCAACGAGCAACGCCTGTATTGGGGGTCGCAGGGCGCGGGCACACCGGGCACGCGCAACGTGATGGGCATGCAGGATGCAGCGGCGGATGCGATGATCGACCGGATGCTGACGACCGACAGCCGCGAGGAATTCATCGCCGCCACGCGCGCGCTGGACCGCGTGTTGATGGCGGGGCGCTATGTGATCCCGATCTGGACAACCACTGTTGACAGGATCGCCCATGCGAGACAGTTGAAATTTCCTGAATATACGCCGATCTATGGCGACCGGATCGGGTGGATGCCCGATGTCTGGTGGTACGAGGAGTGAACAGAATGAAGAAACTTGCAGTGATTGCGCTGGGCCTGGGCTGCCTGGCCGTTCTGGCGGGATGTGCCACGGTCGACGGGATCGGGCAGGACATCTCGGGCGGGGCGCGCACGGTGCGTGGCTGGTTCTGATCTGGTTCTGATCGGGGATCGGCCCTGTCACACCGGGGCCGTGCCCGTCAGACCAATGACGTGACCCACAGGATCGTCGCATCCTCGGGGCTGACGGACACCACGTTGTGCCCCATCGTGCCGTCATAATAGGCGCTGTCGCCGCGCCGCATTTCGACCGGTTCGTAAAATTCCGTGTAAAGCCGGATCACGCCCGTCAGCACATAGAGAAACTCTTCGCCGTCATGGCGCACCCAGCCGTCGAATTCTTCCATCCGGCGGGCGCGGACACGCGCGCGATAGGGCAGCATCTGCTTGCGCGTCAGCCCTTCGGCCAGCAACTCATGCTCATAGGTCGTGGTGGCGTGGCGCGCGCCCTCGCCCAAGCGGGTGACCACGCGCCGCCCCGTCACCTGCCCCGGCGTGGGTTGCGTGAAAAGTTGCGGCACCGAAATATCCAGACCCGTCGCCAGCTTCTTGAGCGCCTCGTAGGTCGGCGACATCTGCCCGTTCTCGATCTTGGACAGGGTGGATCGCGCCAGCCCCGCCTGCCGCGCGGCCTGTTCCAGCGTCAGACCCAGATCCTTGCGAAGCCCGCGCACGCGCTGACCAAGATCAAGCGGTTCGGCCACGGCCGCGCCACCATCGGCGCGGGCGATGCGGATCAGGGACCGTGGATCATGCTCGCTCATGCGCAGGGGTATAGGGCGACAGTGTTTGGCTTGCAACTGGCGCGGCGCGGGCCTAGCAATTGCGCATGCTTGCTATATTCGATCATGGCGATCCCGCCCCCTGCCCCCGCCCCTTCAACCTTGCGGCGCATGTGCTGCGTCATGCGGACGATCTGCCCGCGAAGGTGGCGCTATCGGTC
>LXYH01000060.1 GCA_001650895.1 Rhodobacteraceae bacterium EhC02
CCCGCCACCGGTCCGTAAAGCCGCCCCACCCCGCCCAGGATCACGAAGATCATGATCTCGCCGCTGGTGTGCCAGCTGAACATGGTGGGGCTGATGAACCGGTTGAGATCGGCAAACAGCGCCCCCGCCAGGCCCGTGATCGCGCCAGAGATCACGAAGGCCACCAGCCGCAGCCGATAGGGCGCGATGCCGACGGTTTCGACCCGGTCCGCGTTCTGCCGCGCCGCCGTCAGCGCCAGCCCGAAAGGCGCCCGCGACAGCCGCGCGGAAAACAGCAGCGCAAGACCAAGGATCACGTAGGACAGGATCAGGAACTGCACCGGCACCAGCGTGTTCAGCCCCGGAAAGCTGTTGCGCACATAGATCGACAGGCCATCCTCTCCGCCATAGGCGGGCCAGCCGATGGTGAAATAGTAAAGCATCTGCCCGAAGGCGAGCGTGATCATGATGAAATAGACGCCCGATGTCCGCAGGCTCAGCGCCCCGATCAGAAGGGCCGCCAGCGCCGAGGACACCATCGCCACAAGCCAGATCACCGGCATGGATTTCGTGCCCTCGATCAGGATCGGCCAGTCCATGATCGGATCGAAGGTCTGCGCATGGCTGGCAAGAATGCCCATCGCATAGCCACCGATCCCGAAGAACGCCGCATGACCGAAACTGACCAGCCCGCCCAGCCCCAGCGCGATATTCAGCCCCACACCGGCCAGCGCCAGGATCGCGACCTTGGTGCAAAGCGTCAGGATATAGGCCTGCCCCGTGGACCAGGCCCAGAATGGCACCAGTATCAGCAGAAAGGTCAGGCCCGCATTGATATAACTTTCACGCGTCATCTCAGGCGCTCCCGTACAGGCCCGAGGGGCGCACGATCAGCACGGCCGCCATCAGGATATAGATCAGCATCGAGCCCAGCGAGGCGCCGATGGTCGTGGCGGCGGAGGGATCCATGAACAGCGCAAAGAAGCGCGGCAGCAGCACGCCGCCCATCGTATCGGTCATGCCCACCAGCAGCGCCCCCACCAGCGCGCCCTTGATGGATCCGATCCCGCCGATCACGATGACCACGAAGGCCAGGATCAGCACCGGCTCGCCCATGCCGACCTGCACCGACTGGATCGCGCCCACCAGCGCGCCCGCCAGCCCGGCCAGCGCCGCGCCCAGCGCAAAGACCAGCGTGTAAAGCCTTGATATGTCGATCCCCAACGCTGCGATCATCTCGCGGTCCGCCTCGCCGGCACGGATCTGGATGCCGATGCGGGTGCGCGCGATCAGCGCGAACAGCCCCCCCGCCACAAGCAATCCGGCCAGGATGATCGCCAGCCGGTAAAGCGGATACTGGATCCCGCCCGGCAGCGTGACCGGACCGGACAGATAGCTTGGCACGTCAAGGTAAAGCGGGAAGGACCCGAAAACCCAGCGCGTTCCTTCCGACAGGATCAGGATCAGCGCGAAGGTGGCCAGCACCTGGTCAAGATGGTCGCGCTTGTACAATCGCCGGATCACCGTCAACTCGATCAGCGCGCCCGCCGCCGCCGCCGCCGCAAGGCTGGCCATCAGCGCCAGCACGAACGATCCCGTCGCACCAGCGACCGCCGCCGCCGCGAAGGCCCCGATCATGTAAAGCGATCCATGCGCCAGGTTGATCAGGCCCATGACCCCGAACACCAGCGTCAGGCCCGCAGCCATCAGGAACAGCATGATCCCGAATTGCAGCCCGTTCAGCATCTGTTCGGCAAAAAGCAGAAAGGTCATGTTTTCCGTCCGCTTGGGGTGAAGTTATCCCGTCCGCGCGCGATCGGCGCGGCAACGCAACAGGCAGGTTGGTCCCGGCGCCTGCGCGCCGGAACCGGATCAGTGATTACATCTTGCACTCGACCGCATAGGCATCGACGTGATCTTCCAGCGCCACACCGATGATCTTGTTGGTGAAGATGTCACCTTCCTGGATCACCTCGCGGACATAGATGTCCTGAACGGGATGGTTGTTGGTGCCGAATTTGAAATCGCCACGCGTGCTGGCGAAATCGGCCTCTTTCAACGCGGCGCGGAACGCCGCCTTGTCGCCGATATCGGCCTTGCCGACAGCGGACAGAAGCAGGTTCGCCGTGTCATAGCCCTGCGATGCATAAAGCGACGGCAGGCGGCCGTATTCCTGCTGGAAGGCCGCAACGAAGGTCTTGTTCGCCTCATTGTCCAGATCCTTGCCCCACTGCGAGGTGTTGACCACGCCCAGCGCCGCAGCGCCCACGGCCTGAAGGATGCCCTGGTCAAAGCTGAAGGCAGGCCCCACCACCGGCAGACCCACACCGCTGTCGGCATATTGCTTCATGAAGGAAATCCCCATGCCGCCCGGCAGGAAGAAGAACACCGAATCCGCCCCCGATGCGCGGATCTGCGCGATCTCGGCGGCATAGTCGGTCTGCCCCAGCGTGGTATAGATCTCGCCGGCCAGTTCACCCTTGTAGAAGCGCTTGAACCCCGTCAGCGCATCGGTGCCCGCCGGATAGTTGGGCGCCAGGATGAAGGTCTTGGCATAGCCCGCCTTGGTCGCATGGGCGCCCGCCGCCTCGTGCAGGTTGTCGTTCTGCCATGCGACGTTGAAATAGTTCGGATGGCAGCCCTTGCCCGCCAGCGCCGAAGGGCCTGCGTTCACCGACAGGTAGATCTTGTCCTGCGCCACGGCGGACGGCACGACGGCCATGGCCAGGTTCGACCAGATGATGCCGGTCAGCACATCGACATTCTCGGCCTGGATCATCTTGTCGGCCAGCTGGACGGCAATCTCGGGCTTTTGCTGGTCATCCTCGATCACCACCTCGACAGCATCGCTGCCGGACAGTTTCAGCGCCAGCATGAAGCCGTCGCGCGCGTCGATGCCAAGGCCGGCACCGCCGCCCGACAGCGTGGTGATCATGCCAACCTTCACCTTGCCCTCTGCCATGGCCGCGCCCGCGGCCAGCAGCGCGGTTGTGGCCAGCATCGCCAGTTTCGTCAGTTTCATCTTGTCTTTCCTCCGTGTTGGCCCCTTTGGGCTTTTGCTTTTTGTCGTTCAGAACGCCTTGAATGTCGGCGTGGTCAGGGTGCGTTCAATTCCGGGAATGTCCAGCAGGTGATCATTGATATATTTGCCCACATCGGCCCCTTCAGGAATATACAGCTTCATCAGAAGATCAAACGCGCCGGATGTCGAGTAAAGCTCGGAATGAATCTCGCGCAGAACGATCTGTTCGGCCACGCGATAGGTCAGGCCCGGCTTCCAACGGACCTGGACGAAGACGCAGGTCATGGCCGCGCCTCCTTCAGGCGGAAACGCTGGATCTTGCCGCTTTCGGTCTTCGGCAGACCTTCGCAAAAGACGATGCGGCGCGGATATTTGTAGGGTGCGATCTGCGCCTTGACGTGATCCTGCAGCGCCTTGGCCGTGGCCTCCGACGCCGCGGCCCCGTCGCGCAGCACCACATGGGCCTGCACGATGGCGCCGCGCTCGGCGTCGGGCACGCCGATGACGGCGCATTCGGCCACATGCGGATGCGACAGCAGCGCCGCCTCGACCTCGGGGCCGGCGATGTTGTACCCGGACGAGATGATCATGTCGTCGTTGCGCGCGGCGAAATGCAGGTATCCGTCCTCGTCCATGACAAAGGCGTCGCCCGTCACGTTCCAGCCATCCTGCACATAGGCCGCCTGGCGGTCATCGGCCAGATAGCGGCACCCCGTGGGTCCGCGCACCGCCAACCGGCCGACCGTGCCGCGCGCCACCTCGGCCCCGTCCTCGCCGATCACCTTTGCCTCGTATCCCCGCACCGGCTTGCCGGTGCAGGCCGGGCGATGATCGTCAAAGCGGTTGGTGATGAAGATATGCAGCAGTTCCGTCGCCCCGATGCCGTCCAGCATGGGTTTGCCGGTCTTGGCCATCCATTCCCGGTAGACCGGCGCGGGCAATGTTTCGCCCGCCGACACGGCCGCGCGCAAGGATGACAGATCCGCCCCCTGCTCCATCGCCGCCAGCATCGCGCGATAGGCGGTTGGCGCCGTGAAGCACACGGTCGCGCGGTATTTCTGGATGATCTCGATCATGTTCGGGGGCGAGGCGTTTTCCAGAAGGGTCGCAGCCGCGCCAAAACGCAAGGGAAACACCGCAAGCCCGCCCAGCCCGAAGGTGAATGCAAGGGGTGGCGAGCCCACGAACACATCCTCGGGCGTCACGCCCAGAACCTCGCGCGCATAGCCATCCGCGATGATCAGCAGATCCCGGTGAAAATGCATCGTGGCCTTCGGCGCGCCCGTGGTCCCCGATGTGAAGCCAAGAAGTGCCACGTCATCGCGCCCCGTCGGCACGGCCTCGAACTGCACGGGCTTTTCCAAGGCCAGCCGGTCCAGTTCGGCATCATGGTTCGACGTGCCGTCGAACCCCGTCACGCGGGTCAGAAACCGCGATCCCGCCGCGCAAGCCTCCATCTCCTCCATCAGCCGCGTGTCGCACAGGGCATGGGTGATCTCGGCCTTGTCGACGATCTTGGTCAACTCGCCCGCCCGCAGCATCGGCATGGTGTTCACCACCACCGCCCCCGCCTTGGTCGCGGCCAGCCAGCAGGCCACCATTGCGGGATTGTTGGCAGACCGGATCAGTACCCGGTTCCCGGCCTTCACCCCCAGATCATCGACCAGCGCATGCGCCAGGCGGTTGGTCCAGTCCGCCAGCTCCTTGTAGGTCCGCCTGCGCCCGTTGCCGATCAGGGCCGTGCGGTCGCCGAAACCGCGCGCCACCATGGCATCGGTCAGTTCCACCGCGGCGTTCAGCCGTTCGGGATAATCGAACCCCTCCAGCAACAGATCGGGCCATTGCGCGCGGGGCGGCAGGTTGTCCCGCGTGAAGGTATCCACATGCGCGCTTGGTCCCAGCATCTGCATCACTCCCCCTGAAAAGCTCCCATGGCCTGCCGCGCGATGACGACGCGCTGCACATCGGACGCGCCCTCGTAGATCCTGAGCGCGCGGATCTCGCGGTAAAGCCGTTCGACCACGGCACCCGATCGCACCCCGTCGCCGCCGTGCAACTGCACCGCCATGTCGATCACTTTCTGCGCCTCGTCCGTGGCATAAAGCTTGGCCATGGCCGCCTCGCGCGTCACGCGCGCGGCACCTGCATCCTTGGCCCATGCCGCGCGGTAAACCAGCAGCGCCGCCGCATCGACGCGCAGCGCCATATCCGCGACATGCCCCTGAACCATCTGCAGATCGAACAGCGGCGCGCCCTGCACCTGCCGGGCCTGCACGCGGGCCAAGGCCTCGTCCAGCGCGCGCCGCGCAAAGCCCAGCGCCGCCGCGGCGACGGTGGACCGGAACACATCCAGCACCGACATGGCGATGCGGAACCCCTGCCCCCGCGCCCCGATCAGCGCAGAACCCGGCACCCGCACCCCGTCAAAGCGCAGCCTTGCCAGCGGATGCGGCGCGATTGTCTCCAACCGCTCGACCACTTCGAACCCCGGCAGGCCCGCAGGCACCACGAATGCCGACAGCCCGCGCGCGCCCGGCGCCTCGCCGCTGCGGGCAAAGACGGTATAGACATCGGCGATCCCGCCGTTGGAAATCCACGTCTTCTCGCCGTTCAGGACAAACCCGTCCCCATCTGCTTCGGCCGTCATGGTCGAACTGGCCACATCCGATCCCGATTGCGGCTCGGTCAGCGCAAAGGCGGAAATCGCGCGGCCTTCGCGCGTCCGCGCCAGCCACTCGGCTTTCTGGTGATCGGTGCCGAACAGCGACAGCGCCCCGGTGCCCAGCCCCTGCATGGCAAAGGCGAAATCCGCCAGACCGTCATGGCGCGCCAGCGTTTCACGGATCAGGCAAAGCGTACGCACATCCAGTGCGCCCTCCATGGCCCCGGAATGCATCAGCCACCCGCCCTGCCCCAGCATCGCCACCAGCGACCGGCAGGCCGCGTCCGTATCGGCATGATCCACGCCGCCCAGATGCGCCGCGCACCAGCGGTCCAGCGCCACGGCCAGAGCCCGGTGCCGATCCTCGAAGAACGGCCAGTCCAGAAACGACCGATCAGCCATGACGCACCGTCCCCTGTTTCTTCTTGCTAAAAATATCCGAATCCATCGCTCAATCCCCCGCGAAGACGGGCTTTTCCTTCGCAACGAAGGCCTCGTAGGCCCTTGTGAAATCCTGCGTCTGCATGCAGATCGCCTGCGCCTGCGCCTCGGCCTCTATGGCCTGGTCGATCGACATCGACCATTCCTGCGCCAGCATGGTCTTGGTCATCATATGCCCGAAGTTCGGCCCCGCCGCGATGCGCGTGGCCATCTCCTGCGCGGCCTCCGCCAGCCCGTCCCCCGGCACCAGCCGGTTGAAGAAGCCCCATCTCTCGGCCTCCTCGGCCGTCATGACGCGCCCGGTATAAAGCAGTTCCGCCGCGCGCCCCTGCCCGATGATGCGCGGCAGGATCGCACAGGCGCCCATGTCGCAGCCCGCAAGGCCGACGCGGGTGAACAGAAACGCGGTCTTGGCCTCGGGCGTGCCGATCCGCAGGTCCGAGGCCATGGCGATGATCGCCCCCGCGCCCACGCAGATGCCATCCACCGCCGCGATCACCGGCTTGCCGCAGTTCACGATCGCCTTGACCAGATCGCCTGTCATCCGCGTGAAGGCCAGCAGCTCCTTCATGCTCATCCCGGTCAGCGGGCCGATGATGTCATGCACATCCCCGCCCGAACTGAAATTGCCACCGTTCGAGGCAAAGACCACCGCCTTGACGTCATCGGCATAGACAAGGTCGCGGAACCAGTCGCGCAATTCGGCATAGCTGTCAAAGGTCAGCGGGTTCTTCCGCTCGGGCCGGTCCAGCGCGATGGTGGCGATGCCGCCTTCTATCCGGCACAGGAAATGTTGCACATCGGTCCGCATCGTCATTCAGTTGCTCCCTTGTCGTCAAGTTTCTGCGCCAGCGTTCTGAGCCGCGCGGCATAGCTGCGCGCCTCCTCGGGGCTGAGTTCGGCCAGCATCGCGTCGATCCAGGCCTCGTGCTCGGTGGCCTGGCGGGCAAAGACCTCGGCGCCCTTGGCGGTCAGCCGCACCAGCGTGGCGCGCCGGTCGCCCGCCACCGGCACGCGCATGACCAGCCCATCCTCGGCCAGCCGGTCCACGATGCCCGTGACATTGCCGTTCGACACCCGCAGCACCCCGGACAGCGCGCTCATCCGCAGGCCCTGATCATGCCGGCTCAGCGCCGCCATCACGTCGAAACGCGGCAAGGTGCTGTCGAATTCCATGCGCATGCGTTCGCGCAGCTCCGCCTCGATCTTGCGGGTGACCGCCAGCAGCCGCAGCCACAGGCGCAGGCGCTGTTTGGATCCCTGCTCGGCCAGCCTGATCTGTGGTGTGCTGCTCATATCTCGCCCCCCGACACGCTCAATGCATGACCGTTCACCATGGATGCGCCGGGCGACGCCAGGAACATCACCGCCGCCACCACCTCGTCAGGGGCGATCAGCCGCCCCATCGGATTGTCGCTGACCACCTCGGCCAGCGCCGCCGCGCGGGTCAGGTCGAACCGTTTCTGCACCGCGCTGATGGCCGCCTCGGCCAGGTCGGTATCGACGAAACTGGGGCAGACCGCGTTGCAGGTGATGCCCTTGCCCGCCACATCCAGGGCGACGGAGCGCACCAGCCCCAGCACGCCATGCTTGGCCGCCGCATAGGCCGGAACCGTCGCACCGCCCTTGAGGCTGGCGGTCGAGGCCATGGCGATCAGCCGCCCGCCCGCCCCCATGCCGCGCAACGCCTCGCGGAACAGCAGGAACGTGCCCGTCATGTTCACCGCAAGCGTGGCGTTCCAATCGGTCAGGCTGACACCGCGCAGCTTGCCCGCCACCCCGCCGCCCGCATTGGCGATCACCACGTCATAAGGGGCATCGAACAGGGCCTGCACCTGCGCCTCATCGGTCACATCGGCGGTGCGACAGGTCATGTCGAAACCCTGCGCCGTCTCTTCAAGCGCGGCCAGACGCCGCCCGGTGATGGTCACCCGGTCGCCCGCCACCGCAAATGCCCGCGCCACGGCGCGCCCGATACCCGACCCGCCACCGGTTACCAGAACGCGGCGCGTCATACCTTGCCCACCTGTTCGGCGCCACGCTCGGCCAGCCGCATCGCCTGATCCCGCCCGGACAGGTAGGGCAATGGCCAATGCGCCTGCGTGTCGCCCAGAGCCACACCGGCATGCAGCGTCCAGTAGGGATCGGCCAGATGCGGCCGTGCAAGGCACACCAGGTCGGCCCGTCCTGCCATCAGGATCGAATTGACGTGATCGGGTTCATAGATATTGCCCACCGCCATGGTCGCCAGACCCGCCTCGTTGCGGATGCGGTCGCTGAAGGGGGTCTGGAACATGCGCCCGTAGACCGGCCGCGCCTGCGTTGATGTCTGGCCCGCCGACACGTCGATGATGTCGGCCCCCGCCGCATGGAACATGCGCGCGATCTCGACCGCCTCGGCCGGGGTCACGCCATCGTCGCCCGCCCAGTCATTGGCGGAAATCCGGACCGACATCGGCTTGCCCGCCGGCCAGGCCGCCCGCATCGCGCCAAACACCTCCAAGGGCCAGCGCATCCGGTTTTCCAGGCTCCCGCCGTATTCATCCACCCGACGGTTGGACAAGGGCGAGATGAAGGACGACACAAGGTACCCATGCGCCGCGTGCAGTTCGATCATGTCGAACCCCGCGCGATCCGCCATCTGCGCGGCCGCCACGAATTCCGCCGTCACCCGGTCCATGTCGGCGCGGGTCATCTCACGCGGCACGGCGTTGTCCTTGCTCCATGGAATGGCCGAGGCCGAGATCAGATCCCAATTGCCTGTCGCCAGCGGCGCATCCATCTTTTCCCAGCCAAGCTGCGTTGATCCCTTGCGCCCCGCATGGCCGATCTGGCAGCAGATCTTCGCTTGCGTCTCGGCATGGGTGAAATCCACCAACCGCCGCCAGGCAGCCTCATGCGCGGGCGCATAGAGGCCCGGACAGCCCGGCGTGATCCGGCCATCAGCCGACACGCAGGTCATTTCCGTGTAGACCAGCCCCGCGCCGCCCTTGGCGCGTTCGGCGTAATGCACGAAATGCCAATCGGTCGGGCAGCCATCCACCGCCTTGTATTGCGCCATCGGTGACACCACGATCCGGTTGACCAAGTCCATGTCGCGCAACCGGAACGGCGCGAACATCGGCGCGCGCAGCGGTGCATCGGCGGGCACACCCGCCTGCGTCTGGAACCAGCGTTCCGCCGAGGCCAGCCATTCCGGGTCCCGCAGGCGCAGGTTCTCGTGGCTGATCCGCTGGCTGCGCGTCAGCAGCGAGTAGTTGAACTGCACCGGATCAAGATCCAGATACCGCTCCACCTCCTCGAACCATTCCAGCGAATTGCGCGCCGCCGATTGCAGGCGCAGCACGTCCAGCCGCCGCTCGTCCTGATATTTGACGAAAGCCTGTTCCAGCGTGGGTTCGGTATCCAGATAGGTCGCCAGCGCGATCGCGCTGTCCAGCGCCAACCGCGACCCCGACCCGATCGAAAAATGCGCCGTCGCGGCGGCATCCCCCATCAGCACCACGTTCTGATGGTGCCAGTGCGCGCAATTCACGCGCGGGAAGTTGATCCAGACAGCCGATCCCCGCAGATGATTGGCATTCGACATCAGGTCATGCCCGCCCAGATGCCCCTCGAATATCTTGCGGCATGTTTCGACCGTTTCTTCCTTGGTCATCTCGGCAAAGCCCCAGGCATCCCATGTTGCCTGCGTGCATTCCACGATGAAGGTCGCGGTCTTGTCGTCGAACTGATAGGCATGGGCCCAGACCCAGCCATGCTGCGTCTTTTCGAAGATAAAGGTGAACGCATCGTCGAATTTCTGATGCGTGCCCAGCCAGATGAACTTGCACAGGCGGGTGTCCACATCCGGCTTGAAATGCTCCGCCCACTGGCTGCGCACGCGGCTGTTCAACCCGTCCGCCGCCACCACCAGATCGTATCGGCTTGCGTAATCCTCGACCGGGCCCACCTCGGTTTCGAACTGCAGGTCGACACCCAGCTCCGCCGCGCGTTCCTGCATGATCGTCAGCAGCTTCATCCGCCCGATCCCGGCAAAGCCATGCCCGCCCGACACGGTGCGATGCCCGTCATGCACCACGGCGATATCGTCCCAATAGGCGAAATTCCTGCGGATCGTGGCCGCGCTGACCGGGTCATTGGCTTCAAGGTTCTGAAGCGCATCGTCAGACAGGACCACACCCCAGCCGAAGGTATCATTCGGGCGATTCCGTTCGAACACGGTGATCTGCGCGTCAGGCTGGCGCAGTTTCATCGAGATGGCGAAATAGAGCCCTGCCGGACCGCCCCCAAGACATGCAATGTTCATGCCGCGCCTCCTTCGATGATGTCACGGGCAAAGCCTATCGGGGCTGAAATATATTTCAAGCCTAAATGTTTTAGGTTTGAAATATATTTGCCGCAAACAGGGCAGGCATCCGATGAGCCCGCAGCCATCCGTCCTGATGGGAAAGGCACAAGCTTACGCTGCGTCAAGCATGCCACAACCGCATGAAAATCGCCGGCCAACCTATTGTTTGGTCCGGCCGGTGGCCCAAATAAGGGCCAGCGCGCATTCGATGCCAGTTTTTGAAGTGAATCTGCCGGTTTGGGGGGCTCCCTGCACCGGACAAGGCGAAACCGTGTTGCACACCGGGTTTCAACCTCTTTAAAACGGCGCAACCGCATTGCCGCCAACGGTATGACAGGTCGACCAGGGAGCCCAACACGTGTCTTTGATCCTCATCGCTGCCCTTCCGTTCCTCGGCGCGCTTCTGCCCGGCCTGATGATCCGTTCCGGGCGGACAGCCTGCGCCTGGGCCACGGCCTCGGTCACGCTGACCGCGCTGATCGGCCTGCTGGTCCACGCGCCCGCCGTGATGCGCGGCGAGGTGATCCAGTACCAGCTGGAATGGATGCCGCTGCTGGGGCTGAACGCGAACTTCTTTCTGGACGGTCTGGGCCTGCTGTTTGCCGGGCTGATCCTTGGCATCGGGCTTCTGATCATCATCTATGCGCGGTTCTACCTGTCGCGGCAGGACCCGATGGGGCAGTTCTACACCTATCTGCTGCTGTTTCAGGGTGCGATGGTGGGCATCGTTCTGTCTGACAACGTGCTGATGTTGCTGATCTTCTGGGAACTGACCTCTCTGTCGTCCTTCCTGCTGATCGGCTACTGGAAACACCTGCCCGAAGGGCGGCAGGGGGCGCGCATGGCGCTGGCCGTGACCGGCATGGGTGGCCTGGCGCTGATCGGGGGCATGCTGATCCTGGGCAATATCGTGGGCAGCTACGACCTGACCGTGATCCTGCAAAACAAGGAATTGATCCAGGCAAGCCCCCTTTACCTGCCCGCGCTGATCCTGATCCTGCTGGGCTGCTTTACCAAATCCGCGCAATTCCCCTTCCATTTCTGGCTGCCGCACGCGATGGCGGCCCCCACGCCCGTGTCGGCCTACCTGCATTCGGCCACGATGGTGAAGGCGGGGCTGTTCCTGATGGCGCGGCTCTGGCCGGTGCTGGCGGGCACGCCCGAATGGTTCTACATCGTGGCCACCACGGGCCTGATCACCATGGTGCTTGGCGCGGTGATTGCGCTGTTCAAGGATGACCTCAAGGCGCTTCTGGCGTTTTCCACGGTCTCGCACCTGGGTCTGATCACGATGCTGCTGGGCTTCGGCACGCCTTTCGCAGCTGTTGTCGCGGTGTTCCACATCATCAACCATGCCACCTTCAAGGCCGCCCTTTTCATGAGCGCGGGCATCGTCGATCACGAGACCCATACCCGCGACATCAAGCGTCTTGGCGGATTGCGCCACCTGATGCCCGTGACATTTACGATCGTGATGGTGGCGGGCCTGTCGATGGCCGGTATCCCGCTGTTCAACGGCTTCCTGTCCAAGGAAATGATGCTGGACGCGGCCACCGAGGCGGCGTGGAACGGCAACCACTGGCTGGTGCCTGCGCTGGCGACGCTGGGCGCGCTTTTCTCGGTCG
Organism: Rhodobacteraceae bacterium EhC02; assembly: GCA_001650895.1. Taxonomy (GTDB): domain Bacteria; phylum Pseudomonadota; class Alphaproteobacteria; order Rhodobacterales; family Rhodobacteraceae; genus Seohaeicola. The sequence goes on from LXYH01000060.1 coordinate 12,081, forward strand.
CCTATTCGTTCCGCCTGATCGTGCACACCTTCCTTGGCCCCAAGCGCGACGATTATCCGGCCAAGCCGCATGATCCCGGTTTCGGCATGTGGGCGCCGCCTGCGCTGCTGGCCGTGCTGGTCGTGCTGATCGGCATCATGCCTGCGCTGATGGTGGGCCCCCTGGTGGCCACCGCATCCGGGGCCGTGATCGGGGGCGATCTGCCCTATTACTCGCTCAAGATCTGGCACGGCGTAAACGCGGCACTCTTCATGTCCATCGCAGCCGTCGTGGGCGGCCTCGTCCTGCTGGCGATGCACCGGCCGCTGGATGCCGCCTGGATCCGCGCGCGCCGCCCCGAGGCCAAGGCGATCTTCGACGCGCTGATGCGCGCCGTGACCGGCGCGGCCAACGCGCTGACAGATGGCCTGCACAACGGCGCGATGACACGCTATGCCGCCGTCTTCACGCTGGCCGTGATCGCTGCGGGCAGCGCGGCCTGGTTCGGCGGCACCAATCCCGCCCCCGCGCGCGAGGCTCTGGCCATCGGCCCGGTCCCCCTGATCGGGTGGATCCTGCTGATGGTGGCAACGGTCTGCATGGTGGCCTACCACCGCAACCGCCTGTTGTCGCTTGTGCTGATGGGGATCGTGGGCCTGATCGTGTCGGTAGCCTTCGCCTACATGTCCGCCCCCGACCTTGCGCTGACGCAGATCTCGGTCGAGGTGGTGACGATCATCCTGCTGCTGCTGGCGCTGAACTTCCTGCCCAAGCATTCCCCCGTCGAAAGCAGCAACGCGCGGCGGTTCCGCGACGGCACCATCGCCGTGCTGGGCGGTCTTGCGGTGGGTGGCCTGTCGCTGGCCATGCTGCTGTCGGATTTCTCGCAGGAAAGCATCTCGGCCTTCCATCTGGCCAACTCCAAGCCCGGCGGGGGCGGCACCAATGTGGTCAACGTGATCCTGGTGGACTTCCGCGGCTTCGATACCTTCGGCGAGATCATCGTGCTGGGCATCGCCGCCCTTGTCATCTTCGCGATGACGGAATCGGTGCTGGGCAGCCCCGTGGGTGCCTGGCTGAAGCAGCGCCCGATCAACCCGCTGGAGGCCGGTGACCGTCACCCGCTGATGATGGTGGTGGCCACCCGCGTGATGATGCCCATCGCCCTGATGGTCGGTGTCTTCATCTTCCTGCGCGGCCATAACGAACCGGGCGGCGGGTTCATCGCCGGTCTGATCGTGGCGATCGCGCTGGTGATGCAGTACATGGCCAGCGGCTTTGACTGGGCCACGGCGCGCCAGCGCTATCCCTATCACATGATCATCGCGCTGGGGGTCTTTGCCGCCGCCTTCACCGGGATCGGTTCCTGGTTTGCGGACCGGCCATTCCTGACCAGCAACTACGGCTATTTCCAGATCCCGCCGATGGGCGAGTTCGAACTGGCAACCGCCATGGCCTTCGACGTGGGCGTGTTCCTCTGCGTCGTGGGCGCGGTGATGCTGGGGCTGGAAAGCCTGTCGCGCTTTGCCCACCGGGCCGGTGACCGGCCCAGCCCCTACCCCATGGATATCGACCCCTCGCGGGATCTGCCGCAGGAGGCGAAGGACGCGTAATGGAATACCTTCTTGCAAGTGCGATCGGCGCCATGACCGCCGCCGGGATCTACCTGCTGCTGCGGCAGCGCACCTTTCCGGTGATCCTTGGAATCTCGATGCTGACCTATGCGGTGAACCTGTTCCTCTTCGCCTCGGGGCGGATTGCGATCAACCTGCCGCCGGTGCTGCTGAACAAGACGCCCACCTATACGGATCCGCTGCCGCAGGCGCTGGTGCTGACCGCGATCGTGATCTCCTTCGGGATGACGGCGGTGGTGGTGCTGATGGGCCTGGGCGCCTACCTGTCCGCCCGCACCGATCATGTGAACCTGAATGAAGGCCAGGACGACAACGCGGAGGCGGGCAAATGAACCACTGGATCATCGCCCCCGTCCTTCTGCCTGCGTTGATCGCGGCCGTCATCATCCTGGCCGCGCGCTACCAGGTCGCGCTGCAGCGCGTCTTTTCGGTCGCCTCGACCCTAGGACTGCTGGGCATCTCGACCGGCCTGCTGATCGAAAGCATGAGCGGCCGGATCGGTGTCTACGAGCTGGGCAACTGGCCCGCACCCTTCGGTATCGTGCTGGTGCTGGACCGCCTATCGGCCACGATGATCACCCTGACCTCGGCCCTGGCCGTGGCGGTGGTGCTTTACGCCATCGGGTCCGGCTGGGACAAGCGCGGCCATCATTTCCATGCGCTGTTCCAGTTCCAGCTGATGGGCATCCTGGGCGCTTTCCTGACCGGCGACGCCTTCAACCTCTTTGTGTTCTTCGAAGTGCTGCTGATCGCCTCCTACGGGCTGATGATCCACGGCGGCGGCGCGGTACGGCTGCGCGCGGGCGTGCAATACGTGCTTTATAACCTGCTGGGATCGACCCTGTTCCTGTTTGCGCTTGGCACGATCTACGCGGTGACCGGCACGCTGAACATGGCGGACCTTGCGCTGCGGGTGGCAGAGCTGCCTGCGGATGACACCGCGATGATCCGCGTGGCCGCGATCCTGTTGCTGCTGGTCTTCGCGGTCAAGGCTGCGCTGATCCCGTTGCATTTCTGGCTGCCCGCCACCTATGCCGAGGCGCCGGCCCCGATTGCCGCCCTTTTCGCCGTGATGACCAAGATCGGCGCCTATGCGATCATCCGCATGTACACGCTGGTCTTCGGGCCGGATGTGATGGTCACCGCCGATATCATCGGCCCCTGGCTGATGCCCGCGGCCATCGTGACGCTGGTCATCGGCATGGTGGGCGTACTTGGCGCCACCCATCTGGGCCGGCTGGCCGCCTTCGCCGCCGTGGGCTCCATGGGTACGCTGCTGATTGCCGTTGCGCTGTTCACGCCGCAGGCGACCACGGCAGCGCTATATTACATGATCCATTCCACCCTGGCCGGTGCAGCCCTGTTCCTTGTCGTCGACATGGTGCGCGCACGCCGCCAGTCCGAGGATGACGCCATCGCCTCGCGCCCCGCCATCGCGCAAAACGGGCTGATCGCGGCCTATTTCTTTGCAACGGCCATCGCCATGGCGGGGATGCCGCCGCTGTCGGGCTTCCTGGGCAAGCTGCTGGTGATGGACGCGGTGCGGGCGCATGACCTGGTCTGGGTCATCTGGGCCGCGATCCTGATCGGATCGCTGATCGCGGTCGTGGGCTTTGCCCGCGCGGGCAGCATGGTGTTCTGGAAGGTGGAAACCCAGCCCGAGGACGCAACACCCGACGCCGGACCGGGCACCCCGCCTGCCGCCCTGCCCTTCGTGGCGACCGGTTCCCTTGTCGCGGGCATCGTGGCACTGACCGTCTTTGCCGGGCCCGTGACGGCCTTCCTGTCGGACACATCGGCGCAGATCTTCGACCGCCAGTCCTATATCGCGGCCGTCATGGAAACGCCCCGCGCCATCGAAGCTGAAAACCTGCCTCTGGAGGGGACGAAGAAATGATCGGACGCATCCTTCCTCATCCTTTGCTGACCCTGACGCTGGTCGTGGTCTGGCAGATGCTAGTGAATTACGTATCGCTCGGCACGCTGGTTTTCGGCCTGATCCTTGGCATCGTGATCCCGCTGATCACCGCGCCCTATTGGCCGGACCGCCCACGCCTGAAGAACCCCGCGATGATCGTCGAGTTCATCCTTGTCGTGCTGTGGGACATCGTCGTGGCCAATATCGTCGTGGCCAAGACGATCCTGTTCACCCGCAACACCGCGATGCATCCCGCATGGGTCAGCATTCCGCTGGATCTGCGCACCCCCGAGGCGATCACCGTGCTGGCCGGAACCATCACCATGACCCCCGGCACCGTCAGCAGCGATGTGGCCGCCGATGGCCGCAGCCTGCTGGTGCATTGCCTTGACGCGCCCGACCCGGACGCCGTGCGCGACGAGATCAAGCAGCGCTACGAGCGTCGCCTGAAGGAGATTTTCGAATGATCCTGACCTATGCCCTGATCTTCACCACCGGCTGCTTCGCGCTGGCCCTCTTGATGAACCTCTGGCGGGTCGTCAGCGCACCCGGCGTGCCGGACCGCATCCTGGCGCTGGACACGATGGTGATCAATTTCATCGCGATCCTTGTGCTTTACGGGATCATCGAAGGCACCGCCGTCTATTTCGAGGCCTCGATCCTGATCGCCATGGTCGGCTTCATCTCGACCGTGGCCTATGCGCGCTTCATGCTGCGCGGCAACATCATCGAATGACGGGGGATCGGACATGAGCACAGACATGGCACTCTGGCAGGAAATCGTCCTGGCGGTCTTTCTTGTGACCGCGGGCATCTTCGGGCTGGTGGGATCCTTCGGGCTGATCAAGCTGCCCGACCCGATGACGCGGCTGCATGCGCCCACCAAGGCAACCACGCTGGGTGTGGGCGGTGTGCTGATCGCATCGATGCTCTATTTCTTCTTTGCCAAGGGGCACCTGAGCTTTCACGAGCTGATGATCACGCTGTTCCTGTTCCTGACGGCGCCGATCACCGCGCATTTCCTGGCCAAGGCGAACCTACATACCAATGTCGCACGCGACGAGGTGCCACCACCCACTGGTGACCGTCCCTGGGCAGGCTTTGAAAGCGACGAGGCCCGGCGCATCGCCGAGGAACAGGCGTCGAAAGGCGCATGACCGCAAAGGATCGCGCCTTGCGTCCGCGCGACGCCCTGATCGTGGCGCATGGCGCGCCCGCCGATCCCGCACCGCAGGAGGTGGTCCTCAAGGCGCTGGCCACCGCCACGGCACATCACCTGCCAGAGGGCTGGCGCCTGCGCGGCGCGACCATGGCTGCCGAGGGGGCGCTTGAAGAGGCGCTTGCGGGGCTGTCCCAGCCGCTGATCTATCCGTTTTTCATGGCGGAAGGGTTTTTTACCGGCACCCTTCTGCCCCGACGTCTGACAGCGGCCGGGGTGACGGGCGCGGTGCAGACACCCCCTTTCGGCGTGGATCCCGCCTTGCCCGCCCTGATGGCGCGCGTCGCACTTGAGGCCGCACAGGCATCCGGGATCACCCCGGCCGACAGCGCGCTTCTGGTGGCTGCCCATGGCAGCAAGGTATCGCGCACATCAGCCGACAGCACCCATGCGATGGTTGCGGCCTTGGGTCCGCTGACGGGTTTCGGGCGCATCCTTGCGGGGTTTGTCGAAGAGGCGCCATTCCTGGCAGATCAGGCCCGCAGCCTGGCGCACGGCATCTGCCTGCCCTTCTTCGCGCTGGAAGCCGGGCATGTGGTGGGTGACATCCCCGAGGCCATGGAAGAGGCCGGATTTGACGGCCCGATCCTGTCGCCCATCGGCCAGCACCCGGATGTTCCGGCCCTCATCGCCGCCGCATTGATGCGTGCGGCGGCGGAAAGACCCGCCGCCTGAGCCGGTTCAGGCGAACAAGGTACCGAACTGGTTGCGCAATTCGTTCTTCTGGACCTTGCCCATCGTGTTGCGCGGCAGCGCCTCGACGATCTTCAGGGACTTGGGCTGCTTGAAGCGTGCAAGGCTGCCACGCAGCACCTGGTCGATGGCGTCCAGATCGGGCGACTGGCCCGGTTCGGCCACGATCACGCCCAGCACGGCCTCGCCGAAATCGGGATGCGGCACGCCCACCACGGCGCTTTCCAGCACGCCGGGCTGATCGTCGAGGATCAGCTCGACCTCCTTGGGGTAGACATTGAAACCGCCGGTGATGATCAGGTCCTTCTGACGCCCCACGATGGACAGGTATCCATCCTCGTCGAAACGGCCCAGGTCACCGGTGATGAAGAAGCCGTTATCGCGCAGCTCTTCCTTGGTCTTTTCCGGCATCTGCCAATAGCCCTTGAAGACATTGGGCCCGCGCACCTCGATCATGCCCACCTCGCCCTGCGGCAGCACCGCGCCACTGGTCGGATCGGTGACGACCACCTCGACCCCCGGCAGCGGAAAGCCCACGGTGCCCGCGCGCCTGTCGCCGCCGTAAGGGTTCGAGGTGTTCATGTTCGTTTCGGTCATCCCGTAGCGTTCCAGGATCCGGTGCCCGGTGCGGTCTTCGAACTGCACATGGGTTTCGGCCAGAAGCGGCGCGGATCCCGACACGAAAAGCCGCATATGCGCGGTCAGATCGGCGGTGAAGCGCGGATCGTCCAGCAAGCGGGTATAGAAGGTCGGCACCCCCATCATCGAGGTCGCGCGCGGCATCAGGCGGATCATGTCATCCATGTTCAGCCCCGGCAGAAAGATCATCGCGCCCCCCGCCAGCAACGAGATGTTCGTCGCCACGAACAGGCCATGGGTGTGGAAGATCGGCAAGGCATGCAGCAGCACGTCGTCTTCGGTAAAGCGCCACTCGCGGGTCAGAACCTCGGCATTGGACAGAAGGTTGCCATGGGTCAGCATCGCGCCCTTGGACCGGCCCGTGGTGCCCGAGGTATAGAGGAAGGCCGCCAGATCATCGGCATCCCTCTCCACCGGGGTGAACTGGTCGGATTGCGCATTCACCAGGTCGGCAAAGCTGCCCGATCCATCGCCATTCAGCACCATCAGCCGGGCATCATGCGCCTGTGCGACGGGCGCCAGCCCTTCGGCCTTGGCGCCATCGGCCAGCAGCAGCCTAGGCGTGGCATTACCCACGAAATAATCGATCTCGGGCGCCGTATAGGCGGTGTTCAGCGGCAGAAAGATCGCACCTGCGGCCACGGCACCGCCATAGACAGCCAGCGCCATGGGCGACTTGTTGATCTGCACCGCGATACGGTCACCGGGTTGCACACCATTCGCCACAAGGGCATTCGCCACGCGGTTGACCATGGCCAGAAAGGACGCGCCGCTGATCTCGGTCCCGTCGGGCAGGATCAGAAACGGGCGCGTGCGCCCCGCCTGCGGCGCAAAGAAAGCATCGAAAAGCAGGTTAGCCATGGGTCTTCAGTCCTTTTTCCTTCCGGTCCTTCGCCGGTCCGGTCAGCGCCTTCACACCGCGCGCGGCGGCAATGGTCTGATGGGTGGCGAATGCCTCGTGGTTTTGTTCCACCCGCGCCGGATCGTAAAGATAATTCACCATTGCGCCGCAGGATTGTTGCCGCCCCTTGGGCGACAGGTCCGCGCCGGCGTGGATCTCATGCACCTCGGCGCCATTGCCCAGATGGAACCGCGCCACCGGGTCCAGCGGCGCCCCGTCCTCGGCCTTGGCCTCCAGCAGGTAGCGCGCGGCGGTGCGGCGCAACGCGTCGGCATCCGGGGCGGACGGATCATCGCCCAGGATCGCGCGTGTCTCGTCATCCTGCGCCTCGACCCAGCGGGTCAGGCCGGGGATCGGCGACAGGGTCACGAAGGTCTTCAGCCCCGCCACCTCGCGGCCCAGCACATCGACCACCTGCTTGATCAGCGAATTGCCGAAGGAAATGCCGCGCAGACCGGCCTGGCAATTCGAGATGGAATAGAACACGGCCGTGTCCACCTCGGACGGGGCCAAAGCGCTGCGATCCTCGGCCAGCAGCGGTCCGATGGCACCGGGAATGCCGCGCGTCAGCGCCACCTCGACGAAGATCAGCGGATCGTCCGGCATGGCCGGGTGAAAGAAGGCGAAACAGCGCCGATCCGGCGGCTCCAGCCGGCGGCGCAGATCGTCCCAGCTGTGGATCTCGTGCACGGCCTCATAGGCAATGATCTTTTCCAGGATATTGGCCGGGCTTTCCCATCCGATCCGGCGCAGCACCAGGAAACCCCGGTTGAACCAGGACGCGAAGAGATGCCGGAAATCCAGATCGACACGGCCCAGGTCCGGCTCGGCCCTGGCCTGTTTCATCAGATCGACGCGCATCGCCACAAGCTCGGCCGTGCCGCCGGGGGCCTGGTTCAGCCGGCGCAGCAATTCCTGACGAGGCGGTTCCGCGACCGCCAGAAGCGCGGACAGGTGCCGCGCATCGGGCGTATCCGCATAGGCCTGCGCAGCCAGGGTCACGGCGGCGGGATCAAGGTCCATCTCATCGGCCAGAAAGCGGAAGAACGCCGCCTTCTCCGCCGCATCGGCCTGTCGGTAGCGCATCAGCACTTCGGCGGCGCGCTTCATCCCCGAAACCTCGCCCTGCCCGGTCAGCAGGGCGCGGCACAGGGCCGGCAGCGGCTTGCCGCTGGCCGTCACATCGCCGGGGCGCTTGCGCTCGAACAGGGTCGACAGAAGATCACCCAGAGCCCAACCGCCTAGATCCCAGCCCCGCGACATCAGACCGGCCCCATGACCATGTCTGGCAGCCAGGTCGCGATTCCGGGGAAGAAGCACAGGATCACGATGGCCAGCACCATGCAGCCCACGTAGGGGAGCGATCCGCGCAGGATGGTCTTGAGCGGGATATCCGGCGCGATCGAGTTGATCACATAGAGGTTCAGACCCACCGGTGGCGATATCAGACCGATCTCCATGTTGATCGTCAGGATCACGGCAAACCAGTAGGGATCGAACTCGGCCGCCAGGATGATCGGCAGCAGGATGGGGGCCGCCATCAGGATCACCGCGACGGGCGGCAGGAAGAAACCCGCGACCAGCAGGAAGACGTTGACGATCCCCATCAGCACCCAGCGGTTCACGTCCAGATCGGAAATCCAGGCCGCGATGGACTGCGTGATGTAAAGCGAGGACAGCATGTAGGAAAAGACGCCCGCCGCCCCGATGATGAACAGGATCATCACGGATTCGCGCGTGCTGTCGGACAGGATGGTCCACAGCGCCTTGGGCGACCACAGACGGTAGATGATCATCGCGATCACAAGGCACAGAAGCGCGCCGACGGCAGCGGTTTCCGACGGTGTCGCGATACCGCCATACATGGCGTAAAGCACGCCGAGGATGATGACGATGAAGGGGATCACGCGCGGCAGGATCTCAAGCTTCTGCCGCAAGGTATAGCTGCGCTGCGCCAGCACTTCGGCCGACCCGTTGCGCCAGGTGTCATAGATCGACCAGGCCATGAACAGACCGACCAGCAGCAGGCCCGGCATGACTCCCGCCAGGAACAACCGCCCGATCGAGGTTTCGGTAGCGATCCCGTAGACGATCATGGTGACCGATGGCGGGATAAGGATGCCCAGCGTACCACCCGCCGCGATCGAGCCCGAGGCGACCTCGTCCGGATAGCCGCGCTTGCGCATCTCGGGGATGCCCATCTTGCCGATGGCGGCGCAGGTTGCGGGGCTGGACCCGGACATCGCCGAAAACAGCGCGCAGGCGCCCAGGTTCGACATCACCAGACCGCCCGGCACGCGGGTCAGCCACCGCTCCAGCGCCTCGTAGAGATCGGCACCCGCGCGGGTCGATGAAATGGCGGCGCCCATGATGATGAACATCGGAATGGACAGCAGCGCGAAGGAATTCAGCTTGCCAAAGAAGATCTCGGGCATCAGCTCAAGCGACCGCATCCCGTCAAAGATCAGCAGGAAACCGGCGGATACGATCAGCAGCCCCGAGGCGACGGACACACCCGAGAACAGTACGACAATGGTCATGAAGGCGACCAGAAGTCCCAGCGACAAGGGATCCATCATCAATCCTCCAGACCGAAGGGGCGATCGACGCCAAGGATCAGCGCCACAAGATCAGCCACAAGTTGCAGCAGGTAAAGGCCGAAGCCCAGCGGAAGCGCGATCAGCGGCACCCACAGTTTCGGCGCCCAGACCGTTTCACTGCGCCACCCGCGTTCCCAGGCGACGTGCCAGAACTCGAACCCGTAAAACAGCATGACCCCGATGACCGCGATGGTCAGAAGCAGGACGAAACCGGCAAGATACTTGCGCGCCGCCCCCTTCAGCAGGATCGGCATCAGATCGACATTCACATGCCCCCGCAGGCTCTGCACGTAAGGCAAGCCCAACAGCGTTGCCGCGACCATCAGATAGATCACCGCCTCGGTCTGCCAGATCGTGGACTGGCCCATGACGAAGCGGACAAAGATCATCTGGCAGGTGATCAGCACCGACGCCAGGATCATCACTGCGGAGATCCAGCCGCAGACGGTCGATAGGCCCTTTATCAGGCGCAGGATCAGGTAGCCGCCGGTGCCGGCGGCACGGGCAGAGGGCAGGGTTGCCATGGGACAGGCTCCGATGCTTGGGGGTGGGCTTGGGGTCCGGGCGGCATGCGCGCCGCCCGGACAGGATCAGGTCAGGTCGTGGCGATCACTCGACCGCCAGCGCCATGTCCAGCAGTGCCTGGCCATTCGGGACGCTGTCGACAAACGACTTGTACGAGCTCTGCTTGGCCAGATCGAGCCAGGCGTTGAAATCGTCCTGGGTCATCTCGGCGATGGTCACGCCCGCCGCCTTGAACACCTCGACCGAGGCCGCGTCTTCCGCCTTGGCCTGCTCCAGGTACCAGGCTTCGGCCTTCTCTGCCGCAGCCAGAAGCGCCGTTTTCTGTGCGTCGCTCAGACCCTCGAAGGTCGATTTGTTCATCATGACCGGCTGGTACATGAACCACAGCGCGACATCGCCCGCAGGCGTGTAGCACTTCACCTGCTCCTGCAGGCGGAACGAGGCGAAGGACGAGGACGAGGTGTTGACCGCCTGAAGAACGCCGGTCTGCATCGCGTTGTAGATTTCCGACGAAGCCATGGACGAGATCGACGCACCTGCCGCCGCAAGCATTTCCTCGAAGGCCTTGCCGGCTGCGCGGGTGCTCAGGCCGTTCACATGCTCGGGACGGGTGATGCAGTCGCCCACGCTGGCGAAACCGCCTGCAAGATAGCCATGGACCAGGATCATGATGTCATCCTCGGCCATGATCTTTTCGATCTCTTCCATGAACGGGCTTTCGTTCAGGCGTGCGGCATGGTCGTGGTTCTTCACCAGGCCCGGCATCAGGGTCAGGTTGTATTCGGGGCGCTGGCCGCCGGAATAGGACAGCGGGTAGACGATCATGTCCACCTGTCCGCGCGACAGCGGGTTGTACTGCTCGCGCGCTTTCAGCAGCGACTGCGAGGGGAAGATCTTGATGTCGAGGTCGACATTGGCGGCGGCAACATCGGTGGCGATCATCTCGGCGACCTTGTGGCGCACATCGCCGGTCGACCACTGATGCGACAGGCGCAGTTCGGTCGCATTGGCGGCCGACAGGCCCATTCCGAATACCGCAAGGGCCGCAGCAGCGGCGAAAGTTCTGATGGTCATGTTATCCTCCCAGATGGATGTGCTGCGGGCTCCCTCCCGCAATCGCGACGATCCTGCGCGGCGCTGCATCCAATGTCAAACGTTTTGTATACAAGAATTCGATTGCCCAATACCAAGCCGCGGGATACGATTGCACACATGAACACCCGCATGGCCGACAATGTGCGCGAAGCACTGGAACAGATGATCGTCACCGGCGAATTCGCCGATGGTGAAAGGCTGGATGAAATCCGGCTGGCCGAACGTTTCCATGTCTCGCGCACACCGCTGCGCGAGGCGTTCCAGATGCTGGCCGCCTCGGGCCTGGTGGAACTGGTGCCGCGCCGTGGCGCCTTCGTGCGCCACCCCGCCTTTCACGAGATGATCGAGATGTTCGAGGTCATGGCCGAGCTTGAAGCCGTCTGCGGCCGCCTTGCCGCCCGCCGCATCCCCCCCGATGTGCTGGAACAGGTGCGCGCCACGGTGATCGCCTGCGAAGCGGCTGCCCATGCCGGCGATAGCGACGGCTATTACCGCGAGAACGAACATTTCCACCAGTTGATCTATACCGCCTCGGGCAATGATTTCCTGGCCCAGGAATCGCAGCGCCTGCACAAGCGGCTGCAACCCTTCCGACGGATGCAGCTGCGGGTGCGGGGGCGGATGATCCAGTCGCTGACCGAGCATCGCCAGATCCTGACCGCGCTGGAAACCGGCGACAGCGAAACCGCCGAGGCGGTGCTGCGCGATCACGTGGCGGTGCAGGGCGGCAAGTTCAACGACCTGATGGCCAGCTACAAGCAATCCAACCTGCGCGCCAACCCGCAACTGGTGGCGATGCGGGGCTGATCCCGGCCCGTCCCTTCCCATGATGGGACATTTTCAGACACAGGCGAAGATGCGAACGATCCTTTCATTGATCATGCTGAGCCTGTCCCTGTTTCTTGCCTATGGCTGGTACACGCAATATTACATCCGCCGCGCCTGCTTCAACGAGATGGGTCGCTGCCTCGAGCCTGAAACGGGCGTCATCTATCTTGAGCAGTCGGGCGCCATATGGCTGTCGCTGGCCGTTCTTGCCTTTGCGATCACGGTCTGGCTGGGCTGGCGGAGCCGCCGGGCCTGAAGGACAAGGGCGCAGGCGACGTAGAGGTTTTTTCAAACGGCAGCATGCGGGCGAAATCACGGTTCGCCCCGGAAAAATGCCCAGACTTTGACGGATTTCGAAGGAAGGACCGCTTTCGGCCCATTGCTGCCATTCGGCCGCTGACCGACCGCTGCGGCGCGGCTACGCCAGACCGGCCATTCGTATATCGCACAGCATTTTCGGACGATGAAGGTCAGCACAGCGGGACGAAGCAGACCTTCGCGACTTAAATATTAGCGGCTGGTTTCGGTGGTTTCATGCCATTCGATTTAGAGGAGGAAACGTGTCTCCAGGTATTTGATCGAAGATGGCAACGACAAGAACGCGCCGGTAGCGCCGGGGTAGGTTTCAGTTCTCCCCTTGCAGGCCAGACTCTTCAATAAGAAAATTGCGGATTATCGGATCAATAGCCTTATGCTCGATGGGATAAACCCCGCACCGTTTGAGCACGTCGCGCACAGATGCGGACCCTTCCGCACGCTTCCATATGATGCGCCCGGAATAGGGCATCCGTCTGGGCCGCCAGGCAAGCCCAAGTGTCATGCCGCGCAAATAGGTGCGTTGCTGGCGATGGGCCGGATAGAGAACCGTTTCGGTGATAGAGCCTTCTTGCTCGCTCTCGAACTCAACGACAAAGATGCGGCTGCCGTGATACCCCGCTTTGCCGTCATACCTTGTCCGTTGGAGAGAAACCTGATCTGGCCCGACGCCGCGTTCAATGGTGCGGACGCTCACCTGTCCGCCGAGGTCGTCCAGAAAGGACGCGCCGACCATAACGCAGCCCGGCCAGGAAGGTGTCAGAAAATGGATGTTATAGGCGCCGACATATTGGCGAAGGCGGGCCAGATCGCCGGGGAATGCGTTGGCGAACGGGTCTGTTCTCGGGGAGGGACGGTTCTTGTTCAAATGGCCGCGTTTATGCGCAAAGACACCGCTGTCAGACAGAAGGTCGCTTTCCAGCAGATCGAAATACAGACAGATCCGGCGGAGGTTGTGGGCCGAGGGCATCCCCGTGCCACTGAGGTAGCGGTTAAATTGCTGTTGGTTGATTCCGATTTCACGGCAGATCTGGGCAACCGATACACGTTCGGCGCAGACATGCCTAAGATTTATCGCGAAGTTCTGGCTCATACTGTGATTCCATAAGCGAGTTATAGCATAACAGCGAATTCTCGCTAATAAAAGCTTATACTAGCACAATTGCTTCGTGCAATCGAATCCGCTCACTTCTGTCGCGGAGGGGGGCACATGCGACACACAGATATCATCGAAAATGAATGGATCACCTTGCCGGACGGCCGCCGGTTGGCAGCCCGCATCTGGATCCCACATGGCCTTGGCCCTGTCCCCGCGATCCTCGAATATCTTCCCTACCGCAAACGCGATGGCACCGCGCCGCGCGACGAGACCATCTATGCGGTGTTCGCCAAGGCCGGCTATGCCGGTGTGCGTGTCGATATTGCCGGTACGGGCGAGTCAGACGGTGAGTTTAATGATGAATATTCCGAGCAGGAGTTAAGCGACGGAGAGGCGGTTCTGGAGTGGATCGCGTCGCGCGATTGGTGCGACGGCAAGGTCGGAATGATCGGGATTTCATGGGGTGGCTTCAACGGTCTGCAACTGGCTTACCGCCAGCCCGCAGCGCTGAAAGCCGTTGTCAGCGTGGCCTCGACAACCGACCGCTATGCCGATGACATTCATTTCATGGGCGGTTGCCTGTTGAGCGATAATGCAAATTGGGCGGGGCAGATGTTTGCCTATCTGTCGCGCCCGCCTGACCCGGCGTTGCGGGATGACTGGCGCGCCGAATGGATCAAGCGCATGGAAACGCTGCCGTTCATGGCGGCGGATTGGCTGGGTCACCCGACGCGAGACGCGTTTTGGCAGCACGGATCGGTCTGCGAAGACTATGAGCGGATCAAAGTGCCGGTGCTCGCGATGACAGGTTGGGCCGATGCCTATGTCAATGCGCCCTCGCAGCTGGTCGCAAACCTGCGCGGCCCTGCAAAAGCGCTGATGGGACCGTGGGAGCATCGCTATGCGCATATCTCCAAACTGGGGGCTGCGGATTTCCACTCTGAGGTTCTGGGATGGTTTGACCGCTGGCTGAAGGGCGAACAGAACGGTGCCGAAGACCTGCCGGATTACCGTGTCTTCATGCAAGAACATTTCAACCCGACGGCCCAGAACAAGCCGCGTCAGGGCCGCTGGATTGCCGAGAAGGAATGGCCTTCTCCCAACGTGAGCCAGCAAAGATTCTATCTGGGCGATGGCTGTCTGGAGCAGGAGCCGCACGCAGGTGAATGCCTTTTGTCCACACCTGCCCATGTGGGGCTGGCAAGCGGCGTGTTCTGCGCGGGTATGCGGGTTGATAATGAACTGCCCGGCGATCAAAGCGGTGATGATGCGCTGTCGGTGTGTTTTGACCTGCCGTTGGATGCGCCGCTGGAACTGCTCGGGCGTGCGGTTCTTAATATTTCGTTCAAGTCGAATGCGCCCGTGGCACAGATCGTGGCGCGTCTTTGCGACGTCTCGCCCGATGGCGTGTCGCAACGGATCAGTTATCGGCCTTTGAACCTGACCCACCATAGCAGCCACGAAACACCACAGGCGCTGGTGCCGGGGCACCGCTACCGCGCCAGCATCGCGCTCAACGAATGCGCCCACAGGCTGCGCGCCGGCCATACCCTGCGGCTGGCTTTATCCAACAGCTATTGGCCAATCGTCTGGCCCGCACCAACAGTCACAACCCTGACGCTTGACCTGCACGAATGCACGCTAGAGTTGCCGGTTCGAACCGTTGCCACGGAGATCGCGCCTGCCGCACCGGCAGATCCACAAGACTTTCCGACCCTAGCCGCCGATGTTCTGCGTGAACCGTCAGCCGCCGCCCGAACCGATCTCATGGAGGGCGGAGTAATCGTGCAAGAAACCTTTGACGACTACGGCGCCACCCGCAACGCGAACCATGGGCTGGAAGTCGGAAGCCATGTGACGACGCGCTACTGCATCCATCCGGAAGACCCGACCGCCGCGCGGTTTGAATCGCTCTGGGTCTTTACCTTTCAACGCGGCGATTGGTGCGTCGAAATTAAAACCGAAAATACCATGACCTGCGATGCCGACAATTTCTATCTGCACCGCAATCTGCGTGCTGTCGAAGGCACGGCTAAAACCGAAGTCCTGACAAAAGAATGGTCGCAGACCATTCCACGTGGACTTCTTTGACTCATCAACTGGGAGAACAGATATGAGACTTGAGTGGAAAAAGGCATCCGTCGGACGCCGCAACTTCCTGAGAGGTGCCACGGCCCTCGGGGCGGCGTCGATGCTGCCGATGGGCTGGGCCAGCCGCGCAATGGCGCAAGAAGACGGTGTGTTGCGCATCCGGTCCTACGGTGACCTGAGCACGATGGACCCCGCACACAGTGTCGGTGTGGTCGATGAAAACATCCATGCATCGGTTTACAACAAACTGATCCAATACAAGCCGGGTACCGAATGGGGCTGGCAAATGGATGCCGCTGCGATGATCGAACAGGCGGATGCCACCCATATAAACTTCGCGCTGCGCGATGATATCGGTTTCACCAACGGTCACGGCGCGATGACAGCCGAGGACGTAAAATTCTCGTTCGAACGGATCATTGCAGACGCGACGGAATCCCCCAACAAACCAGACATGGGCCCGTTGAGCCATGTCGAGGTCACGGGTGAGCGCGAAGGCACAATCGTACTGAACGACCCCTTCGCGCCGCTTTGGACCATCGCGCTGCCCTACATCACCGGCAACATCGTCTCCAAGGCCGCGACCGAGGCTGCAGGTGGCCGCATCGGCACCGACCCGGTAGCAGAATCCGGCCCCTACCTACGCGCAAGCTGGGCGGCAAAGGAAAAGACAGTGCTCAAGCGCAACCCTGACTGGAAGGGTGATGCACCGGTTTGGGATACAATCGAAATCCTGCCGATTGATGATGAGAACACCGCCGAGATTGCCTTTGACGCAGGCGAGCTGGATCTGACCCGCGTTTCGCTTGGCTCGGTTGAACGCTATCGTGGTGGCGTGCCGAACGGTGGGGCGCTGATCGAAAACCCGTCGCTTTACTACGTCTGGCTTGGCATGAACCTTGACCACCCGAAACTGCAGAACATCAAGCTGCGTCAAGCCATTCAACACGCCATTGACGTGCCGTCGATCCTGCAGGCCGCCTATTTCAGTGCAGCGGCCCCCTCGACCGGGATCATTGCGCCTGGCCTGATCGGTCATCGCCCCAGCGAATTGGTGGCACCTGCAGCTGATTTTGCAAAGGCCGCCGAACTGCTGGCGGAATCCGGCGAAACCAATGTCAGCCTGACCTTGGATGTGCTGAACAAAACTGAGTTTACGACAACGGCACAGATCATTCAGGCCACACTTGCCCAGATCGGTATCACGGTTGAAATCAATCTCTTGGAATCCGGTGCCTTCTGGTCGAGCGGAGAAAACGAAAACCTGCAACTGGTGCTGAATCGGTTCTCGATGGCGCCCGATCCGTCCTATGCGACGGCTTGGTTCACCACCGAACAGGCCGGCATCTGGAACTGGGAGCGGTTCCGCAATGAAGAGTTCGACATGCTGCACAAAGCGGCATCGGCTGAATCGGACAACGCAAAGCGCGATGAGATGTATCGCCGCGCGCAAGACCTGATGGAAGAAAGCGGCGCTTACCGCTTTATCACGCACGAAGCGACGCCGGTTGTGCATTCGTCACGCGTGGCTCCGGCCCTGCGCCCCGATGGTCTGCCTTTGCTGCGCTATTTCGGCAAAGCATAAAATAGGAGCGCCGCAATGATACAATTCGCTTTCAAACGATTTGCCCTTGCGGCGCTCATTCTGGTCGTGGCCGTCACCGTCATGTTTTTGATGATCCGCGCGGTGCCTGGTGATCCGGTATCGATCATGCTGGGGCCGCGCGCGACGCCCGAACTCAAGGCGCGGCTCATCGCGGAAATGGGCCTGGATCAATCCCTTCCCAAACAACTGTTCATTTACTTCAGCGGCTTGCTGCGCGGAGATTTGGGGGTTGATGTGTTTTCGGGTCGGGACGTCACCACAATCGTATTCGAACAACTGCCCCACACATTGAAGCTGATCTTTTCCGCCATTCTCTGGTCGGCGCTGTTGGGCATCGGTCTGGGATGCTACGCAGCCGCGCACCCGAACACCTGGATCGACCGGGCCGCCGCCGCCATATCGGTCAGTTTTATCGCGGCACCGGCCTTTGTCGTCGCCTTGCTGTCGTTGTTGGTGTTTGCGGTGTATCTGCAATGGTTTCCGGCAATTGGTGTAGGCGAAGGGTTCTGGGACACGGCCTGGCATCTGGTGCTGCCCTCCCTTGCCATTGGCCTCAGCTGGGTTGGCTATATCGCCCGGCTGGTACGGGCCTCCATGCTCGAAGTGCTGGGGGAAAACCACATCCGCACCGCGCGCGCCTTTGGGCTGAGCGAGCGGCGGATCGTTGGTATCTATGCCCTGCGTATCGCCATTTTGCCGGTCGTGACCGTGATCGGCGTGGGCATGGGCTTCTTGCTGAGTTCGGCTGTCTTCACCGAAATCGTCTTTGCCCGTCCCGGACTTGGCAAACTGGTCATCGACAGTATCACCTCGCGGAATTACCCCATCGTGATGGGGGCCGTACTGGTTTCGACAGCACTTTTCGTCATCTCGACCGCCGTTGCCGATTTGATCAACGCAATTCTCGACCCGCGTGCGCGGTCGGGCACTTGAGAGGCGAAAACATGACAGACATCATCGCCGACACATCAAAAAGTCGCTCTGAACTTGCCATCATCATTGCAGGTGTCGCGCGCGATCCGCTGGGCCTGATCGGTTTGATCATTGTCGGCAGTATCGTGTTCTCCGCGATCTTCGCCTCTTGGATTGTTCCTTACGATCCCATCGCGATGAATATCCCCGACCGGATGCAAGGGCCATCGGGGACCCATCTGCTTGGCACTGACCAGCTGGGCCGTGACACGTTTTCGCGGGTTATTGCCGGTGGACAAGTTGCCTTGAAAGTTGCCTTGCCCGCCATTTTCGGCGCGATGACTATTGGCCTGACGCTGGGCATGATTGCAGGTTACGGGCCGAAATGGCTTGATAATTTCCTGATGCTGCTCTTTGACACGATCCGGTCCTTTCCGACGGTGATGTTTGCGCTGGCCGTTGTCGCACTGGTCGGCACCAGCCTGCAAACCGTGGTCTTCGTGGTCATGGCCACCTCGATCCCGACTTACGGCCGGGTGGCGCGGACCCAGACGCTGACCCTGCGCAACAGCGAGTTCATTCTGGCCGAGCGTGCGATGGGGGCCAGCATGGCGCGTATCTTGGGCGTGCATATGTTGCCCAATATCATCGGCGTGTTGGCTGTTCTGGCAGCGATGGACATTCCAACCGTGATCGCGCTGGAGGCGGGGCTGAGCTTCCTTGGCCTTGGCGTCAAACCTCCGACGCCAAGCTGGGGCGTGCTCCTAAAAGACGGCTATGCGCTGATCCGCCAGACGCCGTGGCTGGTGGTTGGGGGCGGTCTGCCGATCATTCTGGCGACACTTGGTTTCACGTTCCTTGGCGAAATCCTGCGCGACGTTGTGGACCCGAAGCTGAGGAAGAACCGATGACCGAGACATTGCTGGAAATCGACAACCTCAGCGTCGATTACGAAACCGCGCGCGGGGATCTTAAGGCGCTGCGCGACATCAGCTTTGATGTGAACAGGGGCGAAATTGTCGGCATTGTCGGCGAAAGCGGTTGTGGGAAGTCAACGCTGATCTCTGCAATCCTGCGTCTGATCGCGCCAAACACCCGTTTTCGCAACGGTGCCATCCGCTTCAAGGGGGACGACCTGCTGACCCGCACCGAGGAACAGATGCGCGCCTTGCGTGGGGGCGACATTTCGATCGTATTCCAAGACCCGATGCAGACCCACAACCCGGTGATCACCATCGGCAAGCAAATGGTCGATATTCAGCATCGGGTAAAAATATCGAAGGCGGAAAAGCTGGCAACCGCCGCCAGGATGCTGGGCGTCGTTGGCATCCCGGACCCCGAGGCGCGGCTGAAACAATACCCGCACGAGTTTTCCGGCGGTATGCGTCAGCGGATTGCTATCGCGATGGCGCTGATGTCAGAACCGGACCTGTTGATCGCGGATGAGCCGACAACCGCGCTGGATGCGACGCTTGAAGTGCAGATCATCGAACGGCTGAAAGACCTGCAACGTGATTTCGGCTGCGCGATCCTGTTCATCTCGCACCACCTTGGCGTCATCGCAGAACTTTGTGACCGCGTGGTGGTGATGTATGCAGGTGCCGTGGTCGAAAGCGGCACCGTGCGCGAGATTTTCCACAACCCGAAACACCCCTACACCCGGCGACTGATTGAATGCGATCCCGGCCATATCAAGACCCGCGCCCGTGTTTTGCCAACCATCCCCGGCGAAGTACCCGATCTGGCAAACCTGCCTGAGGGCTGCATTTTCCGGGAACGCTGCGATCAGGCGATGGCACGCTGTGCGCAAGTGCCACCCCTGACCCGGCTCAGCGAAGGCCATAACGCCGCGTGCTGGTTGAACCATGCGGAGGAGATCGCATGAGCCCGATCCTTGAGGTCAAAGACCTGCAAACCAGCTTTGGCGAGGTCAACGTTCTGGCCGGCGTCAGCTTTGCCGTCGAACAGGGCGAAACCTATGCGATGGTCGGTGAAAGCGGCTCGGGCAAGACCACTGTCATCCGTGCGATTGCCGGTCTGGCCCCAGCGCAGGCCGGATCTGTCAAGTTCGACGGCCAGGAAATTCGCGGCATCGGCGAACGCGCCTTGCGCCCCTTGCGCAAAGACATCGCGATGATGTTTCAGGATCCGACCGGATCGCTGTCACCACGCCTGACGATCCGCAACCTGATTACCGAACCCCACAAGATTCAAGGCATGAAAAACCGTGATCTCGATGCCGAGGCGAAGCGGCTTTTGGAGCTGGTGAACCTGCCGGCGCATTTCGCCGACCGCTATCCCTATCAACTTTCAGGCGGTCAGGCGCGCCGCGTGGGTGTGGCGCGTGCGCTGGCGTTGGAGCCCAAACTCATCTTGGCCGATGAGCCCACGGCCGGTCTGGACGTGTCCGTGCAGGGAGAACTTCTGAACCTGCTCAACGATCTGCGCGAACGGCTGGGCCTGTCGATGGTGATCATCACCCACAACCTGAATGTTGTGCGCCACGTCGCCGACCGGATGGGCATTCTCTACCTTGGCAGACTGGTCGAGGAAGGTACGACAGAGGCGATATTTCACGAACCACGCCACCCCTATACCAACTGCCTGCTGAGCGCCAACCCAGAGCCGGACCCCGATGCCCGGCTTGACCGCATTGCTCTGAAGGGTGAACCGCCCAGCCTGATCCGCCGCCCTTCAGGGTGCGAATTCAGGGATCGCTGCCCTATGGCAAGCGACGTTTGCTCCCAAGTTCCGCAATGGAAAGTCACCAATGGCCATGGTGTGCGCTGTCTGACCCCAAGACACCTTTGAAAGCCCCATCATGAGCACATCCGCCCTTTATTTCAACGGCCCCATTCTAACGATGGACCCGCACGATACCGTTGCCGAGGCCGTGTTGACCATCGGCGAAAAGATTGCGACGGTTGGCGCACTGTCTGACCTCAGGGCGCAAATGCCCGCCGATACCACGCTGGTTGATCTAGCGGGAAAAACAATGATCCCCGCTTTCATTGACCCGCATGGCCATTTTCCCGATCCCGGATTCATCAGGCTGTTTCGGGTTGATTTGTCTTCGCCACCACGCGGGGATTGCGCCGATCTGGCCACAGCGCTGAAGCGGCTCGGCGAGAAGGCCAAAACCATGCCGCGTGGCGAATGGGTCATGGGCGTTTTGTTCGACAACACAGCCATTGCCGAACGGCGCATGCCGACCCGCGAAGAACTGGATGGGGTTTCGGGCGATCATCCGATCTGGGTGCTGCATGCTTCTGGTCACAACGGCGTCGCCAATTCTGCAGCCCTTGAGCAAATAGGCCTGACATCTGACACCCCGGATCCCGTCGGCGGACGCTTTGGCCGCGATCCGCAAACGGGCGACCCGACCGGTCTGATCGAAGGTATCTCGGCCATGGGAAAGTTGGGCGACACAAACTTTCTGATCGACCACGACAGATTCTGGCAGGGGTTTGCAGAGACCCGTGACGAATATCTGGCCCATGGTTTGACCTACGGACAAAACGCCTGGGCCAGCGCTGAAACACTGGCACAATTTGCGAGCTTTCCCGCCGATCAAGACCCCGGTTTTGATCTGATGATCCTGCCGGTCGGAGAATTGGAGCCCGCGCTGAGCCAGGGCCCAAATGCGATTCGTGACTTTGACAATCCCCATTTCACCCTCGGTCCGCGCAAGCTGTTTGCGGATGGGGCGTTTCAGTTGCAGACGGCTTATTTGCGGGACGATTATGCCAATCCGATCTCACCCGATGCGCCGCGTGGTGTGCCCTATGTCTCTGCGACCGAACTCAACGCCCAGGTTAAAAAGCTGCATGAGATGGGGTTCCAAATCCATTGTCACTGTAACGGTGATGCAGGCGCCGATCTGTTTCTGGATGCAGTTGAAGCGGCGCAAAAAGCCACACCCCGCGATGATCACCGCCACACAATCATCCATGGGCAAGTACTCCACGATGACCAGTTCGAACGCATGGCGCGCCTTGGCGTTACGGTCAGTTTCTTTTCTGCGCATATCCATTTCTGGGGTGACCGCCACTATGATACCTTCCTTGGCCCCGAGCGCGCGGCGCGCCTTTCTGCTGCCGCATCCGCTGCACGACATGGTGTTCGCTATACCCTTCACAACGACGCGTCGGTCACGCCGACGCGCCCGATCCATCTGGCACATTGCGCGGTGAACAGGGTGACGTCGACAGGAAGGCCGCTGGATGGCGGGCAGAAGATCTCTGTGCTTGCCGCCTTGCGCGCACAGACCATTGATGCAGCTTGGCAGGTTTTTCTGGAAGACACTCGAGGATCGATTGAAGAGGGCAAGATCGCCGATTTTGCGATCCTGAACCAACTCCTTTTGGGTCAATCCCAAGACATCCTAGGAGTTCAAGTACTCAAAACAATTCGCCGCGGTAAAACAGTATTCGAAAAATCCGATGAACAGCAGGTCTCGCAATAGCGGCAGCTTAAGGCGGTTTTCAGTCATTCAAACTCTGCGCAGCATCCGATGAAATGGGCTCGAAGCGGACACGCGTCGGTGCGGCACGCTTGTTCAACTTGATCGTCTTTATGCTCGGCGAATGTGCTATGATTGGGTTTCGGCAAACTGCCGACGATGTGGTGGGAGTGGTGGATGGGAGCAATCACTATGCCAACTACAAACCTACCTGCCATTCGTGCATGTCGCCCAGCTTGGAACAAGGGGCGGATCGTCGGCCAGAAGCGACCGCTTGCACCGAAAAACGTCTGGGCAATCCGCGTTCGTCTTGAGATTGCCGAGAAGATAAGAGAACTGGCGCTCTTTAATCTCGCCATCGACAGTAAGTTGCGGGGCTGCGACCTGGTAAAATTGAAGGTCTCTGATGTCTATGCTGCCGGACAGGTCAAGCACCGCGCTTCCATCGTCCAGAGCAAAACGCGTAAGCCGGTCAGCTTCGAGATCACCGAGGGCACGCGAAAGGCTGTCGCGGTTTGGCTCGAAGATCCCTTGATGATAGGCTCGAAACATTTGTGGCCGGGCCGCTTCCACGAGCGCCTTCATATTTCCACAAGGCAATACGCTCGTCTGGTGCGTGAATGGGTGACCTCAATTGGCCTAGAGCCGAGCGCATATGGCACCCACTCCATGCGGCGGACCAAGGTGGCACAGATATACCGCAAAACCGGCAACCTACGCGCGGTTCAGCTTTTGTTGGGCCATACGAAAATGGATAGCACGGTGCGCTATTTAGGCGTTGAACTCGAAGATGCGCTGACCATCGCGGAGGCGGTGGAAATCTGAATGCCTTGGGCCGTCTTAACAGACGGCCCAGAGCGGACCTGCGGGTGGTTTGCATCGAACGGCGGGTTAGAGCCCAATTTCGCCCGATGCCGCACCTTTCATGCATGTCCGCTTTATGACGCGGGCCCGCTTGCCATGCCCACAATCATCGCACCCAGCGCGACCAGATGCACCAGCATCAACGCCTTGTCATTCCACAGCACGCCTACAGCAAACCACCCCAATACGCCGATCAGGAACAGATAGAGGTTCCATGGCGTCCATCCGAACCCGGTCGCGGTGTAGCCCATGATCTGGATGATCGAGGCACCCCATTTGACCACGAAAACCGCGCGGTCAAAGCGGGGGCGGGCGATGATCGCATTAAACGGCACGGGTCAAACCGCCGTCGATCCGCAGGTTCTGGCCGGTCATGTAGCCGCCACCATCCGAGGCCAGAAGCGAAATCACCGAGGACACTTCCTCCGCCCGTCCATAGCGCCCCAATGGGATGCGGGCCTTTCGGTCTTCGGTTTCTGGAAGACTGTCGATGAAACCCGGCAGGACATTGTTCATGCGAACATTGTCGGCGGCGTATTTGTCGGAAAAAAGCTTGGTGAAAGCAGCAAGACCCGCCCGGAACACGCCCGATGTCGGAAAGAGTGGATCAGGCTCGAAGGCCGCAAAAGTCGAGATGTTGATGATCGTGCCGCCGCCCTGCGCCTGCATGACAGGGGTGACCAGACGCGTCGGGCGAATGACGTTCATCAAATAGACCTCCATGCCCCGGTGCCAGTCGTCATCCGAAATCTCAAGCACCGGCCCTTTCGGGCCATGACCTGCCGAATTGATCAGCGCATCCACGCGGCCCCAACGGTCCATGGCACCTTGCACCAATGCAGACAGGTCATCCGGGTTGGTGTTGGATCCCGTGACACCAAAGCCCCCCAGTTCAACCCCAAGCGCCTCGCCTTTCCCTGACGAAGAAAGGATTCCGACCCTGAATCCATCCGCGGCCAATCGGCGGGCGGCATCCGCGCCCATTCCACTGCCGCCTGCGGTGATAAGTGCCACTTTATCTACTGACATTTCTTTCTCCATCTCTACTTTGGCATATCAATAGTCCACTCTGAACTATATCTCGCCTGAGAACTGATGCGTCATGTCTGTAGAAAAGCTATCGTCAAATGCCCCAACTTCCACCTCTCAACGGGTTACGCGCCTTCGACGTGGCTGGCAGGTATCTGAATTTCCGTGCTGCTGCGGACGAACTGGGCGTCACGCAAGGTGCCGTCGCCCAGCAAGTGCGCCAGCTTGAGGCGCATCTTGGCGTGACCCTGTTCGAAAGACTGCCCAAGGGGCTGGCCTTCACCTCGGCGGGGCGGAGTTATCACGCCAATGTCGGGGCCGCGTTCGACGCACTGCGCAATGCGACCGATCAACTGAAACCGGAACCCGGCAAAGTCCTTGTCAGCGTCACGCCGACATTCGCCGCAAAATGGTTGATCCCCAACTTGCCTGACTTCTCGGCGAGGCACCCAGAGATCGACCTGCGCATTCTGGCAACCGAAAAGGTTTCAAGTTTTCACGGCGACGGAATTGATCTTGCCGTGAGGCAGGGAAAGCCACCCTTCGGTGCCTCGCTCGATGCGCACCTTCTGTTTCGTCAGGAGGTGATCGCTGTGGCAGCACCCGGCCTCATGGGCGGGCACAGTCAGCCCGTTGGCCCGCAGGCCATATCGGCCATGCCCAAACTGTACGACTCGCATGATCTCTGGCCCAGATTTCTGAGACTGCTGAACATCGAGGACAAGGGCGGTCATGGACTGCGCCTGAGCCAAACCTCGCTGGCCGTGGATGCTGCGCTTTTTGGTCAGGGCGTGGCACTGGTAAGCCGCTTTCTTGTAAGCGAGGAAATTGCGGCCGGGCGATTGATCCAGATTACGCCGAAAACCCTGTCCGGCGAACAGGATTTCTACCTGCTCGCCGCGCGAAAATCGAGGCGGAACAGCGCGGTTGACACCGTGGTGACGTGGTTTCTGTCACGCGCAGAAAAATAACTCTCTCCTAAGTGTGCCAAGGGAAAACTGCCGATTGCGACCATTTCAGCCGCCACAGCGAGGACCCGCTTCGTCCGCTACTCCGGCCTTGGCCCACAATGCCGCGAACGACCGCTTCCCGCCGCTTGTAACGGAAGATCGACCGACGTGGCCCCCGCCCCGGGTCAGACCGACAGATAGGCGTCGCGGATTTCGGGCTGGGCGTTCAGCTCGGCCAGGGTGCCGTGGAATTTCTGCGCCCCACCTTCGATGATCACGGCCACATCGGCCACGGCGCGGGCGAAATGCAGGTTCTGTTCCGACAGAAGCACGGTCAGCCCTTCGGATTTCAGCTGCAGGATCACGCGGGCCATCTGCTCGACGATCACCGGGGCGATGCCTTCGCTGGGTTCGTCCAGCAACACGAAACTGGGGTTGCCCATCAGCGTGCGCGCGATGGTCAGCATCTGCTGCTCGCCGCCCGACATTTCCTTGCCCCGGTTGTTGCGCCGCTCGGCCAGGTTGGGGAACAGATCGAACAGCATGTCGCGGGTCCAGGTGACCGTGCCCTCGCGCGAGGGCTGGCGGCCCACCTCGAGGTTTTCCAGAACGGTAAGGTCGGTGAAGATGCGCCGATCCTCGGGCACGTAGCCAAGGCCCATCTTGGCCACGCGATGCGGGGCAAGGCCCACCAGATCGTGCCCCATGAAGCGGACCTGCCCGCTGCGCGGCACGACAAGCTGCATGATGGATTTCATCGTCGTGGACTTGCCCGCGCCGTTGCGCCCCAAAAGGGCCGCCACCTGCCCGCGCTGCACCGTGAAGCTGAGGTCGCTCAGCACATGGGCCTTGCCGTAGAAGCTGTTGACGGATGCGATCTCAAGCATGGTGGCCCTCCTCTGCGGCGTGGAACAGGGTGCCTCCGCCGAGGTAGACCTCCTGCACGCGCGGATCGTTGCGGATATCCTCGACCGTGCCATCGGCGATCAGCTGTCCCCGGTTCAGCACCATGACCCGGTGCGCATGGGCAAAGACCACATCCATGTCGTGTTCGGTAAACAGCACGCTGACCCCCTGGTCGCGGACGATATCGGCGGTCAGCTTCATCAGCGCGATGCGTTCGCGCGGGGCCATGCCTGCGGTGGGTTCGTCCATCAGCAAGAGACTGGGTTCATGCGCCAGCGCGATCGCCAGTTCCAACCGCTTGAGATCGCCGTAAGCCAGAACCGCGCAATGGCGGTCGGCCTGATCGGCCATGCCCACGAGATCCAGCAATTCCATGGCCCGATCCCGATAGAGCCTGTGCGCATGGGGCAGGATCGCAAAGACCCGGTGGTGATGCGAGATCAGCGCCATCTGCACGTTTTCGGCCACGGTCATCGAGGCATAGGTGCCGGTGATCTGGAACGTCCGCCCCACCCCCATGCGCCAGATCTGGCGCGGCCCCAGCCCGGCCAGGTTCTGCCCGTTCAGCCAGACGGTGCCGGCGGTCGGCTTGAGCTGTCCCATCAGCATGTTGAAGCAGGTGCTTTTACCCGCGCCGTTCGGGCCGATCATGGCCAGCAACTCGCCCTTGTGCAGGGTAAAGGACACATCCGACACGGCCTTGATCGCGCCAAAGGATTTCGACAGGCCCCTGGTTTCCAGAACGATGCTCATTTCCCATCCTCCGCGCCGCGCAGGATGCCCCAGCGCTCTGCCAGCTTGCGGGCGGTGCCCACCAGCCCGTCGGGGGCGACGATCACCACCACGATGATCAGCACGCCCAGCGCCAGGCGCCAGTATTCAAAGCGCGTCAGGATGTCCTTGACCCCTTCAAGGGCCACACCGCCGACCACGCCGCCCGCCAGCGTCTTGACCCCGCCCAGAAAGACCACGATCAGCGCATCGAAGCTGCGCGCGATCTCAAGCTCGTTGGGGAAGACGCTGCCCTTGGAAAAGACGAAAAGCCCACCCGCGACGCCTGCCATTGCACCGGCCAGGGCGAAGGCCGCCCATTGCACGCGCTTGGTATCGATGCCCGTCGCCTCGGCCTGACGGGCGCTGTCGCGCGCGGCGCGCAGCGCATAGCCAAAGGGCGCATGGGCCGCGTGGCGCAGGAACAGGATACCGCCCGTGCAGATCACGAGGCTGAGGTAGAAATAGACCGTGGTCCCCGAGGCCCAGGCCGAGGGCCAGATGTTCACCAGCCCGTCATCCCCGCGCGTCACCTCGCCCCATTGGAACACCAGCGACCACAGAAGTTGCGAAAAGGCCAGCGTCAGCATGGCGAAATAGACGCCCGTCAGGCGCAGGCAGACCCAACCGATGATGATCGCCGCCATGCCCGCGCCAAGGGGCGCCAGCAATAGCGCCAGCTCCATCGGGGTGTCGGCATAGGTCACCAGCAGGGCCGCCACATAGGCACCGCCACCGAAAAAGGCCGCATGGCCGAAACTGACCAGACCGCCCAGACCAAGAATGAAATGCAGGCTGGCGGCGAAGAGGCAGAAGATCAGGATGTCGGTGGCCAGCACCAGCGTGAAATTCGAGCCATAGACCGGCATCAGCGCCAGCAGCGCCAGCCCTGCCGCCACGATCATGCGCGCGCGGGGCCCTGCGGGTTTGATCGGGCGCTCCGGCTCGCCGACCTGGCCATGCTCGCCCGCCACTTCGGGGCGCCCGAACAGGCCGTAGGGGCGGATCATCAGCACCAGCACCATGATCACGAACATCAGCACCAGCGTGCTTTGCGGCATGTAGGTCACGCCGAAAACGCCAAGGACCGAGATCAGCACCGCCGCCAGATAGGCGCCGGGCAGCGATCCCATGCCCCCGATCACCACGACGACGAAGACCGCCGTCAGGATGTTGAAATCCATCAGCAGATCGGCACCGCCCTTGGGCAGTTGCAGCGCCCCGCCCAGCCCCGCCAGCGCGCAGCCCAGAAAGAAGACGCCGGTGAACAGCCACGACTGGTTGACGCCCAGCGCGCCCACCATCTCGCGGTCCTGAGTGGCGGCGCGCACCAGCACGCCGACCCGCGTGCGCGTGATCAGATACCACAGGCCCAGCGCCACGAAGGGGGTGATGACCAGCAGGGCAAGGTCGTATTTCGGCACAGGCTCGCCCATGATCCGCACCACGCCGGTCAGGCCGGGGGCGCGCGGGCCCAGCACATCCTCGGCGCCCCATGTCATCAGGGTCAGATCCTGGATCACAAGGATCACGCCGAAGGTGGCGACCAGCTGGAACAGTTCGGGTGCCCGGTAGACCGGGCGCAGGACGCAGATTTCCACGATGACGCCGATCAGCCCCACGATGACGCCCGCCAGCAGGATCGATGTCCAGAAGCCCACGGCCCCCGGCAGCACCTGCATCAGCGAATAGCCGACATAGGCCCCCAGCATGTAGAAGGATCCATGCGCGAAATTCACGATCCGGGTCACGCCGAAGATCAGCGACAGCCCCGAGGCGACCATGAACAGCGCGCCGGCATTGGCAAGCCCCGTCAGAAGCTGTGCGATGAAGAAACCCATGTGATTGGTCCCGGATATCCTGGAGAAAGCTCAGGCCGGTGCCGGGCACACCCGCAGGGTGCCGCACGACCGACCGAGGAGGCGCGGGCGACGATCAGGCCGCCGCCCGCGATCACGGCACGCCGGCTCAGTTGGCCGGGCGCAGTTTCATGACTTCTTCGTCGCTGGGCAGGTAATCGGCACCGTTCTTGTAGGTCCAGTCAACCATGACGCCCTTGCCGTCCTTCATGGCGATGGTGCCGACAAAGGCCCCCATGGTCGCCTGATGGTCGATCGCGCGATAGGTGATAGGGCCCACGGGCGTGTCCAGTTCCAGCCCCTTGAAGGCCATCTTCAGCGCCTCGGTCTCGGTGCTGCCTGCCTTTTCCAGCGCCGCAGCGATGGATTGCACGGTCATGTAACCCACCAGCGAACCGATGCGGGGATAGTCGTTGTAGCGTGACTGGTAGGCATCGACGAAAGCCTTGTTGGACGCATCCGTCACATCATACCAGGGATAGCCGGTCACGACCCAGCCCACCGGTGCCTCGTCGGCCAGCGGATCGAGGTATTCGGGTTCGCCCGTCAGCATCCCGTAGACCGTGCGCCCGTCGAACAGGCCCCGCGTCGTGCCTTCGCGGACGAATTTCGCAAGGTCGGTACCGAAGGTCACGTTGAAGACGGCATCGGGCTTGGCGCGTTCCAGCGCCTGAACCTCGGCGCCCGCATCGATCTTGAACAGGGCGGGCCACTGCTCGGTCACGAATTCCACATCGGGCTTCAACTGGGCCAGCACGGTCTTGAAGGCTGCGACCGCTTCCTTGCCATAGGCATAGTTGGGCGCGATGGTCGCATAGCGGACCGCATCCGACTTGGCGGCCTCTTCGGCCAGCATCGCGGCCTGCATGTAGGTCGATGTGCGCAGGCGGAAGGTATAATCGTTGCCGCTGGCCCAGACGATGGAATCCGCAAGCGGCTCGGACGCGAGATAGAGGTATTTCTTTTCCGCCGCCAGCGACGAGATCGCAAGACCCACGTTGCTGAGGATGGTGCCCGTCAGCATGACCGCGCCATCGCGCGTCATCAGTTCCTCGGCGATCTTGATCGCCTCGCCCGGATCACCCTGATCGTCGCGGAAGATGAATTCCAGCGGCTTGCCCAGCACGCCGCCTGCGGCGTTCACCTCTTCCAGCGCCAGCTCGATCCCCATCTTGTAGGGTTCGGCAAAGGCGGCCATCCGCTTGTAATGGTTGATCTCTCCGATCTTGATCGTGTCCTGTGCGAGGGCGGGAAGACCCGCCACGGCAAGTGCTGCCGCACCCACCAGTCCTTTCAGAAACGTCTTGCGATGCATTGGGGTATCCTCTCTGTTGGGTGTCCTCAGTCGTGCTGGACGAAGGTTGGTCTTACAGGTTCTCCAAGGTCTTCAGTCGCCTCGGTTTCAATCAGGTCGCGTATCCGTTTCCGGTATACGTTCGGGCCTTTGTCGATGGCAATGCGGATGGGCTTGCGCTTTTGCGGGCGTTGTTCCTCGACATGGATCGCCTCGAGGATCTCCTTGTCCTCGGCAAAGGCGATGCGGAACATCGCGTCCATCTGCGCCGAGGCCGCATCATCGCCCACCGCCGCGTTGCGGATATGCATCCAGTGGTCGATCGTGTAATCCTCGGTCACGGGGGTCACGAAATGCAGCGCGAAGATGCGCACGCCCTTCTGGCGGTCTTCCTCGGGCAGGTTCAGACTGGCATCGGCGCTGCCGAAATCGATCACCGCCGTGCTGGGCAGATGCAGATGGTAGTAATGCCAGCGATCGACATTGCCGGAAAACCCGCCGAACTTCTGAAAGAACCCCACCGGCGGCGCGTCGCGGATCCAGCGCCAGGCCGTGATCGCCTTGCCGCGCGTGCTGACATGGACGGGGACGTTTTCGGACGCCGAACTGCCCAGCGTCGTGGGATGCACGAAGCTGACATGCGCGGGATCGACAAGGTTTTCGGCCACGTTGAGGTAATTGGCCTTCAGGTGCAGCGCGTCGCCATGGTGCACATGCCAGGCCGGATCGCTGAATTCGGGCATGTCGAAGATGGTCGCAGGATCGGCGCGGTCGGGATCGCCCATCCAGACCCAGACGATGCCGTGGCGTTCCTCGACCGGGAAGGCATCGACATAGGCGCTGGCGGGCAGATTGTCCTGCCCCGGCACACGCACGCAGGCACCGGTGCGATCGAAGGTCATGCCATGATAGCCACACTGGATCGTATCGCCGATCCGCTTGCCCTTCGACAGCGGCAACTGGCGGTGCGGGCAGCGATCCTCGAGCGCGACCAGCGCGCCATCGCTGGCGCGGAACATCACCATGGTTTCGTTGACGATCGTCAGCGCGCGCATCTCTGCGCCGAAATCATGCGACCATCCGGCCACATACCAGGCGTTTCTGACGAAAGGCATCGTCTTTCCCTCCTGTTGCGCCGCCCGCTGAACGGACGATCCATCCGGCCCACACGGCCCGCCCGACGGATCATCCCATCGCGGCGCGGCTTGACCTTTGTTCCATTCCGCACCAAAAACTTGTTAGCTGTCAAACAAATTTTTCACCCGAAACAGGAAATGGACCGCAGGCAGCTTTCGTGAAAGACTATAGTCTGCGGTGCAGGCACAACAGCCCGTGGCGCAAGGGTTCACCCCGCAGGAAAGACACCGGATGGATATCGAGAATCGGGACAGGTCAGCCTATCGGCTGGAAGAGCAGATCGGCTTCAAGCTGCGCCTGGCCAACCAGAAGCATCTTGAGGTCTTTGCCCGCATGATGCCCGATGTCACGCCCACGCAATTCGCGGTCCTGGCCAAGCTGCTGGACGAGGACACGATCTCGCAGAACCAGTTGGGTCGGCTTGTGGGCATGGATGCGGCCACGACCAAGGGCGTCGTGGATCGGCTGCGCGCCAAGGGGTTCGTGCGACGCACCAAAAGCACCTCGGACATGCGGCGGCTGGATATCTCGCTGACGCCCGAGGGGCACGCCTTTGCCGCCCAGGCTGTCAGGACCGCAACCGAGATTTCCCAGGCGACGGCCGCGAACCTGACCCGGCGCGAAGTGGAACGGCTGCTGGACCTGCTGGACAAATTGTAAGGGGCGCAGGTGTTCCCTGCGCGCCCTGTTCATTTTGCAAAAATACTCAAAAACCGATGGTTGCCGCAGGCTCAGCGCAGCCCATCCTTGCCCTCGGCCTCGGCATGGGTCAGCCCGCCGACGCGCGGCAGCGGTCGGCCGCTGTCGGTGACGGCCACGGCGACCATGATCTCGCCCGCCCTCGGCGCATCGTTCAGCCGCACCTCGACCCCGTCGAAATGGCTGCGCACATAGGCCGCATCCTTGTGGCCCAGCGGCACGTCCAGCACCTGACCCGGCCCGCCCATCTTTTTCGACGAGGGGACCAGCGCCGCCCCCTTCTCAACAGCCACGCGCAGGGGCGCGCCCAGTTTGGGGTGCAGGATGGCGGCGGCATGTTCCAGCTCTCCGCCCTCGCCGACCATGGCGGCCTTGCCATAGCTTTGCGCCTGCGCAGGCTCGATGCCCAAAGCCGCGACGCAGCGCGCGCCCAACAGCCCGCCCAGTTCTGCACCAATCTCGATCAGCTCGGACAGATCTTCGGCATAGCGGCCCGCGAAGGGGTTGGCGATCACGGCAACCGCCACGGCCTTGCGGGTGGCGGGGGTGATGGGGCGGCCCATCTCGGTATGGGTTTCCTCGACCCAGACGGCCAGTTTGCGGATATCGGCGCTCATCTCAGCCCGTCCCTTCCGGTGATCTTGTCGGCGGCCAGCCCGCCTGCGCGGTTATGGACACGCGGGCCCGTCGTCATGACCAGCATCAGGGCCATTTCATCGGCGCGCGGCGCGTCGTTCAGGCCCAGTTCCATCGCATCGAAATGACTGCGCACATATGAGGCGTTGATATGGGTGATCGGCACATCCAGCCGCGTGCCGACACCGCCCACCTTCTTGGTGGAGGGCACGATCGCCATGGCGTCGCCCAGCACCTCGCGCATGGCATAGCCGCCCGGCGCATGCCAGAGCGCGCCGTGTTCCAGCTCTCCCGCGGCACCGACGATGGCCCCCTTGCCATAACCTTCGATGACCGACGGATCACCGCCCAGCAGGTCCACCAGCCGGTTGGCCATCATCAGGCCCAGCGGCTTGAGGTCTTCCATGAAGGGCTGGATGTCTTCGACATAGGACCCCGCGAAGGGATTGCGGATCACCGCGATCACCGCGGCGCGGCGCAGCGGTGTGGTGGCGCGGGGACCGCCTTCGTGAAAGACTTCCTCTACCACGCTGGCAAATTTGCGTATCTCGACCTCAGGCATGCTGGAGGCTCCTTTCCTTGAGGGCCGTGGCCCCGTCTGCGAATTCTCCGACCGTGACGCCCTGACCTTGCAGGACCAGCGCGGCGGCGGCAATGGCACCGGTGGCGATCATCGCCTGTGCGCGGGTGACCCCCTGCGACAAGGCGCGGGCGATGTCGGCGGGGGGCAGTGGCGCGACATCGGTCACGACCATGCGCGCGCCCAGATCGCTGTCAGGGAAGATGTCCCGCGCAGGGCGGCGGGTAATGGCGGGATGGCCCGGCAGATCGACCGCGTTGGCAATCAGCGTGGCGGCGGCATCCGCCGTGGCGGCATCGCGCGCCAGCACCGTGACCGAGGAGGCGATGCCAAGGCTGAGGCTGCGCCCGCCCTGCCCCGATGTGGCGATGCCGCCGATCCCCTGCCCTGCATGGAGCGTGATCCGGCCTGCCAGTTGCCCGTCCAGCCCCGCAATTGCCGCGCGGTAGTCCGCGCCGGGTGCCAGATGCAGCGCGATATCGCCGCCGTTGTTCACATGGGCGCGGGCAAGCGGCACGGCGGCCAGCATGGCGGCCAGCACCTCATCCGCGACCGATCCGGCGACGGCGGCCATAGGGGTGATGAAATCGCCCTGCGCCACGCCCATGCAGGCGCGGTGCATGCGGCGGGCGATCAATCCCTGCGGAACCCCGCCGAGGGGCGCGCGCAGCACCGGCAGTTCGGGGACAAGTTCATCAAGCACGGTGGCGAAACGGTCGCGCGCGGCGCGATAGGCTTTGCTGCGGGCGTCATCCTGCGCCTCGACCCCGATCACAAGGTCGATGGGGCCGTGTTGCAGATGCAACCGGCCATCGGCCAGAAGGGCCGCGACCGGCACCATCAGCGCCTGCCCTTGCGGTCAGGCCGCCAGCGGTAGTTCTGCGGATCATGCGGGTCTGGCTGGCTGATGTTGGGCAAGAGCTTGCGGATCGCGGGGGTCAGGACCTCTTGGACCGGACGGACATGATCCACATGCCCGCCAAGTGCCGCGTAATCGGTCAGCCGCAGGGTGAATTCGATCGGAGCCACAAGCGCGGGTGTCGGCACATAACCGAAGGAATTGGTCGGCATGTCCATCACATCGGCCATCACGGTGATGCCGCCACCGGGCCAGACATAGGCCTCTGCCCCGCCGCAGGACACGTAGGTCAGCGCATCCTTGACCGACCGGGTCAGCCGCACCGGGTTCTCGGTGACGCCCGCGCGCAAGCTGCCGCCCGCGCCGCCCATGAAGAGGACCGAGCAAAGCGAAGGTTCGCAGTTTTCCGCGATCCGTTCAGCCGTGGCCAGCAGCGGCGGCGTGATGTCGGCCGGTTGCGGGACAAGGTTTTCATCAAGGATGTAATAGGCCCATTGCTCCCCGGTGGTCGAGATCATCAGCAGGCGCAGGCCAGGCCATGCCAGTTTCGGATCGGCGGGCTTGAGGATGGTCAGCGGGTCTTCGACATTGGTGCCGCCCCAGCCGGTGCCGGGATCCGCCACCTGGAAATAGCGACCGGGCGTGGATTTGCGCCCCTTCACCTTGATGCCCGAAAGGCGCATGTCGAGGCCCTTGCCGGCCTCGTGTTCGCTGAGCACGCCAGTGATATGGTCATCGACGACCACCACCTCGTCGACATGGCCGTGCCATTGCTTGGCGAACATGCCGATGGTGGCCGAGCCACAGCCCACACGCATCAGCTTTTCCGGCACACCGTTGATGATGGGCGCATGGCCCGCCTGCACCACGATGGTCACGCCCTCGTCGATCTGCATTTCCACGGCTTCGCGGTTGCACAGGCGCATCAGCGCGTCGCAGGTCACGCGGCCTTCTTTCTTCGAGCCGCCCGTCAGGTGTTCCACCCCGCCCAGCGACAGCATCTTGGAGCCGTATTCGGCGGTCATCACATGACCGATCGCCTCGCCTTCCACACGCACAATCGCGCGCTCATGCCCGATGTGGCGGTCGGTGTCGATCTTCACCTTGACGCCGCAATAGCTGAAGATGCCCTCGGTCACGACGGTGACCATGTCGACGCCCTCGACCTGCTGGCTGACGATGAAGGGGGCGGGTTTGTAATCGGGATAGGTGGTGCCCGCGCCCACGGCAGTCACGAAGGTGCGGTTGCCCTGGATCACGTCGCCATCCCAGTCCTGGGCATTCTCGCCCTGGTCCAGAAAGGCCACGGCCTGCGCACCGCCCTGGATCACGGTCAGGGGATCAAGGCGCACCAACTCGCCGCCATGGTTGGCGTAACGGTCGCAGGCGCCAGCCTTGCCATCGGCGATGTAGCACATCACCGGGCAGGCATCGCAGCGGATTTTCTCGGCGGCCGCGCTGGCCACGGTATCGGGCGCGTTGTCGTCAGGCATGTCCGGCCTCCTTCAGCGCGGCGCGCACCCTTGCAGGGGTGGCGGGCAGGCGTGTGATCCGCGCACCGGTGGCATGCGCGATGGCGTTGAGGATCGCGGGCGCGGTGGGGATCAGCACATGTTCACCCAGGCCCTTGGCCCCGTAAGGGCCATGGGCATCGGGCACCTCGACGATCAGGGTTTCGATGGGGGGCACGTCGCCGATGGTGGGGATCAGGTAGTCGTGCAGGTTCTCTGTCCGGTGGGGGATGTATTCCTCCATCAGCGCCATGCCGAGGCCCTGTGCAATGCCACCATGGACCTGCCCCTCGACCAGGAGCGGATTGATCGCCTGCCCCACATCATGGGCCGCGACGAAGCGCAGCGGACGCACCCGGCCAAGGGGGATATCCACCTCGACCACCACCAGATGGGCGGCATAGCCGTATTGCGCATAGGGTTCGCCCTGCCCGTTCTTGTCGAGCGGCTTGGTGGGGGGATCGTAGGTCTCGGCCACCTCCAGCACATAGCCTGCGGGGTTCGGGGAAAGCCGCGCCAGATCGAGGGTGAAGGTCTGCGCGCCATCGGTGACGGTCAGCCCTGCGGTATCAAGGGTGATCACCGCATCGGGGCTGGCGTTGACCTGCCCAAGAACGGCCTTGCGCAGCGCCTCGCCCGCGAGGCGCGCGGCGTTGCCGGTCACGAAGGTCTGGCGGCTGGCCGAGGTCTTGCCCGCGTCGGGTGTCAGGTCGGTATCGGCCCCGATCAGCGCGATGTCATGCACCGGCACGCCGAAGGCGCGGGCGAAGATCTGCGGGATCACGGTGTTGGACCCCTGCCCGATATCCATCGCGCCCTGGTGCAGCACGACGGTGCCATCGGCGCGCAGACCCGCCCGGATGGTCGAGGGGTTGGGCATCGAGGTATTGCCGCAGCCATACCAGCCTGCCGCGACCCCCACACCGCGCTTGCGGGTGGCATGCGCGACGTTGAAGGTGTCGCAATCGGCCTGCGCCGCAGCCCATGCGGGGCGCAGCGCCTCAAGGCAGGGTTTGACGCCGACGCCCTGCGCAAAGACCTGTCCGCAGACGGTCGGCACACCGTTGTCGAGGGCATTGAGGATGCGGAATTCCAGCGCATCCATCCCCAGACGGGCGGCCAGCATGTCGAAAAGGCTTTCCTGCGCCACCGCCGATTGAGGCACGCCAAAGCCGCGAAACGCGCCTGCGGGCACACAGTTGGTGTTCACCGCCCGTGTTGTGGCGCGGTAATCGGCCACCCGGTAGGGACCCGAGGCATGGACCGGCACGCGGTTGGCGACGGTCGGCCCCCACGAAGCATAGGCCCCGGTGTTGAAGTCCCCGTCGAAGGTCATGCCGCAGAGCCGCCCGTCGCGGCTGGCCCCGATCCGCATGGAAATGGCGGCCGGATGGCGCTTGGTGGTGGATTGCATGGTCTCGACGCGTTCATAGGTCATGCGCACGGCACGGCCTGTCCTGATCGCGGCCAGCGCCAGGAAGGGTTGCAGCGACACGTCGATCTTGGAGCCGAAGCCACCGCCCACCGCCGTGGGCACGATGCGGATACGCTCGCGCGGCAGGGCGAGGATCTGCATCAGCGCATCCTGGTCCATCACCGGGGCCTGGGTACAGGCCTGCACCACGACGCGGTCACCGTCCATCATGGCGAAACCGGCCTCGGGTTCGATATAGCCATGTTCCACGAAGACGGTGGTGAACTGCCCCTCGACCGTGACATCGGCGCGGGCCAGTGCCGCCTCGGCATCGCCGCAGGCGACATGGCCGCCGCACATGATGTTGTGCGCGCGCCCCGGATGCAGTTGCGCCGCACCGGGGGCGAGAGCGTCCTCGACCTCCATCAGCGGGGGGCGCGGCTCCCATGTCACGGGGAAATCGGCGGGATCGAAACGGGCCATGGTGGCGGCATCGCCCACGACGGCGGCCACCGCATCGCCCCGGAAAAGCACGTGATCCACGGCAAAGACGGGCTGATCGATGAAGCCGGGGATCACGCCGAAGGCATTGAGACCCGGCACATCGGCCGCTGTCAGCACCGCGACGATACCGGGATTGGCCGCGCGGAAACCATCGAGATCGCCGAAGGTGAAACCCGCATGGGCATGGGGCGAACGGATCACCCGCAGCACCAGCGCATCGGGCGGGGCGACATCGTCGCCGAAAGCCTCAGTGCCGGTGACCTTGGGCAGACCGTCCAGCCGGCGGATCGTGGTGCCGACATCGCCCGAGCCTTCCGGCGCGGGCGCATGCCCTGCCCCGGCCTCGACCACCGCATCGATGATCTTGCGATAGCCGGTGCAGCGGCACAGCACCCCGCCCAGCGCGTCCTGTACCTGTGCGGCATCGGGCGCGGATTGCGCGCGCAGCAGCGCCACGGCGGACACCATCATGCCCGGCGTACAGATACCGCATTGCGCGGCCTGATGCGCCTGAAAGCTGTTCACCAGCCTGTCGGCATGCGGATCGGCCTTGACCAGACCGGTCAGCGTTTCGACCTTTGCGCCCGCGGCCTGTTGCACCGGCATCAGGCAGGCGCAGACCGGCGCACCATCGACCAGCACCGTGCAGGCCCCGCAATCGCCCGCGTTGCAGCCGATCTTGACGTCCTTGGCCCCCAGCCTTTCACGCAGGGCATGGGACAGGCGCTCGCCGGGGTCGGCTGCGACCTCGACCACCTGGCCATTCAGGTGAAAGGCGGTCAGATCCGGTGCGGTCCGCTTATCCATGGGATTGTCCCCCCTGCTCTATCGCCATGTGGAGCGCGCGGGCGCAAAGCGTCGACGCGGCCTCCATCCGGTAGTCGGCGCTGCCGCGCACATCGCCGATGGGCGCCAGCGGCGCAAGGTGCGCAGGCAGGATCACGCCCGCACCTGCGGCCAGCACATCTGCGGCGCTGCGACCTGTCAGGTCTGCCTCGAGCGCGGGAAGACGTTGCGCGGTGGCGGAACAGGACCCAACAGCCACCGCCGCCTGTACGATCCGCCCCCGATCCAGCGTGACAAGGGCCGCGACCATGGCGATCGAGATGACCAGATAGTGCCGCGCCCCCAGTTTCAGGAAAGTCCCCTGCGCGCCGACAGGCAGATCGGGGATGATCAGCGCGGTCAGCACCTCGCCCGGCATGCGCGCGGTCTGGCGCGGACCTTTCAGGAATTCGGACAGGCCCATGCGCCGGATGCCACGGGTCGAGGCCAGTTCGACCACCGCGCCCAGCGTCAGAAGTGGCGGCACGCCATCGGCGGCGGGCGAGGCATTGCAAAGGTTGCCCGCCACGGTGCCCGCGTTCTGGATCTGGATCGATCCCACCTCGCGCGCGGCCGCCTTGATCCCGTCGAAGGCCGGGGGCAGATCGGCGCGGATCAGGTCCGTCCACGTGGTGGCCCCGCCAATGCGCCAGCCGCCCGCGTCCTGCGTGATCCCGCGCAGCCCCGGCACGCGGGTGATATCGACCAGATCCCCCTTCAGAGGACGCGACCCCTGCGCGGGGAACCAGTCGGTCCCGCCCGCGATCACCGCGGCATCAGGACGGCCCAGCGCATCCAGCGCCTCGGACAATGATGCGGCAACAAGATATCCCATCGCAGCTTCCCCGTTGTCTGCCGCCTTTGCGGGCGGTCTGAATTTTGTTTGCACACGAATAAGAAATCGGCACAGCCCCGGCTGTCAAATCAAATGTGAGGATCAGCCCACGAAAGCACGTTCGACCACGAAGGTTGCCGGCATGCTGTTCGACCCTTCGACAAGCCCGAAGCCTTCCAGTGCCGCCTTGGTATCGCGCAGCATCGCCATCGAGCCGCAGATCATCCCGCGATCAGTGGCCGGATCGATGGGCGGCAGGCCAAGATCGGTGAAGATCTGACCCGACGCCATCAGGTCGGTCTGCCGCCCCATCCGCGCCGTGGCCTCGCGCGTGGTCGTGGCGTAATGGATCAGGCCGCCCGCCATCTCGCCCACCAGCGGATCGGCGCGCAGGTCGCGGACCAGATCCTGCCCGTAGGTCAGCTCGGCCGCGTCCCTGCAGGTATGGCACAGGATGACCTGTTCGAATTTCTCGTAGGTCTCGGGATCGCGTATCAGGCTGGCGAAAGGTGCGATGCCGGTGCCGGTGGCGAACATGTAGACCCGCTTGCCGGGCAGCAGCGCATCCAGAACCAGCGTGCCGGTGGGCTTTTTCTTCATCAGCACCGTATCGCCCACTTTGATCTTTTGCAGATGTTCGGTCAGCGGGCCGCCGGGGACCTTGATCGAATAGAACTCGATCTCTTCATCCCAGGCGGGCGAGGCGATGGAATAGGCGCGCATCACCGGCTTGGCGGCATTGGGCAGGCCGATCATCACGAACTCGCCCGACCGGAACCGGAAGGACGCCGGGCGCGTGATGCGGAAGCGGAACAGCCGGTCGGTGTAATGCTGCACCTCGGTCACGGTTTCGGCAAACATGCCTTCGGGGACGGGAAAGGCGGCGGTCTGGGGGATTTCGGTCAGGGACATGGGGCCTCCGGCTGACGGATCGATTTTCTTTTTGTTAGTATACAAACAAATAACCTGTCAACGGCCTTGGTATGGCACCTGCAAGCTGCCCTCTTGATCGGTGCAAGGTTTCTGTTAGCGTTCTAACAAGTCAGAAGAGAGGGAACCCATGGCAGACGCAACCGCCCCGACGCTTGATGCGACCCACAAGCTTGTCATCCGCAACATCGGCCTGATCCTGTCCGGCAAGATCGAACAGCCCATTCTGGACGGCGATTGCCTGATCGCGGTGGGTGGAAAGATCACCGGCTGGGGCCACGAGAAGGACATGGACACCGAGGGCGCCGACACGCTGATCGACGCCAATGGCTGTACGCTTTGCCCCGGCCTGATCGACAGCCATGTGCATCCCGTGGTGGGCGATTACACGCCACGGCAACAGCAGTTGCACTGGATCGATTCGACGCTGCATGGCGGGGTCACGACGCTGATCTCGGCGGGTGAGGTGCATATGCCGGGACGGCCCAAGGATATCGTGGGTCTGAAGGCGATGGCGATCGCCTCGCAGCGCTGGTACGAGAATTTCCGCCCCTCGGGCGTCAAGGTACATGCAGGTGCGCCCGTGATCGAACACGGCATGGTCGAAGAGGATTTCGCCGATCTGGCAAAGGCGGGCGTCAAGCTGCTGGGCGAGGTGGGGCTGGGCACCGTCAAGGACGGCAAGACCGCGCGGCAGATGGTGGACTGGGCGCGCAAATACGGCATCCAGAGCACGATCCACACCGGCGGGCCATCGATCCCCGGATCGGGGCTGATCGACGCCGACATGGTGCTGGAGACCGGCACCGATGTGGTGGGTCATATCAACGGCGGCCATTCCGCCCTGCCCGACGACCAGATCATCTGCCTGTGCGAAGGCTGCAAGGCGGGGCTTGAGATCGTGCACAACGGCAACGAGCGCGCGGCCCTTCTGACGCTGAACACCACACGCGAGCTGGGCAAGCTGGATCAGGTGATCCTTGGCACCGATGGACCGGCCGGGTCAGGGGTGCAGCCACTGGGCATCCTGCGGATGATCGCCATGCTGTCGAGCCTGGGCAATGTGCCCGCCGAGGTGGCCTTCTGCTTCGGGACGGGCAACACCACGCGGATGCGCGAACTGGACACCGGCATGATCGAGGCCGGGCTTTGCGCCGATTTCGTGCTGATGGACCAGGCGCAGCACGCGCCGGGCAAGACGATCCTGGAGTCGGTGCAACTGGGCAACCTGCCCGGCGTGGGCATGACCATCATCGACGGGCGCGTGACCAGCCAGCGCAGCCGCAACACGCCCCCGGCCGGCCGCATCCCCGAAGTCGTGAAGAGCTGAAAGGCGACACCCTGCGCGCCCGCTTCGCAGGACCGGAACGGAGCGTCGTTTTCGGCGGCTGATCCCTTGCAAATGCGGGCTATTCTGGCCCGCATGAAAACCGGGGATCGGCCATGCGGGCAGGGACAAGAACACCGACGTCGAAAAATCCGACACCACTGTCGCTTTTGTGGGTGACGGTGTATCGGCGCTCGGTCAGGATCATCCGTGATCCGCGCGGTTCGCGCGGCCCATCCACGTGATTCCGACGGAGCCCCCGATGACCCAGACCGCCACCAAGGACCCCTTGCTGCAACCTTACCAGCTGGGCCATCTGACCCTGAAGAACCGGATCATGACCACCAGTCACGAACCGGCCTATCCCGAGGACGGGATGCCCAAGGACCGCTATCGCGCCTATCACGAAACCCGCGCCCGCGCGGGTGTGGCGCTGACCATGACGGCGGGTTCGGCGGCGGTGTCGCGCAACTCGCCGCCCGTGTTCAACAACGTGCTGGCCTACAAGGACGAGGTGGTGCCATGGATGCGCAACATCGCGGATGCCTGCCATGCACATGACTGCGCCGTGATGATCCAGTTGACGCATCTGGGGCGCCGCACCCATTGGGCCAAGGGCGACTGGTTGCCCGTCGTGGCACCCGGCCCCTTCCGCGAGCCCGCGCACCGTGCCTTTCCCAAGATCATCGAGGATCACGAGATCGACCGCATCATCCAGGATTACGCCGATGCCGCCGAAAGGATGCAGGCAGCGGGCCTCGATGGGGTTGAATTCGAATGCTACGGCCACCTGATGGACCAGTTCATGTCGCCGCTGAC
This sequence comes from Rhodobacteraceae bacterium EhC02, assembly GCA_001650895.1. GTDB lineage: Bacteria > Pseudomonadota > Alphaproteobacteria > Rhodobacterales > Rhodobacteraceae > Seohaeicola. Next base: position 54,346 of record LXYH01000060.1, read on the forward strand.
CAATGTGCTGGATGCCCCCTGGGGTGGCGGGCTGGAGAATCGCGCACGTTTCGCGCTGGAGGTTTACCGCGCCTGCCGCAAGCGCGTGGGCAACCGTTTCCTGCTGGGAATGCGCTATGTCGCCGATGAGGCGGCAGAGGGCGGCATTGCCACCGATGAGGGGATCGCCATTGGACATATGTTCAAGGAGGCGGGCGTCGATTTCCTGAACGTGATCCGAGGCCAGATCCATACCGATGCGGCGCTGACCGATGTGATCCCGGTGCAGGGGATGCGATCCGCGCCCCATCTGGATTTCGCGGGCCGCATCCGTGCCGAGGTGGGCCTGCCCACCTTCCATGCCGCGCGCATCCCCGATGTGGCGACGGCGCGCCATGCCGTGGCCTCGGGGCAGCTGGACATGGTGGGGATGACCCGCGCCCACATGGCCGATCCGCTGATCGTGACCAAGATCATCGAAGGCCGCGAGGAAGACATTCGGCCTTGCGTCGGCGCGAACTACTGCCTGGACCGGATCTATCAGGCGGGGGATGCGCTGTGCACCCATAACGCCGCCACGGGCCGCGAACTGAGCATGCCGCAGGACGACATGATCGCGCCCGCGCCCGTGCAAAAGCACGTGGTCGTGGTGGGCGCCGGGCCCGCGGGGCTTGAGGCCGCGCGCGTCGCCGCCATGCGCGGTCACAGGGTCACGGTGTTCGAGGCGGCCCCCGATGCCGGCGGCCAGTTGCGTCTGGCCGCGCAATCGGCGCGGCGGCGCGAGATGATCGGGATCATCGACTGGCGCATGGCGCAATGTGCCGCGCGCGAGGTGACCTTCCACTTCAACACCTATGCCGAAGCCTCTGACATCATGGCGCAAAGCCCGGATGTCGTGATCGTGGCAACGGGCGGCATGCCGCACACCGAGGTGCTGGAGGATGGCAATGACCTGGTGGTGTCGTCCTGGGATATCATCGCGGGCGATGTGAAACCGGGTGCCCGCGTCCTGGTCTATGACGATGCGGGCGACCATGCGGCCCTGCAGGCCGCCGAGGTTATCGCGGGCAGCGGTGCCCATGTCGAGGTGATGACCCCCGACCGCAGCTTTGCCCCCGATGTGATGGCGATGAACCTGGTGCCCTACATGCGCAGCCTGCAGGACAAGGATGTCCGCTTTACAGTGACTTACAGGCTGAAGGCGGTGCAGAAGAATGGCAATCAGCTTAGCGCGGTCATCGGCACGGACTATTCCAGCCACCGCGAGACACGGGATTTCGACCAGATCGTCGTCAACCACGGCACCCTGCCGCTGGACGAGCTGTATTTCGATCTGAAACCGCAATCGGCCAACAAGGGCGCGGTGGATCAGGATGCCTTGATCGCCGGGCGCGCGCAGCCCTGGCAGGCCGCGCAGGATCAGTTCGTTCTCTACCGCATCGGCGATGCGGTGGCCGCCCGCAACACCCATGCCGCGATCTACGATGCGCTGCGTCTGGTCAAGGACATCTGACCATGCAGGGTAGAAATCACTTGCCTTTGATCAACCATAACCCTCCATCCCTCCCATAGGATCACTGTCATGCTTGACGATTCCGAACTTCAGTCCCTTCTGGCGCAGCGCAAGCCGGCGCATTCCCTGCCCCGTCCCTTCTATACCGATGCCGCGCTGTTCGCGGCGGATATGGAGAATATCTGGTATCGTGACTGGTTGTTCGCGATTGCCGCGGCCGAACTGCCCAAGACCGGATCCTATGTGACCCTGCAGGTCGGGGCCTATTCGATCATCATCGTGCGCGGGGCCGATGGCACGATCCGGTCTTTCCACAACTCCTGCCGGCATCGCGGCAGCCGGATCTGTTCAGCCGACAAGGGCGCCGCGCCCAAGCTGGTCTGCCCCTATCACCAATGGACCTACGAGCTGGACGGCAAGCTGCTGTATGCCCGCGATATGGGGCCGGATTTCAAGCCGCAGGATCACGGGCTGCGCGGCGTGCACTGCGCCGAGGCCGGGGGGATGGTTTTTGTCTGCCTCGCCGAGGAGGCACCCGATTTCGCCCCCGTGGCGGCGCAACTGGCCCGCTATGCCGCGCCTCATGACATGCACCAGCTGAAGGTGGCGCATCAAAGCACGATCGTCGAGCAGGCCAACTGGAAGCTGGTGCTGGAGAACAACCGCGAATGCTATCACTGCTCGGGCTCTCACCCCTCGCTGTGCAGGACGTTCAACGACGATCCCGACCTTGTGGGCGCGGATGACAGCATCTCGTCCCCCGCCGGTCTGGCACATGTGGAGCGCTGCGAGGAGGCTGGCCTGCCGTCGCGCTATGTGGCCGATCCTGACGATCAGTGGCGGCTGGTGCGCATCCCCTTCCTGGGGGCGGCGGTCAGCTATACGATGGATGGCAAGGCGGCTGTGGCGCGGCGCGTGGGCAGCGTGCCTTTCGACAACGCGGGAACCTGCCTGTTTTTCCATTACCCCAACACCTGGAACCATTTCCTGTCGGATCAGGTGCTGCTGTTCCGCGTGATCCCCGTTTCGGTGCGCGAAACCCAGGTGACGACCACATGGCTGGTGCACAAGGATGCGGTGGAAGGCGTGGATTACGACCTGAACCGCCTGACCGAGGTCTGGATTCACACCAACGATGAAGATCGCCGGATTGTCGAGGAAAACCAGAAGGGTATCGATTCACCCGCCTATATGCCTGGGCCCTATTCCCAAAAGCAGGAAAGCGGCGTGATCCAGTTCGTCGACTGGTATGCGAACACGATGCAGCGGCGGTTGACCGGGCCGGCGCGCCCGCATGCCGATATGGCGGCGGAGTGAGCCGATGATCCCGATGCCCCGCGCCGATACACCCGTCTGGCAGGACAGCGAGCCGCTGGAATGCGTGGCCGTGGTGCCCGAGACCCCCGGTGTGCGGACCTTCGTGTTCCGCCCGCCTTCGGGGGCGACATTCGTCTATCGCGCGGGGCAGTTCCTGACGCTGGAATTGCCGCTTCCGGGCGGGGCGATCCAGCGGACCTACACGATCTCCAGCAGCCCGGTGGTGAACGCCTATGTCTCGGTCACGGTCAAGCCGGGACCCGACAGCGTGGCGGGCCGCTGGATGATGGAGAACCTGAAACCGGGGATGCGCCTGCGCGCCTATGGCCCGGCGGGCCTGTTCCATCTGCCGCCGCAACCCGAAGGGAAATACCTGTTCATCTCGGCAGGGTCGGGCGTGACGCCGGTGATGTCGATGGCCGCAACCCTGTTCGAGCGGGGCGAGGACCCCGACATGACCTTCATCCAATGCGCGCGCCGCCCGTCCGAGATGATCTTTCGCAAGCGGCTGGAATACATGGCCAGCCGCGTGCAGGGGCTGAAGCTGCATTTCGTGGTCAGCCAGGAAGACCCCTACGAGGTCTGGACCGGCTATCGCGGGCGGTTCAACCAGCTGATGCTGGGCCTGATGGCGCCCGACTACCTTGAGCGGGATGTCTATTGCTGCGGGCCGGACAGCTTCATGCAATCCGTGCGCGACATGCTGAACGCGCTGGGGTTCGACATGACGCGCTATCATCAGGAAAGCTTCCATGCGCCCGCTGAAACGGTGGCCGAACTGACCGAATTCGACGACGTGATCCCGCAGGAGGATGTCGGCGCCGAGGTGATCTTTGCCGCCGCCGGCCTGTCGGCCCGCTGCGCGCAGACCGATACGGTCCTGTCCGCCGCGCGGGGCGCGGGGTTGAACATCCCCTCGGGCTGTCAGTTCGGCATCTGCGGCACCTGCAAGATCCGCAAACTGTCGGGCGAGGTGCACATGGTCCATAACGGCGGCATCAGCGACGAAGACGTGGCCGAGGGCTATATCCTGGCTTGCTGTTCGCATCCCATCGGCAAGGTCGAGGTCGAGGCCTGATCAGGCTTTCTGCCGCTTGGCGCGGGGTCGCGCGGGGCCGGGCAGATGCCGGGCACGGAACCTTTCCACCTCGGACGAGGTGGGGCTGTGCCCGGTGAAGACCACGATATAATTGGGCATGCGATCGATACGCACGCGCGTCTCTTCCTGCACCATCATCGAGACATAGCCGACTTGCGTGTAATAGATCGTGTAGGCGCGGATGCGCGCATCGTCCGCATCATAGCCGAAGCGTTCGAACATGCCGCGGATCGCGTCGATCCGGTCGCTGTCATTCTGTTCAAGGATCGCGCGCAGGCCGGGATCGCCCAGGGCCCAGTTGCGGATCGCATGGTCGAAACGCGCGTCGAAAAGATCGGGCCTCAGCCAGCAATCGAAGATGTTGAACACGGCCTCGGTGATGGTTTCGGCATAGGACTGCGTCTGCCGGATCAGGTTGCCGGTGTTCTTGTCGCGCCAGCGGTTGACCAGGGCGGCCAGCAGCGCCTCGCGACTGTCGAAATGGCCATAGAAACTGGTGCGTGACAGACCCAGCGTTTCCGCCAGCGGCAGCACCTTGACCGCATCGACCCCCTTGTCGATCAGAAGATCATAAGCTGCGTTGAGCCACAGGTCCTCGGACCCGCGCCAGCCGCTTTTCTTCTGAGGCGATTGCCGGTTCATGCATCCTGTCTAGCAAGGGGCGGGGCCTGTCGCAATCGGGATCGGGTATCCGCGCGGGTGGGCGCCCCCCTGCCCGCGCGGTTCCTTGTCTACTGCAGGCGCATCAGAAGGGCCGCCGTCAGCTTGGCCCGTTCGGGCAGGCTGGAGACTTCGATATGTTCGCCCAGCGTATGCAGGCCCTTGCCGCGCACACCGATGGAATCCAGCGTCGGAATGCCCATGTAGCCGGTGAAGTTCCCGTCCGAGCCGCCGCCAGAGCTGGCACCAGTCAGTTCGAACCCCAGTTCGGCGCAGATGTCCTTGGCGATATCGAACATCGCCATTGTGCCGGGCTGGTTGGGTTCCCACACGGGGCGGGTCACGCCGCGCGTCACCTCGAAGGTCACGCCGTTTTCCTCGCCCTGAAGCGCCATCATGGCGGCAACGCCACGATCAAGATCTTCCTGGGTCTTGGCCATGGTCAGGGCCTGCGCCTCGCATGACGAGGACACGCAGTTCACCCATTGCCCGGCGTGGATCACACCCACCGAGAAGGTGCAATCGTCCGAGGTCATCGCCTCGATCTCGAGGATCTTCTTGGCCATGGCGGCAATCGCCGACCGGCCTTCGGACAGGGCCCACCCGGCATGGCTGGGGCGGCCCACCGTGCGCAGGTTGAAGCGCGCGATGGCATAGCGGCCGATCACCGCGCCGCCGTCCTGTTTGGCGGGTTCGGGGACAAGGACATACTTGTTCTTGGCGGCTTCGGCCTCGATCAGGTCGCGGGTGGATGGCGTGCCCACCTCTTCATCCGGGGTGAAAAGGACCGTCACGGGCAGCGGTGTCTGCATGCCCGCCGCAGCCAGCGCCTTGATCGCCTCGAGGCTGATGAAATTGCCGCCCTTCATGTCCATGATGCCCGGGCCGTAGCAGATGCCGCCTTCACGCTTGAAGGGCAGTTTTTCCAGCGTGCCGATGGGGTGGACCGTATCCATGTGGCCCGCGATCAGGATGCCCGGCTTGCCGAAATCGGGATGCGGAAAGCGCGCGCGGACCGAACCGCCAAAGCCCATCCGTCCGGGGATGCGTTCGACCACGGCACCCGCGACCGTCAGGTCATAGGCGGCAAGGTCCATCATCCGGTTGACGGCATCGGCGTCATAGGTCGGGCTTTCGCATTCGATCCATGGCCTGAGCCGTTCCACCATGTCATCGGCGTCGAATGGCAGGTCGAGCGGGTTCATCCGGCGGCCTCCGACAACGGCAGGCGGCGTTCCACAACGCGCGCCATGATCGAGGCACCGACCGGCAGAACCTCGGTGCCCAGCACGAAGCCGGGGTTGTGCAGCGGCACGTTGCCGGTATGGCCCACGCGGCAATAGGCACCCGGCACGACTTTGAGCATGTCGGCGAAATCCTCGGACCCGGTCGCGGGTTCGTCGGTGCGGCTGATCATCTCTTCGCCGACGATGTCGCGCGCGGCATCCATATAGGCGTCGGACAGGGCGTGATCGTTCATGAGCACGTCGAAGACATTGCGCAGGTCGAGCTTGATCTCGGCCCCGAAGGCCGCGCCGAAACCGGCGCAGATTTCCTTCATGCGGGTTTCCGCGATCTCGTAGACCGAGTCCTTGAAGTAGCGGATCGTGCCGCAGATATGGGCGGTTTCGGGGATCACGTTATAGGCACTGCCCGCGTGGATCTGGGTGACGGACAGCACGCAGGTATCCAGCGGTGCGACGTTGCGGGCCACGATGGTCTGCAACTGGCCCACCAGCGCCGAGGCCGTGACCAGCGCATCGCGCGATTGCTGCGGCATGGCGGCATGGCTGCCCTTGCCGGTCACGGTGATGTCGAAAAAGGCGGCCCCCGCCATGGCGGCACCCTTGCAGATACCCACGGTGCCGGGCTGGCCATTGGGCGAATTGTGCATGCCGTAAATCTCGTCACAGGGGAAGCGGTCGAACAGCCCGTCCTTGAGCATGCCGCGCGCGCCGCCCAGGCCTTCTTCGGCCGGCTGGAAGATCATGATCGCCGTGCCGTCGAAGTTGCGGGTGGCGGCAAGGTGCTTGGCCGCGCCCAGAAGCATCGTCGTGTGGCTGTCATGGCCGCAGGCATGCATTTTCCCTGCATTCTTCGAGGAATAGGGCAGGTTCGTCTGCTCGTGGATCGGCAGCGCATCCATGTCGGCCCGAAGGCCCACCCGCTTGCCGCCCCCATCCTTGCCGCCACGCCCGGAGATGATGCCCACGACGCCGGTGATGCCGATGCCGGCATGCACCTCATCGACGCCATAGCTG